>NZ_JAGGRI010000004.1:0-208227 GCF_018612875.1 Lysobacter sp. ISL-50 | reverse complement strand
CGCGGGAATGACGGGCGCAGGTATGACCGTGTCACGCATAGCGTCGTAGATTCGCATGTCGCCGAAGGCAGCGCGCAGCGTCTTGTCCTGCAATGCCGCAACCTCTCGCAATAAGCAAAAAGGCCGCTAAAAACGGCATTTTTGCATCGGCACACACATCGCCGAGAATTAAAATCCGTCGCCCATCAACGGCTGGAAATATTCCGCACGCCGCTTTCCTTCGCCGCCGACAAGGCGTGAGTGAATCCCTGGTAATCGGCATCGGCGTTGGCGCCGACTTCCACGATCGTGTCCGGGTTCGCGCGCACGATGGCGGCGAGCGCGGCCGGCAGTTGCGTCGTGGTCAGGCGCTGGCCGTCGAGATCGAAGCTGCCGTCCTGCTGCACCATCAACGCGACCTTGGGCGGTGTCCGGATCACGTCCGGGTTAGGGGAGGGCAGGGACAGGTTGAGATTACCGGTCAGCGCGGGCGCGGTAACCATGAAGATGATCAACAACACCAGCATCACATCGACCAGCGGCGTGACGTTGATTTCGGCAACGGGCGCGTTGCCCGAGTAGGTGGATGCGGAGAACGCGGAGCCGGCCATATGCACCTCCATCCTTGGGCGGGATGCCCGCCTTTACGCTAATTCCGTCACAGTCCGAAGCGCAAGTGCGACCAAAGGCGCAGTCCCTGCGGCGCGCCGCCGCGAGGTGGCATCGGCACCGGTATTCGTATCCGTATCGGATCAGATCGAGTCCACCCCGCACATAAAAAAACGCCGCCCGGTTGGGCGGCGTTCTCACGACGGTAAGTGTCGGTTCCGGACGGAATTACTTCTGGACGAAACCGATTTTTTTCATGTCTGCGTTTTTGGCGTAAGCCAGCACCTTGGCGAGAATGCCGTATTCGGCATCGTCGTTGGTGTCGATTTCTAGCAGAGGTTGGTTCGTGGGATCGCGTTGAACCGTCTCGTTCATCATCCCCTGGATCGCCGTCAACGGCGTGGGGTTGTTGTTCCAGAACACCTGGCCGGTCGCATCGATCCGCAGCGCGATCGGCGGCGGCGGTTCTTGCGTTTGCGGCGGCGGGTTCAACGTCGGTTGCGGCAGGTTGACGTCGATCGGGTAAGACACCGTCGGTGCCGTGACCATGAAGATGATCAGCAGCACCAACAGCACGTCGACCAGCGGGGTCACGTTGATGTCGGAGATCGCGCCGCTATCGGAGTTGTTACTGAAAGCCATCTGACTAGTCTCCGATTAACGTTCTTTGATCGCGACGAAACCGACCTTGCGCATGCCCTGCTTCTGCGCGACGGTCACCACGTTGTTGATGGTGCGGTACTTCGTGGTCTTGTCGCCGCGAACATTGAGCTGCGGCTGCGGGGTCTTCTGCGCTTCCACCGACAGCCGGCTTTCCAGCTGCTCCGCCGACACGGGCTCGTCGTTCCAGTAGATGTGGCCATCTTCCTGGATCGACAAGGTGATCGGCGTCGTCTTCGACGCATCCTCGATCTTCTTCAGCGTGGCATCGGGCAGTTTGATCTCGACCTTATGCGTCATCAACGGCGCCGTGATCATGAAGATGATCAACAGCACCAGCATCACGTCCACGAGGGGCGTGACGTTGATTGTGGCCATGGGGCCGCCGGTGTC
This sequence comes from Lysobacter sp. ISL-50, assembly GCF_018612875.1. GTDB lineage: Bacteria > Pseudomonadota > Gammaproteobacteria > Xanthomonadales > Xanthomonadaceae > Lysobacter. Next base: position 206,586 of record NZ_JAGGRI010000004.1, on the reverse strand, counting down.
GCCGCCTGAACTAAAGGCCATGTCCGAACTCCAGAACTACGCTAAATGAGGAGACTTATTGCTTAACGCTTGCCGCCGACTTCGCCGACGCGCGAGCCGGTAGCGAAGAAGTCGTGCAGGTCGTGCGCGAAGGTGTCGAACTTGTTGTTCGTGACGCGGTTCAGGCGCACGAAGAAGTTGTATGCGAGCACCGCCGGGATAGCGACGAACAGACCGATGGCGGTCATGATCAGCGCTTCACCGACCGGGCCGGCCACGGCCTGAATCGAGGATTCGCCGCTGGCGCCCAGGCGCAGCAGGGCGTGGTAGATGCCCCACACGGTGCCGAGCAGGCCGACGAACGGAGCGGTCGAACCGACGGTGGCGAGCACGGTCAGACCGGCTTCCAGACGCGAGCTTTCGCGGGTCACGGCCTGACGCAGGGCGCGATCGACGAACTCCGAGCGGTTCAGCGACTCGACCAGGCGCGAACCTTCGTGGCGCTGGTGGTGAGCGGCGGCCTGAGCGGCGTCGAGCGCGATCTTCGAGAACGGCTCGCTGCGCGACTGCTCTTCCATGTAACGGATGGCGTCCTGGGCGTTCGGGGTTTCCCAGAACGTGCTGACGACGCGATCCGAAGAGCCGCGCAGGCGCAGGTTCTTAACGAAATTGATGACGATCCAGTAGACCGACAGAACCGACATCAGCGTGAGCGTGATGAACACGATCCAGCCGACGAGATCGAAGTTCTGCAACAGATGCGAGAAGCTCATCTGCTGAAGTGCTTCAGCGTTGGAGCCTCCGGCGGCGGCGGTGGTGGTTTGCTGCAGCATGACGCTTACCTTTGAATGTCGTGGAAAGGAAAGAATGTAGTACGCACTACTTAATGTGACTTACGACTGTCCCTGGACCCCGATCAGGTCGGCGGGACGAAATCCACGGGCACGCGGACGCGACTTGCGACCGGCTGACCGTTGCGCATTTCAGGATTGAAGCGCCACTTGCGTGCGGCATCCATGGCCGCTCGGTCCAGATTACGGTTACGGCTGGACTTCTCGACCTGCACGTCCAGCACGTTGCCCTGGCCGTCGATGCTGATCACGAGGACTACGGTACCGCCCACGCCCTGACGGGCTTCGGTCGGCGGGTACTTCGGCGGATTCAAACGACGCGAGGACGGGTCCACGCTCGAGCCGATGTCGCTGGCGGCCGTCGGCGGCGCGGGCGGAGCCGGCGGCGGCGCGGGCGGATCGATCGGGCTCGGATCCAGGTTCTCGACCGGCGGTTGTTCCGGCGGCGGAGGGGTCGGGGTCGGTCGCGGCGGGGACAGTTCCTTCGGAGGCTGCTTGAGCTCCTTGGGCGGTTCCGGCGGCGGCGGGGGGGGCGGCGGGGGCGGCGGCGGCGGCTTGATGATATTGACCATCGTCACCTCCTCTTTGTCCTGCTGCTGCGCGGGCGGTGTCATCGGGGCCAGCAACAGCAGGAGCGCCGCGGCATGCACGGCGATCGCGCAGGAGATACCGGCAATACGTGCCCAGTTCAAACCTTCGCGGTCGTCATCATTCCTAACTTGGAGTTCGAGGTCTTGCGTCATGCCGTCAGCTCGGGAGGTGTTTCCGGACGCCGGGGCGCCGCGGGCCATCGTTCGGTTCCTGCAACCGTTTCCAGTCGCGGGAACCTCCTAGCATATACCAAACCGCGTCACAGGTTCCAAGCGCGGTTGGGCTCTACACACTGAAATTACTTGCCTTTCAGCGCGAGAATCTTCTTGGCGTCATCGGGCTTCTTAACGCCCTTTGAGATCGCCTGCTGGGCAGCTTCCTTGGCCTCGGGGATGCGGTCTTCCTGCCACAGTACACGGGCGAGATTCAAATACGTCTCACCGTCTGGTGCGAGCGGAGCCGCTTTCTTGTACGCATCGATCGACATGCCAGCCTGATCGGAGAAGTAATAGGACTGCGCCAGCGCCGCGTACGCTTGGTAGTCCGGCTTGAGGATGCCCTTTTCCAGGCCCTCGTTGATGACGCCCGCCGCTTCCTTCTCCTTGCCATCCAGATTCAGATAGGTGGAGTAGAGCTGGCGGTAGTCCTTGTCTTCGGTGAACTGGCCGGCGGCGCGCATCTTCTCGAGCACCACGGCGGCCTTGTCGAGCATGTCGGACTGCGAGTAGACCGCGGCGACGTTCATCTGCGCGCGCTTGTCGTTGGGCGACTTGGCGGCGATGGCTTCGGCGACCTTGGCCGCTTCGGCGCCCTGGTTGCTTTCCACGTAGGTGGCCATCAGCAGCTGCTGCCACTCGGCCTTGGGCTCGGGCGAGGCGTCGATGGCGGCCTTGATGACCTTGCCGGCCTCCGGGTAACGCTCCAGGCGATACAGCGCGTTGCCCTTGACGATCAGGTGCTCGGGCTTGGTGCTCTTGGATTCGGTCAGGAAGCGGTCCATCGTCGCCAGCGAATCGGCGTACTGCTCTTCCTGCAATTGCAGCTGGGCCAGGACGAACATGCGGTCGAAGTGGCTGTTGTTGTCCAGGCCGTTGATCTCGATGGCCTTCTTCAGGTACTCCATCGCGGCCTTGTTGTCGTCGGCGTCGTAGGCGACCTGGAAGCCGATCTGCGCGGCGAAGGAACGCTCGTACGGGTTCAGCCCGGTGTCGGCGATGATCGCATCGGCCTGGGCGCGCGCGTCGGCGGTCTTTTCCTTGTTGAACGCGTCCATCATCTTCTGCAGCTTGGAGCCGCCCTTCGACGAGGCCTTGGCGTCCGGCGCGACGCGAGTCGCGTTCGGGTACTGGTTCTCGACCTTCTTGCCGTCTTCGCTCTTGTTCCTGCGCGAGTTGGCGCGGCCGTTGTCGCGAAGGTTGCTGGCGTTCTCGCGCTTCTCGGTCTGGCGCTCGGTGTCCTGCTGAGCGACCGCCTGGGGAACAGCGCCGAACAGCACTACCGCGCCGATGGCGGCGGCGAGCAGGGTGCTATGGCGGGTGGGTTGCTTGTTCATGGACTCACCTCAAAAGAGCTCAGCGGCCGCAGACCGTAGGGCCTCGCGGCGGGACGGCGCAAGGCCAAGGGGCCGCCAACCTAACAGAAACCTGGGGCGGCGCGATACGGGTCTGCACATCCTTTTCACACCCGGTGTCATCCACACTTGGGCGTACGGCCGCCCGCGCGGGCCTGTTCGTAAACCGGAATCAGCGACCCGGCGCGGGCGCTCAGCTCCTGGATGCGCGACTGCGGATCGGGGTGGGTGGACAGCCATTGCGGCGGCCGCGAACTGCTGGCGGAAATCATGTTCTGCCACAGGTTCACCGCCTGCCGCGGGTCGTAGCCGGCCTGCGCCATCAGGCGCTGGCCGACCACGTCGGCCTCGCTTTCCTGGGTGCGCGAGCCCGGCAGCAGGAACGCGGTCTGCAGCGCCGCGCCGCCGAACTGACTGGTGGCGCTGGCGGCGCCGTCGCCGTAGCGCGCGCCCATCAAGGTGCCCAGGATGTTCAGCGCGGCCTGGCTGCCCATCTGGCGGGTAATGCGCTCATCGTGATGGCGCGAAACCACGTGGCCGATTTCATGCGAAATCACCGCCGCAAGTTGGTCCTGATTCTTCGCGACCGTGAAAATTCCCGTGTTTACGCCAACTTTTCCGCCCGGTAGAGCAAAAGCGTTGGGCGAGGAATCGACGAAAACCGCCACTTCCCAGTTGGCTTGCCAGCCCGGCGGCAGCTGTCCGGTGATCGAATTGACCACGCAGCGCACGTAGGCGTTCTGGCGAGCGTCGGTGCTCAGGCGCTCTTTGCTCTTGGTCTCCTCGAAAGCCTGCGCGCCCATCTGGTCGAGCTGCGCTTTCGAAATCGCGCCGACATGCTGAGTGCGCCCGGTGGGCGAGGTGGTGGTGGCGCAGGCGGCGACCAGGGATGCGATCGACAGCCCCAGCACAAGACGTTTCATACCAGCGTTCCCCATAACGATTCGAACGTTGTAGCCCGGCCTGGATTAATAAATCGTCAATAGCCGGCGCAGCGGCGCCGGCTCAGGCGAGCAGGGCCAGACAGGCGATCAGATTGTTGCCGGCGTGAGCCAGATACGCCGTCCACAAACTGCCGGTGCGGCGGTAGATCCAGGCGAACAACGCGCCCATCAGCGCGTACACCGACCACAGCAGCAGCATGCCCCAGCCGCTGCTGGCGCCCAGGCCCGGCGGTTCGTGGACCAGCGCGAACGCGGCCGAACTCAGCGCCATGCCCAGCCACGGCCGTCCGGCGGCCCACAGCCGACCGAACAGCACGCGCCGGAACAGCAGCTCTTCGTAGGCCGGCGCGATCAGCACCGCGAAGATCAGCAGTGAGCGCGGATGCGTGCGGATGATTTCGCCGAGCACCTGATTGGTCGGGGTGATGTCGATCGCCATTTTTTGCGCGAACGTGCTGACAACGGCGCTGTAACCGCTGCATACGATCAGTGCGAAAGCGATCCATCCCCAGCTCGATCGGCGCCACAACGCGCGCCACGATTCGGCCCGCTCGACGGTGTTCGCATTTCGACGAAAGTAGTAGACGAACAAGGCGCTGATCGCGGTCGCGATCAGGCTGACGACGACCAAAAGCAGGGGATCGAGGGCGATTTGCGCAGAACCGATGCCGCGCAATCCCTGCACGAAGCCCATCGCGGCCACGCCGAGCAGCGACAGACCGGCGAGCAACGCGATCGCCAGCGACAGGTCGAGGAAGAAACCGCCAACGGCGGCGAACAAGGGCGCAGGCGATGTGCCTGCGTTCGCGCGCGACGCGGCGAGGGCGCGCTCGCGCGCGCCGTCGCGTGGGTCGCCCGATGCGCCGGCCGTTACGGCCGGATCGGGCGCTTCCGGGTCACACGTCGAGATTGGCCACCTTCAGCGCGTTGTCCTCGATGAACTCGCGGCGCGGTTCGACCACGTCGCCCATCAAGGTGCTGAAGATCTGATCGGCGGCGACGGCGTCTTCGATGCGCACCTGCAGCAGGCGCCGCGTTTCCGGATTGACCGTGGTGTCCCACAGCTGCTCGGGATTCATTTCGCCCAGGCCCTTGAAGCGCTGGATCGCGCGGCCCTTCTTGGCTTCCTCGAGCAGCCACGCCTGCGCCTGGGCGAAACTCGTCACCGGCTGGGCGCGATTGCCGCGGATGATCTGCGCGCCTTCGCGCACCAGTCCGTGCAGCAGCGCCGCCGCTTCGCGCAGCGAACGCAGCTCGCCGCCTTCGAACGCCGACAGCGGCAACACCTGCACCAGGGTCTGGCCCATGTGCGCGCGCGTGACCAGCAAGGCGGCCTGGCGGGTTTCGTTGGCCGGATGCAGCTGCAGCGAATAACGCGGCTTGCCGAGCCCGGTCTGGTTGAGGCGCTTTTCCAGCGAATCGAGTTCGTGGCGCTCGTCGATGTTGGCGAGCAGGTGCGCGGTGTCGAGCGGGGTGAAATCGATCAGCGCCTGCAGCACGTTGGGATCGTAGCGATGCGCGTTGCGGGCGATGGTTTCGCGCGCGCCGGCGTAGGCGAGGAGCAAACGCTCCAGCGCCGCGCCTTCGATCGGCAACTCGCCGGTCGCCGGAATCAGCGACGCGCCTTCGACCGCGTTGTTGGCCAGGTACTGGTCCAGCGCCGCATCGTCCTTGAGATAGATCTCGTTCTTGCCCTGCTTGATTTTGTACAGCGGCGGCAAGCCGATGTAGACATGCCCGCGCTCGATCAGCTCCGGCATCTGCCGGTAGAAGAACGTCAGCAGCAAGGTGCGGATGTGCGAGCCGTCGACGTCGGCGTCGGTCATCAGGATGATGCGGTGATAGCGCAGCTTGTCCGGGTTGTACTCGTCCTTGCCGATGCCGGTGCCGAGCGCGGTGATCAGCGTGCCGACTTCGGCGCTGCCGAGCATGCGGTCGAAGCGCGCGCGCTCGACGTTAAGGATCTTGCCCTTGAGCGGCAGGATCGCCTGGGTCTTGCGGTTGCGGCCCTGCTTGGCCGAGCCGCCTGCCGAGTCGCCCTCGACGATGAACAGTTCGCTGAGCGCCGGATCTTTCTCCTGGCAGTCGGCGAGCTTGCCGGGCAGGCCGGCGATATCCAGCGCGCCCTTGCGGCGGGTCAGGTCGCGGGCCTTGCGCGCGGCTTCGCGGGCGCGGGCGGCGTCGATGATCTTGCCGGTGATGGCACGGGCTTCGTTGGGGTGTTCCTGGAGGAACTCCTCCAAACGTGCACCGAACGTGCTCTCAACGACCGGGCGAACCTCGGAACTGACCAGCTTTTCCTTGGTCTGCGAGGAAAAGCTGGGGTCCGGCACCTTCACCGACAGCACCGCGATCATGCCTTCGCGCATGTCGTCGCCCGACAACGCCACCTTGGCCTGCTTGGCGATGCCGCTGTTCTCGATGTAGTTGGTCAGCGTGCGGGTCAGCGCGGCGCGGAAACCGATCAGGTGGGTACCGCCGTCTTTCTGCGGGATGTTGTTGGTGAAGCAGAACATCGTTTCCTGATAGGAATCGGTCCACTGCAGCGCCACGTCCACGGTGATGCCGTTCTGCTCGCCCGACACCGCGATCACGTTCGGGTGCAGCGGCGTCTTCACCTGGGCCAGATGCTCGACGAAGGAACGGATGCCGCCCTCGTACTGGAACAGATCGCGCCGGCCTTCGCCGCGCTCGTCGACCAGGGTGATCTTGACGCCGGAATTGAGGAACGACAGTTCGCGCAGGCGCTTGGCCAGGATGTCGTAGTGGAATTCGACGTCGGTGAAGATTTCCACCGCCGGCTTGAAGCGCAGCAGGGTGCCGCGCTTGGGCGAATCCTCGATCTGCTTGAGCGGGTACAGCGGCTCGCCCAGCGCGTATTCCTGCTGGTGGTGGTGACCGTCGCGCCAGATGTCCAGCCACAGGTGCTCGGACAGCGCGTTGACCACCGACACGCCCACGCCGTGCAGACCGCCGGAAACCTTGTAGCTGTTGTCGTCGAACTTGCCGCCCGCGTGCAGCACGGTGAGGATCACCTCGGCCGCCGACACGCCTTCTTCCTTGTGGATGTCCACCGGAATGCCGCGGCCGTTGTCGAAGCAGGAGACCGAACCGTCTTCGTGCAGGGTCACGATCACATCGTCGGCGTGGCCTGCGAGGGCTTCGTCGATCGCGTTGTCGACCACCTCGAACACCATGTGATGCAAGCCGGTGCCGTCGTGGACGTCGCCGATGTACATGCCCGGACGCTTGCGCACGGCCTCGAGTCCGCGCAAGACGGTGATCTTGCTGGAGTCGTAGGTCTGGTTTTGCGGGGGCTGCGGCGTGGACGGCTCGGCGGTCGGGTCTTGCGAGGGGTCGTGCTCGGTGTTGGTCATTGCGTCAACAGGCTCCGACGACGCGCGGGTCCGGCGGGGCCGCCGGGACGCGTCGAGACACATAAAAAAGTGATTGAAGTATAGCAGGCGGGAGAGGGCGCTCCGCGGCCGCAGAACGGCGAGGAAGGCCGCCGCGGCACCCCGGACGGGGCGACCCGGCGCCCGGGTGCTCCGGCGCGCCGCCAGCGTCTTAAATGGGGCCGCAACAGGCCGATTTAAAGCTGGGCGACCCCATGGGGCGCATGTTTCACGTGGAACATGGGTTGGAACGGGGGTTGGAGCGGCTGGGGCTGCGGCTGCGAGGCCTGGATCGGCGCGTCAGCCTGCGGCCGATCACCGCCGCGAGGCTTGGCCGGCTTGATCAGGGCACCGAAGCCCGGACACCACGCCGCTACCGAGCAGTCCAAAACCCGTCTTCTGCGATTACCCACCCGCCAACTGCCCATGTTCCACGTGGAACCTGGTCAATTCGACCTGCATCCCGGCCAGGGCCGGCGGCGCCTCGGTCCCGGTGATGAAGACCTGCGCCTTCGACGCCAGCAGCCGCTCCAGCACGCGCTGCTGGTGATTTCGATCCAGCTCCGAGGCCAGATCGTCCAGCGCCACCACCGGCCATTCGCCGCGGATCGCCGCGTGGTGTTCCGCCTGGGCCAGCAAGGCCGACAACGCGGTGAGCTTGGCCTGGCCGCGCGACAGGGCTTCGCGGCCGGGAATCGCACCGTAGCCGATCCGCCAGTCGGCCCGGTGTGGGCCGACCGAGGTGTAACCGGCCAGCTGATCGCGATCGCGGGCCAGGAGCAGGGCATCGGCCAGCGGAAACTCCTCGCGGCGCCAGCCCGGCAGGTAATCCAGGCGCACGGCGCCCAGGGACGGCGCCAGTTCGGCGGCCAAGGCGGCGAATCGCGGCTGCAGCTCGTCCAGGTACTGCTGGCGACGCCGGGTCAGCGACTCGCCGGACTCGGCCAACTCCCGGTCCCAGGCATCCAGCTGGCCGTCGCGGGCACGGGCCTTCAGCAGGGCGTTGCGCTGCTTCAGAGCCCGGGTGTAACGCCGCCACAGCGGGGTGAAGTCATGTTCCACGTGGAACAGGCCCCAATCGAGGTAGCGCCGGCGGATTTCCGCGGCGCCGGTGATCAGGGCGTGGCTGCCGGGCTCGAAACTGACCACGGCCAGGGCGGCGCAGAGTTCGCCGAGCTGGGACACGGCCTCGCCGTCCAACCGCCCGACCCAATCCTGGCCGCTATGGCGCAAGCCGGCCTTGCGCCGCTGCTCGCGGCGGGTCTCCTGCCATTCGACGAAGATTTCCAGCGCCGGATCGCCGGAGCGGATCAAACCGTCGCGCACTCGGCCGCGGAAGCTGCGGCCGTAGGCCATCAGGTGCAGGGCTTCGAGCAGGCTGGTCTTGCCCGCGCCGTTCTCGCCCGTGATCAGGTTGATCCCGGGCGCCGGCAACAAGTTCACTTCGGCGAACCGGCGGAGACCGCGGGCATCCAGGCGGGTTACGTGCATGGGGAAATGATCGCAGATTGGGTTGGCGGGCGGCGGGCAGGGCCCGGTTTCCGGCGGGAGTTGCCTCTGCCGCGGCGGAAACGGAACGAACTGCGAAACGTTGCTTCGAACGGCTCGGGCGACTGGGCCGGGCAGGAGAGCGCCGGAACAGACTTTGCGGAGAAATCCCTGTGGTGGAAGCGGGGTAAATCGAGGGCGACGCTTCCACAGCAAGGCCCGCGCCACCTATCGATTCGGTTCCGCCAACGAAAAACGCCCGGTTCAGAACCGGGCGTCTTCGTGTTCCACGTGGAACCTGACTCGATAGCCCGAATCAGAGCCGCAGCGGCATCACCACATGGCGGCAGCGCTCGTTCGAGGCCTCGCGCACCAGCGCCGACGAGTTGGCGTCGCGCAGGGCGATGACCACATGCTCGTCGCGCAGGGCGGTCAGGGCGTCGAGCAGGTAGTTGACGTTGAAGCCCACGGCCAGGTCATCGACCTTGGTGTCGGCTTCGACTTCTTCCTGCGCTTCTTCCTGCTCGGGGTTGTGCGCGCTGATCTTGAGCTGGCCCGGGGTGACTTCGATACGCACGCCGCGGTACTTCTCGTTCGACAGAATCGCCGCACGCTGCAGCGAGGCGCGCAGCACTTCGCGCTCGATCCGCACTTCCTTGTCGGCGCCGATCGGAATCACCGCCTCGTAATCGGGGAAGCGGCCGTCGATGAGCTTGCTGGTAAAGGTGACATCGTCGCGCTTGATTCGGATGTGGCCGCGGCCCATCTCCAGCTCGACCTCGCGATCGCCGCCTTCGAGCAGGCGCTGCAGTTCCTGCACGCCCTTGCGCGGCACGATGATCTGGCGCTTGGCCTGGGCGTTGCCTTCGAACGGCGCCTCGCACAGGGCCAGGCGGTGACCGTCGGTGGCGACGCAGCGCAGGCTGGTCTCGCGCAGATCGAACAGCAGACCGTTGAGGTAGTAGCGCACGTCCTGCTGGGCCATCGCGAACGCAGTGCGTTCGATCAGTTCCTTCAGCGCCGCTTCCGGCACGCGCACGCGCTCGGTGGCTTCGACTTCATCGATCGACGGGAAGTCGTTGGCCGGCAGGCTGGCCAGGGTGAAGCGCGAGCGACCGGCCTGGACGGTGATCTTCTCTGCCGTCTGGCTGACCGTGACTTTGCTGCCGTCGGGCAGGGCGCGAATGATTTCGAACAGCTTGCGCGCCGGAATCGTGGTTTCGCCGTCCTTCGCATCCTCGACCGCCACCCGGGAAATCATTTCGACTTCCAGGTCGGTACCGGTCAGCGACAGCTGCCCGTCCTTGACCTGTACGAGCAGATTGGCGAGGACCGGCAAGGTCTGCCGGCGTTCGACGACATTGACCACTTGGGCCAACGGCTTGAGAAAGACTTCGCGTTGCAGACTGAAACGCATGCGGACCCCTTGGCCGTCTGTGGGCGCAAGCCCAATTACTAAAGAGATGTATAAATCAAAAGCATGGTGGAGGTGGAGCGGCGAAAAACGCTGGAAAACGTATGTAACGCTTTGATATCCAAGTGTTTTTCGGTACTTCAAAAGCGGGTAGAACCGGCCTTGGGGACCGGGTGGAACCTGTGGATAAATTCGGCGCCTCTGGGCGGCCTCTAACTTGTCCACAGCTTGTGCGTCTTTCGTCCCCCAACTTATGCCTTTCGCATCAGTGGTTTACGAATTACCTTGTGTCTCGCCGCGGTGACACGGCCCCTGCGGCGGTTGAAATCGCGGTGCGTGCTGGCGAAACCTCCAGCGCTCCCGTTCCTTCCGCCTAAACCTTCGCGCTTCACCACCTCACGCTTCCCGACACGACTTGCGACGTAACGGCAACCGTCCTGCAGCAGCGGTCCTGCGATCTCAGACGATGAGCGCGGCCGCAGCGCGGTCGAGCCTATACGTCGAAGCGTGATCGGCGAACGCGATGCTCCAAGTTCGAAGCCCCTGCGACACCGCCTCACGACGCGCACTTCGTTTCCTTCCACCGATGCAGCGGCTTGTGCGACCGACCGCGCCCCGGCTTGTACGACACAACGGACCTTTCGTTGCTTCCGGTTAGGCGTTGCCGCCGCCGTCGGAACGACTTACTCGCTGAGTTTACGAATCAGCTTGTCCCAGTCTTCCCGCAGCTTGCCGTCGGTTTCCATCAACGTGCGGATCTGACGGCAGGCGTGCAGAACAGTCGTGTGGTCGCGGCCGGCGAACGCGTCGCCGATTTCCGGCAACGAGTGTTCGGTCAACTCCTTGGTCAACGCCATGGCGACCTGGCGAGGACGGGCGAGCGAACGGGTACGCCGCTTCGACAACAAGTCCTTGATCTGGAGGCCGTAGTAGTCTGCCACGGTCTTCTGGATGTTGGGGATGCCGATCGCGTGCTGCTGCGCCCGCAACAGGTCGCGCAGGGTTTCCTGCGCGAACTCGACGGTGATGGCGCGGCCGGTGAAGTTGGCCCGCGCGGTCAGGGTGTTGAGCGCGCCTTCCAGGTCGCGCACGTTGCTGCGCATCTTCTTGGCCAGCAGGAAGGCGACTTCCTCCGGCACCGCGGCGCCGCGTTCCTTGGCCTTGGAAATCACGATCTGGGCGCGGGTCTCGAAGTCCGGCGGCTCGATCGCCACCGACAGGCCCCAGGCCAGGCGCGACTTCAAGCGCGGCTCCAGGCCCTCGACCTCGCGCGGATAGCGGTCGCAGGTCAGGATGATCTGCTGCTTGCCGTCGAACAACGCATTAAAGGTATGGAAGAACTCTTCCTGGGTGCGGTCCTTGCCGGCGAAGAACTGGATGTCGTCGATCAGCAGCGCGTCCACGCGCTGGAACTGGCGCTTGAACTGATCCATCGTCTTGTCCTGCAGCGCCTTCATCATCGCGCTGAAGAACTGCTCCGAACGCAGGTACATCACCCGCATGGCCGGATTGGCCTCGCGCATGGCGTTGCCGGCGGCGAACATCAGATGGGTCTTGCCCAGGCCCGTTCCCCCGTACAACAGCAGCGGGTTGTGCGCGCGTTCGCCGGGTTTCTGCGCCGCCTGCCAGGCCGCGGCGCGGCCGAGCTGGTTGCTGCGGCCTTCGACGAAGTTGTCGAAGGTGTAGTGATTGTCCAGATTGCCCTGGAAGGGCTCCGGCGGCGCCACCGGGCGCGGCGCGCTCACGGCGATGTCCGCCTCGCGCACGGGCAGCGGCGCGATCCGCGGCAGCGAGCCGATTTCCAGGCTGACGTCGTCGCTGCCGGCGAAATACGACAACAGTTCGCGGATCCGGCCCAGGTAACGTTCGCGCACGTGTTCGACCACGAACGCGTTCGGCGCGTAGAGCACGGTCTTGGTGTCGCGCTGCGTCGCCTGCAGCGGTTTCAACCAGGTGTGGACGTCCTCGACCGGGAATTCGGCTTCGAGGCGTTCAAGGCAGCGGGGCCAGGCTTCCATCTGTGCTGTGAGTCTTCTTTATGCGTGATGCGGTCGGCCGGGCGGGGCCGTGAGGCCGGGCGACGGACGAAAGCGGCCCAACGCACGATGCGTACATCGCGACGAAGGAGGCCGGGGGGTCGGTCAGACTACCATCGCCGCCGGGTCCGGAACAGGACTAATCCACAGGTTCATGCACAGGCTGGGGCGGCCGCTTTGGCGGCGCCGGCGGCGGGACGCAAAGCGCAGGCGAAACAAAGAGTTGACCCGAACTTGTGCGATCCCGTAGAATCCGCGGTCCTCTACGCCAGTTACAGCCGAGCCGATCATGGCCACGAAGCGCACCTACCAGCCCAGCAACCTCAAGCGCAAGCGCGACCACGGTTTCCGTGCCCGCATGGCGACCGCCGACGGCCGCAAGATTCTCGCCCGTCGTCGCGCCAAGGGCCGCAAGCGCCTGACCGCCTAAGCGTTGCCGGCCGCCTGTCGCGATCTTCCCGATCCGGCGTCCAGCGGCCGCCCGCCTGCAATGAATTCGACCCGCTTCCCGCGCACCGCGCGGGTACGCGCGCGCTCCGATTTCGACCGTATATTCAAGCATGGGCGGCGCGTGGCGCTGCCCGTGCTTGCTTTGCATTTCCAGGCCGACGATTCCATCGCGCCGCGCCTGGGCCTTGCGGTCTCGCGTAAGGTCGATCCGCATGCGGTCGGCCGTAACCGCATCAAGCGTGTGCTTCGCGACGCTTTCCGCCACGTCCGCGCCGAGCTGGCCGGTGGCGACTATGTCGTGGTCGCTCGTCCCGGCGCATCGCGCTGCAGCGGCGAGGAACTCCGCGTCGCCTTCCACAGTCTGCTCAAGCGCGGCGGCACCCGACCGGCGCTCGCATTGCCCGCAACTGCGGCGCCCGGCACAATGCCGGCCGCTTCCCCTTCCGACCCCACGCCGGACCCCGGTCCCGGCTGAGCCTGCCTGCTGCCCATGAACCAGACCCGTGCTTTTCTGATCCTCGCCTGGCTGATGGTGGCGACTTTGCTATGGATGGAGTGGGGCAAGGAGAAATCGACTCCGCCCGCGCCGCCGCCGAGCGCGGTCGCGCCGGCCAGCAGCGTGCCGGTCGCCTCCGGCGTCGCCGCCACGGCCGCCGTGCCGGGTGCACCGACCGCCGCCACGCCGGCGGTCCCCGGCGCTTCCACCGTCAGCACCGCCGCGGCCAACGGCGCCGAACCGGCCGTCACCGTCACCACCGGCGTATTCAAGGTGACCTTGCGCGGCGGCGAGATCAGCGAAGCCGATCTGCTGCGCTACCCGGTGACCTCCGAGCCCGACAGCCCGCCGATGCGGCTGCTGGCCAGCGACTCCAGCTTGTATTTCGTCGCCCAGAGCGGCTGGGTCAGCCAGGGCAACGCCGCGCCGACGCATGAGTCGGGCTTCCGTTATGCCGGCGAGCAGCGCGACCTGGTCCTGGCCAAGGACGCGAAGGACATCGCCGTGCCGTTCGTATGGACCGGCCCCAACGGCGTGACCATCACCCGCACCTACACCTTCCGCCAGGGCGACTACGCGATCAAAGTACGCGATGAAGTCAGCAACGGCAGCACCGCGCCGTGGCAGGGCTTCGTCTATCGCCAGCTCAGCCGCGTGCCGCGCGAACTGGCGCACAAGGGTCCCTTCAGCCCCGAGCAGTACAGCTTCCAGGGCGCGGCGTGGTACAGCCCGGCCGACAAGTACGAGAAGCGCAAGTTCGACAAGTTCGCCGACGACGGCAAGCTGGACAAGCAAGTCACCGGCGGCTGGATCGCGATGCTGCAGCACCACTTCTTCGCCGCCTGGATTCCGGGCGACAAGGACGCCGGCGAGTTCTCGCTGGAGCAGCTCAACGCCGGCGCCGCGCCGCAGTACCTGATCCGCGACCTCGGCCCCGGCGTCAACGTCGCCCCGGGTCAGAAGGCCGCGACCGAAGCGCGCCTGTGGGTCGGCCCGAAGCTGGTCAAGGCGATCGAAGCGCAGAACGTGCCCGGCCTGGACCGCGCCGTCGATTTCAGCAGCTACAGCATCTTCGCGACCCTGGCCAACGGCCTGTTCTGGCTGCTGGAGAAACTGCACAACCTGTTCGGCAACTGGGGCTGGGCGATCGTCGGCCTGGTGGTGATGCTGAAGCTGGCGCTGTATCCGCTGTCGGCCGCGCAGTACAAGTCGGCGGCGAAGATGCGCAAGTTCCAGCCGCGCGTGGCTCAGCTCAAGGAGCGCTACGGCGAGGACAAGCAGAAGTTCCAGATGGCGCTGATGGAGCTGTACAAGAAGGAGAAGATCAACCCGGTCGGCGGCTGTCTGCCGCTGCTGCCGCAGATGATCATCTTCATGACCTTGTACTGGATGCTGGCCGAGTCGGTGGAACTGCGTCATGCGCCGTGGATGCTGTGGATCCACGACCTGACCTCGCGCGATCCGTTCTTCGTGCTGCCGCTGATGAACATCGCGATCATGTGGACCACGCAGAAGCTCACGCCGATGACCGGCATGGACCCGGCGCAGGCCAAGATGATGCAGTTCATGCCGCTGATATTCGGCGTGATCCTGGCGTTCCTGCCGGCCGGCCTGGTGTTGTACCAAGTCGCCAACGGCGGCCTGGGCCTGCTGCAGCAGTGGGCGACCACCAAGCGCTATGCCGAGGCGCCGGCGACGGCGGGAAAGGATAAGGATAAGGACTGAGATCCGGGTCGATTGATTCGATTCGCTTACGAAGCCCGCCGCAAGGCGGGCTTCGTGTTTTTAGGATGGGGCGACGCGTGGCGTTCGCGGCTTACGCAGGTTAGGTCGCGCCGAGCCCGCTTTTGCTCGTCATTCCCGCGAAGGCGGGAATCCAGCGACTTCAAGCGTTCTCGCACGAAAGGCACTGGATTCCCGCCTTCGCGGGAATGACGAGCAAAAACAGGTCGTCGGATACTCCCCGGCTGTCGTTCGTCCCCGAAATACATCTCCTTCGCCACCCCCGGATTTATGATCCTCCCCATGACCCCGCCCGCCGCCCGCGACACCATCGCCGCCATCGCCACCGCGCCGGGCGCGGGCGGCGTCGGCATCGTGCGTTTGTCCGGTTCGCGATCGCGCGAGATCGCGCAGACCATCGCCGCGCGCGAACTGCGGCCGCGCCACGCCCACTACGTGCGCTTCCGCGATGAGGCCGGCGAGACCATCGACGACGGCATCGCGCTCTACTTCGCCGCGCCGGCCAGTTACACCGGCGAGGACGTGGTCGAGCTGCAGACCCACGGCGGCCCGGCGCTGCTCGAAGAACTGCTCGCGCGCGTGTGCGCCCTGGGCGCGCGGCGGGCGCGACCGGGCGAATTCAGCGAACGCGCCTTTCTCGAAGGCCGCCTCGATCTGGCCCAGGCCGAAGCCGTCGCCGACCTGATCGCCGCCGGCGATGCGCGCGCCGCCCGCGCGGCGCGGCGCGCCCTCGACGGCGAATTCTCGCGCCGCGTCGAAGCCCTCGCCGCCGATCTGCTCGCCATCCGCGTGCACGTCGAAGCGGCGATCGATTTCGCCGACGAACCGCTCGACACCCTCGGCGGCGCTGCGTTGCGCACGCGCTTCACTGCAGCCTCGACCTCGCTCGACGATCTGCTCGCCGCCGCCGAACGCGGCCGCCGCCTGCGCGACGGATTGCATGCGGTGATCGTCGGTCCGCCCAACGCCGGCAAGAGTTCGCTGCTCAACGCGCTGGCCGGCAGCGAGCGCGCCATCGTCACCGACATCGCCGGCACCACCCGCGATCTGCTGCACGAGACCGTGCGCCTGGACGGCGTCGAACTGACCCTGGTCGATACCGCCGGCCTGCGCGACGGCGGCGATGCGATCGAACGCGAAGGCATGCGCCGCGCGCGCGGCGAGCTGACCCGCGCCGACTTGGCGATCGTGGTCATCGATGCGCGCGACCCGCACATCGGGTTGGCCTCGGTGTCGGACGCGATCATCGACGTGCCGGCGCGCTTGTTCGTCTACAACAAGATCGATCTGCTCGAATCCGACTACGACTCGCCGGGCCCGGCCGATATCGGCGGCGAGAACCGCGTATTCGTGTCCGCCCAGACCGGCGCCGGCCTGGACGCGTTGCATGCGCGTCTGCGCGCGCTGGCGCAAGGCGATGCGGCGGACGCGGCCGAAGGCGCGTTCACCGCGCGCTCGCGACACGTCGATGCGCTGCTGCGCGCGCGCGAGGAACTCGACGACGCGCGCGCCCAGCTCGATCACGAAATGCTCGACCTCGCCGCCGAAGCCTTGCGCCAGGCGCATGAAGCCCTGGGCGAAATCACCGGCCGCGTGCGCGCGGACGATCTGCTCGGGCATATCTTTTCGAGCTTCTGCATCGGCAAATAAGCCGGGCGGCGGCCGCACGGCGCCGCGACCTGCTTGGGCGC
This sequence comes from Lysobacter sp. ISL-50, assembly GCF_018612875.1. GTDB lineage: Bacteria > Pseudomonadota > Gammaproteobacteria > Xanthomonadales > Xanthomonadaceae > Lysobacter. The sequence continues at coordinate 189,938 of NZ_JAGGRI010000004.1, read as the reverse complement.
GGCGGCGCTGGATTCCAGTAATTCGCGCGCGTGGTCGATGCGTGCCAGTTCGACCCACGCCGCCGGCGTGATCCCGACTTCAAGACAGGAACAGCCGCGCGAAATGCCGCGGGCTCAGTCCGGGTGTCCCTGGTCTCGCGAGTTACAAGCCGCGCCCGGCAACAGCAGCAACTACAACTACAACAGCAGCCACCATCGCTATTGCCGCACTCGATATCTCAGTGGATGCTCAATGAGTCCGCCGACCTACCGCCCAGACACGTAGAAACAATCGGCCGACAAAGCCGGCCGAATCGTTCAACAGGAAGAACCAGGCGCGATCTCGCGCAACCGAACTCAGCGATTGCCGCCAAACACCACAAGCAACACCATCGCCACGATCAACGCCGCCAACGAAGCGAAGAAAATCTTCACCCAGCTGTAAGGCCGCTCACCCGCGATCTGCCCCGTATAGCCGTTGGCCAACACCTGGAAACTGCGCGAGCCGTAGGTGTAGCTGACCAGCCACACCGGCACCAGGATGTGCTTGAAGGTGCGGCCGCGAAAGCTCGCCTGCACCTGCAGATTGCGCTGCGTATCGCCCGGGACGTCGGCCGAACACAAGGCGCGGGTCTGCTCCTGCATCGACGCTTCGCCGCGCTGCGCGGCCTGGCGCAGATCGACCTGATACCGCTCCACCAGCCAACCGCGCACGAATTCGGGCGAATACGCCTTCAAGTCGGTGGTGGTCGGAAACGTACCGATCTGCCGCAATAAATCCTGGTGCACGCCGACCGTGCCGGGCACCAATTCGTCGTCGAAGAAATGCTGCAGCGAACCCGAGGCGTCTTCCCAGCGCGTGCGCTGCACCTGACGGGTCTTGCGCTCGCCGTTCTCGCTGTAGCTCTCGCTCTCGTAGTAGTGATATCCGGCCTCGGCGGTCCAGCTGGCCGCGACGTGGGCGTCGAACGTCCAGTACGGCAGGTAGATGCCCTTGAGCGTGTCGGTCAACGCCGCGCTCTTGAGCCGGTTCGGCGCGAACCAGCGCGTGCCGTACCACTTGCGGATGGAATCGCGCACCTGGCCGTCGCTGATCTTGAACGGCAGCAGGCTTTGCGGCGTGACCGCGTCGCCGAGCGACTGGTGGTCGATGATCGACGGCGAGCCGCAGAATTCGCAGCGATCGGCGACCTTGCCATCGACGAACACCGAGATCGCCTTGCAGCTTCGGCACTGCACTTCGCGGCGCTGGGCATCGTCGCCGTAGCCGCGCTGATCGGCCGGATGCTCGGCCAGGGCCTTGACCAGATCCAGCTCGGCCACCTGCTCGCCCTGCGCTTCCTGCGCGGGCGACCAGGGCACGATGGTGCCGCAATAGGGACAGGCCAGCGACTGCTTGGCCGCATTCCATTGCAGATCCCCGCCGCACTCCGGGCAGGGATGTTTTCCGACGCTGGCGCTGTCCATCAGCCGCGCAGGAATTCTTCGAGCGCGGCCTTGGCGATGCGGGTGGCGTTGCCGATCTTGCGCGCCTTCAGATCGCCCGAGGCGATCGCGGCCATCACGTCTTCGACCGACACGCCCAGCGTGGCGGCCGCCTGCTCGGGCGTCAGCACGTCCAGCGCACCGGCGGCCGCAGCCGTGGCGGCGCCGCCCGCCGCGGGCGCGGCGGCGGCGGTGTTCTGCATGCTGCGCATCATTTCCTGGGCCATGCCGAAGCCGATCGCCATCTGCGCCGCGCCGCCGGCCGCGCCGCCGTCGCTGCCGTTGGCCATCGAGGTGCCCATCTGGAACTTGACGTAGTCGTTGAGGTTGCCGACCGCGCCCATGCTGGAACGCGCGTCGATGGCCTTCTCGACTTCCGGCGGCACCGAGACGTTTTCCAGCACGAAGCTGGTGATCTCGATGCCGTACTTGGAGGTCATCGCCGGGTTGATGATCGGCAGCAGCGCGTCGCCGAGTTCGCCGTAGCGCGAAGCGACGTCGAGCGCCGGCACCTTGGCGGTGGCGAGCGCGTCGGTGAACACGCTGACGATGCGCGAACGCATGGTGTCGGCGAATTCGTCGAGACGGAAATTCTGGTCGGTGCCGGCGACTTCGCGCAGGAATTTGGGCGCATCGACGATGCGGAAATCGTAGGTGCCGAAGGCGCGCAGGCGGACCACGCCGAAATCGGCGTCGCGCATCATCACCGGGTTGGAGGTGCCCCACTTGTTGCCGGTGAACAAACGCGTGTTGAGGAAATAGACATCGCATTTGAACGGCGAGTTGAAGCCGTACTTCCAGCCCAGGAGGGTGGACAGGATCGGGATGTTCTCGGTCTTGAGCGTGTGCTTGCCGGGATTGAACAGGTCCGCGTACTGGCCGGCGGCGACGAACTGCACCTGCTGCGACTCGCGCACGATCAGCTGGGCGCCGTTCTTGATCTCCTTGTCGTCGTCCGGGTAGCGGAACGACAGCGTGTCGCGCGAGTCATCGGTCCACTCGATGATCTCCAGCAGCTCGCCCTTGATGAAACCCAGAATGCTCATGACCCGCTCCCGCTTCCTGCCTGTGGTGCGGCGATTCTAGAGCACGCCGATGGCGGCCCGGGCATCGGCGGCGGCGGCGATCGCCTCGCCGCGGCGAGGCCGGCGGCCGCGCGCACGGGACGGATGGAACCGGCCCGGGCCGGGGTCGCGCACCCGGCCGCGCCGTCCGCCGCCGGGGCCGGCGCGGCCGCGTTTCACAACTGCGACAGGGGTTCGGGACGTGCCGGGCGCGCCGCTCGGGCGCGGCTGCGAACTGTGGCGGCGGTCGCGCGTTGCGGCGCAAACCGACACACCCGGTATCGGTCGGCGGCGCGATGGGTGGCACACTCGGCACCTGACGCCCATCCCGGGGACCACCGCAACCTGAATGCTTGACAAACGCGGCCCGCTAGCGCGTCCTATCGGACGTGCGCCCGGCCCCGTATCGGACGGGTCTCGCGTACTTCAGGGGAGCTTTTACCAATGATCGTCGCTAACTATGACCGGCGTAGCAGCCGGCTGTGCGTTGTAAAGCAGGTTTCCGTCGTGCTCGCGCTCGGATGCGCGCTGGCCGCCTGCGGGAAAAAAGAAGACGCCGCGCCCGCCACGGACGCGACGCCCGCGCCCGCCGCCACCGCACCCGCGGTGACCGCGCAGAACGCCGTTTCGGCCAAGGTTTCGGCCCTGACGGTGGACCAATTGCGCGAAGCCGCGCGCAAGGCGTATGTGGAAAACCGTCTCTACGCGCCGGCCGAGGACAACGCCGTCGAGTACTACCTGGCCCTGCGCGAAAAAGCGCCGGCCGATGCGGTGGCGTCCAGCGCGCTGACCGACCTGCTGCCGATGACGGTCATCGCGACCGAACAGAGCGTGGGCCGCGAGGACTTCGTCGAAGCCCAGCGCCTGGCCGCGCTGATCGAACGCGCCGACGCCCAGCATCCGGCGCTGGCCCGTCTGAAGGCCAGCATCACTGCCGCCCAGGACGGGGTGGCCAAGCGCGCCGAGCAGGAAAAGCTCACCGCCGAGGAACAGGTCAAGAAGCAGGCGGAACTGGAAAAGACCCGTCTGGACCAGCAGAAGCAACAGCAGCAGCAGGCCGCGCAGCAACTGGCGACCCAGCAGGCCGCCGAGCGCCAGGCCGCGACCCAGCGCGCAGCGGAGCAGAAAGCCGCCGAGCAACGCGCCGCCGAACAACGCACCGCCGCCGAACCGGCCGCCGCGCCCGAGCGTCCCGCACCGGCCGCCGCCGCGACGGCGTCGCCGAGCGATCTGCGCGCGGTGTCGACGCCGGCCCCGCGGTATCCGCCGGAAGCCTTGCGCGCCGGCACCTCCGGCGAGGTCCAGGTCGAGTTCACCGTCGGCACCGACGGCTCGGTCACGGCCGCGCGCGTTGTGCGTTCCAACCCGGCGCGGGTGTTCGATCGCGAAGCGGTCAACGCGGTGCGCAAGTGGCGCTTCCAGCCGGTCCCCGGACCGGTCACCACGCGCCGCACGATCGGCTTCAACCCGGGCGGCTGATCGCCGCGGTTCGAACCCATCGGCAAAACGAAAGCCCGGCGCAAGCCGGGCTTTTTTTGTCCGCCGCCGCGGCCGTCGCGACACCGCGACGGCCGCCCATCGCCAGCCTCAGCCGGAAATCGCCAGCTGCTCGTTGTGATAACGCCGCACCGCCGCGAACCACAGCAGCGCCGCCAGCCCGAACGCGGTGGCCAGGTACACCGCCCAGGTCTGGCCGGAGATCGCTTCGCCGCGGATCACCTTCAGCAGCAACTGGTTCTGCGCCAGGAACGGCACCGTGAACTGCCACAGCTGGGTCTTGAGCGGATTGACCATCAACACGAAGGTCGGGATCAGCGGCATCAGCATCAGCCAGGTGATGTGGCTCTGCGCTTCCTTCAGGCTCTTGGCCGCGGCCGACAGGTAGGTCAGCAGGGCGGTGCCGATGAACGACATCGGCATCAGGATCAGCAGCATCTTGCCGATCGCCGGCAGGCCGACGTCGAGCATGCGGCCGATGCCGCTGGTCATCTGCGCGCTGAGCTTGAATGCCAGCAGGGTCAGCAGCAGCGAGAACAGCCCCAGGATGCAGGCCGCGGCGATCTTGCCGCTGACGATCGCCCCGCGCGGCGCCGGCGTGGCCAGCAGCGGCTCCAGCGACTGGCGTTCGCGCTCGCCGGCGGTGGCGTCGATGATCAGGTACGCGCCGCCGATGAAGGAGGTCATGATCAACAGATACGGCAGCAGCGCCGACAGCACCAGGCCGCGCTTGGCCTCGGGCGTGGCGACATCGCGATCGCCGACGTTGACCGGCTGGACGATGTTGGCCGAGATCCCGCGCGCCAGCAGCCGCAGCGCGCCGACCTGGCGGCTGTAGCCCTCCAGCGCCGCGCGCACGCGCCGGCTGGGGATTTCGGCGTCGCGGCGGGTGCTGTCCTGGACGATTTCCACCAGCGCCGGCTGGCCGTCCTTCCAATCGCGGGCGTAGTCCTTGCTGATGATCAGGCCGACGTCGCTGTCCTGGCTCTGGATCGCCGCGTCCAGATCGGCGGGCGCGGGAATCGCGACGATGTTCTGCGTGGCCAGGAACTTGATCAGGTTCGGCGCGTGCTCGGCGCCGCGCACCGGCACCCGCAGCGCGGTGTCGAGCTGGGTGCGGGCGCGGTTCTCGGCCAGCGAGCCCATGCCCAGCATCAGCAGCGGATACAGCAGCGGGCCCATCAGCAGGGTGATGGCCAGGGTGCGGCGGTCGCGCGAGATGTCGCGCAGTTCCTTGCGGATCACCGACCACATGGCGGCGAAAGTACCGGTCTTCATGCGTGCAGTCCCTCGTCGCTGCCGATCGCCTTGACGAAGGCGTCTTCCAGATTGTCTTCGCCGGTGTGCGCGCGCAGCTCATCGGCGGTACCGGCGGCGACCACCTGGCCCTTGGCGATGATCACGATGCGATCGCACAGCGCGGCCACCTCTTGCATGATGTGGCTGGAGAAGATCACGCAGCGTCCTTCCTCGCGCAGGCCGCGCAGGAACCCGCGCATCGCCCGCGTGGTCATCACGTCCAGGCCGTTGGTGGGTTCGTCCAGGATCACGTTGCGCGGATCGTGCACCAGCGCGCGCGCGATCGCGGTCTTGGTGCGTTGGCCTTGCGAGAAACCCTCGGTCTGGCGGTCGAGGATGTCGTCCATGTCCAGCGCCTGCGACAGCGCGCGGGTGCGCTGCTCGATCTGGGCGCGGCCCATGCCGTGCAACTCGCCGAAGTAGGCGATGTTCTCGCGCGCGGTCAGGCGCTTGTAGACGCCGCGCGCATCGGGCAGCACGCCCAGCGCGCGCCGCACCGCGGCCGCCTGCTTGGCCGCGTCCATGCCATCGACGCGCACTTCGCCGCGATCGGGCTGCATCAGCGTGTAGAGCATGCGCAGCGTGGTGGTCTTGCCGGCGCCGTTGGGCCCGAGCAAGCCGGTGATCTCGCCGTCGCGGGCTTCGAAATCGACCCCTTGCACGGCCTGCACCAGGCCGGTCTTGGTCTTGAAGGATTTATGCAGATCGTGGGCGGTGATCATAAGAATCCGGGAATGGGGAATCGGGAATCGGGAATCGTGAGAGCGGCAGGTCGGGACGGAGGCGGGCTTCTGCGATTCCCTATTCCCCATTCCCGATTCCCGGCTCCTACGGTTCCCACCCATTGAACGAAACGAACGGCGGCACGTAGCCCAGCGCGTCCAGGCAGCGCGCGTCGAGCTGCTTGGCGTTGGCGGTTTCGATGAACTGGCCCAGCAGCTTGGGCGTACAGCCGATGCGCAGGGCGCCGTGGCCCTGGCCGCGCAGGATCAGGTGGCGGCCGTTGGGCAGGTGCTTGAGCACTTGCTCGCCGTAGCGCGGCGGGGTGACCGGATCGAGTTCGCCCGACAGCAGCAGCACCGGCAGCGGCGAGGCGAACGGCGCGTGGAAATTCTTCGGCCGCTGGCCGGTCGGCCAGACCTTGCACTGCGCCTGCAGGGTCTTGGTCATCGCGTCGCCGAGCACGGTGTCGGCGTCGGCCGGATCGGCGACGAACAGGTCCGCGTCCTCGGCGCAGGTCACCGACAACTGCATGCCGTAGTTGAGCTCTTCGCTGAGCTGGTTGCCGAGCATCTTCGACAGCGACATCAGCGGCGCGTAGCGGCCCTGGTCGGCTTCGTTGAGCATCAGCGGCAGCAGCGAGGCCGCTTCCGGCGCGTAGGAGAACATGCGCGTGAGCATCGCCACGTGGCCGGCGCTGACCTTCTCGCGCAGTTGTTCGCCGGTGCTGGGATCGCGGTAATCGACCTCGACCGGCGCGGCCTGCAGGCGCGCCATCAGCCGGCGCAGCTGTTCGCGCGGCTCGCCGCCGAAGCGCGCGCGGCAGGCCGGGGTCTGTTGGCACAGCTTGAACTGCGCGGCCAGCGCCGAATCCAGATTGCGCGCGTGCTCGCTGCCGAGCACCAGTTCGTTCGGCGCCACGCCATCGAGCACGACCGCGCGGGTGTGCTGCGGGTAGCGGCCGGCGTACTGCTGGGCGACGCGGGTGCCGTAGGAGACGCCGACTAGGTCGATCTTGGCCGCGCCGATCGCCGTGCGCACGCGGTCGAGGTCGGCGATGGCGTCGGTGGTGGTGAAGTAGCGCGCATCGACCTTCAGCGACTTGGCGCAGCGTTCGACCGCGGCGACCGAGTTGTCGAGCATGGCCTGCTCGCTCTGGCCGCCGTCGCTGTCGCCGGCCGCGTCGCGGCAGGTCAGCGGCGTGGACCGGCCGGTGCCGCGCTGATCGACCAGGACGATGCTGCGGTGCTTGCGCACTTCGCGGAAGGCGCCATCGACCAGCGGCCACGATTCGGTCGCGGCCTGGCCGGGGCCGCCGGCGAGGAAGAACACCGGATCGTCGTCGACCGCGCTTTCGTCGGTGGGCGGCAGCCAGGCGATGTGCAGGTCGATCGCGCGCCCGTTCGGCGCGGCGTGGTTTTCCGGAACCTTGAAGGTCGCGCACTGGGCGGCGATGGTGCCGGCGGCGTAGGCCGAAGACAGCGTGCACGGGTCGAACACGATGCGGCCGTAGTGGCGCTTCACCGCCGCCGTCTTGCCGGCGGTAGCGCTCGCCGCGGCCTGCGTGCCGCCGTTATTGCAACCGGCCAAAGCCAGTACCGCGAACGCCGCGGCCAATCCCAAGGCCGCGTAGCGCGGCCGCTGTGCGTATCCGAATCGATGCATGGTCCGAGTCTCTTCCCCAAGGCGGGTGCGCCTTCAAGGATGACAGACGGGGGCTTCGGGAAGAATGTGACTGCTCGCCGTGGGTGAAGCGAATCCCCCGCGCGGTGGGCTACGGCCCGGGATGAGGGATGTGCAGGCGCGTGCCCCTCTACAAAGGGGGCAACGGTTAACGCGGCGTCGCCTGATCGGCGTCCCCAGCTTTTGCTGTTCCCCCCTTTGTAGAGGGGGAAGGGGGGATTCGCTCTCAGCCTTACTTAGACGAAACGTACTTCTCGCGCCGAATCTGCGGCACCGCCAGCCCATGGCCCTTGAGCGCCTCGAAACAGGCATCGACCATGTTCGGATTGCCGCACAGATAAGCGATGTCGCCGTTCGCGTCCGGCGCGAACTCGTCCAGGAACTGCTGCACATAGCCACGACGCACATCGGCATGCGGCTGCTCGGGCAGCTCGCGCGAGAAGCACGGGACGAAGCGGAAGTTGGGTTCGCGATCGGCGAAGGCGCGGAACTCGTCGCCGTAGAGCAGCTCGTCCGGGGTGCGCGCGCCGAACAGCAGCACCACCTGGATGCCGCGCTCGCGGATCAGGGCCTGCAATTGCGGCAGCATCGCCCGGTACGGGGTGACGCCGGTGCCGGTGCCGATCAGCAGGTAACGCTGGTTGGCGTCGCCCGGCATCAGGCAGAAACGCCCGAACGGGCCGCTGGCCAGGACCGGGTCGCCCTCGTTCAAGCCTTCGAACAAGGCCGTCGCCGCGCCGCCGGGGACGTAGCTGACCGCGATCTCCACTTCCTCGCCCGGGCCCAGCGCGTGGTCGTGGATGGTCGCCAGCGAATAGCTGCGCTTGGTCGCGGTGCCGTCGGCGTACTGGAAATGGATCTGGATGAACTGGCCGGGGATGTAGTCCAGCGGCTCGCCGTCGTCGCGCAGAAACACGTAGTGGCCGACGCTGGGCGCCAGCATCCTGCGCGAGACGAGCTTGAGCGGGAATTGCTTCATGTAGGTCGCATTCTCGATGGACGGTCCGGCCGGCTTGCGGCGCGATCGGACGCGGGAAGGGCCCGGCCGGCCCCGTCGCGATGATCGAGGCGACCGCCTGCGCAAAGCCTGGTTGGCGCAAAGCCTGTCCAGGGCGAGGTTCGGCCCGTCCTGGGCGAGGCAACACGGGATTTCGCAACAGTCTGTGGCCGGAGTACCGCCACGGGGCCGCCTATACTAAGCCATTCGCCGCGAGGCCCGCGGCCAGCGATCCGAGAACCTTCCGCAATGACCCAGCCAACGGCCCCCGCCACGGGACCCGGTTCGGCAACGGCGCACCCCGGTGCCCCCGCGTCCGCTTCGGTGCCCGCCTTGTGTGTGCGCGACCTGCGCAAGACCTACGACAACAAAGTCCAGGCGCTCAAGGGCGTGTCCCTGAACGTCGCCCCGGGCGACTTCTTCGCCCTGCTCGGCCCCAACGGCGCCGGCAAGTCCACCCTGATCGGCATCGTCAGCTCGCTGGTGAATCTCAGCGAAGGCTCGGTGGAGATCTTCGGCACCGACCTGACCCGCCACCGCAGCGAAGCGATGCGCCTGATCGGCCTGGTGCCGCAGGAACTCAACTTCAACATGTTCGAGAAGCCGCTCGACATCCTGGTCAACTACGCCGGCTTCTACGGCGTGCCGCGCGCGGTCGCGCTGCAGCGCGCCGAGGAAGAGCTCAAGCGCGCCCAGCTATGGGAAAAGGCCACGATGATGAGCCGCACGCTGTCGGGCGGCATGAAGCGCCGGCTGATGATCGCGCGCGCCATGATGACCCGCCCGCGCCTGCTGATCCTGGACGAACCCACCGCCGGCGTGGACATCGAAATCCGCCGCGGCATGTGGAAGACCCTGCGCGAGATCAACGCCGCCGGCACCACCATCATCCTGACCACGCACTACCTGGAAGAAGCCGAGAACCTGTGCCGCAACCTGGCGATCATCGACCAGGGCCGCATCGTCCAGCAGGGCCCGATGCGCGCGCTGCTGGCGATGCTGGACGTGGAGGGCTTCCTGCTCGACATCGACGGCACCCTGCCGGCGACGCTGCCGGCGATCGAGGGCGCGACCGTCCTGGCCACCGACGACCACACCCTGGATCTGGAAATGCCGCGTGCGATGGATCTCAACCGGGTATTCGCCGCGCTCGGCGAAGCCGGCATCCGCGTGCGCTCGATGCGCACCAAGTCCAACCGACTGGAAGAACTGTTCGTGCGCATGATCAACCAGCCGTCCGAACCGACCCCCGCAACGACGGAGACCGCCGCATGAGCCAGACGCTTCCGGTGCAACCGGCCGACGCGATTCAAGCCACTTCCATGCGCCGCAACCTGGTCGCGCTGGGCACCATCGTGCGGCGCGAAGTCGCGCGCATCCTGCGCATCTGGGGCCAGACCCTGGTGCCGCCGGCGATCACCATGACGCTCTACTTCCTGATCTTCGGCGGCCTGATCGGCTCGCGCATCGGCGACATGGGCGGTTACACCTACATGGAGTTCATCGTCCCCGGCCTGGTGATGATGAGCGTGATCCAGAACAGCTACGGCAACATCTCCTCGAGCTTCTTCGGCGCCAAGTTCGGCCGCCACGTCGAAGAACTGCTGGTCAGCCCGATGCCCAACTGGGTGATCCTGTGGGGCTATGTGGCCGGCGCGGTGCTGCGCGGGCTGATGGTCGGCGCGATCGTGCTGCTGATCGCGATGTTCTTCACCAAGGTGCGGGTGCCGCATCCGCTGGTGATCTTCACCACCGTGCTGCTGGGCGCGACGATCTTCTCGCTGGCCGGCTTCATCAACGCGGTGTACGCGAAGAAGTTCGACGACGTCGCCATCGTTCCGACCTTCATCCTGACCCCGCTGACCTACCTGGGCGGCGTGTTCTATTCGGTCAAGCTGCTGCCGGCCTGGGCCGAAGCCGCCACTCACGCCAACCCGATCTTCTACATGGTCAACGCGTTCCGCTACGGCCTGCTCGGCAGCAGCGACGTGCCGGTGCTGGTCGCCTACACGCTGATGCTGGCCTTCGTGGTCGGGCTGTCGTCGCTGGCGCTGTGGCTGCTCAAGCGCGGCGTGGGTTTACGCAGTTGAAGCAGGAGTGGCCCATGCGCCCGATGTCTCTCGCCGCGGTTCTCGCCGTCGCGGTTCTCGCCGCTTGTTCCAAACCGCCGGTCGCCGACAGCGCCAAGCCGGCGATGGCCGACACCGCCGCGCCGGCCGACGCCGCTCGGGTTCCCGAGCCCACCGCGGGCGCCGGTGCAGGCGAACGGCCCATGGGCAAGATCGGCGCCGACCAGGTCGGCAAGGTCAGTCCGGTGCCTGCGTTCAAGGGCTTCGGCGAACACTGGAGCATCGAGATCCAGGCCACGGGCGAGATGAATCACAAGGTCGATCTGACCTGGGGCAGCGGCAGCGAGAAAGCCAGCGGCAGCGCGCGCTACAACGGTCGGCCGGCCGACGCGCCGGGCACGCCGATCGTGCTCAGCGGCGAGCTGACCGGCAAGGACGGCGCCAAGCCGATGACCATCGAGATCAGCCGCCAGGACTGCACCGACGACGGCGACACCAAGCACCTGCAGTCGGTGAGCGTGCACGTCGACGGCATGGACACGTTCAAGGGCTGCGGCGACCTCGCCATGTACTGAGCCCTTCCTTGCGGCGAAACCGGAACGGCCCGCATCGCGGGCCGTTTTCGTCTGCCGGCCGCGCGCCGGTCAACCGCGCCCGGCGCGTCCGTGCAGCCAGCGCACCAGCAGCCACGACAGCATCGGCGCGAACAACAGGATCAGCAGCACCGCCGCGATCCGTGCGGTCAGCTCCCAGCGTTCGCCGGCGGTGACCACCGGCAGCGAGGCGGCGACGATCAACACCGGCGTGAGCAGCGACGACAGCAGCGCCGGCACCGCGCCCGCGCCGCGCCGCATCGGCAGCGCCAGGGCGAACAGGCCGTGCACCGCGCCGACGGCGAGCGCGACCACGCTCATGCCCGCGCCTTGCTCGCCCTGGCCCAGCGAGGTGAAAGCCGCGGCCACGTTCTGCACCAGCAGCAACAGGCCGGCGCACAGGCTCGCCGCGACCAGCGCGCCGAGCGCCCGGCGTTGCCCGGAACTCCAGGTCACCGGCGTGTCGCCGCGTCCGCCCAGCCGCCACGCGATCGGCAGCGCCACCGCGTTGATGACGATCACCTTGACCGCCCCGAGCGCCGACACCCAGATCAGCAGCTCCTGCCGGCTGCGATCCTTGAGCAAGGCGGCCAAGGCCTGGTTCTGGCCCATCGACCAGGCCACGCCGAGGCCGAAGATCAGCACCAGCGCGGCCAGCACCGCGAACCAGGCGCGCCGTGGCGTGCCGCGACGATCGACCAGCACGCAGCCCAGCACCAGCACGAAACCGAACAACAGGCCGATCGAGCACAGCCACTGCACGATCTGCGCCGCCACCGAACTCGTCGCGCGCGCGTCGGCGGGCGTGGTGATCGTGCCGATCAGGACGAAGGCCGCCGACAGGATCAGCGCCAGCCAGGCGACGGTCATCGGGACGAAGACGGGCGATCGGTTTTCGGAGACGGCGGTCGGCATGCGGAATCCTGGCAAGGTGTCGGGCGATGGGTGGCTGCGACCCGGTTCGAGCGCGAAGAGTAGCGAGTTCGGCCGCTACGCGTCGCGGCGCAGTCGGCGAATCAACGCGGCGCGGGTTGGCTCGAACTCGCGTGCGAGCGAGGCGACGTCCGCGCACGCAACCTTGTCCGCTATCGCGCAGGCACCGCGTTGGTTGGTGAACCGCGACGCGCGCAAGCGCTCGCGGCCCGCCCCGGCCGGCCGCGCCGGCCGGCTTTCACGGATGCCGCGACCACGCGTTGATAGCGATACCGGCGGCACCGCGTCGCCCCCTCCAGGAGTCTTTCATGCGCGTTTCCATTACTGCCGCCGCCGGTCTGGCGCTGGCCGCCGCGCTCGCGGCGCCCTGTGCCTTCGCACAGGCCATCACCTTTCCCTCGCCAGCCTTCCGCGGAGGCAATACCGATTGGCAGGTGGTGCTGACGACGGACAGCGCATCGAACGTGGTCTACGCGCTGACCGTGCCGGAGGCGAAGAAGCCCTTCAACGGCCCGCTGGATCAGACCGCCGCGCCGCAGGGCCAGTACAAGCTGGTGGGCGTGATCGGCCAGCAAAAGACCGGACTGAAGGTGCAGATCGCGCCGGTCAAGCTGGGCGAGGCGTGCAAGGACAACAAGGGCAATACCGGCGGCAAATACGGGCGCTACACCTACGCGATCATCGTCACGCCGGCGGCGAAAACCGCCGGTCCCGACCACAAGGCCTGGCCGACGCTGTGGTACGGCTGCGGCAATTTCACCCTGGACTGAACATAGGGCCGGGTCGGCGCGCGACTCTCAGCGCGCCGGCAAGCGGAAGAACGCGCTCGCCGCCGCGCTGCTGTTGGCGGCGGTGACCGCGACGTCCTCGCCGCGATCGCGGGCGAGTTCCTCGACGATGTGCGCCAGGTACATCGGCTCGTTGCGCCGGTGCGAGGGCGCCGGCTTGACCGTGCGCGGCAGCAGGTACGGCGCGTCGGTCTCGATCATCAGCCGCTGCGCCGGAATGTGCTTGACCAGCTCGCGCAGATGCAGGCCGCGGCGTTCGTCGCACAGCCAACCGGTGATGCCGACGTACCAGTCCTGGTCGAGGTAATCGAACAACTCCTCGCGCGTGCCGGTGAAGCAGTGCACCACCGCCGCGCCGAGCTTGCCGTCGAAGTTCTTCATCATCGCCATGAAATCGGCGTGCGCATCGCGCTGGTGCAGGAACAGCGGCTTGCCGGTGTCCACCGCGCTCTGCAGCTGCATCTCGAACGCGCGCCGCTGCGCCGGGCGCGGCGAGAAGTCGCGGAAGTAATCCAGGCCGCATTCGCCGACCGCGACCACTTCCGGGTGCGAGAGCAACTCGCGCATTTCCGCGTCGCACTCGGCGGTGTATTCGGTGGCGTGATGCGGATGCACGCCGGCGGTGGCGAACAACTCGCCCGGGTATTGCCGCGCCAGTGCCAGCGCCTTGGGCGAATGCTCGCGGCTGGCGCCGGTGATCACCATGCGCGCCACGCCGGCCTCGCGCGCGCGCTGCAGCACCGCCTCGCGGTCGGGGTCGAAGCTGTCGTGGGTGAGGTTGGCGCCGATGTCGATCAGTGGCATGGGGCGAGTGGAGCCGATGCGGGCAGCGCAGTGTAGAGGTTCGACGCGGGAGGCCCAAGCCGCGGCCTGCGGCTTGGGAGTTCAAGGCGCCGCAGCGCCGGCGCCGTTTCGGTCGCCGCCGCCGGTCCGTATCCTTGCGCGGGTGACCACCGCTCAATTCCCGATCGATTCGCTGCTGCCGCAGATCCGCTCCAGCCTCGCCGACCACCCGCGGCTGGTGCTGGAAGCGCCGCCCGGCGCCGGCAAGACCACCCAGGTGCCGCCGGCGCTGCTCGATGCGCCGTGGCTGGATGGGCGCAAGATCATCGTGCTCGAACCGCGCCGCGTCGCCGCGCGCGCCGCCGCCAACTTCATGGCGCGCCAGCGCGGCGAAACCGCGGGCGAGACGGTCGGCTACCGCATCCGTTTCGAGAACAAGGTCGGCCCGCGCACCCGCATCGAGGTCGTCACCGAAGGCATCCTGACCCGGATGATCCAGGACGATCCGACCCTGGACGGGGTCGGCGCGCTGCTGTTCGACGAATTCCACGAACGCCACCTCGCCGCCGACCTGGGCCTGGCATTGGCGCTGGACGTGCAGGCCTCGCTGCGCGACGACCTGCGCATCGTGGTGATGTCGGCGACCCTGGACGGCGAACGCCTCGCGCAATTTCTCGATGCGCCGCGCCTGAGCAGCGCGGGCCGCAGTTATCCGGTGACGCTTGCGCACTTCCCGGCGCGGCGCGAAGAAAAACTCGAACACCAGATCAAGCGCGCGGTCGAACACGCGCTCGCCAGCCATCCCGGCGACGTGCTGGCGTTCCTGCCCGGTCAACGCGAAATCGCCCGCGCCGAAGCCGCGCTGGCCGGCAGCGAGGCGGCGCGCGGCGTGGACGTGCTGAGCCTGCACGGCGAATTGCCGGTCGAACAACAAAGCCGCGTGCTGCAGCCCGATCCCGACGGCCGCCGCCGGGTGGTGCTGGCGACCAACGTCGCCGAATCCAGCGTGACCCTGCCGGGCGTGCGCGTCGTCATCGATGCGGGCCTGGCGCGCGAACCGCGCTACGACCCCAACAGCGGCTTCGCCCGTCTCGACGTGGTGGCCATCGCCCAGGCCTCGGCCGATCAGCGCGCCGGCCGCGCCGGCCGCGTCGCCGAAGGTTGGGCCTACCGGTTGTGGCCGGAATCGCAACGGCTGGAGCCGCAGCGCCGGCCTGAAATCGCCCAGGTCGAACTGGCCGGGCTGGTGCTGGAACTCGCCGCCTGGGGCGATGCCGGCCTGCGCTTCGTCGATCCACCGCCGGGCGGAGCGATGGCCGCCGCGCGCGAACTGCTGCTGCGCCTGGGCGCGCTGGACGGCAGCGGCGCGCAGGGCGCGACGATCACCGCGTTCGGCAAACGCATGCTCGCGCTCGGCACGCACCCGCGTCTGGCGGCGATGCTGCTGGCGCCGAACGATGCGCGCGAACGCGCGCTGGCCTGCGATCTGGCCGCGTTGATCGAAGCGCGCGATCCGCTGCGCAGCGGCGGCGACGCCCTGGCCGCGCGCTGGCAGGCCCTGGCCGCGTTCCGCGGCGGGCGCCCGCCCGCCGATGCCTCGCGTTCGGCCCTGGCCGTGCTCGATCAGGCCGCCAAACAATGGCGCCGGCGTTTGCGCGTGGATGCGAATCCGCCCGCGAGCGTGCCCGCGCATGCGCTCGGCGATCTGCTGCTGCATGCGTTTCCCGATCGCATCGCCCGTCAACATCCCGGCGACCCGTATCGCTACCAACTCGCCAACGGCCGCAGCGCGAAATTGTTCGACGACAGCGCGGTGTACGGCGAGCCGTGGCTGGTGATCGCGGAACTGCGCGACGACCCGCGCGACGCCCGCATCCTGCGCGCCGCGCCGCTCGACGAAGCGCGATTGGAACGCGAATTCCCGCAGCGCTTCGTCAGCGAAGACCGAGTGCTGTGGGACGCCGGCGCGCGCGGCATCGCCGCGGTGCGCGAGCGCCGCTTCGATCGCATCGTGCTCGACAGCCGGCCGCTGGCCAAACCCGATCCGGCCCGCTACGCCGATGCGCTGGTCGATGCGGTGCGCCAGCTCGGTCTGGATGCGCTGCCGTGGACCGAATCGTTGCGGCAGTGGCGCGCGCGCATTCGTTGCCTGCGCGAGTGGATGCCGGAACTGGCCCGCGGCGAGCACGCGCTGCCGGATCTGAGCGACGAGGCCTTGTTGGCCGGCCTCGACGCATGGCTCAAGCCGGCGCTGCGCGGCAAGACCCGGCTCGACGCGCTGGACGAAGCCGCGTTCGGCGAGGCGCTGCGTTCGCTCGCCGACTGGACCTGGCGGCAGAAACTCGAAACCCTCGCGCCCACCCGCATCGCCGTGCCGTCGGGGCAGGAGCGCGCGATCCAGTACCGCTTCGAAGCAGAACGCCACGACCCGCATGTCGGCGCATCGGCGCCGGTGCTGGCGGTGAAGCTGCAGGAACTGTTCGGCCTGGCCGACACGCCGCGCATCGCCGACGGCCGCGTGCCGCTGACCTTGCACCTGCTGTCGCCGGCCGGCCGGCCCTTGCAGGTCACCCAGGATCTGCGCGGCTTCTGGGAGCGCGGCTATCTTGAAGTCAGGAAGGAAATGAAGGGACGTTATCCGCGCCACCCGTGGCCGGACGATCCGTGGACGGCGACCGCGACGCACCGGGCCAAGCCGCGCGGAACGTGATGAAGCGAGGAACGAGTGTGTAGGAGTGAGAAATGAGTGAAAGCCGGCTACGTAACGCGTGTGTGCTTGCGACGAGCTTTTTACTCGTTTCTCACTCCTGAGCACTCGTTCCTCGCTCCAAAGCATTCAGGCCCCAGCCGGGCTTACGCGCCGTCGCTCACAAAATTTCAACGGTAGCGCCCCGACACTGGGGGTCGTTTCTCCTGTCCAGGACCGACACGATGAGCAAGTTCGAATCCCTGCCCGACCGCGCGCTGGAACTGATGCATGCGATCAGCGCCAATCTGAAGGAAGCCGCGCCCAAGGCCGGCCAATGGCTCGAAACCGGCGCCAAGTTCGGCGCGCTGAAGACCGGTGCGCGCACCGCCGGCGGTTTCATCCGCCGCAATCCGGTGGTCGCGGTCGCCGCGGTCGCCGGTGCCGGTCTGCTGTGGTACGCGGCTGCGCGCCGCAAGGCCCGCATCCAGGCCGAAGGCGGCGAAGCGATCGAAGGCAGCGCGCGCCGCATCGACGCGCGCCGCGCCGCGCATTCCGAACCGCGCCGCCGCCGCGCCAGCCGCACCGGCGGCGACGAATCGACGGAGTGATCCGGCGCCGGACGGGCCCTTGGCGGGACCGTCCGCGCACCGCGCCGGCGCATGCCGTCGCGGCGATCGCATACACGAAGGCCGACGCATGCGTCGGCCTTTGTTTTGATACGCGGACGATGGCTCGCGGCGAACCATCCGCGCCTCAAAGCGGCCAACAAAAAAGCCGGCGCAAGGCCGGCTTGAATGTCGATCGATCCGCGCGAACGCTGCGCCGGTAAACCGCCCGGCGGCCTTACTCGCGCGCCGCCTCCGGCAATTCGATGATGAAACGCGAGCCGCCTTGCTTGCGTTCCTCGTACCACAGCTGGCCGCCGGCATTGACCACGATCTGCTTCGCCAGCGACAGGCCCAGGCCGTTGGACAGGCCGTCGTCCGCGTCGGCGTCGTGCAGGCGCACGAACGGCTTGAACAGCTCGCGTTGGCGCGCGAGCGGAATGCCCGGGCCGCGGTCGGCGACGATCAGCTGCCAGAAGCCCGGCGCGCTGTTGCGCGCGGCCAGCAGCAGATCGCTATTGGGCGCGTACTTCATCGCGTTGGTGACCAGGTTCTCGCTGACCTGGCGCAGTACGCGCGGGTCCATCGCGACCTGCGCCGCGCCGTTGGCCGGCGGCTGCACTTCCACGCGGATGCCGCGCGCGTCCAACTGCATTTCGTAGCGGCGCACCAGCCACACCAGGGTCTCGGCCAGATCGGCGCGGCCGGTCTGCTCGGCGCGCTCGCGCGTGCCGGCCTGGCTTTCCAGGTAATGGCGGATGTAGCCCAGCGCGTCGTCGGCGCTTTCGTGGATCATCTGCAGGTAGCGCGGTATGCGCTCGGGCTTGCAGCCGTTGTTGATCAACAGGTCGCTGGCGAACAGCACGCTGGTCAGCGGATTCTTCAGATCGTGCGCGACCAGGTTGACCAGTTCCTCGCGTTCGCGCGCGACCCGCTCCAGGCGGTCGCGGGTCAGCTTCAGGCCGACGTGGGCGTTGACCCGCGCCAGCAGTTCTTCCGGCAGGAACGGCTTGGTGACGTAATCGACCACGCCGGCGTCGAAGGCGCGCAGCAACAGGTCGCGATCGTGCGCCGCAGTGACGAACACCACCGGCACCCGCAGCGGCGAGCCGGCGCGCAGCGCGGCCATGACTTCGAAGCCGTCCATGCCCGGCATCATCACGTCGAGCAGGATCAGGTCCGGCGGCGCGGCGGCGTACAGCTCCAGGGCCTCGTCGCCGGTCGAAGCGGACACCACTTCGTAGCCCTGGCGGGACAATAGGGCGGTCACCACGCGGAGATTTGCGGCCTGATCGTCGACGACGAGGATGCGGCCGGTGGATGTCGCGGGTGTACTCATACGTCCTGTAGGTCCCCGTTGAGGCGCTGGATCGCTACGAATTTCACGTCAATTTCGCATACGTGAACCGCGTGGAAATCGTGTGGAAAGTTAACAGAAACCTTCACGCAAAGGCGGGACGGTCTCCGAAAAAGCTGAATCGTTCACGCCTGTGTGACGACCTGCCGCAGTCAGCAAGGCAACGTTGCAATTTCGGTGTGACTGGCGCTTTTGCGGCGGCGCATCATGACCGCCCCGGCATTAAGGAAACCGCAATGAATCCGCGTCCCCGCGGTCGTTCCTTCCAGTACATGGCGTCGCTGACCTGCGCAGGCAACGGGTTCGGCTGCAGTGCCGCCCGCTTCGCCCTGCTCGATGCCTTCACCGGGGCCGGGTTTTCGCTGGTCGATACCGCCGAGGTGTACTCGGCCCCGGGGACCGGGCAACCGGGGCGGCGCGCCGGAAACCCTGGCCGGGCGCCGGCCGGCGGCGCGCGGGTTCTGTACGGGTCGATTACGCCGTCAACTGACGCTGTATCCATGCCACCGCACCGCCTAGGCTGTGCCTACCCGAACCTGCCATCGCCATGAACACCGCGAACACCGCGACCTGCGCCCCCGCTTCCGCCACCGCATCCAACGCCCGCCGCGCCGGCATGGCGATGGCCGCGGCCGGCGCGATCCTGTTTTCGGCCAAGGCCATCCTGGCCAAGCTGCAATACCGCTACGGTGTGGATTCGCTGCAGGTGCTGGCCCTGCGCATGGCGTTTTCGCTGCCGCTGTTCGCCGCGCTCGGCATCCGCGAGACCCATCGCGCCCGCGCCCGCAAGGCGCTGCCGTCGCGGCGCGATCTGGGCTGGATCGTGATCCTCGGCGTGCTGGGCTATTACCTGTCGAGCCTGCTCGACTTCTGGGGCCTGGAGTACGTGCCGGTGTCGCTGGAGCGGTTGATCCTGTTCCTCAATCCGACCATCGTGCTGCTGATCGGCTTGTTCGCGTTCAAGCGCAAGGTCGCGGGGAAGGAATGGATCGCGCTGGCGGTGAGCTACGCCGGCGTGGTGCTGGTGATGGTCGAGAACCTGCGCGTGCAGGGCGATCACGTCCTGTTCGGCAGCGCGCTGGTGCTGGGCGCGGCGATCAGCTACGCGCTGTACCTGGCGATGTCGGGCGAGTTGATCAAGCGCCTGGGCACGATGCAGCTGGTCGCCTACGCGATGATCGTCTCCACCGCGGCGGTGATGACCCATTACCTGATCGCGCGCGATCCGGCCGCGCTGTTCGGCCTGCCCTGGCAGGTGTACGCGCTGGCCGCGGCCAACGCGGTGTTCTGCACGTTCCTGCCGGTCACCTTCACCATGGCCGCGGTGGCGCGCCTGGGCGCCGGCACCGCCGCGCAGTTCTCGGTGATCGGGCCGGTGTCGCTGGTGTTCCTGGGCGCCTGGGTGCTCGGGGAAAAGATCACCCTCATCCAATTGATCGGCACCGCCGTGGTGCTGGGCGGCGTGGTGTTGCTGAGCCGGCCGGGCGCGAACTCGGTGCCGTTGCCGCCGCCGGCGTCGAAATAGTCCGCGACAAAAAAGGGAGACGCCCGCAGGCGTCTCCCTCGGATCCCCCTGGACCGGTACGGCTCAGTCGGTCGCCAGCAGCGGCTGGAAGTTGGCTTCCTGGAACACGCCGCTGGTCCGGCACAGGCTGCTTTGCAAGGTGGACAGATCGCCCTGGCGGCGCAGCAGATCGCCGTAGGTGCGCGGGGTGGCGGCGACGATCGGATCGGCCATGGTGAAGGTGGTCGGGGCCGCCAGCGTGCCGTTGCCGAGCAGGAACCGCGACAACGCCGCCTGCGCGCCGGACGCGCGCGGCGCCACGTGCAGGAAACTGGTGGTCAGGGTTTCGCGGCCGTGGCAGGCGTCGCAGGTGTTGAGCGAGAACTTGTTGCGGGCGTTGTTGTTGACGATGCCCGGCGCGCGCCACACCTGCTGCGGGCTGGGATTGAGCACCGATCCGGTCAGGAACGGCGTGCCCAGATAGCTCAGCGGCACGCTGTAGGTTCCGGCCAGGATCTGCGCCTGATTGGTGTTGATGTAGTTGGCCAGCAGCGCGGTGTTGTTGTGGGTGTGATGCGGGGTCTGCTTGGCCGGCACGATCGACAACTGGGTGTTGCCGCGCACGATGTTGAACTCGCGCAGTTCCCACGGGTTCTGCAGGAACTCGTTGGTGCGGATCTGGTTGATCGCGCTGCGGTTGGGTTTGTTCGGCGCGGCGTTGGCGTTGGTGAACTGGTCGGTGATGGCCTGCAGCGAAGCGTTGTAGGTCGGTGAGCCCAGCACCAGGGTGCCGAGGTTGCCCCATTGCTGGGCGTAGCTGCGCACCGCCGGGCAGGTGCTGATCGGCACCCCGTATTCCAGGATCACGGTGAAGCGATGCACGGTGCAGGTGCCGGTGCTGCTGCGGCGGATCACGCCGAACACGAAGCGGCCTTCGCCGGCACTGCCGCCGCCGTAGGCGGTGTTGGTGCGCAGATCGACGCGGTTGACGATCGCCAGTAGGCGCATCGGCGAACGGGTCAGGTCGAGCTTGCCGGTGGACAGGCGCGGCCAGGTGTTGAGCACTTGCGTGATCACCGGCGAGCGCGCCGGCACCGGGAAGGTGTTGATGGTGGTCGAGGTGCCCCAGGTGCGCATCCAGTTCTCGACGAAATCGGACGGGTCCACGCCGGTGAGCGGCTGGTTGGCCATGTTGGTCATGAGCCGGTTGAAGGTCCACGCGCCGTTCGGGTTGCCGGTGTTGGTGCAGGCGTCGAAGGTGCGGATCGGGTCTTCGACCACCAGCGGATCGGTGACCATCAGCGAGCGCTCCGGGCGCACCGCCAGCGACGGCCACGGCAGCACCACGCCGGGAATGCGGATGGCGACGCGGGAGGCGATCTGCTCGCGCAGCTTGTTCGGCTCCAGGAACTGCACGGTCTCCTCGCCGAGGAATTCGCGGCCGTCGAACAGCGGCACCGTCGCCTTTTGCTCGGCCAGTTTCTGCCGCTGCTCCTGTTCCTTGACGAAGCCGTCGAAGTCGAACCCGATCGTGGCCGTGTACAGCTGCGGGTCCTTGTCGTCGCGCTTGAGCAGCACCGGCTTGTCGCCGACGTTGAAGCTGAGCTCGGCCGGCAGGTCCTGGCCCTTGGCGTAGGTCAGCTGCAGCAGGGCGTTGGCGTCCGGGTCCTGGCCGGTGGCGGTGATGTGGATGTCTTCGACCACCGGCGGAATGCGCTCGAAGTCGGATGGCTCTTCGGCGGCGGCGCGCACGGTGGCGCTGTCGGCGGTGGCGGGGAACAGCAGATAGGCGGCGCCGACACTGAGGACAGCGCTGATGCCGAGGGAAAGCGAACGCAGGGTGGACATGGTCGGGCTCCTCCGATGAGCAGACCGCGGTGGCGTAGCGCCAGGCGCGTAGCTAACCGACGACGCTAGAGCCCGCGCGCGGTGGCCGCCAGCGCGAGTACGGGATCAAACCGGGACGATTTCTCAAAGACGGCGGCGATTGGCGGCGCTCCTGCGATGGGCGTCGCAGATGGTGCGTGCAGGCCGGCGCAACTCGATTTAGCCGCGATCGCGGGCGTCGTCGAGCACGGCGCGAATGCCGCGTTGCGGGCGGGTGCCGGCGTGTTTCAGCCGTGCATCAATCCGTCCGGCGCGGTGCGTCCGGCGATGGCGTGAGCCGACGACGAAACGGGCCGGCGTGCGCGCCGCGGCCGGATCAAAGCGGCCGCCATTGTCCCGGTTGCAGATCGTCCAGCCGGTACGGCCCGATCGCCGCGCGCACCAGGCGCAGGGTCGGCAGTCCGACCGCCGCGGTCATGCGCCGGACCTGACGGTTGCGGCCTTCGCCGATGGTGATCGCCAGCCAGGCGTCGGGCACGGTCTTGCGAAAGCGCACCGGCGGGTCGCGCGGCCACAGCGCCGGCGGGTCGATGCGCTCGGCCTGCGCGGGCAGGGTCGGGCCGTCGTTGAGCTCGACGCCGCGACGCAGCGCCTGCAACTGGTCGTCCCGCGGCTCGCCTTCGACCTGCACCCAATAGGTCTTGGGTTGCTTGTGCTTCGGATCGGTGAGCCGATGGGCGAGATCGCCGTCGTCGGTCAGCAGCAGCAGGCCTTCGCTGTCGTGGTCCAGGCGGCCGGCGGCGTAGACGTTCTTCGGCAGGCCGAAGCCGGCCAGGGTCGGCTTCGGCGGCACGCTGCGATCGGTGAACTGCGACAGCACGCCGTAGGGCTTGTTCAAGGCGATCAGCATGTGCGCTCGACAGCGGATGCGGGTGAGGCGGGGCCGGCGTCATGCGTGGCGACCCAGGTGCGAAGGCTTCGGCGCTTCGCACGCGGCCGCGGCGACCACGAAGCGCCGGGCGTGCCCGGCGCTTCGCGGAATTCATCGCATCAACGCGGCTTGCGGAAGCGCAGGGTCATGCGGTCGCTTTCGCCGATGGCCTGGTACTTGGCGTCGTCGGCCGCGTCGTGCTTGTTGACCGGCGGCAAGGTCCATACCCCGTTCGGGTAGTCCTTGCTGTCGCGCGGGTTGGCGTTGATCTCGCTCTTGCCGTCGAGCTTGAAGCCGGCCGCTTCGGCCAGCGCGATCACCTGCGCGGTGCCCACATAACCGGACTTGTCGTCGGCCGGCACGTCGGTCTTGGCGCGATGCTCGACCACGCCGAGCACGCCGCCGGGCTTGAGCACGTCAAAGAAGCCCTTGAACATCACCTCGGCCTGTCCGGCCGAACGCCAGTTGTGCACGTTGCGGAAGGTCAGCACCAGGTCGGCCGAGTCGGCCGTGCCGAACGCCGGCTTGTACGTGTCGTAGGCGGCGACGGCGACCTTGCCGTACTGCGCCGGCGAGGCGGCGAACTTCTGTTCCAGCGAGGTCTTGGCCTTGGCGTAGTACTTGCGCGAGCCGTCCTGGGTCTGGGTGTCGGGATCGACCACCGCGGCGACGTAGCGGCCCTTGTCGGCCAGATACGGGGCGAGGATTTCCGAGTACCAGCCGCCGCCCGGCGTGATCTCGACCACGGTCTGGTCCGGACGCAAGCCGAAGAAGGTCAGCGTTTCCAGCGGATGGCGATAGCCGTCGCGGGCGACGTTCTTCGGGTCGCGCCAGCTGCCGGCGATGACGGTCTTGAGCGCGCTGGAACCGGCGGCTTCGCGCGCGGCGGGCGCGGCCTTGCCCTTGGCGCTTTTGGCGGATTTGGCCGCGGGCTTGACGGCTTCGGCGGCCGGCTTGGCGGCGTCGGCGGGTTCGGGTTTTTCCTGTGCGTAGGCGGTCACGGCCAGGCTGGGCAGCAGCGCGGCGAGCAGCAGTCGGGCAAGACGTTGTCGTTCCATGCAACGAACTCCGGAGGCATTCGGGGAGGCCGTCAGCCTACCGCAAGCGTTCAGTTTGGGGGGTGCCGTGGCTGTGCCGGTCGCGGTGCATTCAGCGCCGCTTACGCCGCGGCTTGGCGACGGCGGGCGCATCGGGCAGGCCGCAGGCGCCGTCGTCGGTGACGGCGACTTCGCGTGTGGCCAGGTCCGATTCCATCTGGTCGATGTAGGCGCGCGCCTGCTGGTGCAGCCAGGTGCGGAAGGATTCCAGTCCGCCGTGATCGACCGAGCGCTGCGGATAGACCAGGTAATGGCCCCAGTCGATCTTCAGCCGACCCTGGCTCAGCGGCACCAGCTGGCCGCTGCGGATCAGCAGGCGGGTGCGCGCCAACCGCCCCAGCGCCACGCCCAGGCCTTCGACCGCGGCGCGGTGCATGGTTTCGGAATCGTCGAAGTGGGCGACGAAGCGGGTCGGGCGCTTGCCGCCGCCGTAGCGGTCGAACCAGTCCTGCCAATACGTGGACAGATCGCCGAGCAGGGGCCAGCGGTGCAGGTCGTCCTGCGCCGGCAGCCCGCCCATGCGCTCGACCAGGGCGGGGCTGGCGACCGGCACCAGGGTTTCGTCGAACAGATGCTCGATCACCAGCCCGGGCCAGCGGCCGTAGCCGCCGCGCATGGCCGCGTCGATGCCGGGCTCGCGATCGAAATCGACCAGCGCCGCGCTGGAGAACAGGTTGAGTTCCAACTGCGGATACAGGGCGACGAAGCTGCCCAGCCGCGGCACCAGCCAGGACGAGGCCATCGACGCCATCAGGCTCAGGGTCAGCACGTCGTCGCGGCGCGGGCTGTACGGGCGCAGGGCGTGGTCGAGCGCGTCCAGGTGCGGGGCGACCACCGACAGCAGGCGCTCGCCGTCGGCGGTCAGGCTGACCCCGCGCGGCCCGCGTTCGAACAGGCGCCGGCCCAGGCGTTCTTCCAGGGTGCGGATCTGGTGGCTGAGCGCGCTGACGGTCAGGTGCATCTGCTCGGCGGCGCGGGTCAGGTTGCTGGTGCGCGCGGCGGTGGCGAAACCCAGCAGGGCGTGCAGCGGCGGTCGGTTCATCGCGAAGGGTCCAAGACGGCGGCTACCGGGACGGAGTCGGATCGACAGCAGTGTTTAACCTGATTCAACCCTGGCTTGCAAACGTGTCGCTTTTTTGCCGATTCTGGCGAGCGTAACTTGCGAATCACTCAATAGGCCAGCCCCGCCCCTCTGCGTGGCCCGGCCCGATTCGCAAGGAGATGAGGCCATGAATATCTACAAGAATCTGATGTTCCTGCACGGCCATTTCGTCGATCCGCGCGAGGCCGACGACGAAACCGCCGCCCCGGCCGTTGCGCGGACCCCGGCGCAGATTCCGGCGCGTGTCGCGGCCGGCGCCGTTTCCAGCCGCGCTCAAGCCTCGCGCCCTCGCGCCAGCGGCTGGCGTACCTGGTTGCAGCTGTGGCCGCGCGAGACGGCGAAGGTGGAAGTGGATTGCGATGCGCGTGGGTGTGTTTGAGGGTTCGGCTTTGGTGTGATCCCTCCAGGCCGTCATTCCCGCGAATGCGGGAATCCAGAAACTTCAGCGCCATCTTTCCAGGCCGTCATTCCCGCGAATGCGGGAATCCAGAGCCTTCAGCGCCATCCTTCCAGGCCGTCATTCCCGAAGGCGGGAATCCAGTGACTTCAGCGCCATCCTTCCAGCCCGTCATTCCCGCGAAGGCGGGAATCCAGTGACTTCAAGCGTTCTCGCACGAAAGGCCCTGGATATTCGGCTCCGCCGAAGTAAAGCGGAGCCCGCGTTCGCGGGAATGACGAGCGAAAAAAGCGAAGCATCCCGAACACGACCCACGCCAACTCGTGCCCGCCGCGCCCAGCGCCCATCCCTCAAGGCAACCGCCGCTGCGACGGATACGGCGCCACATCGTTGCGCTGCCCGCTCGCCAGCCCCGCCTGCACCTGCTGCCACCACTCCATGCGGAAGATGTCGCCGTGCGCGTGCATCAACGCGCCCAGCAACGGCGGCGACAAACCCAGAAAACGCGGGAACTGCTCCGGGAACACGTCGTTGCCGTGAGCGTAGAACCACGCGCCCGATTCCATCTCTTCCTCGTGATTGCGCGGCGCCGGCACCGCGCGGAAGCGGCAGTCGGTGACCAGACACAGCTCGTCGTAGTCGTAGAAGATCGCGCGCCCGTGCCGCGACACGCCGAAGTTCTTCAACAGCAAATCGCCCGGAAAAATATTGCTCAACGCCAGATCGCGGATCGCCTGACCGTAATCGATCACCGTCGCGCGCGCCGCCTCGGCCGGCTGTTCGCGCACATACAGATTCAACGGCCGCAGACGCCGCTCGACATAGCACAGGTGCAATACCAAATCGTCGCCGTCCTGACTGATGCTGCCCGCGCAGGTACTCAGCAACTCATCGAGCAGATCCGGTTCGAATCGCGAGCGCGGAAAACGCAGGAACCGGAACGGCTGCGCATCCACCAGCCGGCCGACGCGATCGTGATGGAACACCAGCGAGTACTTGGCCTCGACCTCCTCGCGCGCGACTTCCTTCGGATAAGCGAAACGATCGCGGATGATCTTGAACACCAGCGCGTAACTGGGCAGCGTGAACACCGCCATGACCATGCCGCGTTCGCCGTCGGCGCGCACCAGACGCTCGCCGGGCTGGGCGGCGAACTGGCGGAAGAAGGTGCGGTAGCGCTCGGTCTTGCCCTGCTTGGCGCGGCCGAGCACGGTGTAGAGCTCGTCGATCGGCTTGCCCGGCAGCAGCGTGCGCAGGAACACCACCGCATCGCCGACCGTGCCCAGGTCGGCATGGAAATAACTGCGCGAGTAACTGAACAACTGCACGACTTCGCTGCGCAAGGTCAGCACCGCATCGACCTTGAGCGCGCCGCCCTCGTTGACCAGGGCGATCACGCACGGCGAGAACGCGCGTTCGCCGAACACGCGGCCGATCAGATACGCGCGCTGCTCGCGATAGAACACGGTGTTGAGCAATTCCACCGCGCGCACCGGATGCGGCCCCCAATGCTGCAAGTCCTCCTGCAGCCGCACCGCGATTCCCGCCGCGCAGCGGGTGCGGTGCGCGTACGGCACCGCGAACGGATAGTCGTCGAGCACCCGCATGAAGGTTTCGACCAGGCGATCTTCCGACACCGCATAGCTGTGGCGCGCGACCGGATGGGTGATCGCATCGGTCGGCTCGATGTCGAGCGCGACGAATTCCATCGCCGGATCGACGCCGCGGGTCTTGAAGAAACGCCGCGTAAGCGTGTTGAAGAAGGTCTTGTACAGCTCGCCGTCGAGCAAGGGCGCGACCGCCTGCGCATAGGCCGTATGCACCTGCGACCAGAACGCGCGATCGCGCGCCTGCTCGCCCAGCCGCGCTTCCAGCGCGGCGCTGGCTTCGGCGATGCAACGGTCGTACAGCTCGATGCGTTCGACCGCGTCGTCGCGCGCGCCGTTCCAGTCGCAGCGCTCGAAGCGGCCTTGCGCGCGGCGGGTGATCGCGGCGAAGCGGGCGTGGTAATCGGCGAAGGCGTCGCGGATCTGGCCGGCGACGGCAACGGCTTCGGCGAGGGCGGCGGAGTCGGCGGACATGGCCGCAGTGTACGGCGGCGGCGTGGGGCGTCCAGCGGGTGCAAGCGGTCGCGCAGTGGCGATGCGCCAAAACGATGCCGCGCGCGCGACTATCGCGTTACCATCCGGCCGAAGGTGCAAGGACGCAACCCGCGCCGACAGGAACGGCCCGATGGGGACATATCCGGCCGCCATGGCCCGGACCGCATCGCCGAGGCCAGTCGTCGCGCGTGTCTTTGCGCTCGCAGCCGGGGCCGCTGTCCCGCGTCAGTCCAGACCAGAGCCATTCCATGCTGCAGAAGATCCTCATCGGCATTCTGGCCGCGGCCCTGATCTCGGTCTGTTCGATCTGGGGCTACACGATCTGGCAACGAACCCAGGCGCCGCCCACGGCTGTCGTGGCGCAGCCCAAGCCGGTCGATCTCGCCAAAGCGGACCCCGTGATCGCCCCGGTCGCGGCGACGATGCCGTTCGAACCAGCCGACGGCACTCACTTCACCTACAGCTACCAGCCGCCGCGCGATCCCGATCTGCTGGCGATGTACGACATGGCGCGCAAGATCGACGTGCTGCGGCAACTGCCCGAGATCGATCAGCTCGACGGTTGGCTGATGCTGCCGCGTCCGGTCAACTACGTCGCCGCGCAATGCGACACGGTCAACATCTTCTACGACCGCGACAAGGGCGATATCGTCCTGTGCTACGAAATGCTGGAACTGCTGGTGCGCCAGGGCCTGGCGATCGCCCAGGCCAACGGCGGCAGCGCCCGCGACCAGCTCGATTACCTGCTGGCGAACCTGCGCTTCCTGCTGCTGCACGAAACCGGCCACGCCCTGGTCGATCTGCTCGACCTGCCCACGACCGGACGCGAGGAAGACGCGGTGGACCAGCTGGCGACCACGCTGATGCTGTCGTTCGTCAGCACCGACGAATCGCGGGGCGACATCGCGCGGAAGCTGCAGCTGGCGTCGAATTTCTTCCTGATCACCGACGACGGCCAGCACGACATGGCCCGTTACGCCGACGAGCATTCGGTCGGCGCGCAGCGTTTCTTCAACCTGCAGTGCATGGTCTACGGCAGCGACCCGGGCAAGTACCCGAGCATCGTCGCCAGCGGCCGCCTGCCCGCGGCGCGCGCGCTGCGGTGCGCGCAAGAAAGCCGGCGGATCACCCGCAACTGGATGCGCCTGATCGAGCCGCACATCGCGCCCAGGCACCGCATGAGCGCGGAGGAAGAGCAGGCCAGGATCGAGGAGATCGAACGCAAGCAGGCGCAGAATCGGAACGCGGCCGATGCGCGCTGAGCGATGCTTCGCCGGACTGCATCGGTGACGTAAGCTTCGCGCCGCCGCGGTCTGAATCCGGACGCCGCGGCCCCCGCACCTTGGAGTAGAGAATGAACTATCGCTCGATCGTATTCGCGGCCGCGGCGCTTGCGCTCACCGCGTGTTCCCAGCCGCCGCCGCCGTCCGCGCAGGACGCCAAGGCCGCGTTCCTGCGCGCCTGCGAGCGGCGCCTGCAAAACCGGACGAACCTCAGCGCTCGGCAGATCGCGTCTTTCTGCCCCTGCTTCGCCAGCGCCGCTTCGGCCAAGCACGATATGAACCGGCTCAATGCCGAAATGGAATCCGGCAGCGACGACATTTTCAAATCGACCTTGCAGGCCGAATTCGATCAGTGCAAACGCACCATGTGACCGGGGCGGTGTCGATCGGGTCGTGACGGCGCCGCATCGCCGCAAAAAACAAAGGGCGCCGAAGCGCCCTTTGTTTTGTCTCGATCGTCCAGCGCCCGGTTACAGGTGCTTGATGATCTCGTCGGCGAACTCCGAGCACTTGACCTCGGTCGCGCCGTCCATCAGACGGGCGAAATCGTAAGTCACGCGCTTGCTGGCGATGGCCTTGTCCATCGCGGCGATGATCGCATCGGCCGCTTCGGTCCAGCCCAGGTAACGCAGCATCATCTCGCCCGACAGGATCACCGAACCCGGGTTGACCTTGTCCAGATCGGCGTACTTCGGCGCGGTGCCGTGGGTCGCCTCGAACACGGCGTGGCCGGTCACGTAGTTGATGTTCGCGCCCGGCGCGATGCCGATGCCGCCGACCTGCGCGGCGAGCGCGTCGGACAGGTAGTCGCCGTTGAGGTTCAAGGTCGCCGAGACGTCGTATTCCTTCGGGCGCAGCAGGATCTGCTGCAGGAAGGCGTCGGCGATGGCGTCCTTGATGATCAGGCCCGCGCCCGGCTTGCCTTCCGGAATCACGTGCCACGGGCCGCCGTCGAGCTCGACCGCGCCGAAGGCTTCGCGCGCGACCTGGTAACCCCAGTCGCGGAAGCCGCCTTCGGTGTACTTCATGATGTTGCCCTTGTGCACCAGGGTCACCGACTTACGCTTGTTCTCGATCGCGTATTCGATGGCCGCGTGCACCAGGCGCGTGGTGCCCAGGAAGGAAACCGGCTTGATGCCGATGCCGACCTCGACGCCCAGCTCGCGGCGCGGCGCGCCGACTTCGACCAGCGCGTCCTGCCAGGCGTCGATCTTGGCCTGGGTGCCGAAGCGGATCTTGTCGAACGCCTGCGGGAATTCCTTTTGCAGGAAGTCCAGCACCTTCTTCGAGTCGGCGCTGCCGCCGGCCCATTCGATGCCGGCGTAGATGTCCTCGGTGTTCTCGCGGAAGATCACCATGTCCACGTCGCCCGGCTTCTTGACCGGCGAGGGCACGCCCTCGAACCAGCGCACCGGGCGCAGGCAGACGTACAGGTCCAGCATCTGGCGCAGCGCCACGTTGAGCGAGCGGATGCCGCCGCCGACCGGCGTGGTCAGCGGGCCCTTGATGCTGACGAGGTAATCGCGGCACGCTTGGACGGTGCCGTCCGGCAGCCAGGTGCCGTAGGTGTTGTTGGCTTTCTCGCCGGCATAGACCTCGAGCCACTCGATCTTCTTGGCGCCGCCGTAGGCCTTGGCGACCGCGGCGTCGAGCACGCGCACCGAAGCGCGCCAGATGTCCGGGCCAGTGCCGTCGCCTTCGATGAACGGGATGATCGGGCGATCCGGCACGTTCAGGCCGGTCGGGGTCTTGGTGATCTTGGCGCCGCCTGCGGGCGGCGTCGCTACGAACTCGGTCATTACGATCTCCAGTGGGGCCTCCGGGCGCGGGCGCACGGGGCGGAGCAGGGTCCTTGCGGGACGCGATGGCGCTGCGACCCGGCCCGCCATTGTCGCGGTTCGGACGGGGCGAGGCAAAGACCCGGGCGGTATGAGGCTGGGCGGCGCGGTGGAATGATGAGTTCCGCGCCGAAAGCCATCGAGCCGAGCGCAGATACGTGCGTTGGAGTGGAACCACCCGCGGCGATCAACCGCGACGACGCGATGCGTCTCGTGCAGGCGCCGCCGCGATCAATGCGTTGAGTACCGGCAGCGGCGGTAACCGCTCACCGCGAAGGCGAAGAAGCATTCGGATCGACGCTGCGCTGGCTATGGCTTCAGGTACTTTCCTGATCGTGCATCCGGTCCGGCAAGCGCGCGGCCGCGGCGATCTCAACGGCAGTGCCCGCGTCGCCGCTCAGCGAGTTCCAGACAGCCGGCGTCAACGGCGCCATCCCATGCGCCGCCCGCGCCTTGTCGCACTGCGGACTCGCGGTTCCGTCTTCCCACGCCGGCTTGAGCGCATGGCACGGAGACGGCCGCAGCGCGTAGACGCCGCAATGCGCGTCCACGCCGATGTCGCCGCGCAGTTGCTCGCAGCGCACGCTCTGGCCGCCGTAGGTGCCGCGCATGACCACGCGGTGCGGGTCGAGGGTTTCGGTCAGCGCGCTCGGCGTGATCCCGCCTTCGCAGGCGTCGGTTTCGCTCCAGTGGAAGGCGACGCGGAAGTGGGCGCAGCAGGCGCCGCAGCTCAGGCAGGGATGAGGGGTGGGCATGGCGCGATGGACCGAAGTCGTGGTGTCCGTCGATGCGGCGGCGGTCAGCTTTGTCGCAGGTATTTGACCACCGCGATCGCGCTTATGAACATCGCGAGCAGGCCGAAACGTGCGCGAACCCTACTCGACCGATGTTGCGGCCCGCCAGTGCGCTCAGGCGCCGTGGCACTTCTTGTACTTCTTGCCGCTGCCGCAGGGGCACGGCTCGTTGCGATCGGGCGTGTCGGCGCGGCGCAGCGGTTCGCGCGGAGTCAGCGCTTCGATGCGATGGTGGTGCAGGTCGGCCAGCATCCCGGGCAGGCTGGCGACGATTTCCAGGCGCTCGCGATAGCCGATCGGCGTGGCCGGCGCGGTCGGGTCTTCGGCCAGCACTTCGCCGCTGGCGAGGCGGTCGAACAGGCCGAAGATTTCGTCGATCCAGTCGTTGTCGTCCAGCCACTTGTCCCAGGCCGCTTCGTTCAACTCCACGCCGCGGAAGAAGCCGAAGGCCCAGTCGCGGCCGACGTCGAGTTCGTCGGGCTGTTCGTTGTCGGGTTCTTCCGGCAGCCACAGCAGCGGCGCGAGGTGGTCGGGCAGGTCGTCGTCGCCGTAGCGCACGCGCGCGCTGACCATGTTCCAGTGACCCAGCAGCAGCGCCTGCACCTGCGCGGCTTCGGCTTCGTCGTTCCAGCGCGGCTCCTTGCCGCCCCAGACCGGCGGCTGCCATTGCTCGGGCGCGGGCTGCTGCGGGCCGACCGCCAGGGCCGACAGGTAGCCGTCCAGCGCTTCCAGGTTGAAGCCCTTGTACGGCACGGCGCGTTGGTCGAGCAGGTCGGCCAGGCGTTCGATCTGCTCGTCGTCGAGGTAGGCGGGCGCTTTCATGGCGGGACTCGGGCAGCGGGTGGGGACGCGCATGGTAGTCGCAGCGGCGTGTCTGCGCTGAAAATACCGTCATGAGCGCCCGAACCGATCCGCCCGCCGCCTGTCCCTGCGACCCGTCGCGCCGCTATGCCGCCTGTTGCGGGCGGCTGCATGGCGGGGCGGCGGCGGAGTCGGCCGAGGCCCTGATGCGCTCGCGCTACAGCGCCTATGTCCTGGGCGATGCGGACTATCTGCGGGCCAGCTGGCATCCGCGGACCTGCCCGGCGCAGTTGGATTTCGACCCGGCGGTGCGTTGGCTGGGGTTGCAGGTGAGGGCGCACGGCCTCAGGGCGATGCCGCGGTGGTCGAGTTCGTCGCGCGCTACCGCGTCGGCGGCGGTTCGGCGGTGCGTTTGCATGAGGTCAGCCGGTTCGAGCGGGTCGAGGGGCGATGGCTGTATGTGGACGGAGAGTTTCCGTCGGGGGAGTGACGTGGTCGGGGACGGCGGCGCGCGAACTATGCCCCCTTTGAAAAAGGGGGCGAGCGCCCGGCGCAGGTTTCGTTTCGCGGGGTAAAGCGGAGCGCGGGGGATTTGCTTTGCGGCGAAGCAAAAGCTGAATCCCCCCTGCCCCCCTTTTCCAAAGGGGGGAACTGCCTTGGGGGTTCGGGATGTGCTTGGGTATTGAGCGACGTTGCGGCGCCCGAAACGCAGACAAAAAAAGGGCGCGGCATGTAGCCGCGCCCTGGGCTTGCCCGCCCATAGTGGCGGAGAGAGCCTTACTTCTTGACGTCGAATTCCTTCGTCTGGACGACGTTGCCGTCCTGAGTGATTTCGACCTTGTACTTGCCTTCCGGGAAACCCTTCGGGCTGTTGATGTGGAACTCGGTCACGCCGCCGTTGGTGGCCTGCACGTCGGCGGCCGGGTCTTCGTGAACGGTCTGGCCGTCCTGGAAGGTCCACTTGGCGCCGAGCTTGGTCGGAACGGTTGCGGCCGGATCGGAGGTGCTGGTGGAGACCGAGGCGTAGATCGTGTCCTTCGGCTTGAACGAGGCGGCGGCCGCGGAGACCTTCTTGTCGGCGCCGATCGCGCTGCCCAGGTCCACGCTGGCGACGCTTGCGGTCGCGGCGGGCATCGGAGCGGGCTCGGCCGGGGCGGGCGCCGGAGCCGGGGTTTCGGCGGCGGGCGGCGGCGTGGGAGCCGGCTCTTCCTTCTTCTTGCAGCCGGCCAGCGCCAGCGCGGCGACCAGGGCGGCAGCGACGGCGTAATGCGTGCGATTGCGGATCAGCATGGTGGATCTCCTGAAAAGACGAAGTAGGTGATGTTGAAACGCACGCGCGATCAGTCGCTGGCGGCGGGAATCTTGAGAACCTGGCCGGGCTGGATCTTGTCGGGGTCGTCGAGCTGGTCGCGATTGGCTTCGAAGATCGCGTTCCACTTGCTCGACTTGCCGTAGAACTGCTTGGCGATATGCGAAAGCGTGTCGCCCTTCTCGACCGTGTAGGTCTGCTCGCCACCGCCGGTAATTTCGTCGGTCGAGCTCACGCCGCCTTGCACGTCGCTGAAATCGGCTTTCTCTTTGATCTCGTCCGTGCTCGACGCTCCGCCTTGCACATCGGAAAAATCGGCTTTCTTGTCCGGGGTAGTCATGGGTTGAGGGCTCCTGCCGAAGTGGCGGAACGGAACATGACATGGCGCTTGTTAAAAAGACATAGCGCCCGCGTGAACTTTCATGACGAAACTGAATGAGCGAATTCCGTGAACCGCTCCCTGGCACAAGCCGTGTGCAGGGCCTGTGCGAGCGCGATTACTGCCGTTCGTCGCGACCCGCCGGCGGCGGCGCCAGGCCGTGGCTGCCGCGCCACGGATTGATGTCCAGACCGCCGCGCCGGGTGTAGCGCGCTTCCACCGACAGCCATTGCGGCCGGGCGTGGCGTTGCAGGTCGGAATGGATGCGTTCGACGCATTGTTCGTGGAATTCGGCGTGATCGCGGAACGAGATGAGATAGCGCAGCAGCGCGGCGCGATCCAGGCGCGGGCCGCGGTAGGCGACGATCACGCGGGCCCAGTCGGGCTGGCCGGTGACCGGGCAGTTGGACTTGAGCAGGGCGCTGGTCAGGGTCTCTTCGACGATCGCGCCGGGGTCGGCGCGCAGGTGGCCGGCGTTGGGCGGGCCGTAGTCGTCGATGGCCACGTCGAGCTCGTCGATCGACTCGGCGCCGTCGTTATTTCCGATGGACGGCAGGCCGAAAGCGACCTCGACCGGGGCGCCGGCGGCCGCGGACAGGTCGGCGGCGATGGTCGCGCGCACGATTTCGTCGCTGTCGAAGCGGGTCGAGTTGAACGAGTTGAGGTAGAGCTTGAGCGACTTGGACTCGATCAAGTGCGGCGACCCGGCCGGCACCGTCACCGTCGCGGTGGCCGCGCGCGGCTTGCCGCGGGCATCGAGCCAGCTCAGTTCGTAAGCGTTCCAGCGGTCGAAACCGGTGAACGGCAGGGCGTCGTCGCTCAGGCCGATGTGAGCGCGGCCGAGCGAGCGGGCGATCGGGAACAGCAGCGAGGCGTCGTACTCGCGCGGGTAATCGACGTGGCGGCCGAGGGGGAGGTCATGCGTGGTCATGGGGCGATTTTAGCTGCTTCGGGTGGGGGGATCGGCAAGAGCAAATCCCCCGCGCTCCGATCTAAACCCAGCTGAGCTGGTTCCGCCGGGCAAAGATTCGTGTCCGCCGGCGATTTCCCCGCCGCTGTCGAACAGTTCCCCCCTTTGAAAAAGGGGGGCTAGGGGGGATTTGCTTTTGCGTTCCGATCGCAGCGTGTCACCGCCAAGAGCAAATCCCCCGCGCTCCGATCCAAGTCCAGCTGAGCCGGTTTCGCCGGGCGCTCGCCCCCTTTTCCAAAGGGGGCAAAGATTCGTGTTCGCCGGTGTTCGAGAACGCCAGGCCCTCTCAACCTGCTTTGGACCCATTCAAATAATCCAACGTCACCTGCAGCATCGCCCGCAGCCCCACATCCAGCGAGCTCTCATCGAGCTTGAACTTCGGCGAATGATTGCTGGGCGCCGTGGACGGATCCACGCCCGGCTCGGTCGCGCCGACGAAGAAGAACATCGCCGGCACTTCCTTGGCGTAGTAGGAGAAATCCTCCGCGCCCATCACCAGCGGCATCTCGATTACGTTCTTGTCGCCGGCCACGGCCTTGAGGCTGGGCAGCATGCGCGCGGTCAGCGCCGGATCGTTGTAGGTGACCGGGTTGCCGTCCTGATCGGGCACCTGGCTTTCGGCGTGGGCGCCGTGGGCGAGGCTGACGTGCTCGGCGACGTTCTTGAGGTCCTTGAAGATCGCCTGGCGCATGCCTTCGTCGAAGGTGCGGATGGTGCCGACCATCTCCACTTCGTCGGGAATGATGTTGTAGCGGATGCCGCCCTTGATCGCGCCGAAGGTCACCACCGCCGGCAGCTTGGCGATGTTGGTGCGGCGGCTGACGATGGTCTGCGCGCTGCCGATCACGTCGGCCGCGGCGACGATCGGGTCCACGCCGGCCCACGGCGCCGAGCCGTGGGTCTGGCGGCCCTTGATCTTGATGCTGAAACGATCCGACGCCGCCATCAGCGGCCCCTGGCGCACGCCGAGCTGGCCGGCCGGCAGGGTCGAGAACACGTGCAGGCCGAACATGGCCTCGGGCTTGTAGTCCTTGAACAGCCCGTCCTTGAGCATCAGCGAGGCGCCGCCTTCCTCGTTGGCCGGCGCGCCTTCCTCGGCCGGCTGGAACACCAGCATGACCTGGCCCGGCAGGTCCTTCTTCATCGCCACCAGCGCGTCGGCGATGCCGAGCAGGATGCTGGTGTGGGCGTCGTGGCCGCAGGCGTGCATGACGCCGACGGTTTCGCCGCGAAAGGTCGCGGTGGCCTTGGACGCGAACGGCAGATCGACCTGCTCGGTCACCGGCAGCGCATCCATGTCGGCGCGCAGGGCGATCTTCGGGCCGGGCTTGCCGCCTTCGATGATCGCGACCACGCCGTGGCGGGCGATGCCGGTGCGCGGCTTCAGGCCGAGCTTGCGCAGATGCTCGACGACCTTGGCCGAGGTGCGTTCCTCGCGGTTGGACAGCTCCGGATGCTCGTGGAAGTCGCGGCGCCAGGTGACCACGTCGGCCTTGACCTTGGCCGCGGCCGAGGCGACCTCGGGGCGTTCGCCCGATTGCGCGGCGGCGGCCAGCGGCAGGGCGGCGAGGACGCTGAAACTCAGGGCGCAACGCAACGCGACGGACAGCGGACGCTTCATCGACGGGACTCCGGGCGGGAAAGGTCCGATGCTAGCCGATGGGGGCGGGATGGGGATGCGCGACGTTGGTCGGCTTTGGGGGCTCGCGGCCGGGGCGCGGACACGCGACACGCCCGCTTGCGCCTGCACGATTTGCCGTCCCACCTTTTCCCGCGCCGCCTGAACGCCGTCATTCCCGCGAAGGCGGGAATCCAGAGACTTCAGCGCCATCTTTCCAGGTCGTCATTCCCGCGAAGGCGGGAATCCAGAGACTTCAGCGCCACCTTTCCAGACCGTCATTCCTGCGTTCTCGGGAATGACGGCGGGAGAGAATGTCGGCACACGTCCAACCAACCTCGCCGGCAGCCGCAACCTCAGCCGCAACAGCGCGAATGCAATGGTGGCGGGCGAAGAATTCACATCGCCCACCGCGCCGTCCGCGATGAATGCATCGCGCCACAACGCGGTTTCGTCCCTGCCTCAAGGCCCGTGCAGGTAATCCAGCGCGACCTGCAGCATGCTCCGGGTGCCGACTTCCAGCGCGCCTTCGTCGAGCATGAAGTTCGGCGAATGGTTGATCGGCGCCTTCGCCGCGTCGGTTCCCTTCGCGGTGGAGCCGACGAAGAAATAGAAGCCCGGCACGGTGTTGGCGAACTGCGAGAAGTCCTCGGCCACCGTCACCAGTCCGGACTCGGCGACATTGCTCTCGCCGGCCGCGCGCTGCAGCGAGGGCAGCACGCGCCGGGTCAGCGCCGGGTCGTTGACGGTGGCCGGCGCGTTGTTGACCACCTGCAACTCGGCGGTGGCGCCGGCCGCGTGCGCGTAGTCGTCGGCGGTGCGGCGCAGGCGCGCGATCACGTCCTCGCGCACGCCGGCGTCGAAGGTGCGCAGGGTGCCGACCAGCCGGGCTTCGTCGGGAATGATGTTGAAACGCACGCCGCTGTTGAACTGGCCGGCGGTCAGCACCACCGGCGTCGCGGCGATGTTGACCTGGCGCGCGATCAGGCTCTGGCTGGCGAGCAGGATCTGCGCGCCGACGGTGATCGGGTCCACGCCGTCCCACGGCCGCGAACCGTGGGTCTGCTTGCCGCGCACGGTCAGGCTCCATTCGTCGGCGCTGGCCAGCATCGGCCCGCTGCGATAACCGACCTGGCCGACGTTCAGGCCGGCCCATACGTGCAGGCCGAACACGGCTTCGGGTTTGAAATCCTTGAACACGCCCTCGTCGAGCATCAGCTTGGCGCCGAACGGCTCGCCCGCCGTCGGCGGGCCTTCCTCGGCCGGCTGGAACACGAACATCACCTCGCCCGGCAGCTGATCCTTCTGCGCCGCCAGCGCCGTCGCCACGCCGAGCAGGATCGCCACGTGGGCATCGTGGCCGCAGGCGTGCATGACGCCGACCGGCTGGCCGCGATAGTCGGCGCTGACCTTGGACGCGAACGCCAGCCCGGCCGGTTCGGTCACCGGCAGCGCGTCCATGTCGGCGCGGATGGCGATCCTCGGCCCCGGCTTGCCGCCCTTGAGCACCGCGGTCACGCCGGTGTGGGCGATGCCGGTGCGCGGCTGCAGGCCGAGTTTGCGCAACTGATCGGCGATCAGCTTGGCCGTGCGCACTTCGTGCTGGCCCAGTTCGGGATGCTGGTGAATGTCGCGGCGCCAGGCCACGACCTGCGCCTGCACCTGTTGCGCGGCCTGGGCGGTGCCGGCCGGATCGGCGGCTTGCGCCGACGCGGCCACGGGCAACGCGGCGGCCAGACACAGGGCCAGCACGGACAGCGGGAGCGGCAGACGATCGAACCGGGGCATCACGGACTCCGTGCGGTGAACAAGGCAGTCGATGCTAAGACGTATCGGCGTGGGGCGATATCTCCACAAGGCATGAGCGCATGCAACACATCCCCTGCACGCTCACAGCTACCGCTGTTGCCGTTCCCCCCTTTGAAAAAGGGGGGCAGGGGGGATTCGCTTTTCGCTTCACCGCAAGCAAAAGCAAATCCCCCGCGCTGTCCGCGTCGGTTCGACTTCGTGATGGCGCCGGGCGCCGCCCCCTTTTTCAAAGGGGGCGATCTGACGCGCTTGTTCTGAATTTTTGGCGGTGCAAAAAAACAACGGGCCGGAGCGCTTGCGCTCCGGCCCGCCGAGCGGCGATCAGCGTCCGATCAACGCCATGCCCACTGCGGTGTAACGGTCGCCGGCGATAGCGTCCGGAGCGAACAGCGTGTCCAGCTGCGCCTGTTCCGCCGCCGATAACGACACCGTCAGCGCGCCGAGGTTGTCTTCCAGATACTTGCGCCGCTTGGTGCCCGGGATCGGCACCAGATGCTCGCCCTGCGCCAGCACCCAGGCCAGCGCCAGCTGCGCCGGCGTGCAGCCCTGGTCGGCGGCGATGCGCTTGACCTGCTCGGCCAGCGCCAGGTTCTTCGCGAAGTTGTCGCCCTGGAAGCGCGGCGTGCTCAGGCGGAAATCGTCGCTCTGCAGTTCGCTGGCGCTGGTGATGTTGCCAGTCAGGAAGCCGCGGCCCAGCGGGCTGTAGGGAACGAAGCCGATCCCCAGGCGCTCGCAGACTTCGAATACGCCGTTGTGCTCGGGATCGCGCGTCCACAGCGAATACTCGCTTTGCACCGCGGTGATCGGATGCACGGCGTGCGCGCGCTCCAGGGTCTGCGCCGACGGCTCCGACAGGCCCAGGTAACGCACCTTGCCCTGGCGGACCAGTTCGGCCATCGCGCCGACGGTCTCTTCGATCGGCACCGAGGCGTCCACGCGGTGCTGGTAGTACAAATCGACGTGGTCGGTGCCCAGGCGCTTCAGGCTGCCTTCGATCGAACTGCGCACGTACTCGGGACGGCCGTTGACGCCGCGCGCGCCCGGGTTGGCCGGATCGAAGACGATGCCGAACTTGGTCGCCAGGAACACTCGCTCGCGGCGGCCTTTGAGGGCGCGGCCGAGCAAATCCTCGTTGCTGTACGGGCCATAGATGTCCGCGGTGTCGAGGAAGCTCACGCCCAGTTCCAGCGCGCGGTCCAGGGTCGCCAGCGATTCGGTTTCGTCCGCGGCGCCGTAGGCGAAGCTCATGCCCATGCAGCCCAGGCCCAGGGCGGAGACGGCGGGGCCGTTGCGGCCGAGGCGGCGGGTCGGAAGAGTGCTCATGGTGGGTCTCCTGATCGGAAGGCAGTGCGCGGCCGTGGGGGAGGGGCCGCGGCGCCCGGCGGGGCGTGGTGTGAACTCTAGGCTCGCGCGATTGATCGAAAAACCGGCGTTGTCCGAATGGCTTATGAAGGTTTGCTTCATAATTGGGCCGACTGTCCTGGCTTCGGAGACGTTATGGCCGTCCATCCTCTGCCTGCTGTGTTGGCCTTCGCCCGCGTCGCCCATTTCGGCAGCTTCACCCGTGCCGCGGCCGAGCTGGAGATCTCGCCGTCGGCGCTGTCGCAGACCGTCCGCGGCCTGGAGAGCAAGCTCGGCGTGCGCCTGCTCAACCGCACCACCCGCCAGGTCGGCCTGACCGAGCACGGGGCGCGCTTCCTGGATCAGATCGGCCCGGGGCTGGCGCAGATCGAGGCTGCGTTCGACGACCTCGACGCGGTCCGCCACCGTCCCACCGGCCGCCTGCGCATCAATGTCGGACGCACCGCGGCGAAGGTGCTGGTCGAGCCGCGGCTGCCGGAATTCCTCGCGCGCTATCCCGAACTGGAAGTGGAGTTGTTCGCCGACGACACGCTGGCCGATCTGGTCGCCGGCGGTTTCGACGCCGGCATCCGGCTCGGCGAATGCCTGGCGCGCGACATGATCGCGCTGCCGGTCGGCGGGATGCAGCGGCAGGTGATCGTGGCGACGCCGGCGTACTTCGAGCGTCGCGACAAGCCGCGCACGCCGCAGGAACTGGTCGGCCACGAATGCATCCGCTTGCGCCTGCCGGGCAGCCGGCGTCTGTATCCGTGGGAATTCAGCCGCGACGGCCGCGATTTCGAAGTGGACGTGGAAGGGCGGCTGATCTTCAACGACGGCGTGATGATCCTCAGCGCCGCGCGCGCGGGCCTGGGGATGGCGCAGTTGTTCGAGCCGATCGCGCGCGAGGATGTGCGCGCGGGGCGGCTGGTGCAGGTGCTGGACGATTATCAGCCGCCGTTTCCGGGGTTCTACATCTATTACCCGGCGCGCAAGCAGTTGCCGACGAAGTTGCGGGTGTTCGTGGATTTCATGCGCGAGCTGATGTAAGGGCGCGACGAACCCCCAGCCCCGCGAAACAGTTCCCCCCTTTGAAAAAGGGGGGTTAGGGGGGATTTGCTTTTGACTGCGATGGGCAGCGAAGTTTGGCGGGGCGGTTTATAAGCAAAAGCGAATCCCCCCTGCCCCCCTTTTTCAAAGGGGGGAACGGCAACAGCAACAGCAACGGCAACAACGTCGGCCACTGCGACCCTCGTCGCCTTTGCTGCACCTCACCTCGCCTTTCCCCAGCCGCCATGCGAGGCTGCGGCCGATCCGCCGGGAAGTCGCCATGACCGCATCGCCCGTTCCGTCTCCTCCGCCTTCGGCCCTGCAAGGCGAAGCCGCCCTGGTCCGCGCGCTGGGGCCGTTCCAGCTCGCCGCGTCGATCATCAACATCATCGTCGGCGCCGGCATCTTCATGCTGCCGGCCCTGCTGATGAGCCGCATGGGCGCGAGCGCGCCGCTGGTGTTCGTGGCCGGGGCGATCGCGATCGTGCCGATCGCGCTGTGCTTTTCCGCCGTCGGCAGCCGCGCTTCGGCGACCGGCGGGCCGTACACCTTCGTCGGCGCGGCGTTCGGACCATTCGCGGGATTCCTCGCCGGCGCGCTGATGTGGATCTGCAATACCTCCTCAAGCGCGGGCGTGGCCGCGGCCCTGGCCGAACAGGCCGGCAACGCTTGCAACGTGCTGCGCGAACCGCTGCCGCGCGCGCTCTTCATCGCCGCGACTTATGCGCTGCTGTTCGCCCTCAACGCCTTCGGGGTCAAGCTCGGCGCGCGCATGATCGTGCTGCTGGCCACGCTGAAGCTCACGCCGCTGTTCCTGCTCGCCAGCGTCGGCCTGCTGTTCGTGGACTGGAGTCATGTCGGCTTCGCGCAGCTGCCGCCGTGGAGCGCGCTGGGGCCGTCGATGGTGCTGGTGGTGTTCGCCTATTCCGGCATGGAGACCGCGCTGGTGCCGACCGGCGAGGTGCGCGATCCCTCGCGCCACGTGCCGCGCGCGACGCTGTCGGCGATCGTGGTGGTGGTGCTGCTGTACATCGGCATCCAGATCGCCTGCCAGGGCTTGCTCGGCCCGCGCCTGGACGCCAGCACCGCGCCGGTCGCCGACGCCGCCGGCGCGATCTGGTCGCCCGCGCACGGTCTGCTGCTGATCACCGCCGGCGTGTCGATGACCGGTTTCCTGATGGGCAATCTGTTCTCGTCCTCGCGCCTGTTGTTCGCGCTGGGCCGCGACGGCTATCTGCCGCAGGCCTTCGGCCGCGTCGATGCGCGC
Organism: Lysobacter sp. ISL-50; assembly: GCF_018612875.1. Lineage (GTDB taxonomy): Bacteria > Pseudomonadota > Gammaproteobacteria > Xanthomonadales > Xanthomonadaceae > Lysobacter. The sequence goes on along the minus strand of NZ_JAGGRI010000004.1, from coordinate 147,978 downwards.
TATCACGTGCCGCGGGTGGCCCTGGCCGCGCACGCCGGCATCGCCCTGGCGCTGGCCCTGATCGGTAATTTCGAAACCCTGGCGCTGATCTCCGGCGGTGCTATCTGCCTACTGTTCGCGGCGGTGTCGGTGTCGGCGTGGCGCGCGCAGGCGCTGGATTTGCGCGGCGCCGGCGAACCGTTCCGCCTGCCCGGCGGCAGCTGGCCGATGCCGCTGCTGGCGGTGGCGATCATGATCGCGATCCTGGCGACGATGACGCCGGCGCAATGGGCGGCGATCGTGGTGTCGCTGATCGTGCTGGTGGCCTTGTACGGCGTGCTGACCTTGCGACGTCGCCGCGCGCCGTAGCGGTTTCGCCGCCGTCCTCACGCCGCGAGCACACCGGGCCGCGCATTTCAGCGCGAAACGAACAGCGGACCGACACGCGCGCGCTTGATCCCGGGCCGCCGCCTGTTGCCTACTAGGGCCTGCAAGGGAACAGCGGGAGCCACGCGCCTCGATCATGGCCAGCACCGCCGCCACCGAACCGACCGTTCAAGCGCCCGCCGCCGCGCCGCCGCCGGCCGATGTCGCCCCGCCCGGCCCGCCGCTCGCGCCCACGCCGATGTCGCGTTGGCGCATCGCCGGTTTCGTCTCCATCTCGCTGCTGCTCGGCCTCACGCAAAGCCTGGGCATGAACCTGGTCGCGTCCAACCTGCAGCAGGTGCAGGGCGCGCTCGGCGCCACCAGCGCCGAGGCGACGTGGCTGCTGACCGCGTACTTCGCCACCAATATTCCCGCCAGCCTGCTGCTGACCAAGTTCCGCCTGCATTACGGCCTGCGCCTGTTCGCCGATCTGGGTATCGGCCTGTTCGTGGTCGCCGCGGTCGTGCACCTGCTCGCGAACGATCTGGACTCGGCCATCGCCGCGCGCGCCGCGCTCGGCATCGCCGCCGCGCCGCTGAGCTCGCTGACCATCCTGTACATGGCGGAAGTGTTCACCGGGCCGAAGAAGATCGTCGGCCTGATGTTCGGCTTCGCCGCGCTGCAGACCGGCGCGCCGATCTCGCGCATCGTCGCGGAAACCTTGCTGCTCAACGCGCAGTGGCACGGCATCGTGATGTTCGAACTGGGGCTGGCACTGGCCTGCCTGGCCGCGATCAATCTGCTGCGGGTGACGCCGGTGCCGCGCCAGAACATGTTCGATCGCTGGGACATCGCCAGTTTTCCGCTGTACGCCAGCGCGATCGCGCTGGTGTGCGTGGTGCTTACCCAGGGCCGGTTGCGCTGGTGGCTGGACACGCCGTGGCTGGGGCATTGCCTGGTGGCGGCGGTGCTGTGCGCGGGCGCGTTCGTGATGATCGAGATGAATCGCTCCAGGCCGATGGTCAACATCCGCTGGCTGCTGCACGGCGGCTACATGGTGCGGCTGGGGCTGGCGATCGTGCTGTCGCGCATGGTGCTGTCGGAGCAGTCGGTCGGCGCGGTCGGGCTGCTCAACGTGCTGGGCCTGCTCAACGACCAGATGCATACGCTGTTCTGGCTGGTGCTGATCGGCACCGTCGCCGGCTTCGTGGTGACGCTGCCGTTCTTGCCCAGGCAGCGTTTCGACATGCTCGGGCTGATCGCGGTGGCGATCGTCGGCGTGTGCGCCTACATCGATTCGCACGCCACCAACCTGACCCGGCCGGCGAACTTCTACATCACCCAGACCTTGATCGCGATGGCCGCGTCGATGTTCCTGGCCAGTTCGATCCTGCTCGCGCTGGTGCGCGTGGTCGCCGACGGCGTGCGCAATCTGGTGACCTTCATCGTCTTGTTCAGCACCACCAATGCCCTCGGCGGCCTGCTCGGCTCGGCCGTGCTCGGCACCTATCTGGCCCAGCGCCAGACCGCGCATTACCAGCATCTGATGCAGCAGCTCACCCTCGGCGATCCGCAGGTGGTGCTGCGCACCCAGCAGCTCGGCGGCGCGGTCGCGCGGGTGGTCGGCGATCCGGCCGCGCGCGGCAATCAGGCGCTGACCTCGCTGAGCCAGCAGGTCACGCGCGAGTCGTGGGTGCTGGCTTACAACGACGTGTTCCTGTCGGTGGCGTGGCTGGCGGTCGTGGTGCTGGTCTGGGTGTTGTTGCTGAAATGGCATCTGTGGCGGCGCGGCCACACCGTGGTGAGTTTCGCCGCGCAAGTGCCCGGGCCGTTCGGGCCGCCGGCCGCGGCGGCGCCCGATCCGCCTCGCGACGCGCCTGTGACGGCCGCTCCGCTTCAATCCTCGCCAGCCCCGTCCGCGCCGGCGCTTCCCGCCGCGCCTGTTTCCTGATCCGAAGGACGCCCCAATGCCCTTGAAGACGCCCTTCCAGTCCAAAGCCACGATCCCGGCGATCGTGATCGCCATCGTCGGCGTGCTGCTGATTCTCTACGCCTGGCGGCTGTGGCCGTTCTCCAGCGCGCGCCAGACCACCGAGAACGCCTATGTGCGCGGCAGCGTCACCGTGGTCGCGCCCAAGGTCGATGGCTATGTCGCCCAGGTGCGCGTGCAGGACTACATGCGGGTCAAGGCCGGGCAGGTGCTGGTCGAACTGGACGATCGCAACTATCGCCAGCGCGTCGATCAGGCCCGCGCCAATCTGGCCGCGCAGCAGGCCAACCTGTCCAACTCGACCCAGGCCCGGCGCGTGCGCGAAGCCGCGGTGGCCAACGTCGAGGCGCAGCTCAAGGCCGCGCAGGCCAACCTCGCCCGCGCCCAGGCCGACATGCGCCGCGCCAGCGCGCTGGTCGGCGACGGCTCGCTGTCGCAGCGCGAACGCGACCAGACCCTGGCGACCCTGCGTCAAGCCGAAGCCGGCCTGGGCCAGGCCCAGGCGGCGCGGCGCTCGGCCGACGAGGACGTGCGCTCGGTGATCGTCAACCGCGATGCGCTGACCGCCGCGGTCGCCAACGCCGAAGCCGCCTTGCGTCTGGCCGAGATCGATCTGGCCAACACCCGCATCCACGCGCCGCAGGACGGCCAGCTCGGCGAGATCGGCGTGCGCCTGGGCCAGTACGTCACCCCGGGTACGCAGCTGATGCAACTGGTGCCGCAGCGGGTGTGGGTGGTGGCGAACTTCAAGGAATCGCAGACCGCGCGCATCCGTCCCGGCCAGTCGGCCTCGTTCCGCATCGACGCGCTCGACGGCGCGACCCTGCGCGGCCATGTCGAACGCCTGTCGCCGGCCACCGGTTCGGAATTCAGCGTGATCAAGACCGACAACGCCACCGGCAACTTCACCAAGGTCGCGCAACGGCTGCCGGTGCGCATCTCGATCGATCCCGATCAGGAACCGGCGGCGCGCCTGCGTCCGGGCATGTCGGTGGAAGCCACGGTCGATACCGCCAGCAAGATCGACGAAGAGGCGGTGCGCCGCGACGAACAGGCCTCCGCGGCGAACGCGGCGCGCGATGCGGCGGTGCCGGCGGTAGCGGGCGGCGCGTCGGACGCGCCCGCGCTGCCTGCCGATCCGGGCGACAGGAATCCCCGTCGATGAAGGCATCGCATGCCCGATTCCGGCTCATCGCGTTGGCGGCCGCGGCGAGCCTGCTCGCCGCCTGCGTCAGCATCGCGCCGCCGCCGGACGTGGCCGCGCCGCCGCCGGCCTGGCGCGACGCGCCCGGCGCCGGCGTCGCGGTGCAGCGCGACTGGTGGCGCGGCTACAACGATCCGGTGCTGGCCGAACTGGTCCACACCGCGCTCATCCACAACACCGACCTGCGCCTGGCGGCCTCGCGCGTGGCCGAAGCGCGCGCGTTGCTGGACGCGCAAGGCGCGGCGCAATGGCCGACCCTGGACCTGGGCGCCAGCGCCACGCGTTCGCGCAGCGTCAGCGCCGCCACCGGCCGCGCGAACATTTCCAATGTCAGCCAGCCGCAGTTCCAGGCCGCGTACGAAGTCGATCTGTGGGGCCGGCTCAGCGCACTGACGGATGCGGCGCGCGCCAATCTGCTGGCCAGCGAAACCGGCGCCGACAGCGTGCGCCTGAGCATCGCCGCCGCGGTCGCCTCGGCCTACCTGGGCCTGCGCACCAGCGACGCCCGGCTGGAGGTCGCGCAACGCACGCTGGTGTCGCGCGAGAACGCGCTCAAGCTGGCCCAGCGCCGTTTCGACACCGGCTACACCTCGCGCCTGGAACTGGCCCAGGCCCAGGCCGAATACCGCGCCACCGCGCAGGTCGTGCCGCAGCTGCAGCTGGCGATCCGGCGCCAGGAAGACGCGCTGTCGGTGCTGCTGGGCCGCGCGCCGCAGGCCATCGCCCGCGGCAAGGCGCTGGTGGACATCGCCGCGCCGGCCTTGCCCGCGGCCGGCGTGCCTTCGCAACTGCTGCGCCGCCGTCCCGACATCGCCCAGGCCGAAGCGCAGATCGCCGCCAGCGACGCCACTCTCGCCGCCGCGCGCGCGCAGTTGCTGCCGTCGCTGCGTTTGACCGGTTCGCTGGGCAGTCTGGAATCGAGCCTACTGCACGGCGATCCGATCCGCGTATGGAGCGTCGGCGGCAGCGTGCTGGCGCCGTTGTTCAACCACGGCCGCCTGCGCGCGCAGGCCCAGGCCAGCGCCGCGCGCCGCGATCAGGCCGTGCTCGGTTACCAGAAGACCGTGCTGACCGCATTTTCCGAAGTCGAAGACGCGCTCGCCGCGATCGGTTATCTGCATGAGCAGCGCGATCAGGCGCAGCAGCAACAGCAGGCCCTGGCCGAGGCGTTGCGGATCGCGCGCAACCGCTACAACGAGGGGTATGCCTCGTATCTGGAAGAACTGGATGCGCAGCGCAATCTGTTCAACGCCGAGCTGACGGTGCTGCAGTTGCAGGGCGATGCGCTGACCGCCGAGGTGAATTTGTACAAGGCGCTGGGGGGCGGTTGGGAAGAAACTGCGGTTCGATGAGTCGCTGCGTTGAGCTCCCTCTCCCGCGTGCGGGAGAGGGCTGGGGTGAGGGCGCGCGAAGCGGAAAATTCACCGCGCAACTGACGTACAGCGAGTCTCGTGGACTGTCGGCTGCCGAGCATGCGTAGCGTCTGGCTGCCCTCACCCCAACCCTCTCCCGCAAGCGGGAGAGGGAGCAGAACAGCAGTTCGGCAGAAGCAGAGATACGCAGCAACCTCAACCCCGATCCAACTCCGCCAACGCCTTGCCGATAATCTCCAACTCCTTCCCGCACTCATCCTCGTCGCTGATGAACCACGCCGCCGACAAGCCCTGAAACGCGGCGATCCACTGCAACAGGCGACGCCGCTCGATCCGTCCGTGTTCCACCACCAACGCCAGCCGGCGTTCGAACGTGCCCGGCGCCAGCGCGGTCTCTTCGTCCGGATCGGTGAATAAAATGGCGAAGTCGAACCCGCGCTCGCCGATCACGCGCTTGGGATCGATCGCGATCCAGCCGCGCCCGGGGCCGGCGTCGAGCACGTTTTCATGATGGAGGTCGGCGTGCAGCGGCATCACCTCGCGCGGCTGCGCCAGCAGTTCCTGCGCGATCTGCCAACTGCGCACCAGCACGCCGCCATGGCTGCGCGAATAGGTTTCCAGATCGGCGAACCAGGTCCGCAGCGGCACCAGATCGGCCGGCACCGGCGCGGCGCGCGGCGCATGCAACCGCTCCAGGGTTTCGCACAGGATGCGCGTGGCCTCGTCGTCGCGGCCGTTGCGCGCCATGTGCGCGAGCGACCGCGGGCCGCAGGCGCGTTCGAGCAGCAAGGCTTCCTCGTCGTGCGCGTACACGCGCGCGGCGCCGTCGCCGTTCCACCACCGCATCATCGCGCCGCCATATTTTTCTTCGGCGTCGCGCGGGATCTTCAACATGGCCGGCTGCGCGCCATGGCGGACCGGCAGCAGGTCGCTGCTGTGGGTGCGGATCGGCGCGCCGTCGGCGCGCAGATTCCAAAGCGAGAGGTGGCGATCGAAGGGCGTCATGCGGGGCCGGCGCGAGGGCGATGCCTGTCGATGTCGGGACGCGCGCGCGCAAGGCAAGCGCGCCGGCGCCGGCCGGATGTTTCTTTGTGTAGCTTCGTGCGCCGGCGCGAAACCGATCGCGCGCGCGCCGGCTCAGTCGGCTTCGGCTTCCTGCGCCGCCGCCGATTCCTCGCGCTCCTTGATCACCGGCGCGGCCTCGGCGTCGGCGGCGACGCGATGGCGCAGGGACTTGCAGCGCTCCACGCCGGCGTCGGTCAGCGACAGCGTGTCGCCGTCTTCATCGAGCTGGGCCAGCGCGGCGTCGATCAGGCGATCGCGCAGGTCCGATGCATGACGGCCGGGAGCCTGCCCCTGGTCGATGCGTTGCAGGACATCCAGCAGGGCCAAGTCTTCCAGGCTGATCGGATCCACGACGATGCTCCACGACAACAACGCGCACTATGCCACGCACCGCGACGTCGCAAACCCGGCCGGCAGGCCGGGCCGCGCGGCCGGATGACGCATTCATACTTCATGCAAAGTGTGTGCACCGATCCGGACAAGCGCGGCGCGAGAGCCGGCGCGGATCGGCCTGATTTTCAGGAGTCGCGCGTGCGCTCGGCCGGCTCGATCGCGGCGCCCGAAAAACAGAACGCCGCCCGAAGGCGGCGTCCGCTGCAGCGATGATGCGGCGGGCCAGGCCACGCCGCATCGGCGGTCATCAGGCCGCGGCGTCCTTCAACTTCTTGAGCGGACGGACCTTGACCTTCACCGTGGCCGGCTTGGCGGCGAACCACTGCTCTTCCTTGGTGAACGGGTTGATGCCCTTGCGCTTCGGCTTGGCGGCGACGCTGACGGCGGTGATCTTCAGCAGGCCCGGCAGGGTGAACGCGCCGGCGCCCTTCTTGTTGATCGACGCGTGCACGGCGCCTTCAAGCGCGGCGAGCACCGAGCGGATGTCCTTGGCGACCACGCCGGTGGTCTCGGCCAGGTGCGCAACCAGACCCGACTTGCTCAACACTTCCTTGATGGGCTTCGCAGCAGCCGGCTTGGCGGCGGCCTTCGGAGCGGCCTTCTTCTTTGCAGCGGTTTTTTTCGTAGCCATAGTTTTTTCCGGTAGCACTCGTTGGATGGATGGGTTGCCTGGATAACCCCTCGGCAAGGCGGAATGTAGGGCAAGCTCGACGCGCCGCCAAGAGTTTTGACGCAAAAATATGCGTGTTTTTCAGCCGCACGTGTCCGTTCGTCGGCGCGGCGCTCTGGAAATCCCCGCTGCGGCAGGGTTTTTTCGCCCAATGCCGCGCCGACGCGGCCGTCGCGAGAATCGAAAAAATCCCTGAAAAACCAGGCCGATTGCGATTCCTGCGGCGGCGCAGCGTGAGTTTGCGCGCGCCCGAGCGCTCGCTCGCACGCCGCGCCGATGCCGGCATAGGGGCATTCAGTCGCGGTGCGGCCTGTCGGACGCGCGTATCCGCGAACGGCGGCCGATCGGGGCTGCGATGCGCGGCACGAATGTGCCTGTGGGTGGATAAACACCGTGGTGGCGGTCCGGTGCGTCATCACGCGGCGCATACGCCGCGGGCGGATTCGTCATGGTGCGCGGCGGTGGCATCGGCTTCGCCGCCGCGGCGCGGGCGAACCGGCGGCGCTCAGCCGCGGTGTTCCAGCGCCAGGTACTCGGCCGACTGCATTTCGATCAGGCGCGAGGCGGTGCGCTCGAACGCGCCGCTCAGGCGGTGGCCCTGGTACAGGGCGGTCGGCGCGTCGGCCGCGGTGCACACCAGATTGACGTGGCGGTCGTAGAACTCGTCGATCAGATTGATGAAGCGCCGCGCCGCGTCGTCGTGGATGCCGCCGGGGAAAATCGGAATGCCGCCGAGCAGCACGGTGTGGTATTCGGTGGCGATCTCGATGTAGTCGCCGGCCGCGCGCGGGCCTTCGCACAGCGCGGCGAAGTCGAACCAGGCATGGCCGTCGGCCAGCGCGCGCACCGGGATATCGCGTCCGTCGATGCGCAACGGCCCGGTTTCCGGCGTGCAACCGGCGGCCAGTTCCTTCCAGCGCCCGCTCAGCCAGGCGTCGGAATCGGCGTCCAGCGGCGCGCGATAGACCGGCGAGCGGGTCAGCGCGCGCAGCCGGTAATCCTGCGCGCTGTCGAGCAACAGCACCGCGCAATGGCGCTGGATCAGCTCGATCGCCGGCTTGAAGCGGTCGCGCTGCAGGCCTTCGGCGTACAGATTGGGCGGCGCGGTGTTGGAGGTGGTCACCAGGGTCACGCCCTCGGCGAACAGGCGGTCGAGCAGGCGCCCGAGCAGCATCGCATCGCCGATGTCGATCACGAAGAATTCGTCCAGCACCAGCACGCGCAGCTGATCGCGCCACTGGCGCACGATCTTGGCCAGCGGATCGCTCTCGCCGGCGTGCGCGCGCAGTTGCGCGTGGACCTCGCGCATGAAGCGGTGGAAGTGGGTGCGGCGTTTCTCGGCGATCGGCAGCTGTTCGTAGAACAGGTCGATCAGGAAAGTCTTGCCGCGGCCGACGCCGCCCCACAGATACAGCCCGGGCACGCCTTCGCGCGGCTTGCCGCGCAGGCGGTCGAACAGGCCTTGCGAGGGCGGATCGAGCACGCCGGCATGGATGCGGTCGAGTTCGCGCAGGGCCGGATGCTGCGCCGGATCATCGCTCCAGTCGCCGCGCGCGACGCCGGCGGCGTAGGCCTGCGACGGCGTCAGGGCGGCGTGCTGCGGGGCTGCGCTCACGGTTGGCTCAGCATGCGGCCGCCGGCCGACATCAGCCGCACCGGCACGTGCTCCTGGTAGCCGTCGGACCAGTTGTCGATGGTGGTGGGCAGTTTCGCCGCCCAGGCCGGATCGTTGCTGTAGTAGCGCAGCTCGGGCTTGTCCTGCTTGTTGTCGGCGCGGATCGCGACCCAGAACTTTCCGTCGGCGGTCTGCATCAGCAGCGCGCGCATGGCGTTGGCCAGGCCGCGCACGTAGCCGTTGGTGACGGTGGCGTTGAGGCCTTCCTGGTCGGCGCGGGTATCGATCACGTCCAGGCGCTCGACCAGCGCGGCGTAGTCGTCGCCGAGCAACTTGCGCAGGCGCTCGTCGTTTTCCGGCTTGAGCACCACGCCCAGATCGACCAGATTCCACTGCGTGGTCGCCACCGCCTCGCCGAGGCCGGGCAGGTAGCGGCCGCTGAAATGCACGCCCAGGCCGGCGCCGCAATCGCTGCCGGTGTGCTGCTGCTCGATCTGGATCTGGCGGTGGAAACGGTGGAAGGTCAGCTCGCACTTGGCGTTGGCGTCGCTGCCCTTGTAGACCATCTCATTAGCGCCGTTGGCGCGCGCGCGACCCGACAGCAGGCCGGTGTTGGCGCCGTTGCTGGCCTGCAGTTCCATCTCGAACTTGTCCTTGCCGGCCGCCTTGAGCGACAGCGAGGAGCTGCCATCGACCCGGGTCCAGTCGCCGTTCCAGTCGAACTTGCCGCCGATGGCGCCGGGCTTGAGTTCGGTCAGGCGCTCGACATAGGCGCGGCGCAGGCACGGCACCTGGCCATCGCAGCGGTCGCGTTCCTTGATCCAGGCCAGTTGGTCTTTCTTCAGCTCGCCGCCGTACTGGCTGGCCTTGAGCGCGGCGCGGTAGGCCTGGGCGAGTTCGCCATCGCGGCCGCTCAGCACCGGGTCGGCGCAGATGGCTTGTTCGTTCTTGCTTTTGGCCTTGGCGCAGTCGATGCCGGCCGCGTCGGCGCGGGCCGACCAGGCGAGCGCGGTGAGGCAGGCGCAGGCGTACAGCAGCGCAAAGCTCGGGGCGGGGCGCATCGGGAAAATCCTGTCAGGCCGGAGCGGATTCCGGCGGAAGATGGGGGCGCACGGAGTTCTTGATCGCACCGCGCAGGTCGATCAGCCGGCGATGGAAGAAATGCGAGGTGTCGGGCATGCGCACCAGTTCCGGCGGCTGGCGCAGGCCGCCGATCCAGGCGTAGACCGCCTCGGGATCGACGATTTCGTCCGCCTCGCCCTGGATCACGATCCACGGATAACCCTGCGGCGGGGCGATGCGGTCGAAGTCCCAGCGCCCGGCCGGCGGCGCGATCGAGATCAGCAGCTTGGGCCGCAGTTCGTCGGCCATGCGCAGCGAGACGTAGGCGCCGAAGCTGAAACCGGCCAGCCACAGCTGCGCGTCCGGGCGCGTCGCGCGGACCCAGGCGGCGACCGCGCGCAGGTCGTCGCATTCGCCTTCGCCCTGGTCGAATTCGCCTTCGGAGGCGCCGGTGCCGCGGAAGTTGAAGCGCACCGTCGCCGCGCCCGACTCGCGCAGCGCGCGCGCGGCCATGGTCACGACTTTGTTGTGCATGGTCCCGCCCTCGGTCGGCAGCGGGTGGCAGACGATGGCGACGATCGGCCGCGGCGGCGCTTCGGCGGCCTCGACGATCATCTCGATCGCGCCGGCGGGGCCGGGCAGCGTCAGCGCGGTGGACGCGTCGCTGGGAAAGGCGGGGGTGCTCATGCCGCGCATGATACGTGGCGGGGTGAGAGCGGTGTTATGACGGTGTGTTGCGCGTGGCTGGCGGTTACGCAGGCTTTAGCGGGCGGAGCGGACTTTTGTGGGAGGGGCTTCAGCCCCGATGCTTTTGATACAGGTCGCGATGAAGTTTCACCGTGCCGGAGCGAAAGGCCTCGGGCCTGAAGGCTCTCCCCCAAAAGCCAGCCGCGGCCCGCGAAGTCTGTTGTAGGAGGGGCTTCAGCCCCGATGCTTTTGTTACAGGTCGCGATGAAGTTTCACCGTGTCGGAGCGAAAGGCGTCGGGCCTGAAGGCCCTCCCACAAAAGCCTGCCGCGGCCCGCGAAGTCTGTTGTAGGAGGGGCTTCAGCCCCGATGCTTTTGTTACAGATCGCGGTGGAGTTTCACCGTGTCGGAGCGAAAGGCATCGGGCCTGAAGGCCCTCCCACAGAAGCCCGCCGCGGCCCGCGAAGTCTGTTGTAGGAGGGGCTTCAGCCCCGATGCTTTTGTTACAGGTCGCGGTGAAGTTTCACGGTGTCGGAGCGGAAGGCATCGGGCCTGAAGGCCCTCCCACAAAAGCTGGCCCTCCTACAAAACTCACTCCCACAAAAACTCCCTCCTACAACAGGCTTGAATGCCTCAGCGCGGCATCAGGTCGAAGCCCAGCAACACCGGGTCGTGATCGGAGCTTCGCCACGGGCCGGCGCCGCCGTTGCGGTAACCGGCGCTCTCGGGTTCGTCGGCGTTGGTGTGCCACTCCACCGCGCCGCGCAGCCGCGCGGCCAGCTTCGGCGAGAGCAGGGCGTGGTCGAGGCGGCCGAGTTCGCCCTCGTAGACGTAGCTGTACGGCGATTCGATCTTGGCCACGGCGAACGCGTCCTGCCAGCCACCCGTATACAACTCGCGCAGCGGTTGTTCCTGGGCATGGGCGTTGAGGTCGCCGACGATCATCGTCAGCTCGCCGCCGCTGCCGGTGGGATCGGTCTTGAGCCATGCATCCAGGCGCCGCGACGATTCGCTGCGTGCCGCGTTCCAGCACGAGGCGCCGTCGCCCTGGTCCTTGTCGGCGCCGCTGGCGTTCTTGCCGCAGCCCTTGGACTTGTAGTGATTGGCCACGACCACGAACGCCGGCCCGGGCTTGCGGTCGGCGCCGATCGCGTTGAACGCCTGCGCCATCGGCACCCGCGCCAGCGGCCCGAACGGGCCTTGCTGCAAGGTCGCCGCCGGACCGCGCGCGGCCACGCGCTGGCCGCGATAGATCAGGCCCACGCGGATCTGATCGTCGCCCGGTCCACGCGTCGAAGCGGCGCAGGCGTCCTTGCACGAACCCGCGCCGCGCGGTGGGCAGGTCTGCCGGCACGGCGCCGCGTAGCGCCAATCCTGCGGGCCGCCGCTGGCCGCATCGGCGCGATCCAGCGCGGCGACTAGCTCGGCCAGGGTCGATTCGGGGCCGTAGCCGTCGTTCTCCAATTCCATCAGCGCGGCGACATCGGGATTGAGCGCGTGAATGGTCTCGACCAGTTTGGTTTGCTGCGCCTGATACTCGGCCGGGGTGCGCGCGCCGCGCGGGGTCGGGAATCCGCCGCCGCGGCCGTCGCCGTTGAACAGGTTCTCCAGGTTGAAGGCGGAGATGCGCAGGTCGCCGGCGACGCGCGGCACCGGCGGGCGCGGCGCGGCGTGCAGGTCCGGGGCCGCGCTCAGGCGCAGGCCGTCGTGGCCGGCGACCGGCACCGCCACGCCTTCGACCGCGTCCAGGCGGCTGCCGCTGCGCGCGGCGAAGGCGGCGGCGGGCAGGATCGCGGCGTCGCCGGTCAGCAGCAGGCGGCGGCGTTCGTTGTCGGCGGCGATCGTGCGCGCCTGCTCGCTGCCGGGCGCGGCGAGTTCGGAGGGTTGCCACAGCCGGCCGTCGAAGGACACCGCGATGGTGCGTTGCTCGGGATCGCGCTCGCCCAGGGTCAGCGGCGCGGCGATGCGCACGCGCATGCCTTGCAGCGCGCGCCAGTCGGTGGGGGCGCGTTCGATCGCGACCGGCTGGATCGCCGCCAGCCGTTTGCGCTGCGCGCGCGAGCTGAGCGGGGCGATGCGTTCGGCGTCGATCGCGGTCAGCGAGCGGGCGCGGCCTTTGCGATCGGGTTCGAGCGTGGCTTCGTAGATGCGGCCGCTGACCTGCACCGTCTGCCCGGGCGCGAGTCCCGCCGCGGCGGCGCCGGTGACCCAGATCGCATCGGAGGTGGCCGGATCGCCGTCGCCGGCGTCCTGGATCAGCCAACCCGGGGTCTGGTCCTTGCCGGGCAGCGCGGCGGTGACGATGCCGGCGAGGGTGACCTGGCGCGGGTCGTTGCCGAGGTTGGCGCGTGCCGTGCCGATCGCGGTCACGCCTTGCGCCGATACGTTCGCGCCCGATCGGCCGGCGCGATCGGCATGCGGCGTGGTGACGCAGGCGGCCAGCAGCAGGCAGGGCGCGAAGGCGAGGGCGGGGCGGAATCGCGTCATGGCGGGCTCGGCGGGGCGGTGAACACAGCGGCCATTATCCGCAGCGGTGTTGCGCGCCGTCGTGTGCCGTCTGGCGGGAAGTGCGGTTTCCCCTTTTTGAAGAAGCGCTGCCTCCTCTAGAAGAACGCTATCCCCGAAAGAGAGCTGTTCCCCCCTTTGAAAAGGGGGGAACAGCCAAGGCTCTTGAGGTTGGGAGCGACGGAGCGTCCCACAAACAAAAACGCCGCCCGAAGGCGGCGTTCCGTCAGCGCGATACCCCGCGCTTACTTGATATTGCCCAGCATCCAATCCACGGTCGCGGCGACCTGTTCGTTGGTCAGGGCCGGGTTGCCGCCCTTGGGCGGCATCACGCCGCTGGTGCCGGTGAAGCCGTCCACGGCGTGCTTGTGCAAGGTGTCCTTGCCCTTGGACATGCGCGCCGTCCAATGCGAGGCGTCCAGGGTCGGGGCGCCGCCGGCGCCGGACTTGTGGCAGCCCGCGCACAGGCTGTCGAAGATGACCTTGCCGTCGAGCGTGCCGCCGTAAGCGACCTGCGAGGCCGCCTTGGCCGCCGCCGCGGCGACCGCCGCCTGCTGCGAGGCCGCGCCGGTCGCGCCGGCGTAGACCGCGCCGACCGGACCGATGCGGTTGTCGGTGCGCTGGGCCGCGCGCGGATCGACTTCCTGCGGCAACTGGTGGTGGACGAAGTAGGCCGCGATCATCAGGCCGAGGGTCACCAGCATCAGAAAGCCGATCACCATCGAGAATTTCTTCAGGAATTCGAGGTCGTAATTGCGCACGATCCACCTATTGCGTGCGCCCCGGACCGGGACGCATAGAGCCATCGACGAGGCCGCCACCGGGGATCGGCGCGACCGCTGCACGGACCCGCCGAATAACGGACCCGCCAATCGTCTGCGCCAGGGCAGCGATCGCGGGCCGGGAATGCCGGTCGGGTAGTTCCGCCGGACAGTTTAGCTCAAGCGCGCGCCGCGCGGGCTGGGGCCAGGTCCCAGGTCCGCGGCCGGGCGCGATCGGCGGACGGCACCACGAATGCGCCCACGCCTGCGTTTGCGGCGATCGCCGACCCCTGACTTCCGACCTATACGCCTTGCGCCGGTCCGCGCGCGCCCCTATAACCGTTGCGATCCATGAGCACGGTCACGGACGATGATCGCCGCGCCAAGGACGGGCCCCCGCCCGCGCCCGCGCGCCCCCGCGATCCGGACGCTCCCGCGCCTGTCAGCCTTCACCCTCAAGGACCGCCCTATGTCCCGCTGGACCACGCAAGAACTGTTGACCCGCCTCGCCGTCTCCTTCGGCGCCGACAATGTCGAAGAAGTGCCGACCGCCGACGGCGCGATCCAGGTGACCCTGCCCGACAGCGGCGACCTGGGCATCACCATCGCCCTGACCGATCGCGAGATCTTCGTCTCCACCCCCCTGGTCGAGGCCGCGCAGGTCCGCGACGCGGCCGGCTTCAACGAAGCCTGCCTGCGCCTGAACCCGATCAACCCGCTGTCCAACCTGGGCCTGACCACCATCAACGAACGCGATGTCTACATCGTCTTCGGCGAAATGGCGCCCGACTCCAGCGCCGAGCAGATCGAACTGGAAATCCGCACCCTGGCCGACAACGCGATCGACGCGGTGGAAGCCCTCAAGTCCTATCTGGTGACCGCATGAGCCTGCTGCAGAAAATCCTGACCCTGTTCCGCGGCACCGCCCACGAGGCCGGCCAGGCCGTCGTGGACGCCAACGCGCTGAAGATCCTCGATCAGGAAATCCGCGACGCCGGCAACGAGCTGGTGCGTTCGAAGGAAGAACTGACCAAGGTCATGGCCCAGCGCCAGCTGCAGGCCAACCGCAGCAAGGACCGCTTCGCGAAGAAGGCCGAGTACGAAACCTACATCGCCGGCGCCCTGCGCCAGGGCAACGAGCAGCTGGCGCGCGAAGTCGCCGAGCGCCTGGCCACGGTCGAGACCGACCTGAAGAACGACGAGCAGGCGATCAACAGCTACGACGCCAGCATCAGCCAGCTCAAGACCGCGATCACCGCCACCGAGCGCAAGCTGGCGCGGGTGAAGCAGCAGGTCGATACGGTCAAGGCCACCGAAGCGGTGCAGCGCGCCCAGACCGCGGTCGCCGCGCGCCATTCCGGCGCCACCGGCAAGGTCACCACCGCGCTGGATTCGCTCGAGCGCATCCAGACCCGCCAGGCCGAGCGCGGCGCGCGCCTGCAGGCGGCGGCGCAGCTGGAATCCGAGAGCGGCGACGGCGACCTCAACGCCCGCCTGGCCAACGCCGGCCTGCTGCCGGAATCGACCAGCGTGGACAACATCCTCGAGCGCTTCCGCGAAAAGCCGGTGCAGCAGCTGACCCACGACAACACCCTGGCGCTGCCGGCGGTGGAAGTGAAGGAAACCGATAAGGTCGAGCGCAAGGATTGATGGCGGCTCAAGGTCGGTGAAGGCGGTCGCTCGCCGTCATCGGCCCATTGCGTCGTCGCTGCCGTGCCGACTTTCTCGCTCCGCGCGTGTTGCTGTATCTGCTCGTCGTATGGGTTTTTGCTCGTCATCCCCGCGAAGGCGGGGATCCAGGGCTTTACCGCGACATGACTCTGAAGTCTCTGGATCCCCGCCTTCGCGGGGATGACGGATGGAAAGTTGCGATGGGTTCGAGCACCCGCGCCACCCCGCCGCACACACGGACGTAACCAGGCCCACTCACCGAAATGATCGTAATCGGCAAACTCTTCCGCACCCTGCGCGGCCATCTGCGCCGGGTCAGCTGGGGCGCGGTCGCCGCCGCGCTGGCGCTGCACATGGCCGGGACCTGGCTGCTGATGGCCTGGGCCGGGGAAGAAAAACTGCTCGGCTGGGATTCGTTCGTCTACTACTACGTGACCACGGCCAGCACCATCGGCTATGGCGATCTCTCGCCGGGCAGCGCGGCCGGACGCTGGGCCGCGGCCTTGTTCGTGATGCCCGGCGCGATCGCGCTGTTCGCCTCGGTGCTGGCCAAGACCAGCGCGAGCCTGCTCAATTTCTGGAAGCGCCATCAGGTGGGCAAGATGAGCTACGAAGACATGCACGGCCACACCGTGCTGATCGGCTGGCACGGCCGCGAGTCCGAACGCCTGGTGCAGCTGCTGCTGGCCGACACCCACACCGACGACGAAGGCATCGTGCTGGTCGCCGAAGGCTTGGCCGAGAATCCGCTGCCCGACCAGATCCGCTTCGTCGCCGCGGCCTCCTACGCCGACTGCAACGAGTACCAACGCGCCGCGCTGAGCCGCGCCGCGCGGGTGATCGTGCACACCGACCACGACGACCGCTCGCTCGCCGCGGTGTTCGCGGTAATGGCGCATCCGCACGAAGCGCACGTGGTCGCGCATTTCGAATCCGCCGCGGTCGCGCAACTGGTGCGCAGCCACTACCCGCACGTGGAATGCACGCGGCCGCTGCACGTGGACGTGATCGCACGCGCCGCGCAGGACGCCGGCAGTTCGCTGGTGGCCGGCGAATGGCTCGGCGCCGGCGGCCCGACCCAGTTCAGCCTGCAGGTTCCGGCCGCCGCCGCGCCGGTGCTGGCGGCCAGGCTGGCCGGCGCGTTCCGCGCCCAGTCGGCGTTGTGGATCGGCTATCGCGACGGCCGCAACGCCGCGCCGGTACTCAATCCGCCCGATCATGTCGAGATCGCGCCGGGCACGTTGTTGTATTACCTTGCCGACGCGCGCATCGACAGCGCGCGCGTGCCGTGGGCTTCGCTCGCGGCGCGGTGATCCGGGCCCGGCGCGCGCAGCGAGGCACGACACGATGAGTTGGTTGAAGGGACTATTCGGCGGCGGCGAAAAACCGCCCGAGAAAACGCAGATGCCGTTCGCCCACGAACTGCCGCTGGGCTTGCGCATCAACGGCCGCGTGGCCTTCGACACGATGATGTTCCGCGCCCACCCGCAGGCCTGGACGATGCGCCTGCCCGAAGGCCATCAGGGCATTCCCTGCTACGGCTACATCGATCTGCGCGGCGGCCACGCCCTGCATCGTTTTTATTTGGACGACGACGCTTACCTGCAGGTCAGCACCGCCAGCGGCCAGGTCGAGGGCATCAAGGCCTTCGTTTTCCAGCAGACCGTGAATCCGGCCAATCAGGCCGAATTCAAGCGTTTCATCCACGAACACCCGCACCTGGGAGCGGATTCGATCGAATACGCCGGCCGCGCCTGGTACCGCGAATTCGGCGACCAGAGCGCCGCGGCCAAGGTGCCGCCGGTGGTCTACGACGAAGTGCTGTACCGCCACGATCCGCCGCGCCGCGACGACGATCTGACCCATTACGCCATGCTCTACCGGCGCGAAGTGCCCGAACTCGATCGCGAGGAATTCCTGCTGATCACCGCGGAAGACTACGGCCCGAGCGAATTCGCGATCACCTATGCCATCGGCCTGGACCTGAACACGGCCGACCTCGACGTCACCTGAGCGCACCGCCGCGCCGCCACCGCATCACCACGCAAGGACCTTCCATGGACGCCCCGATCAACGCCCACAGCTTCCTCAACTTCCTCGCCTACGCCGGCACCGGCATCGGCGTGCTGGTGCTCGCCGCCGTGGCGGTGCTGCTGATCACCCCGCATCGCGAGCTGAGCCTGATCCGCGAAGGCAACACCGCCGCGGCCACCGCGTTCTCCGGCACCCTGATCGGCCTGGCGCTGCCGCTGCACTCGGCGATCTCCAACTCGGTCAGCCTGTTCGACGCGGCGATCTGGGGCGCGGTGTCGGTGGTCGTGCAGCTGTTCGCGTTCCTGCTCGCGCGCCTGGTTGCGCCGAAGCTGTCGCAGCAGATCACCAACAACCAGACCGCCGCCGGCATCTTCTCGGCCGGCGTGTCGATCAGCGTCGGCCTGATCAACGCCGCCGCCATGACGCCGTGAGCGATGCCATGACCACGACTCCCAAAACCCAGGACGGCGCGCGCGGCAAGCGCTCGCGCAATCTCAAGCTGGTGCTGATGGCGGTGGCGGTCCCGGCCGTGCTGAGCGGCTGCGACGACGATCCCAGCGGCAAGATCCTGACCTCGCGCGAAGAATGCGCGGTGCAGACCGATATCTCGCGCGAAGAGTGCGAGAAAGCCTATTCCCAGGCCCTGGTCGAGCACGAAAAGATCGCGCCGCGCTTCGAAAGCGAACAGGAGTGCAATCAGCAGTTCGGCGCCTGCCAACCGGTGCCGGCGCAGTACGCCAACGGCAGCCAGCACAGCTTCATGCCGCCGATGACCGGCTTCCTGGTCGGCTACGCGCTGTCTCAGGCGATGAGCGGCGGCCGCAGCTACTACCCCATCGGCGGGGTTTCGCCGCTGTACCGCGATTACCGCAGCGGCGGCTATCTGCGCCCGGACGGAAAGCAGGTCAGCACCTCCAGCGGCACGGTCTACGGCAAATCCGCCGGCAACACCGCGCTGCCGGCGCGCGCGGTGACCGTTTCGCGTTCGGGCTTCGGCTCCAGCGCCGCGGCGCGCGGCGGTTTCGGCGGCAGCAACAGCAGCAGCGGCTCGGGTCGCGGCGGCGGCTGGGGCGGTTGATCGTACCCGCCGGGCCTCGCTTCGTTCTCTCGCGGGCCGCGATCGCCGCGGCCCTCATCATCGGAATCGCATGAAACGCATCGCCGCGAACGAACGCCCCGACTGGCGCGAACAAGCCCAGTCGCTGGGTTTCCATTTCCACACCATCGACGGCGCGCCGTACTGGGACGAGCGCGCCTACTACGCCTTCGGCCTGCGCCAGATCGAAGACGACATCGAGCAGCCGACCCAGGAGCTGCACGACATGTCGATGGCGCTGGTCGATGAAGTCGTCGGTTCGGAAGAACTGCTGACCCGGCTGGCGATTCCCGCCACGCACTGGGACTGGATCGCCGATTCCTGGCGCCGCGGCGAGCCGCATCTGTACGGGCGCATGGATCTGGCCTACGACGGCGCTGGCCCGGCCAAGCTGTACGAACTGAACTACGACACCCCGACTTCGCTGTACGAAGCGGCGTATTTCCAGTGGCTGTGGCTGGAGCAGAACATCCAGCGCGGCGTGTTGGCGCAGGGCAGCGACCAGTACAACCGCATCCAGGAACTGCTGATCGAAACCTTCGGCGCCCTGGCGCTGGACAAGCGCATCGTCACGCCGGTGCATTTCGCCGCGGTCGAGGACTCGGCCGAGGACCGGGGCACGGTGCGCTATCTGCGCGACTGCGCCGAACAGGCCGGCGTCAACACGCTGGAGCTGAGCATCGAGGGCATCGGCATCAGCGCCGAAGGCTGGTTCACCGACGGCGAAGACCGGGTGATCCGCACGCTGTTCAAGCTGTATCCGCTGGAATGGATGTTCGTGGAGGAATACGGCGCCAAGCTCGCCGCCTCGCAGGTGCAATTGATCGAGCCGGCATGGAAGGCGATCCTGAGCAACAAGGGCGTGCTGCCGTTGCTGTGGGAACGCCATCGCGGCCATCGCAATCTGCTCGAAGCGTATTTCGACGATGAAACGCCGGCCGAGCTGAGCGCGGGCTGGGTGCGCAAGCCGCTGTTCTCGCGCGAAGGCGCCAACATCGAGCTGGTCGATGCCAATGGACAGCGCCTGAGCAGCGACGGCCCCTACGCCGGCGGCCCGACCATTCGTCAGGCCCTGCATCCGTTGCCGCGATTCGACGGCGCCGACGGCGCCGCCAACTATCCGCTGATCGGCAGCTGGGTCGTCGCCGACAACGCCGCCGGCATGGGCATCCGCGAAGACGCGGGCCTGATCACCCAGGACACCTCGCGCTTCGTGCCGCACGCGATCGTCGAGGACTGATCGCGTCGCTCGAACGCGGCGGATCGGCATGAGTCGCAAACCAACGGCCCGTTGAACGGGCCGTTCGCGTTCGCGCGGCGACCGCGCGCATACCTGCAACGCGTTCGCACTTGCGCACCATCGCGGATGTATCCCGCGAGCGCCTGTGCGATCCTGCGCGCCAAGCGGCGCCGCGCGCCGACGACGCATCGTTACCGAAGGAACCGGTCATGGCCGACGCCGATCTTTTAACCGCCGACGGCTTTCTCAGCCACGCCGGCGACTTCGACGCGCACAACCATGGCAAGGCGCTGGCCGGCCACGCCTGCCGTTTCGACCTGGGCGCATATCGCGACGAACTGTACCCCCGCCACGGCGTGGACTTTCCGCCGCAGCTGGCGCGCGCGGTGAACAAACGCCGCGGCGAATACCTCGCCGGCCGGGTCTGCGCGCAGCGCGTGCTGCAGCGGTTGGGCATGGCGCCGACGCAGATCGCGATCGGCGCGGCGCGCGAGCCGTTGTGGCCGGCCGGCGCGATGGCCTCGATCTCGCATGCCGGCGACCGCGCCGTCTGCGTCGCCACGCTGGATGCGGACGTGATCGGCCTGGGCATCGACATCGAACGCGGCATCGGCCCGGAACTGGCCGCGGAGATCCGCGGCGTGGTCGTCGATGCCGGCGAAGAGGCGCTGATCCGCGCCGGCTTCGACGATTTTCCGTTCGGCCTGGCGGCGGTGTTCTCGGCCAAGGAAAGCCTGTACAAGGCGCTGTTCGCCCAGGTCCGCAGCTTCTTCGGCTTCGAGGCCATGCGCCTGACCCGGGTCGATCCGCAGCGCCTGGCGTTCGCCGCGGCGCAGACCCTGGCGCCGGGCGTGCGCGCCGGCCAGGGCTTCGCCGTCGATTACCGCCGCGAAGACGACAACGGCGTGCGCAGCATCGCCTGCGTGCTGCGGCCGCCGGCCTGAGCGCCGCGCGGGCGGAGGTTTGTACGACAATAGGTGGATCATGCGCTGCCTGTTGATCGACAACCACGACTCCTTCACCTGGAACCTCGCCGACCAGATCGGCCGGGCGTTCGGCGATGCGCCGCGCGTGGTGCGCAACGACGACTACCGCTGGGACGAGCTGCAAGCCGACGCGCGCTACGACTGCATCGTGATCTCGCCCGGCCCGGGCAGCGTCACCCGCGACGCGGATTTCCACGTCTCGCGCCAGGCCATCGAACGCTCGGCGCTGCCCTTGCTGGGCGTGTGCCTGGGGTTCCAGGGCATCGCCCACGCCTACGGCGGCCGCATCGCGCACGCGCCCGAGCCGGTGCACGGCCGCAGCGCCGCGGTCATGCACGACGGCAGCGACCTGTTCGCCGGCCTGCCGTCGCCGTTGCAGGCGGTGCGCTATCACTCGCTGATCGCCGCCGCGCCCTTGCCGGCGCCGTTGCTCGCCACCGCGCACAGCGACGACGGCCTGATCATGGCGCTGCGCCATCGCCAGCGGCCGCAATGGGGAATGCAGTTCCACCCCGAGTCGATCCTGACCGAACACGGCATCGATCTGATCGCGAACTTCCGCGATCTGGCCCGGCGCCATCACGGCCGCGCCTTCGTCAGCATGAGCGCGCCGGAACCTGCGCCCGCGCCGCTCGCACCGCCGCCGCCGCGCCTGCGCGTGCTGCAGCGGCCGCTGGCCGGCGCGATCGATCCCGAAGCGGTGTTCAGCGGCGTCTACGCGCAGGCGCGCAACAGCTTCTGGCTCGACAGCCAGATCGCCGAGGACGCCGCCGCCTGTTCGTTCATGGGCGCGGTCGAGGACGCGGATCTGCATCGCTATCGCATCGCCGACGACGATGAGGCGATGTCGGCGGGGCAGGCGTTGCTGGCCTTGCTCGAAGGCGAGTTGGAGGCGGATCGGGTTATCGGGGGCGAGGCGCTGCCGTTCGATTTCAGGGGCGGGTTCGTCGGTTATTTTGGCTACGAAATGAAAGCGCTGTTCGACGGCGAGCGCGGCGCCGGGACGACCCTGCCCGACGCGGTGTGGATGCGGGTGCGGCGCTTCGTCGCTTTCGATCACGCCGAACGCCGCGCCTGGGCGGTCGCGATCGTCGAGGACGGACAGGACGACGCGGCACGGCAATGGCTCGACGCGACCTGCGCGCGGATCGAGTCGATGCATCCCGCGTCGGCGCCGTCCGCCGGCGCCGACGCGGCGCTGCGCAGCCTGGACGTCGAAATGGATCTGGGCCGCGCGGACTATCTGGCCGCGATCGACGCCTGCCGCCGCGCCATCGTCGATGGCGAGTCCTATCAGGTCTGCCTGACCAATCATTTCCGTTTCCGCGCCGCGCTCGATCCGCTGGCCCTGTACCGGCAGATGCGGCGCGGCAACGCGGCGCCGTTCGGCGCCTATCTGCGTTGCGGCGACAGCCACGTGCTGAGCACCTCGCCGGAACGCTTCCTGCGCGTGAACCGCGACGGCCGCATCCAGACCAAGCCGATCAAGGGCACGATCCGCCGCTCCAAGGACCCGCAGCGCGACGCGCAATACGCGCAGCGCCTGGCCCACTCGGACAAGGATCGCGCCGAGAACCTGATGATCGTCGATCTGATGCGCAACGACCTCAACCGCGTCGCCGTGCCCGCGACCGTCGAGGTGCCCAAGCTGCGCGAGATCGAGAGCTATCGCACCGTGCACCAGCTGGTCAGCACGGTCGAGGCGCAACTGCGGCCCGACCGCAGCCTGATCGACCTGCTGCGCGCGACCTTCCCCGGTGGCTCGATCAGCGGCGCGCCCAAGCAGCGCACCATGCAGATCATCGATCGCCTGGAACGCAGCGCGCGCGGCGTGTACTGCGGATCGATCGGCTACCTGGGCTACAACCGCGTCGCCGACCTCAACATCGGCATCCGTACCTTGTCCTACGACGGCGACACGGTCGCCTTCGGCGCCGGCGGCGCGATCACCTGGCTGTCGGACGCGCAGGACGAATTCCAGGAAGTGCTGCTCAAGGCCGAAGCGGTGCTGCGGCCGCTGTGGCGCCATCTGGCCGCGAACGAAGGCTTCGCCTATCAGGTCCGTGGCGATCGCCTGCATGTGCACGCGGCGGCGTCTGCGTCCGACGGCTGATCGGCCGCGCCGGCCGCGGGCGACAGCGCCAACCGGCATGACAAAAGCGCAGTAGACTCGCCGCGCCGCCATCGCTTGCACGCGCGGCGATCGCATGGAGAACCTCATGCCCGAGCAACGACAGATTCCCGCCGCGAGCGGCATCGGCCTGCGCCTGAAACGCGGCCAGCGCCTGCGCATCATCGACAACGAGGGCGGCCAGACCGGCGACCTGATGGCGTTCGCGCCCGACGGCAGCGAGCGCCTGAGCAACGGCCGCACCTTCGATTACGGCGGGAAGCTCTTCCTGAGCAGCGGCGACGTGCTGTGGTCCGACCGCAGCCGGCCGATGCTGACCATCCTCGACGACGACGCCGGCCGCCACGATTTCCTGTACTCGGCCTGCAGCGTGGAGATGTACCGCATCCAATACGGCGCAAGCGGCGAGCATCCGAACTGCACCGACAACCTGTCGGCGGCGCTGCGCGAACTCGGGATCGAGCCGGCGCCGCTGCCGACGCCGTTCAATCTGTTCATGCACGTCGATGTCGGCGCCGACGGCGCGCTGAGTTTCCCCGCGCCGGTCGCGCGCGCGGGCCGCTCGATCGTGTTCCGCGCGCAGATGGATCTGGCGATCGCGGTCTCCGCCTGTCCCGGCGCGACCTGCAACGGCGGCGCGCCGCCGCGGCCGCTGGCGTTCGAGCTTCTCGACGATTGATGCGGACGGGCCGGGCGATACGGCGCCGGCTCTTGCCATCGAACCGGACTCGGCGCTTAGTCGTGCTCGCCCGCACCATCGCGCCGCGTCGTCGCCAGCCGCAAGAACGTCTGATGCTGATAGCGGCTCATGCGCAACTGCTGGCCGGTGTCCATCGTGACCACGTGATGGCCGTTGAACCAGGGATGGATGGTCTCGACCCTGCGCACGTTGACGATCGCCGAGCGGTGGATGCGGGCGAAATGGCGCGGGTTCAATCGCTGCGCCAGCGACGCCATGGTGTCGCGCAGCTCGTGCACGCGATCGGCCAGATGGATCTGCACGCTGTTGCCGCTGGCCTTGATCCAGACGATGTCGTCCACGGCGAGGAAGATCACGTGCTCGTCCACGCGCACCGGCAACCGGTCCAGGTAATCCTCGCGTTGGCGCAGCGCCTCCAGCGCCTGCGCGATGCGCGCATCGCCGCCGCCGGCCGCCAGCCGCGTCTTCGCCCGCTGCAGCGTGGCGGCGAAGCGCTCGCGGCTGAACGGCTTGACCAGATAGTCCACGGCGTTGGCTTCGAACGCGCGTACCGCGTACTGCTCGTAAGCGGTGACGAAGACTGTCGCCGGCATGCGCGCCGCGCCGATGGTGGCGACCACGTCCAGGCCGGTCATCGCCGGCATCTGGATGTCCAGGAACACCAGATCCGGCGAGTGTTCGCGGATCGCCGTCACCGCCGACACGCCGTCGCCGCATTCGCCGAGCAGCTCGATCTGCGGGTCTTCGCGCAGCAGCCGCACCACCGCGTGGCGCGCGATCGGCTCATCGTCCACCACCAGCGCGGTGAGGCTCATGCCGGCACGTGCTCGGGCATGTCGTCGTCGTCCTCCAGCTCGCGCAACGGCAGGCGGATGCGGCAGACCACGCCTTCGGGCCAGATCATGTCCAGGCGCAGCTCGGCGGCGTCGCCGTAGAGCTCGCGCAGCCGCAGGCGGGTATTCGACAGGCCGATGCCGTGGCCGGCGGGCGTGCTGTCGCTGTCCAGGCGGCTGTTGCGATTGCGCACCTCGATGCACAGGCTGTCGCCGTCGCGCCGGCTTTCGATCTCGATGCGGTCGGCGCCGACGCGCTGGCCGATGCCGTGACGGATCGCGTTCTCGACGATGGGCTGCAGCAACAGGCTCGGCACCGCGCAATCCAGCGTGTCGGGCGCGACATACACCTGCGTGGTCAGCCGGTCCTTGAAGCGGTTGCGCTGGATGCCCAGGTACAGATCCAGCAGATCCAGCTCGCGACGCAGGCTGATTTCCTGGCCGTCGTAGTCTTCCAGGAAAGCGCGCAGCAACTCGCTCAACCGCAGCAGCATGTCCTCGGCCGAACGCTTGTCCTCGTCGAGCAAGGTCACGATGGCGTGCAAGGTGTTGAACAGGAAATGCGGCTGCAGCTGGGTCTTGAGCACCTGCAGCCGCGACTGCGCCAGCTCGGTGGCCAGCCGGCTCGCCTCGAGCATGCGCTGCGCGCGCTCGGCGCGCAGGCGCAGGGAATTCTGCAGCAACAGCAGCGTCCAATACGTCAGCAATCCGATGGCGACGTGGCGGCCGATGAACTGCAGCATCTGCTCGGCGAACGAACCGGGCTCGAACTGGCTCGACACCGCCGCGCCGATCACGACCGCCGCCAGGGTCACGCCCATGCTCGCCAGCACGTGCGTGAGCAGCGCGCGCAGGCGTCCGGGCGACTGGATCGGATAACGCGCGGCGAGCCGGAACACCAGCGGTGCCAGCGCCGCCCAGGTGTACCACTGGATCATCGACCAGCGCAGGTAGTCGAACGGCGACCACACTTCGGCGAAGAAAACGTCGTGGACGAATCCCTGCATCGCGAACACCACCGCCACCGCCGACCACAGGCCGAGGTAGCGGAACAGGCCGATCTGCGTGTCGCCCAGCTGGATCTTCATCTAGCCCCGCTCGAACAAAGACCCCAGCATCCTAAGCGCGGCCCCGGGCGGCGCAAAGCGTCGTCGCCCGCCACTACGATTGGCGCCGCTGCAACGACGATTCGTCCCAAATCCCTGGCCCGCGCGTTCGCGCGTCGGCTGTGATGAGCGCGCAGACCGGGCCCGATGCGCTCCGGTCGCCCCATCGCCCCGCCGGAGACCTTGCCATGCGCCCGTCGCTCGCCGCCGCTCTCGCCCTTGCCCTGCTTGCCGCCGCCGCCCCCAGCGAGGCGGCGCCGCGCACGCATTATTTCGAATTGATCAATCGCGCCCACGACCGCCTGACCTCGGTCGCGGTCGCCGCTGCCGGCACTCAGGCGTTCGAGGAAAAGCCGCTGGGCGCCGCGCTCGACGGCGGCGGCGATTCGGCCACGCTGCAGATCGCCGGCGACGACTGCCGTTACGATTTCCGTTTCGGGTTCGCCAACGAGCGAGCGGTGATCTATCCGGCCATCGACGTTTGCCGCTATCGCAGTCTGCGCATCCAGCCGTTGCCGGCGCCGGAGCGGCCGCGTTCGGCGAAGACGGAGTAGGGCCTAACCCGCGTCGGGAACCGTCGGCGGCGCAGCGCGAACGCCGTCGATCCACGGCAGCGCCAGAAATCCGCGATGCCCCGAAAAACACACGCGGCCGGCGTCGGCGTAATCGCCGCTGATGTCCATCGTCGCCTCGGGCGACGGCCATCCGCGCAGCGTGGCCACATTGGCGCAGCGGCGGCTCTTGCTCCTCTTCGACACCAGCGTCGCGCAGCCCAGATGACGGGCGCGGACCACATCGACGCAAACCGCCTGCGCGGCCTCGCGGTCGAAGCGGACGTTGACGATCTGGATGAGGTTGAGCCCGGTGTGACCCAGCCACAGCGCGAGCGGAAGCCCGAACCAGATCGCGAGGGTCGCGATCATCGACCGCGACAGCAGCGGGACCAGACCCAACACCATGACCCAGACCAGCAAGGGAATCTGCAGGAGCACGAGTTCGACGCGGGTGCCCAGCGCGGAAAATCCCCACACGCCGCCTTGCACCCCGGCCAGATCGCGCCCGAGCACGGCGCTGCCCATGGCGGTCAGCATCAGCACGGTCAGCAGCGGAATCGCGACCCAGTACAGCGGATCGCGCCCCTTCTTGCGAAAGAATTCCCTGTAGCGCCTGCGCAGCCTGTCTTTGAGCCGGCGCGATCGTGCGATGTGTTTATCCGTCATCAAGAGCCTGCGAAAAAAAATCAACGGGCCCTGGTCGGCGGATCCAACGGCACCACAGCGACAGCCAGCAGACAAGCCAGACGATAGCCTTTTCCAGCGTCCCTGGTCCAAGCATCCCCGCGGCGGCGGCCCCCGCATTTACATCGAAAAAAACACGCCGCCATAAGAAACAAGGCCTTGCCGGAATTTATTCCCGGCTTATACCCGCGACCGCGCTGGAATCCGGATCGCCGCGCGGCCTACTCTGGAGCCTCGCCTCTAGCCCCGGATCGCTCATGTCCCTGTCCCGCGCATTCGTTCCTTGTGCCATCGCCTTGGCTGTCCTGCTCGCATCGCCGCTGGCCGTTCAGGCCCATGAAGTCGTCCCGCCGGACTGGTGCGTCAAGGAGAAGGAAACGCCGATCATCGTCGCCAAGTTCGATTTCGACGGCAAGGAGCTGCGCGAAGTGATGGCCAAGTGCGGGATCGTGGAAAAAGACGACCAGTGGCACACCGCCACCGAAACCATGCTCGCCTATTGCGCCGTCGTCGCGCCGTTGCGGGGCGCGCTGCCGTTCATGACCGGTCCGGACAGCTACCAGTCCAAGGAACATCACAGCCGCTACAAGCTCGACGACGGCGTCAGCGGCGCCTGCGCGGTGTGCCCGCCGAAGCCGGATTGAGGCGCGCTCAGACCAGTGCGTCGCGGCGGGTGTAGGCGAGCACCGCATCCACGCGCGACTGCAGGGCGGCGCGCGTCTGCGCCGGCAGTTCCTCGCCCCGGCCCAGGACGAAATAGGCCGAGCGCAGCACGTCGCGCCAGCGTGGGTTGCGCGGCAGCTTGGACAGGCTGAGGTAGCGCTCCAGCGCACGCGCGCGCAGCCGGCCGTCGTCGATGTTGACCCGCCAGATGCGGCTTTTTTCCGCGAACTCCAGGCGGCCGGTGCCGGTGGCGCGTTCCCAGGCATCGACCGAGGCCAGCATCAGTTCGACCAGGGTGCGGCGGAACGCGTCGCGCATCGAGGATTCGCCGCCGTCGTCGTCGGCTTCGTGGACGTGATCGGCGGTCAGGTCGGTGTCGGCGAAAGTATTCACGGGGGCATCGACGCCGGCGATAACCGGCGCCGCGACGTCTTCGCGATCGAGCGGCGCGAGCAGCACCAGGCCATCGCCGCCCGACCAGGATTCGAGCTTCGCGAGCAGCGGCGCGCCCGCGCGGGCGGCGATCTCCAGCCGCTGCGCCGCGCTGTCTTCCATGCGCTCCAGCGCCGACGACAAGGCCGCGTGCCCGGCCTCGCCGACGAACGCCGACAGCGGTTGCCCGACCAGCGCTTCGTTGCCCGAATACCCGAGCCAGAGCCGGCCGGCCCGGTTCACCGCCAGCAGCTGGCCGTCGGCGTCGAGCAGGCACAGCGCGTCGTCGCGGCTGTCGAGCAGGGCCTGCAGCAGGCTGCGGTCTTCGGCCAGCGCATCGGCTTCGCGACGATAGCGCGCCAGTTCTTCCTCATGGCGGACCCGCCGCGCCTGTTCGCGCAAGCGTTCGCGCTGGCGCCGCCGCTGTTGCAGCAGCCAGAAGCCCAGCATCGCCGCCACCGCCACCGCGATCGCGAACCACAACAGCAGGGTGCGCTGGCGGAACTGCGCGCGGCGCAGGCGGTTCTCGCTTTCCAGCGCGGCGATGGTGCGTTGCTGCTCGGCCGATTCGAAGCGCACCCGCAGCCAGTCCAGCTGGCGATCGTGCTGCGCGTCGGCCAGCGCGATGGCCTTCGCGTGCCCATCGCGCAAGGTGGCGTTGGCCGCGACCGCATCGCCGGCGCGCTCCTGCGCGGTGGCCAACTGTTCCAGCAACGACACCCGCATGGGATCGCCTTCGGGCACCGACGCCAGCGCTTCGCGCAGACGCGTCGCCGCGGCGGCGGTGCGGCCGGACAACTGCGCGGTGCGGGCGATCTGCAATTGCAGCGCGGGCGGCAGCGGCAGTTTCCAGGTGTCGGCCAGGGCCAGCGCGCCGGCGGTCCAGCGCTGGGCCTGGGCGATATCGCCCTGCGCCAGCGCCACCCGGGTCAGACCGTCGTGAACCCGCAATTCGTACACCCGGTTGCCGCCGCTGCGGTACGCGGCCAGCGCCTCCTGCAACCACGCCGAGGCCTGGCGCGCGTCGCCGGTGTCGAGCGCCACCTCGGCCATCGTTTCCAGCACGTGCGCGGCTTCGATCGGCTCGCCCTTGCCGCGGTAGAAGGCCAGCGCGTCGTGGTAGTAGCGCATCGCGGTGTCGGTTTCGCGCAGTTCGCGATACACGTCGGCGATGTTGTTCAGCACCGCGCCGGAGACTTGCCCGGCGCCGCGCTGGATGTCGAGGCTGGCGGTCAGGCTGCGCAGGGCGCCGCGGAAATCGCCGAGCCGGCGCAGCGCCGCGCCGACGTTGCTCAGATCGCGCGCGGTGGCGGCGCGATCGCCGAGCGCGGTGGACAGCGTCACCGCGCATTCGAAGCGCGACAGCGCCTGCGGAATCCATTCGCGGCGGAAATCCAGGATGCCGCGCCGCCGCACCAGTTCGTAGCGCAGTTGCGCGTCGCCGTCCCCGCCGATGACGGCGTCGGCGCAATCGAGCGAGCGCTCGGCTTCTTCCAGATGCCCGGCGTCCAGCTGCGCCTTGGCCCGCGCGAACAGTTCGTTGGGCGCATCAATGCCGGCGGCGATCTTCGCCCGCTGCAGACACAGCGCCGCTTGCGGCAGACCGCGCGCCGGGAGCGACGCGGCGCAGCCGCCGGTTTCGCCGTGCGCCGACGATAGCCCGCCCGCCGCCAGCGCCACCCACAGCGCCCAGACGGCATGTCGCCGCCTCGCGGCGTCGCGGCGAAGAGGCGAAGCAAAACAGAACCAACGCATCAGACCATCCTTATCCGACCCAGGCACAAGTTGAACGGCGGCGGGGTCGCGCGGACGCTGTCGTGCGCACCGGCTTCGGGCATTCGCCGCTCGCGGCCGTGCGATCGCATCGCGCCATGGCGTGGCGCATCGCGTGGAGGCCGGCGGCAAAACCGCGCGCGCTATCCGACCACCGTGATCGCGGTCGCCAAAGGCGCGCAGCTGCGCTCGTGTCCGCCAAGCAAAAGGCCTCGTTCGTTCGGTCGCATGGGCGAGCTTAGCAGTCCCGGCCGCGCTACAGACAGCGGCCGAAAGCGGTCGCGAGTCAGGGTGTACGAGCGGCCTTCGTCGCCGCAGGTAGATGCGGCGCCACGCGCGCAGGTTTAGAGCCGCGGCATCGCGAAGGCGGCGTCATCGCGTTCCGTGCGCGGCGTCGCGAAAACGCAGCTACGTGCCGGGTTCACGTCCGCGCACCGGGCCGGTGCGCGATTTTTATCGATATGCAGGACACGACGTATCGCTGCATGAAGGACTATTCCGCGGGGAGTGCTCGCTGTTGGTGAGCTCAGGCGTCGTCCGTATCCGCCGGTGGATGCAAGTGGATCGCCAACCACAGCGCGCCCTGCGAAACATGGCGCACCGTGTGCGGGGTGCCGGCCGGCAGGAAGACATAGTCGCCAGCGCGCAGCTCGACGCTCTCGCCGGCGACTTCGATCGTCGCCTCGCCTTGCAGCAGGGCGACCCATTCGTCCTGCGGTTGCACATATTCGGTCGGCACCGCCGCGGCGGAACTGATGATGCGTTCCACTACCAGGTTCTTGTGGCTGAGCAGCGCTTCGAAGCGCTCGCCTTCGGCGGGCGCGTCCGCGTCGGTGAACAGGTTTCCGATCTGCATGTGAACGTCGATCTCCGGAATGGGGATGAACTTTTGTATCGGATCGGGGCCGCGGTGTCGCCCGCGCGTCAGCTTAGTCGGTCGTAAGACTCAACAATGACGGCGCGCCGGCGGGATCGCACAAACGCAGGCAGGCATAGGCGATGCCCGACAACCCGACCATGAGACCCAGCGGCCGTTCCTGTACCGAGCGTCCCCCGCAGCGCCACCGCGGATGCGCGCGTCCGGCCCAGGCCGCGCCGAGCGCACGGCATTGCGCGATGGCATCGCCGTCGCCTTGCGTCCGCGAAGATTCCAGTGCGTGCCGCAGCAGCAATTCGAGATTGCCGGCGAGGCCGTGGCACAGGCAATCGCCGCCGCTCAGTCCGTGCGCGCGCGTTCCGGCAACGCAATCCGACAGGTCGCGTTCCCAGTCGGCATCGCGCAACACCGAAGGCAGCAGCAGGCGCGCGAGGCCGACGCCCGGCGCGCCGTGGCACCACGAATAGACGTCTTCGGGCCGATCCTCGCCGTCGGCCGGATCGACATCGGCGAACTGGTCGTACCAGCGCCGGCCGCGGCGTTCGAACGATGCGCGCTCGTAGCGCAGCGCGCGCCGCGCGAGTTGCAACGCAGCGCCGTCGTCGTTGAGTTGCGCGTGGCGCGCCAGCGCGGCGGCGATGCCGGCATTGCCGTGGGCGAAGCCGGTGAGGCCGCGTTCGGGCGAGGCCGGGCACAGCCACCAGGCTTCGTCCGCGCCGCCCTGCGCGTGGGCGGCCAGATGCGCGGCGCAGGCCATGGCCGCGGCGCGCGTGTCGGCGTCGGGGCGGTGACGCTGCAACTGCGTCAGCACCAGCAGGCAGCCGGCGGCGCCGCTGATCAAGTCGAGGTCGCGGTCTTGTTCGATGCGTTCGGCGATCTGCGGCAACCACGCACTGGCTTCGTCGAGCAGCTCCGGGCGCCGCCAGCGCAACCCCAGCACCAGCAGCGCGTAGATCCATCCGCTCAAACCCGACCACGGCCCGATCGCCGCCAGCGCGCGCGGGTCTTCGCGCAGTTGCCGCCGGCACGCGGCTAATGCGGCTTCGGCGGCGCGAGTGAAACGCGCTTGCCCGGTCTGCGCGCCCAGTTCGGCCAGCATCAGCATCGTGCCGGGCACGCCTTCGTACAGCGTCAGCCCCATCGGCGCGATCGACGGCTCGGGGCGATTGCGGTACTCGGGTTGGAACCAGGCGATCTCGCCGCCGCCGCGAAACGCCAGTTGCAGCACCTCATCGCCGAGAGCGACGGCGGTGTCGAGCAGGATCCGGCGGTTCGCGCGGTCGGCATCGTCGTCGATACGCGCGGCGGCATTCGTGCGAGACGACGCAGGCGACGGCGCGGCATCGGCGACGATCGCCGACCACGGCCGGATGCTCTCCAGCGATTGCGCCAAGGCATAGCGCTGCCGATGCAGGTCGCGCGCCGACAGCAGGCGCACACGCCGCCGCACTTCATCGCGGCCGCTGCGCGCGAACACCGCCTCGATGCGATGGCCGTCGCTGTCGTGCACGCCGGTGCCGTCGATGGCGATGTTGAAGCGCGGCACGTCACCACGCAGCAACGCGGCGCGTTCGGCGGCCTGAGTGCGGGCCAGGAACGGCCAGTCGCGGCTGCCCACCTCCAGGCGCGCCAGCACCTGCTCGCGCTCGCCGGCCGAACGCAAATACTGCGGATGCGACAACGCATCGAGCAGCCGCGCATAGATGTGGGTGGAGCGCAGCAGGGCGCGGGTGTCCAGGCCGGCGAAGGCAGCCAATGGGCCGGCGCCGTCGCGCAGCGCCGGTTTCATCCGCGACAGGCCGCGATAGGTTTCATCGAAGCCGTCGAGCACGGCCTGCGTGTGTTCGTGCGGCGCGACGCGGCGGCCGTCGCCGTGCCGCGGCAGGTTGGCGCCGGCCTGGGTGGTCGCTTCGGCCGGCGCCAGGCGCAGTTCATCGCTGCCGGCGCCGGTGGCGCGGCGCGTGCGGTAGCGTTGCTCGGCCCAGGCCAGCGCGCTGACGTCGTGCGCGTCGGGATCGTTGCGATCCGACGGCAGCAACCCGGAAAACAATACCGACGGCGCATACGGCCCGGTCGCGCGACGTTGGCCGCCGCGATTCATCCACGGCTGGAACACGGTTTCCAGATCGATCACCACCGGGTATTCGCCGCCGGCGATCAGGTTCTCCAGGTGCAGATCGGTACAGCCCAGCACGTAGGCGATGGCGACCAGACCGCCGTAGCGGCGGTAGTAACGCGAGGCGGCGCCGTCGTCGGCGAGCGGCGAATGCGCGATCCATTCGGCGTAGCCGTGGCTGCCGCGATCCACGCTCAGAGCGGCGCGCTGGTCCGGCGTTACGCCGTGCGCGCGCAGTTCGGACAACAAGCGCGCATAGGCCGCGTCCATCGCCAGCGAGCGCGGCTTGTACAGCGCGCGGCCGCGTTCGAACTGCAGCCGGATCACGCTGCCGCCGTGATCGTGACGATCGCCGAGTCCGCTGGCGAAACCGTGCAGGCGGCCGGGGTCGCCGGTGGCGGCGAACAGCGGCGTCAGCAACGCACGCTCGTCGAGGTAACGCCGCAGGAATGTATTCAGAACCTCTTCGGTCTGCGCCGCATGCAGAACGATGTCTTCGCTCAGCAGGGGATAGCGCCGATCCAGCGCCTGGCGGCCGGCGGCGCTGTCGATCCAGTCCAGGAATTCGTCGTGCCGCTGCCGCGGCGTCGCGCCGGACAAGGCGCGGTGATGGCGGGCGATGGCCAGTTCCAGCAGCAGGGTGCGGCTGCTCCAGGCCAGGGCCGGTGCGGCGAAGGCGGCGTCGATGCACGGCCGCAGGCGTTCGAAATCCAGGGCATCGCCATGGCGCTGCGCGCTGTCGCGCCATTGCGCCAGGCAACGCGCGCGCAATGGTGCCAGCAGCGGCTCGGCCCAGCGCAGCAACGGCCGCAGCGCCGGGTCGATGCCGTCGTCGTGGCCGGGGAAAATCGCGCTGTCGCCCAAGGCGGGATACCGGGCGGGCCGCGCCTCGCAGCGCAGCCCGCCGGAACAACGATCAGCCGCCCTGACAGTTGTGGCAGCTGGTGTACACGCAGGACAGGCTGAGCAGATTGCTGGACTTGTCCACCAGCTTATCGTCGTGCAGGTCGGGCGAGCCGACGCTTTCGATCAGCAGGCGGGCGAGTACGTCCTGTGAGATTTCCGCATTCATGGGCATGAAGCTCTCCAGTTGCATTGCGTGATGGAACCCCGGCGGCGATGGCCGACGACGATTCCCGTGGCGTGGTGTGGACGGTTCGCGATGCAGCCGTTGCGCGCATCCGTCCGTATGCGCGAACAAGTGGAAGGCGGGTTTTTTTATCACGTTGACGATGTGCGTCCGCGAGCGGCATCACAGATCGCGCGGCGCGGCCGCAGGCGTACAGCCGCGGCTGGATGAATGCGGCGTTCGCGCGCGCAACCGTCCGTCGATGCCGCGACGGCGTGCATGCGGATTCAATGCTTGCCTCTGCGATCGCGCGCAAGGCTGCGCCAGAACGCGACGGCACCGACCGCCGCGACGGTCAGTCCGAGCAGGAACATGACGCGCGCGTTGGCGATTTCCCCGGCCTGTTGCGCCAGCAACTCGGCCGGCGCGTCCTGATATGGAATCGACGCGCCCGAATAGATCGCCGCGCCCAGCAAGGCCACGCCCAAACCCGCCACCACAGCGCCCGCGGCAAAGATGCGCGCCGGCTTCACGGCGATCCCGCGCCGCGATCGGGCGTGGATTTCCCGGCGCCTTTATCCGCGACCGACGACTTCGCCGCGATCGGCACGTACAAGGCGCTGGGCCGCTGCGCATCGTGATACAGCGTCACCGTGACCTTGCGCGCGTCCCGGCCGGACTCGTCCGCGACCACGCCGCCGCTGTTGTAGTTCTTCTGCATGGTCATGCTGTTGAGCGGCGCGATCACCAGGCGCAGGCGGCTGCCCTGGCCCAGGCGCCGGGCGGTGAAGTTGAAGCGGTCGAAGTCGTAGCGTTCCACCGCGCCCGGCGTGACCGGCACCGGCTCGCGCGGGTTGGCGCGATAGCGCGCGCGCTTGAACTCCTGGGTCAGGAACACCGTGCTGCCGTCGGCCTTGACCTCGTAGATCTTCGCGGCGAAATCGGTGTCGGGCTGATCCAGCGCGATGTACGCCGACAGCTTGAAGAAGCCGGCGATGTCGGTGTCGCGCTCCAGCGCCGGCGTGTGATAGACCAGTTGCTTGCCCGACGACAGCTGGGTGCCGCGCTGATCGAGGATGAAGGCATAGGTCGGCGAGAACACTTCCGGCCGGTCCTCGTACTGCAACGCGCTGGTGTCGAGCGGGTCGTAGACGTATCGATCCGGCGTGGCCGAGGCCGAGGGCGTGCTGCGCAGCTGCCCGGCTTCGAACACGTCGTTGACGCGACCGTCGCGCGAATCCAGATACCAGGTCTGGGTGCTCGCGGTGACCGCCGCCAGCGACGGCGCGTAGCGCCAGGCTTCCTCGCCGACCATGTAGAACGCGACCTTGTCTTTCAGGAACTCGGGCTTCTTGCCTTGCTTGAGCGTCCAGTCGTACCACGCGGTGTGCAGCGCGCCCATGTCGAGCACCGAAGCCGGCGCGAACTTCAGCCCGCCCATTTCCGCCTGCGGATTGCCGGTGCCGGCGTGATCCCACGGGCCGATGATCAGGTAATGCGCGGCCTTGGCGCGGGCGCCGGCATAGCGCATGTGTTCCTTGTAGTAATTCATCGCGCCGGGCTGATCGTCGTCGTAATGACCGGTGATGCTCAGGATCGGCAGGGTCATCTTCGCGTACTGCGCGGGCGTGGGCCGATAGCTGTCCCAATACGCGTCCTGGTGCGGATGCCCGATCCAGGTCTGGAAGGTCGGCGAGGGATTGCCGATATAGGCGTCGAGTTCCTTGTACGGCGCATGCGCCAGATACCAGCGCCGGTACTGCGCCGCCCAGAACGCGCCGTCGAAGAAAATCCGGTCCTGCGAGGCGTTGCCGCTGACGAAGGTCAGCCACTGCATGTTGTAGGTGTAGGGAATATTGTTGAGGATCGGAAAGTCGATGCCCGGCCCGACCGAGGCCACCGGAATGATCGTGGCCAGGTGCGGCGGCAATTCCTTCGCCGCGGCCCACTGGCTGTAGCCCAGGTACGAGCCGCCGCTCATCGCGACCTTGCCGTTGCATTCGTTCTGCCGCGCCAGCCATTCGGCCACGTCATGACCGTCACGGGCTTCCTGCAGCAGCGGCGTGAACTCGCCTTCCGAGTTGCCGCGGCCGCGCACGTCCACCGCGTAATAGGTGTAGCCGTGGCTGGCGAAGTACATCGCACGTTCGTGATTGCGCTGCGCCATGTACGGCGTCATCGCGAAAATGCACGGCGTGGCGGCCTTCAGTCCCTGCGGGCGATAGCGGGTCGCGCTGAGGTTCACGCCGTCGCGCAGCGCAATGCGCACGTTCCACTGAAACGCGACCTTGTCCGGCGCGGGTTTTGCTTCTTCCGCGGCGGCCGGCCCGGCCAACCACAGTGCGCTCAATATTCCGATGGCGATGAGGCGTGCGTGCATGAGTCGGCTCCGGTCGTGGAGCAATCCTTGGCGCGGGGCACCCGGCTGTCGAGTGACGGGTGTCATATTCGGGCGCGAATGCGTTTCGCGGTACATGGCATCGGCGCGTGCAAGGCCCGCATGCCGCGCATTCATCGATATAGCGTGACCGCCGTCCATGTCGGGTTCGGCGGTTGGATTACGAACTGTGGCACGCCCGCGACCGAGGCGATGGATTTCCTGAAGGGCTAAGCCGGCCCGCGGGCCGTTCGCACGCGTCCAAATGGCGTGAGTCGCCATTTGGGCGCGGATCGCCGGGCGACCGGCGATGCTCGATATCGTTCACGCCTGCGGCAGATACCAGCGCCGATACCGAAGCAAGGCTTCGACGAAGTAATAGTCCGCATAGGTCAGCGGCACGTCGACTTCGCTCTTGTGCGGGATCGAGCCGACGCTGTGCCGCAGCAGGAAGCCGCCGTTCTCGCCCAGCGCGGCGCGGTAGGGCGGCGCGGACAGCGAGCGCAGCATGACGGTGGCGGTGTCCACGTAGCGGGCGCGCTCGGTGCCCTGCGCGTACTGGCCGAGGCCAGATCCAGCGCATAGTGCGCGAACCCGAGAAAACCGGAGCCCGGCAGCGCGAGCGCCCATACCGACGAAGGGCGCTAACGGGCGCTCGCCGCGATGATCGCGCCTCAGGCGATGGCGTTGAAGGCCTCGAGGAACAGCCAGGCCCCGATGTTGGTGTCCGTGTACTGCCCCAAGCCACTCGGCCCGCGCGGCAGGCGCGCCGCGTACGGCAGCAGTATTCCCACGAGCATCACGATCAGTCGTGCCTTGCGCATCGTCATAACGGCCGCCGGTGAAGATCACCCAGAGGGATGGCACGGATTCCAGACAGGTCGCGAGAGATCCTCAATGGCAGCCGCGGCGCCGGCAGTGTGGGCGGGAAACCGCCACTTCGGATGGGGAACGCGCAACTCGAAAAAACGAAGCCGCCCGAGCGAGGCGGGCGGCTTCGTTCGCGGACGTTGCCGTTACATGATGCAGCCGGCGTACGCCTTCGACTTGGTCGTCACGATGCCCCAGCCCGGATCGCCGCACCCGGCCGGCTGGCGTATGCCGACCACCGTGCCGGCCGCGTCGTAGTAAACCACCGAGCAGTAACAGCCCGCGGCGTTGGCCGTCGTGCCGGCACCGGCGGAAATCGCCAACAAGGTTCCCAGTACGATCAACTTGATGTTGTGCATCGTCATCCTCTCCTTGACTGTCTTGCGATTCATTCCCCCATCCGGGCATGGCCCGATTTGAGGCGCTCACTACGAGGATCTGTCAGGGGTTTCTTGAATTCGCCGATGGAGCGGTTGGAGACAAGAATCGCCTTACAGACGTTGCCGTGCTTCGACGTGTCCAGGAAAACGTATCCACGCGTCCGGTCCCGCGGGCAGCGTTGCTTGGGTTTGCTCAGGCTTTACCGTGCAGCGGTCGCACGGATTGCCCGCGCGATGTGGTGCTGGTTCGATGCCGCTCTCGCGAGCAATGCGCTGCATGCAAACGCAGCGCAGAATACAACACGCGCGTCCTGGCACGATTTCAGGCTCACACGAATTCATAGTCGCATCAAGGGATTTGACGAAGAGATACTTTGACCGCGATCAAGAAACAACCTAAACAGGCGGCTGCGATCGGTAGCGCGAACGCCCCGGGTCCGGGCGCATCGGCATGGCCGGCAGCCGGGCGCATCCTGCATCCTGGCCGATCGCTGGAGGACGCCGGCGGAAAGCGCCCGCGCGACGCCGGTATCAATTGCAACCAGCCACACAAGCCGAGGCGATTCACCAATGAACAGATCGATTCTTATACTCGCAACTGTGCTGATCGCACTCGCGACGGCCGGCGTACAAGCCTCCGAGCGCGCGCGACAGACAAGCCAGCCGCCGGAATCCATGTCGGCGTCGAACCACGACGCCCTGTTGGCGGCCGCGTTGAAGCGCGACGAGCAGATGATCGAAATGGCGGACAAGGCGATCGACGCATTCGGCAAGCTACAGACGCCGCCGGCTGGCGCTCTCGTCTGGCTCGATGCGGACAAAGCGACCTTCGCGGTACGCGAAGGCGCGTCTTTCGCGCTGTGCCGGTATCCGGCGGTGACGGCGCTGTCCGACCACAACAGCGGCGGCAACCGGGTGCAGCTTTCCTCGACGGCTCCATCGCTCGTGCCCAAAGGCGAGCAGAGCTATCGCAAAGCCGTGCCCAACTACGAGCGCGCTTCATTCGGCGACTGCGAAATCGTGGTCACGTCCGTCCCATTGCGCGATCAGGCGTGGTTGGTGTTCGCGGTAGCGCCGGAAGCCGCGGCGCGTCCATGACAACATTGCGATTGCGACAGACACCGCGTGGGCAGAGCGGCAGCGTTTTTACTTTGCTTGGATCGGAACCAACCCTGCATCCTTCATGACCTTCTGTTCGTCGTCATGACTGATGTAGAACACGACTTTCAGCGCGCCGGTCGTGGAAAGGAAGTAGGTGTTGAAGAACTTGAAGTCCGACTGCTTCGCCGATGGGTTATCGAATCTCAGGTGCCAATGCACCTTGACCATCGTGTAGTTGTCGTCGAGCCGGGTGACGTCCTTGCCGATAATCTTCGCGAACTTGAACCCGAGGTTGTGGAACAGCTTCTCCCTCTCGATCGCCGCCTCTCTGAGCTTGGTGTCGTTTCGTATGCAGAAAGTGCTTTTCGGGTCCGCCGACATGAAGCAGTCCGTGTACTGGGAGGCAAGCAGGTCGGGGTCGAAACTGTTCGCGCCTTCTTCGTACTTCGCAAAGAAATCGTCGATGGTATTCATGGCATTGGTCTCGAAGATTCGTTGTCGCGGGCCAAGTCCGGCAGTGGCTTGCAAAACGATTGTCGGCGGAAGCCGTAAATTCGATGTCTACGCCGCATTAACAGAGGTAAGCGCCAAACGGGCTGACATCTCTTCGGGCGATTTTATCCAGGCCTGCGGACGGCCGATCCATGGCACTTATAGGAACCGTTGGCTTCCAGTGGCCGGAGCCGATGATTTTTTGACGTTCGGGCCCCGACGTCATCAAACTAGCCCGACCGTTGAGTCTTCGTCATCGAAAGGATTTCAGTTTGAACGATCAATATCGGCGCTTCGCAGGGATCGCAGCGCTTTGGTTGGGGCTCATGGGCTTCATCGGCTCATCGCAGGCGCAGTTCGGCGCGACCGGCAGCAGCGCGCTGCCGCTGTCCCTCGTGTTCGGGCCCTGGATCATTCTCCTGGCGGGATTGCCGGCGGCGGCGTGGTTGCGTCCGGCCTGGCGGCCGCGGCTTTGCAAGGCGGTGCGCCGTGGCGTGCTCGCCTATCTGTTCGTCGAATTCGTTCCGCTTCTGGTGTGCTTGCTGATAAAGGGCATATTCGGCATCGGACAAGAGGCGGGCTTGATGGCCTGGGCGCTGACGATGATGGGAGTGATCTTTTCCGGACTGGTGCTGCTCACCTTCATCTTGGTGGCGCTGGTGCTGGATTGGGTGGTTCCCCTTTTCCGCGCAGCGCCCTCGGTGAACCAGGGTTGATACGGCATGAGGCTCCCCATCAGAACCACCATCGTCGTCAACGGCGAGGAATGGGACTTCGACCGCGACATCCACACTGCGGCGCTTATCGACGGCACGGTCATCGTGACGTTCTTCCCGCGCGAGGGCCT
Organism: Lysobacter sp. ISL-50; assembly: GCF_018612875.1. Classification (GTDB taxonomy): domain Bacteria; phylum Pseudomonadota; class Gammaproteobacteria; order Xanthomonadales; family Xanthomonadaceae; genus Lysobacter. The sequence continues at coordinate 108,277 of NZ_JAGGRI010000004.1, read as the reverse complement.
GCCTTCGATCGTGGCACTGGACATGGATAGACGCACGCTTTGGCGCGACATCGATCTGCCGCATTTTCCGAGGCAGGAAGACCATCTGACCATGTACAGCATCTCGGGCGAGGAGCCGCTGAGCTTCTACATTTCGGAAGGCTACCTGCTCAAGGTAGAGGCGAAAACCGGGCAGTTGTTGGACATGCAATTCGTCAAATGAAGTCCTGAGTTCAGCCCGATCGAAACGCTGCGCGCGTCCGCGATATCTCGACCGCCTCCTCCAACTCGCAGGCGCTTGTTGTCCTGCCGGCCTGCCATGGATTGGATTCGCCTTGTCGCCTCGACTCACTCCCGCACGGATCCGCCGCGGCCGCATCGCCCGGCTTCGCGTCGCCGTCCCCGAGGATGAGGGCCGCTACTGCCTGCACTGGATCGACGAGACCGCCGCAGCCGACGATCCGCCCCGTCCGTTGTACGGCCGCGTGCAGGTACGCGGGCTGGACGTGGCCGGAGAACCGGCGCGCAGCCTGGCCGCGTTTGGGGGCGATGATCGCACTGGCCGCGCCGGCTACCTTGGGCTCGTCGCGACTCGGGGCGACGACGACTGGGTTGATTGGATAGTCGCGGATGGCGGCACCCTGGCCAGACGGCCGCGTCTACCTCGCCCACGGGATCTTCCGCATCCGGTTTTCCGACCGCGCCATGACCACCTTCACCGCACGCTGGCTGCGGGACATGGTGCAAGTGCTGGCCATGCTGGCGCTGATGACGACGGTGCTGCTCGGCGTCATCAGCCTGTTCGTCGGAGCGGATTGGAGTCCGCTGCTGATCTGCGCGGGCGTTTCCGCAATCGGCATTGCAATGGTCGCGCTGTCGTACGCGATCGGCCGCGCGCTGTGGCGGCTGGGGTGGGCTACCCAACGCCAGCATCTGGCTCAACGCGTGTATACGGCGTTTGGGCAGGGGTCGCCGTTAGTGTCGCGCTTGCCGCCTTGGGTTTACGAGGTTTGAGTTTGTTTGGTGTTTGCGCGTTGGTCCGGCAGTGCTAGACCACGCTTCAGATCGTTGCGGAGGATTCCAAATTGCGTCTCCGTCCAGACCGACGGGTACAGACATAAAGCGAAAAGGGCCATTCGAACGAGCCGGAGCTTGGATATTTCCTGGAACGCTTCGCTGCCGTCAGGGTGGAGGCGAACGGATATCGGGCTGATGCATGATCGGATCGCCGTCAGCGCGCGGCCTCAGTCATCCGATATAAAGTGTCGGGATAGCATTCAGACGCTTAGGTAACGATCATAAGCTTCGGCTAGTCTTCCATTCGCTTATATAGACTGGAAAGGGATTAAACCCGTGATCGACCGAGTCCGAAGTTAAAATAAGGGCCACGAGTGGCCCTTATTTTTTCCTCATACTATTTTGCGTAAATATCGAAGTAAAGATCAATATTAAGTTCGGCGCAATGTCTCAGCAATTCCCAGTCAAGAATATCGCCAGAATTCGCTTCGACAAACCAACCAATGAAGTATTGAATATTGCCGCCCTCTTTCACAAGGTTGGTTAGGAATTCTTGATGATCTTTGAGCTTATGGTTGGTGTGTTCAATAGCTGACGATATGTCTTCATGATCATCTACGACGACTTCGTGCAGCCAAAATGAGTTCTTATTCTGTCCGGGGAGTGGATTTCCCTTAGGTGTGCGTCTCTCTTCGCCCTGCTTGTGGCAAACGCTATGGTCGAGAGACAGGGTACGGGTGATCTCAAGCGGATCAATGCTTGGATGGGTAATTCTCAATGAAAGTTGATAGTTCATGGCAGGAAATCCGTGTAAGGCCCATGGTTATACCCTTCTCCATCCACATTAGTCCAAATGTTGCCTTCCCGGTCTATTCCGACCCAGTCTCGTGGCCCAGCACCTATACCAGACCCTGTCTTTTTAATTCGATGAATCTTATCGGTATCTAAACGTGGATCGGCATTAATGGGTACAGTTCCAGTCGGACAGTCATCAGGCCGTTGCTCGCTATCAGGCTTTGCTTGGTCTCTTCCTTTTTTTGCATAATCCCACAGGTTTTGAGCTGCGTTTCCGAGATAGCCACCAACATAGCTACCAACAGCGCAACCTACCGCCCCACCCACTACAGCTCCACCGATGGCTCCTGCACTTCCCGCGCCGACGGAGCAAACAGCTGCTCCCGGACCGCAACCTAATCCCAGGCCAGCACCTATAGTCGCCCCAGCGCTGGCTCCGCCACTGCTTCCGGTGAATCCGCCTACGGCGCAGCCAATAATTTCACCGTTAGTTGCAAGTCCAAATGGATCGACCAAGGCGAGCGGATTTCCTGATACGTAGCCGTAGGTTGATATTCCGCCGTCTAAGCCAATCGGATCGCTTTGAAGATATCTTCCGGTGGAAGTATCGTAGTCACGGAAGTAATTGTGCACTAACGTAGTGGTTACATCGAAACGTTGGCCAGGGAATCTCATATTGAAAACGAAGACAGTGCCATCCAAATCCGAGTCTTGATTGGGCAGGCTGTTACCAAATGCTTCGCTCTTTGCATCCCACGTCCAAATCGCGACGTTGCGTGCAGGATCGATAACAGAACGGGGCGTCCCCAGATGATCGGGCTGCACATACTTCAGTGAAGTGGTCGCGCCTGCACCCACCAACAAGCCCACCGGCGCATCACCCATCCAGACAGCCTGCTGAGTGGCCGTGCCGTTGCTATCGTAATCGCCGACCCAGTGCCCGGCTTCATCGTAAAGCGTATAGGTCGTTACCGATCCAGTATCACCGGTAATCGCGGCGACCCGCTCGCCCTTGGCGTTGTAGCGATACCCCATCTTCACCACGCCGCTTTGCTTGACCTGCTTCATCCGGTCGTTGGCGTTGTAGACGAACTCCTTGGCGGTGCCGCCGATGCTGATGGTATTGCCGACCGCGTCGTAGCCACGGCTGACCGCGCCGACGCCGTTCAGGCGATGGCTGGTGGTCGGGTAGTTATAGGTATCGGTGATCCCGCCGCGCAGCAGGCTGGTGCGGTTGCCAGTGGCGTCGTAGCCGTAGGTCTCCAGCGGGGTGCCGGTCGGGCCGTCGCGGGTGATCTTCAAGCGGCCGACGGTGTCGTAGTCGTACTTGGCTTGGAATGCGCTTTGCAGGCCGTCCTTCAGTTCGGTCAGTTCGCCGACGGTGTTGTAGCCATAGCCCAGCGACAGGCCGCCGCTGGCAGGGTCGAAAACCGTCTTCGGGCGATAGTCTAGGTCGTAGCTGCGGCTCAGGGTGCGGCCGTTGCCGTAGGTCCAACCGGCCACCGGGCCGAACGGTTCATAGGCGGCGTTGTTCAACAGCACCGTGCGCGCAATGCCCGGCGGCTTTACGCCGATTTCCTTGATCCGTGCCTGGGTATCGCGCAGGTAGTCCACCACGACGCCGTCGGGATAAGTCACGGTCCTCAGGTCGCCGGCCAGGGTGTACGCGTAGCGCAGGGTGAAGCTCTTGCTGCTCACCGTCTGTACTTTACGAACCACTTGTCCGAAGCGGTCGTAGCAGTACTTCAGTTCGGTGCCTTCGGCGCGCATGGCGGTTACACGACCCAGGGCGAAGTTTTCGCCGGTGGCGCAGACGCTGTTGACGATGTCGTAGTCGTACTCGACGTCGGCCGGGCCGGCGGCGGTGTAGAAGATCGCCTTCGGACGGTTCAAGGCATCGTAGGTGTAGCGATGCGTCGCGGCGTCGTTGGCGTCCTTCTTGGTCGCCAGCAGGCCGGCGGGGTTGTAGGTGTAGTCGGTGATGCCCGTGTCCGGGCTGGTCAGCTTGGTCTGGTCGCCGAAGCCGTTGTAGGCATAGACGGTATCGAGTCGTTTGGGATCGGTGACCTTGGCGACTTGGTCGAATACGTTGTATTCGAGCTTGGTCTCCACCTTCAAACCGTCGACGTCCTGCAGGGTCGCGCTCAGGCGATTGAGCGAATCGTAGGACTGGTCGGTTTTCCGCAGCAGCGCGTCGGTGACTCGATCGGCATTGCCGTTCTTGTCGTAGCGGAATCCCGTTGCGTTCTGCGAGGCATCCTTGAGCGTTTCCAACTGGCCCAGGATGTTGAAGACGCGTGAAAGGGTCCGCTTGAGCGTGCCGCTGGTGGTCTTGGTGTCTTCCTGCTTGCGGTTGCCTGCCAAGTCCAGGGTGTAGTGGATCGTATTGCCGGCGTTATCGATGACGTCGGTCAACCGCTGAGCCGCATCGTAGGTGTAGCGCGTATACACGCCGCCCGGCAGCGTGACTTTCTTGACCAGGCCGGTGGGCTCGTACTCGATGCGGGTGATGCGGTCGTCGGTTTCCACTGCGTTGTCGGCGCCACGGACCTTCGTAGCGGTCAGCCAGCCGCGCGACTGGTACTCGTAGTCGGTGACCACGCCGTTGGGATCGAGTACCGACAGCGGTCGGCCTTGCGGGTCGTAACCCAGCACTTCCGTGGTACGGCCGAGCGCGTCGATGGTCTTGCGCAGGTCGCCCTTGCGGTAAGTGCATAACGCGGGCTGAGTGGCGCACGTGCTGTCGTCGCTGCCGTAGTACTCGAAGCGCACCACGTCGTTGACGTCGCTGCGCGGGCCGTCAACCGACTTGGGCAGCCCGAGGATCGGGCAGACGCTGTTGCTGGCAGCAACGTCCGCGGCCTCGCAGTAAGCGTAAGTCGAGGTCCGGGTTTCGTTGCTGACGGTGTCGCGCACGGTGACCGTCGCCGGCTGCAGGCGCGCATTGCGGACAATGCGGGTCTCGCGATTGCCGATCGCCGACAAGATCGGACGATTACTGGCGATGTCGAAACGTTGAGTGCTTACGCGTTGCAGCGGCGTGCTGAAGGCCTCGGTGGCGGTCACGGTGCGTGCGAGGGTACCGGTGACCGGATCGTTGGCTTCGGCGTAGGCGTACTTGGTCTCGACGTTCTTGCGATCGATCACGCTGGCCGGACGGCCGCGGAAATCCGCTGCCTCATCGTTATAGATGTGCTTGACCGTGCCGTTCTCGTCTACCACATCGCCAATGCGACGCGGCAATGCGCCGGCACCGCTGGTCAGGCCATAGGCGGTCTGCTGGCCCAATGAATCGGTCACCACGGTTCCGCCTTCAGGCCGGTAACTCAAGGTGATGCCATCGGCACCGCCGCTATGCTGGCTGGAGATCACACGGCCTTTGGCGTCATAGGCGAAGGTGCTGTAGCGCTTATTGTCCTCGACGGTGACGCCGGTCAGATGACGCGGGAAACGGCTGTCCTCGTAGTGGTACTTGCGCTGGCCACCGCCGGAGAAGGTTACGGTATCGACCTGGCGAAGGGGGGTATAGGTATAGCTGGCCAGCGTTGCGCCTTCGGCCGTGATCGAGGTGATCAACGCGTCGCCGGAATCGTCCGCATACACGAACTGGAGCGCACGGCCGGTCGAGTGAGTGACTTTGTCCAGGCGACCCGTCGGGCTATAGCTGTAAGCCAGCGTGGTGCCGTCTTCGGAACGCCATTCGAGCAACCGACCGCTGCCATCGAAGACCACCACGTCACTGTCGCGGTACAGCAGCCATTGCGTCCCGGAAGCAACCACCCGATCGCCGCTGTTATCGGCGGCGACATAAGCATCGCCGACTTTCTGGTAGCGAACTTGGTAGCCATTGCCACCGCTCAGGCCGAGCGTGTCCGGAGCAATGCTCAGGCGAAAGTCCAGCGAGTGAGTCGAGCCGGGACCGAAGCCACCCGAACGAACGGCGGTACCGGAGTGATAGCTGCGAGTGAGCGCGATCCAGCCCAGATCGAAATCAGTCTGATGTTCGACCTTATCGCCGGTCTTGACGTTGCAAGGGTTGCCCCGCTCACCGCCGCATTCAAGAATCTTGTTGGTGATGAGCGTAGCGGTAAAAGCTTCGTTTACGCAGGCTTGGCGGTCGTTGCTCCATTTGGTCCACGTGCTCGGGCATTGCTGCCTTCGATTGCGTTGAGCGATCGATGGCTCGGTCTTCTTCGCGCATGGGAACTCTGGCGTATTCAAACCATCGTAATACTCGGCATTGAACGTCTTTTGTTCGACAAGCCCTTCACCGCCCGGTGCGGTAGCGGCCCAATTGCCTGCGGGAGTGAGCGTTGCCTTGATGGGGCATCGTGTGTAGTCGCGATCATATTGCGCCTTCAGGGACGCGACCATCTGCGCTTCGGTCGTGAAGGTCGCGGGGTTGGTTACATGGCGATACTTCCAGTCCGGGTCCAGCGGCGGCGCCAATCCCATCCAGTAAACGACCTCGGACGTGCCGTCGCCGCGCGGCCCCTGTCCCTTGATCTTGTTGATCTCAAGGAATGGGCTGGGAGCCCCGGGGAACGGGTTGGGCAGCGCCTTGATGGCCTCCTCGGCCTCCAACTGCGTGTTGTGTTCGGTAGGGGGCGGGTTGGTGAACGCGGTGGTTACCCATTTGATCTGGCTCTCTTGGGCGACCGCTCCGGCGCTGCACATCAGCAGGCTCAGGCAAGCGATGCGCCGGAGCCAATCGGGTATTCGTCGCGCACGGATGGAATCAGGTCTGGGCGTCATGTAACGAATCCTTGTGAACATGTTTAATTCCCTGAGTCGGAACGGGGAGTTTCCGGCAATACTCAACGCGCACGGTGAGGCGCCCGGGGCGGGGCGCGCCAGGCATCGGTGAGAGACGAACAGAAAAAGCGATCGCCGGGATCGCTATGGAAAAGTCGTGGGCTTCAAGCGCGTTCCCGCATTGCGAGAACGGCGATACAACCGTCGTCGGCAAATCCATTTGCACGTGCTCCATGTCGGCTCGACCATTGTGATGGTCCGGGGTCGCTCCTGATGCGACACCTCCGGCTTAACGACCGCCGGGTTTTCGCCGCGAGTATCGCATCGCGGCGCTACGCGTCAATGCGAATAAATCGAGGATGTGATCAAAGCCAGCTTGTGACAGGCGGCAAAGACGCCTTCGTTCAGGTGGCGCGCGCGGGCAGCCAATATCGAAGGCGTCCAAGCGCCCGGCTAAATCGCCGGAACCTCATTGGACGCATCCACGATCGCCGCGACCGCATAACCGTTACGCGTAATCGCCTCCACCGTCTGCGCCACTGTCAGCCAGTTTTCGACCCGCACGATCTGCGGGTCGTGTTCGGCGTCTCGTTCGAAATTGATCCGGCTGCCAAGATCGGCACGCAGCACCGCTTCCGTGATCCCGCGCCGGGCCTCCGCGTCCATCGCGCCCTGCAATCGCAGCCTCACGGTACGGCCGCCCGCTTGAATGCGGCGACGTCCGCGGTTTCGGGTGCGTCCGCGTCGCGCCACCACGGCGTCGTCGCCTGCGGGGAATGCAGATCGACGCGTTCGCCCATGCGCGGCGTGGTCAGGGCGATGCCGCGCTCGGTCGCGAGGGCGGACACGCGTTCGAACGGTTCGGTCCACGGATGCATCGCCAGGTCGAAGGTGCCGTTGTGGATCGGCAGCAGCCAGCGGCCGCGAAGATCGATATGCGCCTGCACGGTCTGCTCCGGTTGCATGTGGACGTACGGCCAGTTCGCGTCGTAGGCGCCGGTCTCCAGCATGGTCACATCGAACGGCCCGAAGCGGCGTCCGATCTGCGCGAAGCCGTCGAAGTAGCCGGTGTCGCCGCTGAAGAACAGGCGCAGCGACGGCCCGGTGTGCGGTTCATCGATGACGGTCCACGACGCCCACAGCGTCTTGTCGCTGTCGAACAGGCCGCGGCCGGAAAAGTGTTGCGCCGGCGTCGCGACGAAACGCACGCCGTCGATGGTGGCGCCCTCCCACCAATCGAACTGCCGCACCTTTTCCGCATCGATGCCCCAGGCGATCAGCCGGTCGCCCACGCCCAGCGGGGTGAGGAAGACGTCGGCCGTCTTCGCGAGCTGCAGCACGGTGTCGTAGTCGAGATGATCGAAGTGATCGTGCGACAGGATCACGCCGCGCAACGGCGGCAGGTCGGCGAGCGCGATCGGCGGCGCGTGGAAACGCTTGGGCCCGATCCATTGCACCGGCGAGGCGCGTTCGGCGAACACCGGGTCGGTGATCCACCAGCCGCCGCGCAGCTTGATCAGCATCGTCGAGTGCCCCAGCCGGAACAGGCTGTGGTCCGGCGCCTGCGCCAGATGCTCGGGCGTGAGCGCCAGTACCGGCGGCGCGGCGGCCGGCACGGAGTCGGCCGGCTTGTTCCACAGCGCATCGCCAATGATCCGGAGCAGCTTCAGGAACCCGGTGGCCGGGCGCGGGTCCGGGTTGCGGAAGCGTCCGTCCGCGAACTGCGGCGAGGCGGCGTGCCCGGCGACGGGCAGGTGGGTCTTGGCGGCGGAAAACAGGCAGACGCTCACGATCAGGGCTCCGGTTAGCAGGCTGATTCGGCGTAGGCGGGAGGGTCGAGGCATGGGCCGAACAGGCTGTCTGAATAGTTACACTGCCCAGTGTAGTGTACTTTTTGAAAAAGTAAACCCGCCGGTGTAACCTGTCGCCATGACCGCTCCTGTTCCCCGCCTGACCGATCGCAAGCGCGCCGCCATTCTTGAGGCGGCCGTGGCCGAGTTTCGCCAGGCCGGCTACGACGCCACCAGCATGGACCGCGTCGCGGCCAGCGCCGGCGTCTCCAAGCGCACCGTCTACAACCACTTCCCGAGCAAGGACGCGTTGTTCGCACAAATCCTCCAGCAGTTGCTGGAGCGCAGCGTGGCGTCCCCGGAACTGGCCTACCGGCCGGACCGGCCACTGCGGCCGCAACTGCTCGAACTCGTGCAGCAAAAGCTGCGATTGCTGCACGACGAGGATTTCATCGAGCTGGTGCGCGTGGCCATCGCCGCGATCATTCCTTCGCCCGAACGCGCGCAGGAAATGTTCGCGCGCATGGGCGACAAGGAAGAAGGCCTGACAGTGTGGATTCGCGCGGCGGCGGCGGACGGCCGCCTGAAGACGGACGACCCGCGGTTCGCCTCGATGCTACTGCAGGGCATGGTCAAGGGCTTCGCGTTCTGGCCACAGATCACGATGGGCCAGCCGGTGTTGACGCCGGCCCAGCGCGATCGGGTGGCGAACACCGCCACCGATATGTTTCTGGCGCACTTCGCGGCTGCGTAAGCATCGCAGCCGCGCAAGCGGCCTGAGTCAGGCGGCGATCGTCAGCACGCGCGCCGCCGATATGCGATCAGTAATCCCAGATGATCGGCACCCAGCGAAACGTATCGCCGTCGGCCGCCACGCGACCGATCGACGGGAACGGCAGGTGCGCGGCCACCAGCAGGCCGCGGGTCTCCACAAGTTCCTGGAAAAGACGGATACGAACGCGCGCGGATTCCTCCGGATCGTGCTCGAAGCCGTTGTGCCAGTCGGGATGATCGAATCCGACCGGGAACATGGCGTCGCCGGCGAACATCAGCCGTTCGCCGCCCGACACCAGATCGACCACGCTGTGTCCCGGGGTATGGCCGCCGGTGAGGCGAACCACGACGCCCGGCGCGACTTCGTGCCGATCCTCGAAGATCCGCAGATTGTCGCGGTATTCGTTATAGAAACTGGTGGCGGTCGAGCGCAGCACGCCCGGCACCGGCTTCGGCATGACGGTGTGGGAGAAATCCGGCGAAGTCCAGAACGCGACTTCGGCCGCGGCCACGTGGATGCGCACGTCCGGACGCAGGCGCTGCTTCACGCCATCGGCGAGCAGCCCGCCGACGTGGTCCATGTGCATGTGGGTGATCACCACGTCGGTGACGGACTCCAGCGCGATGCCGGCGGCTTCCAGTCGCTGCGGGAATTGCCCGGCGCGCGGGAAGCCGGAGAACTGGCTTCCCAGTCCCGCGTCGATGAGGATGGTCTGCTCGCCGCTGCGCGCCACCATCACGTTCAACGGCCAGTCGAACGCGTCCGCCGGCATGAACATGTGATCCAGCCAGTTCGCCAGGTCGGCCGGATCGGCGTTGGTGGCCATCGTCGAGGTCGGCAGCGGCAGCACCCCGTCGCTGACCACCAGCGCGTCGATCTCGCCGACGCGCAGCGCGTAACGGGACGGAACCAGTTCGTCGGGCCGCCGGGTGCCGGGGTGCAGGGTGGTATCTACGGTAAACATAGCGAAATCTCCAAAGGACGACGGGATGTGCCGGGCCGGACCGGCCGCGCAGCAGGCGGCAGTCGCCGTTCGGCACGCAAGGTGCCGGGCAGGGCGCGGTGGAAGGCCGGATGCCCTTTATAGGCACGATGCGCGCGAGGCAGTAGGCCGCAAACGGGCCCACCGTGATGCCCGATACGCACCAAACGCGTGAGCGCCGGTCGCGCATGGCGCTGGCCAGTGGCTGCAATCGCGGGCGCCGCGCTCGTATCGCGGCGTCCGGACTTCACTGATGGGTAATGCGGTGTTCGTTACCCCCGTCCATGCATCCGCCGAGGCGACGCCTCGGCGGATGCTTTCGGCTGCGACCTGACGCGCGACATGCGCTCCACGATCCGCACGCCGCGAGCAGTGCCGGATAGGCCGATTTCAGGCATGCAATGGCGTTGCTCAGATTTATATCTGATAAGCAAGGCCGCATGCCGAACGACAAGTTCGATCCATCCGATGATTCACGGCGCGCGCGGATGCCTCATCGGTTGGAGTGCACGTCGAGGATGAACTCACGCATGAGGATCGCGCATTCCTGAGGGTGCGATTCGAGCAACAGATGCGCGGCGTCGTAAAGATGCATGTCGATCCCGTCGAGCTCGCGGGCATAAGCCAGCACTTCCTCGATTTCGAAATACGGGTCGTGCCGGCCCCAGAGCATGAGCGCGGGCGGCTGATATTTGCGGTGATAGGCCGAGATTTCGGCAAAGCGCGCGACGTAGCGGCCGTAGTCCTCGAAGATGCGGAACTGTATATCGACGCGCCCCGGCAGGCTCATGCGCTCCCAGTCGAGATGCCAGCCTTCCGGCGCGAACAGCGGCTTCAACCGATTCGGGATGTCGCCCACATAGGTGTGCCGAACCCCTTCGAAATTCAGCCACGGCACCAGTTTCGCGCGATTCTCCGCGGTGGGATCGGCCCAATAGGCCTTGTTGGCGTCCCAGTCCGGGCCGAGCCCTTCCTCGTGCGCATTGCCGTTCTGGATGATGAGCCCCAGCACGCGCTCCGGCTTCGCGAGCGCGAGGCAGTAGGCGACGGGCGCTCCGAAATCGTGGACGTACAGGAAGAACCGATCGAGCCCGATCTCGCGCGTCAAGGCGTCGATGGTCCGCGCCATGGCGTCGAAGGTGTACGGATAATCGTCCGGCGCTTGCGTGAAGCCGAACCCGGGCAGGTCGGGCGCGACGACCCGCGCCACCTCGGCCAGCGGGCTCATGACTTCGCGGAAGCTGTAGGACGAACTGGGCTGGCCATGGAGCAGCAGCAGGCCGGGCGCGTCGCGACGCCCCGCCTCGCGATAGAACAATTCGACGCCATCCAGTTCGATCGTGTGATGCCGGGTCTTGCGAACCTTCAACATGCGGATTTCCTCCGTCTGTTTGCCGTTGGCGAGGGACGCGTGTCCGTCGCGGGCCGACAGCACCGCAGCTTCATCGCGCAGCGGTAAGCGCGCGTGAAGGCAAGGCAGGTTTGCATTGACAGCGGCGTAGCGCGGCGCCCGGATGATCGGCCGGGCGCCGGCTCTCTAGATGTCGGCGTGTTCAGCCGTGCTTATGGACACGATGTCGAAGCGATCAGCGCGGTATTTCCGGCGCGGGAAAAGCCGGAAGCGAAAACTCGGGCGGCGAAAGCGTCACGCTGACGGGCAGGTTCTTTGTATTTCCCGTGCGCAGGAAATCAAAGATCGCTGTCTTGGCCGCCGGCTGTTCTCTGAGTTGATAGAACGCGCCGTCGTGTCCGCCCCGATGAACCACGATCGCGTGGCCGTTGCGAAAATACGGCAGCAAACCGGTGGTGTTTTCCACCGGCGTGCTCGTGTCCCAATCGCCGTGAACGAACACCACCGGCGTCAGGCTTTCTTCCGGGGTGCGCAGGACGTCGCCGAGGTCGGGGGTCGGCCACGCCGGCGCGGAGGCGATGTCGATCGCGAAGCGCCAGGTGCCGAGCCAATCGACCGCCGGATCGGTCTGCACGCGGTGTCGCCGCGCGTCGCTGATGCCCAGGCTGGTGTCGATCAAGGGCCGTATCAGCGCCATATCGCCGGCGGCGCGCGCCTGGATCGTCTCGCGCGCCCAGGCGTCGTAATGCCGGTGGTAAATCGAGAGTATGAAGGCCGGCCACTCGGCGCCGTCGTTGTCGGTGTGCGAGGTGAGCGCGAGCTGCAAATCCTCCGCGCCGAGCGACACCGTGCGCGGCTCGCCGCCGATTTCAGCGGCGAGCGTGACCCGGATCGGCCCCTTCGCGAATCGCTCATGCACCTCGCGCACCGCGGCCATCATGCCGCCGGGCGGCAGGTAAGCGGCCAATCGCGGATCGCGGTCGGCATCGAACGCCAGGCGCTGTATCGCGGCATAGACCTGCGACGGGATATCGAAGCCGTCGAGCGGCTCCACCGACGACAGCACCGCGCGCGCCACGATGTCCGGATGCCGGCGGATGACGGCCAAGCTCCACTGCGATGCGAAGCTGCCGCCGAACAGCGAGATTTTTTCATAGCCCAGCGCCCGGCGCAGATCGTCGACGTCGGCGGCCAGTTGAACGATGGTGTATCCGGACAAGTCCTTGTCGCGGTGCGTCGCGACGGCGGCCCGCGCCAGCGCGATCATGGCTTCCGAGTCCGCTTTCACGGACGAAGGTTGGTCCAGCGGCGACGCCGGTACCTCGATGCTCAGCATCTCGCCGCGTATCGAATACCCCCGCTGCTCGACCACGACCAGATCGCCGACGGCGCCGTACGAGGCCCACGATTTCAGCCGGCTTCGCGATGCGGCATCCTCGCCGGTGAACGCGCCGAGCACGCTCAGACCGGGACCGCCCGGCAACCAGAACACCGGCGGCGCGCCCGTCGGCTTGGGCGCCTTGATGCGGGCGAAACCCACGCCGATGATCCGGCTATTGGGGGTCTCGCGGTTCTCGGGAACAAACAGCGTCCCGAGTTGATAACGCAGCGGATGACCCTCTACCGTGATTACCGCCTCCGGATCGAGCTGGACCTCGCCCGCGCGATGCGGACCGGCCGCCGCGAACAAGGGCGCGAAGCAGATCGATGCGGTCAGGATGTACGCGCAGGCACTGGCGCGAAGTCCTCCCGAATGGGGCTGCATGTACTGGCGGCTCGGATCGCGCAGGCGCATCGGTTCTCCCCGGCTGAATTTCGACTCGGTCGCAAGCCCGGCCGGCGCTGGATGAGGCGCCGGCGCTATTGAAGACCTTGGCGAGTTTATATTCATATCAAGATACTTGATGGTAAGGTACTTCAGCCATGACCAAGAAACCAAGTAAACAGGCCGCCCCCGATCTCATCGACAGGTTGGTGGCCGATTGGAAGCGCGAGCGTCCGGACCTGGACCCTTCGGCCATGTCGGTGGTCGGACGCATCCTGCATCTGGGCCGCTTGCTGGAGGGCGCCGCCAGCGAAGGCCTGCGCGGCACCGGCATCAACTACACCGACCTGGACGTACTGGCGACCTTGCGTCGCTCCGGCGCGCCGTATCGACTCACGCCGACCGCCTTGCGGAAGTCGGTGCTGCTCACCTCGGGAGCGATGACCGCTTGCTTGAACCGGCTGGAACGCGCCGGACTGATTTCGCGCAATGCCGTCGACGAAGACCGCCGCTCGCTCGCCGCTGCGCTGACCGCCAAGGGTCTGAAGTTGACCGACAAGGCGATCGTCTCCCGGTTCGAACAGGCCCGGCAGGTTGTGGAGGTATTGAGCGCGGGCGAGCGCGCCGAATTGGCGGGCCTGCTGCGCAAACTGCGATCGGGCTTGCCGGACTGACTCGCTGATTCAACGTCAGTTGCGCACGCGTCCTTATCCGGCCGATCGCCGGCACGGCTGACGCCTGTGAATAGAGCCGGGCACTGCCCGGCCGGCTTGTCGGTCGCCGACGCGACGTTCGAAAAGCCGCTTCGACAACGATCCGGAACCGCCGCTGCCCGGCTCAGTCTTCCGAAATGCAGCCTTCCGCCAGCTTGACGTACCAGTAGCCGGTATCGGGCTGCTCTTCCTCGACCAGGATCGTCTGCTCCTGGGTAGAGCGCCCCCAGCTCAGATAGCACTTGCGGCTGGCGTCGTACGACGCCGCCTCGTAGGCCTCGTTGCGGTCGTGTCCGATGCCTTCGCCGATAACCTCGTATCGATGCTGATCCGCGAACACGGCGCCGCTGAAGGCGACCGCGGTGAGGAGGGCCGCGGCGGAAAGCCAACGCTTATTCATGTTCATGCATGCTCCTGTTCAAGTCATGTCCGCACAGTGCCGAACGATAGTGACGCTCGTGTTAAGCCGGTGGCCGATGACGGCCAGTCCGCAGTCCGGTTCGCTGTCCGCGGCCTGTCCGCGAGTCGATGGTACTGCGGGCGCCGCGGCATTGCCGCGATCGCGCCGCCGCTCCGGCGCGCGCAATGCGGATGCGTGCACAACATTCGATACCGGTTGAGGACAATCCGAAAGCGGGAATCCGCGGGAATAATGCGACACGTCTCGCATATCCGAAGCGATATGACAGCCGCCACTATTGCGACCGACGCCTGCCATGTGACTACAGCGCAGGTGGCGGCATCGCCGACACCGCGCTCGGGGAGCGCACTCGACTGTACGCCGGTCCGGCACGGACGCGGCGAGGGTGAGCGCACCGGCGTGCGCACGAAGTGTCCGCATCCCGCAGGGAGCGGGGCATCCCTCTCCATCGTCTGTCACCAGCCGGAATCGAAACGTGGCCATCACTCCGCGACATCCGTTTACCCGCACTGTTCTCGAAATGGCGCGTCGCGCCCTGCCGGCGCTGGTCGTCGCCGCCACCGCCTTCGCCCCGGCCGCGCAAGCGCAGACGCAAGCGCGCTACGCCGCGCAGGGACAGGCGCATACCGGCCTGCTCTGGCCGAGCGCGCCGCCGGCGCAGATCTGCGGCAATACCACGCTGCTGAGCGGCCCGGCGACGGCGCCGGCCGGCGCGGTGGTGGTTCCGGCCGGCGACAACAGCGGCTTCGACTTCAATCGTCCCGGCGCCACCTTCTGGTTCGACACCGGCGTGCATACCTTCGCCGACGACCTGTACGGCCAGATCATCGCCCGCGACAACACCACCTACGTCGGCGCGCCGGGCGCGGTCATCGACGGCCGCAATCTCAATCTTTATGCCTTTACCGGCAGCGCCCAGCACGTCACCGTGCGCTATCTCACCATCGTCAACTTCGGCCGCGGCACCGACAACAACAACGAAGGCGTGGTCAACCACGATGCCGGCGATCATTGGCTGATCGAATACAACACGATCCAGAACAACGACGGCGCCGGCGTCTTCCTCGGCAGCGACAACGTCGTGCAGTACAACTGCCTCAAGGACAACGGCCAATACGGCTTCAGCATGTTCAAGCCGCCGGTCGAGGGCGATTCGGCGATCAAGAACATCGTTCTGGACCATAACGAAATCGCCGGCAACAACACCGACGACTGGGAAACGCGGGAGCCGGGCTGCGGCTGCACCGGCGGCGGCAAGTTCTGGGACGTGCGCGGCGCGCGCGTGACCAACAACTGGGTCCACGACAACAAGAGCGTGGGCTTGTGGGCCGATACCAACAACATGGACTTCCTGTTCGAAGGCAACTACATCGCCGACAACGAAGACGAAGGCATCTGGTACGAAATCAGCTACAACGCCACCATCCGCGGCAACACCTTCCTGCGCAACGCCTGGCGCAAGGGCGCGAGCAACGGCGGCTCGCCGGCGCCGGCGGTCTATCTGTCCGAATCCGGCGGCGACGATCGCCTGCCCAGCACGGTCTCCGGCGCGGCGTTGATCCGCATCAACGACAATTATTTCGAAGACAATTTCTCCGGCGTGTCGATCTACGAGAACGCCAACCGCTTCTGCAACTCCAACGGCAACACCAGCAAGAGCTATTGCACGCCCTTCGTCAGCCCGAACCAGATCCAGGGGCCGTACGATTACGAATACACCCATCCGATCAGCGCCACCCACCCGTGCTACACCCAGGTTGGCGAAGAGCCGTTCTTCACCGATTGCCGCTGGCACTCGCGCAACATCGACGTCAGCTCCAACGAGTTCTACTTCAATCCGGCCGTGGTGCCCTGCGGAACCTCCGGATACTGCGGCGCGCAAGCCTTGATAGCCACCGGCGCCGACAATCTGCCGTGGTCGCCGTACACCGTAGCCGGCATCCAGAACCAGGTGATGTTCGCCGCCAACAACCGCTTCGCCAACAACCACTACTACGGCCCGTGGAAGTTCGCCACGCGCTGGGGCGACCGCATCAGCTTTGCCGCCTGGCAGGCCGCGCCATACAACCAGGACGTCGGCAGCACCACCGACCAGGTCAACAATCCCGAGCCTGAGAACCCGCCCGGCAATGTGATGGATGCCGACACCTCGTTGCTGGAAACGTCGATCGGCAACTGGAGCGCCTGGTACAACGCCGAGGTCGCCCGCGTCGCCGAGCAGGCGCACGGCGGCGCTTACAGCCTGCGGGTGAATGTCGTCGAATCCAACTGGGGCGTGGAAGTCGCCAACTATCCCGGCTACAGCACCGGCGCCGGCGTCAAGCACTTCAGCGCCTGGATCAAGGCCGGCGGCGGCGCGCCGAGCAATGTGCGCGTGGTGATCGAATGGCGCAACGACGGCGGTTCGATCCTCGGCAGCGACACCGTTGCGCTGGCCGTGCCGGCGCAGGCCGACGGCTGGCGGAAGATCGCATCGACCCTGACGGCGCCGGCGACCACGGCCAATGCCCGCATTCTGCTGCTCGGCACCGGTACCGGCGGCGCGTCGTTCTATCTCGACGATGTGCTGTTGGAGAATCCGCAGAACTGAGGCGGCGCCTTCGCAGTGTCCCTCCCTCGCTTGAGGGAGGGACTATCGCGTCAAAGGTGGGCGAAGGCCGACGCGGTCGCGCGCCGGCCCGTTGCGGCCGCCGGCGGCGTCGCGGCTGACGCCCGCGGAGCGCGCTCAAGCCAAGGCGCTCAGCCCTCGCTCTTGCGCAGCAACGCGGAGTACCTGGCGATGCTCCGGTCGATCTGGTCTATGGCGAACCCGGCCGATTCGGCTTCCTGCGCGGCCGCCGCCGCGGCGACGGCCGCGGCCGCGCCCGCGAAGATATCCGTGGCGAGCGTGCCGAGTGCATCTTCCGCGGCCTGCTGCAAGTCCATGGCAGCCAGGTCCTCGGTCTTTTGCTTCAGCAAGATCGCCTGGCTCGCCAACGCGAGCTTGGCGATGCCGTCGAAGTAGGCGGCGGCCGATTGCGCGACCAGATCGGCGGCTCCGGGAGACACCGCACGCAGGGATTCGAGCGCCTGCAGCGCCGTCTCGGCGGCTTGCTCGGTCTTGGCCTGGGTCTGCGTGCCGGCGAAACGCGCGTGGTTCGAACGGTTGTCCATCGGTGAGTCCCCATCCTTCGGCTGGAAAAATGTACGCAATCATCCCCGCATTCCGGCCTGAACGGCTAGTGACAAAACCATCGCCAGTTACGGCGATTCGACTTCGTAGCCTTTGGCCTGCAACTTGGCGACGACGCCGTCCGGCTTGAGCAATTGCGAAATCGGTACGGTCGCGAATACGATCTGATGCTCGCGCAGCGCGCCGTCTACGATCCGATACCACTGGCTGGCGACTTTGGCCTGGATATTCTCGATGCCCAGCCTTTGCGTGAAGCCCGAATCGGTCAGCGCGCTGAGGCAAGCCAGGCTTTGGTCGTCGTAAGGCAATGCGCGCAGGGTGTCGATATCGCCGCCTGCCCAAGCATTGGCGCGAGTTTTCATGACCGCCAGATCGGTCTCGAGCCTGTCGAGGGTTTTGCGGAAACACTGCACGTCGTCGAGCGTGGATGCATTGAATTCCTTGAGCGTTTCCTTTGGATCATCGATCTTGATGGTAAAGGTCGTGGATTGCTTCTCGATATCCGCGGCTTTGACGGCTTTATCCAGTACCGGCCCGATAATGCCTGACTCGACCAAGCCGTTTTTCTCCAATGCGGCCTGATAGAGCTCGTTGGCCGCGAATACGGGGCGCCAGTTCTCGCTGGCCCGGTCGCGGCCGATGTACTTCACTTTCAACGCCTGCCAGCGTGCGTACAAATCCGCTGGCAGCGCTTCCTGCAGCTTGGTCCCGTTCGGGTTTTTCCGAAGTTTGAACAGCGAGGGCAGCAGCGACAGCCGGCCGAACAATCCAATGTCGGCGGTAACGGCCAAACCGGGGCCTTGCAAGGCAACGTCCGATGCCGCTATCGCCGCATTCACATCGTCAGACACCCAGGTGATGTTCTTGGGCAGCGGCGACAGCGTGCCGAAGATCCAGAGAACCCGATCGCCCTTGTGGAACTTCCACAGTCCTGGGCCCGGTTGTACGCCAGTCACCGTGACCGCATCCATATCGACAATGGCCGAAGTGACATCCGCGACGCTCGCAGGCGTTGGCGGCGATCTGGCCGCATCTGCAGTCGACTGCGCTGTCGCCGACCCGGTTATCGTCGCGATCATGAGGCCCGCCAGTAGCTTTCCCTGCATTTTTCGCACTCCACGGTAGACGTTCGCGAACTATCGCCGATCGCCGTGGATCGCATGCCGAGAGAGGAAACGGCGACGACAATCGACAGCATGTCAAAAGTTCTCGCCCAGCAACCGAGAGCTGTTGACCTGGACGGCACATGCAAGCGAGCGCGCCGTTACTCGGCATACCCTATCAAACCGGGCCGCGAAGCGGCGGCTTGGAGTGTCAAGCCGTGTCGTGAGCGACCAGGATCAGGGGCGGCTTGGGGGCGCTGAAACACGCAGTCAGGAGGGATTCGCTGTCGCCGCTTTCCTGCTGCCGCCTGCAGCGGTGCACGGGAAGGATGCGACCCGCACCGGTCAGGTCAAAACGTGCGCGGCAAGGTCGCCTGGAAGCAAGTCACCGCGTCGCCTTCGATGCGCACGCCGCTGGGTTCGCCGCCTTCGACCCGGACGGTCACGTCCATGTGGCCGCCACGGCCGTTGCCGGCTCGCTGGCGTGCGCGAAACCGTGCGACGCCGTCGCGAGCCTCGAGCAAGCCGTGCTTGACCAGGTAGGCGCCGAGCGGGCCGTTGGCGTTGCCGGTGACCGGGTCTTCGGCGATGCCGATGGCCGGCGCGAACATGCGGCCGTGGGTCAGTGCATCGTCGCCGTCTTCGCGGTCCAGGCTGAAGACGAAGAAGCCCTTCGCGCCTGCCTCGGGGCCGAGCGCGATCAGGCGCGCGGCATCCGGCGCCAGCGCCTGCAATTGCCGGCGCTCGCGCAGGCCGATCAGCAACTTGCCGTGGCCGGTCGAGACGAACTGCAGCGGACAGCGCGGGTCGAGGGCGTGAGCGCCGACGCCGAGGGCCGCCGCGACTTCCGCGGCGAGCACGGGCGACAGTTCTGGCTCGAAGCTCGGCCGGTTCTGCTCGATCGCGATACGAAAGCTGTCGCCGCTGCGCAGCGTCTCGATGACCTGGATGCCGGCGCCGGTCAACTGGCGACAGGGCTTCGCCGGCAATCCGCGCTCCAGGGCGAGGACGAAATGGGCGGCGACGGTGGCATGCCCGCAGACCGGCACTTCGGTGGTCGGAGTGAAGAAGCGCACGCGCACGTCGTGGTCGGCCGCTTCGGCGGGCAGGATGAAGGCGGTCTCGGAATTGTTGAGTTCGCGCGCGATCAACTGCATGTGTTCGTCGCTGAGCCCTTCGGCATCGGCGACCACCCCGGCCGGGTTGCCCTGGTAGCGCTGCCGGGTGAAGGCGTCGATCTGATACACACGCAAGTCGGTCATGGCGGGCTCGGCTCCGGTAGCGGACTGCGCATCCTAAGCGAGGTCCGCGACTGGTTCCATGGCGGCCGCCGAATCGCGGCGTTCCGGCCCGCGTCCGCCGCATCCCGACGCGCTATCGGATGCGTGCGGCGCTCATTGCGCCTGCGGTAGCCGTGGCCAACCAGACGTGCGTCAGCGCGCCATCCCGCAAAATGCATCGCGCAAATTAACGGTCACCTGCCTATGCGCCGACAGGATCGGCAAAAATTATTCGGCGTACAGATAAAGGGGGCGCAGTGCGGACTCTGATCGCCTGCGACGTGCAGCCATTCGTCGCCGGGTGGCTTGGCACATCCGAATAGAATGGTTACGGCAGCTTTCACCGTTTCAATCGTGATCTGCTTTTCCGAATCGGCCAGGAACGCTTTGACCCTTCCCCAGCGGGTTTCGTCGCCGATCGCCTCGATGAAGTCGTGTCCTGCCCAGGTCAAGCGCGTCAACATGACCGCCGTCGGAACTTCGACGGCACGGTTCGAGTCGTTTACGAAGCAGCCATCCACCAGGCCTTCGTTGATGAGCAGAAGTTGGTGATAGCGCAACTGATCTTGCGAGTATCCGTCGATGAGGCGATGCGGGATGCACGCCTCCACGGCCAGCAGCACTTTGCGAATCAACTCCATGTCTCGGCGCATTGTGACTCCGTCTGGTGGTTGCGCGGGAGCGGTCGCGTTCTGCCGATGCGTTGCTCCCTGCGCATCCATCGCATCGAGAGGTTAAGGAACATTCGTTCGGGCACGACATGATGCGGCGGCCATCATCGATCCCTGTCGCCCTTTGCGCATCGGCAGGACTGCGCTTCATCGACGATACTCAGGCCGAACAGGCGAAACCCGCACTTTTGTCACCTTTCCCTCGCGGCCGCGCGGAAATGCGAACGTGTCGATGTTCTCGACACACACAGCGTCATGGTGCGCAGACGAAATACCGAGCCGAGTCAGTCCGCATTTGCGCTCCTGGGCGGCCACGGACGCCTAAGCGATGGAGCGCGATTGGCGCTCAGATCCGAAGCATCACTCGATGTCGCTTAACGTAGCCAACTGTTCCCCGACGCGAAGAGATTGGCGAGAACCCAGCCGCCGCGGGCACGCCAATTGCCAGCGGCGAACCCTCTGCGCTCTCCGCGCGCCCCTTCGAAAGCTCCGGTTCCGGCGGCCTGCGAGGGGCGTTTGGTTCGGGCTGCGGCAGAAACAGCGAACTGTGTCCGGCAGGTTAGTTTGCGTTATTTACGGTGAGCGAAGAACGGTGACTGGGGTCGCTTCGGTACTGCCTAGTTCTGGTTATCGTCGCGACGCCGTAGCCCAGCACTTCCTGGCCCTCGCCGTTGGGAGCATCGAATATGGAAGTTCAACCGGAGGACACGCTGGTTCTCGTGGACGGCGACGACCAGCAGGTCGGTACCGCCGGGAAGATCCAGGTTCACCTCAACGGCTGGCTGCATCGCGCCTTCTCGATTTTCGTCTTCAATCCGAATGGCGAAATGCTGCTGCAGCAGCGCGCCCGCGGCAAATACCATTCTCCCGGGCTGTGGAGCAACACCTGCTGCGGCCATCCGCGCGCCGGCGAGGATCTGGAAACCGCGGCGCACCGGCGCTTGCACGAAGAAATGGGGTTCGATTGCCCGCTAAGCAGAGCTTTCAGCTTTGTCTATCGCGAGCGAGTGTCCGAGAACATGGTCGAACATGAGCTCGACCACGTCCTGCTTGGCGGGTTCGATCGCCGCCCTTCGCCCAACCCTCATGAGGTAGCGGAATGGCGCTGGATCGATGTTCCTTCCCTGGTCCAATCGCTGGCCGTGCAGCCTGATCTGTTCACCGTGTGGCTAAGGCACATCGTGCTGATAACCGGCGAAGCAGAACTGCTTCGCCTCGCGCGACATGGCTACAGCACGTAGCGAATTATCGTGGCCGGTCAGCGCGCGCGAATTGAAGACCGCCGCCAAGATGGCAATCGCATTGACGCATCGCGGAGTGTGCACATGGAAGATCTCAAGCGTACAGCGGATAGTCCCCAACGGATGGCCATCACGGCGATCCACGGCGCCTGTGTCAACGAGTACCAGGCCAAGGTCGAATACACCTACCAAGACGACCCGCAGGATTGGCGCAAAGTCATCGGCAACAGCCTTCTGTTCCAGTTCGGCGTCTACGACGACCCCGTCTTGCCGCAACCGGCTTCGCTCGACGAGTCGGGCGTTCGATATTTCGATCGGCAGCTGAAATTGGCCGGCTTCGATCGAGGCCATGCGCCCATCAGGCGCATTCTCGACATCGGCTGCGGCTGGGGTTCGGTCCTGACGCATCTGGCTTATCGCTTTACCGAGTGCCAGTGCCTGGACGGCATCAATGTCAGCCGCCCTCAGTTGGAGCATGGCGCCCAGGCTCATGCTGATCTGGGCCTGTCAGGCCGCATCAACCTGTATCAATGCAACGCGAAGGATATCGACCTGCTGCCGGACGCCGACACGCCATACGACCTCGTCGTCATGCGCGGGGTCATCTCCCATTTTCCCGACGATCTTTACGAAACGGTCATGGAGAAACTGCGGCGGCGAGTGCATTCGGAAAGCACCGTAATTGTTTCGGACAATCTCTATAACATCGACCTTGAAAAATACAGGTCCGACACTCCCGACATCGTCGACAGACTGGCTTGCAAGTATCGGAAGACGCCGAAGTATTTTTCCGAAGTCGTGGAGCGAAGCGGATTCGGCATCCAGGATATGCGCGTACTGCCCAGCAACGCCGACGCGATACGTTGGCTTCTGGATATAAGGGCAAACATAGAGAGCCACTTCCCCGCCGGCGCCAACGGGCCCCTGGAAGAACTGCATGTGATGACCGAAAGCCTGGCGGTGGCGATAGTGAAGAGGCAAATCTCAATCTACAGCGCCATCCTGAAGCCGCGTTGAGAAGCGACCCGGGTCGCGGGCTGAAACGCAGAACATTTCATAACGAGAGGGTCGGGGATGATCAAGGCGCCCAACTTCGTCCGCAACCTGGCCGGTCTGCCGAAGGCCGGAGAGAAAATACATCATCCCGACTTCCACCTGACCCTGAAACCGATGTGGCATCCGGATCACGAGGAAGCCGAGCGGCTGGTCGCGCTCAGCGACAGTCGCTACATCCTGGCTCACTACGGAAGCCAGAAGGCCGTCGACCACTATCTGTCCATGAGCATGCCGTCCTATGGCGGCCTGGCTTATCCGCATACCAAGAGGGACCGGATCTATTACCTGGAACGGATGATGAGCATCACCACGCTCATAGACGACACCACCACCAATCCGGATGTCCTCGGCGATGCACGGCGGCAGTCGGAGCTGCGCGGATACTACTTCGATGCGATAGCGGGCATTCGGCCTCCCGCATCGGCGCCCATCGCGCAGTTGCTTTATGAAGGCTTGATCCCGATCAAGGCGCAGTTGGCCTCCAAGCCGCGCGTCTGGAAACGCCTTGAAGAGTCGCTGCATACCATGATCCTCAGGCAGACCGATTCGCTGGCGCTTCAGATGGACACCTTGAGCTTCGATCGCTACCTGGAGCTGCGGCGCGTCGACAACTATGGCGAGTGGGCCGCCATGATGACCGAGTATGCGATCGATGTAGACATGACGGACGCGCTGGCCGCCGATGAGTCTCTCGTCGCGGTCAGAACGGCGGCCATCGACTCGATCACCCTGGTGAACGATCCCTATTCGTTTCGCAAGGAAATCTACATCGCCGACTCGGTCAATTCCGTTTGGCTGTTGATGCACCTGGAAGGGCTCACGCTTCAGGGCGCGCTGGACAAACTGGCGGTGCTCGTATCCGACAATGAGCGCAGGCTGATCGCGGCGCGCGACAGGGTGCTGGCGGGGCCGCTCGGAAAGGACAGCGAAGTGCGCGACTACCTGACGGAACTGGAGCATCTGGCGTCGGGCAACGCGGAATTTCATGCCATCAGCACGCGCTACCACGGCAAGGACTTCAAGGGAAAGCGATTCATCTCCGGCGAGGTCACCATCATCCCGCTGCCGTCTACCGATGAAGTCGCTGCCGCGGATATCGCGCAGACGCGCAGCCCCGATTGAACTGGGCCGGAGATGTCCGCGTACCTGGGCGGTCCAGGGGCGATGACGCGCATTACGATGCAGCTTGCTTCGACGCCGCGATTGCGATTCAAGCCAGCATGGGCCCGCTCAAGCGGGCTTTGAGCAGTGGAGTGGCCGTGTGCAGTTCAGGCGCCGTTGGGGAAGCTGGGAATGCGTTCGACCCGGCGTGTTGTCGGAAAGTCAGAGCTGACGAATCGATCGAGGCCGCAGACATTGACCTGTCTGTGGCTATGGGCTTTAACCCTGGCCAGCCAGCCGTAACCCCTGCTTCACGCCGGACTGCACGGGCGCTTAGCAAGTCGATCGCCAAAATAGCGGCAACAGTGACCCGTTGCCATGACGTAACAGGATACAAACCGGCCTGCGGCCGGCTGCGAGCGTTTGCGATTACGGCTAGCCATGACTTCGCGCTCCGCTAACACGGAGTGCCCCAACTTGAACAAGCAATCCCGAAGGCTATGACGAAGGTCGACTCATGGGCCTTCGCAACTTCACCCAGGAGGAGCGACATGATTACGCGCATCGTTGGCTTGGCGGTTTTCGTTGCAGCTATGGCGGGAGTGTCCGCGCTTAACCCCGTGCGTGCCGCCGAAGCCGAGACCAAATGTCACATGACATTCAACACCTCGGGCTGGGCTGCCATCTACAAGCACATCAACGGCACGGGGCGCGTAACCTGCGACAACGGCCAGGCCGCGGCCGTCCGAATTCACATCCGTGGCGCTGGGCTCACTGCAGGAAAGTACAGCATCGACAACGGCAAGGGCGAGTTCACCAAACTGAAAAATATCGACGAAATTTACGGAACCTATGCCACGGCCGGCGCGAATGCGGGCGTCGTCAAAAGCGCGGAAGGCTTGGTCATGACCAAGGGCGAAGTGTCGTTGGCGGTCAACGGCACCGGACGCGGCTTCAACCTCGGCGTCGACGTGAGCGGTTTTGAGATCGAACGCGCGAAGTAAGCTGTCGCCAGCTGAAGCGACTTAAGAACGGGGCGCCGATCAGGCGTCCCGTTTTGTTTTACGTTCTTTTCAAGGCCGCTTCAAACGTCATTCAAGGAGACTCCATGGCCGCTGATGATGAAACCCTCCGGATGGAAGTCCTTCATCAGTCCATCCACATCGCCTGCTTTCCAGCAGGCAAGGTGCTCCTGAAATAGTGCTTTGGTGCGTTCGCTGTGCATGTGTTGATCTCCTCAATTCCGTGCGGCCTTACGCGGCCGAGTCGAATCCGTATCCAGCCGATGCGTGGTATCCACTGTGTTGGCGACTGGTTCGTGTCGCCAACAGTCCGCGCGACATCGGATTCTCGTCGCACCCACCTGGTGGTGGATCCTGATGGGTGCGCCGGAGAACTCGGCGAATGGAGCGTGGATTAATCGGACGCGGCTGGGGTGCGCTGAATCAGATTGAAGTCGCGCAGCGCCACGTAGGGGTCCCAGTATTCGCGAACGTAACCGATCTGTCCGTTCCTTACCTTGACGATGGAGATGAACTTCTGGTTGTACTCTCGGCCGGTAGTCTTGATGATGCCGCGGCTGGTGTACTCGAAGACGTAGGTGCCCGGATCGCTGGTCTTGAGCTTGGTCCAGGTCGCGACCGGGGAATACTCCAGCATTCCCAAGTATTCGCTCATGCTGGTGAAGTAGCGGGTGATGGTGTCGTGGCCTGTGCTGGATCGCGAGAAAATCGGAAAATCATCGGCCGGCGCATAGGCCAGTTCGAACGTCGCGTTGGG
This sequence comes from Lysobacter sp. ISL-50, assembly GCF_018612875.1. Taxonomy (GTDB): domain Bacteria; phylum Pseudomonadota; class Gammaproteobacteria; order Xanthomonadales; family Xanthomonadaceae; genus Lysobacter. The sequence continues at coordinate 82,531 of NZ_JAGGRI010000004.1, read as the reverse complement.
GGTGAAATAGCGTGCAAGGTTGTCCGGAGTCTCCGACCAGCCGTTGAGGCTCTCCCAGAAAAATTTCGCGACGTCTTCGGTGTTGTAGCCTGGCGTCAGGTACTTGAGTCCGCCACGCTGAACGATGTGGTCGTGGCCGACCGATGGCGTGGCTGCCGGCGCGCCATTGGCCGCCAATGCGAGCGACACGGCAAGCAGAACGGGATTGAACAGTTTCATGGCCTTACTCCTGTGCGGAAGGGTGATGCATCTGAATGACGGCCTTGATCGTCTCCCCAGAAAGGGAGTCTTCAATGGCCTGATTGATTTCTTCGATCGGATAGAAGCGAACGAGCGCGTCGACCGGAAAACGGCCTTGAACGAACAGTTCGATCAACTGCGGAATGAACGCTTTGGGCGCGGCATCGCCCATGATCGTTCCCTTGATATGGCGGCCGCGCATCACGTGCATCACATCGAGTGGAATGGTCGTATGGTCCTTAACCACGCCGGTCAGTACGCACTGGCCGTTCTCGGCGAGGCAGGCGATGGCCGATTGCATGGCGCCGGTGTTGCCCGCTGCTTCCACCGCATAGTCGGCGCCGCGCCCCTGGGTCAGTTCGGCCAGCAGGGCGGTGAGGTCGCCGGTCATCGGGTTCAGGGCGTGGGTGGCGCCGACTTGTTTCGCCAGTGCGAGGCGCTTTTCCTTGATGTCGACAGCGACGATATGACCGCAGCCGGCCGCGCGCGCCGCCATCACGGCGGCCAGGCCGACGGCGCCGAGTCCGAATACGACCAGCGTGGTTCCCGGGTGAGGGCTCAAGGTGTTCAGCACGGCGCCTGCGCCGGTCATGATCCCGCACGCGAACGGCCCCAGATATTCCAGCGGCGCCTTCGGATCGACCTTGATCGTACTGCTGGCGTTGACGGTCGCGTAATTGGAGAACGACGACTGGCCGAAGAAGTGGCTGTGTACCTCGATGCCATTATCGGCATCGTGCAGACAGGTGGTGCCGTCGGTGCGGCAGGCCGCCCAGTTGAGCGCTGCGTGCGATTCGCAGTACACCGGCAACCCGCTGGCGCATTTTCTGCAGGTTCCGCATGAGGCCAGCGACAGCACGACGTGGTCGCCCGGCTGTAAATGCTCGACGCCGGGACCTACGCGCTCGACGACGCCGGCCCCCTCATGACCGAGAACGACCGGCATCGGCACGTCGATGAGTTTGTCGCGGGTCGCGATGTCCGTGTGGCACAGGCCGGCGGCGACGATACGGACCAGTACCTCATTGAAACCGGGCGGGTCCAGTTCGAGCGTCCGAATCTGGAGAGCGTCGCTGTTGTTCACTGCGACTGCGGAGGTGACTTTCATATGATTTTCCTGGAATTGGAGTGAGCGCGGGGCGATCAGTGCCGTGCGATGTCGATGACCGTTTTGCCGCGGGCGCCGCCCGCCTGGCTCTGGGTCATCGCATCGCAGACGGCCTCCAGCGAGATCCGCCGGCCGATCACCGCGCGCAGCGAGCCATCGAGCAGCCGTTGAGCGAGATCGGAGAGATCGCCGAGGTTCGGCTCCATTTCCAGATTCACCCCGCGAATCCCACGTGCGGCCAAGCCATCCGCCGCCGCCCAGATGGTGCTGAGCGCAGTTCCTCCGGGGGCGATGTAGTCCGCCAATGCCATGAAGGCCGGAGCGGGATTGACGAGATCGATCAGGCCGTTGATGCCGGTGGGGCAATAGGCATACAACTGCTCCAGTACGTTCTCGTGCCGATCGAGCACGTACTCGACCCCCAGCGCCTCCAGCCAGGGGGCGTCATCGCGTGATGCGGTAGCCAGCACCTTGTAACCTTTGGCGTGCGCCAATTGCACGGCGAACGTACCGACACCGCCGCTTGCGCCCGTGACCAACACGACACTGCCTTCGGGCAAAGCCAAGCGCTCGACGGCTTGCAGGGCCGTCACCGCCGCGGTGGGCAGGGCGACGGCTAACTCGGGTGCCAAGCCGGCCGGAATGCGGATCAATGGTGCCGCGGCCGATAGGGCGACATGCTCGGAGAAGCTGCCGTTGCCCACATAGGCGTGCAGGAAGCGGCCGAATACGAAATCGCCGGCGTGGAACTCGCCGACCTGAGCGCCGACGGCCTCGACGACGCCCGCGCCGTCAATACCGAGGACCAATGGGAATCGGTGTTCGATACGGTCCTTGAGAAAGCCTTCGGCGATTCGGCGGTCTATCGGATTCAAGCTGGCATGGGTCATGCGGACCAGAATGTCGCGCGGACCGACGTCAGGTAGGGGGAGATCGATTACGCCCGGCACTGTGCCGAATGCATGAATGGCGACGGATTTCACGGAGCACCTCAAGGTCAGGGGGCCGTGGGTCTGACGAGCCAGCGGCGGTGATGGCTGGAGATGCTAGTCCGTAGACAATTGCGCGATAACCGGGAATAAAATCGACAGACTGTTCGTGAGTGAATGACAATCAGATGTCCAAGGCCGCCCTGCAAGATCTGAACGATCTCTACTATTTCGCCGCGGTGGCCGAGCATGGCGGCTTCTCAGCGGCGGGGAGAGCGTTGGGGGTTCCCAAGTCCAAGCTGAGTCTGCGCATTCTGCAACTCGAGAAACGGTTGGGCGTGCTCCTCTTCCAGCGCACCACACGCAAGATCCAGCTGACCGAAGTGGGGGCGCGCTTTCTTGAGCACTGCCGCGGCATGGTTGCTGAAGCGCAGGCGGCGCAGGATGCGGTCGATGCCTCGTCGTCCGGGCCTGCGGGGTTGGTTCGTGTCAGCTGTCCCGCCGGCGCGGCCGAGATTTATCTGACGCCGTGGCTGTCGCAGTTCATGGCGCGCTATCCGCGCGTGAACATTCAGCTTCGAGCCTCCGACAGAGCCATGGACCTCGTGGCCGAGGGCATCGACATTGCCGTGCGGCTGCGCCCCGAATCGAGGATGGATCCTGAACTGGTGACGCGCCGGTTCGGTACCAGCCGACGAATCCTGGTGGCCAGCCCCGCCTACCTGGAATCGCGAGCGCCAATCGCGTCACCGGATGAACTAAAGCACGCAGACACGATCAGCTTGATCGAGGACGCTCCGAGGCAACGGTGGGAGCTGATCGGTCCCGGAGCCGAAGTGCGCATCATTGAACTCGAGCCCCGCCTGATGACCAGCGTGTGGAGCCTTGCGATTCAAGCAGCCCGCGATGGCCAGGGCATCGCGCTGCTCTCCGCGCTGGGATGTCGTGCGGCACTGGAATGCGGAGAACTCCGCCGGGTGCTGCCAGACTGGGCCGCCGGGGAACTGGTGGCGCATGCCGTGTTTCCAACGCGCCGGGGGATGGTGCCGGCGGTCAGAGCGCTGCTCGACTTCCTGGCCGACAAGCTCCCGCAGATGACCGAGCTGGACAAGTAGCTGACACCTGCCCGCGGATCGATATAGATCGCGGAGTGAGCTACGTAGACTCCATGCCGTCGAAACGCCGCCGCAGCTGCGATCTCTAATGGCAATCCTGTGTTCTCAATCCATCCAACCATTTTTTCCCGCGCATCCTTGTTGCGCATGGCCATGACTGGCTGCTCTCGTTTGAGTGATTATTGTCTAGTCTCATTATGTTGCGATCGCAGGCAAGTCAATGTCGCGCACATCAGCTCCGACGTCGGGCCAAGCTATTAAACCCGTCTAAACCGGCTCCTGCCGGTTGGCCCCGCGCCGACGCATTAGCTTGCGTGCTGTAGGCCGGGCAGTCCTGCCTGGCCAGCGCATGGCGATGCACTTTGTCGCGCAGATCGACTGGGCCGAGAGCTGCCCCGAATCGACCCATTTACGATGCGCCGCGAAGCGGCCAGAGCTTGAATAAATTGCTAGGCAACCAGCCGCAAACGGCGCTGGCATGCTTACTTAGCGGCGAGGCGCGCGAAGCATGGGCGTGACGGGCGGCGCCGCGCCGATTTGGATTTCGCGTATCACCTCAAAACCATAGCGCTGATAGAACGGGATGTTTTGAGGTTTTGACGCTTCAAGGTATGCCAGCGTTTGATCCTCGTCGCAGCGGGCGAGAGCATGCCGCATCAAAGCTGCTCCAATGCCTTTGCCTTGTGCATTCGGGTCGACGCCGATTTGAGGCAAATACCAATGAGCCTCTCGAGGATGCGACTGTTCCATCTTCTCGAACGTAGCAAGCAGGTCGTCAAGGTGTTCGCGCTTTGCGGTGTCGCGGAACATCTTTTCGAGGGTCTCGCCATTGGGCTCTACTCCAGGAGACAGCCAGAGCGCGGTGCCGCAGAAGTCCGCGGACACATAGGCCGTGCCGTGCCTGAAACTGCTGCCGGCGAATTCGCGGGTGGCCAATGGCATGGTCAGGATGTAGTCGAATGGCGAAGGCCAGGCGAATCGCGCGGGCGGGTCTGTGATAAATGCAGCAACGATCGCTGCGACGGCGCGCGGCATCTCATCGACAGTGGCGCTGCGTATATCGGTTGACGGCTGGGTCATTTCGTCCTCCAGTTGGAACCGAGTAGTCGTGGAGCGCTAATTCGCTGCCCGCTGGGCGAGCCGTGGCTAGACCGCATAAAACAGCAAGAGAACGTAAGAGACCGTCAAGAAGGCTTGTTCCCAGGCGCCATGGCTCCCACAGTTGCGCCCAGGGCGTTTCTCTTCCTTCGTTTCCACGCAACCCACAGACTTGGCCAGGCACGGAATACTGTGTTTGGCTACGCGGGATGGACTATGGGGTGTGAGCGGCATGGGTTCTGTTCCCCGAGGCACATATGGCGGATAACCTCCTGCCAGGCTCGAACATCCTGGTCCGGACGCATGGATTGAGGACGACCATTCCACTGGACCGCGTCATCCTCGATCATCGGTATTCCGGGGGCCACCTCGGGCTTCGAATGAGTTCGTTGCGAGCATGGGAAGTCAGTGGACCGGCTTCAGATGACCGACTCAACCGGGTTTTTCAACGGAATAGGCCAGAAGCAGACGTCGCTAGCGGAGCATCCAAGAGCCACGAGGGCCGAGGCGCTTCTGATCCATTGTCGTTCCAGTAACGCGGACTTCACGATCATTAAATCCGTCCCGCGGAAACTGATGGAACTTCCACGCGAGGATCCGTTCATGGGCCTTCCGAACGCCTTGGGCTTGTCTGACGAGAAGGTTCGGGTCAGACACAAGCGAATCGACGTCGACGGAATCAACACGTTCTACCGGGAAGCCGGCGAGGAAGGCAAGCCGGTGCTTTTGTTGCCGCATGGATATCCGTGTTCGTCGTACGAATTCCGGAATTTGATGCCTCAGCTCGCTGATCGATGGCGTCTGCTTGCACCGGATTTTCCCGGCACCGGGTTCAGCGCAACCCCGGAGAACTTTGCGTACGGATTCGATGGCTACGCCAAATTCCTGGATGGATTTGTGCGCAAGCTCGGCGTAACGCGCTTCGCGATCTACCTGCATGATTTCGGTTCGCCCATCGGTGCACGGCTCGCGATGATGGACCCATCGCGAATCGTCGCGCAGGTGATCCAGAACGGAGATATCCCGTACGAGGACGCGTTGGGGCCCAAGTACGCCGACATCGAGAAGACGTGGGAACTGTCGCCGGAGGCGATGCGGGACGCCGTGCGGGAGGCCGTGACCGAAGCGAGCTATCGCGAGGAGTTCCTCAATCATGTACGGCCCGATCTGGCGGAACGCATCCCACCTGATCTGTGGACCTTGCATTGGTCGCTGACAACTCCGCGTCGAGTGGAAGTCGCGGTGGATGTGCTGGTCGGGCTGAAGCAGAATCGGGAGTGGTTCCCCAGGCATCGCGAGTACCTTGCTTCGCGCCGCCCTCCGACCTTGATTGTCTGGGGACCTCAAGACCACTACATGCCGGAGAAATCGGCCAGGGCCTACCTTCGCGACCTGCCTGATGCGGAGCTGCATCTGCTGGATGGCGGGCATTGGCTGCTCGAAACGAACCTGGATGAGGTGGTAGCGCTCATGCGCGATTTCCTGAGCCGTGCGCACATAAACCCGTAAGCCCTGGGAGCTTGATTGTCCGCGACGCGCCGCTACCGAGACGAAGATCGAGCAGGTATTTTCTGACATCTGATCGAGCCGTGCTGCGAAGCGGTTTTGGCTTGAATGAACCATCAAGTGCCCGGCACTGAATTTTCACTTTTTCTTCAAGGAATCATCACGCCTGAGCGTGATCACTATCCCTGCGCTGCGCTTAACAACGGCTGCGAGTTACGTGGTCAAGCACGTCGCGCCCATTACGCAAAGGAGATAGACGCATGGCATCTGTTAGATACATTGCGAGCGAAATCGACAAGTCCGTTGCCTTTTATCGGGACCGCTTGGGTTTTGCAGTCGCGAAGCACAATCCAGGAAAATTCGCTGAACTGGCCCGCGAAGACCTGCATCTTTTTCTTAATGCGCCCGGAGCCGGCAGTGCCGGAAAAGCAGGAGGTTCTCCTCAACCGGGTGGATGGAGCAGGTTCATGATCGTCACTGATGATCTCGATGAAATGATCGGCGAGCTTCGAAAGGCTGGAGAAAGCTTCCGTGGCGACATCGCTGAGGCGGGAGCGGGACGGCAAATCCTGCTTCAGGACCCGTCGGGAAATGTGGTCGAGTTGTTCGAATACGCGAAAAATTAATCGAGCAGCGACATGGATGGAAACGGCCAGCCGCCTGATCTCAGTGCGGCGAGTCCAAGCTCGGCACGAGAAGTCCTCCTGGAGAACACCACTAGTGACTTGAACGAGCCGCGAAGCGGCTTCGGCTGAGGGTATCTCCGGGTAGAAGCACATCGTCTAGATCAAGCAAGGATCGGACGGATTAGAGTTGGGTGCCGCCTGGTGGGCTCATCGTGTTGCAGCAAACAACCCAGTCGTTGCAGTCCCCCGTGGCTCGCTTGCTAGCTCAGGAGAGGAGGCGAATCCGAAGCCGCTCGAGCCGCCGGAACACAGTGCTCGGCCGCCAGCGTATTCCGTCTGGTTCTAACTCGATGTGTTGCTGGCTCATGGCTCGCAAAAAAGCGTGCATCTCCAGTCTCGCTAGGGGAGCGCCAATGCAGTAATGGACGCCGTGAGAGAATGCGACGTGTGCTTTCGAGTCGCGTGCCAGATCCAGTCGATGCGGCTCGGCGAACATGCTCGGGTCGCGATTGGCCGCGGCCGGGCAAAAGGCAATCGTGTCCCCGCGTCGGATTCGTTTTCCACCTATTTCGACGTCTTCCAGCGCCGTACGATAGGTGGTTATCACCGGCCCCTCGTAGCGCAGCATTTCATCCACGGCGTTCTCGGCGAATTCGGGATGCTCACGCAACAAGCTGAGCTGATCGGGGTGACGCAGTAGAGCCAGGGCGGCATTGCCAATCGCGGCCGGAGTGGTTTCCAGGCCGGCGCTGAACATCAGCGTGCAGTTAGCCACGATTTCTTCGTCGCTTAACGGAAGACCGGATTCATCGTGCTGGCTAAGCATGTGAGCGAGCAGATGATCGCCGGCGCCGACGCCGCGTTGTTTCCTGATGTGCTCGGCCAGATAGCTCATGAGCCTGTCGGCGGCGTTGATAATCTGTCCTACCGCTTCGGCGGAGGCAATCGGATAGAACCCGCGGGACAACACGCGTCCCCATTCGACCAGTGTGGGAACGTCCCCGTCGGGGATGCCGAACATGGACGAGAGCAGTCGAACGGGCAGGGCCAAGGCAAGGTCGCGAATCAGTTCCGGATCGCGACGCAAACGCATCTCGGCGACCAAAGCTTCGATGATTTCATCGATGTGGGGCGCCAGATTCTTCATGCTGGACGGATCGAACAGAGGCGCGAAGCACCGCCGCAAGCGAGTATGCGTGGGCGGGTCAAGGAACAACATGTTGTTGTTATAGAATCGGGTCAGCGCGGTGTCGTTCCGTGCGCGGTGTTCCTGGCTGAGCGGCGACCAGTGCTCCTGATCGTTCTGCAACACGGGCAGGTCGCCGGAGGCTTGCGGGCTCCCGTTGCGGCTGTCCACCGAGAAGCGCTTGTCGCGCAGGCCCGCCGAGACATCCGCGTAGCGGGTGATCCACCACGCCGACATGGCTGCGTTCCAATGCACCGGATCGTGCTCGCGCAGCTGATCAAGGAAGGGATGCGGATTCTCGATGAAGGCCTCATGCAGTGGGTCGAACTGAACCCCGCTTTTTCCGATGGAGATCGCCCGTCCTGCATTTGGGGCAGAGGACGCCGTCGACAGCCGGTGTGCTTCGATCGGGACGGAAGCGGGAGGGATGGCACGCCTGATCGCGTCGGCCAAGGCCGCGACATGGGGTGGCTGCACGACCGTGACATGGTCGCCGGGCAAGTCAACGATGCGCAGCGCGGGACAGTGTGGCGCCCAACCCAGCGTGGCGTCGGCGAAGTGCAGGCGCAATTGCCTGTCCGGATGAAGCATGCCTCGCGGCAAGCCGCCGCCGGCGCGGAACAACGTAACTGCTCCGGCATAGACCGACGGACGATAACGGATCATAGCGTCATTGCTCGCCATGAAAGTGGCGAGCAAACTATCCGCGCTCGATCCCGGAAATAGAACCTCCTGTCCGAGCAGAGCCCGAAGCAGCGCGGCTCGTTGCTCCTCAGCGGGCAGGGTCAGCAACGGCATCAGGTCGCGCGGCCGGCCGGCGGCCTGAGATGAAACAACAGCCAGTTCGTAGAGTGCCATCAGTTCCGACAGTGGCGCGTTCGAGTCGTCGCCTGCCACGGCGGAGCTGTCGATCAGGAAGAGCTGGGCGATCCGCTCGCCCTGTTCGCGCAGCTGTCGCGCTATTTCATAGGCAACCAGACCGCCGAACGAATGACCGGCAAGCAGGTACGGACCCGAGGCTTGTATGGCACGGATCGCCGTAAGGTAGTGACGTGCCAACTCTTCGACCGAGCGCATGGGCACCTCGTGGCCGTCCAGGCCGGGCGGCTGCAGCCCAATCAGCGGTTGTGTCTGGCCGAGGGTTCTGGCCAGCGGTAGAAGGTAAGTGACCGGACCGAACATCCCCCCAACGCAGAAGAGGGGCGTCGGTGCATTCAGCGCTTGCAGGTCGATCGCCGAGCGATTGATCGAGGCGGCAGTCGAAGGAACGTCGGCTCGGCGAGCGATCGCCTTCCGCAGCAATGTCAATACTTCGTCGAACGAGGTGGCGGCGAGAAGGCTCGGTATGGGCAAATGGATGTGGAAGTCATGCTCGAGATCCGTCGCGAGCTCGGTGACGGCTAGCGAATCCATTCCCAATCGATCAAGCAGTGAGGTCTCACAGGGGCCAGGCAGGATGGCATCGACAGCAGGGCCGAGCTTGCCCCGAAGATAGGCAGTCAGATCGCCACTGGATTCACCAGTCGTGGATCTTTTCGTGCCGTTGGCAGATGCAGTGGCCGGCAGGCCGAGATGCCAGACGAACTCGCTTTCCAGCTGACCCTGCAGATAACGAATCTTGCAAGCTTGGCGAGCGACTTTTCCGCTGGAGGTTTTGTCGAGATTACGCGCGCCAATCAGAACCAGGCCATGCAGTTGCAAGCCAAGCTGCTCGGCGAGAGCGCCCCGGATCGCGGCCAGGATTTCCAGGCTGGCGGCTTTCTTCTCGGCATCTTCATGCAAGAGGCGGAAATCGATTTCGGCGACGACGATGGGGCATTCGATGCCTTCGCGTTCCACCGCGAAGGCGATCGTGGCGCCGGGGCGAATCCGTGGATGACTGAGTTCGACCGAGAGCTCGATGTCCTGTGGGTAGTAGTTGCGACCGCGGACGATGATCAGATCCTTGAGCCGACCAGTAACGAACAGTTGCCCGTCATGGAGATAGCCCAGGTCGCCGGTGCGCAGCATGCGCCGGCCTGGAGCATCTGCGCGTTCGGCCGCGAAGATTTCGCGGCTGTCCGCCTCGCGCCGCCAATAGCCGAGCGCGACGTTGGGGCCATCGATCCAGATCTCGCCGATAGTGCTCGGAGCAGCAGGCAAGCGGGTATCCGGATCGATGATGGCGACAGTCACGTCGACGCAGGGCTCGCCAGAGGCGATCATCGGCACGGTGGCATTGGCATGATCGGACTCGACTTCCACGAAGCGGTGTCGGGAAAGTTCATCGACATCAACGTAGGTCGTTCGCCAACCGCCACGCGGATTGCAACTCACCCCGGCCACAGCTTCGGCGAGGCCGTAAGCAGGAAACAACGCATTGCGCTTCAGTCCACTTGGACTGAAGCGGTGAGCGAACCGTTCCAAGGTCGCATGGCGCACCGGTTCGGCGGCGACCAGGCAAATCCGTAGGCTGCTGAGATTTAGCGCCCGGCGTTCCTGGTCGCTGATCTTGCGTGAGCACAGGTCGAGGGCGAAGTTGGGAGCATTAGTGTCGGTGCCGCCGTAGCGCTGGATAGCCTGGAGCCAAAGCGCCGGACGACGCAGAAAGTCGAGCGGAGATATCTGCACGACGGGGGCGTCAAGAGCCACTGGCAGAACGACGCCGGCCATCAGTCCCAGGTCATGGTAAGTGGGTGCCCAGGACACGATGACGCGTTCCGTGTTCCACGACGCTACCTGTTGATACATCTGCGCGTTGGCGAGGATATTGTAGTGGCTAACCATGACGCCTTTGGGAGCGGCGGTGGAGCCGGAGGTGTACTGGATCAAGGCGACATCGCCCGGAGCCGGAACGACCGGCCGGTAAGCGGAAGCGTTGCTGGCAATCGGTTCGTTCACGCCGAGCCAGGTAGCTGCGGCCAGCTCCGGAGCGAGCGTCGAAACATGTTTGGCGGCGGCCTGAGTCATGACACTGGTCAACACGATGGCCGGATCAACATCGGCGGCGATCGCCCGCAGGCGGGGAAGCGTGCGATCCAGGCGTGCCGGATCGGGCGGATAGGCTGGGACGGCGATAGCACCGGCATATAGGCACGCGTAGAACGCGACGGTGAAATCCAGGCCTGGAGGGAACAGCAGCACTACGCGCTTCCCTCCCGCGTCGTGGTCTTGAAGCATTGCGGCGATGTGCCGGGCGCGACGATCTAGTTCGGCATAGCTGAGGCTTTCGACCTTGGCCCCATCGAGACCGAGAAATGTGAAGGTCTCCTTGTCCGGCTGGCGCTGTGCGTGTGCTTGCAGTTGTGCCGTCAGAGCCTGGATCGCGATATCCATCAGGTTGCTCTCCACTTCAGTGCGTGGACTCGATGACGGGCTGTATCGCAAGTTCGAACACCATGGGCGCCGCCGCGCGGATACTGACGGTATCGACGCGTTGTGATAATGCGATCCGCGCACTGGGCCTATGCAAGAGGCGCGTCACGGCTGGTTTCGTTGCGATCGATATCGCCGTTTTCTTGTCGCCAAGAACAACGACATGCGGTATCGAGCCCGGAAAGCGCCCCATGAAGCGTCAACGTTGAGCGCTTCGTGGGCATGTATGCGACTGCGACCCGAACGGTACACGCAAAGCTCGTCGTCGCCTTAGAGCAGGAGAATCCAGGTGAATCGATTGATGGAGTTCTGTCGCGCCGTCGTGGCAGGCGGTGATCCCGTGGGCAACCGGCTTGTGCGAGCGCAACGGCGCCGCATACCTGAAAGGCTAGTTGCGTCCATGACTGGGACTCCTGTGCGAAAGTCGTTATTCGACGAGAGGCCGCAGAAACATTGGGCGCGCGTACCCTGTAAATCATCGCTTCCGTGACGATATTGCGCCAATGAAGTGATTAGCGTTTGTGACATAAGGCCGTCTTCTATCGCATCAGACCGCCAGGCGACGTGTTGCACACACTCACCGAGTATCACAATCGTTTAACGCGGTTGCCGGAATCCCCTCTCGCCGCGCGACCCGAAGAACACGTCCCCCATCAACGCTTGGGCCGAGTTGGGAAAGACGCAAGCGGAGCAGAGCGTGCCGGCCACCGCGAGGCCGCCATGTCTTGAGGACGCCAACTTCGCCAAGCGAATGCCGGTGTCGAAGCCACCCTGCGCAATATCCACTGGGGCGACCGTCGCTTGACGAAGCTGAACAAGCGTGCGCTTTTACGCAGGTGCTGCCAAGAACACCCCAGTGACCAGGCGCGACTGTGTCGGTTCAAGGGCATTGCATTGCGAAAAGCGTGGATGCACGATTCAACGGCAGGGGACGAGCACTAGGATGTAGCAACGCACCAGCCGAATTATCCGTGTAGGCGAATAAGGAGCAAGTGCAATGACAAGTCTTGGTCGTAGTTTCTTCTCAGCGGCCAGTCTGGCGCTGATGTCTTTCCCTTGGGGTTCCGCATTAGCGCAAAGCGGCACGGTGACGGTCGAATGCCACTCGGTAAATTACCAATACAGTGAGTGTCGTGCCCCTTTGAGCACGCCTCAATTGATCCATCAAATTTCCGGTAGTTCCTGCATTCTCAATCGCACGTGGGGCTTTGACCGCCGCAGACAGCGGCTATGGGTTGATCAAGGTTGCCAAGGTGTGTTTGCTGACGTCGGAGGCTACCACCACGGCCGTAATGGAACTTTTGACTCTGGCAGTCGCCGATACGACGACCGTGGACGCGACATTGGCATGCTGGTGTTGGGTTCCATAGCGGGTGCCTCGCTTGCCTCCTCCGACCGGCACGAGCATCACTCGAACTACCGCTCCGATACGCACTCATACGCACATGGCGGCTACGACGGTTGTCACGGCGTTGGCTGCTTGGTGGACCCTCCGCCGGACAACAGCAGTGCCGATGTTATCGACACCAGACCCTCTTTCGACAAGCAAGGCAATCCGAACTTCGACACGCAAGGCAACTGGATCGGGTGCCATGGCGTGGGCTGCGACGTCGATCTTCCGTCTGACGAAAAGAACTGAACTGGAGAGCCAACATGCGCAGATTAATCCTCTTCGTAGTCAGCCTCACCCTCGCCAGCGCGGCGCTCGGCCAGCAGAACTCCAACTCCATGAGCCAGAGCTCGCAGAGCAGCAGCGATTCCACAAGTTCAACCACTACCACCAGTTCGGGTTTCGACACTTCTTCGACGGGCGATCCTCCTGAGAACCAAGGCTCTGCTGAGATGACGGAGTGGATCAGAAGTAATTCGGGCAGCAAATCTTCCAGCAGAAACAGCGGTTTCAGTGTTGGCTTCGGTCGTGACAACGATGAGAACGACGACGACCAACCGTCGTGGTCGAAGTCTCATGCCTCTCGGCCCAAACCCGAGCAGATCGACGGCACATACCGCGTCTCCGCGAAAAGCGGACCCTTCCTTTGTACGGTTCGCTTGACCGCCAGCGCCTACTTCGATGGCTACTTCGCGGTCACATCGACAGGTTGTCCCGACTTGTGGCAGGTCAAACGGTGGGACTTCGACGGGCCTTCGATCGTACTTACATCGTCTATCGGCGACGTCTATGCAACGTTCTGGCCGCGTGGCGGTGATGTGTGGGTAGGACGGTCGGCGAGCGGCCAACGCTTGTCGCTCAGTCGTTAGTCGAGCGCAAGGTTTCATTGATGCAAGGCTGCGAGCTTGGGTCGCAATAGCGATGCGACGGCTTTTAAGCACCTGGCCGTAGTCGCCGTCATCAGGGGCGAACGAATCCAAGGCGATCCAAGCGGTCGTTATATCCGGCACGGGCGTACTGCAGGCGCGAGATATGGCCGGCGAGAGCCCGCACGACTATATGTGGCCGTTATCAGCTGAGCCGCCCGCGAGCTGCTGGCCAGATTGAAAGAAACCAGTTTTCTCCAGCGGCAACTCATGCTCCGCACGGGCGCCGGCGCTTCAAGGGCAGGCCATCCCCTTGCAAATCGGTCCATTAGGTGATGCGCTACAGGCACCCAACGATAGGTGCGTTGTGCTCGAATGAACTCCGATCTGGGCTCCCTGAGCACTGGCGGCGCCGTGCTGCGCCAAGTGCTCGACCAATCAGTAGCCGGCGTCGTGTTGCTGGACGCGACGGGCCGGTTGGTTTATGCCAATCCGGCGTTCTTCGCGGCGACAGGTTACGCCACGGACGAATGCAGGGGATGGCTGATCGATCATCTGGTACTTCCCGGCGAGCGGGCGGATTTGCGCCTTGGATTCGCGGCGATCCGCGATGGAGAGGCGACGAGTTATTGCGCCGATCATGGCTGCGTCCGAAAAGACGGAAGTACGATGCATACAATGCTCGATCTGTCGGCGCTGGAAGACGGCGACGGTTCGTCGCCCTATCGCTATTTTTGCCAAATCGTTAACACTGGAATCCAAAAGCAGGTCGACGCCGCGCTGCAAGAGGCGGAATGGCGCTGGAATCAGGCTTTACGTGGCTCGCGTCAGGTCGTCTGGGATTTCCACGTTCCGACCGGCCTGGTCTGGGTCTCGCCCGGATGGAAGGAACTGCTCGATCTGGCGGAAGAGGAGCGGGTCCATCGCATCGAAGACTGGCTCGACAAAATGCATCCGGACGATCGCGAGCGGGTCGCCGAAGCGACCGCACAGGTCAGTGTTTCCGGGGCGACCGATTTTGATTCCGTCTACCGCCTGCGACACCAGACCAGTGGGCGATGGGTCTGGGTGCTAAGTCGGGGAAAGGTGGTCGAATTCGCGCAGGACGGTTCGATCGTGCGCATGATCGGCACGATCGTCGACATCACCTTGGAAAAGGGAATGGAGGAGCGCTTGGCCGCGGTTACCGAGCGGCTGGAGATCGCGCTCGCCGTCGGCGGGATCGGCATCTTCGATCTGGACCTGACCAGCGACGTGCTGACCTGGGACGAGCGCACCTATGCGCTACACGGCACGACGCCGCAGGCCTTCGACCACACCTCCGAGGGATTCTTCCGGCTCTTGCATGCCGGCGATGCGGATCGAATCCGACGCGTTCGGGCGGAAGCTTATCACCAAGGCGTCGACTACCAAGCCGAGTATCGGGTGCCCGATCCGATCTCGGGCGCGGCCCGCTACGTCCGGATGTCGGTGCGTCTGATTCGCGGGTCTACGGGCGAGGTGACCAACAGTATCGGCGTGTGCTGGGACATCACGGAGGATGTCGAGCGCGCCCGCAAGCTCAACGAAACCCTTGCGCTCCTGGAGGCCGTTCTCGTCAGCACACCCGACCTGGTGTTCGCCAAAGACACCGACGGCCGCTATCTGCTGGTGAATCCGGCGGTCGAGCGAGTGATGGGAAGGCCGGCGGAACAGATCGTCGGTCAGCGCGATATCGATATCTTTCCCAGCGAAATCGCGGCACGGCTGATCGAGAACGACCGTCGGGCGCTGGACGATCAATTGCCCTACACGGTTGAGGAGCATGCGACGGTGGGTGGGATCGATCGGGCCTACTCGTCTACTAAGGCGCCCTTGCGCGATGGAAGCGGCGATGTCATCGGGCTGATCGGTATCTCGCGGGATGTGACCGACATCCAGGCAGCCGAATCCGCGTTGCGGCACAGCGAGCTGCGCTGGCAGTTCGCGTTGGACGGTTCCGGCGACGGAATATGGGACTGGGATATCGGCCGGAATCGCGTGTTTTACTCGCGCCAATGGAAGTCCATGCTGGGCTACGCCGATAGCGAGATCGGCGACACCGTTGCTGAGTGGTCCGCGAGGGTGCATCCGGACGATTTGGCCCGTTGCCTGGAAATCATCAACACCCATTTTCAGAACGATACGCCGGACTTCACTCTTGAGCATCGCATGCGGGCGAAAGACGGCAGTTGGCGTTGGATCTACGACCGCGGCAAAGTGATCGAACGCGGCCCGGACGGACATCCGCAGCGCGTGATCGGAACCCATACCGACATTACCGCCAGAAAAGAGAACGAAAGCGCCATTCTGGCCTTGAACCAGCGCCTGCAACTGGCGATCGAAGCAGCGGGCGCCGGCATTTTTGAGGTGGACCTCATCGTCCAGCGCTATAGCTGGGACGAGCGTATGCATCAGCTCTACGGACTTTCCGACCAGGAATACGATGGCACTCTGGAAGGATGGCTTGGTTTCATTCATCCCGGCGACGTGTCGAGGGTGATGGAAGGATACGAGGCCGCGATCGAGGAGACCTCGGTCTTCAGCATGGACTTCCGCATTTGCCGCTACGGGTCGGCCGGCGTCCGTCATATCCGCTCGCTCGCGCGAATCATCCGCGATGGCAAGGGCCGGCCCGAGCGCGCGGTCGGGATGAACTGGGATATCACCGATCACAAGGAACTGGCCGAGACGCTGTTCGAAGAGAAGGAGCGTTTGCGCATCACCCTGCATTCGATCGGCGACGCGGTGCTGTCGACCGATGCCCATGAGCGAGTCACGTTCATGAACCCAATTGCGGAGCAGCTGACCGAATGGTCTGCGGCGGACGCCGTCGGTCACCCGCTCGCCGAGATATTTCCGTTGGTGGACGAAAGCGGCATGACGCTGCCGGACCCGATCGCGACTTGTCTTGAGCAGTCGCTGCCGTTCCACCTCGACAGCAATGTCGTCATGATCAGCCGCGAAGGTCAGCGGCGCCACGTCAGAAGCCTGGCGGCGCCAGTGCGTACCAGCACGGGCGAGGTCATCGGCGCCGTACTCGTATTCCAGGACGTGACCAAGGCCCGGACCTTGCAGCAAGCCCTGGAGCACTCAGCCAACCATGACAATCTGACAGGGCTTCCCAACCGCGCGGCGTTCGAGCGACGCCTGCGTGCGGAAATGGACCATTCGGCCGAAGATCATTTCGAACATACGCTCTGCTTCATCGATCTGGATCGGTTCAAGCTGGTCAATGACAGTGCGGGTCATGCTGCAGGCGATGCGCTATTGCGCGAGATTGCTGCGATCCTGCGCCGGAATTCCCGGCACCTGGACATCGCCGCCAGGCTCGGCGGGGACGAATTCGCATTACTGCTGGTCGATTGTCCGTTGCTGGAGGGAGAGAAGATCGCACGTCGATTCCAGGGCGATGTCGCCCAGTTGCGCTTCAGTTGGGAAGGCGTTCCGTACTACGTCGGCGCGAGTATCGGGCTGACCGCGGTCACCGGCAACTCACGCCGAGCCGACACCTTGCTCAATCAAGCGGATATTGCCTGCTACACCTCCAAAACCTCCGGCCGCAATCAGGTTTCCATCTACGACGACGGGGCGAGCGCAAGCGCCTCCTACCGTCGCGAGGCCGAGGCGGTAGCTGGCATACGCAATGCGATTGAGCAGGGGCGCTTTCGTTTGTACGCGCAGGATACAAAAAGCCTGCGCTATGACGGCGGGGCGGGATACGTCGAAATCTTGTTGCGGATGCTCGACGACGAAGGACTCACGGTGGAGCCGGGTCTTTTTATCCCGGCAGCCGAATCCTACGACCTTATGGGCAATGTCGACCGATGGGTGATCCGGACGGTTCTTCAAGAATATGGAGGACGTCTTCGCGCCGCGCGCGACACTGTTTTTGCTATCAATTTATCCGGAAACTCACTGAATGATCCGTTTCTTTGGCCTTACGTCCAGGAGCAGCTGTCCGCATCCGGCCTACCTGCCAACGCTCTATGTTTCGAGATTACTGAAACGGCGGCCGTCAACAATGTCTCGGCGGCCAGGCAGTTCGTGTCGCTCGCGCGCGCCGCCGGGTGCCTGGTCTATCTCGACGATTTCGGAAAGGGCTACAGCTCTTTCAGCTATCTTCGCCATTTCCCAGTGGATGGAATCAAGATCGATGGCGACTTCGTTCGGAACATGGTCACCAGTCCGGTGGATTACGCGATCGTGGAGTCCATCAATACGATCGCGCATCGCCTGGGCGTGCCAACGATCGCCGAACATATCGAGGACGTCGCAACATTGGAGCTAGCCAGGTCGATGGGCATCGATCGAGCGCAGGGGTTTGCGATAGCTGGGCTGCGACCGCTGGGCGATGCACTGGGTCGCGCGCCGCATTCCGAGTAAGGCAGTGAAAGCCTCTCAGGACATCGATAAAACCGGGGGGGCGTCGGAAGTAAGGGAGAGCCATAGGCCATCCTGGCGTTGGGGACGACAGTTTGACGAACGATCTCAGCCACAGGGGAGTCGGCCAGGGTGTCCTCAAGTCGCGCGCACCCGATGTTCAGCAAGCACTTCGCGAACAAGTAGAAACGGTATGCGTCCCGGAAGTGGACTTAATGACTGCCAGTCGCTGCTGGTGAACTGACACCCTTGGTCTGAGTGAACGATCACGTCCTGGCCCCGCTTGCGGCACCACAACGCCATCATCAGCGCGTCGAGCACCAGGTCGTGCGTCATGGTCGGTTTCATCGACCAGCCGATCACAAAGCAACGTTGTTACAGCACACGGTGAGTCTTGGTGAGCGATACGCCCTATGTGGCGTTCAGCGAACCAGATCGCGGATTCGCGCGGTCGGCCAGGAGTACATCGTTGGTTGAGCCCAACGCTCGCACCTTGAAGCCATCGGAGCCAGTCATGGATTGTAGCCGTTCCTTACATCGCACCGTGTCCACGTGTTTTGCCGTGCTGGTCTTGGGGAGTCCGACACTGGCTTTAGCTCAGTTGGTCGATCTAGGTACCTTGGGCGGTAACGTTTGCACTGCCAGCAACACCAGCGATACAGGCGCGGTGGTCGGCGCCTGCCGTGATGCGGAAGGCGACATCGCCGCGGTGTACTGGCCGCCTGGGATTTCAACTCCGACTCTCTTGAGCACACTGGAACCTGACGGTCCGTGTTCTGTCTTCGACATCAACAACGCGAACGTTGCCGTCGGTGGCTGCGAACAGGGTACGGCGGGAGAGGACTTCCCGGTTCGATGGGTCGCATCCTTGCCTGGCAGCACTCCGCAGCGACTGAAGCCGCTTGCGGGTCACGCCAAGGCGGCGGCCTCGGCGATCAATCACGCAGGCGTCGTCGCGGGCGTGAGCATCGACAACGATGGAGGAGACCATGCCGTTCTCTGGCGCCCTAACCAAACCGGCCCCACGACGCTACCCGAACTCGGTCTACTTCCGCCCCTGATCCCGAGCACAACCGAGTGCCATGTCACCGACATGACCGATACGGATTGGCCCGTCGCGGTAGGTATTTGTCAATTGCGCGATGGCGGCGCCGTCGCGGTGCGCTGGACCTCTGGTCTGCTTGGCTACTCCGCGACTCAACTCCCGCGCCTGCCTGGCGGATCGAACTGTGCGGCAGCGGCGATCAATACGAACCTCGCAGTCGCGGGAACCTGCGAGGATGAGGATGGAGACGCCATCGCGGTGCTATGGGCACCCGACGGCAACTCACTTACTTACCTGGACTACCTGGAAGCCAGCGGGGAATCGCGTCAGCAGTTGGCAGTGATCGATATGAATGAAGCGGGCGTTGTCCTTGGAAATTACTTGACTGACGATGGCCTCGCCCGCGCATTTGTTTGGGTGCCCATCGGCGATCCGGCGCTCGAAGAAGGGTTGGATATTGGATCGCTCGGAGGGGCCTGGACAGCCGGCCGCGATATCGCCGGCAACGGATACGTCGTTGGTACGGCGCAGAACGCGAGCGGACTTGCCGAATCATTCATATGGAAGCCAACGACCGGTATACAAGGGCTAGGAACGCTAGGGGGATTTTCGAGTCAAGCCACCGCGCTCAGCGACGACGGATTGAATCTGGTAGGTAGCAGCCAAGTGGCGTCGGGCCACATGCATGCTTACGCCGCGGGTAACGCAAAGAGGAGCGCTGGCAAAGCAAATTCGATGGATAGCGCCCACGGCGGGCCTGCCTTTCTGCCATGGCACAGGGAGTACCTAAAGAGAATGGAGATTGCACTTCGTGCCTTTGATTCATCGGTCGCGATACCCTATTGGGACTCCACCTTGGATTCCCACTTGCCGAATCCTGCGCAATCCGTGCTTTGGAGAGAGCAATACTTTGATACCGCATATTGATACTTTGCAGATGATGGGCTTCGCGCGAACTGCAAACCCAATTTATGAGGCCGACGCTAGTGGGGTTTTGCGGCTTGGCCAAGAACACGGCGCAAGTGCTGGCGTTGTTTGCGTTGTCGAATTTGTGGATGGCGCGCCGACAGTTGATGCCGATGACGGGATAACTGCGTCCGGCGCACGGGAAAACCCGTGCCAAGGCACTGGAACCTGCTTGTAATTCACTTTGTTGACTCATGCCTGCGACAGGCTCCGGGTTTTATGCTGTTCGGGAGAGTTGTTCAGATATTCCTTAACCCCCTGTTTTGGACCGGCGGTCTCATCGACTCTACGATGCGTAGTGCCGGCGACCATCGGGGATGGTTCGAGTTGGTCGGAGGCGAAAACGTGCTTGATGCAGTCGATAAAGAAAATTTGCTGGCCGCGCTGAAAAAACGCATAGCCGATGACGCCGAGCGCCTGCATGCGGCGCTGGAAGACGATGATCCCGGCGAGCAGCGCCTGCGCTGGTCCAATTACGCCGACAATTTGCGCGCACTTGAGCGCATTACCGATCCGGAGCAGGCGATCGTGCTGGTCGAGCAAGAAGACAGCGAATTCTATGAGGAGCAGCTCGTATCCAGCCGGGTCTACGCCGAACTGGCGGTCAAGGTTCCCAATCCCCTCTCGGGCCGGTTGTTGTTCGAGGGTCACGAGTACGAATTGACCAACCACACCTCGTGGCACGACACCGTAGCGCCCGGCGCGGTATTCAAAGGTGGTGCCCGGCGTGATGAACGTTGGTGGACGCAGCTGACTATCATCGACAAGCGCTGAATTCGCTACACCGCTTGCGCGATATGACTGCTTGAACCGGAAGTGCGTCGTGAGCGACCAGCTCTCTGGCGTGCTGCGCGAAGCGGCTTCGGCTTGCATGCGCGACCTTAGCCTCTCTCTCATTAGCTCGAACTGGCAGTTTGTACGCTGGCGCCGCCCATGATGACTGGCCGCTTGCGAGCCGAACGGTCATCTTGCTGCAACAAAGGAATTCCAATATTTCCTATATTCTGGAAATATGGAAGCATGGATTCACACCAGACCGTCCAAGCACTCCGTGCGCTCGCGCACGGATCCGCCTTGCCGCTTACGCGCCTCGTACAGGCTGGTCCGACCGGCAGGGCGTAGGCCAACTGCACGATCAACTCGATCTGCCGCCTGCAACGCTCACCGCCGACCAGAATCAGTTGCGTGCGGCGGAACGGGTCGCGGATAGGCGTGAGGGCAGGATCATCCGGCTACGTGCGAGCTGCTGTGGCGGGAAGTCCTGCGCCCGGAAGTCCGAAGAAGCTCCGTTGATCCACACCCAAGAGATGTGAAATGACCGACAAGACCTACAACGTACTGTTCCTGTGTACCGGTAACTCTGCGCGCAGCATCATGGCCGAGGCGATCCTGAACGTGCTGGGACAAGGGCGATTCAAGGCCTACAGCGCCGGCAGTCACCCCAGTGGCCAAGTTCAGCCGATGGCGCGGGAACTTGCCGAGGCCATTGGCTATGACGCAAGCCAAGTCCGCAGCAAGAACTGGGATGAATTCGCCGTGGACGGTGCGCCGGAGATGGATATCGTCATCACGGTCTGTGACAACGCCGCGGGCGAAGCCTGCCCAGTCTGGTTCGGTCATCCAGCGCTCGCTCATTGGGGCGTTCCTGATCCGGTGGCCGCCACTGGCGATGAAGGAGATCGTCGCCACGCCTATACCGCAGCGTTCGCCACCCTTCGCCGCCGCATCGAACTGCTGCTCTCGCTCCCGCTTCAAAGCCTTGATCGTTTGGCAGCGCAAGCGAAGCTTGGTGAAATCGGACGCGTCGGCGCCGAATGATTGGGCAGCGTCTGTTTGCCGAGTTCCTGTCGACGAGCTTGCTACTGGTCACGGTGATCGGCTCGGGCATCATGGCCGAGCGCCTGGCCGGCGGTAACGATGCGGTCGCCTTAATCGCGAACACGTTGGCCACCGTCGGTGGCCTGTACATCCTGATCGAAACGTTTGGTCCGGTCAGCGGCGCTCACATGAACCCGGTCGTCAGTGCTGTGATGGCCGTGCGCGGTGAGCTCTCGTGGATGCTGCTGCCGGGCTACATCTTGGTCCAGCTACTGGGTGCCGCGTGTGGCGCGTGGATGGCGAATGCCATGTTCGATCTTCCGCTGCTGGAGTTCTCCGAGAAGGCGCGAACCGGCGCGGGGCAGTGGCTTGGTGAGATCGTCGCGACGGCCGGGCTGCTACTGGTGGTGCTGCGAGCGCCGTCATCCCGCGTTGCCGCGATGGTGGCCGCCTACATCGGTGCTGCTTACTGGTTCACCTCATCCACGTCGTTCGCCAACCCTGCAGCCGCCTTTGGGCGCATGTTCAGCGATAGCTTCGCCGGCATCGCCCCGGGTGATGTGCCGGCCTTCATCGCAGCGCAGGTGCTTGGGGCGGTGCTAGGCGCAACGATCGATAAGCTCCTCGGCACAAAACATGTCTAGCTTCGACTACCTTCGCAACCTTTCGGCCGAGCAGTTCCGCGTGCCCGATGCAGCGCTGCTTTCTGTCCCAACGCGCACCGGCTATCTGGGGGCCGGCCAGCACGACGAGACATCTGACGAGCCCAGATCGCCTAACCTCTCGCAGATACTTTAGTTGATGAGCGCGGTGCAGCCCTGCCTGCCAAAACTAAGGAACAGCGAACGACGCTCCGTCGGCCGTTTGCAATCAAGGATCTCGGCCGATCTCGCGAGCCGAGTGCCAATCGCCATCTGACATTCATTGCTGGCTCCGTGCATGTCCATACCACTTGTCCGGCGTCGTCAGAAGGTCGCTCATGCGCGCTCAGTCAGCTCATCGACGACCGCGTCCACGTGGCCGATTGCGAACCGCACCAACACCATGCGATCGGGAATCGTTCGAGAGCGCGGAAGGTATAGGCGTCTCTCCACGCCAGCCCACCCGGCACCGGCTGGAAACGCTGCCTGGAAAGCGCCACAAAGACGCGTTGCAGCTCCAGCCGTGCCAACGGAGCGCCCAGGCAGTAGTGCGCGCCATTGGAAAACGCAACGTGATGCCTGGCTGGGCGCGCCAGATCGAGCCTGTCCGGATCGGGGAAGGCCGCTGGATCGCGATTGGCCGAGGCGAGCATGAAAGTAATGGAACTCCCGCGCGCAATGCGCTGCCCGGCCACCTCAAGGTCTTCGACCGCGAAGCGCATGACGAACATCACCGGGCAGTCGTAGCGCAACAGCTCCTCCGAAGCGTTCTCGGCCAGCGCCGGGTCGGATCGCAATCGCTCAAGCTGATCGGGATGACGCAGCAATGCCAGCGTGCCGTTGCCAATGCTGTTGGTGGTGGTCTCGAATCCGGCCAGATAGGACATCGCGATATGCGCCACCAATTCGTCCGGTGTGATGCCTTGCGCGATCGCTTCGTTGACGTCCAGGCGCGCGCCGCCTGGCGTGTGCGGCGGCGATTTCCGCAGACGCTGCACGTGACCGTGCAGGTAACGCGTGAACTCCTCGGCGCTCCGCTCCGCCCTGCGCATGGCTTGCAGGGACATCCCGGAGTCCAACCCCGTAGCGAGGTCTCGCGCCCATTGCGTCACCTGGGCCGAGTCCGCATCCGGCACGCCATAGATCAACGAGATCACGCCGACCGGAAGCGGAAGCGCCAGATCGCGCATGAGATCCGGCCGCGGCTTCGCACGCATGTCGGCCATCAATGTCTCGACGCGCTCGTCGATGCAGCCAGCCAAGTGGCGGATGGATTCGTGCGAGAACGATGGCGAGAACACTTTGCGAAGGACCGTATGTCGTGGCGCATCGATGAACAGCAAAAATTTGTTGTAAAGCTGCGCCAACGCCGATGCGTCCTGGTTCCGGAACCAACTGCTGAGCGCGGACGGCTTAGCGCTTTCACTGCCGATGCCCTCGACATGATCGATCGCCCTGGCGTCGACCGAAAGCAATCGGTTGCGCAGGCCGGCCGACACGTCTGCGTGGCGCGTCACCCACCACTGCGACAGGGCATCCTGGAAGATCGGCGTGTGCTCGCGCAACTGGCTCAGGAACGGATACGGATCTTCGCGGAAATCGGGGTGATGCGGATCGAAGTGGACACGCGCCCCATCCACCCGCAGGGCACGTCCGACCTTAGTCACCACCGTAGCAGGTCGCAGACGGTCGAAGTCGATAAGCATGTCCGCCGCCGTATTCAGCGGCTCCTGCATGGCGGCACCTAACTCGGCAGAATGCGGCGGCATGACCATGCTGAAGTGGTCGCCCGGGGTTTCCACGATACGCAAGTCAGCGCACAGCCCACCCCACCCCAAGGTCGATGAGTCGAATTGGGAACGCACACGTCGCTCGGGATGCATGGCCTCAGCCGGAAAACCTTCCGCCGAACGGAACAGAATCACCGGTCCGCCGTAGGGACGCGGGCGATAGCGCGTCATCGCAACGAAACCTTTACGATAAGTCGCGATCACGTGAGCCGCGGTCGGATAGGAAGCCAGCAACGACCACAGGAGTTGTAGCTGCTCATCTACGGGCAGCCCACTCAAACGCTCGGCGCGAATCGGCTTGAGGGGACGCTCGGAGAAGCGGCAGTAGACACCGATCACCTCGAACAACGCCATGACCTCGTCATCCTGAAGAGCCCCATCCTCCGATTCGCTGTTAGGTGAATCCAACAGCATCAACGGCGCCACCTGCTGACCTTGTTCGGCCAGCATCTGCGCCATTTCGTAGGCGACCACCCCACCGAAAGAATGACCGGCGATGGCATAGGGACCGTGCGGCTGGATCGCGCGCATCTCTTCCACGTGGCGGCGCGCGATTTCCTCGATCGATCCCAGCGGGGGTTCCAGCCCATCGACACCCGGCATCTGAAAGGCGATGCAAGCCCGATTCGTATGCAAAGCCTTGCACAGGGACGACAAATAATAGGTCGTACCGTTGAGCCCAGGAATCAGAAACAGTGGCGCAGCGATCCGCCAGTCGCGTAACAAGGTCGCTCGTGCTTTGCGGTCCCAGGTCCGTGGGCGCAGCAACTCAGTCGAGTGGATCTCGCCGTCCACAGCTCCAGCACTTCCCTGGAATTGCTCTATCTTCGTCACCAGTTCGTCGAAGCTCGTCGATCCCAGCAAGGTGCTGATAGGGATCGCGACACCAAACTTCCGCTCAATGTAGCCGAGGAGTTCCATGCCTCCGAGCGAGTCGATCCCCACATCGGACAGAAGCGTATCGGGCCGCAGCGCAACCTCTTTCGCCCGAGTTAAGCGGCCGACCTCTCCGGCGATGTCCTCGGCGATCCCCCGCCGACGCTCGATCGCACCCAGGCGCCGCTTTCCGCTTGCGGCGTCGATGCCCGACTCGCCGACGGAACCTTTGATGTTGACACCCGGGTCAGCTCTTTCCATCGCGGCACCGTTGAGAGAACGGATACGGGTGAGTTGACCTGACGCTGCTGTCTTGTCAATCGACCCAGGCTGCAAAAGTCCGCAACCTCGCCGAACTGCGATGCAGCTCAAAGCCTGTTGCTGCCGACCGCACAATCCAACGGTGAGCATCCGTGATGTTCAGAGAGCGAACGCTCTGCATGATCGACAAAAATCCGCACGCAGTCTCGGTTGCGTCGACTTCACCGTTGAGACGTTCTTTTTGGCTCCTTTGCAATAGGTTCTTATCAGCGACAAGGGGCCCGCACAAAATCGCGCCGCAAACCGGCTTCGGCTCGTCGTGAGTTTCCTCAGCCTACTTCTGAGCGTTCACCGAATTCGGGAGCGCGTAGTACGACGAATCGACCTCCACCATGGGAAATCGAGTCGCGTAGTGAAGCGTCCTCGTTCTTTCGAGTCATTCGAAAGTAGAGGTGGCAGGCGAGTGCGCCATTGCGTAGTGGATGGGGGATAGCCCGCCCAATGACCGGTGCGGGCGGTGGTAGTTGTAGTGGTGACGCCAGTCCTCCGCCATGCGCCGAACCTCGTCGAGGGTGGTGAAGACGAACCGATCCAGTATCTGGGTGCGGAACGTACGGTTGAACCGCTCGATGTAGGCGTTCTGGGTTGGCTTTCCAGGCTGGATGTGGAGCAGTTCCACGTGGCGGTGTCTGGCCCATTGCTTGAGCGCATCGCTGATGAACTCCGGGCCGTTGTCCAAGCGTAAGCGCGTGGGAGCGCCGCGAACCTCGACCCGTTCGTCCAGAGCGCGAATGACGCGGGCCGATGGCAGGCTGCTGTCGATCTCGATCTCGATCTCGATCTTCATCGATTCGCGGTTGAAGTCGTCGTTGACGTTGAAGGTGCGAAAAGCGCCGACCCGACCACAGCGCATCGGCCATGAAGTCGGCCGACCAGGTGTGGTTGGCGCTGAGCGGGATCTCCAACGGCTCGCGGATGCGCTCGGGCAAACGCCGCTTGCCGCGACGCGGCAGATTCAACTTCAGCGCCGCGTACACCCGCCAGGCCCGGGTTTGCCCCAGCCAAAAGGCCGCAACGCCGACTCGAACAACAACCCAAAGCCGTGCCCCGGGTTGTCCTTCAAATGAACCCCGATGGCCGCGATCAACGGTCCATCGTCGCGCACCCGAGGACGGTAATGCCGCGCCGAACGCGACAAATGCAGCACTCGATCGGCGCGTCGGACACTGAGCCCGTGATCGGTTTGCATCGCCAGACTCAGTTCCAGCCGCCGAGCCTGGCCTAGAGCTTTCGCGACATGACGTCCTTGAGCGCGTGGTGTTCCAGCGCCAGGTCCGCGTACATCCGTTTGAGCCGCGACAATTCGGCCTCGACGCCCTTCAGGTGCCGCAATTGCGACACCTCCATGCCCGCGTGTCATCGGAATATTGAGCCCACCAACCGACTGGAACGTTCCGGGTATGGAGTCCTTGTCACCTTGGACATCGCGGCCCGCTGTTATCAGTTTGCATCGCAGGCTCTTTTTGAAGGCGCCGACGGTTTGGCCGGAGATCAGCTCATGGCGGTGGAATCATTCCTGCTTCGCACACTGTTGAGCTCGGACGTCCGCAGTCTCGAAACCATGATCATGGCCGACAACCGATGTCGCTCTGCTCACTCACGATCACTACGTGATGCATCACAAAGTTTCCCGCGGAGATCGCGAACAACATGCTCCGACGCGAAACATTCATCGGAGATAGTCCGCCATGAAGCACTGCACTCCTTACGTGTTGCACGCAACACTCCTGGCTCTGCTGGCGCCCCATGCGTCGCAGGCGGACGCATCGGAACTGGGCTCGCTCGGTGGAAGTCGGTGCATCGCCATCGACGTCAACAATGCAGGCGCAGCGATAGGCCAGTGCCGAACCACGGAGGGAGACTTTGCGGTGACTTACTGGGCTTCCACCAGCGTGGCGGCAATGGCGTTGCCCGGATTGGAGTTCAACGGCCCGTGCACGGCATTAGGGATCAGCGGAAACGATGTAGTCACAGGTAACTGTGAGCGCGGCGAAGACGGCGAATCGTTTCCGGTGCGATGGCTAACGCCTTCCCTGCCGTCGACAACGCCGCAGACGTTGAATGCACGCACTGGCGACGACCGGGCCGAGGCGACATTCATCAATGCCGCCGGCACCGTAGCCGGCATTAGCACCAGTCCAGATGGAACGGACCACCCGGTGCTATGGAAAAGCGGCCAGATCCAGGCCACCTCCTTGCCGGTCCCCGGGTTGCTCCCGCCTTTGTTGTCGTCGATCACCGAATGTCACATCACCGCTCTCGGCGTTGCGATTGCGCCTGCGGTAGTCGGGTTCTGCGACCTGCGCCAAGGCGGGAGCCTCGCTGTCAAGTGGACGCCCACTACCTCGGGAGGCTATAGCGTCGCGTCACTGCCGCGAATTCCCGGCGGCTCTAACTGTGTCGCGGTGGCGGTCAATCCAAATGGCTACATCGCAGGTACATGCGAAGACCCCGTTGGAGATTTGGCGGCCGTGCGGTGGCGACTCTCGGGAGGGGCGCCAGCCATGCTGCGGGGGTTGCCGCGCGAAGCCGCCGTGGGCCAACAAGTCATGGCGGCAGACATCAATGCCACCGGCACCGTCATTGGCAATTACTACACTTCAGACGGGCTGCAGCGAGGCTTCGTTTGGGTGCCCACCGATGATCCGGCCACCGAGGACGGATTGGATCTCGGTACCCTGGGAGGAGCGGTGGTTCGTGTTCAACAGGTAAGCGATAACGGCACCATTATTGGAACGGCGGAGAGCCCTCAGGGCGCGTCGGCCGGTTTTGCCTGGAGCCCGTCGTCCAATATTCAGGATCTGGGCACTCTCGGTGGCACCTACAATCATCCTGCCGCGATCAGCCCCAACGGCATGTGGATAGTGGGCGCGAGCACGATCAGCAGTGGCCAGCGACTCGCCTATCGCATTGGCCCCATCCAAGCTGATATTCCGAAGTTGGTGAGGAGCGTCTCTCCGAAAATCATCTCGAAAGGCCTGATAGGTCTCGCGGGTCTTCCTTTTGAGACCGCATGGTGCGCAACACTTGGGAGAGAGAGTACTCACTGTCCAGGAGGTCGATGAGCTACGTCTTTCCTCCCTTCTTCTCGGCCGCCGCTGGCCCGAAACCATAACAACTGCCACACCCCGGTCACCCGAACGTACCGGAACTTGGCAATCGGGATCTCGATGATCTCGTCGGGATCGCCGTAAGCCGGTCCCGCCGAATAGACCTAGATGGCTTGATCCACCACGCGGCAAAGGACCGTCCCACCCGACTTCGCATGAGGGCAGTGGCGTGGCTTCAGAAGCGTCGCGACGACGTTTTCGGCACGCCTTCGTTCAATGTCGTTGAGCATGACGACAGCTTAGCGGCACCACCCTGACAGGGGCGACACTCAGGCCTTACTGGCCAGCCAACTCAGCGACGATCAGGCGTCTCGACCTGCACCAGCGACTCGCTAGTTGTAGCTGATCCCGACGTAAGCTTTCGGCGGCGCAGCCAAGTGCGGGATGAACTGCAATTGCAGGCTCGGATCAGCCGCGCGGTACGCCTCGCACTGCTCCTGCGCCTGTACGGGCATGGTCAAAAATCCCGCAACGAGAATCCATTTCATCTTATATTCCTTGCGTGTTTGGGCTGGGAGCACCCCGCCTCGGACGACTGGTAAAAATGCCGCTAATTCGACCGTCACGCTAGGGTTGCTGCGTGTCACTCGTACCGAATCGAAAAGAGCGATCGCTGGCAAAGCTGGCTTGCAGCCGGCCCACCCCGAGCGGATGATTGGGTTGGATCGCTCGCCGAGAACGAAAATGAATCCGAAAAGCGCCGAAAGCTGGCTCGGGTTGCTTGAATTAGCGTTTCGAAACGCCAATGCGTTCTACAGTGCCCTGCTGCTGGCATTGGCGTTCGACATTACGTTGACCATCTGCGGTCAGTCGATTCTTCAGTTGCGCTGGTCAACTCTAAACGAAGCTGTGTCGCCAGGAGCCGCAATCCTGTGCGCGCTCGGTACGCTCTTCCTTATCCATCATTCTGCACGCTTAGTTCAGTGCGTCCTTTCGATTCGGGAGTTGTTTTTGGATCGGATGGATAGGCTTTTTCGCTGGCTTCTCGATACGCCAGATGTATTGCCCCAGCCCCCTTGCCGCTACACGGTGTCGCTTGATGACGCCGAGCGACATGCCAGCAAGACTACGAACGTCGAACTAGCCCAAAAGGTGAAGGACGTCCGCGGTAGTCTTGTCGCAAAACAGACCATGAGGTTGATGGGCGCACGCTTGAGTGTCGTTTGTTTGATCTTGATCTTAATCGAGCTTGGTTTTCCGAACGGCACCTTTGTGGCCTCTGGCGAATATCGGGGAGCCCTCTGGCTGTGCCTAGCGTTCATCGCGGCCGTGCCGCTCCTCGAACTGCGTCGCCGGCACATCCAGGGGGACGGTCGGATAGAGTGCCCAGACCTGGCCTGGGCACTGACCTTGGAGTGGTACGCCGACCAAGGTCGAGAGCCACCTGGGCTCGCCTACCGGGCTGGCGTCATGGAAAGACTGCGCCGAACACAGCCCCGCTAGACTTATAAGCTGTGCTTCAATGTTCCTCGGCGTTCCCTTGCGTGAATAGACTGGTTTGAAAACCGTAGCCGTGGGCGCGCCAAATTTCGCGATCAAATCTGGCCGAGCCGAGCCGAGAAGCGGCTTCGGCTTGAATGAATTGTTGACCAGGCGCGCGATCAACTCTCCATTGATATCCCATCGATCTCACCGGCATCGTCGAAATGAACGGATAAAACGTAGTTCGTTACATCTTCAGGGAGCGAGAAATCGAAGTTCTCGATTTCATCCGCGCCCCAGTTGGAGCGAAACTCTAGTAAGCCGAGGACCGCGGACGGCTCAGGGTCGCTAGCCCCAAGGTGCTTTTGCCAATAGTCCCGAGGAATCTCTTCGAGATGATGCTTCACGAACATCGTGGCGCCATATTCGTCGGCTTCTGTCCCGAACGCTTGCTTGATGGCGGCGAGTCCCATATCCGCTCTTTTCTCAATTTCACTTGCCATGCTCCCTCCTCGTCTACCTAACGTCTGAACTAGGCCGAGCCGCAAAGCGGCTTCGGATTAAATGAATTGTTGCGCGCTACACGCTGATGCTAGAACGGCAACCAGCCTGCGCAGTGACTGAGCGATCGGCACACAGGCAAGCGTACTCGTAAGAATGAGTGCGTCATATCGCCTGGAAGTAATGACCTCAATAGCCGCCGCAAGCTCCAGGAGCTTGTGCTCTTTACCGGGAGCAACACAGAGCTCCAGGCTGTGCCTAGGCGCTTGCTCGATACTGGCGCCAGAGGAGACGGAATGGTGCTAATGCCCGCTTCCAACCCGAAGCGGACATTCGCGATGCGCGAGCCTGCCCAGCCTATTTCGAATCGATCGGCTCGATGTCGATCGACATGCCACGTACCGGCAGCTCTCCTGTGCGCTCCTGCACATCGGTGTCCGTCCTGAGCAAATAGCGATCAATGACGTGGGGCAGACCTTCTGCGGCCAGGATGTGCATGGCATCCGTCAACTGGAAATGCAGGTGCGGCTCGCGCGCGTCGCCCGAGTTTCCGATCCGGCCCAGCACTTGGCCGCGTCGCACGCGATCCCCTTTTTTCACGCCGATGGTTCCGGCCTGCAGGTGAGCGTAGTAGGCGAACTGCCCACTGCCCAGGTCGAGGACAACGTGGTTGCCGCCGATGTTGTCCATCATCACGGGGACGGCCGGACTGAAGCCGGTCGCAGTCCGCGGCACGTTGTCCGGCAGGCCATCCATCGTGCTCACGACGGTGGCGTCGGCTACCGCGAGCACACTCTGCCCGTAGGCGTGGTAGGCGCGGACATCGCGCGCGTCACCGGTGAACGCAGCGTCGTTCTTCATCCGCTTCCAGTCGATGGCAAACCGACGGGAGATGCGTGCGGTGCCGTCCATCACGATAAGTCCGCGCCGGTGGTGGGACGTGTTGCTGGGACCGTTCGCGACGATCCAGTCCACCCCCGATACCGGCGGCGCCAACACCCGCAGGGGGCCTTGCGCGACGTCTACGCGGGTTCCGTCCACGGTGCCATTGTCGAGAGCGACGCGGTGGGTCAGCCCTTGCGGCACCAGCGAGTCTTTCTCAAAGGCCAGGCACAGAAATGCGATGGCGGCGCTGCCAGCGGCCAGGCGGACGCCATCGCCTTTTTCGCCTGGAGCCGCTTCGTTACCGAACGTGGTGAGCAGCGAGCGCAGGGTCTCACGTTGGAACGCCGCAACGGGCGTTGTAGCCGAACGATCCGCAACCAGAACTTCAAGGCCCCGGATGTTCATCGGGGCATCCGACAAGTTCTGCAGATGCAACTCATAGATCAGGTAGCTTCGGCCTGCACTGGGGAAGGGCGCGGGCGCCAGGGGCGTGCGGATCTGGAGCTGCGGCGGGGGAAACGCGGTAGCGTCTGTGGTGATCGGCAGGGTTACCAGGTCAGTGCCGACGGTCCGACAACCCTCGGCAGGGTCGCCCACCGTCGCGGCCTCGGCGGTCATGCGGGCCCAAGCGGCCAACAGAAGGAGCGTCAACCAGCCGCAGGTGCGCGCAGTGGTCGGCATGGGGGTTGATCCTCAGTCATTCGAGAGGGGCATACGGTATCCAAGCCCAAGCGGCAAATGCGGACATACGACCCAGCGATCAGGACGCCGATTAGTACTGAACCGCGCCAGGTCCGGACACTGTTTCCTTCAGATCGAGCGATCCCTGGTCGAACATGTTTTTGTCCGCTTCTGAAGGCGGACCTTGAGTGCGTGGCGCTCCGGCTAATAAATTACGGTCTGTTACGATGAGGACGTAATTGGCCGAGCCGCGAAGCGGCTTCGGCTTGAATACATTGCTGGGCGGCGTGATCGGACGTTCGCGTCGACGTCGCTCAACTCGCGATATTTTCCCGCGCCGCGATTTCCTCGACGATCGTATCGATCGCCGCTTCCATGGCGTTGGCGGTCTGGTCGCCGCTCTGGTTGGTGATGACGAAGATGCCAAGATCGTATTTCGGCACGATGTAGATGTAGCACTGCGATCGCGGCACGCCGCCGTGGTGCGCGTAGTAAACGCCTTTCAACTGGCCGTCTGTGACAATGTTCCAGAAGTAGCCGATGCTGAACTCGGAATCGAATTTGACCAAGGTTCGATGCGATTCCTTCACGACAGGGCCATTGGCCAACTGGAACTTCAGGTACTTCATCATGTCCGGGACGGTCGCCTTCACATTCCCGGATGCGCCCCAGGGCAGCTGTGGCATCGGCGTGGTCGGAACCGGATTGTCGCTGTGGTAGCCGATGGCCAGCCGGTTCGCTTCGGCATCGCCGAGCCTGATACGGATGTCCGTCATTGCCGCCGAATCGCGGAAAAATTCGCGTAGTAGCGACTCGTAGTCGCGCTTGTAAACCGTTTCGAGAATATGCGCCGTCAGTTCTGTGCCGGAGCTGGAGTAGGCGTACTTCTTTCCGGGCATCCGCGTAATTTCGACGGCGTGGAGATCCTTGAAGAACTCCGCCTTGCCGTAGTGCGCGTAGATGACATTGAGTTCGCCGGGCGTGCGCCGGTCAGTGAAGTCGGCGAGTACCGTATTCGCGCGCTCGGGCAACATGTTCGGCAGGCCGCTGGTATGCGACAGCAGGTGGCGGATGCGGATGGGCTCGCCCTTATACTGCAGATTCGGATAGGGCTCGCTCAGATACATCTGGACGTCGTCGTCGAGACTCAGTTTGCGATCCAGGACGGCATGGGCCATCAGGGTTCCGGCAAGGGTCTTACTCAACGAGCCGATTTCGTAAAGGGTCGCGTCGGTCGGAGGGCTCGGCTTCCCCGCATGCATATCGCCGCGATGGCGGATGATTTCCTTTCCTCGGTACACGACCCCGATCGAGGTCGAGTGAAGCAGGGGCTGCTTGATCAGGCTAGCGGCGACTTCATCAATCTCGGTTTCCAGGTCTTTCGCCGGGTGCTCGCGCGGGTGCAGCCTGCGACCGAGAGAGCGACGGACAATATTAAGCAGCCAAGCCACAATCTGTTTCGAACCATCATCGAAGTCGCGTGCATGCGTTGGCGCCGTGAGGGGACATGGGAAGGGCGCTCAATATAGCCGAGTGCCGGAAAGATGACCGGACCGGGCGAGGTCTTCCCGGCACAGCTCTGCGTCCATGGCGACCTATGGGCACTCTGGTGACCGTCGGCAATGTCGCGCCGCTCGGCGAGCGTCAAGCAGCATTGCGCGACATCATCTCGCCCCTTGGCATCTTCGTCATTCAAGGCACGGAGCCCGGCGCCATCTCCCCGCTTGGCGATATGCCTCCCAGTTCCCTTTCCGCACGTGTTGGGTCCGATAGGCTCTAAGTTTGTTGAAAGCGTGAGTGCGCTGACCCAATGCGCTAGATATGTCGAGCCGCGAAGCGGCTTCGGCTTGAATGAATTGTTAGGCCTCATCCCTGGATTTGCACCAGTCAGCTGGGTACCTGGAGAACAAAGCGTAATACACGGCCTCAGACCATGAGCACTTGCCGCGGCCAACCAAAAACAAGCCGAGCATACTTGCAACTAGGACACAACCGATATAAATGAAAATAGGAATGCCGACCATGAAGGCGAGCAGTAGCCAGCCAGCAGTCGCGTTGAAAGGGACAGACCTAGTGACTGGAACACCAAGAACAGCGGTATACAAGTAGCTGAAGGACACGAAGAGAAGCCCGAAGCCAACCGCCACGCCAGCGAAGCCCACACAAGTGGTGAGAAGGTAGTAACGGGGCTGAAGCCTATAAGTCGCGGATTTGTTGGCGGCGAGTTCTCGGGGAAGTTTCATAAAGGGCCTAACACCAGAATTAAGCCGAGCCGCGAAGCGGCTTCGGCGTGAATGAATTGTTACGCACCACGGCCGCAGCTGTAGACCTGACGCTCCGAGAACTCTACGCGTTGACCAATTGTGAGGCCTGCTGGACTTTCGGGGAGAGCTGGCTCGAACCCGCAGATCTCGCCTGAGAAGCCGTAGGGTTGAAGGAGGTGTACGTTGCGAACCTGGACGAGCGTGTCTCCGGCCTTGAGCGTGACTGAATCCCCATTGGCGATCTCTAGCTTGGGTAGCTGTTGGCTACCAACGTAGAAGATGTTCTGACCAGCTGATCTTTCAATGAACATGAGGCCTCCATGTAGCGCCTAACGCCTGAAATAAGACGAGCCGCAAAGCGGCTTCGGCTTCAGTAACGAGCTAGCTGGAAATGCGCTGCACCATCATTGGCAACAGCTCGGCTTCTGTGGCGCCGAACGCCACGATGTAATTCAGTGGAGTGCCTTGAGACACAATCTGCAGCCGCACCGCGTGAGCATCGACATAACGCTGCCTCGTGAACCGCGCCAGGTTGCTAATGATTTGGCCATCGCTGACATGGACCTCTGTGAGCATCTCGGAATGAAGTCGGCGCTCATCAATCAGTTCATTGTCATCGACCGGCTTGAGGTAAAACCTAATTACGATCGCCTTTTCCTCAAGTACTACCTCGAATCGATCTGCCCCGATGGTGTACCCGCCGCCAGACTCGTAATTGAAGTAGACACTCGATCTGCCCTTACGTAGATCTTGCCGCACCAGGGTGCCGCTCTTGCCGGCTGAAACTTGAATTGGGTCAAGCCGTTTAGACATCATTGGCTTGCTCGGCGAAATAGAACTTCCAATAACCTTTTCCCTGGTCGACATCTGTCTTCCAGTGGCCGGCCGCGCAACTGAACATCTTGGCTCGGCCTGAAAAATCCGAAGCTATTTCCTCTCCTGAGACATCACCAATACCTCCATATGATTTCAAATGCGCGAGTGCGCCGGCAATAAGGCAAGCGTCAGACAAGGTTGGAGCATCAGCGTCTGCAAATTCATCCGACGTCAGGATAAGGAATGCCATCCTTTCTGCCAAAGAAACAATCGGATCGGAAAGAGGCTTCCCACTTCTTAGCCTGTCCACAAGCTGGGCGAACTCGGGCAGGGATGGGGCGCGGTTCATTTCTGATTCGCAGTAATCGGTAACGGCCGTAATTTCATCAAGGCTGCAATCGTTGAGGTAAAGACACCAAACTTTGACCCACGCTGTTTTTTCAGAAGGCAGCCTCCATTTTCGATTAAACCTATCGTAGCTGCGAGTAAGCGCAAATTCGATGCCATAATTCATATTCCCTCCTCTTCTGACAACTTCGGTTGCGACATGTCCACGAGGTGCGGGGGCTTCAAGCTCCAGTCGCGCACTTCGTATTCGCCCTTCGCGACCTTATTCAAGCACCCCCGTTTGTTGATAATCGCCGTTGCCGTAGATATTTCCTTTCTCCACTCGACGAGTGTGAGTCCAGAAGGAACGAGATAGCGACCGTATAGTAGATCCGCCATTTTACGAATTACGATCCGCCTTCCAGCGGGGAGCAAATTGACAAGTGAGTACATGAGTCCCAGGGCTGCGTGGTACGAAATTCGCCCGCCCAGCATGCCCAGTCCGCGGCATTCAGGACCTCTTTCACGTACCGATTGCTCCATCGCCGCGCCTGCTGCGAGCGACAAAGGCAGATTTTTGCGCTGCTCTTCACTCAGGGCCGTAGGCGCCGTTTCACTGAGCATCGCGTCGAGGTGTTTAAGTCGGTCAGTGGTGACATCGTTCGGAAAATCGAGACCATTCTTCAGCAAGCCGAAGCAACGGGCGCACAGCATATCGTCTGATATTGGGTCTCTTTGATGAGGCGTCAACATACAACAAGCCTCGCAGATATAGAGATCATGCGGCGCTCCGTATGCAGACTCTTCTGTAACATTGATCACTCGAGGTGCGACCCGCACCTGATATAGGGCGCTCTCTGGCCAATAGCATACGGCCCAGGGGAAGTCCGATATAAGATAGTCAATCCAGTACCTAGATAGAGGCCCAGACTCTTCTATCAGCCAGCAATTCCAATCCGGGAGCCATCCTAGCTGGACGCTACGAAGACCCAGCCATACAACGTCAAGGTTTGCCCGAATTATCTCGCCGGGATGTGCGTTGAGGTGAGCCCGTTTGGCTTCCTCAGAGAAGCCAGGCCTAGCCAATACGAGCTGATGGAATTTCCCGTTTATACTGCCAGCGCCGAGCCTTTCTGCACTGTATAAAGCAACGCATAACGTAGTGGCCCGGGAGTAAGCACAGAACAGTTCCACGTCGTCCATTTCTTCCGCGCCGCTAATAATAACTACGGGAGATTCCATGCCTCGGAAGCGAGAGAGGGAGAAAAATCGAACACGGGCATGCGGGGCCTTAAGCCAACCAAACTTGGACAAGACAACTATGTCCTCGGGCGCGACTCCGCCTGCCAAGATTTGAGTTATCGCGTCATCAACTCCGTCGCGCTCTTCTGCAACCAACTGTTCATTGACGGCCGCTTCGTCGAGTTCACGAGGAGATTGAAGCTGATAGGTCGGTTTCATTGCCGCCTTTAAGCGTTCAAGCACAGCTCTAGGTGACCTGATGGCATTAGTTAATAGAAATGCATCCTCTACCTCCATTAGTTGGCATAGCTCTCGCAGGCGAATTCGACGGCCTTCAAACTCAAAGACTTGCGTCTCATCGCAAGAGGCGAGGATCTGGTTGGCGCCATGCCAAGAGCAAAGCCATTGCATCCACTCGGGATGAAATGCCTGTGCCTCATCCACAAGTACAACGTCAAAACGTGGCAGTCTCCCTTCATTTGCCGCGGTGCGAATGTCGTCTAGGCAACCTTGGGACAGCCACTTTTCCTCCAGCTCATTTTTGTCACTCTGCGTGTATGTGCGACAGAAGGCATGCCATGTAGAGATGCGGAGTCTTTGATTACTGCCTATTTGCTCTCGAAGATTTGCGGAAAGGAGTGAGTTAAAGGTCAGGACCAGAACACTTTTACCCTCAGTGAGTAAGCGACGTGCTGCTTCGATGAGTATTAGAGTTTTACCAGTTCCCGGCCAGCCCGTGATGACCTGATTGCCACCGACCAACACATTGTCGACAATTTCGGTCTGATCTTCCGTCAATCTTAACCAGAACTTTCCATCCCAAGAAATTTTTGTTGCCCAAGATGGGGTGCCGTCGAACTCTGGACATAGAGCGTTAATAAGCACCGTCTTTCGCTTAATTCCAAGCGGCGGATTCCGTAAAGCTGACCGCCAGTACTCCATGATCCGAACTATTTGAGATCCGAATTCCGAAACACTACTCATGTCCATTAGCAGTGAAACTGAAGGGTCTACTGTGGTATCCGCCAGAGCCGGACTGGCGACTTTGCTTTTGAAATCGCTGTGAGGGAAAACTAAGGAGTATCCGATCCGCCAACGAAGCTTCGGGTCAACGCCAAGCCATCTCGCTAAACCATGGACATTGGATCGCAGCTGATGCACCGCGTGGGTCTTCAGACCGCTTTTAATGTGGACGAACGCCGCCCCTTGTATCCGATGCGCGCCGCCTTTCACTTCGATCGCAAGCACTCCCAGATCGGCATGCACGATCAAAAAGTCGATCTCACCAGTGGCTGCTTTTGCGCCATCAAGCTCGCGGGCAGCCGAGGCAAGCCACGGTAGGCTGTGTATGACGGTGAACTCGTCATCTAACTGCTCTTTAAGCAATCTATAGAGCAGCACCTCCCCCTTGCTGCCTGAGATTACTGGGCCACAGTTTGGAATCATTACAGCCAATCAGTCTCTCCTTGTCTGTTGGTTGCTCGAATCTAGTGTGAGATTTTACGCCTCAGTCATTCGCCCCTCATGCTTTTTTGCTCGCGTAGCCTCGTACCAACCTTTCCATGGTTGCTGGCGTTTGTCCTTTGGTTGCCCGCCCCGAAACCAGTTTTCGTTGATGTCCAGTGTCTCGATGCTCACGGCTTGCATCAGTAGATTGCACCCGCTCGCTATCACTTAGACATGGCTCGTGCGTGATCCAGGCATGGACGCATGCACGGAGTATGACTCTCTTAAATTCTCATATTCCGAGACGCATCCGAGGGCAAATCAAGCGGGTTGATGTGGCGCTGGGGTCAAAACGTCAAAAAAACTGTTGACTCAGACCATTGCTAAGTCACTGATTCGTATGGGCGTCCATTGGTCGGCCGACCACAGGTCCGGAGAAAACCGCCCGCAGAGAGGCGAAAAAATCGCCAAACAGCCCCTCTGCGGATAACCCGCCGACCAATGGAAAACGCCAAAAACCTCGGAAACAAGGCCTTTTTCGTCGTTGCGACGAGGCGTAGAAAAAGTTGGAACGGGAGGTTTGGCGCGCCCAAAGCACGCGGGGTCCAACTCTCTTGACGGGCTTAAACCGGCTTAAACCGGCTCCTGCCGGTTGCCGCTGGCGTCGGCCCTTGACCGGCGAGTTCCGCGGCGATCAAGCGGCCTTGGCGGTCGAGCCAGCGCGACACCCAGCCTGACGCCGCCGCCGCACCGATCAATGTGCGCCGCGCGTGCCTGGTGCCGCCGGATCGTTGCGACGCAGCCGCACTCACCACGGGTGCCGATGCTGGCCAGCCAGACGTCTGGATTGATGTCGGGCACGGCAACCAGATGCCGCGCGGTGGCTGGTCCCTGTGCTTCCCAGTGAAAGCCACGTGGCAGCGGCTGTAGAGTGCTGAGCGTATCCATGTGCCGAGCTTGCGCTACCCTGGTCGCGTCAGCCGAGATCCGATCAAGCCATGCCGAATAGCCGTTCCTGGCGCATCACTGCCATCGACAACCGGGGCGTACCAAGGCGCATCTGGTGCAAGGCGATCGAAGTCGCTGGCGTAGAGGTGGTGACCATGTACACACAGGACGGTCGAGCGCTGGAGCGTATCGACCGTGGGCACTACCGCAGCGACGATGATGTCCAGTATTTGTCGCGCGACGAGGATGCACCATAGGGCCGAACCCGCCTTGCCCAAAAAAAAAAGCCCCGCAGCGCGTTTTTTTTGCCAATAGCTACGTTCAGAACTCCAGGCGTCAATAGGGCACCGCGCTCAGCCTGATAAGCCTCATCCCGATTAGGAAGAAGCTGGCTCACCTCGTAATCAAGCGCGAAGGCGAGCTTGTACAGCGTCATTATCGTTACAGCCGCCCTGCCGTTCTCGATGAGCGATAGGCGCCCCGATCAATCGAAATAGCTCCGTTCAGCTTCGACATGCAGATCGCCCGGCAACACCCAAAGACACGGGCTTCGAAACAATTCGAGGCCCGTGTCCGTCCAATAACATCAGCGCAGATTGTTCCCGTACGAGATATGCATCGACAACTCGCCGTGATAGTCGTGCGAGTCGTTGCCCTTCACCTGCAGCGTCTGTCCGAGGCAGCTGTCGTCGTAGGTATTCGCGAACACGACCACGTTGTAGTACACCTTGGTTAGTGTCGAGTCGCCGATGCCCAGCGGATGCAGCCCCTGCTGTTGGATCGAATGGTTTATCGCCTCATCCGGCTCCAGCGGAAGCTGTGCGCCCTCAGTAGGCCGTTGCGGCAGATCCACCACGGTATAACGCGTGACGAACGTCCCTTCCGTGCCGGTCGGACTGAACGCACGCACGACGTAGTAACCCAAGCGCACCGTGCCCGGGCAGCGCTTCGTCAGGCCCACTTGCATGCGCACTTCTTCGACCAAAGAGCGCGTCTGCGTCGAGTGGTAATAGTTCAGCGGTCCCAGACTGTAGATCACCTTGCGCTGAGGCGGCGTCGTCCACCCGTAGGTGATCGGAATCGTCAGAGACTTTTCCTCCCTGGCGAAATATACGT
Organism: Lysobacter sp. ISL-50; assembly: GCF_018612875.1. Taxonomy (GTDB): domain Bacteria; phylum Pseudomonadota; class Gammaproteobacteria; order Xanthomonadales; family Xanthomonadaceae; genus Lysobacter. The sequence continues at coordinate 42,497 of NZ_JAGGRI010000004.1, read as the reverse complement.
TGCCGGGTAAAGCAGCATCTGCCTGAGCCAAAGCCGGAGAAACAGGAATCAGCGCCAGCGCCAAGAGAAATAGTTTCGAAGTGTTGAACATGATGGCCTCCTTGATGGAATCGGACCGCCGCGCCGGAACGGCGGCAACGTTACTTCCTGCGAGGCCCCTGCTTTACACGCCCCTACGCTGGAACCGGGAATGAAGCCTCTGGAGTCGGAAGCCACTCCGCTTCAGCTTCCGGCGTCCCCATCCCGTGATGCGGATTTTCATCTTTCGCCGAACATGACACCGTTGATTGAGCCGCGTAACGCCCGTGATGCCGGTTGCAATTCGATCACTGCGGGTCGGAAAAGCGCTCCAGACTGGTGGGCGTCGCGCGGCGAGCAGCGCGCGGGGTTGAGCAGAATCGTGGCGTGCGGAATGTGGAGATGTCCATCCCGTGCCCGATTAGCCCGACTTGATTCTGACGACGACGCGCTAGCCAGTCTGGAAAGGGGAGGCGGCTTGTTCAGGTTGAGGGACTGTCAGGATTCGTCCGTTACACCCGCCCAACCTACCGATCGAGCCCATTGAAGGAGTTCGATGCGGCTCCTGATGCCCAGCTTCTCAAATGCGCGGCTCCGGTGTGTCTTCACCGAGTTGACCTTGATCCCAAGGTGCATCGAAATGCTTTTGTAAGAGTGGCCAGACAGTAACAGGCGGAGCACGTCCACCTCCCGAGGACTGAGCGGGCCTAGCGGACTCGACGGCGATTCCCATTCCCGCACCTGTTCGAGAGATCCGATGAACTCCACGAAGCGCTGCCCCGCGGCCACACGGCGAACCGCGCGCACCACCGTCGCGCCACTCTCCTTGCTGACGAATCCCATAGCTCCAGCAGCCAGCAGGCGTCTCGGAATTTCTGGATCTTCGACCATGGACACCACGAGAATCTTCAGCCCTGAGTCGGCGTCCAAAAGTGCATTAATAATCGACAATCCCGTTCCATCCGGCAGATGGTAATCGCAGAGCACCACATCGGGATTGAGCGGCGGGATACTCTCGATGGCCGCAACAGCGCTACTCGCCTCGCCGACCACCGTGATGTCAGGTTGATCCCCAAGCAGGCTTCGCAGCCCAACGCGGACAAGCTCGTGGTCATCCACAATGAAAACTCGAATCACAGCGCGTCCTGGCCAATGTCGTCCTTGGGGACGCGACTTAGCCAAAGGAGTGCTAGAGCATTCAAGTCAATCATTTCAAATCTGCAAAACACCTCATCAGTTTGTCACCCATATGGGGGAACGTGTCGCCCAAATGGGTGACAAGAAAATAAGACTTTCCCTACATCTTTCGAAATTCGCGCATGTCACGCTTGCGTTCCACCCGAGAGGGAGGTATCAACGCACCGTCAGGTACACGCGCTGCGAGATCGCAGGCGTATCGGTGAACAAGGAATGTTAAATATGCCGAGAAAGCACACTAACCATATCCGAGCTGTCCTCGAGGTCAGCGCGCAGGATACGTCTGCCAAGGTTGAGTTGATTCAGGATCACCGGGTCACGGCTTATGACGGCGTCACGGCAGTTCACCAGCGAGGCAGCGTGGTTGGGTACTGCGCCATGACCGAGCTGCCGACCGAGGATTGGCTAGCGAGGACGTTCCTCATTGTCGATCACGGCGGTGCGGGCACGGCGATGGCGCTGGCGGTGGCCGAGCGAAAAAAGCAAAAGGCGGCAGCGGAGCAAGCCACGCGCGAGGAACAAGCCCCTCAAGCGGCTCCGACTCAAGCCAGCCCGGAGGTCGATGAGGCGTGGCCTCCGGCCAGGGCCGCAGTCATACACCTCGATCCCATTCTTGAAGAAGTCGTCGCGGTCGAACTTCAGACCGAGCACGCCGACAATCTGCTCTGGATATCGCGCCTGCCGAGCAGCGGATCGGTTGGAGGCTGGCGAGTTCGAATTACGAAAGGCCCGCGCCGAGGGATACGCCGCATGTTTCTCGACAAGGCGTTCGGCGGCGCTGCCGAATCGTTCGCCTGCGCACTTGAGTTCCGTGGCCCGCTACCTACAACCTTGCGCAAGAAATCATTGTAGTTCGTTTGCAGTATCTTCAATACGACAAGGAGTCAGTATGAAACATCGCAGCAGAGTGATCCATGGCTCCGCCAGGGGGGCTGCAATCTCGATCATGTTGGTGGCCGGCCTTTGGGGCAACACCGCAAGCGCCCAGATGATCACCAAGGACCCGACCAACTTCATGGCGAACATGGAGCAGGTCAGCAAGAGCGCCGTCGAGTACGGAAAGAACGCGGAACGGTGGAAGTCCACGGCCGAGCACTACCAACAGCAGTTGATCAAGCTGCAACGTCTCAATTTCGGGCAAGCGCAGAAGGAAGACAGCTTCGCGCTGCGGCCGCTCGACTACGGTATGGACGACACCTGCGCAGGGCCGGGGCGCGGCATCAAGGATCAGTTGATAGGTGCATTCAAGCAGATGGCACCGCAACTCGACGGCAATGTAGTGAACGAGCAGTTGGCCATCTGTCAGCGAATGGTCTATGCCGAGAATCGCAGGTACAACGACTCGGCGACCATGCTCAAGACACTGCTTCAGCGCAGCACGGAGTTCGCGCAAATCGAGCAGCAACGCGACGGCATCAGCGGCAGTCAAGGGGCTTTGGCCGCCAACGATAACGAGGCCCAGCGCTTCGTCGCACGTAACCAGCTCGATCTCGACTACTGGCAAGCTCGTATGAAGGCCTATGACGACTACATCGCAGCCTTAAAGGCAGACCACGCCCGCTTGGCTAAGCGTGCTCTGCAAGGCAAGAAGAGCGGCGGCGACGGATTCATCCCGAGCAGTTCGCTGAACTCGGTATTCGGCCACTGACATCCCTCCCTGCTCGGTAGACACGCAATGGATCTGTTAAGCATCACTTCCAATTTAATGGATTGGCTTTCCCCTTCCGCCGGTACGGGGATTGGGGACTACATGGGCTTTCGCCTCATCAACACGTACCTGACCTCGCGGATCGGCGACTTCGGCTTGGCGCTTATGGGCCGCATGATGAAGTTCGTTGCCGGCGTCGGCATCTCTGTCGTGACGTTATGGGTACTCGTCCAGGGCTATCGAATCCTGACCGGACAGCTGCGCGACCCGCTCATGAAGCTGGTGGTCGATGGCTTAAAGATCGCACTATGCGTCGGTATCGCGCCATCAATGGGAGTTGGCGGTATCAAGCTGCACACGTTCCTGACACACGACATGGACGAGGCCGTCCATGAACTCGTCACTGGGAACAAGGGCCAAACCACAGCCGATGCCATCGACCAGAACTTGGCCTACTTGCAGATTGCCATGACGGCGATCGATGGAGTTCAGGTACTCGATGGAAACCCGGAGCTACTTGAGGAAAAGCGCACAGCGAAGCTCCTCGCAGGGCTGGGAACCGCCGGCCCGGCCATTGCGGCGGGTGTCATGCTTCTTCTAATGAAGATCGTTGTCGCAATGTGGGTGGGCTTCGGACCATTGTTCATCTTCGCCTTGGCGTTCGATGCGACCAAGGCCATGTTCCACCGCTGGCTTCAGTACGGCCTTGGCGCACTTTTTACGATGGGGATGTTGAGCTTCATTTCAGGTCTGATTCTCGACCTGATGGTACGGATCTCGGCTGCCACATGGCTCATAAAGTTGACCAACATCTCAGGTGCGAGCGCTGGAGGCATTTCCGGTCAAGCCATGGAGCAGGGCGGTATGGGCCTGATACTTACAATGCTTATCATTTCCGTGCCCCCCGTCGCCGCGCACTTTTTCCAAGGGCAGGTCGGAAACTTCATGCACTTCTCCGCGTTCGGCAGCGGTAATCAGAGTCAGCCAGGACCACAGGGCCAACCGCCCGGTTCCTACAGCCCGCCGACGACAAGAAGCGAATCGTCCTCCCAGAGCCCGCAGGCCACAGGCAGAAGCTACGATTCAGGGTCTCGATATACCGCTGGGACATCATCCGAAACGCCCGACCCGAACGAGATCAAGAAGAAATGAATATCAAGGCCGTCATAGTAATCGCCGGAATCCTCCTTGTCGCCGATGGCGCTGCGCACGCGGAAGGCGGCTGCCCGCCTGGAATGATCCCCTATCAAGGCACCAACACGCAGTCCTGCGGACCAATTCCAAGCTCAGGTGGGCAAGCCACGCCGACCGGCCCCAAGTGGGCGTCACGTTGGGGAGCAATTGCGCAAGACAAAAACAGCGGAGTGCTCGGTGCAGTAGCAAATCGTGAGAACAAACGAACGGCGCAAAAGGATGCAGTCGCCGAGTGCGCCTCTCGTGGTGGAGTCAACTGCAAAGTTGAGCTTGCGTACACTAACCAGTGCGTCGTAACGATTCAGGGAAGCACGGCGATAAACAATTCTCGGGCGCCATCGATCGAACGGGCGACGCAGATCGGGATGGAGGCATGCGAGAGGAGAGGCGACACTGACTGCCATATCTACTACAAGGCATGCAGCCTTCCTGTCCGCATTCGCTGACTATATTTTCCTTACAACTAGTTACCGACTACAGCAATGGACATTGCCCTTGCTACCAGAACCTTCTTGAGAGACTCAACACCGTGACGAACTACAAGGGAATGACGTTCGGCCACGCGAAGTTGGCCGATACGGTCGCCGTAATTGCGCCGACTTCGATGTTCGTTTCGCTCGGGGTCACTGCGCTGGCTATGAGGTTGCAAGCAGATGTCCTTTCATCCATCGCCTGGACTCTCGCTATCGGTTCGGCGTGCTGCCATGCGTGGTTCGCTTGGTTGCGAACCACCCTGACTATTTCGCTCTATCAGCATCTGGCCGGCAGATGGCAGAGCAACAATGTTCCGGCTGTAGCCCCTGTTAGGCGGCGCGCCAGAGGGTTAGTGCTCGGCCCGGTCATGGCGTGGGTTATTTTCGGACTTCAGCTGGTGTGGGCGATGGTTCTGAATGTGAAGTACTTGTTTCCGATAACTCTGGCAGCCTACTCCGTCCTTATTGGAATGTCTGCCGCTTACTCACTTGCTTTTCTGCACTCCCATAAGGCACTGCGATCTGAAATTCAAGAACTACGCAGCGTGCCGCCAATCCGAAAAATCGAGCTTTGATGATGAAGCCTAACCCACACTTGGCCATCTTGGTTGCCGCGATAGCTGCGCTGCTAAGTAGCTGCTCCAATGCCGTCCGGGAACCAAAGTACGAAATCAACGGAGACCCACGACAAAGATACGTCGTGAGTGCGAAGATCAACGGAGCGCCCGGGGCGTTTAGCGTTATTTCTGCAAGCGTCACATATGAAGTCGGCCCGACAAAAGGATGCATGCCAGATGCCGAGCCGTTTACGGGAGTCTTCCCCACCCCGGATACTGCAAGCACCAAGTCGAAGGTCAACGTGGTATCTCCCTCTGAGTACACGTTCGACGTGTATTTAGATGGAATGGTTTCCAAGGATTACTTCGGGAAGGGAACTTGCACTTGGCTCGTTCAAAGTGCAGGAATCACGATAGCAAGATCGGCCAACCCTGACTTTCTAGGATTCGGAGCGTCCTTGAATGAAGCCGAGTTGAAAAGCGGGAAGCCGGTTGTCCTCTACCTCCCCCGGAAACCCTATTTCGATCCTCCAAAGCGACTTGACTCCACCATGTATCCCACAAGCGAGTCCGGCCTGACCGAGGATGTCTTGCGATCCGTTGGCCGATTTGACCCTGCTAACTCTTTCACTATCACGTTAACTGCAACTGCCAAGGATTGAGGCCATGACGATCAGTAGCGCTCATTACGCCGAACTCAGCGAAGCCGCCTACGACCCTCCCAAACCAGGCAGCGATGGTAAGCGCGTCAAGGAAATCGACGGGATCAAGTACACCGTCTTGGCGGAGGCCGACGCTCGTTCTGGCTACCAAGGCCTCATCCTCCAACGTGAAGGAACTAGGGAGATTGTAGTAGCGCATAGAGGCACGGAGTTTACCCGCCAGTTCGTCCAAGATGTCGCGAGCGCTGACGGAGGAATGGTTGCGCAGCGCGCTAACGCGCAAACTACGGACGCAATCGCCTTCACCAAGAAAGCCATGGAGCTGGGGCGCCAACAGGGCGTTCCAGTAACTGTAACCGGCCATTCACTAGGCGGATGCTTGGCCCAGATCACTGCGGCCAAGCTCGGACTCCAAGGTGAAACCTTCAACGCCTACGGCGCGGCCGATCTCAACATGCGCATACCCGAAGGCGGGCGCCAGGTTGTCAACCACGTCATGGCCGCTGACTTCGTGAGCTCCGGCAGCCATCACTTCGGCGAGGTGCGGGTATACGCCAATCGACATGATGTCTCCACGCTGTCGGTGGCAGGCTACGCCAACAATGATACGCGCCTTACCGATCAGCGAAACCTGCCGGTGGCTCTTGCATCAGGCGCACTTTCACACAGTCTTCATAATTTCCGAGATGTGGGCTCGGATGGCGCGAGGGACACATCAGTTCTTCGCGATCCTGAAACGCGCATCAACGCTCACCGTTTCGAAGCGATGATCGACAAATTCCGTGGCGATGTCTGGGCAATGCGCGAAGGAGCTTCCATTGGCGCTGCCGTCCTCCGTGGACCGATGGGTATCGCCGAAGAGATCGGGCGACACCTTCCCGAGAAGCGTCCGGAGAGCCCTTTCAAGGACGCGCACGGCGCGCTGCCTGCGTCGGAGCAGCGCGCAATCGATCCGCGCAACCCAGATCATCCGAACCACTCGATGCATAGCACCCTCCACGCCGGTATCGAACGAGAGTTCGCCCAACAAGGGCTTCCGCTCAACGAGACCGCCGAGCGCACGGCAGCGGCGCTATTGGTGAACTCGCGGCAAGCAGGGCTGGAGCAGATCAACCATGTCGTCGCAGGCCGCAGCACACCGGCCGGCACGGACCTTTTCGCCGTGCAGGGCGAGCTGGCTGATCCTGCGCATAAGCGGGCCCAGGTCAACACCGAGGTCGCGGCCCTGATCCCCGTCGAGAAATCCTTCCAGCAGCTGGCTGCCGTCAATCAGCAGCTGTCGCTGACGCAGGATCAGCAAAGCCAAGAGCAGACCCGAAACCAATCGGCTCGCACCGTCTAAGCGACTTTTCCTTCAACCCGACCTCAGCCGCACCGCCCCGTAAGGGGCGGCCAGGAGCGCTTTGTGTCCCAACTTCCGAACCCGGCGTATATGCATTGGAAGCTGCCGAATTGGCTACGCCGTTTTTTTAGGTACGACGCTCCCGCCGCCCGCGCGGCGGCCAACTATGAGTGCAAGCTCATGGCTGCTTACGCACGCAGCATTCAGTGGGGGCTACAGCCGCCGCGCTTTGAGCCAATTTCCTTCCGATACGCTTCCGGCGAAACCATCGCATCAACCCAGCGCCTACTGGACTACGGGCTGGGCGACCTGCGCGAAGACGTTATCGCTGCTCAGCGCTTCGGATTGATCGCTATGGTGCGCGGATTGTTGGAGGCGCAGCTGCGTGTCCGCGTGGCCTACACCTTGGGCTACGTGTGCTTGGATGGACATCGGCTCTGCCACACCCCCATCGAGGGGCTGGAACAGATGCTGCGCACCGGGATTGCGCCGGGCTCGCGCATCAACCTGCACGCCTGGCTGACGCTTCCCAGTCACGAAATTATGGACCCGACCTTCTGGGCGGTGTTCCCAGCGCACGCTCTCGCCGACGAGCGACAAGCCCGCGGACTGTTTCTGCATCCGGATCAGATGTCGGGGCGAAGTTACCACCCGCAGTGGGTGGGCGAAGGGTTTGTCCGAAAGATTGGTGTCCTCGAGGAGTACGAGGGATGGTAAGTACCAATGCGGTCCATTTCGATGCGGTCTGCCGAGGATCGCTGAACTGGCGCGTTTCGATCAATGGCGAAGACGACCACGTTCCGTTTGCGGGGCGCGACGCGTGCATCGGCGCGGCAACCGCGCGTGCGCGTCGCCACCACCTCGATCATTCGGTGACGACGGAGGTTTGGGTCGTCGGAGTTCACGGGCGTCGCGAATGCATCATGCGCTTCATGACGCCATCGGATCTGGAGGCGCTGCTCCAAGATCCACAACCGAGTTGGGAACTGCGTGAAGCCTGTGATCAGTACGGCATGTACTTCCCATGCGTGTGGCCGGGTTGACCGCGGATGCTGATTTTCTCCCGCAGACCGTGCGAGGCCATCAAGATTGGGGAGGACATCGAAGTCCGCGTGTTCCGAGTGCGCAACGGCGATGTTCGTTTCGGAATCACCGCCCCTCGCGACGTACTGATTCTTCGCTCAGAGCTTCTGGATAACCCCCGGCAAGCGGAGACTCCGTGTCGTGCGAAGCGAGGAAAGAACGTTGCTCACCGCGCCCGCCCCCGGCCGGTTGAGCGCTAACGGCGGTGGAGGCAGGAACCCGCCGGCCAATGGGGGCCGGCGGGTCGGGGCATCGGCTCGGCGTCGCCCTCCCCCTGGACCGATTTATTTAATGCAGTCTCATCTGTTGAGTGACTTGCGTCGCATAATAGTTGCAGCAATGCTTGGTTGGCGGGACGGGCAACGACTGCCGAGGCATCAGTTTCAGCCGCAACGGCTGACTTACACGGACGAACGGTATGAAAACTCAGTTATTTAGGTGGAGCCGCGGCAGGACATGGCGACTCGGGCTGCCTTGGGCCGCGCTCTTTGGATTAGCTTTCTCGCTGGGCAATGCCCACGCCCAGGGCACGGACTGGCCCAATGAGTACGCCAAGCGCGTGCGCTCGACCGAGAACGTTTCTCCTTTAGGCGACGAAGCCTTTGGTGACAAGGTCAATCTGTTTAATGGCACCGTGCGGTTTAGCCATGACCTGATCTCGCTGCCGGGCAATAGCGGATTGCCTGTATCGCTGGGAATCTTCCTGGACCCGCACGATATTACCGGCGGCGCGTTGAATGGTTCATGGGATATGGACATCCCAAATGTCAACGCCGTGCACCACAGCAAGAGCGCCGAGGCCAAGGGCTGGGTGCCTATTCCGCCGAACGTCGACAATGGTTACAACATCGAATTCGATCGATCAATGTTTTGGAGCGGTAACCGACTCGCGATCAACGGCGGTGGTGGCGGCGATCTACTGCAGATCACCAACGATCCCAAACGAGTCAAGCCCAACAACTCGGTGACCTACACCTTCACCACGAAGGACGGCTGGTACTTCTCCGAACTGCCCAGCGTGCAAAACGGTCCCGGCAAGGGCCTGATTGGTTATGCGCCAGACGGCACCAAGTACACCTTCGACTGGTTGGTGTATCGGCGCTATTCGTCGATCACTCACCCATGGGGCTACACCGTTGCGAACGCTTTGCTACATCGATACAAGCTCAAGCTATACGTAACCAAGATCGAGGACCGCTTCGGTAATTGGGTCAAGTACGACTGGGAGTATGACCATCCCAAACGTATCTACTCCAATGACGGCCGCGAGATCACGATGACGTATTCAGACGCCGTGCCGTATTTGTTCACGGGAAATTTCCAAACCGCCATCCGGACTGCGACCGCCAACGGACGGACTTGGTCGTTTCCCTACACGGCCGGCAATGGCGGCAATGTCGTCAACCCAGACGGCACGGAGTGGAAGTACGAAGGGCCTTTTCAGTTCAACACGTTCCGTCTCGATGTGGCGGAGTATCTGCTGAATCCGGACACCAATCAAACCTATCCCAAGAAGAACGTCCCCTGCTCCCCGGGCGCAGTGCTCAAGGACACCATCTCCAAGGCCCGCATCACCCACCCCTCCGGTGCGACCGCGGAATACGTCTTCAAGTCCATGCGCCATGGCCGGACCAGTGTTCCCTATGAGTGCGAGACAGGTTTCGATGAGGGAAACAGCCAGCGCAATCGTTATTCGACCCATCACGACACGTGGTCGTTGATCGAGAAACATATCGCCGGCCCCAACGTTCCCGAGCAGGTCTACACCTATGCGTACGAAGGGCTCGGCGAGGGTTATCAGACCCAGGACGAGTCGCGTTGGGACATCGGCGCAGGCTGGAATGCCAAGTACGCGCCGCCGGCGCCGAACTATAAGACGGTCACGGTGACCGAACCTGATGGCACGCAGAACGTCCACACGTTTGGTCGTGACCGGGACATCAATGAGGGACAATTGTTCAGCATCGTGACCCGCAAGGCCGGTCTAACCTACAAGATCATCCAGAACACTTATCTCTCGGAGTCCGAAGCGGCAAATCAACCGTTTCAGGCATGGGTCGGCACCAGCGGAGACGAATTCGCGGATCGCCTGCCCAACTCCAATCGGCCCGTGAAGTTGACCGTCACTAGTCAGGACAATGCAACGTTCAATCGGAACGTGAACGCGTTCGATGCGTTGGCGCGTCCGACCAACGTCAGCAAGTGGTCGTCCGGGACGTTGAGCGATCGCGGCCGGAGCGACACCGCGGAATATCATGACGACCTCTCGCTCTGGGTGTTAGACCAAGTCAAAAATGAAACCAATACCGACACGGGACGTGTGACCTCAGAAACCCAGTTCAACAGCAGTGCACAACCCAGTGCGAGATACAGCTTCGGGCGGCTGCTCGAGAGCTACACCTATCATCCGGACGGCACCCTGGCGACGGTGACTGATGGGCGCAACAACACGACTTCATTGAACAACTGGAAGCGGGGCCTGCCGCAGACGATTCAATATCCCGATCAGGCCAGCGACTCGGCGGTCGTGGATGACAATGGCTGGATCATGTCGGTCACCGACGAGAACGCATTCGCTACGTCCTATGCTTACGACTTGGCAGGGCGGTTGAAAGGGATTAACTATCCGACCGGCGATTCCAACGCTTGGTACGCCACCAACATCAGCTTCACGCGCCGCGACGTCACCGAGCACGGCCTAGCTCCGGGACACTGGATGTTGAGCACGGTCACTGGGAACCGGGCCAAGAATGTCTTTCTTGATGCGCTATGGCGTCCCGTCTTGACGCACGAGTGGGACGGCGCGGATCTAGCGGGTACGTTGCGCACTACCGCAACGCGTTATGACGACCAGAACCGGCCCGTGTTCACCAGCTACCCCGGCAATCAGACCACGGCGCCGACTCAGGGCACCTACACCGAGTACGACACCCTGGGTCGAACGACGGCGGTCAAGCAAGACAGCGAACTGGGCCTGTTGACGACCCGCACCGAGTATTTGCCGCAGTTGATGACACGGATCACTAACCCGCGCCAGCAACAGACTGTCGCCCTGTTCATGGCGTACGACCAGCCCAGCTACGAGTTGGCGGTTGGCATTAATCATCCCGAAGGCATGGCGACGGAGTTGCATCGCGACCTGTTTGGCGCGTTGACGATGATCAAACGCCGCAATGGAGATGGGAGTGTGCAAGCCATACGCCAGTATGTCTACGACGACAAGCAGCGTCTGTGTAAAACCATCGAGCCCGAGACGGGCGCGACCATCGTTGACTATGACGGTGCCAATAACCCCGCATGGTCCGCATCGGGCGTATCCGCCTCCTCGCCCACCAGTTGTAACCGCGACGAGGCGCTTGCGTCCGGCCGTGCTGCAGTTCGTACCTACGACAGTCGCAACCGGGTCAAGACCTTAGGTTTTCCGGACGGGCGCGGCAACCAGTTGTTGGACTACTACCCAGACGGCCAGCTCAAGCAGATCGTTACTTACAACGCCAGCGGTACCGACTGGGTATTCAATACCTACGAGTACAACAAGCGACGCCTTATGACGCGCGAGCGCCTGCAGTTGAACGGTGTCGACTGGACGATCGGCCAGACGTACACCAACGAGGGCAACCTGGACTCACACACCTACCCAGGCGGGCTGACGGTCCCTTACGCCACGAATGCGCTGGGACAACCGCGGCAGGCCGGCACGTATGCGACCGGCGTGACCTACTTCCCCAACGGTGGCATGTCCCGGTTCACTTACGGAAACGGTATCGTCCACACCCTGCAGCAGAACGCTCGCGGACTGGCCGAACGAAGCCGGGATGCCGGCAATGCTACGGTGCACGATGATAGCTACGACTACGATGCCAACGGCAACGTGGCCGCGATCAGCGACGGCGTGCCAGGCGCACGTGGCAACCGCACGATGAGCTATGACGGAGCGGATCGTCTGACCGGCGTGGCTTCAACCATGTTCGGTGCCGCCGGCTACACCTACGACGCGCTGGACAACCTGCGCAGCGTCAGCGTCGCCGGCACCGCTTTGGTGCCCGGGCGCAATCACGTCTATCTTTACGACAGTGCGAATCGCCTTGAACTGATTAGGACGCCTGCGGGCGCAGCGATGATCGCTCTGGGCTATGACGTGCAAGGCAATGTGCAGAATAAGAACGAGCAAGTGTTCAAATTCGATTTTGGTAATCGGCTGCGTGAGGCCGTGGGTAAGGAGACGTATCGCTACGACGGCCACGGCCGGCGGGTGCTGGCGACCAGCCCGACCCTGGGCAACATCGTCTCGATGTACGGCCAGGACGGCGTCCTTCGGTTCCAGCGTGATTACCGCAAAGAGAAGGATGTCGCCTACATTAACTTGAATGGCAGTCTGGTCGCCCGGGCCACCACGCCGACGGCTCCGGATGTTCCGGTCGTGAGCGCCCTTAGTTTTGTGCCGCAGAACACTAGTTACACCGTCAGTTGGACGGCGGTGACCACGTCGGGCCGTTATGAACTAGAGGAGCAGGCCAACGCAGGGGCTTGGTTGGGGCTCTATAGTGGCGGCGAGCGTAGCCGTGTGATCCCAGGCAAGGTCGAAGGCAGCTACGGCTATCGCACACGCGCCTGCAATACGGCCGGCTGCGGTGGGTGGAGCACAGCAGTCACCGTGGCGATTCAGCGCCCGCCGGCCACTGCGCCCGTGCTAACCGCGCCAGGAACGGCGTTGAACGGTCAGTACACCGCCAGCTGGTCGACTGTCGGCGGCGCAATCGACTACACCTTGGAAGAAAGCGCCAATAGCGGCGCCTGGGTCACTGTGTACAACAGTACCGGCCTGAGCCAAGCCTTCACGGGCAAACCGTCAGGAACGTTCGCCTACCGGATCAAGGCGTGCAACCCCACAGGCTGCGGCCCCACGTCCGCCGTCAGTTCCGTCACTGTGCTGTATCCCCCGGTTTCCGCACCGACCGTCAGCGCGCCGGCGCGAAGTGAGGCGGGCAGCTTCACGGTCAGCTGGAATGCGATCGGCAGCGCCGACCGCTATCAGTTGGAGCAGAACGCCTTGGGCGGTGGCTGGACGCTCATTCAGGACACGGGTGCGACCAGCCGCGCAATCGTCGGCGGCTCGACCGGTACTTACAGCTATCGGGTCCGTGCCTGCAATGCCGCGGGGTGTGGCGCCACCTCTGCTCAAGTGAACGTGCAGGTCTTCGGTCCGCCGTATGTTGCTCCCACCCTCTCCGTGGATTCAGTCAGCAACACGGGCACGTTCCCCGTCACATGGACCAATGTAAGCGTCGGCACTCCCACGACTTACCAACTCGAGGAAAGCCGCGAAGGCGCACCCTGGTCGTTGTTGTATGAGGAACCCGTGTTAGGGAAGACGGTGTGGAATCACGGCGACGGACGCTATGGCTATCGCGCTCGCGGCTGTAACGCAGCAGGCTGCGGCCCATTCTCCAACGCACAGTTCATTACCGTAGATCTGCCGCCCGCAATACCGGCCCTTACGCTGGCGGATTGGCTGCGTAACACCTTGAGCGGACGCATCGTCAACGACACCTGCACGGTGCGTTGGACCGCGTCGGCTAAAACCACCGCGTATGAACTGCAATCGACGGACACCGGGGCTCTGCTGTATCGCGGCACCGCCAACCAGATCGCATCTGCGTCCAGCGGACAGTATTGCGCGCTCAACTACGCGGTTCGAGCGTGCGGATCGGGTGGGTGCTCGGGCTGGTCGACGCCGGCCTATCCGGCTACCCGTCGCACTGTGCCAATGGACTGACTGGAGATCACGACATGAAATGGATATCCAAGCTCTTCGCGACGGCGCTCCTCGCTGTCGCCACCTTCGCGGCTCCGGCGCAGACGGTGGTGGAGTACATCCACACCGACGCGCTCGGCAGCCCCGTCGCGATAACCGATGCCAATCAACAAGTCATCGAACACAGCGAGTACGAGCCTTACGGCCTACAAGTCAATCGCACGATACAAGACGGACCAGGGTACACCGGCCACGTCAGCGATGCGGCGACCGGGTTGAGTTATATGCAACAGCGCTATTTCGATTCGAGCATCGGAAAATTTCTTTCGGTGGACCCTGTAACGGTTGACGTAAAGATGGGCGCAAACTTCAATCGATATTGGTACGCAAACAACAATCCGTACAAATTTATAGATCCCGACGGACGATATGTTTGCACTTCCGGAAAACCAGGCGCGCCATGCAGTATCGCACAAGTGGGCATGGTGGAAGGCGGCATCAAAGATATTCGCGCGGCAAGGAATAGCTACAAGGCCGGAAGTACGCAGTATAACGTCCTATCGCGAGCATTAAAATTCCTCGGAAAGGCCGGCGAAGATAACAATGTTACCGTGAACATCGACACCAGCCACCCCACACCTGGGAGCGCTAAAACTTCCGGCGGTAAAACCACTTTGTCCGTCAATCCGAGCTTTTCAAAACAAGTAGGCCAAGGAAATCCGGCAGTGGAGCGCGCAGATCTCGCAGCTACCATACTTCACGAAAGCAATCACGGTATCGATCAACGTAGATTTGGCATGGCGTACACTATCATCAATGTTAATTGGTCGGAGAAGCGCGCCTCCGCAGCTGAGGCAATGCTGTTCAAAGGACTGGGGCGAGATTCGGCAGCAGGACTTTGGACCAGGGCGAACGGAATAAATGCAAACGCCATAGAAAGGCAAGCAGATGCTTCCACGGCTATATGGCAGTGTGAATCTAGAGAAGGAGCCTGTAGATGAGAAAGCATTACGTGGTTTTGATAACGTGCCTAGTCGCTTGTGCCGCAGTGGCGTCGGATAATACTGAGACCGTGCGGCACATTCGCGCGTCAACTCGTTGCAGTGAACGACCGGTGCGCGTGGTTGCGTACCTCAACGCGAGCCGGCATGGCTCCTATATTTCCGATACTGTTGGCTCCACCAAAGGAATTATGTTGGATTTCGACGCGGCCTCCTCGGACGCATCCATCTCTAAAATGTTTACTTACATAGCCAAGCCACAGGACTATACGACTCGGACCTTTCACGCAACATTCCACGGGACATTGAAGTGCACATCCAGATCCAATCGACCCAGTGCAATAAGAGTTGATAGAGTCGATGGCGTGAAAATTAGCCTTATGAAAGACGCAATGAAATGACAAATGAATTAGCTTTAGCAAAGTCACGTACCGCGCGGGCTTCTTGCTAGCGATTGAAGGCAACGGATTCCGGCCCTTGGTAATCAGGTTGCGTTGAGCCGCTTAAAGGGCCTCGGCACTGAGGCCCTTACTTCGTCTCGAACCACCCCTGCAAAAAGGCCTTGATTCGGCTCTTAATCGGTTACATGGGCCAATGTGAGCGTCGGCACTCCCACGACTTACCAACTCGAGGAAAGCCGCGAGGGCGCCCCCCTGGTCGTTGCTGTATGAGGAGCCCGCGCTAGGCAAGACGGTTTGGAATCACGGTGATGGCCGCTATGGCTATCGCGTTCGGGGCTGTAACGCAGCAGGCTGCGGTCCATTCTCCAAAGCACAGTTCATTACTGTGGATCTGCCGTCCGCGACACCGGCCCTTACGCTGGCGGATTGGCTACGTAACACCCTGAGCGGACGCATCGTCAGCGACACACGCACGGAGCAGCCGGAGGAGGGAACGTTTCATGCAGTCAAAAAGTTTGCTGACCGTGGCGATGCTTTGCGCAAGTTGTTCGATGCACTCGCGTTCCAACATAAATCCAGCGCTTGCAGGTGGTGAACGACTTGAAGGACACCTCAGCATATTCCCAGGTGGGAGAGGGGGTGCTTCGTTAGTGGGGAAGGACGGCGTTTGCCATGATTTGGCGCTTCCTCCATCGATTCTTGAAGATACGCGAAGATGGGACGGAAAGAAGGTCGCTCTTGTCGGTGAAGCCGTTGCGAGGCCGCGGGACCCAACCGCTATCTACTACAAGATCCTTGACCGTGAGATCGAGGCCGGCGGTTGCGGCGATCAAACGATTTATGTCCGAAAGCTAACAAGATTGTGAGTAGTTCTTTTATCAACAAGCAGTGAATACAAGGCCGAGGAGCGGCAACGCCGCCCGTCGGCTTTTAAGATATGAAGTGGCAAGATTTTTTAGTGATGGCGCTACTCAAAACGGGATTTCGGTAACAAGCATTAAGGGGATCTTTGACGGATAGATGGCGCTGCCCTCCATTTCGTTTCCCGCGTCGAACCTAATCTATATAGAAGACGACGGCATCGAGCGAAAGCCACCCCATCGTGCCTGTAGTGGGCTGCGCAACAGCCACATCACCATTGCTTCGCACGTCGATTCGCGCGGGCGACTGCGCATCGCAAACGGCCACATAGATTTGTTGCGCTGGTGGTCTAAATCCAACCGGCAACGTGAATACCACGCTGCTGCCGACGCCGCCTTTGACCAACCCGCGTAGCTGCACGCGTGTGGCATCCTTGCGGTACGCGGCATTTGCGAACGCATCTCCATAATTGGCCCATGGCACATAGAGCGTCGGCAACAACCACGTCCCCTTACGCAGATCAGTGACAGCCGCCGCCGTGCTGCGACGAGTTTGCCCGCCTTGGACCACCGGAATGATTTCATCGCCGGTCAGCGCAGTCGCCGCCGGCAGCTGCGAGAGTTTCAGATTTGCCATGGTTACTCGATCAATAGATAGTCGCCCGCTTCCGACACCAGCTCATCGCCGGTCTCGGTGCGAAGCAGTCCGTTCTTGAAGTCGAAGGTGTGCGTTGCCTTCTGCCAGCTCGTCAGCCCCTCGCGGGTCGAGCCAATCTCTGCTCGCAATCGGTAGACGCCTTTCAACGCGGCGGCATATCCGGTGCTCGTCGTGGCGGCCGGGGTTTCCAGCACGCTGCCGGCGATGTCGTCCAGCAGTCGCAGCACATACGCCGTACCGGCCTCGGGGCCAATCGATCCTTGGCCATAGTCGACCAATTGATCGGCCTGTAAGCGTCGATCGCGGTGCGCCCAGGCGACGGCCAGGTCGCCCTCGATCGATGCCGGGTAGCGCTGCCCATTGAGCCTCAGATCACCCGGCGGGTACGGCCGCGCTTGTCGTTGGGCCAGTTTGACCGCATCGACTGGCGCCAGCGCAGGGTCCAGCATCGCGCTCGATGTCCGCGTCAGCAGCTTGGCCTGCACGGTCTCTCCCACGCTGTAGTCGGTGGAATCGGCGGCGGCGTAGTCATCAAAGAACCAAACCCGCGCCCCCGCTGCGTGCGGCACCGGCACCGTGTCCGCGCAGCCGCGGGCGATCGTCGCGATCTGCGCCTGCGGATCAATTGCAACCACCCGCACGATCTCGTCCTCCACCAGCGCAGCCGTGCCCGCCGCGACTTGATCCAGCCCTCGGCCGCCGGTCAGTTGCAGCGCAATGGTCGTCGCCGACAAGGCGCCGCCCAGTACCGCGGTCGGACACCAGTCGCCGATGCCGGCCTCGGTGTAGTCGCCGCTACTGACGCGTGTGGTCAGCACGTAGTTCAGGGCCAAGCCGGTCGGTTGTTCTGCGACGCTGGCCACGACACCCGCGTCTACCGGCAGGGCCGCCAGCGCTGCGGCATTCAACGAGGTGGCCAAGTCGCGGTAACTGGCTTCGATCAACCGCCGATTCGGTGACGGCTGCGGATTACGATCCGGCGGCGTCCAGACCGGCGGCTGCGGCTCCAGATAGACCGTCGCCGGCAACCCGAACACGTCCTGCACCGCAGCGACCGTGATCGTGCCTTCCGTCAACTTGCCATCATCAAAGGTGCCGACGCGCAGCACCAGATTCTCGATGCCGCGCAGCGGATCGCGGATGCGGAATACGCCGCCCGGTGCCAGCACGCCACCGCGCCGGTCAAATTTCAGCTTGAGCCGTTTCAACCCCGAACAGGCAATGGTCAGATCGCGCATGCCGACACGGGCGGCCAGATCAGCGGTAGACAGGCCCTTGTACTCGACCGTGCTGGAGGCGACACCGCCAGTCGCTTGAATGCCGGCCAGATCCTGCACGCGTGCCTGGCGCTCTTCATCGGAGACCGGGTCGTACCAGGTCACGATGACCTGATTGACCGCGCCGTCGGGCGCCGCAACCTCGTCTTCTTCAATAGCGAGCAGGCCGTTGCTGTAATCGAACAGCGGCAAGTCCTCGATCCGGTAATCGTCGCGAATCAGCTTCAACGTCAGCCGGCCGGTCGAGCGGTCAACGTACTGCGCCGCGCCAATGTGGTCGATCACGACCTGCATGAACTCGGCGATCGAAGATTGGCGGTTCCAGCGCAGGCACAGGCCAAAGCCCTCGGCCGACAGCGCATCGGCGGCGCGGCGATAGCTGGCGTCGTCCAGCAGGCCCCGGTCCAGCCCCCGACCCCAATCGCGGTTCGTCAGGCACTCGACCAGGATGTGCGCCGGATTCATCGCGCGCACCGCGCCATTGCCGAGCCAGATCACCGCTTTTTCCGGATACCACGATGCGCCGTCCCATCCGGCCAGCGCGCGACGCACGCGCATCTTCCAAGGCTTCGGATACGGGTTGTTCGCCGTAATCTGCCCGTCAAAGTATTGCGTGGTCACGCCGCGGAAGGCCGGGACGATGGCGCCATGCAACGCCGCCAGCACCGGCAGCACCGCCTGGTTCAGATCGCCCATCAGGACATCGAGCGTACCCTTGATCCCACCCTCGCCCTTGTCGCCACCGAACAGGTCGGGCTTGTTGATGAAGTTGCGGCTGGTCTTGGTGATCGATCCTTTCCAGGCTTCGCGATCACCGATCCTAATTTCGACGATCTCATCGAGCGGACCGCGCGACAGGCCCATGTGCAGACCGAACAGATAGCGATGTCCGACCGTCTGCTTCTTACTGCTGCCCACGCGCCGCCTCCTCGCGTGCGAAGGCGATGACATGCAGCGCCAGGGCGTCGCCGGTCGCTTGGAGCAGTTCGGCGTCGATCCCGTCGCGCACGAAGGCATTCCAGTCGAGACCGTAGTAGGCGAACCACTCGCGACCGCCTTGGGCGCAGAACCCATCGCGCACGCCAAATCCCGGCGCACGCCGCAGATGATCCAAGGTCACGATCACGGTGCACCTACTTCGCGGAACGCGCGCGCAGGAGATTCATGGCGAATCGAAACGCGCCGATGGAGCGTTGCATAGGGCAGGGACAGTTCCCGCGCCCAACTGGCAATGGTCTGCGTCTTCCCATCCAGCGTGACGCGCACATTGCGTCGCTGGTTGTTGCACTGTTGCTGATGACTCGCCCAGCGACAATTTCCAGGCTCGTAACCGCGCTCGTTGTCGATACGATCCAGCGAGTAGCCCGAGGGACACATTCCCATATCGCGCAAGAACGCTTCGAAGCTGGCTTGCCAACGATCACACACACGGATGCCGCGACCGCCCCAATTGCGATAGCCCGGCGCGTTAGGATTCGAGCACCGTTCTTTCATCTTTCGCCAAAGTCGGTATTCCAGAGTGCCCGAAGCACCATGACGAAGGCGACGGGCGCTCAACTGTTCGGCGCGGAGGCATCCACACGATCGGCTACGCCCGCTTTGCAGATGGCCGACCTGAACGTCCTTGACCGTTCCGCACTGACATTGCGCCCGCACATGAGTACCCAAGCGTCCACGCACAATTTGCCAACGACCGTACTGATCGCCGATATTCACTTGCCCTTACCGCCCTTTTGTTTGATCGGCACGGTGCGGTACTGACCGACACCCAGCACCATCCAGTCGCCGGTCCACACATCGCCGAACACCACCGCCTGCGGGGTGCCTTCGGTGCTTTGCGGGAACTGGAAATCGCCGAAGGCCGCGGGCGTGGGCTGCGGCGGTTTCGGCTGTGAGGCTTTCGACAAGAAATAGCTCACGACCATGATCGCGAGCTGGACCCAAATATGCATGCGGGTGTCCGGGTATTAGAAGATGGGGGTGCCGTCGAACGGCGATTTGCCGGGCAGTCCCGGTGCGCCGCCGTAGTTCGGGGCGTTCTTGAACTTGGCGTCGCAGATGGCGATGGTTCGACCGCAGCCGGGATACGCGACAACGGCCTGACCGACGCGCAAGCCATCGCCCGCGCCAAGCAACGTCAGCCGCTCTCCCTGATGCGAGCGAATGCCGCGCCGCTCCATGCCCGCCTCGCCCAAGTCCCAGGCCAGAAATCCACCCGCGAACCAGCCGTCCGGGTAGTGGCCGAACTCGCCCGCAGTGACCACCACCCCGGCGACCGTCGTCAGCAATACGGGCACGCGATGCGCTTCCGGATTTGCCTGACAGTTGCGGTCGTACAGGGTGTGCGGACAGCCGCGCGTCCAGGCCAACCGCAGGCCCGGCTGGGACAGCGTGGCATCCAGCGTCTGGCAGCGGATCTCGGCGCGCTCGGGCGCGGTGCGATTGATGCCGGCGATACGCCCCATCCATGCCACCTTCGCGTCGTCATCGCCTCCATGCAGGTCGCGAATGACCACGCCGATCTCGCTCGACGGGGGCAGTCCGCGATACAGGCGCACAAGGTCCAGATCGCCCGGCACGACAATCGTCAGCATGTCGCTGGCGACGCTGCCGGACTGGCGGATGCCATCGTCGGACGCAGCTACAGCGCGATACGTTTGGGTGTCGAGAACGCGGTCGCGGTCGCCGCCGGTGTAGCGGTAGCGCTGCGCGCCGCGCACAAACTCGTACAGCCGCTGCGGATTGCCCGCAGCAGTCGATCGTTCGAATTGTTCGTAGCTCATGTCGGAGCGGGGATGTCGTCAATATCGGGATCGCGCACGGCGCGCAGGACGATGGCGGCGTCGGCGCTACCATCGCTGTCGGTGTGGTGTTCTATTTCCGCTTCGTCGCTGTCGCCGCGGCTCAGCACCAAGAAGCTGATGCGGCGGATGTCGCGCGGGCGAACGTCCAGGCCGAGTGCGGCATCGAGCGTCAACCGCTCGATGTCGTCGTCCAAGGCCACCGCCGCGGTAATCCGGCGATGTAAGGCGACACCGCCGCGCAGTTCGATCCGCACATCGCGCCGTCCAGGCCGAAGGCCCGCAAACCGGCTTAAGCCCACGTTGGTCACATCGAGCGCCGTCGCGGTGCCGGCGACCGTGGTCAACAAGGTCAGGCCGTCGGCGTGGGGGGGCCGCCACACGGCGCGCTGTCGGCCACGCAGGGTGTACAGCCAGGACCGCACGGCGGCGCGCTCGGCCCGGCCGTGCATGCGCCAGCGGTGCGCTTGGGTCGTCGCCGCCCAATCGGCGGGGTCCACCACCCACGGCCGGCCGAACTCGTTATCCAAGCTCAGCAACGCGCGCTGCCAACCCTCATTGAGCCTTTCGGACTCGTCAGGGCGTTGTTCCAAGACCGGGTGGCCGCGGTACATCGCCGGCTCGGCAATCCCCGGCCAGTCGCAGGCTTCGACCACATCGAAACGGGCGCTGACCGACGCGGCCTGATCGGTCAGCCGGATGACCCTGGGCGGCTCGGCCAAACGCGCGGTCCGCACCGGATACAGCCGGCTGCCGCGCAGCCAAGCGCGCGTGGTCGGATGGCGCAGCGTAAGGGTGGCCGCGCCGATTGCCTCGACCT
This sequence comes from Lysobacter sp. ISL-50, assembly GCF_018612875.1. Classification (GTDB taxonomy): domain Bacteria; phylum Pseudomonadota; class Gammaproteobacteria; order Xanthomonadales; family Xanthomonadaceae; genus Lysobacter. Next base: position 20,750 of record NZ_JAGGRI010000004.1, on the reverse strand, counting down.
CGGCGACCTCCACCTCAAATGCGGTACGCCCGCGCAGCTGCACCAGACCACCGACGCGGAAATCGCGGTGCAGCGGATCGCAGGCGATGACCCGCACGCCGAGCGCATGGTCCTGCGCCAACCACTGCCCATCGGGCCAGATCGGCAACGCCCAAGTCCGTCCGCCCCAGCCGAACACGGCCAGATCGAGCAGCACGCGTTCGCGCCCGTCCACAATCATCGTGGCCTCGAATGAACGACGCGGCGCCGACCGCAAGCCCCTGCGCTGTTCGGCCGCAATAGGACTCGTCAGAATGTCGGTCTTCCATTCCAGCCGTTCCAACACGCCGCGCGACCAATCCGGCACGAACGCCCAAGCGACGATGCGCTGGCCGGTAATGACCACCGGGATCTCAGCGAAACCGTCGAACCGAAACGCCAGCGTCGCGGCGATGACCGGCGGACCGTCCGTGCCGACCGCGACCTGCCATGTCCGTCCCGACATCGGCGCGAACGGCAGCGGCGGTACACCGGGTGCGGTCAGCACGATCCCTTCGCCGCCGCTCAAGGCAGCATCGGTCAGGGTCAGCGCGCGGGCGCGGTACGCATTCCAAACGCGCACGGCGCGTTGCTGGACGCTGCTGACGTTGCCCAGGTTCAGCACTTGCGGCTCGACGTGGATGCGGTCGAAGAAGTCGTCGCCGAACATCGGCTGCGGTGCACCCGCACGACGGTCGATCACATGGTTCGGCACATCGAACGAAGGACGCCCAAAGCTCGGCTCGTTGCCGAGCGCAGCCGAAGGATGTCCGTCCCAAGCCGAAGGCGATTGGAAATAGTCGGCCTGACCGCTGAAGGTCAGCGGCCACAGGCCATTCCACATGTCCGTTATTTACTCAGTGATGCGATAGGCATACCCATAGACCCCGCTATTAGGCGTGCCGGTCGGGCCGTTCTTGCGGTGGACGGGGAAGACCTTCCAGCGATCGCCGCCCAGCGGCAACTCCTCACCGGGCGCGTAGCTGTCCAAGCGGATGAAGCGCAGATCAGGCGGGTGGCCGACGTCGGACCACAGGCCGGCGCCGCGCGGGACCGCGCACCACAACGGCTGCCCGGGCGCGCGACCGGTCAAAGTGCTGTGACCGACGTCCTTGAGGAGGTTGATCGGGCTGGCTTTGGACCGCCAGCCGCAGGTCAGCCGTCGCGGATCGTTCGTATCGCCGTTGGTCGCATGCCAGCGCGGGGCAATGCCGTCGAAATCGGCGCGAACGCGCGTCGCGGGCGTGGTGTAGTTGTAGTACGCCTCATCGAACCCAACACTGTGGTACGGCGCGTCCGCGCTGTTGATGTAATTGGCCGCGTAGTACCACGAACTTCCGTAGACGTACTGGCCGGTGTTGACCACGCCGGCCGTGACCAAGCGCCCCGTACCGAAATGCTTGAACGTGCCGGCCTGGGTTTCCAGAACGATGTGCAGGTACGGCTGCGGCGCGGTGCGGCCGAAGAAATAGACGGCGCTGTACGGCCCTTGCACATAGTTTGTCCAGGTCGCCGCGCTGGCTTCGTTCTGGAGATCCGCATTGGCATTGGCCGTGTAGCCGGTATGGCCAAACGCGCCCAGCAGGGGCGGGGGATTGTTGCCATCGCCGCCGCTCAGCTGCGACAGGAAGGTCGCGTGAAGCGTGCCGGCGTGCAGGCTCAGGGCCTTGCCGGCGCCCGCGGTGCGATCGCGCAGGCCATCGATCGTCCAGCCGGCGCCCTGAGCGAACAGCCGCAGTTTGTCGAGCAGTTCGTTGGGGTCATTCGCCGACGATGTGGAATACGCCATCAGTCCATCCTCAAGGCGAAGAAGTTGTCGGGTGAGATGCGAAACGTGTTCTGGAACGCCAGCCACGTCGCCCCGTCACGTTCGATGCGCGACTCGGACGCGGTCGAGAATCCCGTGGTCCAGGCGCAGCCGTCGAACTCGCCCCACGGGTGGCGGGGATTCATATTCCCCAAAATCAACGGAAGCAGCGGCGACGACTGATCAAGGTTGTCGCGCAGATAGGAACGGTCGCCTGAAGCCGACATCGCGCTTGGATACACCTTGCCGCTGATTTCAGTGTCGCCGTAGTCATTGGCGCTGGATGCGTAGCGATTGCTGTGCGGCCGCCACACGTTGTCGGGATAGTTCGCCATTAGCCCATAGCGACCCGGATCAAAGAAGCCGCGGAAGTTGGCATCGGTCGCATCGGGCGTCCCGCCCTCGACCGAGCCGCAGGCGCCGATCACCAGGGGATACTCATGAATCGAAGGCGGTTCGTAGGCATTGGCATAACCCAGGTAGGCGCTGACATAGACCGTACCGATGCGGGCGACGATCACCACGCGCTGCCCGTTGATCGCGAGCCAGTAGGCAAAAGAGCCGTTGCGTAGTGGAAGGTTGCGAAGACCGCTGTTATTGACCTGCGAGCGCACCCCGAGCAAAGGATTGTGATTACGGAAGCCGTACCAATTGAGGCTGTACGCCGCACGCGCCGGATCTTCGTACAGCTCTGCGCCAATGAAGATCGCCTTCGTACCGTCGAGTCCCGGCGCCTTCACGATCCACTGCGCACGATCCTCCAGTTCGTAGTCGGCGTTGAGATCGGTGTGGAACGACAGGTCGTTGACCTCCAGCGGGCCGGCACCGGCCGTTGCGGTGACCACCACCCGCCAGAACCGGGCGGTCGGCGGCGCGGCGCTCACGGCGAACGTGCGCCGCGCCCGCGCGCTCGCCCAGGTCACGCCGGTCCAGGCTTGCACCGGCGCCCAGGCACTGCCGCTGTCTGATCGTTGCAGCTCGAACGCTGCCGGGCCGCGCGCACCGCTGTCGCCGATGCCCAACGTCACGGCTCGGACCGACACCGGCCCAACCATCTCCGCACCGGCGATCGCCGGCAGGTCCGCGACCGCACGTGTGCCCCACGTATCGACGTTATTGTCGAAGAGCGCCGCCAGATTGGTGAAGTTGCCGGTGCGGAACGTCGGATTGCGCACGCCGAAGCGGCGCACCATCGTCCACGGCGGGGTCGTATTCAAGGTGAAGCGATCGCCCGCGACGAACGCGGCGGTGCCGGCGTTGATCCGAAAACGCAACCGTGCGTGTTCGAAGGGCTGGTCGACCGTGGCGACACCGAGGTCGCCGGCCGATGCACCCATCACCTGAAATCGACTCGCATCCAGCGCCGTGATCGTGAAGGCTTCGGCGATGGATGCGATACCACCGCGGTAACCACCGGTCGCGCCGTCGATGCCCGTCAGGGTGCCATTGCCGGCGCCTGAGGTGAGCAGACCCCAGGCATGTCCTTCGCCACACAGAGCGCCTTCGAGTTGACTGAGAAAATCGTAGTAATCGGTAGCAACGCCAGTTCGTAGAGTCATAGGGCACAAAAAAAGCGCGTCCGGCGAGGGTCCGGACGCGCTTAGCGGTGGGGAACAGGGGGGACCCCACCGCCGGGAAGCATCCTGCGGGGAAGCCTTCGCAAAGGTTGAGACGATCAGCCCAGGTCTTGCCTGACGGTGGGAGCATTTGCGCGAATCGTGGACAGGATCACTTGCCGCCCGGCCTGGGTGCCCATCACGTTCACGATCTCACGCGGGTCCAGGTACAAGACATTCGTGATCTGGCCCGAACGCCGATCCGGCTCGGCGCCACGCCCAGGCTGTTCGGCAACCGACCGACTGACCGTGGCAGGGGCGCGCGGCGCCGGGCTCACGAAACCACCTGCCGCGTAGCCGCGCAGGCCATCGATCGACGCCATACCGACGCGGTTGAACCGCTCAAGGAACGAGCGCGCGCCCGGTTGGCGCACGACTTCGCGCCGATGCACGAACTCGCCGCGATGGACCACGCCGGCCGGGGCGTATTTCGGTCCGATGCCGGTGAAGCCGCCGCTGGCGAAGAATCCCGAGGCCGTTTTTGCGGCATTGGCGGCCAGCATGGTCTTCGCCGCCGCCTGCATGGCAATTGCAGCAGCCATCACCACCCCACCGGCCGCGCCCAATGCAGCGGACGCGCCCGCGATAGGCAGGGCGTAGGCAGCGCCTGCCGTCGCCGCTTGCACCGGATCGGGTTGGGCGAGATCCGGGGTCTTGGCGCCGCCGATCTTGCCGATGACCGACATCAGTTTCGCGGTCGCCATCGCGGCCAATTGCTGCGCCGCCAGTTGCGCCATCGAGCGGGCCATGTCCTGCACCAGTCCCGTAAGCGCTTGGCGCAGCGTCAAGGTGCCGGTCGCCAGTCCTTCCAGCGCGTTACTCAAGCCGCTTTCGAAGCCATTGGTCAGCGTGACGACCAACTCGTTCGATTGCGTTTTGAGTGCTGCAACTTGCGCCGTCAGGTCTTTGACGCGTTCGATCGATTCAGGAGAGCCAGTCTTTGCCGCCAGTTGATTCATCTTCGGCAGCAACTGCTCGACCTCAGCCGCGGTCCGCGCATGCAGATCGATGAGTTCACGGCGCGCACCGATCTCGGTCAGCAATCCCGCCTGTTGCCGCGTCTGGATCGATTGCTCATCACGGGACTGTTGACCAAAGACGCGCTCGACCTGCCCCTGCAGATCGTCCAGCTGCGCCTGAGCCACTTGCGTGTCGATGCTCAGGTTGAGCTTCAGCCAATCCGAGGTTCGGCCCCGCTCCAGCAATTCGGCCAGGGACTCGCGATGCTCCAGCAGCAGCTCGCGCTGGCGCGCGGCGGCGGTGTCGCCGCGATTGCGCAGCAGCGAGAACTCCGCATCGCCGACGGTCTTGTCCAACTCATCGCTGGTCTTTCGCTCTTTCTTCTGTTCCTTCTCTTGATCCTTCTTGTCCCGCGCCTGCTGACGTTCGTCCGCTTTTTGCTGACGTACCGCGTCACGCTGGGCTTTGGTCTGCGCGCGCCCGGCGGCGGTCGCGGCCTCGGCCGCCTCGCGTTCGCGCACCTGCACATCGATGGCTTGCCGCATCGCAGCGGTCAGCTGCGTGGTGTCCTTGACGCCGGCTGCCTTGACCGCCTGATACTCCAAGGCGGCACGCAGACCCTTTTCGCGTTCGATCCGCTCGACCTTGAGCTTCTCGTTCTGGTCGGTTAGCGCCTTGGTGAAATCCCCTGCTTCCTTCGTAACCTGTAGGCGCGTGCGTCCACCGCTCGCTTGAGCGGTGCGCAGCTCGGTCAGCGAATCGCGGACCTGATTGAATTCTTGATTGGTCCGCGCGAGCTGGGTTTGAACGCGCTTGATCTCGGCGTCGACGTCCTTGCCGAACAGCAACCGCCCGCTGCTTTGACCGCCATCAAACTGGGCGCCGCCATAGAGCGGACCGATGCCTTGCCGAAGGATCTGAAGGTTCTCCAACTCCTTCTGTAGTTGCTGGCGCTGATCGATGAGCCGTTTGCCAACATCGACACCGGAATCGATGTCCTGCTGCTCGCGAAACCGCTGCGCCGCCTTGATCGTGCTTTCGAACTCGATCTTCGCCGCCTTCGCATTCGCGCTCGCCGTGGCAAAGGCGCTCGCAAGCAGGGTGACGCCGGTAATGGCCAGCCCGAGGGGGCCGCCCATCAGCGTCAGTACGGACGACAGCGCGCGCACGGCCACGGCCTTCGCGCCCACGGCCGCCGTCGCCGCCTGGGTGGCGGCCGTGGTGCGGGCCTGGGCGGCGGCCAAACCGGCTTCGGCGGCGGCGACCTGCGTGGTCCCGGTGCCCGACAGGGTCAGCGCGCGGGCACGCGCCAATTCGGCCTGCGCTGCGGTTTCCGCCGCACGCGCCTGGGCCAGTTCCTCCTGCGCCAACTGCTGGGTCTTGCGCATGCCGGCGACTTTCGCCGCGCCCGCGGTGACCAGCGTCGCGATCAAGCGGCCCAGCCCGGCGACGACAATCACGCCGACCACATTCGCCAAACCGTCAAAGTTCTGCGACAACCCTTGGATCGAACCGGCCACGACGGCCGACACACCCATCGCCCGATCCTGCTGACCGATGAAGCGGGTGAACGCGTTGTCGAGCTGGGTCAGACTGCGCTCGATCGTCAGCGGCAACTGATTGAACTCGGCGGCGATCTTCTTCGCCTGATCACCGGAGAACGCGGTGCGGAGCTGGTCGCTGGTGAGCTTGCCGGCTTCGGCCAGCGCTTTCAGCTCGCCCACGGTGACGCCCATGCTCTCAGCCAGTGCCTTCATCAGGCGCGGGCCGGCGTCGTTGACCGAGTTGAATTCATCGCCGCTCAGCCGACCGGCGGCGAACGCCTGACTCAGCTGCACGATGACCGAGGCCGTCTCGGCGCCGGTCGCGCCCGATACTGCCAACGCCTTGTTGATCGTCTCGGTCAAGCCGAGTACTTCGCGCTGCGATCCCCCCTGGTCTTTCAGCGCACCACTGAGGCGGCCGAACAGTGTCGCGGTCGCATCCAACTGCGTGGACGTGCGCTGCGAGATCGCGAACACCGCGTCCTCGGCCAAGTTGAAGCTGGCCTGCGACGTCGTCGCCAGCTTGATCTTCGCCGTAAGATTGGCGTAGCTGTCGGCCGCGCGCGCCAGGCCGGCGATGGCGGTGCCGGCGCCTTGCAATCCCACGAACGCCAGCAGCTGCGCCTTGGCCTGGCCGAGCTGGTGGCCGATGGCTTCGACACTGGATCGGGACTGTTCAAATCCCTTCTTCGCTCGGCGACCGGCGTTCTCGGCATCGTCACCAAAGACACGGGCCCGCACTCCCGCTTGTTGCAGCGCCTGGTTGAGTTGTGCGGCATTGGCCTTGATCAGCAGCGTGATCGTGGTATCGCGGTTCGCCATGAATCAGGGCTGCTTGCGCGCCGCTTTCGCGCCCCAGCCGCACAGGCGGCGGCCGGTTTCGTTATGGGCCAAAATCTGCCGGGCCGTCAGATCGGTCAGTTGATCCAGACGAGAGACCAGAATCGGACGCGTCCACTCGCACCCCGACGTCGTCACCGTCGCGCGACCAGTCGTCGTACAAGCGGTCAGCAGCGGAATCAGCAACGACCACTGCCATTGCCGCAGGGACACCGAGCCGAAGATCGCTGGACGGAAGGTGAAGGACATCGGTGTCGACCTCGTGTCGTACTTCGGTGTGGTCAATGACGCGCTCAGCTACAGCTGCACGCTGTTCGCTCGCGCCGATGCGCTTATCGGACTGCTTGCGCGCGCGTCGCGCGCCCTTCAGCCGACCCCAGCCGAACGCGGCCAACACCGCAGCGATCGCGGTCAGCACCGTGGTCGCCCAAACTTTCAGAGCGATCATGCGATCTGGCCTCCGGCTTTCTGATAGACCGCCAGCAGGGCTTCCAGCGGCACCTCGCGCTGCTCGTAGCCGGCATCGGGTAACGAAGCCCAGGTCTTGCGGGACTTACGCACGGCCGATTTGACCCAGCCCTTCTTGATGTCGGCCAGCGCGCCGTTCTCGCGCAGCAGTTCGATCGCGGCGCGATCCTGCGACGCCGGGCCGAAATCGGGCAGTCGCAATTTGTTGCGCAGGCTGTTCCAGGTTTTCCACAGGAATTGGTAACGGCCTGCCGCCGTAGAGTTGATGCGGTACTTCGGCAGCCACACCAGCTTGCGCGGATGTTCATCAAAGCCGGTAAAGCATTTGCCGCCAACCATCACGTCGTACCCGTCGTGTTCGCTGAAACGCTCGACGCCTTCGGCGTGGGCAATCATGTCGAGGAACGCGACGACGTTCTGACCGCCGGCCTGCTCAGCGGAGAGTTTCGCCATCGGCCCCTCGCTGCTGGAACAGGCGGCCGATCAGGCCCAAGATCAGCAAACCCGCGGTGACGCTGGCGGCAATGCGGTCGGGCACGTGGACGCGCAGGTCGTCGGGCAGATTCAACCAAACGCCTTGGAGGGCGATGGCGAGCGTCATCGCTTGCACGCTCAGGAAGCGCCACGCGTGGCGCCAGTTCTCGATGAGTTTCATAAGGGATTCCGTAGTTTTTGAATGAAGGCGGTGACGTCACGTCCGCCAGCGAAGCCGGCGTTGATGTCCTCGACGCGATCGGCGCGCAGCGCACGCTCGCGCTGGACCGCGATGCGATAGAACAGAGAGAGTTGGCGCGAGGTCGCGCGCTCGATCCACGGCCAATCAAAGCCGTGATCGATCAGGGTGGCGAGGACGCTGGGCCAGTCGTTGCCAGGACCGCGCGCCGCGTCTCCAGCGCCGCCAGCACGCGCTGCAGAAAAAAATCGGCGTTGACCGCCCAGAACGTCATCAGCAACAGATCGCCCTGCGCGGCATTGAGCGAATGCACCCATTCGACGGATTGATCGCTGGCTTGCGCCAGCAGCTCGACCGCGGCGTCCGGGTGCAGCGCACAGACGCGGTGCAGCCGATCCAGATCGACGTTGCCGTCCTCGGTCAGGCTGACCAGGCCGCCGACCAGGGCGGCCACCGATTCGTGCAGGCGCAGGCTTTCAAAGAAGCCCAGCTCGCGCACGGTCACATTGCGATCGCCCAACGGCAGCGTGCGGTTGGGCTGCAAGATCGCCAGTTCGTCAGCGACGGGCCCGGGCCGTTTGATCTTGCGCGCCATTACGACTTCACCAATTCGATGCGGCCGAAGCCGCCCAAGTCCGGGTCCAGCGACCGGGATTCATCGAACAGCGTCGCGCCCGACAGTTGGAGGCTACCCCATTCCTCGGAGATCAAGTCCAACTGTTCAATGGGATTGAACGCGACGCGGTAGAGCGTCACGCGGGCGCGGCGGCCGTTGACGGTGTTGATGCCGTCCAGGAACAGCATGCGTTCCTGCGGCGGCGTGTTGAACAGGGCGATGTTGACCGTCTCGCCGTGCTTATAAGTAGCCTTGAACGGCTGAGTGAATCCGTCGACCTTGCGCAGTCCGAGCAAGCCCGCCGAAGGCGATTCGGTCCACCAATTCGGTACCGGTACCGTGACCGGCGGCGTGGCGCTGTCGGTGAGCGACACCTCGCTGACCCAACCGCGGTCGAGCGCGACCATGTCGTTGGCTTTCAAGCCCGCCGGCAGCAGTTCGTTGCTGACCGCACCGGCCGGCAGGGTCGCCGGGATCGAGTACAGGCCCTCGGCCAGATTCTCCGGGGTCGCCTCGTCCAAGGTGAGATTGAGATTGGCGGTCTTGCTCTGGATCAGGCGGCCGTAGAGCAGGCGGTTGCCGCTGAACGATTCAGTCTTGTCGGAGTTCTGGACCTCCAGCGCAAGCTGGAGCTGGGGCGCATTGCCGACCCACCGCAGCGGGCCGGGCTTGCCATTGGGCTGACGCTGGGCGAGGTAAACCTTGCCCTGGAACGAAAACAGGTCTTGCGCGGCCATGGGGCAGCGTGGCTCCTATATATAAGGTGTAAGTGGGCGGCCGAGCGGCAGCCGATTCAGCGACGCAGCGAGCGCAGCAGCAGTCGGTCGATGTCGGCGGTGATCACGTCGAGGCCGGCTTGGGCCATGCGTTCGGGGCGGTCGCCCTTGCGCAGCATTTGCGCCAGCGACGGACCGTAGAGCCGAATGATCGGCGTGCGTGGAACGCGCTTATCCCCCGAGACCGGGGTCCGGACGAACGCGATGTCGGCGCCGCCGTGGCGGCGATGGAAGCCGCTGCGACGGAAGCCGCGCTTGCCGCGCAGGGCGGTGAAGTTCAAACCTCGGTCATCGGCGCTGCGTTTGGACGCGAAGTTCCGTAGGCCGACGCCGCGCGCGACGCCGACCAGTTCGACGCCCTCGCGCGTCGTTCGCACGCTGATGCCGGCGCGGATGCGTTGCGCCGACAAGGCGTACTCGGTTTGGATGTCACGACGGGCGATGACCGGCCAGCGACGACGCAGCGTGCCCAGCGCGCGACGCTGCGCGAGGACCACCTTGGCCGGGATCTCGCTGATGCGTTTGGCCACGTCGAGCGTGGCGTTGGCATCGATGAAGAGTTCCATCAGCGGCGATAGTGAATCGTCAGGGCGACTTGCACGGCCACCACCGGGAGACCCTCCGGGCGGTCGAGGAACACGATGTCCTCGACCTGCGCCGGCAGGGCGTGGGGCAAGGGAATCCAGTCGTCCAACGCATCCTCGATATCGGCCGCGATGGCATGCGATCGAGCATGGGCGTCGGTCAAACTGACCGGCACCGTCGCTTCGGCCAGGACTTGCAACAGTCGATGGCGTCCATGGGGTTTACTGGCGTCGCGCTGGATGCCGAGCGAGGCCAGCGTCAGCCCCTCGGCTTCATCGTCCGGGTGCTGCGCGGGTTCCAACGCGACGACGGCGCCGATGTCGGTGCGGTAGCCGGCACCTACGCGGATCTCGGTTAAGCGCTCCGCGACCCGCTCCAGCAATTGCCAAGTCGGGGCGGACTCAGCCATGAAGGACGACCTCATTGACCAGGCCGTCGTCGCGGACCAGCGCCTCGACCGCTTGGGACCGGCCGTCCAGGGTGACCGTGTCGCCCCGGCGGAACGTCCAATCGCGGTTGCGAACGACCACATGCCGAGCGCGGCCGATGACCTGCTGAAACTCGCCCAAGCGCTCGACGCCGTCACGCACGATCAGTTGGGAACGTACCGGTGGGGAGCCGGCACGCTGAACGAGCGCGACGACGCCGAGCGTGTCAAACACTACCTCGTCCATGGTCACGAACGCGTTCACGGCTTACGCCTTCAGCTTGGGCAGCAGCGCTGGGCGATGGCACATCGGGAGCGGGTTCGACTGCGTGTGCAGGTCGGTGCCGCGATCGAACTTGCGTGGCGCCTGCTTGCTGTAGAGCAACTGGCCCAGGGTGTTGACACTCTCGTTGAAGTCGGCCGGCGCCACGTAAGTCGCGAACGTGTCCAACGTGCCGAGCGGGAACGCGTGGCCTTCGCCCTCGGCAATGAAACGACGGCTATTGCCCTCGCCGTCGCTGGCTTCGCCGGTGTATTCCTCGAACCGCACGCCCGCCAATCGGAAATCGGACCGCATGTCGTCGCGCAGCGCCGCACCCTCCTGCCAGCGCTCGTAAGCCTTCTCAACCTTGGGGTGTCCAGTCAGCGCGTCGAAGAACTCGGTGGACACGAGCACATGAATTCCGCTCATGCGCTCGCCAAGCAGCGATTGGCTCATGTAGCGCTTAAGGTCCAGGCACTTCTTGCGAACGTCGGTGTCCTTGTTGGCGAGCTGGAAGTCGAAGGTCTTGGGCGCGATGTTGAAGATATCGAACAGGTTCGCGAGTTCACTGCCATCGGCGTCCAGGATTACTCCCTTCAGGGCGCCCATCCGCAGATGCTCCAGCGTAATCGCGTGCTTGTTGCGCATGGTCTGCAGGTGATCGGCCATGACGCCCGCCACCGTCTCCAGTTCCGACTCGGTGCCGAACGCGCGGACACCGACGACCTCCTCGGGCAGCACTACGTCGTCGTGCGGGATATGCGGCACGTTGAACGCACGCAGGCTGCGCTTACCGCGCTTGCCCACGGTGCCGGGCGAGCCCACCGGCTGGGTCTGCAACAACGACAGCACGCCATTGCGTTCTTCGACCGTCACTTGGCGCGTGCGCACCGGCTTGACCGGAAACAGGTTCAGCTCATCCAGGCGACCGTATTGATTCGGCAGCAGGTTGATCGCGGTGGTCAGCGCACTCATCGAGAACGCCGGATTGTGGAACGGGTTGTTCATGGACATGGATCAGACTCCGTGGCGGACAAGTACGCCGAGGGAGCGCAGCTGCGCGACGGCGGCGGCACGTTGTTCAGCGGTTACGACGCGTGGCCAGACCAAGGCGTGATCGGCGACGGTGGCGTGGCGAGCGACGATCAAACCGTCCAGACTGGGCTCGGTGGTGGTCGAAATCGGCGCGATAGCCACGCCAGCGGCGACCTCCCGGCCGTCGGTGGCGGCAGGGTCGAGCGCAGCCATTTCACCGGTCGCGGTAACGCGACCGACGACCTGGCCGAGTCGCAGCACTTGGTCCGCGGCGACGGTGACCTGATCGCGCGAGTAGAGGTTGTCGGCCTCGAACTTGACCACATCGCCGAGGTTCAAGCCTTGGTGGACGGGCGGATACGTAGTCAGGCGCATCAGCGTCCCCTCCGCGCTGCGGCGGCACGGGGCTTAACCGCGTGAATGAGCGGGTTGTCGTCCAAGGACAGCGATGCTGAGGGAATCGATGCGGTCGGCGACAAATGGCTGGCGATCTCGGGCGACTCGGCCTTGGCCGCGAGCAGGCGCTGACGTGCGACCGCAGGGGTTACGCCTTCGGCGAGGAGCGTCGCGGTCAGCTGCGGTTGCCCGGCCAGCTCGCACAGTTCGGCGATCGCCAGGGCATCGCTGTGCGCTTGCGCGCGCACGGCGTCGGTATCGACGGTCGGTACCGTTGATTCAGGGGTAGACATCACAGGGGACTCCAAGAAAAGGGGACGCGCGGTGGCGTCCAGTTCGGTGTGCATTTGCTGGACGGCGTCGCTAAGGGTGCCGAGCCGGTCGGCCAGGCCGACATTGATGGCGTCTTGACCGAAGTACAGCGCGGCTTCGGTCTTGCGGACGCTCTCAGCGGACAAGCCGCGTTGATCGGCAATGGTCAGGACAAACAGTTCGTAGAGGCGGTTGACCTCGGTTTGGATCGACTCGCGCGCTTCATCGGTTAGCGCCGAATGCGGCGTGCCGTCGTTCTTGCGGTCACCGGCTTGGATGGGCGTGAATTTCAACCCCGCGTTGGCGTCCTTCTGCGATTGATCAACGTGCAACGCGATCACGCCAATCGATCCGACACCGGCGGTGCGCGTCAAAAACAACCGCTGACTTGCGCTCGCCAACGCATAGGCGGCCGAGAACGCCGCATCGTTCGCCACCGCCCAGATCGGCTTCACCCTGCCGGCGGCACGAATCTGGTCGGCCAGATCGAACAGGCCAGCGGCTTCCCCGCCCGGACTGTCGATGTCCAACACAATGCCGCGGACGGATTCATCGGCGAGCGCGGCGTCGATTCGCCGCGCGATCGACAGATAGCTGGTCAGACCCGACAGGGTGTCCAAGCCGACCGTGCGCTGGACGAGCGTCCCGTGGATCGGCAGAACAAGAATGCCGCGCTCATCGCCGAGCGTCGGTGCGCTGGCCACCAAAGGCGGTGCCATCTGGGGCGGCGGCAGGGTTTGCAGGTCGAATCGCGGTGCTAACACACTCAGGATCACGTCCAGCTTGACGCGCTGGATCAGCAGCGGCGTGTTGAACACGCGCGCCGCCAGGAAAGGCAGATCGGTCATTGGCAGGCGATAACTCAGAAGGCACCGGCTCGGCCGGCGCGGATTGCAGGGCACCGTTGCGGGCGACCTGGCGGGGATCGGTGTCGAGGACCAGGCCGAGGGCGTCGGCGCGCGCTGCATCCGCCGCGATTTCGCGGTCGATGGTCTCGGCGTCGTAGCCCGAACTGGCAATGGCCTCCGAGCGCGAGAGCAGACCCGCGCGGATCGCGAGGATCATCGCGTTGAACTCTTTTTCCGGATCGACCCAGCTCCAGCCCTGCGGTACCCATTTGCTGGCGCGGTACTGGCGCTTGCGACGCCGGTAACCCGGCAGTTCAATCGCGCCCGACAACACCGCCGTATCCAGAAACGCGTTCCAGATCGGGCGACACAGTTGGTAGACCAGCACCGTGTGCTGGACCATTTCGCAGCGGCGCCGAAACTCCAGCAACCCGGCGCGGATGGACGAGTAATTCACGCCGGTCAGGTCGCCGGTCAGCTGCTCGTAGGTAATGCCGATCGAAGCGGCGACGGCGCGGAACTGCGAGCGCAGGAACGCCTCGTAGCTCGCGCCCACATCGGCCGGCTGGGCGAAGGTGACGCTCTCGCCCGCCTCCAGAATTTGCAGGCTGCCCGGCTCCAGGCCGAGCGGCGCCGTCCCGTGTTCGTCAGGCGGTCCATCCCCCGGCAATGGATCTTCGGGGCCGTCGCGGGTCACGAAGCCGGCGAACATCGCCGCCGTCTTCTTGCGGACCAACTCGGCGTCGTCGTACTGATCCAGCTCGTGCAGCTTGACCACCGCGCGCGCGAGCCAGGGCTCGCCGCGAATCTGGCCGGGACGCAGCGGACGGAACAGATGCAGGATTTCCGACGCCGGAACCCGAAACGTTTCCATGCCGCCGTGACGCGACATCGGTGCCATCGCGCCGTCCTGCGGATGCGACAGGTAGAGGTGATACGCCACACGCCGGCCGAGTCGGTCGAACTCGATGCCGGCGCGGATCAGGTTGCCGTTGGGCTCTTCGCGGTTGAGGCTCAGCGGCAGATGCTCGGGCTCCAGTACCTGCAACTGCAGCGGAACGACGAGGCCGTCTTCCGGCCGACGCGGGCGCAGGCGGACCAAGCACTCGCCGCCTTCCAGCAGCGCGCGGCAGGCCAAGGCCTGCAATCCGTACAGATCGGTCAGGCCCGCCGCATCGGCCTCATCGCACCAATCGCGCCACAGCGCCTGCACCGCCTCGCGTTGGGTCTGATCGGTGATCAGCGATTGCGGCTTGATGCCGGTGCCGACCGCATTGGCGACGAAGGCTTCCAGCGCGGCGTTGGCCCAGGCGTTACGGCGAACGAGATCGCGCGAGCGCACCCGCAGCGCATCGCCGGTCGCCAGCAACGCGGCCACCGCGCCGGGATTGCTGGGCTGCCATGCAGTCGAGCGGCGGCCGTGGCCCGCCACCTCATGCACGGGCGTGCCTCCGAACATCGACGTTCGCAGCCGGGACCACCAACTCATGTCAGAAGCCCTTGGAGGTGGTGGTCAGCAATCGGCGGGCGCGTCGCGGTTGGCCCTCGGTGCCAGCGAGCGCGGCCTCGATCTCGCGGATCGCGGCCAGCAATTCATCGACGGAGCGGTACTCGACCAAGCGGTCGCCGAAGCTGACGCGGCGCTCGCCGCGCGCGAGCGCGTTGCGCAGCACTTTCAGTTGTTCGTGGGTATAAGGAAGATCGGTCATCGAATTGAGTGGTTAAGGTCTCGCGCTTTTGGAGCAAGACAGAAATGAAGAGGCCGCCCTAAGGGCGGCCCGATGGAATGCGAGACAAGTGGTAAAACGGCTACTCACGTTTGCTCACCGCAACAACGCGATCACAGACTCCCGTTCGGTGCGCTCCTAGGATCGACGTTGCGCTTGTGTGCACTTGCGCCCATACACGCTTGGCGACTTCCACTAACGCATCGGAGACATACGTATGTCGCCATATCGCTTCAGCAGTGTTGCCCTTGTGCTGGCATCAATAGGCAGCTTTCCAGTCGCCACATCAGCAGCGTGGTCGGACATGGGGACACTTCCACAAGGTGACATCTGCATCGGCATGGACATTAACGACCAAGGCAATGCCGTTGGGACCTGTCGCGACGAAGATGAGGATCTGGTCCCGGTGTATTGGCCTCGTGCTCAGCCACCAAGGCTATTGCCGCCTCTGGAAGCGGATGCGCTTTGCGATGCAGAAGCCATCGGAAATGACGGCACCATCGCTGGGAACTGCCAGGACGATGACGGTGAGTTTTTCCCGGTCCGCTGGTCAACGGCCACGTCAGTCCCAAGCGCACCGCAACGATTGAGTGCCCTGCCGCTGCATGTCAAATCCGGTTCCGTGTTAGTCAATCACTTGGGTATTGTCGCGGGATACAGCATTAGCAACGCGGGTGCGATACGCGCGGTCATCTGGAAGCGCGATCAGGTCTCAGCAACGGCGTTGCCTGAGTTAGGTCCGCTTCCCCCTTTGCTCCCGGCCAGCATTGGCTGCGAGGTCACTGACATGACCAATGGGGCCAGTCCGTTGATCACCGGGGTTTGCTCGCTCCGAGTGGGAGGGAGCGTGGCGGTGCGATGGGTACCGACCGGATTGGGCGGAGCTTATGTCGTACACACGCTGCGCCCGCTCGCTCCCGACTCAAGCTGCGCCGCGATTGCCATTAACGACAGCGGCCAAGTCGCGGGGCATTGCGAATCGGCCGCTAATGATCTTGCCGCAGTACGATGGGAAAGTGACGGAACGATGCTCGCCGTTCTGAACCGAGTCGAAGGCGTCTTTCCACAACAGCTTCAAGTCATCGACATGAATGCCTCTGGCCGCATTGTTGGCCAGTATCTAACTGCGTCCGGCCGCACGAGCGCCTTTGTCTGGATGCCTGTCGAAAATCCCGACCTTGAGGCCGCTGCGGATCTTGGAAATTTGGGTGGATTTTCTACATCCGTAACAGCGATTGCGGACAACAACGCGGCGATTGGATCGGCACAGGATGATGTAGGCGCAATCCGCGCAGTCATCGGTGGGGCCACACTCATCGATCTCGGCACACTGCCTGGAGGATTGGCCAGTCAAGCGATTGCCATCAGCGACAGCGGGCGCCACCTAGTCGGGATCAGCCAAAACGCTGAGGGTCAGTTCAGAGCCGTGCGCCAAGAGCGAAGCGACAAAAAGATGGAACAGCCTTCAGTGCCGAGGAAAGAACCCGCGCAGATCCATTATTCGGTTCTGAGTTCAGGCTCTGGACGGGACATGGTCGGCGGCACAACAAATACATACAGAACAATGTATCAATTTTTTACGTTCAAAAGATCAAAAACGATAGCTGTACGCGCTAAGAGTGCATACATAGATGCCAATCTATGGTCACTAATCAGGCAGTCGCCGATGAGCGGCATACTCGTAGGGAGAAAGGACGGCATTTAGTTTTCTTTGGTAGAGCCTGCGTATTCTCACGATCTAGGTGAACTAAGCATGTTGATCGCCAATGAACTTCTCCCCGGAATGCATACGAATCGATGTCATCCCATGAAGTGACTCGAAATAACCCGGCGCCCTCGACGCGGGCCAGAAATGGAAAGGCCGCCTGGGGAGGCGGCCTGTGGGGAGGGGTAGCTCGATGTAGGCGATGGCGTTGATGGCGTCGCTGCAGGTAGAACGCCAACCGTTCGCTCCATCTCGCGCCAATGGCGTTCCTCGAAGCGATCGACGCCGGCCTGCATCGCCGCGGCGCGTGCCATGACGTAACAGTCCAGCGCCTCGTTGCGATCGCGCCGCTTCTCCCACGCACGCACGGTGTAACCGTGGCGGTCGCGTCGGGAGATCAAATGTTCGGCGGTGAGCTGCTGGAGGAACTCGCCGTCAATCTTCGGCAGATGGACGTAGCCGGCCGGGAAGGCCGACTGTCCGTCCGGTCCGATCTCTATCGACAGGCGCAGCGCGTTGTAAAGCTCCAGCTTGGCGATACCGCCAGCGATCGCGAACAGTTTCAGGCCGCGTCGGATGCGCTTGCCCGGCACGCTGACATCCACCGCGGTCGGCGTGCCGATCAACGCTGCGGCACTACCGACGCCCTTCATCGGCAGCAGGCGTGGATCGCCGGCCGAGCGCGCGAACGCATACGCTTCCTGGGTGGCGAACCCGGTGTCCAGGCCCAATCGCGTTAGTGGCAACAGCGCTCCGCTGGCGTGGGTCCATTGTTCCGAAAGGATCGTGCCCAACTCGTTCCACACCGCGGCGCGGGCGGTATCGCCCATCAGCACGCGGTGCTCGACCAGCCAGGTCTCCCGGCCCCGGCCGAACGCCCACACCGATACTTCGATGCGGTCCTTCTGGACGTCGGCACCACCGGTCAGCAGCAGGCCACCGGCCGGCACGGTGCCGATGCGGTAATCCTCGCGACGCTCCAGCAAGCGTTCCCAATCGGGCGCTTCGCCTTCCTCTTCCCAGGTCTCGCCCAGTTCCGTGTTCTTGAACGCCTTCAGCGCGGTCGCCGAACCTTGCGCGGATTCCCATGCGGCGACGATGTCGGCCCAACTGCGCCAGCCGACCGGCGAGTATAGCGACGACAGGTGGTAGCCCGCCGTCTTTCTTTTGTTCTTCGGCGCGGTCGCGATCCAGCGCCCGTCCGCCAGCATCGCGGTCTTGTGGTGCTCGCCGATCGGCTGCTCGCAGACCTCGCACATGTACCGAGCCGAGCGCGGGTCGCCCCAGGTCCAGCGCAGTTGCTCAAACCGCAGCCATTGTTCGTGGCGGCAATGCGGGCACGGCACAAAGTACCGCCGCTGGTCGGACGCGAGATACTCACGCTCGATGGTCGAAGCGCCGGCAATCGTCGGTGTCGAGACCAACAGAATCTTGCGCCGCGTGAAGGTGCGGGTACGGGCTTCCGCCAATGCAACGGCGTCGCCTTCGCCCTCGACGTCACGCGGGTAACCGTCCACTTCGTCCAGGAACAGATACCGCACCGGCATCGAGCGCAGGCCGACCGCGCTGTTGGCGCCGGTCAGCACCAGGACGCCGCCGCGGAACTCCTTGGCCAGGATCGTGTTGCCGGCATCGCGCGCGCGCGAGGGAGCGATCCGCTCGCGTAGCGACGGCGACTCTTCGATCAGCGGGTCGATGCGCTGTTTCGAATTGCGCTTCGCCATCTCGACCGTGGGCGCCACCGCCATCATCGGCCCCGGCGCGCAGGCGATGACGTAGCCGATCCAGTTGTTGCCGCACTCCGTGCCCCCGACCTGCGCGCCCTTCATGAACACAACGCGCTCGGTCGCCGAGGCCGGCGACAGGTCGTTCATGATGTCGCGCAGGTACGGCGTGCGCGCGGTGCGCCAACGACCCGGCTCGGCCGACGACGTGCTGGACAACACCCGGTCGCGGTCGGCCCACTCGGAGACGTCAAGAAACGGATCGGGCGTCAGACCGTCGCGCCAGTACCGCGCAACGTCGTCCGAGCCGTCGTACAAGAATCACTCCAATCGCGCGACAAACTCGCCCAACTCAGACAGGTGTTGGCGCACCTCGCGCTCCAGCGCGACGTGCATCGTGTGCGGATCAATGCCGAGTTCGGCGGCGAGCATCGAACTGATGCGCGCCGGCCAGTTCAACCAAGCATCGCGTTCGGCCCGCGCCAGCGCGAAGACCTGCGACATGACCTGTGATCGGTCGATCAACTCGCCCTTGAGTTGGGCGATGCGCAGCTTGTGGTGCTGCGCCTTGAGGACTTCGTTGGCGGTGCGTGCCTGGGCATAGGTGTTGCCGCCGCTGGGCGCGCTGGACGGCGCTACCGTGCCGAGGTCGTCTCCCCCCAGCCGCGTTGCCGCGCGCGACCGCGCGGGCGGCGCAGAGGCCGACACTCGCTCCTCGGGCGCGCGCGTGCTGGCCGCCCAATCGGCGTCTGCGCGCGCCACGTTGATGGTGCCGTCCGCCTCGGCGGTGATGCGGCCGGCGGCGATGGCCTTGCGCACGGCGGTGTCGGACACGCCGCGATGGCGGCCGTAAGCACGGATGGAGATTCCCACGTCAGGATTCGATTCGGGTCAGCCTCCGCGACCGCCGGCCATCGGCGCAGATCAGGTAGTTGGAAGAGGGAACACCCCAGCGCCCATCGGGCGCTGGGGACTTGCCACTCCCGGCTTACTAGTTGCCCAGCGTCGCGTTAACGTCCGCGAGGATGACGTCCCAATCCGGCTCGGTCGGCAAGTCGACACCGGCCGTTCCGCAGAGCATGGCGACGACCGCCCAACAGCTTCGACTCAGCTTGCCAGCCGCCTCCAAATCTTCGCGCGCCAACGCGGCGGTGTCGTCGTGCGCCAGCATGTCGTGGATATCAACTTCAAACTTGGTCAAGCTGCGGGTGATGGCTCCAAAATTGCGATGGTGCTCGCTCATGTTCGTTCTCCCTGTAGACGCCGCGTTCTTGCGGCGTCCGCATGAACGCTTCCTTCCAACGCGATAGCAAGTGATTCCGCGACCAATTTCGCGGAAGAAGGAACACCCCAGCCATCCCGAGATGGCTGGGGTGTGCGCTCTCCCGTGGTCAGTTACGCGGCGCGCACATCGCCGCCATGATCGCTTGCTCCAAATGACGGATGGCGGCGCGCAGGCTGGTCTGGTACTTGGCGTCCGCTACATCCCATACCTGCATCATCCGGGCTTGTTGCACCGCCCGATTGAGCTGATGCACCGGCAATCCCACGAATTCCGGCTCCAATCCTTCGAAACAGCGCGTAATCTCGTCATGCAGCCAACGCAACGTCATCTCGTCCGCGCAGGTCTCGCTGGGAACCCAGCGCTTTGCGGACCAACTGCCGGTCTGCTCAATAGCGCGCTCCACCGGTGCCAGTTCTCTACGGCACTCGGTCACTAATCTCCTGACCATGTCCGGGTCGAGGCGGCGCGTTCGAATCGTATCGGTGCGCTCGGCGAGGATGCTGGCCAAGGCATAGCTGGCGAACAAGGTTAAGGCTGCGTCGGGCCGTGAGAACGTGTGGCCGGACCGCAGTATCCGCTCCACGTAATCGCTGAGGCTTCGAAGCTCAGCGTCGGAAATCATGACCTCGTTGTCCATGGCTTAGTCCCTGTAGACCGCGTTGTTGCGGCGTCGCGATGAACGCTTCCTTCCTCGAACATGGCAAGCGAAATCACGGACTGCATCGACCACGGACAGCAGGCAGACAGATATCTTGCCTACCAAGAAGAGGGAATACCCCAGCGCCCTGTGGGCGCTGAGGTAAGCGCTCTCACTTCATCACTCGGCCGCGTCGTTCAACTCCTGGACCACCGCCGAAAGGTCCATGTCCGGCGCGAAATCCAGCGAGCCGCGCTCGGCCAGTAGTTGGACGATGTTGAGGCAACTGGTGACCAATCGCTGGGCCGCGAGTAGCTCCTCATCGCTGAGCCGCTCGGGGTCGCTGTCGACCATGTCCTCCA
Organism: Lysobacter sp. ISL-50; assembly: GCF_018612875.1. Taxonomy (GTDB): domain Bacteria; phylum Pseudomonadota; class Gammaproteobacteria; order Xanthomonadales; family Xanthomonadaceae; genus Lysobacter. The sequence continues at coordinate 127 of NZ_JAGGRI010000004.1, read as the reverse complement.
AAACCTCTTCGCAATTGCTCAAAGCCAGCGCGGTGTTCTGGAATCGGCAGTAAGACATATTCGCCATCGTTGTTATCTCAAGTTCGCCGCGTCGTTGCGGCGAGCCCATGAACGCTTTATATGGACG
>NZ_JAGGRI010000048.1 GCF_018612875.1 Lysobacter sp. ISL-50 | reverse complement strand
GCGAAGATCATCAAGTGACGATTTGACCCGGGCGCGCTTGCGCGCCCGGCTTTGTCAAATCGTCATCCCCGCGAAAGCGGGGATCCAGAGATCAGGCCTAACCCCCGAAGTCTCAGGCGAAAGCAAGAATGTTCATCCCAGCCCATCGGCGATGAATGCAAGCCCAAGCGAACGGCGGGCCGGCAACCCGGTCCGCCTTCGTTGTTTCAAAGCTTCGTGTTTTCGAACACAATGATCGACCGGCGATCCGCCTGGCAATGGCGTTGATCCGGGTCAGAAGATTTCAAGACGTACGCCAGTAGCTCAATTGGCAGAGCAGCGGTCTCCAAAACCGCAGGTTGGGGGTTCGAGTCCCTCCTGGCGTGCCACTCGATACCGAGCCGGTTCGGACGACCCGGCGACTGGAATGCATTGAAAGGGCCGCGCAGGGATGGGCGGGCTTTCGCGAGGGAATCGCCCCGAGAATGAACAGCAAGGCCGAACAACACAAATCCGGCGGCGCCGGTGACATCGTCAAGTACGCGCTGGCCCTGCTGCTGGCAGCGGGCGGTGTGTTCGCCTACCTCTGGTTCGAGAATTGGAGCGGCCCGCTGCGTTCAGGCGTGGTCGTGGCCGGTCTGCTCGCCGGCGCGGCGGTATTCATGCTGACCAGCAAGGGCCTCCAGACCCGCGAGTTCCTGTCCGAATCGCGCTTCGAGCTGCGCAAGGTGGTCTGGCCGACCCGTGAAGAAGCGCTCAAGACCACCTGGGTGGTCATGATCGCGGTGGCCATCCTGAGCCTGATCCTGTCCAGCTTCGACTGGGTGATCCAGTTCGCGGTCAAATTCCTGCTGTCGCGCTGAGGAGACGACCGACTTGAATACGCAAGACAACAAGCGCTGGTACGTGGTCCACGCCTATTCGGGCTTCGAGAAGTCCGTGGCGCAGGCGCTGCGCGACCGCATCGTCCGTTTCGAAATGCAGGACCGCTTCGGCGACGTCCTGGTCCCGACCGAAGAGGTCGTGGAAATGCGTTCCGGCCAGAAGCGCCGTTCCGAGCGCAAGTTCTTCCCGGGCTACGTCCTGGTCCAGATCTCCACGCATGACGAAGCCGGCATCCCGCGCATCGACAGCGAGAGCTGGCACCTGATCAAGGAAACCCCGAAGGTCATGGGTTTCATCGGCGGCACCGCCGATCGCCCGCTGCCGATCCAGGACAGCGAGGCCGACCGTATCCTGCAGCGCGTTCAGGAAGGCGTCGAGAAGCCGCGTCCGAAGGTGCTGTTCGAGCCGGGCGAGATGGTTCGCGTGGTCGATGGCCCGTTCGTGGACTTCAACGGCGTGGTCGAAGAAATCAACTACGAGAAGAGCCGCCTGCGCGTCGCGGTGCTGATCTTCGGCCGTTCGACCCCGGTCGAGCTGGAATTCGGTCAGGTCGAAAAGGCCACCTGAGCCTGGCGGGGGCCGGCGCTTCCGGTCCCGCTCCGCTCCGCGGGCTGCAAAGTCCGAAAAACCTGATATAGTGTGCGGCTCGCTGCCTTTGTGCGGCGGGCCTTGCCTGTTCGGCCGCCCCTGCGCATTCGTTCCGGGCGGCTGTCTGCGCAAGTCAAATGCTTGATTTTGAAGCGTTAAATTCAATACGCGATACCGGAACGCGCGATTTCCGGTCCGATGGGGAGCCTGCGGTCAAGGCGCTAGCACCCGGAGAGAAACCAAAATGGCAAAGAAAGTAGTCGGCTATATCAAGCTGCAGGTCAAGGCCGGTCAGGCCAACCCCTCGCCGCCGGTCGGTCCTGCGCTGGGTCAGCGCGGTCTGAACATCATGGAGTTCTGCAAAGCGTTCAACGCCGCGACCTCCAAGCTCGAACCGGGCCTGCCGACGCCGGTCATCATCACGGCCTACTCGGACCGTACCTTCACCTTCGTCACCAAGTCGACCCCGGCTTCGGTGCTGCTGAAGAAGGCCGCGGGCATCACCTCCGGCTCCAAGCGCCCGAACACCGACAAGGTGGGCAAGGTCACCCGTAAGCAGCTCGAAGACATCGCCAAGGCGAAAGAAGCCGATCTGACCGCGGCCGATCTGGACGCGGCGGTGAAGACGATTGCGGGCTCCGCTCGCAGCATGGGTCTGGTGGTGGAGGGCTGATCATGGCAATCACGAAGCGCGAAAAAGCAATCAAGGCCGCCGTTGTTCCGGGTAAGGCTTACTCCTTCGACGAAGCCGTCAAGATCGTCAAGACCGCCACCAAGGCCAAGTTCGTCGAGTCCATCGACGTGTCCGTCCGTCTGGGCGTGGACGCGAAGAAGTCCGACCAGCAGGTGCGCGGCTCGACCGTGCTGCCGGCCGGTACCGGCAAGTCGGTGCGCGTGGCGGTGTTCGCCCCCGCCGGCGCCAAGGCCGACGAGGCCCTGGCCGCGGGCGCCGAAGCCGTGGGCATGGACGATCTGGCCGAGAAGATGCAGGCCGGCGATCTGAACTACGACGTCGTCATCGCCACCCCGGACGCCATGCGCGTCGTCGGTAAGCTCGGTCAGGTGCTGGGCCCGCGCGGCCTGATGCCGAACCCGAAGGTCGGCACCGTCTCGGCCAACCCGGCCGAAGCGGTCAAGAACGCCAAGGGCGGCCAGGTGCGTTACCGCACCGACAAGGCCGGCATCATCCACTGCACCATCGGCAAGGTCTCCTTCGAGGACGGCTCGCTGAAGGACAACCTGCAGGCGCTGCTGCTCGACCTGATCAAGGCCAAGCCGTCCACCGCCAAGGGCCAGTACCTGCAGAAGATCTCGATCAGCTCGACCATGGGTCCGGGCGTGACCGTCGATCAGACCTCGCTGACTTTGAAGTGATGTCCTGGCGCGCTCGCGCATAGCGCGAGCGCCTCGCCAAGACCTCATCGATTGCAGCAACGAACAAACAGGAGTGAGCGAAGAGAAGTGTGGAGTGCGCGAACAGCCGTATTCGCCCCCACTCGTTTCTCACTGCTCTCAACTCGCTCCTAGCTTTTTGAGGGCATCGCCCCGGGCCCAGGCCCAAAGCGATAGCCGTCAAAGACCGCAGGCGCGGTCAGCGCGTACCGACGACGGGCAGGGAAGCTCGACACGGCAAGGAGTCGCCGTCGGTGCTAGCGGGATCGCTTAATTCGGACTCTTCGGAGCCGGGCCGGCGTAGATGGTGCCCCTACTGAAATTTTTCAGGAACGGCCACCACCGGGATGCCGCAGGCATCCCCGGCGCCCACGGACGGTCGCCGCCCAGGACCGCGAACGGCAGGAGCCGTAAGCGGAGTTAATAGTGCCGGGATTGGATGTTCAGGGATTGGGGATCGGTTGCAGCCGGCGAAAGCCGCTGTGTCGATCCCGGCTCGCGAATCCCGTATCCCGGCCTTGGAGGAGTGCAATGGCTCTTAATCTGTCTCAGAAGCAAGAAGTAGTCGCCGAACTGGCAGAAGTCGCTGCGAAGGCTCACTCCTTGATTGCCGCCGAGTACGCAGGCATCACGGTCGGTCAAATGACCGCGATGCGTAAAAAGGCTCGTGAAACCGGTGTGTACTTGCGTGTTGTCAAGAACACCCTGGCGTCGCGCGCCGTGGCTGGTACCGAATACGAGTGCGTCCAGGACAAGCTCGTCGGTCCGCTGCTGTATGCGTTCTCGACCGAAGAACCCGGCGCCGCCGGTCGTCTTATCAAGGAATTCGCCAAGGGCAACGACAAGCTGAAGGCCAAGGTCGTCGCGATGGGTGGTCAGGTGTATCCGGCCAGCCACGTCGATGTCCTCGCCTCTCTGCCGACCCTCGAGCAGGCCCTGGCCATGTTGGCCCGCGTCCTGTCCGAACCCGCCAGCATGTTCGCCCGCGCCGTCAAGGCCGTGGCCGACAAGCAGGGCGGCGGCGAAGTCGCTGCCGAAGCTCCGGCGGAAGCGGAACCGGCTTAATCGCCCGTCCGCGTTCGCGAACGCTTCACTGAACCCGATTCGAAAGATCAATATTTCCTGAGGTTATTCAAATGTCCCTTTCCAACGAACAAATCGTTGACGCCATCGCCGAAAAGACCCTGATGGAAGTCATGGAGCTGGTCCGTGCGATCGAAGAGAAGTTCGGCGTTTCCGCCGCTGCTCCGGTCGTCGCCGGCGTCGCCGCCGAAGCCGCCGCTCCGGTCGAAGAGCAGACCGAGTTCAACGTCATCCTGAAGGCTGCCGGCGACAAGAAGGTCGAAGTCATCAAGGCCGTCCGCGCCATCACCGGCCTGGGTCTGAAGGAAGCCAAGGACCTGGTCGAAGGCGCTCCGCAGACTGTCAAGGAAGCGGTCAACAAGGCCGACTCCGAGAAGTTCAAGAAGGATCTCGAAGCCGCTGGTGCGACTGTCGAAGTCAAGTAAGCAGTACTTGCGTCGCCGAGTTTCTTTGGCGACCACTGAAGGCTGGGGACGAAAGTCCCCGGCCTTTGGCCGTTCCACGGGAATTGGGAATCGGGAATCGTAAAAGCAGCTTTTGCTTCTACCGATTCTCAATTCCCGATTCCCGATTCCCGGCAACAACGAGTTGGCAGTTGGAAGTAGCGGGAGAAGGCGTGCTGGTGCCGGCAATACCAGCGACTTCCCACTGGCAATTTTAGTTTTCAGACATTAGTCCCTGAATCGCGCACGCGCGGTTCGCCCGGAAGGCGCCAAGCGCGGCCTTCCCGGCCCCACAGCTAATCGAGGCGGTAGCTCACCATGACCACAGCTTCCACGACGCAGCAATATTCGTTCACCGAAAAGAAGCGCATCCGCAAGGATTTCGGTAAGCGCAAATCCATCCTCGAAGTTCCCTTCCTGCTCGCGATCCAGGTCGATTCCTATCGCGAATTCCTGCAGGAACACACCGACCCGGCCAAGCGCGCCGATCGCGGCTTGCACGCGGCCCTCAAGTCGGTGTTCCCGATTTCCAGCTACAGCGGCAACGCCGCGCTCGAGTACGTGGGCTACAAGCTCGGCGACCCGGTATTCGACGAGCGCGAATGCCGTAACCGCGGCCTGTCCTACGGCGCTCCGCTGCGCGTGACCGTGCGCCTGGTGATCTACGATCGCGAGTCCTCGACCAAGGCCATCAAGTACGTGAAGGAGCAGGAGGTCTACATGGGCGAGATTCCGCTCATGACCGACAACGGCACCTTCATCGTCAACGGCACCGAGCGCGTCATCGTCTCGCAGCTGCACCGCTCGCCGGGCGTGTTCTTCGATCACGACCGCGGCAAGACCCACAGCTCGGGCAAGCTGCTGTACAGCGCCCGCATCATTCCGTATCGCGGCTCGTGGCTCGACTTCGAGTACGACCCGAAGGATGCGCTGTTCACCCGTATCGACCGTCGCCGCAAGCTGCCGGTGACCGTGCTGCTGCGCGCGCTGGGCTACAACAACACCGAGATGCTGGCCGAGTTCTTCGAGATCAACACCTTCCACATCATGCCCGAGGGCGTGCAGTGGGAACTGGTCTCCGAGCGCCTGCGCGGCGAAACCCTCGACTTCGATCTGGCCGACGGCGACAAGGTCATCGTCGAAGCCGGCAAGCGCATCACCGCGCGCCACGTGAAGCAGATGGAACAGTCCGGCATCGCCGCGCTGGCCGTGCCCGACGCCTACCTGGTCGGCCGCATCCTGTCGCACGACGTGGTCGATACCAAGTCCGGCGAACTGCTGGCTTCGGCCAACGACGAAATCAGCGAAGAACAGCTCGCCGCTTTCCGCAAGGCCGGCATCGAAGTGGTCGGCACGATCTGGGTCAACGACCTCGACCGCGGCCCGTACATCTCCAACACCCTGCGCATCGATCCGTCCAAGACCCAGCTCGAAGCGCTGGTCGAGATCTACCGCATGATGCGTCCCGGCGAGCCGCCGACCAAGGACGCCGCGCAGAACCTGTTCCACAACCTGTTCTTCACCTTCGAGCGCTACGACCTGTCGGGCGTGGGCCGGATGAAGTTCAACCGCCGCATCGGCCGCAAGGAAACCCTCGGCGCCTCGGTGCTGTACGACGCCAAGTACTTTGCCGAGCGCAAGGACGAAGAGTCGGTGCGCCTGCGCAACGAGCTGGGCCAGACCTCGGACATCCTCGACGTCATCCGCGTGCTGACCGAGATCCGCAACGGTCGCGGCGTGGTGGACGACATCGATCACCTGGGCAACCGCCGCGTGCGTTCGGTCGGCGAAATGGCCGAGAACACCTTCCGCGTCGGCCTGGTCCGCGTCGAGCGCGCGGTCAAGGAGCGCCTGTCGATGGCCGAGTCCGAAGGCCTCACGCCGCAGGAACTCATCAACGCCAAGCCCGTGGCCGCCGCGATCAAGGAGTTCTTCGGCTCCTCGCAGCTGTCGCAGTTCATGGATCAGAACAACCCGCTGTCGGAAGTCACGCACAAACGTCGCGTGTCGGCCCTCGGCCCGGGCGGCCTGACCCGCGAACGCGCCGGCTTCGAAGTGCGCGACGTGCACCCGACCCATTACGGCCGCGTGTGCACCATCGAAACGCCTGAAGGCCCGAACATCGGCCTGATCAACTCGCTGGCCGTGTTCGCCCGCACCAACAAGTACGGCTTCCTCGAGACGCCGTACCGCAAGGTCGTGGACGGCAAGGTCACCGACGACGTCGAGTTCCTGTCGGCGATCGAAGAGAACGAGTACGTCATCGCCCAGGCCAACGCGCCGCAGGACGACAAGGGCATGATCACCGCCCAGTTCGTCGCCTGCCGCTTCCAGGGCGAAACCCTGCTCAAGCCGCCGTCCGAGATCCACTTCATGGACGTCTCGCCGATGCAGACCGTGTCGGTCGCGGCCGCGCTGGTTCCGTTCCTGGAGCACGACGACGCCAACCGCGCGCTGATGGGCGCGAACATGCAGCGCCAGGCCGTTCCGACCCTGCGTTCGCAGAAGCCGCTGGTCGGCACCGGCATCGAGCGCGCCGTGGCGCGCGACTCGGGCGTGACGGTGAACGCGCTGCGCGGCGGCACGATCGAGCAGATCGACGCGGCCCGCATCGTGGTCAAGGTCAACGAGAGCGAAATCTCCGGCGTCACCGATGCCGGCGTGGATATCTACAACCTGATCAAGTACACGCGTTCGAACCAGAACACCTGTATCAACCAGAGCCCGCTGGTCAAGGTCGGCGACGTGATCGCGCGCGGCGACGTGCTGGCCGACGGTCCCTCGACCGACATCGGCGAGCTCGCGCTCGGCCAGAACATGCTGGTCGCGTTCATGCCGTGGAACGGCTACAACTTCGAAGACTCGATCCTGCTCTCCGAGCGCGTGGTCGAAGAGGATCGCTACACCACGATCCACATCGAAGAGCTGACCTGCTCGGCGCGCGACACCAAGCTGGGACCGGAAGAAATCTCCGCCGACATCCCGAACGTCTCCGAGCAGGCATTGAACCGCCTCGACGAATCGGGCGTGGTCTACATCGGCGCGGAAGTGCGCGCCGGCGACATCCTGGTCGGCAAGGTCACGCCGAAGGGCGAGTCGCAGCTGACTCCGGAAGAGAAGCTGCTGCGCGCGATCTTCGGCGAGAAGGCGTCCGACGTTAAGGACAGCTCGCTGCGCGTGCCCCCGGGCATGGACGGCACCGTCATCGACGTGCAGGTCTTCACCCGCGACGGCATCGAGAAGGACAAGCGCGCCCGTCAGATCGAAGAGTCGGAAATCCGCCGCGTCAAAAAGGACTTCGACGACCAGTTCCGCATCCTGGAAGCGGCCATCTACGATCGTCTGCGCACGCAGCTGATCGGCAAGATCGCCAACGGCGGCGCCGGCCTGAAGAAGGGCGACACCGTCACGTCGCTGGTGCTCGACGGCCTGAAGAAGTCCGACTGGTTCACCCTGCGCATGAAGGACGAGGAAGCGATCGAGGCGATCGAGCGCGCGCAGAAGCAGATCGACGTCCATCAGAAGGAATTCGATCGCCGCTTCGCCGATAAGCGCGGCAAGATCACCCAGGGCGACGACCTCGCGCCGGGCATCCTCAAGACGGTCAAGGTGTTCCTGGCGGTCAAGCGCCGCATCCAGCCGGGCGACAAGATGGCCGGCCGTCACGGCAACAAGGGCGTCGTGTCCACGATCGTTCCGGTCGAGGACATGCCGTACGCGGCCGACGGCCAGACCGTCGATATCGTGCTGAACCCGCTGGGCGTGCCGTCGCGTATGAACATCGGCCAGATCCTGGAAGTGCATCTGGGCTGGGCCGCCAAGGGCCTGGGTCAGAAGATCCAGCGCATGCTGGAGGCGCAGCAGAAGATCTCCGAACTGCGCAAGTTCCTCGACGACATCTACAACCACGACCAGAAGCTGCACGGTCAGCGCGTCGATCTGAAGCAGTTCACCGATGAGGAACTGCTGACGCTCGCGCACAACCTGACCGACGGCGTGCCGATGGCGACGCCGGTGTTCGACGGCGCGGCCGAAGTCGAGATCAAGCGCATGCTCGAACTCGCCGAACTGCCGAGCAGCGGCCAGGCCGTGCTGCACGACGGCCGTACCGGCGAAGCCTTCGAGCGGCCGGTGACGATCGGCTACATGCACATGCTGAAGCTGAACCACCTCGTCGACGACAAGATGCACGCGCGTTCGACCGGTCCGTACTCGCTCGTCACCCAGCAGCCGCTGGGCGGCAAGGCGCAGTTCGGCGGCCAGCGTTTCGGCGAAATGGAAGTCTGGGCGCTGGAAGCCTACGGCGCGGCCTACACCCTGCAGGAAATGCTGACGGTGAAGTCCGACGACGTGCAGGGCCGCAACCAGATGTACAAGAACATCGTCGATGGCGAGTACGAGATGGTCGCCGGCATGCCGGAGTCCTTCAACGTGCTGGTGAAGGAAATCCGCTCGCTCGCGATCAACATGGAGCTGGAAGAGAACTGAGAGCCGTGAATGGGGAATCGGGAGTCGCGAATCGTCGAAGCAGAAGCTGTATCCGCCGACGATCCGCGATGACCTGGTTCCCCGCCTCAGACGATTCCCAATTCTCGATTCCCGATTCCCGGAGAAACCCATGAAAGACTTGCTCAATCTCTTCAACCAGCAGCGTCCCGCGCTGGACTTCGACGCGATCAAGATCGCGTTGGCTTCTCCCGATCTGATCCGTTCGTGGTCGTTCGGCGAAGTGAAGAAGCCGGAAACCATCAACTACCGTACTTTCAAGCCCGAACGCGACGGCCTGTTCTGCGCCGCGATCTTCGGGCCGATCAAGGACTACGAGTGCCTGTGCGGCAAGTACAAGCGCATGAAGCACCGTGGCGTGGTCTGCGAGAAGTGCGGCACCGAAGTCACGCTGGCCAAGGTCCGCCGCGAGCGCATGGGTCACATCGACCTGGCTTCGCCGGTCGCCCACATCTGGTTCCTCAAGTCGCTGCCCTCGCGCATCGGCCTGATGCTGGACATGACCCTGCGCGACATCGAGCGCATCCTGTACTTCGAAGCCTACGTCGTGACCGAGCCGGGTCTGACCCCGATGGAACGCGGCAACCTGCTGACCGAAGAGCAGTACCTGACCGCGCGCCAGGAGCACGGCGACGACTTCGAAGCCGCCATGGGCGCCGAAGCCGTCTACGACCTGCTGCGCACGATCGATCTGCAGGCCGAGATGCTGCAGCTGAAGGAAGAGATCGCCTCGACCAACAGCGAAACCAAGCTCAAGCGCCTGACCAAGCGCATCAAGCTGGTCGAAGCCTTCCTTGAATCCGGCAACCGTCCGGAGTGGATGGTCATGACCGTGCTGCCGGTGCTGCCGCCGGACCTGCGTCCGCTGGTTCCGCTGGAAGGCGGCCGCTTCGCGACCTCCGACCTCAACGACCTGTACCGCCGCGTCATCAACCGCAACAACCGCCTGCGCCGCCTGCTCGAACTCAATGCGCCCGACATCATCGTGCGCAACGAAAAGCGCATGCTGCAGGAATCGGTCGACGCCTTGATGGACAACGGCCGCCGCGGCCGCGCCATCACCGGCACCAACAAGCGCCCGCTCAAGTCGCTGGCCGACATGATCAAGGGCAAGCAGGGCCGGTTCCGTCAGAACCTGCTCGGCAAGCGCGTGGACTACTCGGGCCGTTCGGTCATCGTGGTCGGCCCGACCCTGCGTCTGCACGAGTGCGGCCTGCCGAAGAAGATGGCGCTGGAACTGTTCAAGCCCTTCATCTTCGCCAAGCTGCAGCGTCGCGGTCTGGCGACCACGATCAAGGCCGCCAAGAAGCTGGTCGAGCGCGAAGAAGCGGAAGTCTGGGACATCCTCGAAGAGGTGATCCGCGAGCATCCGGTGCTGTTGAACCGCGCGCCGACCCTGCACCGTCTGGGCATCCAGGCGTTCGAGCCGGTGTTGATCGAAGGCAAGGCCATCCAGCTGCACCCGCTGGTCTGCACCGCGTTCAACGCCGACTTCGACGGCGACCAGATGGCCGTCCACGTGCCGCTCTCGCTGGAAGCCCAGCTGGAAGCGCGCGCGCTGATGATGGCGTCGAACAACATCCTCTCGCCGGCCAACGGCGAGCCGATCATCGTGCCGTCGCAGGACGTCGTGCTGGGTCTGTACTACATGACCCGCGCCCTGGAGAACAAGGCGGGCGAGGGCATGGTGTTCGCCAACGTCGCCGAAGTGAAGCGCGCCTACGACAACCGCGTCGTGCAGATCCACGCCAAGGTCAAGGTCCGCATCAGCGAGATCGTGATCAACGAGGACGGCACCCGCGAGCCCAAGACCTCGGTCGTCGACACCACCGTCGGCCGCGCCCTGCTGCGCGAGATTCTGCCCGACGGCCTGCCGTACGCGCTGGCCAACACCGAGCTGACCAAGAAGAACATCAGCCGCCTGATCAACTCGTGCTACCGCATGCTCGGCCTGAAGGACACGGTCGTGTTCGCCGACCGCCTGATGTACACCGGCTTCGCTTACGCGACCCGCGCCGGCGTCTCCATCGGCATCGACGACATGATCATCCCGGGCGAGAAGAAGGGCATCCTGGCCGAGGCCGAGACCGAAGTGCTGGAAATCCAGCAGCAGTACCAGTCCGGTCTGGTCACCGCCGGCGAGCGCTACAACAAGGTCGTCGATATCTGGTCGCGCACGAACGAGCGCGTGGCTAAGGCGATGATGGACGCGATCGGCACCGACACCGTCGCCAATGCGGAAGGCAAGATGGTTCCGCAGAAGTCGATGAACTCGATTTACATCATGGCCGACTCCGGCGCGCGTGGTTCGCAGGCGCAGATCCGTCAGCTGGCCGGTATGCGCGGCCTGATGGCGCGTCCCGACGGCTCGATCATCGAAACGCCGATCACCGCGAACTTCCGCGAAGGCCTGAACGTTCTTCAGTACTTCATCTCGACCCACGGCGCGCGTAAGGGCCTGGCCGATACCGCGTTGAAGACGGCGAACTCGGGTTACCTGACCCGCCGTCTGGTCGACGTGGCGCAGGACGTGGTGATCACCGAAGACGATTGCGGCACGCTCGAAGGTCTGACCATGACCCCGATCGTCGAAGGCGGCGACGTGGTCGAACCGCTGCGCGATCGCGTGCTGGGCCGCGTCGTGGCCGAGGACGTGTTCCTGCCGGGCAACGACGAAGATCCGATCGTCACCCGCAACACCCTGCTCGACGAAGCCTGGGTGGCCAAGCTCGAGGACGCCAGCGTCCAGTCGATCAAGGTCCGCTCCACGATCACCTGCACCAGCAGCTTCGGCGTGTGCGCGAACTGCTACGGTCGCGACCTCGGCCGCGGCCACCTGGTCAACCACGGCGAAGCGGTCGGCGTCGTCGCCGCTCAGTCGATCGGCGAGCCCGGCACCCAGCTGACCATGCGTACCTTCCACATCGGTGGTGCGGCATCGCGAGCTGCGGCGATCGACAACGTCACGGTCAAGACCACCGGTTCGATCAAGTTCAACAACCTCAAGCACGTCGGCCACGCCAACGGTCACCTGGTCGCGGTCTCGCGTTCGGGCGAACTGTCTGTGCTCGACCCGCACGGCCGCGAGCGCGAGCGCTACAAGCTGCCCTACGGCGCCACCGTCAACATCAAGGACGGCGCCGAGATCAAGGCCGGCCAGACCGTCGCCAACTGGGATCCGCATAACCACCCGATCGTTTCGGAAGTCGCCGGTTTCATTCGCTTCATCGACTTCGTCGATGGCGTGACCGTGATCGAGAAGACCGACGAACTGACCGGCCTGGCGTCGCGCGAAATCACCGACCCGAAGCGTCGCGGTTCGATGGGCAAGGACCTGCGCCCGATCGTGCGCATCGTCGACAAGAACGGCAAGGATCTGCAGATCCCGAACACCGACTTGCCGGCGCAGTACCTGCTGCCGCCGCGCTCGATCGTCAACCTGCAGGACGGCGCGCCGGTCGGCGTGGGCGACGTGGTCGCCAAGATCCCGCAGGAAGCCTCGAAGACCCGCGACATCACCGGTGGTTTGCCGCGCGTGGCCGACTTGTTCGAAGCGCGCAAGCCCAAGGACCCGGCGATCCTCGCGGAAGTCTCCGGCATCGTCAGCTTCGGCAAGGACACCAAGGGCAAGCAGCGCCTGATCATCAAGCAGGCCGACGGTGAAGAGCACGAAGAGCTGATCCCGAAGTACCGCCAGATCATCGTGTTCGAAGGCGAGCACGTGGAGAAGGGCGAGACCGTGGTGGACGGCGAGCCGAGCCCGCAGGACATCCTGCGCCTGCTCGGCGTGGAGCCCTTGGCCGTGTACCTGACCAAGGAAATCCAGGACGTCTACCGCCTGCAGGGCGTGAAGATCAACGACAAGCACATCGAAGTGATCGTCCGTCAGATGCTGCGCAAGGTCGAAATCACCGACCACGGCGACAGCAAGTTCCTGCACGGCGAGCAGATCGAGCGTCAGCGCTTCGTCGAAGAGAACGCGCGCCTGCTGGCCCGCAGCCTGATCCCGGCCAAGTACGACCCGGTCCTGCTGGGCATCACCAAGGCCTCGCTGGCGACGGAATCGTTCATTTCGGCGGCGTCCTTCCAGGAAACCACCCGCGTGCTGACCGAGGCCGCCGTGCGCGGTACCCGCGACGGCCTGCGCGGCCTGAAGGAAAACGTGATCGTCGGCCGTCTGATCCCGGCCGGCACCGGCCTGGCGTACCACACCCAGCGCCGCAAGAACGCTTCGGGTCTGACCGACCAGGAAATGGAAGCGTTGTCCGGTCCGGTCGTCGCGGTCGAGGCTCCGGCCCCGGCGGCGGCCGAAGCGGTGACCGGCGACGACAACGCGTAAGCGCTGATCGCTCCGACGCGGTTCCAGAACAAGGCGGGCAGCGATGCCCGCCTTGTTTTTTGCCCGCTCCCCCGGCCTGGCCGGCCAGGGACGGGGCAGCGCCGATTGGGGCTGGCAAAACCGGCGAAGTGTGCTATCTTCGCAGACCGGATCAACCCGTATGGGCTGAATCCCAGATCACGAAATTAGGCGCAGGGAGCGCCTAGTGTTCGGCCCAGGGCAGGGCGGGATCAATCGAATAGGTATGGAGTCGGCGCAAACAAGCGCTGGTTCTGCTTGTTCGTGTCGCCTGCGTTGACGGAAACGTTCAGCGCGGGCTATACTTTTTCGTCTCGGCAGGTCGGAAGTCTTCGGCGTGCCGTTTGTTTCTCACGAAGCGGCCGCCCGGCCCCTCAATACAAGAGTTCTAGATGGCAACCATCAATCAGCTCGTCCGCAAGCCGCGGCAGGCGACCACCTACAAGAGCGCCTCGCCGGCGCTCGCGAACTGCCCGCAGCGTCGCGGCGTTTGCACCCGCGTGTACACCACGACCCCGAAGAAGCCGAACTCGGCTCTGCGTAAGGTCGCCAAGGTGCGCCTGACCAACGGTTACGAAGTCATTTCGTACATCGGCGGCGAAGGCCACAACCTGCAGGAGCACTCGGTCGTGCTGATCCGCGGCGGTCGCGTCAAGGACCTGCCGGGCGTGCGCTACCACACCGTGCGCGGCTCGCTCGACGCCGCCGGTGTGGCCAAGCGCCGCCAGAGCCGCTCCAAGTACGGCGCCAAGCGTCCGAAGTCCTAAGCGCGTCGCTGCCTCGGCGAGCGCCCGGCGCCGCCACCCGCCAGCACGTCTGTCAAGAATCAAGAAAATAGGTACGCACCATGTCGCGTAAAGGTTCCACCCCACAGCGTTCGGTTCTGCCCGATCCCAAGCACGGCAGCGAGACGATCGCGCGCTTCATCAATATGGTCATGCAGAGCGGCAAGAAGTCCGTCGCCGAGAAGATCGTTTACGGCGCAATGGACGTCATCGGTGAAAAGAATCCGAACGCCCTTGAGCTGGTCGAGAAGGCGCTGACCAATGTGTCGCCGTCGGTCGAAGTGAAGTCGCGTCGCGTCGGCGGCGCCACCTACCAGGTGCCCGTCGAAGTCCGCACCTCGCGCCGCATGGCGCTGGCGATGCGTTGGCTGATCGAATCCGCGCGCAAGCGCGGCGAGAGCTCGATGCCGCGCAAGCTGGCCGCCGAGCTGCTCGATGCTTCGGAAAACCGCGGCGCGGCGATCAAGAAGCGCGAAGAGACCCACCGCATGGCGGAAGCGAACCGCGCGTTCGCCCACTACCGCTGGTGATCTAAGCGCCCTGGCGACAGGGCCTTCGCAACATCCGCATGAGATGTTGCCACGGCGGCGTAAAGGCCGCCTTGCGAACCGGAGGCCGCCGATAAGGCGGCGTCCGGCCATCTGGAATTCGAAAACTTATTACGAGAGGGTCCCGTGGCTCGCACCACTCCCATCGAGCGTTACCGCAACTTCGGCATCATGGCTCACATCGATGCCGGCAAGACCACGACTTCCGAGCGCATCCTGTTCTACACCGGCGTCAGCCACAAGATCGGCGAAGTGCACGAAGGTGCCGCGACGATGGACTGGATGGAGCAGGAGCAGGAACGCGGCATCACCATCACTTCCGCCGCGACCACCGCGTTCTGGAAGGGCATGGACAAGTCGCTGCCCGAACACCGCTTCAACATCATCGACACCCCCGGACACGTGGACTTCACCATCGAAGTGGAGCGCTCGCTGCGCGTCCTCGACGGCGCGGTGTTCGTGCTGTGCGCCGTCGGTGGCGTGCAGCCGCAGTCGGAGACCGTGTGGCGTCAGGCCAACAAGTACTCCGTGCCGCGCATGGCGTTCGTCAACAAGATGGACCGCACCGGCGCCAACTTCGACAAGGTCGTCGAGCAGCTGAAGTCGCGCCTGGGCGCGTACGCTGTGCCGATGCAGGTGCCGATCGGCGCTGAAGAAGGCTTCGAGGGCGTGGTCGATCTGCTCAAGATGAAGGCGATCCATTGGGACGTCGCATCGCAGGGCACCAAGTTCGAGTACCGCGAGATCCCGGCCGACCTGCAAGCCAAGGCCGACGAAGCCCGCGCGTTCATGATCGAAGCCGCGGCGGAAGCCTCGGAAGAGTTCATGGACAAGTACCTCAACGAGGGCGAGCTGTCCGAGGAAGAGATCGTCGCCGGTCTGCGCGCGCGCACCCTGCGCGTCGAGATCGTGCCGGTGTTCTGCGGCTCGGCGTTCAAGAACAAGGGCGTTCAGGCCATGCTCGATGGCGTGATCAACCTGCTGCCGTCGCCGTCCGATCGTCCGCCGGTGGCGGGCATCGACGAAGACGACAAGGAAGACACCCGCAAGGCGTCCGACGCCGAGCCGTTCTCGGCGCTGGCGTTCAAGATCATGACCGACCCGTTCGTGGGTTCGCTGACCTTCTTCCGCGTCTACTCGGGCGTGCTCAATTCGGGCGACCAGGTGTACAACCCGGTCAAGTCGAAGAAAGAGCGCGTGGGCCGCATCCTGCAGATGCACGCCAACCAGCGCGATGAAATCAAGGAAGTCCGCGCCGGCGACATCGCCGCGGCGGTCGGCCTGAAGGACGTGACCACCGGCGACACGCTGTGCGCGCAGGATCACATCATCACCCTGGAACGCATGATCTTCCCGGAGCCCGTCATCTCGATGGCGGTCGAACCCAAGACCAAGTCGGACCAGGAAAAGATGGGCATCGCCCTGGGCCGCCTGGCGCAGGAGGATCCTTCGTTCCGCGTGCGCACCGACGAAGAATCGGGCCAGACCATCATCGCCGGCATGGGCGAGCTGCACCTGGACATCCTCGTCGACCGCATGAAGCGCGAGTTCAACGTCGAAGCCAACGTCGGCAAGCCGCAGGTGGCGTACCGCGAGACCATCCGCAAGTCGGACGTCAAGGCGGACTACAAGCACGCCAAGCAGTCCGGCGGTAAGGGTCAGTACGGTCACGTCGTGATCGAGCTGTCGCCAATGAACGAGAAGGACCGCGCGAACGAGGACGTCGAGAACGATTTCCTGTTCGTCAACGACATCACCGGCGGCGTGATTCCGAAGGAATTCATCCCGGCGATCGAGAAGGGCCTGCGCGAAACCATCACCAGCGGTCCGCTGGCCGGCTTCCCGGTCGTGGGCGTCAAGGTCAAGCTGGTGTTCGGCTCGTACCACGACGTCGACTCCTCGGAAATGGCGTTCAAGCTCGCCGCGTCGATGGCGTTCAAGGAAGGTTTCCGCAAGGCCGATCCGGTCCTGCTGGAGCCGATGATGAAGGTCGAAGTCGTGACGCCGGAAGATTACGTCGGCGACGTGATGGGCGACTTGAGCCGTCGTCGCGGCCTGCTGCAGGGCCAGGACGACACGCCGTCGGGCAAGACCATCAACGCGATGGTGCCGCTGGGCGAGATGTTCGGTTACGCGACGACTATTCGTTCGCTGACCCAGGGTCGCGCCACCTTCACGATGGAATTCGATCACTACGCCGAGGCGCCGAACAACATCGCCGAGACCGTGATCAAGAAGGGCAACTGATAAGCGGGATTCGGGAGCGGGGGTTCGGGATTCGCACAGCGCATTCCACCTGCTCCCGAAGACCTTAGTCGGTACCGCATCGCGAAAATTTGTAAGGGATCGGGCCGCTTTCGATCGCCAATCCCAAATCCCGAATAACGAATCACAGAACTTAAGAGAGACACATCATGGCTAAGGGTAAATTCGAGCGCACCAAGCCGCACGTGAACGTCGGCACGATCGGTCACGTTGACCACGGCAAGACGACGCTGACGGCGGCGCTGACCAAGGTGGGCGCTGAGCGTTTCGGTGGCGAGTTCAAGGCGTACGACGCGATCGACGCGGCGCCGGAAGAGAAGGCTCGCGGCATCACGATTTCGACGGCGCACGTGGAATACGAATCGGCGAACCGCCATTACGCGCACGTCGATTGCCCGGGCCACGCGGACTACGTGAAG
>NZ_JAGGRI010000047.1 GCF_018612875.1 Lysobacter sp. ISL-50 | reverse complement strand
CAATGACGCAGCTAGTGGAAGTACAGCGCTGCGGAGGTGCGGTCAGCGTCGAACAGTTCAGCGGCTTTGCGAGCCGTGACTTGGGCGACAAACAGCTCGGCCAGCTTGGAATGGTCATTTTTGCTTATCCGACAACGACTTAACGCCATTTCTCATCCTAGATCGAAGCCTTATCTAGGACAGCCCCAAAGCAAATCCCCCGCGCTGCAGCGATTCCAAGGAATCGGAGTAGCGCCGGGCGCTGGCCCCCTTTTTCAAAGGGGGCGAATTGACGCGCTTGATTCGGATTCGGGGAACCGGAACCGGGCCGGCGCCGGCCCGCCGCGGCTCAATACTTCTGCTTAGGCCGCTTCGCCGGCGTGCCGCGCGGCGGCAAGGGCTTGGCGCCGCGCTCCTCGACCAGACGGAAGTCGATCTTGCGATCCTCGACGCTGGCCTTGAGCACCACGATCTGCACCCGGTCGCCGAGCCGGAACTCGCGCGCGGTGCGCTCGCCCTTGAGCGTCTTGCGGATCGGATCGAAGTGGTAGTAGTCGTGCGGCAACTGGGTCACGTGGACCAGGCCGTTGACCTTGGATTCGTCCAGCTCGATGAACAAGCCGAAGCTGGTCACGCCGCTGATGGTGCCCTCGAATTCGCCGCCGACGTGCTGCTCCATCCACGCCGCGCGGTAGCGCTCATCGACCTCGCGCTCGGCCTCGTCGGCACGGCGTTCGCGTTCGGAGCACTGCAGCGCCAGCGCCGCCATCTGCGTCGGCGAATACCCGTACGCGGTCGGCTTGGCGCCGCTGAGCGCGTGCTTGATTGCGCGATGCACAAGTAAATCCGGATAACGCCGGATCGGCGAGGTGAAGTGCGCGTACGCCTCCAGCGCCAGACCGAAATGGCCGACGTTTTCCGGCGCGTACACCGCCAGGCTCTGGCTGCGCAGCAGCACCGACTCGATCAGCGCCGCATCCGGGCGCTCGCGGATTTTCTTCAGCAACTGGGTGAAGTCGCGCGGCTCGACCTGATTCCAGGCCGGCATGCGCAGCTTGAATTCCTTCAGGAACTCCTGCAGATCGGCGTACTTCTGCTCCGGCGGACGGTCGTGGATGCGATACGGCGCCGGCACCTGCTGCGCGATCAGGAACTTGGCGGCCTCGACATTGGCCGCGATCATGCATTCCTCGATCAGCTTGTGCGCATCGTTGCGCTGAAGCATGCCGGCCTGGACCACTTCGCCGTCCTTGCCCAGCACGAAGCGCACTTCGCTGGATTCGAACTCGATCGCGCCGCGCTTCTGCCGCGCTTTCAGCAGCACCTGGAACAACTGGTGCAGGCGCTCGATATGCGGCAGCAGCGAACCGACCTGCGCGCGCGCTTCGCTGCGCAGTTCTTCCGGCACTTCGCCGACCGCGTTCCAGACCGTGGTGTAGGTCAGGCGCGCATGCGAATTCATCACCGCTTCGTAGAACCTGGACTCGCTGACCTGGCCTTCGCGATCGACCTGCATATCGCAGACGAAGCACAGCCGGTCCACCTTCGGGTTCAACGAACAAATACCGTTGGACAGCGTCTCCGGCAGCATCGGCACGACGAAACCGGGGAAGTACACCGAGGTCGCGCGCTTTTGCGCCTCATCGTCCAGCGGCGTGCCCGGGCGGACGTAATGCGAGACGTCGGCGATCGCGACCACCAGACGGAAACCGTCGCGGTTGCTTTCGCAGTAGACCGCGTCGTCGAAGTCCTTCGCGTCCTCGCCGTCGATGGTGACCAGCGGCATTTGGCGCAGGTCCACGCGTTGCGCGGCGACCGACTCGGGCACCGTCAGCGGCACCGCCGCGGCTTCGTCGAGGGTTTCCTGCGGGAACACGTCGGGAATTTCGTGGCCGTGGATCGCCGCCTGCACCGCCAGCGAAGCGGTGAGTTTGTCTCCGAGCACCGCCAGCACGCGGCCGATCGGCGGGCGCTTGTGATCGGGCGCCTGCACCAGTTCGCACACCACCAACTGGCCGTTGTGCGCGTCCATGCGCGCATCCGGCGGAATCTGCACGTTGCGCTGGATGCGGCGGTCGTCGGGCACGACGTAGCTGATGCCCTGCTCGACCGTGAAGCGGCCGATCAGGCGATTGAGGCGGCGTTCGAGCACTTCCACGATCGCGCCTTCGCGGCGGCCGCGGCGGTCCACGCCGGTGACGCTGACCAGCACGCGGTCGCCGTGCATGGCCTTGCGCATTTCATACGGCGGCAGGAACAGATCGTCGCCGCCGGCCTCCGGGCGCAGGAAGCCGAAGCCGTCCGGGTTGGCGATCACCGAGCCGGAGATCAGGTCCATCTGCGCGGCCGGGGCGAATTCGCCCTTGCGGTTCTGGATCAGCTGGCCGTCGCGCAGCATCGCGCCCAGGCGCTTGCCGAGCGCGTCGGCGCGATCGTCTTCGGTCAGCTCCAGGCGCTGGGCCAGGTCTTCGGCGCGCAGCGGGCCGTCGGCCGCGGCCAGGGTCTGCAGGATCAGCTCGCGGCTGGCGATCGGCTGGGCGTAGCGCGAGGCTTCGCGCTCGGCATAGGGATCGTGATACGGAGCCGGAGCGCGCGCCGGGCCGGGGGCCGGGGCGGAGGATTTTCCACGCGGGCCCTTGGCGGGCGGGCCGTGCTGGAGATTCTCCGGCAACCAGGGCGGGCGCGAAGCGGCGGCCTTGCGGGGTTTGCCGGGGCCGCCGGGCGTGTTGCGGGAAGGCGTCTTGCTGCCGGTGGCTCCGGTCTTCTTGCTCTTAGGTTTTTTTGTCATGTCCTCTATGGTCGCACATCGGCATGAATACGGCGTCTGCGGCGGCCGCCGCCGGTCGGGCGGGACCACAACGGCGGATTCGCGCGCCGGACGGGTCGCGGGCGGTGTGCGGCGCAACATGCGATCGGCCGGACTGCGCGGCGCATTCGCCCGGCATCGCCTCGGGGAGCGCCGAAACGATCGCGAACCATTGCACGCCGATGAGTGCGAGCGCATCGCCGGCCCGACGCCGATCGCAGCGAAAACCACTGGATCGCGGCCTTGCGCGGCCCCGCGTTCGCACTCATGCCCACGCATGCATGCCGGCACCTGTCGCACGAACTCGCACCCTGCCTGTACCGAATCCCTTCGCAATGCGCATCTGTGATCCCACCCACACTTAGCCGGGACGGTTTCAGCAGCAACGGCTTGTACTTCGACGGCTTCCGCGAAGCCCGCGTGAGCGCACAAAACCCGTGATTTCCGCGGCTTAGCTTGGAGTCGCTCGCCATCGCGCGAGCCACAACGACGCCCTCCGTCGCTCACTCAAAAAATCAAGGAAACGCACGATGATCCGCAAGAACGCGCTCTGCCTGGCGCTTGTCGCCGGGCTGTCTGGCTTCTCGATTAGTGCTGTCGCCAAATCCCCCACCGCCGAAATGGACTCCGCGCCCGTCGCCGAAACGCCCTCGGCCGGCGCCATGGGTGCCGCCGATTTCGCGATCTCGGCGAAATCCTCCGCGCCGCGAGTGTTCAGCCTCGGCCAGCCCACCAGCCTGGACGTGTCCACGCTGAAAGACCGCCGCGTGCGCCAGGACAAGAACGGCGAGCCGCTGGAAATCGGTTTTGCCCGCAACATCGCCCGCAGCAATGTCGATCTGAAGACCCTCAACTGGCTGCCGCTGGCCGATGGCGGCCAGGCCGCGCGCTTCGAAGTATCGTCCTCCGGTGCGGTCGCGCTGCGCGCGGGCCTGGCGCTGCGCGGCGCCGGCGCCAAGGCGGTGAAGCTGCACTTCGCCGGCAACGACGGCCGCGTGTTCGAACAAAGCGGCGCGGATTTCGCCGGCAACGAACTGGGCTGGTCGCCGGTGGTCGCCGGCGACACGGTCACGGTCGAACTGGTTCTGCCCAAGGGCGTCAACGCCAAATCGCTGTCGCTGAAGATTCCGCAGCTCTCGCACCTGGACGTCAGCCCGGCCGCAAGCGAGAAGGCCATCCAGAAAGCCATCGGCGACAGCGATTCGTGCGAGAAGGACATCGTCTGCCGCGTCAGCCCGCCGTCGGGCTTCGTGTCCACGGCCAAGTCGGTCGCGCGCATGACCTTCACCACCGGCGGCGGCACCTACCTGTGCACCGGCACCCTGCTCAACAACAGCTACTCGCCGAAGAAGCGCCTGTTCTGGACTGCCGCGCACTGCATCAGCACGCAGACCGTCGCCAGCACCCTGCAGACCTACTGGTTCTACGACGCCACCACCTGTAACGGCTCGGTGGTGAATTCGGCTTACACCACGCTCAGCGGCGGCGCCTACCTGCGTCACGCCAACACCACCCGCGACACCGCGCTGCTGGAACTCAAGACCGCGCCGCCGTCGGGCGCGGTGTATGCGGGTTGGTCGAACGCGTTGATCAGCGCCAACGGCACCGCGATCGAAGGCATCCATCACCCGGCCGGCGACGTCAAGAAGTACTCGCTGGGCAAGATCACCGCGCTGTCCTCGTCGATCGACGGCAAGTCGCCGCTGTACAAGGTGCAGTGGAGCACCGGCGTGACCGAAGGCGGCTCCTCTGGTTCGGGCCTGTTCACCGTGACCAGCAGCGGCGGCTATCAGCTGCGCGGCGGCTTGTACGGCGGCACCTCGTACTGCAGCGCGCCGCGCGATCCGGATTACTACTCGCGCTTCGCCGACATCTATTCCAGCGTGTCGAGCTATTTCAATCCCTGATCGCCGCCGGCGAACCCAGGGTCGATACCAACGGGTCGCTGCTCACGCAGCGGCCCGTTTTTCATGGCCGGCGATGACTGCCGCGAGAGCCCGACGGCGCCGCCCGTCGGAAACCGCCCGCGCCCGCATTGCCGCCGCGCCAGGAATCGCTATAACCTTTAAAACGAATTTAAAGGGTAATCCATGCGACTGGAGCATCACGACTTCCGCAGCGCCGATCTGGTCGGCGGCGATCCCGCGCTGGATCTGGTCAATACCGTGACCGCGCGCGACACCCAGCCGCGCGACTGGCTCGACGATTACTTCGCGCTGCTGCGCTGGGCGCGCCAGACTGAGTGCTTCGCCCGCGCCGATCTGGCGACGCTGGAAACGCAGGCGCAGGCCGCGCCGGCCAAGGCCGCCGCCGCGCTGGCGCGTTGCAAGGCCCTGCGCGAAGCCTTGTGCGATGCGCTCTACGCCCTCGCCCACGGGCGCGCGCCGACGCCGCCTGACCTTGACACGATCGATCAGGCGCGTCTGGCCGCGTCGAAAGCCGCGCGTCTGGTCTCGCGCGATTCGCGCCTGCAGACCCATTGGTCGGCCGAGCGCTCGGGTCTGGATCTGATCGCGCATGTGATCACCGCCTATGCGATCGAGCTGCTCAAGGACGCGCGAGTGGATCGCCTGCGCGTTTGCGACGGCAACGATTGCGGCTGGGTGTTCATCGATACATCCAAGAGCGGACGCCGGCGCTGGTGCGATATGGCGACCTGCGGGAACGTGGCGAAAGCCCGGCGCTTCCAGCAACGACAGCGCGAATAAGCCGGCCGCAAGGCCGTCGCATCGTGCCGGCGACGCGCGTTTCACGCATTCCGACTCGAACGTCCACACGTCCATCGCGGAGGCCCAGTGAACCGTCCTAACCCCGCTCCGCCGGTGCAATGGCTGTCCACCGCGATGCTCGCCGCGGTCTGCGCGAGCGCTTGCGCGATGGCTTATCAACGCGCCGCGCCGCGCGCCGCCGAGCCGCAACGCTGGACGCCGCCGGGCATCGCCAGCGATCAATACGAATCCTCGCCGGCGTTCACGCCCGACGGCCGCGAGATCTACTTCATGCGCAGCGATACCCAGTTCGCGAACTGGCGCATCCTGCGCTCGCGTTGCGAAGCCGGCGCATGGTCCAAACCCGAGCCGCCGCCGTTCGCCGCGTCCAAGGCCGGCCTCGACGCCGATCCGTTCGTGACCGCCGACGGCCGCCGCCTGTATTTCGTATCCGCCCGCCATGATCCCAAGGGCGAGGATCTGGATATCTACTACGTGCAGCGCGATGCCGGCGACGCCTGGGGCGAACCGCGGCGGTTACCGGAACCGGTCAACTCCCCCGCCGCCGAACTGCTGCCGCGCCTGAGCGCCGACGGCCGCCTGTATTTCGGCTCCAGCCGCGCCGGCGGCCACGGCCAGGGCGATCTGTACGTCGCCACGCCCAACGCGGACGGGCGCTGGAACGTGCGCAATCTCGGCGCGCCGCTGAGCAGCGCCGCCAACGAGTACGAAGCCGACATCGCCGGCGACGGCCGCGGCCTGATCGCGGTGATCGACCGCGGCGACCGCTCGCATCTGTACCGCTTCGAACGCCGCGGCCGGCACTGGCGCGAACGCGGACGGATCGCGGCGCGCGCGGACGTGTTCCAGGTCGGCCCGCTGCTGTCGCCGCGCGGCGATCGTCTGCTGTTCGCGCAGGCCGATGGCGAGCGCTCGGGCGAATTGTTCCTGATCGATCTGGTCGCCGAACCCGATCGCAGTTGGCCGCCGTCGTGCGGCCCGGCTGCGTCCTAGTCGCGCGCTTGACGCCGAGCCATCTGGAAGACCGGCCCCGCGCTCAGGCGGAAATACCGGGCGCGTGTTCTTCGTCCTCGCGCGGCTGCTTCGAACGCGGCTTGGGCGCAATCAACGGCGTCTGCTGCATATTGCCGTACAGCAGCGACACCCCTGCGCGCACGCCGCCGACCAGTTCCAGCTCGAAACGCTCCGCGTCGCGTCTGCGGATATCGGCCACGACCTCGGCCGCATCGTCGGCCGACACGCCGAGTTCCACCAGCGCCGCTTCGCCGAAGCGCATCGCCGATTCGAAGGTTTCGCGCACCTGCAGATCGACCCCGGCATGCACCAGTTCCAGCGCATGCTCGCGATCGAAGCTGCGCGCCAGCAACCGCGCCTGCGGGAACTCGTGCCGGATCAACTGCGCGGTGACGGTGGCGGCGGCGCGGTCGTCGATGCAGATGGCGATCAGCTGCGCGTTGCCGGCGCCGGAGGCGCGCAGCACGTCCAGGCGGGTGCCGTCGCCGTAGTACACCTTGAAGCCGAAGGTCTGCGCGCTTTCGATCATCTCCACATCGGTGTCGATGATCGCCACTTCCACCCCGCGCGCCAGCAACGATTGCGACACCACTTGGCCGAAGCGACCGAAGCCGATCAACAGCACGCTGCCGCTCAAATCGTTGGGCTCGTCCACGCCTTCCAGCGACAGCGCCATTTTCGGCGAGAACTTGCGCAGCGCGATGATCGCCAGCGGCGTGAGCGCCATCGACAGCACCACGATCGCGGTGAGATTGGCGCTGACGGCGGCGTCGATCAGCCGGGCGTTGGCCGCGGCCGAGAACAGCACGAAGGCGAACTCGCCGCCCTGCGCCATCAGCACCGCGCGGTCCAGCGCCTCGGTATGGCACGACTTCATCAGCCGCGCCACGATGTAGATGCACAGCGACTTGACCAGCATCAGCGCGAGCACGCCGCCGACGATCATCGGCCAGTTGGCCGCGACCACGGTCAGGTTCAGGGACATGCCGACGCTGAGGAAGAACAGACCGAGCAAAATGCCGCGGAACGGTTCGATATCGGCTTCCAGTTGATGGCGGAATGTCGACTCCGACAGCAGCACGCCGGCCAGGAACGCGCCCATCGCCATCGACAGGCCGCCGATCTGCATCAGCAGCGCCGCGCCCAGCACCACCAGCAAGGCCGCGGCGGTCATCACCTCGCGCGCCTTGGCCGCGGCCAGCACCCGGAACAGCGGATTCAACAGCCAGATGCCGGCGGCGAGCAGCGTCGCCAGCGACGCCAGGGCGATGCCGATATCGGCCCAGCGCGAATGCGCGGCCGCGCTCGGATTGGCCTCCGGCGGCGCCATCAGCGCGACCAGCGCCAGCAGCGGCACGATCAGCAGATCCTCGAACAACAGGATCGAGACGATCCGCTGTCCGCGCGGCAGAGCCAGATCGCTGCGTTCGCCGAGGATCTGCATGACGATCGCGGTCGAGGTCAGCACGAAGCCCATCGCGCCGATGAAGGCCACCATCAACGGCAAGCCAAAAGTCAGGCCGACGCCGGTCATCGCCAGCGAGCACAGCGCGATCTGCGCGGTGCCCAGGCCGAAGATTTCGCGGCGCAGGCTCCACAAATGCGAGGGCCGCATCTCCAGGCCGATGATGAACAAGAACATCACCACGCCCAGCTCGGCCACGTGCAGGATCGCCTGCGAATCGGTGAAGAAGCCCAGCCCGAACGGGCCGATCAGCAGGCCGGCGGCCAGATAGCCCAGCACCGAGCCCAGGCCGATGCGCTTGAAGATCGGCACCGCGACCACCCCGGCCGCCAGCAGCACGACCACCTTGACCAGTTCGCTGCCTTGCGCCTCGGCTGCCATCGCGCTTCTCCGGTTATTGCGTCCGCGTATCGCTTCTGCCTTGGTTCCGGGCCGCCGCGGCGAGCGCGCCGGACCCTTGCGCTACAGACTAGCAGGCGTGTCCCGCAGGCGAATCCGCCCGCGCCTTTGCGTATCATCGCCGGCATCCGAACCCGCCCTGGAACGCCCATGCTCCGCCGCGCGGCCGCGCCCGCCTGCGTCCTGTTCGCCCTCGCTTGCGCCGCCGGCACGGCCCGCGCGGGCGACGGCGGCATCACCGTGCTGAGCGCGACCGTCGCCGATCAACCCATCGAAGGCGCCGCGATCGGCCTGCGCCGCGACGGCCAGCCCGCGCTCGCCGCGACCACCGACGCTCAGGGCCGCGTCGCGCTCGACGCCGCCGCGCTGCGCGATCCGGCCGCGCGCCTGAGCATCCGCCGCGCCGGCTACGCGGAGTTGCTCGCGCAATGCCCCTGCGACGGCTCGCGCTACGCGCTCAGCGCGGCCATGCGCAGCCTGGACGGCCTGCGCGTGGTGCTCAGCTGGGGCGACGCGCCGGTGGATCTCGACTCGCATCTCAGCTTCCCCGGCAATCACGTTTATTTCGAACGCAAGAACGGCGCCGACGCCAGCCTGGACCTGGACGACACGCAGCGCCACGGCCCGGAAACCATCACCGTGCAGCGCAAGCATCCCGGCGAGGTCTACACCTACGCCGTGCACGATTTCGGCCATCGCCAGGACCCGGCCGCCGATGCGCTGGCGCGCAGCCAGGCGCGGGTCTACGTCTATGTCGGCCAGAGCCTGGTGCGCACTTACACCGTGCCCGCGCAGCCCGGCAATCTGTGGACGGTATTGCGCATCGACGGCGAAGGCCGCTTCGAGGACATCAACCGCATCGGCGCCAGCCGCGCCGCCGCCGACCGTATCGGCACGGAGATCGCGCAGATCAGCGGCGACGACACCGGCCTGGGCGACGCGCAGGACGGCAGCGACGCGGCCCAGGCCAATCAACGCGGCGAAGCGGCGTATCGCGCCGGCGATCTCGCGGCGGCGATCGCGGCGTATCAGCAGGCGGTCGAACTCGATCCCGGCCATGCGCTGGCCTACAGCAACCTCGGCCTGGCCTATGTGAAGCAAGGCCGCGCCGCGGAAGCGATCTGGGCCTCGCGCACGGCGATAGCGCTGGCCAAGGGCGGCAATGCGGCGATCATCCGCGCCAATGCTTACTACAACATCGGCAAGCTGTACGAAGAAGACGGCCAGTACGAGCGGGCGATGTCGAACTATCTCGCGGCCAAGCGCGAGAAGCCGGACAAGACCTACGATCAGGCCCTGGAGCGCGTCAGCGCGTATTGAGGAGCGGCAATCCATGCAGGGCAGCAGCGATCGCGGTGGCAGGTATTCGACCCAGGTGCGCACCCCCGCGGGCCGCGCATGGCGCGAACTACGCGCTGCGTCGTCGGTCGCGAGTTGGTCTGGGCTGATCGCCGCTGCTGTGCTGCTGTTTGCCGATGTCGCCAATGCCGCCGGCCCCGCCGTCGTCGCCACCGCCGATCGCGCGACCTGGCCGCAGCCGCTGAACACGCCGGCCGGATTCGATCGCGCCTCGCGCGCGGAAATCCTCGCCTTCGCGCACGAACTGGCGCTCAGCGAATCGCTGGACGATGCCGCGCTGGCGCAGCGTTTGAATCTCAAACAGATCGATCGCGCCGGGGTCGATCGTATCCGCGCGCGTTACTGGCAGCGACTGAGCGGCAATTATCGCCTCGCCTCGCGCGGCTGCGGCGCGCGCGAAGCCTTCTGCGCGCCCGCCGCCGACGCCGCCGCCTTGCGCCGGCTCGCGCTGGCCTTCGACGCCGCGCCGGAACCGGCCTACGCTGCCTGGTACGCCGACGCCGCGCGCTTTCATCGCATCTATCTCGACGAACAGCTGCGTCTGGCCGCGTTGTTCGCCCGCGTCAGCAGCGAGATCGACACCTACGGCAGCGACGAACTCGACGGCAGCGAACTGCCCGACCGGCGCTTCCTGCTGACCTTCGACGACGGCCCCAGCGCGGCCGGCGGCAACACGGACAAATTGCTGAAGACGCTGCGCGAGCATAAGCTGGATGCGACCTTCTTCGTGCTCGGCCAGTCGCTGCAGCAGCGCATGAAAGCCGCCTTGCCCGCGCAGACCTACGCCGGCATGTGCGTGGCCTCGCACGGCTGGGAACATCAGTCGCATGCGCGCTGGCCGCAGTGGCAGGATTCGGTGATTCGCAGCAGCGCGCTGATCAAGGCGCAGACCGGCGCCGCCTATGTCCCGCTGTTCCGGCCGCCGTACGGCCAACGCCGCGCCGACAGCGGCGAATTTTTCCGCCAGCAGGGTGTGCGCGTGGTGCTGTGGAGCATCGACTCGCAGGACTGGAACGCCAAGATGTCTCCGGCCGATGTCCAGGGGCGCCTGCTCAGCCTGATGCTGCTGTGGCGGCACGGGACGATTCTGTTTCACGACGTGCATGACAAGGCGCGCATCGCCCTGCCCTGGGTGCTGCGGCAAACTCGCGGCGCGGGCGCGCAATGGATGGACTGCAAGCGCTATCCGCTTCAGGACTGATCGCAACAGGCGCATTGGGTACCTCAATACCTGCGACGCGCCCGACATTTCCGCATCCGGCCGAACAAAACCGACAGGTGGCGCTTGTCGGGCGTGCAGCCGCTCGCCAGCATGAGCCGGATTGCTCGCATTTCGCGAGCAAGGAAGGGCACGCCGCGCGGGCGCCACGCATCCCAAGCCAAGGAAGCTCTCTCATGCCAGTTCTGTCGCGTTCTCCGCGTCTGCCGTCCATCGTCGGCGCACTGTGCCTGTCCTGCCCCTCGTCGCCGGCGCCACGCCGCCGCCGGACGTACAGACGCGCAAGGCGATTTGCAGCGGCGCCTACGCCATCGATCTCAAGTTCGACTTCGGCGATGCCGGCATCAACTCCAATGTCCGCGCCACCGCCGACCTCGAACCCTCGGCGTTCAGCCCGCCGCCGCCGGGCTATGCGCTGTACGTCGATGTCGCCTACAAGGCCAGCACCAACGCGCCCTGGCAGGAAAACTGGGCGCAGATCACCGATGTCACCGAAAACGGTTATCCCGCACAGCCGGTGAGCAAGTTCATCGGCGGTTGGAAGGGCCCGACCTGCGAGCTGCGTGGCGTGGTCGTCGCCAGCGTCGGTTGCCCCGACGGCACCTGGCTTACGAAACCTTGCAGCAGTCCTGGCCGGGCTGCAGCGTCTAAGCCGCACGGCGCGGCGCGGGCATCGAAGCCCGCGACGCGTCGTATTCGCGCGATCCAACGCGCCGCGCAAATCTCGCTGTCCGTGCTGAGACATGACTAGCAAACGCCACACGCGACGACGTGGCGTGGCGTCGCTGTACAACGAATTCGTATTCGGCCAACACCAAAGAGCAGCATCCGCACACAAGCGAACACAGATTGTGCGTCTGCAGAATTCGACCCGACGAGAGGTCGTTGCACGATGCCGATATAACCGTATCTTCCACCCTCGGCGACCGGGGATTTGTCGTCGTCAACGATCGAACAATCGTTCGATCGACCCTACTTACATGGAGCGTTTCATGCGCAAGAATTCTCTACTCGGTCTGTGCGGCACCTTGGCCCTGTGCCTGCTCGCCTCGCTGCCCGCCAGCGCCACGCCGCCACCGGATGTCGACGCGTCGGTGCCGTTATGCAACGGCGCCTACACCGGCCGCTTCGTCTTCGATTTCGGCTACACCACCTCCACCGCCACCGTCGTGGTCAACACCACCATCGTTCCGGCCAACGGCTTCAGCCCGCCGCCTCCGCCGGTGCCGTACTACACCTTGTTTTCGCAGGCCGGACACCGCAACAGCCCGAACGATCCGCGCACTTTCGAGACGGTGCAACGCCGAGGCGAAAACCAGTACCCGTCGGTACCGGCCGAGGTGGTCAAGTTCGTCGGCCGCAGTCCGACTTGCGAACTGAGCGCCCGCGCCGTCATCGACGTGGTCTGTCCGAACGGCACGATCGATAATCGCCATAAGGAGCAGACCTGGATCGGCTGCGGTCTTTGACCGCTAGGTAACCGCTCGACCGCGGCCCGGACGCCGCAATCGCGGCGTCCGGGCTGAGGCGTGGCAACAAGCAAGACAGAATCAAACCAACGCCGCCTGATGCACCCCCGCCACCGCGCGCCCCGACGGATCGGCCGCATTCGCGAACGCCGCATCCCAGGCGATCGCCGCCGGCGAAGAACAGGCGATCGACTTGCCGCCCGGCACCGTCTCGGCGCAGGCCGTGCCCGGGAAATAGCGCTCGAAGATGCTGCGGTAGTAATACGCTTCCTTCGTCTGCGGCGTGTTGATCGGGAAACGGACCGCCGCGGCGGCGAGTTCGCGATCGTTGACGTGAGTTTCCGCGTGCAGTTTCAAACCATCGATCCAGCCATAGCCCACGCCATCGCTGAACTGCTCTTTCTGCCGCCACAGGATCGAATCGGGCAGATAGCCTTCGAAGGCTTCGCGCAGGATCGACTTCTCGATCTTGCCGGCGGCCTTGTCCACCATCTTGGCCTGCGCGTCCATGCGCATGGCCACGTCCAGGAATTCCACGTCCAGGAACGGCACCCGCGGCTCCACGCCCCAGGCCATCATCGACTTGTTCGCGCGCAGGCAGTCGAAGCTGTGCAGCGCGTCGAGCTTGCGCACCAGTTCCTCATGGAATTCGCGCGCGTTCGGCGCTTTGTGGAAATACAGATAGCCGCCGAAGATTTCGTCCGAGCCCTCGCCCGACAGCACCATCTTCACGCCCATCGCCTTGATCCGCCGCGCCAGCAGGAACATCGGCGTGGACGCGCGGATGGTGGTGACGTCGTAGGTCTCGATGTGCTGGATCACATCCGGCAGCACGTCCAGGCCTTCTTCGAAGGTGTAGGTGAAGCCGTGATGGACCGTGCCCAGCGCTTGCGCGGCGATTTCGGCCGCGGCCAGATCCGGCGAGCCCTGCAGGCCGATGGCGAAGGAATGCAGGCGCGGCCACCAGGCCTCGGCCTGATCGTCTTCTTCCACCCGGCGACGGGCGAAGCGCGCGGCGCAGGCGGCGACCAGGGACGAATCCAATCCGCCCGACAGCAGCACGCCGTAGGGGACGTCGCTCATCATCTGCCGGTGCACCGCGCGCTCGAAGGCTTCGCGCAATTCCTGCTTCGACACTTCCACGCCCTGGGTGGCGTCGTAATCGCGCCAGGACTTTTGGTAGTACTTCACCGGCGCACCGACTTCGCTGTCGTAGTAGTGACCGGCCGGGAACGGGGCGACGTCGTCGCACAGCCGCGCCAGCGCTTTCATTTCCGAAGCCACCCACAAGCGGCCGTCGGCATCGTGGCCCCAGTACAGCGGGCACACGCCGATGGGATCGCGCGCGATCACGTAGCGGCCGCGCGCGGCGTCCCACAGGGCGAAGGCGAAGATGCCGTTGAGGCGGTTCAGCAGCTCGCCCAGGTCGCCGCCTTCGCGGTACAGCGCGTTGATGACTTCGCAGTCGGATTTGGTCTGGAACTCGTACGGCGCGCCGAGCTGTTGTTCGAGCTCGCGGTGGTTGTAGATCTCGCCGTTGACCGCCAGCGCCAGCTCGCCGTCGGCCGAGCGCAGCGGCTGCGAGCCGCCGGTGGGATCGACGATCGCCAGGCGCTCATGCACCAGGATCGCGCGCGGCTCGACGCTGACGCCGGACCAGTCGGGACCGCGATGGCGCTGTTTCGCCGACAAGGACAGGGCCAGCGGCCTGAGCGGGCGCAGATCGGCGCCGGGGCGCAGGTCGAACAAGCCTAGGATCGAACACATCGGACAATCTCCTGGAGGTATGCAGCGCTGGGGACGGGGTGAGGGGTTTTTGCCGGAGCCAGAAACGAAAAAGCCCGCACTTCGCAGTGCGGGCTTGTGATCGATTGAGCGTTCGTTGCGCGCTAATCGTCGGCCCGCGGGAGGCTGGCGTTATTGCGATTATTGTTGTTGACGCGCACGTCGTTCACGGCCGAACGCGAGCGGCCGGCGATGGCGACGCTGCGGATCGAGGCGGTGGCGGAGACGAAACTCATGGGACGATCCTGCGTGAGGACGGCGCCGGATGCAAGCGCCCGATGACCGGGTCGACGCGACCGCCGTCGCGGTCCGGCCATCGGGGGTGGAAATCGGGGGTGGCTGGGGTGGGGGTGGGTCATGCCTGTGCGGAACGAAGAGCGTCGGGCCTGAAGGGCCCTCCCACGAAGCAAAGGCGCTCCCACGAAGCAAGGGCCTTCCCACGAACCATCGGCGCTTCGCCGGGCCATCGCTGACTTCGGCTAAGCTCGCGCTCACGGAGGATTCCCATGGCCAAATGGATCAAGCGCGGCCTGCTCGCGCTGCTTTGCCTGTTCGCGATCGGCGGCCTGACCGCCTGGTGGCTGCTTCGCGGCAGCCTGCCCCGCCTGGAAGGCGAACTCGCCCTGCCCGGGCTGTCGGCGCCGGCGACGATCCAGCGCGACGCGCTGGGCGTGATCACCGTCGATGCCGCCAACGAAGCCGACGCCATGCGCGCGCTGGGCTACGTGCACGGCCAGGAACGCTATTTCGAAATGGACCTGCTGCGGCGCACCGCCGCCGGCGAGTTGTCGGCGCTGTTCGGCGAACGCGCGCTCGACTACGACCGCCAGCATCGCGTGCATCGCTTGCGCAGCCGGGTGCAGGCGCAACTGACGTCCTTCGCCCAGGACAAGACCGCCCTGATGCAGGCCTATGCCGACGGCGTCAACGCCGGCTTGAACGGTCTGTCGCGCAAACCCTGGCCGTATCTGCTGTTGCGCAGCGAGCCCGAGCCGTGGACCGTGCCGGATTCGGCCCTGGTCGGCTACGCGATGTATTTCGATCTGCAGGACGGCAGCAACGCGCGCGAGTACGCGCAGTGGCGGCTCAGCTCGCAGTTGCCGGCGCCGCTGTACCGGTTGCTGGCGCATCCGGGCAGCAGTTGGGACGCGCCGCTGTTCGGCGCCGCGGCCGGCGACGCCGTGTTGCCCAGCGCGGAGGAAGTCGATCTGCGCAAACTGCCCTCGCCGCCGCCGGGACCGCTGACGCCGCTGCCGTTCCTGGACGAAATCGGCAGCAACAATTTCGCCGTCGCCGGCAGCCTCACCGCCGACCGCCGCGCGATCGTCGCCGACGACATGCACCTGGGTCTGCGCGCGCCCAACATCTGGTTCCGCGCGCGATTGCGCTACGCCGACGCGCGCGCGGCCGGCGGCCGCATCGACGCCAACGGCTTCACCCTGCCCGGCCTGCCGGCGATCGTGGTCGGCAGCAATACCCACATCGCCTGGGCCTTCACCAACAGCTACGGCGACTGGGCCGATTGGTCGCTGCAACCCGGTTGCGCGGGCGAGGCGACGCCGCAGACCTGCGCCGGCCTGACCGTGCACAAGGAAAGCATCGCGGTCAAAGACGGCGCGGCGCAAACCCTGGTGGTGCGCGAAACCGCGTGGGGACCGCTGTTGCACGACAACGCCGACGGCAGCGCGCTGGCTTTGCGCTGGAGCGCGCACCTACCCGGCTCGCTCAACATGGGCTTGTCCGACCTGTTGCATGCGCGGTCGGTGGACGATGCGATGGTGATCGCGCGCAAGGTCGCCATGCCGGTGCAGAACCTGGTGGTCGGCGACAGCCAGGGCAAGATCGCCTGGCGCCTGCTCGGCCCGTTGCCCGAGCGCGAAGGCGATTGCTCCAGCGCGGCCCTGGTCGAGAATCAGAACATCGCCCAGCCGCCGGCCTGCCCGCCGTGGACGATCCAGACCGCCGACGCGCCGAGCCTGATCGCGCCGCCCTCGGGGCGGTTGTGGACGGCCAACGCGCGCACGCTCGACGGCCTGGACCTGGAACGCATCGGCGACGGCGACTACGTCCTGGGCGCGCGCGCCGGCCAGATTCGCGACGGCCTGTTCGCCAAGCAGGGTTTCACCGAACGCGATCTGCTGGCGATCCAGCTCGACGATCGCGCGCTGTTCCTGCAACGCTGGTGGAAGCTGCTGCAGGACGAAGCCGCGCGCGTCAGCAAGAGCGGGCAAAGCCCGGCGCTGAGCGCATTGGCCGAAGCCTCCAAACGCTGGGAAGGCCGCGCCGAACCGGGCTCGGTGAGCTATCGCATGGTGCGCAACTGGCGCCGCGCGGTGTTCACCCGCGTCGCCAACGGCCTGACCGCGCCGGCACAGGTCGCGATGGGCCCGCAGTTCGAGATGCCCGACTTCAAGCAACTCGAAGGCGTGGTGTGGCCGCTGCTGACCCAGCGCCCCGCGCACCTGCTGCCGCGCAACGAGCCGACCTGGGACAGCCTGCTCGAACATGCCGCGCTCGATGTGCTCACCGATCTCAACATCGCGCCCGGCCCTGACGCGGTAGCGAAGTTGTCCAGGCACCGCTGGGGCGAACACAACACCGCCGCGATCTGCCATCCGCTGGCCTCCGCCCTGCCCGGTTTCGCCAAGGGCGCGCTGTGCATGCCGCCGGACGAGTTGTCCGGCGACGCGGCGATGCCGCGGGTGCAGCGCCCCGGCTTCGGCGCATCCGAACGCATGGTGGTGTCGCCGGGCCACGAAGCCGACGGCATCATCCACATGCCCGGCGGCCAGAGCGGCAATCCGCTGTCGCCGTTCTGGGGCGCGGGCCACGAGGACTGGGTGCAAGGGCGTCCGACGCCGTTCCTGCCGGGAACGACGCGCTACACCTTGAAGTTGACGCCGCAGTAAAACGTCCGGATCGCGGCGGCAAGCTTCGTGCTTGCCGCCGTGTCGCAACCGGCGCCGATCAAACGATCAACAAACGCTCGATCAAGGCCAGGTACAAGCCCGGCAGCGCTTCCAGATCAGCCACGGCGACGTTCTCGTCGACCTTGTGGATGCTCGCGTTGACCGGCCCGATCTCGATGCATTGCGCGCCCAGCGGCGCGATGAAGCGCGCGTCCGAAGTGCCGCCGCCGGTGCTCTCCAGCGGCGCGGCGCCGGCGAACTGGCTCAACACCGCGCGCGCGGCCGCGCGCAGCGGCCCTTCCGGCGTGTAGAACGGTTCGCCGCCGCGGAACCAGCGCAGCTCGTATTCCAAGCCGTGCGCCTGCAGCACCGCCTCGCATTCGCGCTCCAGGCGCTCGGCGTTCCAGCTCGGATTGAAGCGCAGGTTGAACAACACCTGCAACTCGCCGGGAATCACGTTGTTGGCGCCGGTGCCGGCGTGGATATTGCTGATCTGCAGCGAGGTCGGCGGAAAGGTTTCGTAACCCTCGTCCCAACGCTTCGCCGCAAGCTCGGACAAGGCCGGCATCGCCTGGTGAATCGGATTGCGCGCCTTCTCCGGATAAGCGACGTGGCCTTGCACGCCGATCACCTTCAAGGTCGCCGACAAGGTGCCGCGGCGCCCGACCCGCAGCAGATCGCCCAACGTCGCGGTCGAAGACGGCTCGCCGGTGATGCACCAGTCGATGCGTTCGCCGCGCGCGCGGAAACTGTCCGCGACCCGGCGCACGCCGTCGATCGCATCGCCTTCCTCGTCGGAGGTCAGCAACAGCGCGACGCGGCCGCGATGATGCGGATGCCGCGCCGCGAACTGCTCCAGCGCGATCACGAACGCCGCCACGCTGCCCTTCATGTCGGCCGCGCCGCGCCCGTACAGCACGCCGTCGCGGATTTCCGGCAGGAACGGATCGCTGCTCCAACTGTCCACCGGACCCGACGGCACCACATCGGTGTGACCGAGCAGCACCAGGGTCGGGCCGTCGCCGTCGCCATGCACCGCCCACAGGTTATCGACTTCTCCGAAGCGCAGATACTCGCAGGCGAAACCCGCGCGGGCCAGGCGCTCGGCGATCAACGCCTGGCAGCCCAAGTCGTTCGGCGTCACCGACGGCCGCGCGATCAGATCGCAGGTCAATTCCAGCACCGCGCTGCGACCGGCGCCGGCCGCGCTCACGAACCGATCCCGAAACGCTGCTTGAAACCGTTGTCGCTGAAACCCTGCGAGACCTTGCCGTCGTCGGTGACCACGACCGGCCGCCGGATCAACTGCGGATACTCCTTGAGCAACAGCTTCCACTCCGCATCCGAGGCCGGCTCCTTGCGATTGGGCGGCAAGGTGCGCCAGGTGGTCGAAGACTTGTTGATCAGCGACTCCCAGCCGCCGAGCTGAGTCTTCCACTCGATCAGCGTCTCCGGCGACTGCCGGTTATCGCGGTAATCGACGAAGCTGTGCGTGACGCCGAAGCGGTCGAGCCACTTGCGGGCTTTCTTGCAGGTGTCGCAGTTGTTCAAGCCGTAGAGCGTAGTCATGACTTAGCCACCTATCACTGAATCTTTTCGTCGGCCCGGCGCGCGGCCGACGATGGTTGCGAAAAACGATCGCGTAGTGAAACCCTGGCGCTCCGGCATCACCGCGACCCGGAACTCCGCTTCATTTATTGCCCCTTCCTCAGTCCGCCAACCCGCGCAACAACTCATTGATGCTGGTCTTGGACCGAGTCTTCGCATCCACCTGCTTGACGATCACCGCGCAATACAGCGAGTGCGATCCGTCCTTCGCCGGCAGCTGGCCGGACACGACCACGCTGTACGGCGGCACCGAGCCGTAGCTGATCTCGCCGGTGGCGCGGTTGTAGACGCGGGTGCTCTGGCCCAGGAACACGCCCATGCCGATCACGCTGTGGTGGCCGACGACGAAGCCTTCCACGACTTCCGAGCGCGCACCGATGAAGCAATGGTCTTCGATGATGGTCGGCGAGGCCTGCAGCGGTTCGAGCACGCCGCCGATGCCGGCGCCGCCGGACAGGTGGCAGTGCTTGCCGATCTGCGCGCAGGAACCGACCGTGGCCCAGGTGTCGACCATCGTGCTTTCGCCGACGTGCGCGCCGATGTTGACGAAGCTCGGCATCAGCACCACGTCCTTGCCGATGTAGGCGCCGCGACGGGCGATCGCGCCGGGCACGACTCGCGCGCCGAGCTTGCGGAAATCGGCTTCGCCGTAGCCCTCGAAACGCGCCGGCACCTTGTCCCAGAACGGCGCCGGGTCGGCCTCGACCACCTGCATGTCGTTGACCCGGAAGTACAGCAGCACCGCTTTCTTCAGCCATTCGTTGACGGTCCAGCCGCCCTTGCCGTCGGGCTCGGCGACGCGGAACTCGCCCTGCTCCAGGCCGTCGATCACGCGCTCCACCGTCGGCCGGGTCGAGCCTTCGATCTCGTCCGGCGTCAGCATGCCGCGGCGCTCGAACGCGCTGTCGATCATGAATTTCAGTTCGTCCGCGCCCGGCGACTCGACACTCTTCTTCTTCACGGCCTTCTTGGTGGTCTTCTTCGCGGGGCTCATCGACTATCTCCTTCGAGGCAGGCCAGCAACGCGTCGCGCAGGGCCTGCTGTTGCGTTTGATCGAGCGCGTTGTCGCGCCCGTCGGCATTCACACTGGTGATCTGGAACACGTCTTCGGCGCGCTCGCCGAAGGTGGCGATGCGCGCGTCGTACACGCGCAGCCCTTGTTTTCGCAAGGTTTGCGCAACGTCGGCGAGCAGGCCGGGGCGGTCGGTGCAGACCAGGCTGAGGGTGGTGCGCGGGCTCGCGCTTTCGCCCTTGCGGTAATCGGAGAATTCGATCTGCGGCGCGATGCGGAAATGGCGCAGATGGCGCGGCTGGGCGCGGCGCGCCGGCTTGATCCGCTCCAGCGGGCCGGCCAGCGTGGATTCCAGGCGGCGTTCGACATCTTCCGCGCTGGGCGACTGGCGCGGATCGGTCGGCACCACTTCGAAGGTATCGAAGATCGCCCCGAACGGGCCGTCGAGCACGCGCGCCTGCTGGATCGCCAGGCCCAGGCGATCGAGCGTGGCGACGATCGCGGCGAACAGGCCGTCGCGATCGGGCGAATGCACGAACACTTCCAGCGCGCCGGCATGCGCGCCGCCGTGGGCGCTGACCGGACGCGCACGCACGCGCGTGTCGCCGATCGCCACGCCGCGCAGCGTCGAGGCCTGCCAGGCGATCTGATCGGGACGTCCGCGCTGGAACGCGATCTGCGGCATGCGCGCGAACAACGCGGCGATCTCTTCGTCGCGCACGCCGAACGCGGCCAGCATGGCCTGCGCGGCTTCGCGGGTTTCCGCCGCGCGCTCGGCGCCGGCGACCGGATGCTCCAGGCCGCGGCGCAACGCCAGGCGCGTGGCCGTGTACAGATCGGCCAGCAGCCGGTCCTTCCATGCGTTCCAAAGCTTCGGCGAGGTGCCGGCGATATCGGCGCAGGTCAGCAGGTACAGGTGATCCAGATGCTCGCGATCGGCGACCTTGGCCGAGAAACGATGGATCACTTCCGGATCGGCGATGTCCTGCTTCTGCGCGGTCACCGACATCAGCAGATGCTGGCGCACCAGCCATTCGACCAGGGCGGTATCGGATTCGCTCAGGCCCATGGTCGTGCCGAACACGCGCGCGTCGTCGCCGCCGAGTTCGGAATGATCGCCGCCGCGGCCTTTGGCGATGTCGTGGAACAGGCCGGCGAGCAGCAGCAGTTCGGGCTTGCGCAGGCGCGGCCAGACTTCGTGCGCGATGCTGAAACGCTCGTCGGCCACGCCGGAAGCGAAGCGCGCCAGATTGCGCAGCACCGCCAGGGTGTGCTGATCGACCGTGTAGACGTGGAACAGGTCGAACTGCATGCGCCCGGAGACTTTCGAGAACGCCGGAATCCAGCGTCCCAGCACGCCCAGGCGCGCCATGCGTTCCAGCGCGTGCACCGGATGCGGGCCGCGCAGGATCTTGAGGAATCGCTCGCGCAGCGCCGGTTCGGCGCGATCGAAGCTGGGCACCTTCGACAGCGCTTCGGCCAGCGCGCGCGCGGTCTGCGAGTGCAGGCCGCGGATTTCGTCGTGCGCGGCCCAGGCGCCGAACAGCGCGAACACTTCGAACGCGTCGCGCGGCCATTCGGGATCGCGCGCGGCGATGTAGTCGCGGCGCAATTCGAAGGCTTCGTACAGGCCGCTCAGCGGCACCGGCACGGCTTCGCCTTCGATCTGTTCCTCGAACCGCTGCAGCAGGCGCTCGCCGATCCGCAGCACCAGCGCGGCGCTGCGGTAGAAGCCCTGCATCATCTGTTCGACCGCCAGATTGTCGGCGTTATCGACGTGTCCCAGGCGCTCGGCCAGCAGTTTCTGGTAGTCGAAGCGCAGGCGCTCTTCGCGTTTGCGCGCGACCAAGTGCAGCCCGAATCGCAGACGCGACAGCGTGCGGCGTTCGCGTTCCAGCGTGGTCAGTTCGTCCGGGCCCAACTGGCCGATCGACACCAGCGATTCCAGGTCCGAGGTGCCGATGATGCGCAGCGCCATCCAGTGCAGCGTCTGCACGTCGCGCATGCCGCCCGGGCCTTCCTTGAGATTGGGCTCGAGGTTGTCCGCGGTGTCGCCGTAACGCGCGTGGCGCTGGCGCAGTTCGTCGCGCTTGGCGATGAAGAATTCGCGCGCCGGCCACACCTGCGAGGGCGACACCGCTACCTGCAGCGCCATCTGCGCGACCGCACCGGCGACGATCGGCCGCGCTTCCAGCATCGCGGTCAGCACGGTCAGGTCGGCGGCCGCTTCGGTGCATTGCGCGGCCGAACGCACCGCGTGCCCGACCGGCAGGCCGGCGTCCCACAGCGAGGCGAAAAAACAGCCCAGTTGCTCGGCCTGCGCGGTCTGGGCCTCGGATTCGGCCAGCACCAGCAGGTCGATGTCGGATTGCGGAAACAGTTCGCCGCGACCGTAGCCGCCGACCGCGAACAGGGCCAGCGGCGCGTCGGTGTCGATGCAGATCTGCCAGGCCGCGCGGACCTGGGCATCGACCGCGTCGGCGCGGGCGCGCAGCAGGCGGTCGATGTCGGCGTCGGCGTCCTGGTCGAAGCGCTGCGCGAGCGCGGCATCGACCGCGCTCAGCGCGGCGCGGATCGCCGCGGGGGTGCCGGGAAGCGGCGCTTCATCGGCCGCCGGGGCGGCGGACACCGACGCAGCGGCGGCCGATCGATCGACCGGCCGTTCGCCGGCACCGGTAGCGGTCATAGATCGTTGTCGTCGCCCGGCACGCGGGTCAGGATTTCCACGCCGTCTTCGGTGACCGCGATGGTGTGCTCCCACTGCGCGGACAACTTGCGGTCCTTGGTCACCACGGTCCAGCCGTCGGGCAGAGTCTTATGGCGATAGGTGCCTTCGTTGATCATCGGCTCGATGGTGAAGGTCATGCCCGGAACCAGCTTGACGCCCTCGCCCGGACGGCCGACGTGCAGCACCTGCGGCTCTTCGTGATAGATGCGGCCGATGCCGTGGCCGCAGTAATCGCGCACCACGCTGAAGCGCTCGGCTTCGGCGTAGGTCTGGATGGCGTGGCCGATGTCGCCGAGCGTCGCGCCGGGCTTGACCAGGCGGATCGCGCGGAACATGGCTTCGCGGGTGACCTCGACCAGGCGCTTGGCCATGACCGACGGCGTGCCGGCGTAATACATGCGGCTGGTGTCGCCGTGCCAGCCGTCCTTGATGACGGTGACGTCGATATTGACGATGTCGCCTTCCTTGAGGATTTTGCTGTCGCTGGGGATGCCGTGGCAGATCACGTTGTTGACCGAGGTGCACACGGTCTTGGGAAAGCCTTTGTAGCCGACGTTGGCGGGAATCGCCTTTTGCACGTTGACGATGTGCTCGTTGCAGATGCGGTCCAGCTCGCCGGTGCTGACGCCCGGCTTCACGTAAGGAGCGACGACCTGCAGCACCTCGGCGGCCAGACGGCCGGCGACGCGCATCTTTTCGATGTCTTCGGGGGTTTTGATGGAGATGGCCATGCCCGCATTATCGCTCATTCACGTTCGCCTATCATCGCGCCGCGCGGTCCGCTGCGTGCCGATGGCGGCCTCTTGTGGACGCGGTGCGTGAACTTGCGTTCATTCCTGGTCGGGGACTGGGGGGTTTATCGGTGGCAGGGCCAGTCTCAAGAATTCGGGCGACGCGCTTGCCGGGGGCGCGCGGCCCCGAGGTCTCTTGTGGGAGGGCCTTCAGGCCCGATGCCTTTCGGTCAGACCTGAGGATTCTCGCAGCGGAAAGGAAAGCATCGGGCCTGAAGGCCCTCCCACAAGAGACCTCGCACCGCCCGGGCCCTCGCCCTCCCGGGAAGGCCCCGACCCATCCAGTTGCCCCAAACCCCGGTCCCGGCTACACTTTCGCGGCTTTGCGGCCGGTACGTCCGTCTTTTGGACCCCAGTCGCAGCCGCCCACGCCGGGCGTCACCGGCGAATTCACACCTGTCGCCACAGCCCGTGCCGGGGTGCCTGAGTCCTCGATCGCAAGATCGTCGATGCAGGTTCGGACACGGAAGCGACAGGGAGGCCCAACCCCGGAACCACTTGCCCGAAGCTGATTCGCTTCGGACAAAACGCCCTCACTCATTCGGCGTCGGTTCCTTTGCCTTCGGAGTTTCGCAATGCCTCAGATCACCATGCGTCAGATGCTGGAAGCCGGCGTCCATTTCGGCCACCAGACGCGCTACTGGAATCCCAAGATGGGCCCGTACATCTTCGGCGCCCGCGGCAAGATCCACATCATCAACCTCGAGAAGACCGTTCCGCTGTTCAACGACGCGATGAACTTCATCTCGGGCATCGCGCAGAAGCGCGGCACCATCCTGTTCATCGGCACCAAGCGCTCGGCGCGCGAGTCGATCAAGGAAGAGGCCGAGCGTTGCAACATGCCGTACATGACCCAGCGCTGGCTGGGCGGCACGCTGACCAACTTCCGCACCGTCAAGCAGTCGGTCTCGCGCTTGAAGGAACTGGAAGCCGGCGAAACCGACGGCACCTTCCAGAAGATGGTCAAGCACGAAGTGCTGGGCCTGCGCCGCGAGCGCGACAAGCTGGAAGCCTCGCTGGGCGGCATCAAGGACATGAACCGTCTGCCCGACGCGCTGTTCGTGATCGATATCGGCCATGAAGACATCGCGATCAAGGAAGCCAAGAAGCTCGGCATCCCGGTCATCGCCGTGGTCGATACCAACTACGATCCGGCCCTGGTCGATTACGCCATCCCGGGCAACGACGACGCCATCCGCGCCGTGCAGCTGTACGCCCGCGCCGCGGCCGACGCCGTGCTGGAAGGCAAGGCAGCGGCTCCGCAGGTCGGCGGCGTGCGCGAAGAAGACTTCGCCGCCGAAGCCGAAGGCGAAGGCAAGGAAGACCGCAAGTCCGCTCCGCGCGGTCGCGCGCCGGCCAAGAAGGGCCCGGCTCCGGCTGCCGCCCCGGCCGCCAAGAAGGCCGACGGCGAAGCTCCGGCTGCCGAGTAATCGCGCGGCCGTCAGCGCCCCGTAACGCAGCCGCGCCATAGTGCGCGGCTGCGACACGCACCATCCGACCCTGCAGGAGCGGCGCAAGCCGCGATTAACGCAAGCGACGTCCGCAAGCGCCGCAATCCGAAGCCAAAACCGCCCGGACCGCAAGCGCAAGCCAGCGGATCAAACGGTCAGGCCGATTCCGCCGCCACCCCGCCCGCGCCCCGTCGCGGCTTGCGCCGCTCCTGCACGGCAACACGTATACCTGAGGTAATTCCAATGGCTGATATCACCGCTTCCCTGGTCAAGGAACTCCGCGAGCGCACCGGCGCCGGCATGATGGAGTGCAAGAAGGCCCTGACCGAAAACAACGGCGACCTCGACGCCGCGGCCGAGTGGCTGCGCAAGGCCGGCATCATCAAGGTCGGCAAGAAGGCCGACCGCGTCACCGCCGAAGGCCGCATCGCGGTCGCCCAGAACGGCGGCAAGGCCGTGCTGGTCGAGATCAACTCCGAGACCGACTTCGTCGCCAAGGACGCCAACTTCGTCGGCTTCACCGAAACCGTCGCGCAGACCGCGCTGGCGTCGGGCGCCGCCGACGTGGAAGCGCTCAAGGCCACCAAGCTGGCTTCGGGCGAGACCCTCGAGGAAACCCGCGCCGCGGTCATTTCCAAGATCGGCGAGAACATCCAGATCCGCCGCATGGTCAGCATCGACAGCGCCAACAACGTCGCGGCCTACGTCCACGGCGGCCGCATCGGCGTGCTGATCGAGCTCAAGGGCGGCGATGCCGACCTGGCGCGCGGCCTGGCCATGCACGTGGCGGCGATGAACCCGCCGCACATCAAGGCCAGCGACGTTCCGGCCGAATTCGTGGCGAAGGAAAAGGAAATCGAACTGGCGAAGATGTCCGACAAGGACAAGTCCAAGCCGGCCGACATCCTGGAGAAGATCATCGGCGGCAAGATCGCCAAGATCGTCAACGAAGTCACCCTGTACGGCCAGCCCTACGTGCTCAACGGCGACCAGACCGTCGAGCAGGTGGTCAAGGCCGCCGGCGCCGACGTGGTGACCATGCGTCGCCTGGCCGTCGGCGAAGGCATCGAGAAGCAGGTGGACGATTTCGCCGCCGAAGTCATGAAGCAGGCGGGTCTGGCGTAAGCCTTCCGCGCTTCAGCAGCGATATGAGAAAGGCCGCGGATTCCGCGGCCTTTTTCTTTGGGCGGGAATCGGGAATCGGGAGTCGGGAATCGGGAATTGGGAATTGGGAATTGGGAATCGGGAATCGGGAATCGGGAATCGGGAATCGGGAATCGGGAGTCGGGAGTCGGGAGTCGGGAGTCGGGAATTGGGAATTGGGAATTGGGAATTGGGAGTCGGGAATTGGGAATTGGGAATCGAAACTGTTATTCAAGACCGAGAACCCGGAAACCGCGCACCCACCTACCGTCATTCCCGCGAACGCGGGAATCCAGGGCCTTTCGTGCGAGAACGCCTGAAGTCACTGGATTCCCGCGTTCGCGGGAATGACGACCTGGAGGATGGCGCTGAAGTCTCTGGATTCCCGCATTCGCGTGAATGACGACCTGGAAGGATGGCGCTGAAGCCTCTGGATTCCCGCGTTCGCGGGAATGACGGTCTGGAAGGACGACGCTGAAGTCTCTGGATTCCCGCTTCCGCGAGAATGACGGCATTGAAA
Source organism: Lysobacter sp. ISL-50 (assembly GCF_018612875.1). GTDB lineage: Bacteria > Pseudomonadota > Gammaproteobacteria > Xanthomonadales > Xanthomonadaceae > Lysobacter. The sequence goes on along the minus strand of NZ_JAGGRI010000047.1, from coordinate 2,342 downwards.
GATGGCGCTGAAGCCGTTGGATTCCCGCCTTCGCGGGAATGACGACCGGTGGCAACGCCTGCCGATGAAAAAAACAAAGGCCGGGAATCACCCGGCCTTTGCACCGCGATAACCGCCCCGCCCCGGCGCGACCGCGCCGGAACAAGCAGCGATCAGCTCGTCTGCTGGAAATACACCTCTTCATACGGCTGCACCACCACCCAGCCGGTGCCGGCGAACTTGAGCTGGATGCTCTCGCCCGAGCCGCGGCCGAACAGCGTGCCCAGCGAGATGTCGGTGACGATGTCCGGGCTCAGGCCGCCCGACCAGGCCACGGTCGCGTTCGGGTCGGTGAATACCGGCTGGTCCGGGGTCACCGCCAGGGTCAGCGGCTCGTAGTGCGAGGTGATCGCGACCACGCCGCTGCCGCTGAGTTTGATGTTGAACAGGCCGCCGGACATCATCCCGGAGACCTTGCGCATCATCTTGATGTCCGACTGCACGCCGTCTTCATAGGCCAGCACGTCGTTGCCGTTGACGAAGATCGATTCGCCGTTGAGGCGCAGCAGGGTGATCTTCTTGCCCGCGTCGGCGATGTAGACGCGGCCCTGGCCTTCCATCTTCATCAGTTGGGTGCCTTCGCCGCTGATGGCCTTCTTGAGCAGATTGCCCAGGCCCTGCTCCATCAGCCCCTGGCGCACGAACTTGACGCCGCCGCGGTAGGCGACCATCGAGCCGGACTTGGCCCAGACCCGGCCGTTGAGTTTGACTTCGAGCAGATGCGAGCTTTCCAGCTCGAACGCGTCCTGGCTCAGATCCTTCTGCTTGGACGCTTCGACGAATTCGTTGAGGTTCTTGATCGACACTTTCCATCTCCTTGGGTGGTGCGCGGCGGCGCCGTCAGGACGGCGCGGGCGCGACGGCGGTTCCAGTGCTTGGACCGGCGGCCGGATCATACCTGCTTGGATCGCGTCTGCTTGCGGCGTCACGGTTTCAGATCGATGCGGCGGCGCCCCGACCCGCCGCCGGTCGGGCGACGGCAAGCGGGCCCTGGGCGCGCGAACGCGCCGGCCCCCGCGCGGCGCGGCCGATACGCGGCGCGCGGCGGCCTGGACAGGTGCGCCCGCGCCACCACCGATGCGCTCCCGGCCCGTTCGCGCACGCCTAAGCACAGTGCGCTTGAGCTACAATTCGCCCCGTTTTCCGCCTCCCCCGAGATCCTCCATGTCCCAGCTCGCCTATCGCCGTGTCCTGTTGAAACTCTCCGGCGAGGCATTGATGGGCGATGAGGACTACGGCATCGACCCCAAGGTCATCGGCCGGCTGGCGCGCGAAGTCATCGAGGTCCAGCAGGCCGGCGCCGAAATCGCGCTGGTGATCGGCGGCGGCAACATCTTCCGCGGCGCGGGCCTGGCGGCCGGCGGCATGGACCGGGTCACCGGCGACCAGATGGGCATGCTGGCCACGGTGATCAACGCCCTGGCGATGCAGGATTCGCTCGAAAAGCTCGGCGCCAAGGTGCGGGTGATGAGCGCGATCAAGATCAACGACGTGTGCGAGGACTACATCCGCCGCCGCGCCATCCGCCATCTGGAAAAAGGCCGCCTGGCGATCTTCGCCGCCGGCGTGGGCAGCCCGTTCTTCACCACCGACTCGGGCGCGGCGCTGCGCGCGATCGAGATCGGCGCCGACCTGTTGCTCAAGGCGACCAAGGTCGATGGCGTGTACGACAAGGACCCGAAGAAGCACAGCGACGCGGTGCGCTTCGACAAGCTGACCTACGACGACGTCATCAGCCGCGATCTGCAGGTGATGGACACCGCCGCCTTCGCCCTGTGCCGCGACAGCGAACTGCCGCTGCGCATCTTCGACATGGGCCAGCCGGGCGTGCTGCTGAAGATCCTGCGCGGCGAGAACATCGGCACCCTGGTGCAGGGTCGCGGCTGAGTCCTGGCCTGTACGTCGGCCGGCGGCTTGCGTCGCGCCGGCAGTTTCGCTGCCAACGATATTGACGATTCTTGAAGGCTCGCGGCTCGGCGAGTCTGAGTTGCGGTGCGCGTGATATGCGGCGAGCGGGTCCGATTGCCGTTCGCCCTGCCCGGCCTTAGAAGCCGCTCAGGCCTTTGCTTCGGGTTTTGCTTCGGGTTTCGAGTCTCTGCGTTTTTGCTCGTCATTCCCGCGAACGCGGGAATCCAGGGCCTTTCGTGCGAGAACGCTTGAAGTCACTGGATTCCCGCGTTCGCGGGAATGACGAAACCTACTGTCGAACCGGCCTCACAACGACGCGTTCGCATCGCTCAGATCGCGCTGCGACTGTTCCACCGCTTCGCGCGCGGCGCGTATCGCATCGCGACGGATCTTTT
>NZ_JAGGRI010000046.1 GCF_018612875.1 Lysobacter sp. ISL-50 | reverse complement strand
GCGCCGCGCCCTACATCGCGCCGCTGGCCGGCGGCGTGGTGAAACCGGCGTCGCCGATCGCCGACGGCGCCGGCGAAACCGCGCCGAAAGATCCGCTGGCCGCGCCCGCGCCCGAGGCCGCGCCGATAGAACTGCGGCCGCTGCCGGCGCCCTCGCCGGTCGCGTCGGCGCCCATCGCGCCCCTGCCGACCGAACCGGGCGGCAGCGGCCTGGGCGAAATCCTGGTCGCCCCGACCGGGCCCGCGCCGATTCCGCCGGTCAGTTCGCCGGACGCGGAGGCCTACATCGACGGTCTGGTGCCCACGGCGCTGGCGCGCGGCGGCCTGACCGGCGCGGTGGTGGTGCTGGTCAAGGACGGGCAAGTGCTGCTGGCGAAGGGCTACGGCTACGCCGACCGCGAACAGGGCAAGCCGATGAACGCCGCGCGCACCCTGGTGCGGCCGGGCTCGATCTCCAAGCTGTTCACCTGGACCGCGGTGATGCAGTTGGTCGAACGCGGCAAGCTCGATCTCGACGCCGACATCAACACCTATCTGGATTTCCGCATCCGCGACGAGTACGGCCAGGCGATCACGCTGCGCCATCTGATGACGCACAGCGCCGGGTTCGAGGAATCGAGCAAGCACCTGTTCGCCGCGCAGCCCTCGCGGCTGATGTCGCTGGGCGACTACGTGAAAGCGGTGCAGCCGCAGCGCATCTATCCGCCCGGGCAAGTGCCGGCTTACTCCAACTACGGCGTGGCGCTGGCCGGCTACATCGTCCAGCGCGTCGCCCGCGAACCGTTCGAGGACTACGTCGAAGAACACATCTTCGCGCCGCTGGGCATGCGTCATTCCAGCTTCCGCCAGCCTTTGCCCAAGGGTCTGGCCGCGGACATGGCGAAAAGCTACGTCGCCCCCGGCGCGCCGCCGATTCCGTTCGAACTGGTCAACCCGGCGCCGGCGGGCAGCCTGTCGGCCACCGGCGAGGACATGGCGCGTTTCATGATCGCCCACCTCGACCAGGGGCGTTACCGCAACGACATGATCCTGCAGGGCTACACCGCGCAGGCGATGCAGAACACGCTGGTGCGTCCGATCCCCGGACTGGATGCGATGACGCTGGGCTTTTTCCGTCACGACAGCTACGGCCCGATCACGCTCGGCCACGGCGGCGCGACCGAAGCCTTCCAGAGCGATCTGGTGCTGCTGCCCGAACACAAGCTGGGCGTGTTCGTGTCCGCCTCCGGCCCGGCGCGCGCCGGGCGCGCCCTGCATCGCGATCTGATCGACGGCTTGCTGCGGCGTTACTACCCCGCGCGCGAACCGCCGCCGCCGACCCAGGTCACCGCGTATCTGCACGGCCGCCAGATCGAAGGGCGCTACGAAAGCAGCCGCCAGTCCTCGGGCAGTTTCCTCGCCATCGGGCGCTTGTTCGCCACCTCCGTCGTCGAGTTGAACAGCGACGAGACCGTATCGGTGTCGTCGCTGCGCAAGCCCGACGGACGGGTGAAGCGCTGGCGCGAGATCGGCCCGTACCTGTGGCGCGAAGTCGATGGCGACAGCCGCCTCGCGGCGAAGGTGATCGACAACGAAGTGATCGCGGTCAGCAGCGACGACGTGCCCGCGGCGATGTGGCTGCAGCCGGTGCCGGCGTGGCGCTCGCCGGGCTGGATATTGCCGTTGCTGTACCTGGCCGCGATCGCGCACGTGCTGGCGCTGGCGTTGTGGCCGGTCGCCGCGCTGGTGCGCCACCGCACCCAGCGTCCGTTGCTGCTGGACAGCCGCGAACGCGATCTGCGCCTGCTCACCTTCATCGGCCTGAGCGGCAACGTGCTGCTGGCGCTGTTGTGGGTCTGGATACTGAGCCGCACCGAAGTATCGGTGCGCTCGCTGGACGGCAGCCTCGATCCGCTGATCCGGATCGCGCAACTGCTGGGCCTGTTGAGCATCGCCACCGCGGTGATCGCCGCGCTCAACCTGCGCGCCGCCTGGAGCGCGCCGGTGCGACGGCTGCGCCGCGCGTGCGCGCTGGCCATCGCCGTGGCCTGCATCGCGGTGGTGTGGCTGGTGTTCGCGCTGAAGACGATGCAGTGGTCGCTGGTGTACTGAGTTGGTCCCTGTGGCGATGATCCGATACTAGGTGCGCCGCTTCGCGCGCATCGGCGCCGCCTTCGGACTGAAACCGGCACCGCCATCGATCGCAAACGACAAGGCCGCGGCAATCGCCGCGGCCTTGTCGTTGCGCGAACCGGATAACGCGGCGCGCGGTTACTTGCCCTTGTTCTTGCTCTTGGCCTTGCTCTTGGCCTTGCTCTTGCCTTTGCCCTTTTCCGTGCCCTTGAGCTTGGGCACGTAGTCCTCGCGCACCGCCTTGCCCAGCAGCGCCGGCGGCAGCAGGCCCTGGTCGAGCAGGAAGTTGTTGAAGCTCAAGCGGTCGAAGCGATCGCCCAGCGCCAGCTCGGTGTCCATGCGCAGTTCCAGGATGCGGCTGTAGCCGTAAAAATAGCTGCCCGCCTGGCCCGGCGCATTGAACATGTAGCGATCCAGTTCCTGCTTGGTCATCGCTTCGGAGAAACCGACCTGCTCGGTCAGCACCTTGCCGGCGCTGACGCGGTCGGTCAGGCCGAGGTTGAGCATCGGATCGAGGATCGCCCGCGCCGCGCGCAGCAGGCGGAACTGCAGCGCGATCAGCTGGCCGTCCAGCGGCTCGTAGGGAACCATCTCGGCTTCGGCGTACAGCGCCCAGCCTTCGACGTTGACCGAATTGAAGGCGAACATCGAGCGCGCCAGCGAGATGCCGCGCTCGACCATCGCGGTGAACTGCAGTTCGTGGCCCGGACGGCCTTCGTGCGCCGACAGCGTCCACGCCGCCGATTCGTAGTTGAAGTCGTCGTAATGCAGGGCCTTGCCGCCGGCGTTGGGCACCGCCACCGGCAGCACGAACTGGCCCTGCTGCCCGGTGTTGCCGACCAGCGGCGCCGGCAGGAAGTGCGGCGCCGGCTGCGCCGCCGATTCGGCGTCGCTGCCCAGGCGCATCACCAGCGGCCGCTGCGGCACATCGACGATGCGCTCGGCGCGGATGATCGGATCGATCGCGTCGATGACCTTGCGATAACGCGATTCGAGTTGATCGTTGGCGATGGTGTCGCGCTTGAGCGCGCGGATCACCGCGACGTAGTCGTGCGGATCGGCGACCTTCAGGCCCTTGGCCTGCGCGACCTGCGGCGCCAGCTGGCGCATCGCCGCGCGGGTTTCCATGAATTCGACCTGGGCGCGGCGGATCAGCAGCTGCGGATCGATGTCGATGCCGAACTGCTTGAGCTGATAGGCATACAGCTCGGGCGGCAGGCGCGCGTCGGTGCGCGCCTTGGGCAGCACTTTCGCGCGGGCCCACTTGCCGTAATCCGTCAGCTGGGTCTGCATCGCTTTAAGCGCCGGCTCGGCGCCCTGGATGTCGTACTTCTTGAACAGCTTGCGGATGCCTTCGACGTAGGTGTCCACGTTCGCCAGCGCCTGCTCCACTTCCAGCCGGGTCGGCTGCAGCAGGGCGCGATCGCTCAGGCGTTCTTCGTAGCGTTCGCGCGCGAGCTGGGTCAGCGGCGTGCTGCCCGGGGCCTGGCCGACATAGGCCTGCAGACGCGCCAGCGCCAGCGCGCGGCGTTCGGGCGGGGTCTGGTCCGAGAGCAGGCCGTTGAGGCCGGAGAACACGGTCTGCGGCGCGTCGAACCACGGCAGCATCAGTTTCTCGTTGAGCTCGCTGCCCTCGACGGTGTTGTCGATCGAGCCGATCAGGATCTGCAGATCCTGGCGTACGTTCGCGTCGCGTTCGCTCGCCAGCTTGTCCTGCAGCTCGCTCTTGGCCTTCGCCATCGCCGCGCGGAAGCGCTGATTAACTTCGGGCTTGAGGTCGGTGACCTTGTCGTCGTAACCGGGAATGCCGAAGAAGGAGAAGCCTTCCGGCGCGAAGTCGGCCTGCGCCTTGATCAGGATGCGGGTGTATTCGTCGCTCTTGGCGACCCAGGCCGGCACCGCCTTGGCGGCGGCGGGCTTGGCGGCGGGGACGGCTTGCGCGGCCGCGGCGGGCGCGCAGGCGAGCAGGGCGGGCGCTGACAGCGCCAGGGCGACGGCGAGAACGAGCGGCTTCATGTGCGATGACCCGATGGACTGAAGCGGCCAGCATCGGCCCGGCGCGCGCGCCGGCCAAGCCCCGAAGGTCATGCGCCGGCGGGCACGCGCCGGCGGCGGCGGCTCAGCGCGTCGCCGAGTCGGCCTCGCGCAGATCGATGAATTGGTTGCTGTGCTCGGGCTTGGCGCGCAGGGTTCTGAAGGTCCACACGCCGTCGTGCAAGTCCGCATCGACATGCACGTCGGCCTTGCCCTTCGGGCCGTGCACGGGGATGACGAAGAAGGCATGGCCCTCGCCTTCCTGTTGCTGGCTGGCGCCGACCATCCACTGCGGTTCCTCGATCGGCCGGCCCAGCACCGCGGCCAGCTCGGTGCTGGCGCGGGCCTTGTTCATCGCTTCGATGTAGACCGGCGAGCGCTTCAGCGTCGTCATCAGCGAGTACACGGTCATCACGCCCAGGCCGATCATCAGCGCCGTCATCACGCCGGCGGCCAACACCAGCAGCACGATCCAGTGGCGCTGCACCCAGGGCTTGCGGTATTCGCTGTTCATCGCGGTGGCTTCCTTTCGCTGGGATGGGACGATTCGCGCGTCAGTGCTTCAGGCAACGCTCGAAGAAATCCTCGGTCAGGCGCAGACGGTGCAGATTGTCGCGGCCGCGCAGGCCGTGCTTGGCGCCGGGGTAGGTCATCAGTTCGAACGGCTGGCCGCGTTGCTGCAACGCGCTCATCAGCACGGTGGAATTGGTGAACAGCACGTTGTCGTCGGCCATGCCGTGGATCAGCAGCAGCTTGGACTTCAGCCCGTCCAGGTGTTCGAGCACGCGGCCTTCGCGATAACCGTCCGGATTGGTTTTCGGCAAGCCCATGTAGCGCTCGGTGTAGTGGCTGTCGTACAGGCCCCAATCGGTGACCGGCGCACCGGCGACGCCGCAGGCGTACTGGTCGCTGGCCTTGGCCAGCAGCATCAGGGTCATGTAGCCGCCGTTTGACCAACCGAAGACGCCGATGCGCCCGCCGTCGATCCAAGAATGCGACTTCAACCATTCAACGCCTTTAAGCTGATCTTCAACCTCAACCGTGCCCTGCTTGCGATACAGCGCGCCGCCGAAGGCCGCGCCGCGCCGCGGCGTGCCGCGGTTGTCGATGGAGAACACCACGTAACCGCGTTGCGCGAGGTACTGATTGAAGTCCGGCGCCCACGCCCGCTTCACCGTCTGCGAGGCCGGGCCGCCGTAGACGTTCACCACCACCGGGTAACGCTTGTTGGGATCGAAGTCGCTGGGCTTGATCAGGCTGTAGTGCAGGGGGGTCTTGCCGTCGGCGGCCTTGATCGTGCCGAACTCGATCGGACGCTGCGCCTGCAGATACGGCGCATAGGGATGCTTGGGATCGGCCAGATCGTTTTCGACCAGCGCGGCGATGCGGCTGCCGTCGTTGCGGAACAACTCCAGTTGCGGCGGCGTCTGCGGATTCGACCAGGCATCGACGTAGACGCTGGCGTTCTTGGCGAAGCTGGCCGCGTGCATGCCGTCGGTCTTGGACAAACGCTCGATCGCGCCGCCGGCGAGCGGCACGCGATACACCTGGGCATCGGTCGGAGTGTCCTTGCCGGCGGAGAAATACACCTGGCCGGCGGCTTCATCGACCGCGAGCACGCTGTCCACCGGCCACTCGCCCGAAGTCAGTGGCGTGGATTCGCGGCCGTCGGCCGACAGCAGATACAGATGCTCGAAACCGCTGCGTTCGCTGCTCCACAGGATGCGGCCGTCCTTGAGAAAGTGCAGGTCGTTGTGCAGCGGCACCCAGGTCTTGGAGGTTTCGTTGGCCAGGCTGCGTTGCCGGCCCGACTGCAGATCGGTTTCGATCAGCTCCAGCTTGTGCTGATCGCGCGACTGGCGCTGGAAGGTCAGGTGATCGGCATCGCGCCAATCCACCCGCGCCAGATAGATGTCCTGTTCCTTGCCCAGATCGATCTCGGTGGTCTGGCCGGCCGGCAAGGTGCGCTTGCCGTGCGCGCCCTTGCTGCCGTCGGCGTTGAGCGGCCACACGCCGATCTCGCGATCGCGCACGCTGGCGACCAGCAGGCGCACGCGCACGTTCGGATCGCCCGCGGCCGGATAACGCTGCTGCACCACGTCGGTGCGATCGGGATAGACCTCGTAGCGCTTTTGCACCGGCACCGGGGTTTCGTCGATGCGGGCGAAGGCGATAGCCGAATCGTCCGGCGCCCACCAATAACCGGTGTGGCGGTCCATTTCCTCGTCGGCGACGAATTCGGCGACGCCGTTGCCGATGGTGTCGCTGCCGTCGCGGGTCAACTGCGTGGCCTTGCCGTCAACCAGATCGATCACCCACAGATTGCGGTCGCGCACGAAGCTGACGAAGCCGCCTTCGGGCGAAAGCTTGGGATCGGTGGCGAAGCCTTCGCCGTGAGTGAGCTTGCGCACTGCGGCCTTGCCGGTTTTCTGCAGGTCGTACAGATACAGCTCGCCGCCCAGCGGGAACAGCAGGCGCTTGCCGTCGGGCGACCACTGGTAATCGACGATACCCGACAGCGCGGCGATGCGCTGGCGCTCGCGCCGCGCCTTCTCCGCGTCGCTGAGCACTTCCGCGCCCGGCAGCACGTCGTCGGAATCGACCAGCAGCGTGGTCTTGCCGCTGCCGATGTCGTAGGCCCACAGGTCCAGGCGATTGCGGTCGCGCTGCTTGCCGCGCAGGAAACCGACGCGGCTGCCGTCCGGCGCGATCTTGGGCTTGACCAGGCTCGGCCCCGACAACGGCGCGTCGCCGGTCAGGGCGTCCAGGGTCAGCTTGCCGGCGGCCGGCGCGGCCGTCGTGGCGGAGGGGGAAGCGGCGAGAGCGGAAGTGGCGGTCAGCGTCATGGCGAGCAGGCAAACGGCGAGACGGCGGGAGTGATTCATGCGGGCGATGGGTCCGTTGCTGCCGCCGGAACGCGGTCCGGCGGCGGGTGCTGGATCAGGGTTGGGGCGCCGGCGTACCGAACAGATGGCGGCGCATCTCGTCGGTCATGGTCTTGTCGGCGCGGTATACCTTGCCTATTTCGTAGCTGCGCTGGAAGGCCGGGCGCGCGCTCAGCGCGTCGTGCCAGCGCTGCACGTTCGGGTAGGCGGCCAGATCGACGTGGTGCCATTCGTGTTCGCGGGTCCAGGGGTAGCAGGCGAAATCGGCGATGGTGAGTGTATCGGCCGCGATGTAGTCGCGCCCGGCCAGGCGCCGGTCGAGCACACCGTACAGGCGCTCGGTCTCGCGCTGATAGCGGTCGATCGCGTAGGGCACCTTTTCCGGCGCGTAGCGGTTGAAGTGGTGGTTCTGGCCCAGCATCGGGCCGTAGCCGCCGACCTGCCAGAACAGCCATTCGCCGACCGCGACCCGGCCGCGCAGGTCGGCCGGCGCGAACAGGCCGGTCTTTTCCGCCAGATACTGCAAGATCGCGCCGGACTCGAACACGCTGACGGGCGCGCCGCCGTCCGCCGGCGCATGGTCGACGATCGCCGGCATGCGGTTGTTCGGCGAGATCGCGAGGAAATCGGGCTTGAACTGATCGCCCGCGCCGATATCCACCGGCTTGATCGAATACGCCAGCGCGGCGCCGGCCTGAGCGGCTTCTTCCAGGAACAAGGTGATCTTGTGGCCGTTCGGCGTGGGCCAATAGTGCAGGTCGATCATGGGCGCGGGGCTCGGCAGGGGAAAGCCGGCAGTGTAAGCACGGCCCCGCGCGCGGCTGGGGCGTACCGATGGAATGGCGTGTGCCGCGGGGCGCGGCGCGCGCCGGCGGGATCGGCCCGCGACGGGGCGAATCGGCGGCGAAAGCGGCGACCGCGCGCGCATTAACTGAATCCGCGCCGCGCCCCGACATGGCGATGTCGTCCCGGCCCGGCTACTCTTGGACCCCCGCCTCGCGGGAATCGCCTTCCCATTCAACGAGTTCCGAGTTCCGCATGACCGATCCCAAGATCACCCGACTCAATCCCCTGCCGGCCCTGATCTTCAGCTCGCGCTGGCTGCAGCTGCCGCTGTACCTGGGCCTGATCGTCGCCCAGGGCGTGTACGTGTTCCAGTTCGTCAAGGAACTGATCCACCTGGTGCACGACGCGGCGACCCTGACCGAGCAGGGCATCATGCTGATCGTGCTGGGCCTGATCGACGTGGTGATGATCTCCAACCTGTTGGTGATGGTCATCGTCGGCGGCTACGAGACCTTCGTCTCGCGCATGCGCCTGGAAGGCCATCCGGATCAGCCCGAGTGGCTGAGCCACGTCAACGCCAGCGTGCTCAAGGTCAAGCTGGCGATGGCGATCATCGGCATCTCTTCGATCCATCTGCTCAAGACCTTCATCGGCGCCGGCAACCTGGGCCTGCCGTTGTGCGGCACGCCGGAGGCTTACGAAGCGGCGCGCGCGATCGCCTCGATGACCGCCAGCGGCGTGGCGACGGCCGCCAACAGCGTCGCCGAGACGGCCAAGCTGGCGCGCTGCAGCGAAGTGACGGCGGAAGGCGTGATGTGGCAGTCGATCATCCACTTCCTGTTCATCGTCTCGGCGCTGGGCATCGCGATGACCGACAAGCTGATGAGCGCCGCGCACAAGGCGCCGGCCAAGGCGCACTGACCACGAGACGCTTCGGATTCTTTTGTAGGAGGGGCTTCAGCCCCGATGCTTTTCTCTCAGCCGCTGCCGTGCGCGAACAACGCTTCGGATAAAAAAGCATCGGGGCTGAAGCCCCTCCCACATAAGCGGTAGCGAAGCGGTTAATCGCTTTTCGCCGGCCCAGTATCCGTTCGTGGCGCGGCCATGATCGCCCGGCGCAGACGCACCGCGTCGGCGTCATCGGAAAAACGCAGCGTGTCCTTGTCGCTCTCGCTGATGCCCAGGGCGCGATACGGCGCGTCCTGCGACGGAAATCCGGTCATCGCCGCATAGCGCCGGTACAGGCGCGCGAACACGCCGCGGCCGCCGGCGCGATCGAGCGCGGCGATGAATTCCCGCGGCTCCAGGCGCGAGTCGCTGTCCAGGCAGCATTGCGAATAACGCCCCAGCACCCGATCCAGGTCGGTGCCGTGTTCGCGCCGCAACTGCACGTCCGCGTCCAGCCAGAACGCCGCGCCGGCCCAGTAGATGCGCATGGTGCTGCCGCGGCTCCAGCCGACCTCGTCCATACGCGCGCCGGGCCCGACCCGGCGGCCGCGCTGGAATCCGCCGTCGAGCCGGCGCCAGGCTTCGTCCGCGTCGAGCAGGCCGGCGCGGGCGCGCAACACGTTCTGGTAATAACTGGCCAGGCCTTCGGCGAGCCAGCGGCCGTCGTCGCCCAGGTAGGGATGGAACAGGTGCGACAGCTCGTGCACCGCGGTCCAGTCGCCGCGCAGCTCGGCCATGCCGGCGTCTTCGCGCACGTACAGCAGCACCGACACGCCGTCCTCGCGCACGGTCTGGCCCCACGGCACCGGGCTGGAATCGCGGCCGCGGCGCGGCACCAGGCGGATGCGCACCTGCGCGTCGTGCAAGGGGAAGCGGCCGAACGCGGTCAGCGCGGCGTTGGCGCATTCGGCCAGCCAGCGCTGCAGTTCGTCGGCGCGCAGCCGGCTCGGGGCGTTTTCGACGATCACGTGCAGGCGAGTGTCGCCGGCGCGGATGACGCGTTCATCGCCGCGCGCGGCGGTTCCGGCGTCGTCGTCCGCGGCCGACGGCGGCTGCGCGCGCGCAGGGCCGGCGCTCGCCGCGAGCGCGGCGCAAACCAGCAAAGTCGGCAACGACAGGGCGCGAACGGTCATGGTCGTGATTGGAACCCGTCGCGGCGGGAAGGTTCCCGCATCCGGGCCGGTACAATAACCCGATGGACGTATCGCACCTGCTCGACGCACTCAATCCGGCCCAGCGCGAGGCCGTTTCGGCCCCCGCCGGCCACTATCTGGTCCTCGCCGGCGCCGGCAGCGGCAAAACCCGCGTGCTGACCCATCGCATCGCCTGGCTCAACGAAGTCTACGGCGTGCCGACCCACGGCATTCTCGCGGTGACCTTCACCAACAAGGCCGCCGGCGAAATGCGCATGCGCGTGGACGCGCAGCTGGCGCGCGGCGCGCGCGGCATGTGGATCGGCACCTTCCACGGCCTGGCCCATCGCCTGCTGCGCCTGCACTGGCAGGAGGCCAAGCTGCCGGAAGGCTTCCAGGTGCTCGACAGCGACGACCAGCTGCGTCTGGTCAAGCGCGTGGTGCAGGCGCTGGAACTCGACGAAACCCGCTTCCCGCCGCGCCAGATCACCTGGTGGATCAACGCGCAGAAGGACGAAGGCCGGCGCCCGCGCAACATCCAGCCGGCCGGCGACGACTGGGCCGATGTGATGCTGCGCTGCTACGAGGCCTATCAGGAGCGCTGCGAACGCGCCGGCCTGGTCGATTTCGCCGAACTGCTGCTGCGCGCGCACGAGCTGCTGCGCGACAACGCCGCCCTGTTGACCCATTACCGCACGCGCTTTCGCGAAATCCTGGTGGACGAATTCCAGGACACCAACGCCATCCAGTACGCCTTCGTGCGCGTGCTGGCCGGCGACAGCGGCCACGTGTTCGTGGTCGGCGACGACGATCAGGCCATCTACGGCTGGCGCGGCGCCAAGGTCGAGAACGTGCAGCGCTTCCTGCGCGATTTCCCCGGCGCGCAGACCATCCGCCTGGAGCAGAACTACCGCTCCAGCGCGAACATCCTCGACGCCGCCAACGCGGTCATCTCGCACAACCCCGACCGCCTGGGCAAGAAGCTGTGGACCGACACCGGCCACGGCGAGCCGATCGACCTGTATGCGGCCTACAACGAAATGGACGAGGCGCGCTTCGTGATCGAGCGCCTGCGCCAGTGGGTGCGCGACGGCGGCAGTCACGGCGACGTCGCGATTCTTTACCGCAGCAACGCGCAATCGCGCGCCTACGAAGAAGCGCTGCTGTCCGAGCAGGTGCCGTACCGCGTCTACGGCGGCCAGCGCTTCTTCGAGCGCGCCGAAATCAAGGACACCCTGGCCTATCTGCGCCTGATCGCCAACCGCGCCGACGATGCCGCGTTCGAGCGCGCGGTCAACACGCCCACGCGCGGCATCGGCGAGCGCACTCTTGACGAAGTGCGCAAGCGCGCCCGCGCCGACGCGGTGCCGCTGTGGGAAGGCGCGCGCCGGGTATCGCAGGAATCGGTGCTGGCCGCGCGTGCGCGCAACGCCCTGGCCGGCTTCGCGACCTTGGTCGATACGCTGGAAAGCGATGTCGTGGAGATGCCGCTGCAGGAGAAGATCGACCACGTCCTGCAACGCTCGGGCTTGCGCGAGCATTACGCCAACGAATCGCGCGGCCAGCTCGATTCGCGCACGGAGAACCTCGACGAACTGGTGTCGGTGGCCTCGCGCTTCACCCGCAGCGACGAAGACGATGCCGCGGCGATGCCGGAGCTGATCGCGTTCCTGAGCTACGCCGCGCTGGAAGCCGGCGAAGGCCAGGCCCAGGCCGGCGAAGACGGCGTGCAGCTGATGACCCTGCACAGCGCCAAGGGCCTGGAATTCCCGCTGGTGTTTCTGGGCGGGCTGGAAGAGGGGTTGTTCCCGAGCGCGCGTTCGACGGAAGAATCCGGACGCCTGGAAGAGGAGCGGCGCCTGGCCTACGTGGGCATCACCCGCGCGCGCGAGAAGTTGGTGCTGAGCTACGCCGAGACCCGGCGCATCCACGGCATGGACATGTTCGGCACGCCGTCGCGGTTCCTGCGCGAAATCCCGACCTCGTTGCTCAACGAAGTGCGGCCGAAGGTGCAGGTATCGCGGCCGATGTTCAACAGCGCGCCGCGCCGCGACATGGGCCACGCCTCGATCGAGGCGCCGCCGGTCAAGCTGGGCTCGCAGGTGCGCCACCCCACCTTCGGCAGCGGCACCGTCACCGACTACGAAGGCAGCGGCGCGCATGCGCGCGTGCAGGTGAATTTCGACGATGCCGGCAGCAAGTGGCTGGTGTTGGCTTATGCGAATTTGCAGGCGGGGTGAGGCGGGTTGAGGCGGGAATTGGGAATTGGGAATCGGGAATCGGCAACAGCGTCCCCACCTGCCGTCATTCCCGCGAAGGCGGGAATCCAGGGCTTTTCGTGCGAGAACGTTTGAAGTCGCTGGATTCCCGCGTTCGCGGGAATGACGATCTTGGAGGATGACGCTGAAGGCTTTGGATGTTCGGCTCCGCCGAAGTAAAGCGGAGCCCGCCTTCGCGGGAATGACGAGCAAAGGGGCACAAGCCCGTAGCGATTGCATGGCAATTCGGCGGCGACCAATCCCAAGCCGCCTATCCCCGCCGTTCAAAACGCATACCGCACCACCAACTGATACACCGGCCCGGCCTTCTCCCGCTCGCGCTCGTACTCATCGAACTCGCGATCCATCTGCTCGCCCAGCGTATTGAACTTGTTGAAGTTCTCATCTTTCGACGCGTTGAGCAGATTCGATCCGGTCAACCGCACCGCCACCCGCGAGCCGAAACGCTTTTCCACGAACGCTTCCAGATCCGCGCCGTAATGCGTCGACACCTCCTCGCCCAGCACGCGCGAGTAGGCATCGCCCTGGCGCCGGTAACTCGCGCCGAACGACATGCCCAGCGTCGGCAGGTCCTGGATGAAGCCGACGTTGAGCACCGAGCGCGGCTGGTTGTTGAAGCGGCGCCGGCCGAAGTCGTCGTCCACCTCGCTGTCCAGCCACGAGTAGTTGAGGAACACGCCGGTGTCGGCCAAGCCCAACGCGGTCAGCGGCGTGGACAGATCGAATTCGGCGCCGTAGACGCGGCCGTCGTCGACGTTGGCGGCGGTGAATACGAAGCTGTCCGGGTCCAGCAGCGGATAACCGGGCGTGCCCGGGCCGGCGCCGGGATGGTCGTCGAGGAAGTCCTCGATCGCATCCTCGTGATCGTCCAGCGCGGTCGCGCTGGGCCGGCCGGTGCCGACGATCTCGATCAGATCGCGCACCTTACGGTAGAACAGGTTCAAGCCGACCACGCCGCGCTGGCCCAGGCGATGCTCGTAGCCCAGATCCAGGCCCCAGGCGGTTTCCGGACGTAATTGCGGATTGCCGAGGAAATCGTTGTCGCCGTACTCCTCTTCCAGCGTCATCGGCAGCAGCTGATTGAAATCGGGACGGCGCACGGTGCGCGCGATCGAAGCGCTGAGCCGGTCGTGCCCGGTCAGGTTGAAACGCAGGTGCGCCGACGGCAGCAGCAGGCCGTAATCCTTGTCGTTGCGCACCGCGTCCTCGCCTTCCCCGGCGACGCTGCGGATCTTCGCGCGGGTGGTTTCGTAACGCAGGCCGGTCTCCCAATCGACGCGGCCGCGCTTGCCGGAAAACATCAGGTACGGATCGAGCCGGCGCTCTTCGATGCGGCTGGCCTGTCGGGCGAAATCGGCGTAGGCCGGCAGCGGCTCGCCTTCGTCCTCGGCCTCGACGTCGCTGGTGCGCAGCGCGCTGGTGCGGCGCTTGTCCAGGCCGTCGATGCCGAACTCCATCTTGGCCGCGCCCAGCGCGCGGCTGTGGGCGAGCTTGAGGCTGAATTCGCTGTCGCGGGTGTCGCCGAGGATACGCGTGCCTTCGAATCCGTCGAACGACGGCGGGCTGTCTTCGTCGTCGTAGCCGACTTCCTGCTCGGTGTCGTGACGGCGGTCTTCGAAGCGGGCGTAGCCCAGGTCGATCTCGCTGCGGCCGCCGGCCATGTCGAACACATAGCGCGCGTTGAGGCTGGCGTTATCTTGCTTGATGTCGACGTTCTGATCGTTGAGCGACAACAGGCGCGCGCGCTCGCGGCTGACCGGATCGTTGTACTCGCGCGAGTTTTCGGTTTCGGTGCGGTCGGTGTGGACGTAGAAACCGTCCAGGCTCAATCGGCCGGTGCCGATGTCGCGGGTGTAGGACAGGTTGCCGGAGTAGTCGGTGCCGTCGCGCACGTCGCTCTGGTCCTCGCGATCGACGAAATCGCCGTCGGGAGCATCGAAACGGTCGCTGCGCTTGCGCTTGGGATTGTGCCGGCCCTGCACGTTGACGCCGCCGAGCAGGCGCCCGCCGGCGACTTCGCCGCTGCCGACCGCGCCGAACACCGGCTTGATCTTGCCGTCGTCGAAATGCAGCGCGCCGGCGCGCAGATAACCGCCGTCGAACTCGTATGCGTCGCGCAGCACGATGTTGAGCGCGCCGGCCACCGCGTCGCCGGAGCGGTTCGCGCTGGGGCTGCGGATGATCTCGATGCGTTCGACCAGTTCGGCCGGAATGCGATCGACGTAGAACGAGCGATCGCCGCCGGCGCCGGGCACTTTGCGGCCGTTGATCAGTATCTGGGTGTAGCCCGGGTCCAGGCCGCGCAGGCGCGCGCCGTCGTATTCGAGCACGTCGGAGACGAAGCCCACGCTGGGCACGCGCTTGAGCATGTCGCCCACGGTCAGCGGCTCGAAGCGCTGGAAGTAATCCAGACCGTAGCTCAAGGTCGGCGCGGTCGCTTCGCTGCGGTCGCGGTAGGCGATCTGGCCGGTCACGGTGACCCGGTCTAGTTCGGTCGCCGAATCGGTCGCCGGCGCTTGCGCGCTCACGGCCGGGACGGCGAGCACGCTCAACAAAGCGGCGCTGAGCGCGTGATGGCGGAGCTTCGAACGTCGCGGGCTGCGCATGGGGTTCGCCGGTGAACAAGTGGCGAACGTTGTAAGTCCGGGGGATGGCAGGACGATGACTGTGTGCGTGATTTCTCGCTTCGCCGCGGCGGCCTTGTCATGAAAGCGGCACGTGACGGTTCTATAACAGCGTTCGGGGAATTACCTTTCGAATCCAGGCATGCCGATGCGTCCGACCCTGATGCTGTCCCTCGCTTTCGTCCTGGCGGGCTGCGCGACTTCCGATTCGCAGCGCGGCGTGCAAGCGCCCGCGCACAGCGCGCAACGCGAGCCCGACGAGCGCGGCGCGGCCGACGCCGATCCGTTGCTGGCGCGCGCCGGCGTGGATTATCGGCGGGTCGATGAGGCGTTCGTGACCGCGGCCACGCCGCAGGACAATATCGATTCGCCGGCGGTGTGGCGCGCGCCGAACGGACGCTTGTGGTTGTTGGCCACGGCCAAGCAGGGCGATGGGTTGGTGATCTACGACGGCGACCAGGGCGCGAGCGTCGCGCGCTACGGCCGCGAAGGCAACGGACTGGGCGAGTTCCGCCGTCCCAACGGCATCGCCGTGTTCGGCGATCTGGCCTTCGTGGTCGAACGCGACAACCACCGCGTGCAGGTGCTGTCGCTGTCGTTGCCGTCGGCGCCGCTCAACGCGCCGGGCATCGCCGATACGCGCGCGCCGCGATTGCGCGCGCTCGCCAGCTTCGGCCAGGAACAACTGCAGCAGCCTTACGGTTTGTGGGTGCGCGGCATCAGCGCGGACGAACTGGAAGTGATCGTCACCGACGCCTACATGGCCGGCGAGGACGCCAGGGGCGACGAGATTCCGCCGCCGCTGGAGCAACTGGGCCGGCGCATGCAGCGTTATCGCATCGACCTGCGCGGCGGCGAGCCGGTCGCGCGCCACCTGGGTGCGTTCGGCGATACCAGCGCGGCCGGTGCGATCCGCGTACCGGAGTCGATCTGGGGCGACCCCGCGCACGACCGCCTGCTGATCGCCGAGGAAGACCTCGGCACCGGCACCGCGATCCGCGACTACACGCTCGACGGCCGCTATCGCGGCCAGACCATCGGCCTGGGCCTGTTCAAGGCGCAGGCCGAAGGCATCGCCCTGTGGCAGTGCGCCGACGGCAGCGGTTACTGGATAGCCACCGATCAGTTCAAGGACCGCAGCGTGTTCCACGTGTTCGACCGCGCCAGCCTGCGCCATCTGGGCGCGTTCGCCGGCGGCACGGTCGGCAACACCGACGGCGTGTGGCTGCAGCAAAGCGGCTCGGTGCGTTTTCCCGACGGCGTGTTCTACGCCGTGCACGACGATCAGGCGGTGGGCGCGTTCGACTGGCGCGACATCGCCCGCGCCTTGAATCTGCGCAGCCGCTGCCAGGGCGGTTGAGCGCGCCGCCGCGCGTTCACGCCGGCGCGCATGTCGGCGCGGCGGATTTCAGCGGTCGGTGAGCTTGAACGACTTCACCAGCAGATCCAGCCCGGGCTGAGTCCGCGCCAGGTCTTCGTCGGCGCTCTGGGTGATCAGGAACGCGGTGCGATGCGCGCCGGTGATCTTGCGGTACTCGCGCAGGTGCGGAACCTTCACGCCGGCCAGGCTGACGACGTAGTGCTCGCGGATCGTGCCTTCGGCGAACGCGGACAAGTCGAAGCGGCTGTCGCGGCCGAGCACGGCCGGCGTCTGCTTGTCGGCCTCGGCGGAAAAGCTGCGCGCGAATTCTTCCAGCTCGCGGCTGCGGTCGGTCTGCACCATCGCGATGAACACCGCCGAACCGGGACTCTCCACGGTCAGGTAGTGCACGCTGGCGATGCGTTCGTCGTCGCTGAGCTTCCAGTTGCCCGGAATCTGCATGTGCACGCCGAGGCGATCGTAAGGCTTGGGCTCGGCCACGTTCGCGGCCGGTTCGCCGCAAGCGCCGAGCAGCGCGGCCAAGGCGACGGCGAGACAGCCGACGGCGAAACCGCGCGAACGCTGAGAGCGAGTCATCGACTTCATCCTTGTGTCGCCACCCCTGTGGACCCGAAGGCACCCTAGCAGCCTGCGCGGCCGCGCGCGCGTGCCTCACGAAACGGTCGCCGCGGGCGCCGTGGCCGCGCGGCCGCCAATATGTATCGAGGCGTGGGTTTTATGCGGCGGCGATGCCCGCGTGGGCTTAGGTCAGTTCGACGCCGAAGTGGAAGGCTTCGATGCGCAGCCGCTCGCGCATGTAGAAGGCATGCGCGTGCGGGCGGTGGGTGCCCGAATCCAGTTGCAGGCGCACGCAGCCCAGCCGCTTGGCTTCGGCCTTGAGCCAGTCGAGCATCGCCTTGCCGTAGCCCTGGCTGCGCACGGATTGATCCGTGATCAGATCGTCCACGTACACGTGCAGGCCGACCGCGAGCATCTCCATCACCCGCCAGCAGGCGAACGCGCGCGGCACGCCTTGCGCATCGAAGGCGACGGTGGCGCGGCAGCCTTCGGCGATCTGGCGGTGCATCTGCGCGACGAAGCGTTCCTCGTCGAATTCGGGCCGCAGCTGCGACACCAGCGGCCACGCGGCACGCAGTTCGGCATCGCCGACGATGGTGCGGATTTCGGGAAGGGAATCGGCGGGCATGGGATCGGGACGATTGAGGACACAGGCGGGGGTCGATCGGGCCGGCGAGGTCGCCGGCCGCTCACGGGACGGGCGTGCGGCCCGGCTTACCAGCTGAACAGCTTGAAATACACCGGCGAGACCGTGCCTTCGCCCTTGCTGGTGTCGAGCCGGCCATCGCCGTTTTCATCGACCAGGTAATAGATCGGGCCGCGCGCCGGCGTGACCTTGACCGCGCGCAGTTGCCCGGCGACGCGGTATTCCTCGATCGTGTCGCCGTTCTCGACCGTGCGGGTGCGGATTTCGGCGTTGCTGAGCGCGGCGGTGGGATCGTCGGCGGCGGCCGTAGTGGCGCAGCCGCTCAGCGCGAGGGCGAGCGACAGGGCCGCGAACAGAACGCCGAACCGGGCGGCGAAGGGGGGCGGCGACGCGTGGGGGGCGCGCATGGCGGTTCTCCGTTTTTCAGGTCGACAGCATACGCCGGGGGCGCGTTAAGCGTGCGCATCGGTGGGGGTGCGGGCTCGGCTTCGCGGCGTGCGTCGTTGGTGTGGCTGCGGGTCGGGGCTGAAGCTCCCTCCCACAAAAGACTTCGTGGCCTCACCGACAGGTGAAGTGCCCGCGAAAGCTCCGAAGTCTTTTGTGGGAGGGAGCTTCAGCCCCGACACGAACCCACCCGACCCCGCGCCGTCCACCGGCGATTCGCAGCCCCGGCGACCGGTCGGCGTAGAATCGGGCCCATGAAAAGACTCGTCCTCATCGATGGTTCCAGCTACCTCTACCGCGCCTTCCACGCGTTGCCGCCGCTGAGCAACGACGCCGGCGAGCCCACCGGCGCGCTGTTCGGCGTGGTCAACATGCTGCGCTCGACCTTGAACGAACGTCCCGACTACGTGGCCTTCGTCGTCGACGCGCCGGGCAAGACCTTCCGCGACGATCTCGACCCGCAATACAAGGCCAATCGCCCGCCGATGCCCGACGACCTGCGCGCGCAGGTGCTGCCGATGTGCGAGATCGTGGAGGCGCTGGGCATCCCGATCCTGCGCATCGACGGCGTCGAGGCCGACGACGTGATCGGCACCCTGGCCCTGCGCGCCAACGCTTTTGCCGGCGACGACGCGATCGACGTCACCATCTCCACCGGCGACAAGGACTTCGCCCAGCTGGTGCGCCCGGGCGTGGCCCTGGTCAACACCATGAGCGGCAGCCGCATGGATTCCGACGAGGCGGTGTTCGCCAAGTTCGGGGTCAATCCCAATCAGGTGATCGACCTGCTGTCGCTGATGGGCGACAGCGTGGACAACATCCCCGGCGTGGAGAAGTGCGGGCCCAAGACCGCGGCCAAGTGGCTGGGCGAATACGGCACCCTGGACGGGGTGATCGGCCATGCCGGCGAGATCAAGGGCAAGATCGGCGACAACCTGCGCGCCGCGCTGGACCGGCTGCCGTTGAACCGCCAGTTGGCGACGATCAAGACCGATGTCGAGCTCGACCGCGGCCCGCGCGAACTGGCGCTGCGCGAGCGCGACGCCGAATCGCTGCGCACGCTGTACGCGCGCTACGGCTTCAAGCAGGCGCTGCGCGAACTGGAAGGCAGCGGCAACGCCACCGCGAACGAGATCGCCGCCGATCGCGCCGGCCTGCGCGCGACCGCCGCCGGCCACGCCCGTTCCAGCGCCGCCGCGGAGACGCCGGACGCCGCGCTGGCGGTCAAGGGCGAGTACGAGGCGATCACCACGCAGGTGCAGCTCGATGCGCTGGTCGCGGCTTTGCAGGCCAGCGATGAATTCGCCTTCGACAGCGAAACCGATTCGCTCGACCCGATGATGGCCAACCTGGTCGGCCTGAGCTTCGCCACCGAAGTCGGACGCGCGGTGTATATCCCGCTCGGCCACGATTATCCCGGCGCGCCGGCGCAGTTGGATCGTGAGCTGGTGCTGGCGGCGCTGCGTCCGGTGTTCGCCGATCCGGCGCGGCGCAAGCTCGGCCAGCACGGCAAATACGACCTGCACATCCTGCGCCGCCACGGCGTGCAGCTCGCCGGTTACGCCGACGACACCATGCTGGAAAGCTTCGTCTACAACGCCACCGGCAGCCGTCACGACATGGACTCGCTGGCCAAGCGCTATCTGGGCTACGACACGATCAAGTACAGCGACGTGGCCGGCAAGGGCGCCAAGCAGATCCTGTTCTCGCAGGTCGCCATCGACGACGCCACGCGTTACGCCGCCGAAGACGCCGACGTGACCTTGCGCCTGCACCGCGTGCTCGGCGCGCGTCTGGCCGCCGAGCCGGAACTCGAACGCGTGTACCGCGACATCGAAATGCCGCTGGTGCCGGTGCTGGAGCACATCGAAGCCAACGGCGTGATGATCGACGGCGACGAACTGCGCCGGCAATCGCAGGACCTGGGCAAGCGAATGCTCGAAGCGCAGATCAAGGCGACCGAACTGGCCGGGCGCACCTTCAATCTGGATTCGCCCAAGCAGTTGCAGGCGCTGTTGTTCGACGAGCTGAAACTGCCGGTGCTGGTGAAGACGCCGACCGGCCAGCCCAGCACCAACGAAGAAGCGCTGGAAGCGATCGCCGATCAGCACGAACTGCCGCGGGTGATCCTGGAATACCGCGGCCTGGCCAAGCTGCGCAGCACCTACACCGACAAGCTGTCGGAGATGGTCAATCCGCGTACCGGCCGCGTGCACACCAGCTATCACCAGGCGGGCGCGGCGACGGGGCGTTTGGCGTCCAGCGATCCGAATCTGCAGAACATCCCGATCCGCACCGAAGACGGCCGCCGCATCCGCCGCGCCTTCATCGCGCCCGCGGGCCGGCGTCTGGTGGCTTGCGATTATTCGCAGATCGAGTTGCGGATCATGGCGCACCTGTCGGAAGACCCGGGCCTGGTGCGCGCGTTCGAATCCGGCGCCGACGTGCATCGCGCGACCGCGGCGGAAGTGTTCGGCAAGCAATCGCTCGATGAAGTCAGCGGCAACGAACGCCGCGCGGCCAAGGCGATCAACTTCGGCTTGATGTACGGCATGAGCGCGTTCGGTCTGGCGCGCCAGCTCGGCATCGGCCGCAGCGAGGCGCAAGACTACATCGCCCTGTATTTCAGCCGTTATCCCGGAGTGCGCGATTTCATGGAGCGCACGCGGCAGGATGCGCGCGATAAGGGCTATGTCGAAACCGTGTTCGGCCGGCGCCTGTACCTGGAGAACATCAAGGCCTCCAACCAGGGCCTGCGCGCGGGCGCCGAACGCGCCGCGATCAACGCACCGATGCAGGGCACCGCGGCCGACATCATCAAGCGCGCGATGATCGACATCGATGCATGGCTTGCCGCTCACAACGATCGTGCCAAGATGATTCTTCAGGTACACGACGAACTGGTGTTTGAAGTGGAAGATGGGTTCGTCGAAGAATTGGTGACGCAGGCCTCGCAACGCATGTCCGCGGCGGCCACGCTACGTGTGCCCCTTGTCGTTGATACCGGGGTCGGTATTAATTGGGACGAAGCGCATTGATTATCTGGAAGCCATTGATTTTGCTGGATTTGGTTTAATGAATCGGTCCTGAATCCAACAATTTATTAACTCTGATCTTCACGAACTATCCATGTGCCAGGTGGTCATATAGGTCGCGACAGATGCAACGTCTGTCGCCGATCTCTCCCTCCCCTGGAGTGATCCCCCGGAGCGAACGACCCCTCCCCAGGTCACGCTCCACCAGCCCCGCCGGCCCCCCCTGCCTGCGGGGCTTTTTATTTGTAGCGCCGAAAGCCGCCTTGCGATGCAGAGCGGCTTTTTTGTTGGTCGCCGCGGCGATACGCGAAGCGGTCTTTCACCACGCGCGGCGGGGTATATCGGCGCGCTCGAAATCACTCGCCGGGTAAAGTCCGATTCGCCGTCGGCGCGGGTAAAACAAAACCGGCGGATATGAAATCGCGCGGGTTCGTCGTTTGCCTGGGTTTGGAAATAATTAGAATCAATAAGGCGCGGATGGCGGCAGCGATCGCGGGGCGGGATCGGCGATATCTCCGCGCGATCCGGGCCGAGGTCCGTGCGATTGCCTTGGCCGAGGCGGGAACACGGCCAAGGCGGCTGACCCGACCCGCCGCGATCGATCCGGAGCGGCTCCGACCGGCGTGCGCATCCGCGTGCGCCCCCCGACACCGTCAGGCGCATTGCAACGACAGCCCGCCACGATGCGCCGCACTGATCCCGCCCCGGTGCCCGCAGCGGCAGGCCTTGCCCCGCGCCGCCGCCGCCACGGTCGCGCCGCCACCGCCCGTAACATGCGATGCACGCGCGGCGGCGCCACAATCCGCCGCGCTACCGTCGCCCGTCCGCCGTTCCAGGAGCTTGCCCGATGTCCGATGCCTTCGATCTGTCGATGCCGTGGTGGGAGTATCTGGTGCGGGCCTGCATCGTCTACTTCGTCCTCCTGCTGATGATCCGCGTCTCGGGCAAGCGCTCGATGGGGCAGTTCACCTCCTTCGACATGCTGCTGATCGTGCTGCTGGGCAACGCGGTGCAGAACGCCTTGCTGGGCACCGACAACTCGGTGACCGGCGGATTGATCCTGGCGGCGACGCTGATCGTCCTGAACTGGTCGGTCGGCTTCCTGGCCGCGCGCAGCGCCCGCGCCGAGCGCGTGCTCGAAGGCGAGCCGGTGGTGCTGGCGCGCGACGGCCACGTCTTCCGCAACGTGCTGCGGCGCGAACTGGTGAGCCGCGCCGATTTCGAGAAGGCGATGCGCGAGAACGACTGCAGCGAGATCGACCACGTGGCCCTGGCGATGCTGGAGACCAACGGGCACATCACGATCGTGCACAAGGCGGATCAGGGCGGGTAGGGCTGCGTGGGCTGAGACGAGAGCGTCGGGGCTGAAGCCCCTCCCACAAAAGACTTCGAAGCTTTCGCGCACGCCCCAGGTGTCGATGAGGCCGCGAGGTTTTTTGTGGGAGGGAGCTTCAGCCCCGACAGCGAACTGCCGGCGATGACGCAACCACCCCGCGACTCAGCCCTCGCCCAGCCAATCGCGCGGCCGCAGATAGTCGGCCAGCTTCGCCTCATCGCTGCCGGCCTCCGGCGAGAACCCGTACTCCCAACGCACCAGCGGCGGCAGGCTCATCAGGATCGACTCAGTGCGCCCGCCCGACTGCAGGCCGAACAAGGTGCCGCGGTCGAACACCAGATTGAATTCGACATAGCGCCCGCGCCGATACAACTGGAACTGACGCTCGCGCTCGCCGAACGGCATGTCGCGGCGGCGCTCCACCAGCGGCAGATACGCGTCGAGGAAACCGTCGCCGACCGCGCGCTGATAGGCGAAATCGCGTTCGAAGTCGCCGTGCAGATCGTCGAAGAACAGACCGCCGACGCCGCGGGTCTCGTTGCGGTGCTTGAGGAAGAAGTAGTCGTCGCACCAGCGCTTGTGCGCCTGATAGCGCTCCTCGCCGCCGAACGGCTCGCACAGCGCGCGCGCGGTGCCGTGCCAGTGGCGGACGTCCTCGATGAAGGGATAGAACGGAGTCAGGTCGAAGCCGCCGCCGAACCACCACGCGACCGTTTCGCCGTCGCGCATCGCGCGGAAATGACGCACGTTGGCATGGGTGGTCGGCAGGTACGGGTTGTTCGGATGGAACACCAGCGACACCCCGACCGCGCGCCACGACGCACCGGCCAGTTCCGGCCGCGCCGCGCTGGCCGAAGGCGGCAACTGGCTGCCGGAGACATCGGAAAACCCGACGCCGGCCTGCTCGAACACCTGGCCGCCGCGCAGGATGCGCGTGCGTCCGCCGCCGCCCTCCGGTCGCTGCCAGATGTCCTCCGCGAAGCGCGCCTCACCGTCGGCCTGTTCGATGGCGGCGCACAGGCGGTCCTGCAGGCCGGAGAGATAGTCGCGTACGCGGTCGAAGTCGCTCATGCGGTCATTCTAACGATGCCGCGGGGCGGTGGCAGGAGCGGGCGCGAGCAGCCAAGTCCGGTGAAGCCTTGGGAGCAAGTCCGCTGCGCGTTTCGGCGCCTTCCCGCGCGATGCGGCCATGCGACGCCGCGCCGCAAACGACAACGCCCGCCCGCGGCCATCGGTCGCGGGCGGGCGTCGAGGCGCGGCGCGAAACGCTCGGGTTTACTTCAACGTCCGATTGAACAACTCATAGATCCGCCGGTACTCGTCGTACCACGCCTCCGGATGGGTGAAGCCGTGCCGTTCCAGCGGGTACGGCGCGATTTCCCACTTATCCTTGCGCAGCTCGATCAGGCGCTGGGTCATCATCACCGAGTCCTTGAAGAACACGTTGTCGTCGATCATGCCGTGGGCGATCAGCAGGTGGTCCTTGAGGCCCGAGGCGTACTCGATCGGCGAGGACTTCTTGTACGCCTCCGGGTCCAGGTCCGGGGTGTTGAGGATGTTGGCGGTGTATTCGTGGTTGTACTGCGACCAGTCCGAGACCGGGCGCAGGGCGGCGCCGGCCTTGAATTTGCCCGGTTCGCGGAACAGCGCCATGAAGGTCATGAAGCCGCCGTAGGAGCCGCCGTAGATGCCGGCGCGGTCGCGGTCGCCCTGCTTGTTGGCGATCAGCCAGTCCAGGCCGTCCAGGTAATCCTCGAGTTCGGGATGGCCCATCTGCCGGTAGATGGCGGTGCGCCAGTCGCGGCCGTAGCCTTCCGAAGCGCGGTAGTCCAGATCGAGCACCACGTAGCCATCCTGCACCAGCAGGTTGTGGAACATCTGCTCGCGGAAGTAGTTGGAGTAGCGGTTGCTGACGTTCTGCAGATAACCGGCGCCGTGCACGAACATCACGATCGGATACTTCTTGCCCGGCTCGTAGTTCTTCGGCCCGTAGAACTTGCCCCAGACCGTGCCGGCGCCGTGCTTGGACGGGACCTGCACGTATTCGGGCTGAATCCACTCGCGGTTCTTGAACGCGCTCTTGCGGGTGTCGGTGAGCTTGACGGTGTTCTCGCCGCTGCTGTCGACCACCGCCAGCTGCGGCGGCAGGTAGCTCTGCGAATAGCGCACCAGCAGCTTGCCGCCGTCGGGCGAGACCGAGAAGCTTTCCACGCCGTCGAGCGCGGTGACTTCGCGCACCGCGCCGCCGCCGCGATCGGCCGCGCAGACTTCGTAGTCGCCCGGCCACTTGCGGTTGCACAGGAAGAAGAAGGTCTTGCCGTCGGCGCCGAGTTCGGGCGCGGAGACTTCCCACTTGCCCGAGGTGATCGCGCGCGGCGCGCCGCCGTTGTCGCTCACGTACAGGTGCGAGTAGCCGCTTTGTTCCGACAGCAGCCACAGGCCGCCGTCGGCGAACCAGCCGAAATCGTTGAAATCCCAGCCGACCCAGGCCTTGTCGGTGAGGCGGTGGCGGGTTTCCAGCGTCGCCTTGGCCAGATCCACTGAGGTCAGCCAGCGGTCCTTGTTGTCGATCGCGCGCACCACCACGCCGGCGTGGCGGCTGTCGTCGCTCCAGTGGATGGCCACGCCGCTGCCGTCGCCGTCGGTGCCGATGCGCACCGGGCGGTCGCCCTTGAGCGCGTCGCGCTTGGCCGCCTTGCGCAGCGCGGCGAGTGGGTCGTCGGTGATGCCCGGCAGCTTGTCGAACTTGAGTTCGCTGGCCTTCGCGTTGGCGACATCGACCAGCCACAGCTTCTGCGGCAGCGGATCGTTGCGGCCGACCAGCGTGCGCGTTTCCTCGAATTCCTCGTAACCCGATTCGGTCACGTACTTGGGCATCTTGCCGACGGTGCCGGCATCGCCCTTCTTGGCCTGGGTCACGACCAGCAGGTAACGCGCGTCGGGCGACAGCGCGCTGTCGATGATCTCGACGTCGTCGCCCAGGTACACCGGCTTGGGCGCGCGGCTGGCGTCGCTCTTGCGCCAGGCTTCGTCCTGCTCGCGCGCGGCTTCGCGCGCGGCGCGATCGTGGCGCAAGGTGTCGATGGTGGCGAGCTGATAGTCGCGCAGCACGTCGGCCTTCGGCGGCTTGGCCGGGTCGTTCTCGGCGCGCACCTGCGCGGCCTGGCTCACGCCCTGGCCGGCGCGCCACTGGTACCACTGGTTATCGACACGGAACACCAGATTGCCGTCGCGTCCGAACTGCGGCCGCGCCTCGGTGTCGTTGCTGCGGGTGACCTGGGTGAGCGCGCCGCTGCGCAGATCGCGCACGAACACGTCGCCGTTGCGGATGAAGGCCATGCGCGTGCGCTGGGCGTCGTAGGCCGGCTTGATGGCGTCGATGTCGCCGCGCGCGGCACCGTCCAGGCGCTGCGACGTGCCGCCGCCGACGCCGGCCTGCCAGGTATCGCGGATGCTCGCGCCGTCGCGCTTGAGCTGGTATTGCACGCGCTGGCCGTCCCAGGCCCACCAGGCGCGTTCGACCGGCGGCCCGATCCAGTCCGGGTCGGCCATCGTGTCGGCCAGGGTCAGGGGCTGCGCGGCCTGGGCGAAGGCGGCGCTGGCGAGCAGCGCGAGGGGCAGGGCGGCGAGCGTGGCGTAGGAGAGGCGCATCGAACGGGCTCTAGGGACAAAAGTGGGCGCAGCGTATCAGTCCGGAGCGGGGCGCCGGGCCGGCCGTTGGTCATGGGATAAGGGCGAAATCGCGGGATTGGCGGGGTATTGGCTTGGGGTTTGCCGGATCGGCGGTTTTGTCTTGAGCTGGGCGGCGAGCGTGTCTGCCTTCGCGGCCGCGGCCCTCATCCGCCCCCCGCCTTCGCGGGGCAGGCTCTTCGGGCACCTTCTCCCGCGCCCGAAGGAAGTCACCTTGGGTGGCAAGCGGGAGAAGGGAACGGCATGAGGTACGCCGATATGAACGAGCGCAAATATCCACTGGACAAAACGTCTCAGGTGAGCGGAAGTGAGCGACGAAAACCTTCGCCGCGAGGGAAAATTCGCGCGAATCGAATCGCCGCGTTTTGTCGCACATGCCGCCCGGCATCGAACCGCGAAACGCGACGCGGGCGGAAACATCGAATGTCGCCGACGGCGACGCAAGCGCTTGATCCGGCATGTTCGCAACGCGATAGTGCGCACACAACGCAAGCCGTTTCACCCCGCCACTACGCCACGCTCACCGCCTTTGCGGTTTATGTGATTCCACGCAACCGCCCGCATCGGTGCATGGTGCGGCGCAAAATGAACCCGCTGGCGCGTCGTGATGCGCCATGGAGGCAATGCACGTGGACGCCCTGCTGCTGTCGCGGATCCAGTTCGGCTTCGTGATCTCGTTTCATATCCTGTTTCCCGCCTTCACCATCGGCCTGGCCAGTTGGCTGGCGTTCGTCGAATGGCGCTGGCTGCGCACCCGCGACACCTTGTGGCGCGATCTGTTCTTCTTCTGGACCAAGGTCTTCGCCGTGTCCTTCGGCATGGGCGTGGTGTCGGGCATCGTCATGAGTTTCCAGTTCGGCACCAACTGGGCGGTGCTGAGCGAACAGGCCGGCAATATCCTCGGGCCGCTGCTGTCCTATGAGGTGCTGACCGCGTTCTTCCTGGAAGCGACCTTCCTCGGGGTGATGCTGTTCGGCTGGAACCGGGTCGATGAGCGCGTGCATTTCCTGGCGACCTGCATGGTTGCGCTGGGAACCTTGATCTCCACGTTCTGGATCATCTCGGCCAACAGTTGGATGCAGACGCCGGCCGGCTACAAGATCGTCAACGGCGTGTTCGAGCCCGACAGTTGGTGGGCCATCGTCTTCAATCCCTCGTTCCCGTACCGCCTCGCGCACATGGTGCTGGCGGCGTTCATCACCACCTGCTTCGTGATCGGCGGCGTCGGCGCCTCGTACCTGCTGCGCGGCGTGCATGTGGAAGCGGGCAAGCGCATGCTCAAGGCGGCGGTGATCTTCGCCGCGATCACCGTGCCAACGCAGGTGTTCGTCGGCGATCTGCACGGCTTGAACGTGCGCGAGCATCAGCCGATCAAGGTCGCGGCGATGGAGGCGCATTGGCAATCCAACCCGCCCGGCGAAGGCGTGCCGCTGATCCTGTTCGCGGTGCCGAACGAAAAAGCCGAACGCAACGATCTGGAAATCGCCGTGCCCAAGCTCGGCAGCCTCATCCTCACCCACACCCTCGACGGCGACATCCAGCCGCTCAAGTCGGTGCCGGCCAGCGAGCGGCCGCCGGTGAAGCCGGTGTTCTACGCCTTCCGGGTGATGGTCGGCCTGGGCGTGGCGATGCTGGTCCTGGTGGTGTTTTCGCTGTGGCAGTTGTGGCGCGGGCGCTTGTACCGGTCGCGCGCGGCGCTGTGGGGCTGGCGGGTGCTGACCATGAGCGGTTTCGTCGCGATCCTGGCCGGTTGGTATGTGGTCGAGATCGGCCGCCAGCCGTATGTGATCTACGGCTTGCTGCGCACCGCCGACGCGGTCAGCCCGATCGAGGCGGCCAGCGTGATGACGTCGTTGATCGTGTTCGCGGTGGTGTATCTGACCGTGTTCGGCGCGGGGTTCCGCTATCTGGTCAAGTTGATCCGCAAGGGCCCGCATCCGCACGAGCCGCCGCCGCGCGGCGCGATGGGCGACAAGACCCCGGCGCGACCGTTGTCGGTGCCGGACGAATCCAGCGAAGCCGGCGCCTGAGCGCTTCGAATCGAAACGGAGTAGGACGATGGAATACTGGCTGCCCGTGATCTGGTTCGGCGTGATCGGCTTCGGCGTGCTGATGTACGTGCTGCTCGACGGCTTCGTGCTCGGCCTGGGAATCCTGGCGCCGTTCGCCGAGGACGAAGACCAGCTCGATCACATGATGAATACCGCCGCGCCCATCTGGGACGGCAACGAAACCTGGCTGGTGCTCGGCGGCGCGGGCCTGCTCGCGGCGTTCCCGAAGGCCTATGCGCTGGTGTTGTCGGCGCTGTATCTGCCGGTGCTGCTGATGTTGATCGCGCTGGTGTTCCGCGGCGTCGCCTTCGAGTTCCGCTTCAAGGCGCGGCGGGCGAAGAAAGCCTGGGGCGCGGCGTTCTCGCTGGGCTCGTTGTTCTGCGCGTTCGCGCAGGGTGTGATCCTGGGCGCGATCATGGAAGGCATGCCGATGCAGGAAGGCAAATACGTCGGCGGCATCTTCGACTGGTTCAGCCCGTTTTCGATGCTGACCGGCGCGGCGGTGGTGTTCGGCTATGCCTTGCTCGGTTCGACCTGGCTGATCCTGAAGACCGACGGGCGCATGCAACTGGTCGCGCGCACCTTGGCGCGGCCGCTGGTGTTGGTGGTGGCGGTGTTCATCGGCCTGGTCAGCGCGTGGCTGCCGTTTCTGGATTCGCGGATCATGGCGCGCTGGTTCGAGGGCGGGAATTTCTACTGGCTGTTCCCGGTGCCGCTGCTGGTGATCGCCAACGCCTGGGCGCTGTGGCGCTCGGTCATGCGCGAGGGTCGCGACGGGCATCCGTTCGTGTACGCGCTGGGGTTCTTCGTGCTCGGCTTCATCGGGCTGGTGGCGGGCATCTGGCCGAACATCGTGCCGGGGCTGACGATCTGGGACGCGGCCTCGCCGCCGTCGTCGCAAGGCTTCGTGCTGGCCGGACTGGTGGTGCTGTTGCCGGCGATCCTGGGCTACACGTATTGGTCGTATCGCGTGTTCAGCGGCAAGGTCGCGGCCGATGTCGGTTATCACTGAAACATCGCGACGCATCGCTTTCCTCTGAAACCTTCTTCGTTCGCATCGCTGTGCGCTTGCGCGGC
Organism: Lysobacter sp. ISL-50; assembly: GCF_018612875.1. GTDB lineage: Bacteria > Pseudomonadota > Gammaproteobacteria > Xanthomonadales > Xanthomonadaceae > Lysobacter. Next base: position 16,220 of record NZ_JAGGRI010000046.1, on the reverse strand, counting down.
GCGCTTTGCGAACGCGCGATGATCGCGCCGTACGCCGGCGACTGTTCGCGATGTTTTCGTTGCATTCGTTAGAACCTTTCTTCGAAGTGTGATTCGCGTCGTCCGCATTGCGGCCGGTGTGGATTCTTTACGCCTTGTTCGATTTTCGACTGCGCCGCTAGCTTGGCTGCGTCCCGCGGCAACGCGTCGCCGCGGGCGCATCGCCGGCCAGACAGGCCGAATCCGTACTCGAAGAAGGAACTGAAGTAATGGCTATCACGCATTCGCGTCATCCGCTTTCCGTCGCGCTGGTCGCGGCGATCTCGCTCGGCCTGTCCGGCCTGGTCGCCGCCGCGCAACCGGTGGAACCGTCGTTCCCGAATCAACCGGCGAGCGAAACCAGCCGCGTCTCGATTCGCTACGCGTCCGGCCAGAAGACCGGGATCAAGTCGCTGATCCAGCACAAGGTCGATGCCCTGCGTTCCTCCATCGCGGCGAACAAGAGCGCGCGCTCGGCGCGCCTGATCGGCGCCAAGACCCACTACGAATTCGACCATCTCAACACGGTGGTCATGACCTTGCCGGCCGAGGTCGTGGCGAATCTGCGCGGCAACAAGAACCTGATCGTGGAAGAAGACGCGCTTCGCTATCCGATGGGCGAATTCGTGCCCTACGGCGTATCGCAGGTGCAGGCGCCCGATGCGGTCGCCGCCGGCGCCGACGGCACCGGCGTCAAGGTCTGCGTGATCGATTCGGGGCTGCGCGCCAGCCACGAGGACTTCGCCGGCATCGCCCTGAACGGCTACGCGCCCACCGGCAAGACCTGGAACAGCGACACCTGCGGGCACGGCACTCACGTCGCCGGCACCATCGCCGCGGTCGGCAACAACGGCAAGGGCGTGATCGGGGTGAGCCCGGGCAAGGTCTCGCTGCACATCGTCAAATATTTCGACGGCCCCACCTGCGGCCACGCGTCGTTCGCGTCGAGTCTGGTCGATGCGGCCAATCGCTGCGCCCAGGCCGGCGCCAAGGTCATCAACATGAGCCTCGGCGGTCCGGTGTCGAGTTCGCTGGAGAGCAACGCGTTCACCCAGTTGTTGAGCCAGGGCGTGCTGTCGGTGGCCGCGGCGGGCAATTCCGGCAACAGCAGCAAGTCGTATCCGGCGTCCTACGCAAGCGTGTTTTCGGTGGCGGCGATCGATGCCAACCAGGCCCGCGCGCCATTCTCGCAATTCAACGACGCGGTCGATATCGCCGCGCCGGGCGTGGATATTTCCAGCACCTATCCGGTTCGCGGCACGCCGCTGACGGTCGGCGCCGACAGCTTCCCGACGCTGCCGCTGGGCGGCTCGGCGTCCACCACGGTCAGCGGCGCGCTGGTCGACGGCGGGCTTTGCACCGCGGCCGGCAGCTGGAGCGGCAAGATCGTGTTGTGCGCGCGCGGCGAGAACACGGTTACCGAAAAGGTCGCGGCGGCGAAGAACGGCGGGGGCGTCGGCATGGTGCTGGCCAACAACGTGAACGATCCGTTCGGGATCACCGGGCGGCTGGCGAGTTCGGTTTCGATCAGCCTGGCCAGCGTCAACAAGGAGACCGGACAGCAGTTGCTCGCCCGCGTCGGACAGACCGCCACGCTCAACCCGACCCCGGTCTACGATGCCGAGAGCTACGCGATGATGAGCGGCACCTCGATGGCTTCGCCGCATGTGGCCGGCGTAGCCGCGCTACTGTTCGCGGCCCGGCCGTCGGCGACGCCGGCGCAGGTACGCGAGGCGATCACCTCTTCAGCGCAGGATCTCGGCGCGCCCGGCCGCGACAACGAGTACGGCGCCGGCATGGTCCGCGCGTTCGAAGCCCTGGATCGGCTGACTTCCACCGGCGCGTCCGCGCCCAACTGAGCCGGCCCACGCCGGACCGCCGCCGTCCTCCGGCTTCGGCCGGAGGGCGGCGTTCGTGGCCGGGCGGGGCGTGACCCGGGCTCGCCGCCTTGGCGATCGTGGGCGGCGCAGGTACGAAAAGCGATCGCCCTGGCTTTGGCGCCGCCCGATGATGGCCGCGGCCAAGTCCGCCGCCGTCGGCCGGGGCGGCGAAGGCCGGCGGTCATCGCCGACCATCAAAGGAGCATTGGGGGCTGTCAGGGGTCGCCACCCCTGCGCGACCGGCACCCGCCGTAGCACTTCGGTCCGGGCCTGGGGCTGAACATGGAAGTTCGCGTAGACCGGACGGGCAGGTATGCTGTGCATCACATCTGCGATGCAGAAAAACAGTCTCCCCCGGCTGTACCGCCCGCCCCATGCAAGCCTACGTTTACAAAAGTCTCCGCAAGGCAGACACCTACGTGTACCTGAGCGCGCGCGACGATTTCGAGCGCCTGCCCGAGCCCGTGCGCGCGCAGCTGGGTTCGCTGCAGTTCGTGCTCGAGGTCGAGTTGAGCGCGCAGCGCAAGCTGGCTCGCGCCGACGCGGCGGCGGTGCGCGAAAACCTCCGCACCCGCGGCTTCCATCTGCAATTTCCCCCGGTGATCGGCGAGGTCACGACGCCCGATGCCTGAGCCCCGCAGCCCGAGCGCCCTCTCCCGCGGTTTCGGCCTCGCGCTCGCCGCCGGCCTGGCGCTGGCGCTGGCGACCGGTTTCGGCGGCGGTCCGGTCGGCGGGGTGATCGCGTTGATCGGCGGCGCCTTGTCGCAGCCGGCGTTCGCGCTGGCGGCGCGCATGTGGAAACGGCGCGAGGCGACGCCGGCGTGGAAACCGGAACTGCTGACCCTGTCGGCGCTGTGGGGCGGCGTCACCGCGGCCACCGCGGCGCTGGTCGCCTGGCCGCTGAGCGCGCTGATGCAGAGCGGATCGCTGCTGGCGGCGCTCGGCCTGAGCGTGGTCGCCGGACTGATTCTGCTGGGCCTGTGGCGGCTGTGGCCGCTGTGGCAGGGCGCCGAACGCGACGGCGCGCCGTTGCCGCCGCAATGGGCGCGGCTGGCGGAGCTGGATCTGGGCGCGTGGCGCGGCCTGGGCGTGGCGGCGATCGTCGCCGGCCTGGCCGGCGCGGCGGTGCTGCTGGCCTGGCCCGGGCTGTTGCTCGACGGCGCGCGCTGGGGGCTGGCGGCGGTCTTCGCCGTGGCCTCGCCGGCGCTGCACGTATTGCTGCAGTCGATCGCCCCGGCGCAGCCGCTGCCGGGCGTGGAATTCGATCCCGAACTCGACACCGTGCACGGCGCCGACGACCTGCTCGACGACGGCGAACCGCTGGCCGATGCGCAACTGACCCCGGCCCTGTACGCCGCCGCCCGCGCCGGCAAGGTCGAGCGCGCGCTGGAACTGATCGAACTGGGCGCCGACGTCAACGCCGAGCCCACTGGCGACGAACGCGACCGCCGCAGCCTGCCGGTGCTGGCCGCGGTGCTGCCCGACCTGCGCCTGCTGCGCGCGCTGATCGCCAGCGGCGTGGACCTCAACGCCAGCCACGCCGGCATGACGCCGCTGCTGGCCGCCACCCGCGACAGCTGGCACGGCCGCCCCGACGCGGTGATGACCCTGCTCGCCAACGGCGCCGATCCGCGCCTGGCCGATTTCGAAGGCAACACGCCGCTGCACCACGCCGCGCGCAGCTCCGATCCGGGCGTGGCGGCGCTGCTGCGCGACGCCCAGGCCGAGCTGGAACCGCTCAATCAGGACGGCCTGTCGCCGCTGGGCGTGGCCTGCGCCAGCGGCAACTGGCGGCTGGCCAAATTCTTGCTCGAGCGCGGCGCCAAGACCGAACACCCCGGCGGCGCGCCCGCGCTGCTGGCCGCGGCCGGCGGCGACGAGGACGATCCGGCCGGCGTGCAGCTGCTGCTCAAGCACAAGGCCCGCATCGACGCCCGCGACGGTCAGCGCCGTAGCGCGCTGCACACCGCGTCCTTCGCCGGCCATCTGGACATCGTCACCACCTTGCTGGCCGCCGGCGCCGACGCCAACGCGATCGACAGCCAGCAGCGCACGCCGCTGCTGGAAGCCGCGCGCGGCGGCCGCGCCGCGGTGTTGGAACGCTTGCTGGAACACCTGCCGCAAGGCGGCGTGGCCGAGGCCCAGGCGGTCGACGCCGACGGCGCCAGCGCGCTGATCCTGGCCTGCCAAGCCGAAACCGCGTCGCCGCCGCTGGTGGTGCGCCTGCTCGATCTGGGCATCGACGCGGAACTGCGCGATCGCCAGGGCAAGCGCGCGGTCGATCGCGCCGCCGAGGCCGGACGCTGGTCGCTGGTCGCCGCGCTCGATCGCGCCTATCCGCTGCCGACCGCGGTCAGTGGCGAAGGCGACAGCGATGCGCCCGAAGGCGAGCGCGTCATCGTCGATCGCATGCCGGCCGCGCTGTTGCGCGACGGTCTGCGCGACGGCCGCGCTTCGGAACTCACCGGCCTGGCCAAGCTGCTCAGCCCGGCCGAGCTGGGCGCGCAACTGCACGAAGAAGACGGCCAGGTGCCGACCGCCGAACGCATCGAATGGCTGCTCGGCCAGGGCGCCGACGTCAACGTGCGCAACGCCGAGGGCGACACGGTGCTGTTCGCCCTGCTCGACCGCGCGCCGGCCTCGCTGCCGGCCCTGCAGACGCTGCTGCGCCACGGCGTCTCGCCGGCCGGCCGCGGCGGCCTGGGACGGTTTCTGGCCACTTGTTCGGCCGGCGATCAGGCCGCGCGCGGGCTGGAACAATTCGCGCTCGACCTGCTCGAACGCGGCGCCGATCCGTTCGCGTGCACGGCCAACGGCGATCCCGCGCTGGCGATCGCGGTGCGGCTGGGCTGGTCGCGCCTGCTCGAACGCCTGCTCACCGCCGGCGTCGATCTGAACACCCGCGACAGCCACGGCATGAGCGCGCTGCATCTGGCCGCCGCGCTCGGCCGCGAAGCCATGCTCAAGCGCCTGGTCGCGAACGGCGCCGCGCCCGATCTGCTCGCCGCCGACGGCCAGACCCCACTCGGCGTCGCCCTGGCCTCGGGCCGGCGCGACCTCGCCGATTGGCTGGACTGGCGCGGCTGGCCGTTGCCGCGCCGCCCGCTGCAGCCGGCCGATGTGCCGGCCGCGGCGATCGTCGGCGACGCCGACGCGGTACGCCGCCTGCTCGACCTGGGCCTGTCGGTGGATTCGCCCGACAGTCAGGGTTGCACCTCGCTGCTGCGCGCCGCCGGTGGCGGTCATCGCGCGGTGGTCGATCTGCTGCTCGCGCGCGGCGCCGATCCGCAGCGCGCGGCCAATTCCGGGGCGACGCCGTTGTCGGCCGCGGTGAGCATGCGTCATGGCGAAATCGTCGATCGTCTGGTCGCCGCCGGCGCTTCGCTGGAACAGCGCTTGCCGGGCGATCTGACCGTGTTGATGGTCGCCTGCGCGCTCGGCCTGACCGATCTGGCCGCGCGTTTGCTGACCGCCGGCGCCGACGTCCAGGCGCGCGACGCGCAAGGCCGCATGGCCCTGCATTGCGCGGCCATGTTCGGCTTCACCGCGCGCGAGCGCAGCCGCCTGGTCGCCTTGTTCGACACCTTGCTGCTGGCCGGCGTCGATGCCGACCAGTCCGCCGCCGGCGCCACGCCGCTGTTGCTGTTGCTGGGCGCGCGCGCCGAGCCGGGCACCGCCGCGGATGAGGACGTGCTGATCGCCGGTCTGGAACTGCTGCTCGATCATGAGGCTTCGCTGGACGTGCAGGACCCGCGCGGTTTCGGTCCGCTGCATCTGGCCGCGCTGCATGGTTTGCTGCGCGTGGTGCAGCGCCTGCTGCGCCACGGCGCCAACCCGGACGTGCGCGATGCGCTCAACCGCACGCCGCGCGAGATCGCGGTGATGCGCGGCTTCGTCGATATCGCCGCCGAGTTCGCTCCGGCGACGCCGGGCAACGGCAGCAACGGCGGCGTGTCGATGGCGCGGTTTCTGCGCGGGCCGGGCGGCGGCTGACGGCGCGGCGCGGATCGCGCCTTCGCCGTGGTCTGTCGATCGCGTATTCCGGGCTTCGGTCAGGTCGTCGGGCCTGAGTGGTTAACCGCTGCGGGTGTCGGGGCTGAAAGCCCCTCCCACAAAAGTGCTCGGGGTTACGCGAGGCTTCGCATGAGTCTCAGTGGCCGAACGCCGCCCACCACAACCCTGCGCTGGTCCGAGGTTTTTTGTGGGAGGGGCTTTCAGCCCCGACTGAGGTCAGGTGAAACCCCAAACATCGGCTGACGCTCAACAGTCTCAGTAGCCGAAGGCCGCCCAGCACAAACCTGCGCCAGTCCGAAGTTTTTTGTGGGAGGGGCTTTCAGCCCCGACACGAGGCCAGGTGAAACCCCAAACACCGGCTGACGCTCAACAGTCCCCGTAGCCGAAGGCCACCCAGCACAAACCCTGCGCCGGTCCGAAGTTTTTTGTGGGAGGGGCTTTCAGCCCCGACACGAGGTCAGGTGAAACCCCAAGCGCCGGCTCACGCTCAACAGTCTGAGTAGCCGAAGGCCGCCCATCACAAACCCTGCGCCGGTCCGAAGTTTTTTGTGGGAGGGGCTTTCAGCCCCGACACGAGGTCAGGTGAAACCCCAAACACCGACTGACGCTCAACAGTCCCCGTAGCCGAAGGCCATCCACCACAAACCCTGCGCCGGTCCGAGGTTTTTTGTGGGAGGGGCTTTCAGCCCCGACACGAGGCCAGGTGAAACCCCAAGCACCGGCTGACGCTCAATGCCGAGTCACGCTTTCCCCAGGCAGCGTCGTGCTCTGCTGATCCACCATCCCCGCCAGGATGCCTTCGCCGCGATCGGCGTTGAACAACTCCTCCAGTTCCTTGCGCCCGTCGCGCGCGCTCTGGATCAGCGCGTCTTCATCGTCGTGCACCAGGTACTGCGCGTTGAGCATGCGTTCGTCCAGCTCGCGGAAGCGCTCGACATGATCGCGCGCGATCTCGGCCTCCACGCCCAGTTCCACCAACACTTCTTCGCCCAATTTCAGGCTGGAGTGGAAGGTCTCGCGCATCGGCTCGGCGCCCAGGTCCATCAGGTCCCAGGCGTGGCGGCGGTCGCGCGCGCGGGCGAACACCTTGGCCTTGGGATACAGGCGCCGGATCGTGCGCACGGTGCGGATGCCGCTGTCGCGATCGTCGATGGCGACCACGAAAATCTTCACGTTGGCCGCGCCGGCCGAACGTAGCAGCTCCGGCCGCGCCGGATCGCCGTAATAGATCATGTTGCCGAAGCGGCGCATGAAATCGACCTGCTCGGCGCTGTTCTCGATGCCGATGAAGGGCGTGCGGTGAGCGACCAGCAGGCGCGCGATGATCTGGCCGAAGCGGCCCATGCCGGCGATCAGCACCTGCGGATGATGATCGGGAATCTCGTCGTACGGCCGCTTGTCCTTCGGCGCCGGCGTCGCATCGAGCATGCGCTGCGCGGCGATCATCAGCAGCGGCGTGAGCGCCATCGACACGCCGACCGCGGCGATCAGGCGATCGCGGGTGGGATCGTCGAGCAGATTCGCCTTGACCGCTTCGTTGAACACGATGAAAGCGAACTCGCCGCCCAGCGACATCACCGTCGCCAGCTGGAACGCGCCGCGCTTGTCCAGGCCGCCGGCGCTGATGCCCACGCCGAACAGCAATACGAACTTCACCGCCAGCAGCGCGGCGACGATCGCGCCGATCAGCAGCGGTTCGGCGAGCACGCGCTGCAGGTCGATGCTCATGCCCACGGCCATGAAGAACAGGCCCAGCAACAGGCCCTTGAACGGCTCGATCTGCGATTCCAGCTCATGGCGGAATTCCGAATCGGCCAGCAGCACACCGGCCAGGAACGCGCCCAGGCCGGCCGACAGTCCGGCGGTCTGCAGCACCCAGGCCGAACCGAGCACGGTCAGCAGCGCCGCGCCGGTGAACACCTCGGGCATCTGGGTGCGGGCGACGATGCGGAACACCTGTCGCAGCAACACCCGGCCGCCGAACACCACCGCCGCGATCGCGCCGACCGCCTTGGCCACCGCCATCCAGTTCAGGCCTTCCACCGCCGCGGCCTTGCCGAGCAGCGGGATCGCCGCCAGCAGCGGAATCGCCGCCAGATCCTGGAACAGCAGGATGGCGAAGGCGAGCCGTCCGTAATCGGCCGACAGGCCTTTGCGCTCGGACAGCAATTGCAGGCACACCGCGGTCGAGGACAGGGCCAGGCCCAGGCCGACCACGGTCGCCGCTTTCCAGCCCAACTGGCCGCCGAACATCGCCAGCGCGCCCAGGGCCAGGCCGCTGAGCAACACCTGCAATCCGCCGGCGCCGAACACCGGCTTGCGCATCACCCGCAGCCGCGCCGGCGACAGTTCCAGGCCGATCACGAACAGCATCATGACCACGCCGATTTCCGACGCCGCCAGGACCGGCTCGGCATCGCTGATCACCTTGATTCCGTAAGGCCCCAGCACCACGCCCGCGGCCAGATAACCCAGCACCGCGCCCAGCCCGAACTTGCGGAACACCGGCACCGCGATGACCGCGGCGAGCAGAAACAACAACGCAAGTTCTAGACCGCCACCGTGCATGGGCACCTCCGATCAGGATTATGGCGCGCGACGGCGCCGGTTGGGGGAGGGTAGCGAGGCGAAGTTGCGTTATGGATAGCAACGGTCCGACCGCAGCGAAGGATGACGCCGATGCTTTGCTATGGTTGCCCGGTCGCCGAATTTCAATCGTCCGCGCGGCGGCGGAAGCGAATCTGAATTAAAGGGGTTTACGGATGAACATGATGAAACGAACCACCTGCGCGGCGCTGCTGCTGGCCTTCGCGATCCCGGCGCTGGCCGCGGGCAAGGGTCCGGGCGCGGTGCGCAAACAGATCGAAATGAGCATGGTGCTGACCGGCAAGGTCCGCATCGCCGCCGACGGCCATGTGCAGGGCCTGCAGATCGACCGCGAAAGCGACGTGCCCGCGTCCGTCAGTCAGCTGATCCGCGGCGCAGTGCCGCAATGGAAATTCGATCCCGCCCATCCCGGCGACGCCGCCGATGCCGACGGCACGCCGATGAGCGTGCGCGTGGTCCTGCGCCAGGCGCCGGAGCAGGGCGCGGAGAATTACACCCTGCGCATCGTCAGCGCTCACTTCGGCGAGACGAAGCCGGCCGAAATGCCGGCCTCGGTGTCGCTGCCGCCGCCGTCCTACCCGAGCGCCGCGGCCGCCGCGCGCTTGCCGGCGACGGTGTATCTGGTCGCGCGCATCGGCCGCGACGGCAAGGTCAGCGACGCCTTCGCCGAGCAGGTCAATCTGCGCGCGATCGGCAGCGAGCGGCAGATGGACGCTTTCCGCAAGCAATTCGCCGCCGCCAGCCTCAGCGCGGTCAAGCGCTGGCGCTTCACGCCGCCGCGCGAAGGCGCTGAAGTCGGCGCCGATCATTGGCAGGTGCGCGTGCCGGTGGACTTCCTGTTCGAGCGCAAGCGCCCGGCCTACGGCCAGTGGGAGGCCTACGTGCCCGGCCCGCGCGCACGCGCGCCGTGGCTGCCCACCGACCAGGATGCGACCGCCGGTGTGGATGCGTTTTCTGGCACCGGCTTGCGCATGCTCGGTCGCGGGCCGCGCCTGCTGACGCCCTTGTCGCAGGGATAAATCGCAAGGCCAGGCACGGTTTCCACCGATGCCTGGCGGCTTCAAGACACCGATCCCATCACGACAATGCACATGCGTTGTGACTGGTCGCGCCCTGTGCGATAGCGCCCAAGGACAATAACGGACGACCCGGCCGCAACGCGTCCGGCGTCGCGCAGGAGCGCATCCGTTGTCCTACACAGGGAGGTGGTCATGAAAATCGTCGCGGCGATGCTGCTGGCGCTGTTGTTGAGCGCGTGCGATCCGGGCTTGATAGACGATCCGACCGGGCATTGGGGATTGATCGCGGGCGATCAGGCCGGCGACGGCCTGGCTTACCCCGATCCTCGGCTCGGCGCAGGCGAATCGTTCGTGTGCTTGCGCAATCAGGGAGGACCGACGGACCGGTAACGGTTTCGCGGCGATCCATCGTTGCATCGAGCGGACCATGGGCTGCGCATCCCGGGCGCTCGCCCCGCGCCCGCGCGAACGCGGCCGGCCCCGCCCATCCGCCCCCGAATTGTCCCGGACCCCAGTCCGGGGCATGATGCCGGTTCGCCCGCCACCCGTAGCACCCGCACTCCCTAGTCGGGCTCGGCGACTCGTGAAGCAGTAGCACCGACATGGAGCCAGTGTCTATGAATGCCGCAGTCGATTCGATTTCACCTCCCGGCCGCAGTCCGGCCGAGGACCCCGCCGCCCACCGCTGGTACGCCGGCCAGGGCGATTCGCAAACCCCCGCCGGCGCTTACACCGCGCTGCTGCCCGCCGACGACGAGTGGTCGCGCGATACCGTGCTGCGCGCGGTCGTCGCCGATGCGCTGCAACGCAACGGGCTGGTGGTGGACGAGGACACCCTCGAAGCCACCGTCAATTCGGTCGCCGCGCCCGGCGGCGCGTTGGCCGAAACCGCGCTGAACTGGAAGCTGCATCCGGGCGAGACCCGCTCCGATGCACGCATGTCGCCGCCGTTCCACGGTTATGCCGTGGCGATGCCGGAAAACCTGCAGGCCTCGCTGGTCGGCTACGCCAAGACCTGGTCGGCCCATCGCGACAGCCAGCCGCCGGCGTCGGTGGACCGGCCGTTGAACGAGCTCAAGCAACTCGCCGTCAGCGGCGGTCACGGCGATGTCGCCGAAACCCTGGAAGCCTTGCAGGCCGCGATCGAGGCCGGCAGCGCCGCGCAGCGCAACGGTCAGCCGCTGGACGCGGTGGCGCTCGGCGCCGTGCTGGAATTCGCCACCCGCACCGGCCGCGAACGCGACGCGGCGAAGATTCTCGAACGCTACAGCGCGATCAAGACCGTGGTCGGCGGCGCGGAAGAGATCGGCCACAACGCCGGCCGCGTCTTCAACGGCCGCGATCCGGTCACCGGCAAGGCGCTGGACACCGACCAGCGCGTGGACGCCGCGTTCGACCTGCTCAGCGGCGGCTTCAAGACCGCCGGCAGCATCGGCAACGTCGCCTTGCTGATGGGTGCGCGCAACGCCGGTCTGGTCGGCGGCCTGATCGGCATCGCGCCGGTCGGCGTCGCCGTGGTGGCCTTCGCCGCCGGCGCGTATGAGCTGATCAAGCGTGCGCGCGAAGCGATTCTGGCGCCGCAATGGGACGAGTTCCGCGAGCGCTTCCCGTTCGCGGAAGGCATGGAGCCCAAGCGCGCGATCAGCGGCGTGATGCGCCAGATCGCGGGCATGCCCACCGACGGCCCCAACGCGCTGTCCACCGCCACGCGCATCGTCGACGGCATCGGCGAGAACCCGGAAACGCGCGAGCGCTTCCTGGCGTTCCTCAAGCAAAAAGTGCAGCCCGCCTCGCTGGTCGATACCCTGGCGTCGGGCCAGAACCTGGACAAGTTGAACCTGGAACAGCAGATGCTGTTGGCGCAGGCGGCCAAGAACGCGTCGAAGGAGTTCCTCGACCTGGAGCTCAAGGACGTCAAGCGCTACGTGCGCGATCGCGACGGCGATCGCGAGCGCGGCACCTACCTGCTGCCGGCGGCGGCGCAGGAAGCGGCCAATCGCAACACCAACAAGCTCGGCGGCACGATCGAGGACGGGCTGCGCGTGGCCGGTATTTTGACCAGCAGCGCGAATGCGTTGAACGGCCAGTTCCGCGACCTGCTCGACAAGGTCAAGGGCACCGAGATGCCCAAACTCAACGATCAGCAGCAGAAGAATCTGGCCGCGGCGCTGGTGCCGGCCACTCGCGCCGGCGGCTTGACCCAGGTGGATCACTTGGTCGCGAGCAAGGACGGCAGCCGCGTGTTCGCGGTGCAGGGCGACCTGGATTCGCCGACGCGGCGCATGGTCGCGCTGGATGTCGCCACCGGCTCGCACCAGAGCGTGGAAACCAGCAGCAAGCTCGCGGCGCAGCACACCGCCCACGAGCAATCGCAGGCGCAAACCCAGCTGTCGCAAAACGGCGGCCGCGGCTTCTGACGCCGGCCCGAGGCACCCGCGGCGTTGTCGCCGCGGGTGCGCGCCGAAACGGAAAAAGCCCCGGATCGCGGGGCTTTTTCTTGTTCGATCGCGGATCGCTCAGCGCTTCATCGAGCTGAAGAATTCGTCGTTCGACTTGGTGGTCTTCATCTTGTCGAGCAGGAATTCCATCGCGCCGATTTCGTCCATGCCGTGCAGCAGCTTGCGCAGGATCCAGATCTTCTGCAGCAGCTCCGGCTCGATCAGCAGGTCTTCGCGGCGCGTGCCCGAACGGTTGATGTCGATGGCCGGGTACACGCGCTTTTCGGCGATACGGCGGTTCAGGTGGACTTCCGAGTTGCCGGTGCCCTTGAACTCTTCGTAGATCACCTCGTCCATCTTGCTGCCGGTGTCGATCAAGGCGGTGGCGATGATCGTCAGCGAGCCGCCTTCCTCGACGTTGCGCGCGGCGCCGAAGAAGCGCTTCGGACGGTGCAGGGCGTTGGCGTCCACGCCGCCGGACAACACCTTGCCCGAGGAGGGCACGACGTTGTTGTAGGCGCGGGCCAGGCGGGTGATCGAGTCGAGCAGGATCACCACGTCCTTCTTGTGTTCGACCAGGCGCTTGGCGCGCTCGATCACCATCTCGGCGACCTGCACATGGCGCGCGGCCGGTTCGTCGAAGGTCGAGGAGACCACTTCGCCGCGCACGGTGCGCTGCATTTCGGTCACTTCTTCTGGACGCTCGTCCACCAGCAGCACGATCAGGTGCACGTCGGGATGGTTGTGCGTGATCGCGGTGGCGACCTGCTGCATCATCATCGTCTTGCCGGCCTTGGGCGGCGAAACGATCAGCGCGCGCTGGCCTTTGCCCTGCGGCGCCATCAGGTCGAGGATGCGGCCGGTGATGTCTTCGGTGGAACCGTCGGCGCGTTCGAGCTTGAACTTGCGGCGCGGGAACAGCGGCGTCAGGTTCTCGAACAGCACCTTGTTCTTCGACGCTTCCAGCGGCTCGCCGTTGATGCTGTCCACGACCGACAGCGCGAAGTAGCGCTCGCCGTCCTTCGGGAAGCGGATGCGGCCGGACAGGTGGTCGCCGGTGCGCAGGTTGAAGCGGCGGATCTGGCTGGGCGAGATGTAGGTATCGTCCGGGCCGGCCAGATAGCTGGCCTCGGCCGCGCGCAGGAAGCCGAAACCGTCCGGCAGGATTTCCAGCACGCCGTCGGCGGCGACGCCTTCGCCGTGGCGGGTCAGCACCTTCAACAGGGCGAAGATGACGTCCTGCTTGCGCGCGCGGGCCACGCCTTCCTGGATGCTGAGCTGATCGGCCAGATCCAGCAGCTTCGGCGCCGGCATGCGCTTGAGGTCGCCCAGCGAATACTGCGGGAAGCCCTCGGGCACCTGCGGGTGCGGGCGCGGGACGAAGTTCTCGCCGTTGCCTTCGTTGAAACCGTCGTCGCCGCCGCGCTGCTGCTGCGGACGGCCGTTGCGATCGCGGTCGCGGCGATTGCGGAAGCGGTCGCGGCGATTGCCGCCGCGGTCGTTGAAGCCGCCGTCGCGCTGCTGGCCCTGGTTCTGGCCTTGCTGCTGCGATTGCGGGTTGTTGCCTTCACCGTGTTGGTTCTGCGGCGCGGCGGTCTCGGCGGCGCCGGAGGCGGCCGGAGCGGACTCGCCGGCGCTGGCGGCCGGAGCAGGCGAAATCTTGGGAGGACGGGGCGCGGCCGGCTCGGCGGCCGCGATGGCGGCGGGCGCGGGCGGCGCGACGGGGGCTGGGATCAGCGGGCTGGCATCGCTGACGACCGCGGGGGCGGCGTCGGCGGCTTTGCTGGCACGCGGCTTGCGCACGCGCTTTTCGGCGGTATCGCCAGCGTCGGGGGTCTTATCGGACAAGCGGAGGTTCCTCGCTAAGCGGCGAGCGCTCGCATCGGGCGAGCGGGACGTCAGGGACGTGGGTTGATGATGAGTAGCTAGACGGGGTGCGGCGCAGGGACGCGAAGTCCGACGCCGGGTGTTGCGAAACTAGCACTGCTGCTGCGTGGCGGCAAGCTTCCCGGGCTATACCGTTCACGTTGCCGGGCAAGGCCCGGAGCGCTTGCGCCCGCTGCGGGCGCAAGCGTCACGCATCTTCGATGACAGGCCTCAGATGGCCTTGTCGATCATCTGGGTCAGCAGCGACTTGATGTTCGGCGGCGCGCCCAGCTGGCTGGAATGGACCTGGCCGTCCTTGAACATCAACAACATGGGGATGCTGCGCACGTTGTAGCGAACGCCCAGCGACGGGAATTCCTGCACATCGACCTTGACCACCTTGGCTTTGCCGTCGTACTGCTCGGCGAGCTGCTCCACGATCGGGCCGATCGCCTTGCAGGGACCGCACCACGGGGCCCAGAAATCGACCAGGACCGGTTCGGACGACTGCAGCACGGTGGCGTCGAAGTTGGAATCGCCAGCATGCAGAACTTTTTCGCTCACGGGGGTCTCCTGCGGGAGCCCGGTCCATACGGATCGGGCGAATCTTGAACGGAACGGCCCGGCAGGCCATGCCGGGCGGGGCTTACGCTAAACTGGGGCGTTTCGCGGCTCCTTCAAGGCCCCTGGCCTCAAAGAATGTGTCGCGCCACGGCCTCATCGAGCCAGCCTTCCCAATGCAAAACGGGTGTCGGCTCGGCCCCGGCAGTCTGCTTCGCCGACGCCACCCACGCAAGCGACACTCTACGACGCCGAACCGGCGCGGATCTCCGAAACGCATGAGCGACAAGCCTTTAACCGACATTACGTTTTCCTCCTTCGACCTGCATCCGAGCCTGCTGGCTGGCCTTGAGGCCGCCGGATTTTCGCGCTGCACGCCGATCCAGGCACTGACTTTGCCGATCGCGCTGACCGGCCGCGACGTGGCCGGACAGGCCCAGACCGGCACCGGCAAGACGCTGGCTTTTTTGGTCACGGTGGTGAACCGCCTGCTGACCCGCCCGGCCCTGGCCGAGCGCAAGCCCGAAGACCCGCGCGCGCTGATCCTGGCGCCGACGCGCGAACTGGCGATCCAGATCCATAAGGACGCGGTGAAGTTCGGTTCCGACCTGGGCCTGAAGTTCGCCCTGGTCTACGGCGGCGTCGATTACGACAAGCAGCGCGAGCTGCTGCAGAAGGGCGCCGACGTCATCATCGCCACGCCCGGCCGCCTGATCGACTACGTCAAGCAGCACAAGGTCGTGTCGCTGCACGCCTGCGAGATGTGCGTGCTCGACGAAGCCGACCGCATGTTCGACCTGGGCTTCATCAAGGACATCCGCTTCCTGCTGCGGCGCATGCCGATCCGCACCGAACGGCAGACCTTGCTGTTCTCGGCGACGCTGAGCCATCGCGTGCTCGAGCTCGCCTACGAGCACATGAACGAGCCGGAAAAGATCGTCGTCGAAACCGAGTTCATCACCGCCGCCAAGGTGCGCCAGAAGGTGTACTTCCCGGCCGACGAAGAAAAGATCCCGCTGCTGCTGGGCCTGCTGTCGCGCAGCGAAGGCGCGCGCACGATGGTGTTCGTCAACACCAAGGCCTGGGTCGAGCGGGTGGCGCGCGCGCTGGAGCGCGGCGGTTACCGCGTCGGCGTGCTGTCGGGCGACGTGCCGCAGAAGAAGCGCGAGTCGCTGCTCAACAAGTTCCAGAAGGGCCAGCTCGAAATCCTGGTCGCCACCGACGTGGCCGCGCGCGGTCTGCACATCGACGGCGTCAGCCACGTCTACAACTACGATCTGCCGTTCGACGCGGAAGACTACGTGCACCGCATCGGCCGCACCGCGCGCCTGGGCGCCGAGGGCGACGCGATCAGCTTCGCCTGCGAGCGCTATGCGATGAGCCTGCCGGACATCGAGGCCTACATCGAGCAGAAGCTGCCGACCCTGCCGGTCGATGCCGAGCTGCTGGTCGCGCTGCCGCGCGCGCCGCGCGAAATTCCGCCGGGCGAGGAAGGCGACGACGACAACGAGAGCATCGGTTCGATCTTCAAGGAAGCGCGCGAGCAGCGCGCCGCCGACGATGCGCGCCGCGGAGTGACCAGTCGCGGCAGCCGTTCCGGCGGTCCGGGCGCGGGCCGCAGCGGCGGTCGCAGCGAAGGCCGCCGCGATGGCGCGCCGCGTCGCGAACGTACGCGCAGCGAAGACGGCGTAGCCAAGCCGGCCGATGCCGCCGTGGCCGGCGCCGAAGCCGCCGCGCCGCGTCCGCCGCGCAAGCCGCGGGTCGAAGGCGCGGTGACCGATGCCGCGCATCCGGGCGCGAATCCGGCCGAAGGCGAG
>NZ_JAGGRI010000045.1:95112-167592 GCF_018612875.1 Lysobacter sp. ISL-50 | reverse complement strand
ACCTGCTGCGCGCCGCCCGCCGTCAGGCCGGCGACGCGGCGGTGCTGGCCTTGTTCGACGCGCAGGCGCTGCGCGGCAACCCGGCCGCCAAGCGCGCGCTGTGGCCGCAGTTGCGCGGCCTGCGCCGCGGGAGCCCGCGCGGATGAGCGCGCAGGTGTCGGACCCGGACCCCTCCGCCGCGCCGACCGCGCTGCGGCCGATGCGCGAGGACGATCTCGAACTCATCCACGCCATCGAAATCCGCGCCTACGAATTCCCCTGGACGCCGGGCATCTTCCGCGACTGCCTGCGCGCGGATTACCCCTCGTGGGTGCTGACCGAGCAAGAACGCATCCTGGGCTACTTCCTGATGAGCGTGGCGGCGGGCGAGGCGCACGTGCTCAACGTGTGCGTCGCGCCGGAAGCGCACGGCCACGGTTACGGCCGCAAGCTGCTGCGCGCGCTGATGCACATCGCGCGCGGGCGCGGCGCCGAGCGGGTGTTCCTGGAAGTGCGTCCGTCCAATCCCGGCGCCATTGCCCTGTACCACAGCGAAGGCTTCAACGAGATCGGCCGCCGCCCGCGCTACTACCCGGCGCGCGGCGGACGCGAGGACGCGCTGGTAATGGCGATCGAGCTGTTGCCGCACGAATGAGCCGTGCCGGCCGGCGCCGCCGCGGCGTCAGCGCAACTGCCGCAACGCCGCGGTAATCGCCGGTTTCAAGTTCTTGATCGCCGCGTCTTCGCTCTGGTCGGCCTGCACGTACAGGCCGGTCAGGAACGCCATCAGATCGTGGCGGCGTCCCAGCCAACCGGCGTAGTCGGCGCGATCGAGCTTGCCCACCTTCGCCGGCAGCGCCGCGAACCAGGCGTCCCATTCGGCCGCCGACAGCAGCCCGCGCTGAGCGCCGAACAACACCGGCTGGGCCAGCCGGCCGGGTTCGCCGAACACATAGGCATGACCGCCGCGCGGCACCGCCTGCGCCGCGACCGCGGCCAGGATGCGCGGGTACTGCGCGCGCTCCAGCGCCGGGTTCAAGCTCAACTGCATCAGCCAGTCGGCGCCGTGGGCGACGCCGTGGCGCCAGCCTTCGCCTTCGCTGTAGCCGCGGTAATCGCGCACCGATTCGACATAGGCCGCGGCGCGATCGACCATCGCCGCGCGTTCGGCCGCGCTCATCCACGGCGTGATCCGGTCGGTGCGCGCCACTTCCGCCAGCACCAGCGCCGCGAACGGCTTGCCGAAGCCCGCCGCGTCCTCGCCGTCGAGCGCGGCGTACAGCGGCTCGCGCAGGGCGCGCAAGGCGGCGGCATCGAAATCGCCCGCGCGCATCCACTGGCTCAAGGCTTCGAAGGCGATGCCGTCGCGCAGCTGCGGATCGGGATCGGACAGACAGCCGAGCAGGCCCTCGGCCAGCCGGCGTTTGCGCGCCGCCTCGGGCACGGCGAACTGCGCTGCCTTGAGCGCTTGCAGCGAGGCCGCGGTCTGCCCTACCGGCGGGCAGCCGCGCGCGAACGCCGGCGCGGCCAGCAGGCAAAGACCCAACAACACGATATGGCGCATGGCGTTCCCCCGGGACGCGATGTCCGCGTGGCCCAGCCTAGGCGGCCGCGTCGCGGCGCCGCAAGGGCCGCGGGCACCACACGGATGTGCACGGCTTGCGCGTCGCGCGGCGATCGTTCGCCGCGCGCGCAAGGCACGGCCGACGCGTCCGTCGTGCGCGTTATCGGTTCATACGCGACCGCGGCGAGGCGGCATCGGTGACGGCGGTCGAACTATCGATCATCGCTTCGCCGCGGATCGGCCCTCCAGATGTGCGCCGCATCCGGATTGGCTGTCCGCCGCGAGCGCCGGGCGCGACGGAACGGTGATGCGGTTGGCGGAACCGCCCGCGCCGAATAGCCGCGAGCTATCGCTGCGATGCAAACAAACGATTTTCCACGATGGCATCGCTGTAGGACGCTCCCGCGCAGTCCCCAGGAGTAACCCTCATGCCTCAACGCAGTTTGATCGCGGCCCTCGTTTCCGCGCAGTTGCTGGTGTCCGGCGCCGTCTTCGCACAGGCCGCGCCCACCCTTACGCGCGACAACGGCGCGCCAGTCGGCGACAACCAGAACTCGCAGACCGCCGGCGCCGGCGGCCCGGTCTTGCTGCAGGACGTGCACCTGATCCAGAAGCTGCAACGCTTCGATCGCGAGCGCATCCCGGAACGGGTCGTCCACGCCCGCGGCACCGGCGCGCACGGCAGCTTCACCGTCAGCGGCGACATCTCGCAATACACCCGCGCCAAACTGTTCCAGCCCGGCGTCACCACGCCGGTGTTCGTGCGCTTCTCCACGGTGATCCACGGCAACCATTCGCCGGAAACCCTGCGCGATCCGCGCGGCTTCGCGACCAAGTTCTACACCAGCGAAGGCAATTGGGATCTGGTCGGCAACAACCTGCCGGTGTTCTTCATCCGCGACGCGATCAAGTTCCCGGACATGGTGCATTCGCTCAAGCCCAGCCCCGACAGCAACGTGCAGGACCCGGCGCGGGTGTTCGATTTCTTCTCGCATATACCCGAAGCCACGCAGATGCTGACGCGGGTGTACTCCGATTACGGCACCCCGCGCAGCTATCGCGAGATGGACGGCAACGGCGTGCACGCGTACAAACTGATCGACGACAAGGGCGGCTACGTCTATGTCAAATTCCACTGGGACAGCCGTCAGGGCGAACACAATCTGTCCGGCGCGGACATCGCCGCGGTGCAGGGCCGCGACTTCAATCATCTGTCCAACGATCTGATCAAGGCGATCGACCGCGGCGACTATCCCAAGTGGGATCTGTACGTGCAGATCCTCAAGCCCGACCAGCTCGATCAGTTCGACTTCAATCCGCTCGACGCGACCAAGACCTGGCCCGGCGTGCCCGAGGTGAAGGTCGGCACCATGACCTTGAACCGCAATCCGGCCAACATCTTCCAGGAGACCGAGCAGGCCGCGTTCGCGCCGGCCAATCTGGTGCCGGGCATCGAGCCGTCGGAAGACCGATTGCTGCAAGGACGCATGTTCTCCTATGCCGACACGCAGCTTTACCGCGTCGGCACCAACGTCAACCAGTTGCCGATCAACGCGCCGAAGGTCGCGGTCAACAGCAACAACCAGGACGGCGAACACAACGACGGCGCGCGCACCGGCAAGGTCAACTACGAACCGTCGCGGATCGCGCCCAAGCCGCAGTCCGACGCCGCGCGTTACAGCGCCTTGCCGCTGGAAGGCGCGACCCAGCAGGCGCGCATCGCCAAGACCTTGAACTTCCGTCAGGCCGGCGAGTTCTACCGTTCGCTGCCGGCCAACGAGCGCGCCAGCCTGATCGCGAATCTGGCCGGCGACCTGGGCCAGGTGCGCGACGAAACCACGATGTACACGATGCTCTCGTACTTCCATAAAGCCGATGCCGACTACGGCACGCGCCTGGCCCAGACGCTCAAGCGCGATGTCGGCCGGGTGAAGACTTTGTCGGCGGCGTTGAGCGATTGATCCGGTCGCGGGTATGAGAGCGCAGCGGGCCGCGAGGTGCGGCTCGCTGCGGTGGTGTTGCGATTTGTCGCGCCGCGACTGGCGTCGAAGCGGATGGATCGTATCCGTCCGTGTCGAAGTCGCCGGGCGGTGCGCATGGCGAGTTGGGAGAATCGGATGAATCGTTCCTTGTTGAAATTCCATGTCGCTCTGGCGGCGTCGCTGGCCTCTGCGGCCGCGGCTCCCGCGTTCGCGCACGAGCCGGCGCCGCAAGCCACCGCGGCGCAAGCCCCGGCCGTGCAGGACGCCGACCTGAGCCGCTACCTGTTCGATGCCGCGCGTTCGGGCGATACCGAGGTGATCAAGTCGCTGCTGGCGCGCGGTGTGGCGGTGGATGCGCGCGATGGGCGCGGCTCGACCGCGTTGATCCTCGCCGCTTACTACGGCCACGCCGACGCGGTGCGCGCGCTGCTCGCGGCCGGCGCGGCGCCCGACCTGGGCGACAGCGCGCGCGGCAATACCGCGCTGATGGGCGCCTTGTTCAAGGGCGAGATCGAATGCGCGCGGGTGCTGCTGGCCGATCCGCGCAGCGATGTGGATGCGCGCAACGCGGCCGGGCAGACCGCGGCGATGTTCGCGGCCTTGTTCGGCCGCGCCGAGCTAATCGAGGCGCTGGCGTCGCGCGATGCCGATTTCGCCCTGGTCGATGCCAGCGGCGCGACCGCCGAATCGCTGGCGCGCGGGCAGGGCAATGCGGCGCTGGCCGATCGTCTGGCCGGCCTGAGCCGCAAGCGCGGCGGCTGACGGCGGCAACAAAAAAGCCGCGGCCCGGCCGCGGCTTTCTGCAGGTAACGGCGAACGACCGGAAGGCCGTGCGCCGAAGCCACGTCAGGCCAGCTTGGCGCGTTGCGCGGCCAGGCCTTCGAGCTGCACGTTCCAATCGACCAGGCGCTTGCGCTCCTGCTCGACCACCGCCGGCGGCGCGTTCTGCACGAAGGTATCGCTGGCCAGCTTGCCCTTGCTCTTACCGATCTCGCCTTCGACGCGCTTGATTTCCTTGTCCAGGCGCCCGCGTTCGGCATCGAGCTTGTCCGCCGGCAGCGGCACCAGCAAGGTCAGCTCGCCGACCACCGCCGGAGCGGCCGGCGGCGTCGGCGCGCCGTCGTCGATGAACTCGATGCGATCGATCCGGTTGAGGAATTTGAGCTGCGAAGCGAAGCGCCCGACGCGCGCGCGATCGGACGCGTCGCCGTTGACCAGCAGCAGCGTCACGAAGTCCGACGGCTTGACGTTGAGCTCGCTGCGCACCTTGCGCAGCGCCGACACCATCGCCTTGAGCCATTCCACGTCGGCCTCGGCCTGGGCGTAATCGCCGGCGAATTCCGACGCCTGCGGATACGGCCGCAGCATCACCGTGGTCTCGGCCACGCCGAGCTTGGGCGCGACCTGCTGCCACAGTTCCTCGGTCACGAACGGAATCAGCGGGTGCAGCAGCGACAACAGGCGTTCGAGCACGTACAGAAGGGTATGACGCGTGCTGTTTGCCGCGGCCTGATCTTCGCCCTGCAGCGCCGGCTTGGACAGTTCGACGAACCAGTCGCAGAACGCGTTCCAGGCGAATTCGTACAGACTCTGCGCGAGCAGGTCGAAACGGTAGGCGGCGAAGTGGGCTTCGGCCTCGGCCGCGGTCTTGGCCAGCTGCGCCAGGATCCAGCGCTCGGCATCGGTGGTGGGCTGCGGCACGCCGCTGAAGCTGGCGTCTTCGCTGTTCATCAACACGAAGCGCGTGGCGTTCCACAGCTTGTTGCAGAAATTCTTGTAACCCTCGGCGCGGCCGAGATCGAACTTGATGTCGCGGCCGTGCGTGGCCAGCGCCGAGATGGTGAAGCGCAGCGCGTCGGCGCCGAAGGCGGGGATGCCCTCGGGGAATTCCTTGCGCGTGGCTTTTTCGATCTTCTCCGCCTGCTTGGGATTCATAAGGCCGGTGGTGCGCTTGCTGACCAGTTCATCCAGGGTGATGCCATCGACCAGATCGATCGGGTCGAGCACGTTGCCCTTGGATTTGGACATCTTCTGCCCGTCCTTGTCGCGCACCAGGCCGGTGATGTAGACGTCCTTGAACGGAATCTGCCCGGTGAAGTGGTCGGTGAGCATGATCATGCGCGCGACCCAGAAGAAGATGATGTCGAAACCGGTGACCAAGACTGAGGACGGAACAAACCGCTCAAACCCGCGCGCGCCCATCGCCGCCTCGTCCGGCCAGCCCATGGTGCTGAACGGCCACAGGCCCGAGGAGAACCACGTTTCCAGCACGTCGTTGTCCTGATGCAACGCGACCTCGGCGCCGATGCCGCCGCGCGCGCGCGCATCGGCCTCGTCGCGGCCGACGAAGATGTTGCCCTGAGCGTCGTACCACGCCGGAATGCGATGGCCCCACCACAGCTGGCGGCTGATGCACCAGTCCTGGATGTTTTCCATCCAGTGGCGATAGGTGTTGATCCAGTTCGACGGCACGAAACGCACGTCGCCCTTCTCGACCAACTCCAGGCCACGCTTGGCCAGCCCGTCCATCTGCACGAACCACTGGTCGGTCAGGTAGGGCTCGATCACCTGGCTGGTGCGGTCGCCGCGTGGCACCTGCAGCTTGTGCGGCTTGGTTTCCACGAGCAGGCCTTCGGCTTCCAGATCGGCGAGCACGACCTTGCGCGCTTCGTAGCGATCCAGGCCGACGTACTTCGCCGGCGCGTTGTCGTTGACCTTCGCCTCGGGGGTGAAGATGTTGATCATCGGCAGGCTGTGGCGCTGGCCGACGGCGTAGTCGTTGAAGTCGTGCGCGGGCGTGACCTTGACCACGCCGGTGCCGAATTCGCGGTCCACGTAGCCGTCGGCGATGACCGGAATCTCGCGCGCGCTCAGCGGCAGCGTCACGGTCTTGCCGATCAGGTGCCGATAGCGCTCGTCGTCGGGATGCACCATCACCGCGGTGTCGCCGAGCATGGTTTCCGGACGCGTGGTCGCCACCGTCAGCGTGGTGCTGCCGTCGCTGAGCGGGTAGGTGATCGACCACAGGAAGCCGTCTTCTTCTTCGTTGACGACTTCCAGGTCCGAGATCGCCGTCTTCAACACCGGGTCCCAGTTGACCAGGCGCTGGCCGCGGTAGATCAGGCCTTGCTCGTGCATGCGCACGAAGGCTTCGATCACGGCGGTGGAGGCGATCGGGTCCATCGTGAACATCGAGCGCGACCAGTCGCCGGAGGTGCCCAGGCGGCGCATCTGCCGTTCGATGGTGTCGCCGGACTGGCGCTTCCACTGCCACACTTTTTCGATGAAACCGTCGCGGCCCAGACCGTCGCGGGTCAGGCCTTCGGCGCCCAGGTTGCGCGCGACGACCATCTCGGTGGCGATGCCGGCATGATCGGTGCCCATCTGCCACAAGGTGTCGTAGCCGCGCATGCGGTAATAGCGGATCAACGCGTCCTGCAGGGTGTGCTGGAACGCATGGCCCATGTGCAGCGTGCCGGTGACGTTCGGCGGTGGCAGCAGGATGGAGTAGGGCTGGCCCTCGCCGCGCGGCTTGAATACGCCGCTGCTTTCCCACTGTTCGTACAGGCGGGTTTCGAACTGTTTGGGGTCGTAGCTGGGGGCGAGGGACATGGTTGTTGGGCCGGGAATCGGGAATCGGGAATGGGGAATCGGCAGGAGCAACAGCAAAAACAAAAAAGCGCGTGGAATCGTGGTGGCGGGGCGGGTTGGCGAAGCGGGCTCTTACGATTCCCGATTCCCCATTCCCCATTCCCGATTCCCGCCTCACATATCGTGCTTATTCAAACTCAAGCCGCGCGCCTGGTACTGCTTCCAGCGCTCGCGCAGCGGGCCGCGCGCGGAGTCGTCGGCGGGTACGACTTCCAGCACGCGATCGAAGCCGTCGGCGACCGCGGCGTCGCGCAGGTTGATCACCAGCGCGCGGAGCGCGGCGTCGGACTCGGGCGCCGCGATCAGCACGTCGGCTTCGTCCTCGTCTTCGTCCATGCCGGCGATCTGGTGCGGGATGTAAGCGTCTTCGCCCATGTCCCACAGCATGTCGTCGAGCTGCTCGGCCTGCTCGGCGCTGCGCGCCAGGATCAGCGTCGGCAGGCCGGCGTCGTGGGCCTTGCGCGTGAGCTCGCACACCAACCGAAGCGGTTCTTCTTTGAAGCGCGGCGATTGGATCAAGTAGAAGTCTGCGCGGGGCATAGGGGCCGGGAATGGGGAATCGGGAATTGGGAATCGGTTGAAGCGAGAAGCGAAAGGCGAAAGCGGGAAGAGCGGGACGGGAATCGGTTGCGGCGCAAGCGCCCTACCGATTCCCCATTCCCGACTCCCGATTCCCGCCCCTCAATTCCCGTTTCTTTCCAGCAACCACTGCGACAGCAAGCCGACCGGACGGCCGGTCGCCAGGCCGCGCTTGCCTTCTTCGTTGGAAACGCCGGCGATGTCCAGATGCGCCCAGCGCTGGCCTTCGGTGAAGCGCGACAGGAAGCAGCCGGCGGTGATCGCGCCGGCCCAGCGGCCGCCGATGTTGTAGACGTCGGCGAAGGTGGATTCCAGTTGGGTCTGGTATTCGTCCCACAGCGGCAGGCGCCAGGCGCGGTCGAAGACTTGCTCGCCGGCGGCGAGCAGTTCGGCCGAGAGCTGGTCGTCCTTGCTCATCAGGCCGGTGGCGAACTTGCCCAGCGCGACCACGCAGGCGCCGGTGAGGGTGGCCACGTCCAGCAGCGCCTGCGGCTCGAAACGCTGCGCGTAGGTCAGCGCGTCGCACAGGATCAGGCGGCCCTCGGCGTCGGTGTTGCCGACTTCGATGGTCTTGCCGGACATGCTGGTGAGCACGTCGGACGGGCGGTAGGCGTCGGCGTCGGGCATGTTTTCCACGGCCGGGACGATCACCACCAGGTTGATCGGCAACTGCATGCCGACCGCCGACACGAACGTGCCCAGGACCGAGGCGGCGCCGCACATGTCGAACTTCATTTCCTCGATGCCGCCCTGGACCTTGAGGTTGATGCCGCCGGTGTCGAAGGTGATGCCCTTGCCGACCAGCACGAACGGCTTGGCGTCGCCGCCGTTGCTGTACTTGAGCACGATCAGCTTGGGCGGGTTGGCCGAGCCGCGCGCCACCGCGAGCAGCGAGCCCATGCCCAGTTCTTCCATCTGCGCGCGGTCGAGCACTTCGCACTCGGTGGTGTCGAAGCGGGCGGCGAATTCCTGCGCCTGCTGGGCCAGATAGGCCGGGTTGCAGACGTTCGGCGGCAGGTTGCCGAGTTCGCGCGCGAACTTGACGCCGGCGGCGATGGCCTGGCCCTGGGCCAGCGCGGTCGCGTCGCCGCCGTTGATCGACAGCTTGCGCAGGCCCGGCTCGTCCTTCTTCTTGCCCAGGGTGGCGGTGTAGCGGTAGCAGGCGTGATCGGCGGCGATGGCGGCCTGGCGGATCGCCCAGGCGGCGTCGCGGCCCAGCACCGGTTCTTCGCTGAAGGTCAGCAGCGCGTGCTGGACGGGACCGGCCTTGAGCGCGCGGGCGGCGTCGCCGACCGCCTTGAGATACTGGGCGACGCCGAACTTGCCGGCTTCGCCCAGGCCGACCACCAGCACGCGCGGCGCGGCCACGCCGGCGACGTCGTGCAGCAGCGAGGTCTTGCCGGTCTTGCCGCTGATGTCGCCGCGTTCCAGCAGCGCGGTCAGGCGCCCGCCGCTGACTTCATCCAGCGTTCGCGCCGCTGCGGTCAGGGTCTTGTCAGCGAAGGCGCCTACCACGACGCAATCAGTTTGGGCGGCGGACGGCGCGTCGCGGTTCAGGTCGAATTCGAGGGTCATCCAACAGATTCCCGAGCAGATAAGAAGGTGAGTACGTACAATCGTCCGGCTTTGTCGAAGCTGGCGTTGCGGACCGCAAGGCCCGGTGCCGGAGCCGCAAGGCGTCCAGCGCCGCAAGGCGCGAGTGGATTCGTAACCGGAAGCTTCGGCTTGCCACCGGCTCCAGGACCAGCGGTCCGGGGGCCAACGGGGCAGGACGGCCGTCGAACGAACTCCCGAGTTTAAAGCAAGCCCGCCCGATGCCGAAGCCCAACCCGAAGCGCGCCCCCACGCCTAATGCTCAAGCTTGACCGTTATCTGACCGGCGAATTCGCCCAGGCGATCTTCGCCACCCTGGTGGTGCTGCTGATCGTCAGTGTCGGCGGCGCTTTCACCGACGTGCTCGAGGACATCGCCAAGGGCAAGGTCCCGGCGGGCATGATGTTGGTTCAGCTGGGGCTGGTGCTGATCAAGTGGCTGCCGCTGATCCTGCCGCTGTCGCTGATGCTGGGCCTGATGATGGGCATGGGCCGGCTCTACCGCGACTCGGAAATGCCCGTGATCGCCTCCGTTGGCGTCGGCCCGCGGCGGATGCTCAAGCCGCTGATGCTGGTGGCCGGGCCGATCATCCTGGTGGTCGGGGCCTGTTCGCTGTGGCTGGGGCCGTGGGCCGACCGCGCTTCGCGGCAGATGATCAACGAGGCCAACCGCAGCCTGATCGTGGCCGGCCTGGAGCCGGGCGCCTTCACCGGCCTGCCCAACGGCAACGGGGTGATCTACGTCGGCGGCATGTCCGACGACGGCAAGAGCTTCGACCGCATCTTCATCTACCGCAGCAAGCCCGATCGCCAGGACGTGACCACGTCCAAGACCGGCCGGCTGACGGTGAACGCCAACGGCGACCGCTATCTGACCCTGGACGACGGCTTCGAGGTTGAAGGCCCGGTGGACGGCAGCCTCAACTACCGGCTGATGCGCTACGTGCGCAACGATTTCCTGCTGCCGGCCAGCGAAGACCGCTACGACCCCAAATCGCCGGAAATGCTGCCGACCACGCAATTGTTCGGCGACGCCAGGCCCGAGGCCGCGGCGCAGCTGCATTACCGCATCGCCCCGCCGCTGCTGGCGCTGGCCTTCGCCCTGCTGGCGATTCCGCTGGCGCGCAGCACGCCGCGCCAGGCGCGCTACGGCAGCATGCTGATCGGCTTTCTGGCCTACCTGATCGGCAACAACTTCATGATGATGGGCACCGGCTGGATCGAGGACGGCAAGACTCCGGCCGCGCTGGGCCTGTGGTGGCTGACGCTGCCGCTGCTGGCGGTCACCGCCTGGATGTATTTCCGCGATGGCCGGGTCGGCCGCAGGCGGAGCCTGGTATGAAGCCGTTTCCGAAGATCCACGACATCTACGTCGGCAAGGTGGTGCTCAGCACCGTGCTGCTGACCTGGGCGGTGCTGCTGGGGCTGGACTTCATGCTCAGCTTCGTCGGCGAGTTCGGCGACATCGGCAAGGGCCGCTACGGCTTCATGCAGGCGCTGGCCTACATGGCTTTGACGGTGCCGCGACGCGCCTATTCGCTGTTCCCCTACGCCTCGGTGGTCGGTTCGTTGATGGCGCTGGGCCAGTTGGCGGCCACCTCGGAGCTGACCGTACTGCGCGCGGTCGGCCTGTCGCGGCGCCGGCTCAGCATCGCGGTGGCCGGTTCGCTGGCGATCCTGACCTTGCTGATGGTGGTCAACGGCGAGACCCTGGCGCCGGAAGCGCAGCGCCGCGGCGAGTCGCTCAAGGCCGCGGCCAAGTCGAACAATCAAGTGGTGGCCGAATACTCCGGCCTGTGGGCGCGCGAGGGCGACGTGATCCTCAGCGCCAGCCAGGGCCAGGAACGCAGCCAGGGCAACGATCGCTGGCTGGAACTGCGCAACGTGAGCCTGTACCAGTTCGGCGCGGACGGGCGGCTGGTGTCGATCGCGGTGGCCGGCATCGCCGAGCATCGCCCCGGCGGCTGGCTGCTGCGCAACGTCACCCGCACCACCTTCCACGCCAGATCGGCCGAGAAGAAGCAGATCGCGGAAGAGCGCTGGGAGTCCAAACTCGACAGCTCGGCGCTGATGAGCGGCACCAACCGGCCGCGTTATCTCAGCGCCAAGGCTTTGCACAAGGCGATCGAAGACCGCGAGCGCAATCAGCTCGACGCGGGCGAATTCGAAGCGCATTACTGGGGCCGCTGGTTCTATCCGCTCAATGTGCTGGCGCTGTGCCTGGCGGCGGTGCCGTTCGCCTTCGGCAGCCTGCGCAGCGGCGGCATGGGCAAGCGCTTGTTCATCGGCATCGTGTTCGCGCTGGTGTTCTGGTTGCTGCAGACGCAGTTCGTCGAACTGGCCAAGGTGTTCCGCTTCGACTTCCGCCTGGCCTACGTGGCGCCGACGGTGGTGATGCTGGCGGTGTCGGCGTATCTGTTCAAACGGCGTTCGGGCTGATCGGCCCGGACGCATGCCGTTTCGAACCGAAGCGGCTTACTTCTGACGTTTAGGCAGGCGCAGCGTGCGGGTCGCGCTGGCGCGGTCGTGCCAGGTCAGCCGCTCGCGATCGAACCACGCCCACCAGAAACCCAGCCCCGCCGCGGCCAGCGACAAGCTGCCGACCGCGTAGCGAATCCACAGCGCCTTCCATTCCGGCGCCTGTTCGCCGCGGCCGACCACGCGCAAACGCCACGGCCGCATTCCCAGCGTCTGTCCGCCGCGGCGCCAGCTGACCGTCGAATACACGCCGGTGATGACCCAGCACACCAGCCACAGCAGCCATTGCAGCGCGCTGAAGGGGCGGATGTTCTCGTGCGAATCGTGGCCGGCGAGGGTGTAGCCGACCGCGAACACGGCGCCGGCGAGCATCCACAGCGCCAGCACCGGGAGTAGGTCATACAGCATCGACAGCAGCCGCCACAGGATCAGGGCGGCGGGTTTGGCGGGAGCGGGTGCGGGGACGGGTGCGGTCATCGGATCAGGATAAGCGAGCGGGCAAACGGGAGATATCGCGGACGGCGGGCGCGCAGGCCGCGCGCGCGCACAGGGCCGTCATTCTCCCATCGCATGCGCGCCGTGTTGCGGTCGGCGCGCATCGATCGTCCTCATCGCCCGCCCGAGCCACTAAGCTGCCGGCATGAGCGCCAGCACTCCCGCCCAACGCCGCACCCAGGCCATGTCGTTGCCGCCGCTCGAGGAGGCCGACGACGTGGCGATCACCCAGTTCCTCGACGCGATCTGGGCCGAAAACGGCCTGGCGCAGCAGACCCTCGACAGCTACCGGCGCGATCTGGAAGGCTTGGCGCGCTGGCGCGACGGACGCGGCCTCGCCGGCGCCGATCGCGGCGCGCTGTTCGACTACCTGTCCTGGCGCACGCGCGAAGGCTATTCGCCGCGCAGCAACGCGCGCCTGCTGTCGGCGCTGCGCGCCTTCTACGCCTTCCGCCTGCGCCGAGGCGACCGCCGCGACGATCCGACCGCGTTGCTGGCGCCGCCGAAGCTGCCGCGCTCGCTGCCCAAGGCGCTGGCCGAAAGCCAGATCGACGCGCTGTTGAACGCGCCCGACACCGACAATCCGCTGGGCCTGCGCGATCGCGCCATGCTCGAACTGATGTACGCCGCCGGCCTGCGCGTGAGCGAACTGGTGCACCTGCCCGCGACCGGGGTCAATCTGCGCCAGGGCGTGTTGCGGGTGATGGGCAAGGGCAGCAAGGAGCGGCTGGTGCCGCTGGGCGAGGAGGCCCAGCACTGGCTGGAGCGCTATCTGGCGCAATCGCGCCCGCAGTTGGCCGGCAAGCGCGCGCTGTCGCCGTTGTTCATCGAAGCCAGCGGCGAAGCGCCGACGCGGCAGGCGTTCTGGCATCTGGTCAAGCGCTACGCCGCGGTCGCCGGAATCGATCCGGCCAAGGTGAGCCCACACGGCCTGCGCCACAGTTTCGCCACCCATCTGCTCAATCGCGGCGCGGATTTGCGCGCATTGCAGATGCTGCTGGGACATAGCTCGTTATCGACCACGCAGATTTACACCCTGGTGGCGCGCGAGCAGCTCAAGAAGTTGCATTCGAAGCATCATCCTAGGGGGTGAAAGCAGGCGCTTATGCGGCACAGCCGCATGCCTGCTTGAACGCCCGGCGCACTGCGCCGGGCCGGGTCCAGCCGAGCCCGGCGACCCTCCGCGCTTATGCGGCACAGCCGCATGCCTGCTTGAACGCCCGGCGCACTGCGCCGGGCCGGGTCGTCCAGACTCGTCGTTGCATTGGCGCGGTCGCAGCCTGCGCAACTCCTGCCCCGGAGCGACTCCAGGAGCCGCGCAGCGGCGACCACGAACTCCCCGGCCGACCCAAGTCGCAACCCAGCCTGATACACCCAACTCAGCAAAACCCGGACTCAGCAGTACGGCGTGCCCTCCGGCACATTCCCACCCCATCGCGCCCCCCAAATCGCGACTCCCATCGCCCCTTGGCCCCGTGATACCCATCGCGGAACCGCGATCCCGCGCCCGTCCATGCCACAATCGGACGAACCTATTCCCTCTCGGGCGGTCCAAGGCCCGACAACAGAACGCCAAGGATTCGATAGATGAAGCGCATCATGTTCGCCGTGCTCGGCGCGATCAGCCTGTCCGCCTGCGCCCAGGCACCGCAGGCCGCCGCCGCCAAGACCGATCCGGTCAAGCCGGCCGCCGCCGCCGCCGCGCAAGCCCCGAAGGGCGCCGCGCCCAAGGTCGCCGCCGGCAGCGCCGATGCGCGCGCGGTCGACGCCATCCGCACCCTCAGCCCCAACATCAACATCGACAAGATCGGCGCCGCGCCGATGCCGGGCTTCCGCGAAGCCCTGGCCCAGGGCCAGGTGGTCTACGTCAGCGACGACGGCCGTTACCTGTTCCTGCCCGGCTCCGGCGGTGCCCTGTTCGATACCCAGGCCAAGCGCAACCTCAGCGAAGACACCCTGGCCGGCATGCGCAAGGATCTGGTCAAGAGCATCCCGGTCAGCGAGCGCATCGTGTTCTCGCCGCCGAATCCCAAGCACACCGTCGCGGTGTTCACCGACGTGGAGTGCGGCTACTGCCGCAAGCTGCACAGCGAGATCGCCGAATACAACCGCCAGGGCATCGCGGTGGAATATCTGGCCTTCCCGCGCGCCGGCATCGGCAGCGACGACTACAAGAAGATGGTCTCGGTGTGGTGCGCGGCCGATCGCCGCAAGGCCCTGACCGAAGCCAAGAGCGACCACGGCGTCGCCGCCAAGGAATGCAAGAACACCGTCGAGCAGCAGTACGACATCGGCCAGCGCGCCGGCCTGACCGGCACGCCGATGATTCTCACCAGCGAAGGCG
Organism: Lysobacter sp. ISL-50; assembly: GCF_018612875.1. Classification (GTDB taxonomy): domain Bacteria; phylum Pseudomonadota; class Gammaproteobacteria; order Xanthomonadales; family Xanthomonadaceae; genus Lysobacter. Next base: position 152,928 of record NZ_JAGGRI010000045.1, on the reverse strand, counting down.
TCCAGCTCGGTGGTTACGTCCCGCCGGCGCAGCTGCGCCAGGCGCTGGACAAGCTGGCGGCCGAATCCAAGACCGCGGCCAAGCCGACCGCGGCGGTGGCCACGCCGGTGGGCGGGCTCTGACCGTCGCCTGAGCGCCGCCGCCGGTTGCCGGCCGGCAACCGGCAACGAAGGGCTCGCTGAGGCGAGCCCTTTGTATTTCAGCGACTTAGCCGAATCGAAATGGCAATTTCGGATGGGTTGTGCAACTTGAAGTTGACGGCGTTTCACGGCTTCGGCGTGAAACATCTGGGGCGCCCGCCGCGCGCCGGCTCCGTCGCTGCGTCGCCGCTTCGATCCTGTCCCGGACCCGAGCCGCCCCGCCGAACTTGCAGCGCCTGAGCCGCGACGCCCGAACCTCGAAACCCTGACCCGGCCCCGGGCTTGTCGCGATCGGTCCTCGCGGCCCTCTTCGCCCCGGCGCGGCCCGAAGCCCGCCCGCGTTTTCGATACAATACCCGGCCCTGCGTTGCACGGTTTCCCGGACATGATCGTCCTCGAGGGCCACTCGGCCCTGTCTTCGTTCCGCCGCGAGCGGCTCCAAGCCCGCCTGTCCGCCCTCCATTCCGATGTCCGCCTGATCGATGCCTGGCCCGTGTACTGGGTCGAGCCCGAGCCCGGCGCCACGCCCGACGACGCCACGCTGCGCCGCATCCTGCAGGCCGAAGCCAGCGAAGCGGCGCGCGCAAGCGACGCCACCTCGCGCTACGTGACCCCGCGCCTGGGCACCCTGTCCCCCTGGGCCAGCAAGGCCACCGAACTGCTGCGCGGCGCCGGCCAGCCGGTCAAGCGCGTGGAACGCGGCACCCGCTACGACCTCAGCGGTTGGCCGGCCGATGCCGCCACCCAGGGCGCGCTGGCCAAGGTTCTGCACGACCCGATGACCCAGTCGCTGCTGCAAACGCGCGACGACGCGGCCGCGCTGTTCGCGGTGCCGGCGCGCGGCGAACTCGAGCGCATCGCCCTGGAGCAACTGGAAGCCGCCAACGGCCGCCTCGGCCTGGCCCTGGCCGAGGACGAAATCGCCTACCTGCGCGAACGCTACGGCGCGCTCGGCCGGGCGCCGTCGGACGTCGAACTGATGATGTTCGCGCAGGCCAATTCCGAGCACTGCCGGCACAAGATCTTCAACGCATCCTGGACCCTCGACGGCCGAGACCAGCCGCAGTCGTTGTTCAAGATGATCAAGCACACCCACGCGCAGACGCCGGAAAACACCCTGTCGGCGTACAGCGACAACGCCGCGGTGGTGGAAGGCTATCCGACCCGGCGCTTCCGCCCGCAACCGGGTAGCCAGGCCTACACCGCCGAAGCGCAGACACCGTCGGCGTTCTGCATCAAGGTCGAGACCCACAACCACCCAACCGCGATCGCTCCGTTTCCCGGCGCGAGCACCGGCAACGGCGGCGAAATCCGCGACGAAGGCGCGACCGGCCGCGGCGGCCGCCCGAAGGCCGGCCTGTGCGGTTTCAGCGTTTCGCACCTGCGCATTCCGACTTTGCCGCAGCCGTGGGAACGCCCGCGCGCGCTCAATCCGCGCATGGCGCCGGCCCTGGAAATCATGCTCGACGGCCCGATCGGCGCGGCCGCGTTCAACAACGAATTCGGCCGTCCGAACCTGGTCGGTTATTTCCGCAGTTTCGAACTGTCCGAAGGCGCGCTGACCCGCGCCTACGACAAGCCGATCATGCTGGCCGGCGGCCTGGGCGCGATCGACCGCATCCAGGTAGACAAGCTCGGCCTGAAGCCCGGTCACGCGGTGATCGTGCTCGGCGGCCCGGCGATGCTGATCGGCCTGGGCGGCGGCGCGGCCAGTTCGGTCGCCTCCGGCGACAGCGCCGAATCGCTGGATTTCGCCAGCGTGCAGCGCGACAACCCGGAGATGGAACGCCGCTGCCAGGAAGTGATCGACCGCTGCGTCGCGCTGCGCGCCGACAACCCGATCGACAGCGCCCACGACGTCGGCGCCGGCGGTTTGTCCAACGCCATTCCCGAACTGCTGCACGACTCCAGCCTCGGCGGCGTGATCGATCTGGCGCAAGTGCCCAGCGACGATCCCTCGCTGTCGCCGATGCAGTTGTGGTGCAACGAATCGCAGGAACGCTACGTGCTCGGCCTGCCGGCCGATCGCATCAACGACTTCGCCGCGATCTGCGAACGCGAGCGCTGCCCGTTCGCGGTGGTCGGCTATGCGACGGCGGAAGAACGCCTCGTGGTCGGCTACGGCGCCACGATCGAAAGCGTCTACGGCGAGCAAGCCATCGCCCATGCGGATTGGCCGATCGATTTCCCGATGGACGTGCTGTTCGGCAAGCCGCCGAAGATGCATCGCGACGCCCGCCACCCGCCGCCGGCACCGTGGCCGGCGCTGCAATGGGACGGGCTGGACCTGCACGACACCGGTTTACGCGTGCTCGCGCATCCGACCGTCGCGGCGAAGAATTTCCTCGTCACCATCGGCGACCGCACCGTCGGCGGCCTGGTCGCGCGCGATCAGATGATCGGCCCGTGGCAGCTGCCGCTGGCCGATTGCGCGATCACCCTGTCGGGTTTCGACGGCTTCGTCGGCGAAGCGATGGCGATCGGCGAACGCACTCCGCTCGCGCTGCTCGACGCCGCCGCCGCCGCGCGCATGGCGGTCGGCGAAGCGATCACCAACCTGTGCGCGGCGCCGGTGGAATCGCTCAACCGCATCAAGCTGTCGGCGAACTGGATGGCCGCGGCCTCGCATCCGGGCGAAGACGCGCTGCTGTTCGACGCGGTGAAGGCGGTCGGCCTGGAACTGTGCCCGGAACTGGAGCTGAGCATCCCGGTCGGCAAGGATTCGCTGTCGATGCAGGCGCAGTGGGGCTCGGGCGACAGCGCCTCCAAGTCGGTGTCGCCGGTGTCGTTGATCGTCAGCGCGTTCGCGCCGGTGGTCGATGTGCGCCAGCAACTCACGCCGCTGCTGTCGCGCGATCCCGATACCGAGCTGTGGCTGATCGGCCTGGGCGCCGGCAAGCAGCGCCTGGGCGGTTCGGTGCTGGCGCAGGTGCATCCCGATGCGGTCGAAAAACAGGCCGGCGACTCGCTGCCGGCCTTCGCCGGCGCGCCCGGCGACACCAGCCGTTTCGACGCCGGCGTGCCCGATCTCGACAGCCCGCAGCGCCTGCGCGATTTCTTCGAACTGATCCGCGACGCGCGCGAAGCCGGCCTGCTGCTGGCCTATCACGACCGCAGCGACGGCGGCGCTTTCGCCAGCCTGTCGGAAATGGCGTTCTGCTCGCGCCTGGGCGTGGACATCAGCCTCGACGGCTGGGGCGAAGATCCGTTCCGCACCTTGTTCAACGAAGAACTCGGCGCGATCGTGCAGATCCACAACGACGACCGCGCCGAATTCGCCGACCTGATCTCGCGCCACAACCTGATCGATTGCGCGCAGCGCATCGCCAAGCCGACGACCGCCGCGTCAGTGCGCGTGAAGGAAGACGGCAAGATTCTGGTCGAATGGCGCTGGGACGAATTGTTCGACGCCTGGTGGTCCACCAGCCACGCCCTGCAGAAGCTGCGCGACCACCCCGATTGCGCCGACGAAGAGCGCGCGATCGCGCGCGACTTCAACGCGCCGGGCCTGAAGCCCAAGCTCGCCTTCGATCCCCAGGACGATGTCGCCGCGCCGTTCGTCAACACCGGCGCGCGGCCCAAGGTCGCGATCCTGCGCGAGCAGGGCGTCAACGGCCAGATCGAAATGGCCGCCGCCTTCGACCGCGCCGGCTTCGAAGCCTTCGACGTGCACATGAGCGACCTGATCAACGGCCGCTTCAAGCTGGACGACTTCAAGGGCTTCGCCGCCTGCGGCGGTTTCAGCTACGGCGACGTGCTCGGCGCGGGCCGCGGCTGGGCTACCAGCATCCTCGAACGCAGCGCGCTGCGCGATGCCTTCGCCGCGTTCTTCGCGCGCGAAGACAGTTTCTCGCTGGGCGTGTGCAATGGCTGCCAGATGCTGGCCCAGCTCAAGCCGATCGTCCCCGGCGCCGAGCATTGGCCGGTGTTCCTGCGCAATCGCAGCGAACAGTTCGAAGCGCGCCTGGGCCTGCTGGAAGTGGTCGAATCGCCATCGCTGTTCTTCCGCGGCATGGCCGGTTCGCGCATCCCGGTCGCGGTAGCGCACGGTGAAGGCCGCGCCGACTTCGCCAGCGGCATCGATCAGGCCGCCGCCGATATTTCGTTGCGCTACATCGACGGCGACGGCCGCGTCGCCGACCGCTACCCGCTCAACCCCAACGGCTCGCCCGACGGCATCGCCGGCCTGACCAGCCGCGACGGCCGCGCCACCATCCTCATGCCGCACCCCGAGCGCACCCTGCGCAGCGCCAATTTCAGCTGGGCGCCGAAGGACTGGGCCGAGGACTCGCCGTGGTTGCGGATGTTCCGCAATGCTCGGGTTTGGGTGGGGTGAAGTAGTTGATGCGCTAGTTTCTGGATGATCCAGCGGTGATGCGGCGGGCCCTCTCGGGGGCCCGTTTTTATTTGCGGGGACTGACTGGGCTGGTCTCAGCTTGCGATCCGGGCTGCCGCCAGACTTCCTGTTAATACGTGGCGAGTCTGCGTTGTGATAAAAGGTCCGTTGATTGAGTCGGCCCGATGCTGGCTTCAGATTTGGCCAAGGACTCTTGGGGAGAAGGCCGTATGGGGGGCGTGACGTCGTGCGCCGCCGTTGCGGTAAAGGCGCCGTGGGAGGAGTGCGACGAGTTCATTAAATAGGCGCAGACGATCAAGACCGAGGGCCCAGGTCTATACAGGGCCACAAGTTTTGCCGTCACCGGTGTGTCGTTGCCGGTTAATCATTCGCTGGCGGTGGCTGTCGGCCGCTGCTTCTCGGCCCCGGCTGATGCCCGGTAACCGTCCTTTCGGGGGGGCGGGACTTCCCATACACCAGTGGCATGGCTATCGAATAAAAGCGCGTGTGGATGTCCGAACTAAAACGGCGCGAGAGCGCAGGGAAGACCGTGGGCTAAGTCGCAATTTTAAACAAGTGAAAAACATGCCAAGAATAATGCGTTTACAGCGGTGCCTTGCGGTTGCCCTACTTTTTTACTCGGTCGTGCTCGTCCCCGCTTTCGCTGCGGACCGGACGCGGTACGAAGATTTCGATACTCAGATGAAGACCTCCGAAAGCATCGGCGCATTGGGGCCGAATCTATTCGGAGATCAAACTGATCCTTATAGCGGCAGCACGGATTTTTGGGTTACCGACATTAGTCTGCCTGGCAATAATGATCTTTCCGTTGCTTTGGTCCGGAAATTCGAAGGCTCCGACGACGGGTTAGGCGGGTATCTGCAGTGGAGCAATTTCGAGGTGCCCTATTTGTCGGGCATCTTTCCATGGGGCTCGGCCAGCAGAAATTTGAACGGTTGGAACAGTTGGGTGAACGGTAGCTACGAAAAGCGTTGCTCCATGGTCACGCCTCCCCCGGAGGTCAGGCAAAGCTCCGGTAAGGAAGACACTTTCATGGCTGAAGAGTATTTCCACGGGATTCGTCTGAATCTGCCTGGGGGCAATGCGCAACTATTGCTTAGCGGCGCTGCCGATGTTCCGGCGGATGGGCAAACGTATCGTTGGGCCACCAACGAGGATTGGCGCTTTTCGTGCATATCGCAGCTTAAAAACGGCGCTCCTGGCGAGGGGTTTCTGGCCCGAGATCCGCGGGGGAATAAGTATTATTTTGATTGGCTCGTCCCGGGTGAAATCACTGATCATATCCGAAAGATCGGTCTGCTGGGTGAGACGCTGTTGGGGCGTCGGGAGCAACGGCTGTATGTCACCCGGATCGAGGACCGCTTTGGTAATTGGGTTAATTATGGTTATCAGAACGCCAATCTGGCTACAGTGACCTCCAGCGATGGACGGAGCTTGGCGCTGACATACGATGCGACTGCGACGAGGCTTGTTTCCGCGACGGATGGGCGCAGAAACTGGTTGTACGAGTATCCGGCGAATGAAGTCAAATTGACTTATCCGGATGGTTCGACATGGAGTTCGTCACTTTCCGGTGAGATCCGCCGAGTGGGTGCTGGTTGCAGCGGCACTCAAGCTCCCGAGCGATATACCGGTTATGCCACGCTGACATTACGACATCCATCTGGCGCAGTGGGGCAATTTTCGTTTAGTAACTTGCGACGAGGTTTGTCGTATGTGAAATGGGTGGAGGTGGCTGGATCTTCATGGTGCAATCAGGATCCGAAGGACTACGACAGCATTGCGCTCAAGCTGAAATCGATTCAAGGTCCCGGAATCACTGCACTTGACTGGTCGTTTGTGTACGGCCCGGCGAATGGTTGCTATATAAATCAAAATCGAGGGCAGGAATGTACCGCTACTTCGCCTACTACTCGAACAGTCGAGATTCAGGGGCCGGCCGGAACCTTTGTTCGATACGAATACGGCAACAAGGCATACGAAAACGACGGCATCTTGCTTAAAACTGAGTGGGGAGGTGCTGGAACGGTGTTCAAGACCGAGATACAGAGCTGGCAGGTGTTCGATGGCGTGGGATTACCGCTCAACGGTGCGGGGAATCATTTCTGGGAACAACGGCGCCGTCGGCTCAAGAATGTCGAGACGTTCCAGGATAACGTCAGATTTCATCGGGACATTAACGAGTTCGACTCGTCTCTTCGGCCCGTGAATGTCTCGTTGTGGAGCACGTTGGGATATCGAAAAACCGATGTCCTTGCTTACTTTGACAGCTCTTCCAAATGGATATTGGGGCAAATCGCCAGCGAGACGAATCAGGATACGGGGGCTACGCCCTCTCGTATCGAATACGCGCCAGATAATGCGATGCCAGTCTCCTTCTACCAGTTCGGAAAACTACAGAAGACGATGGCCTATCACCCTGATGGGAGCGTTGCCTCCGTTACCGATGGCCGCAATCTGATCACAGCTTTCAACGACTGGAAGCGTGGAGTGCCACAGACGGTGCGTTTCCATGACGGGACTCAGAAAATTTCCGTTGTAGATGACAACGGCTGGGTCACTTCTGTCGTTGACGAGAGTGGAAACACTATTGGTTACGGTTATGACCAGATGGGGCGATTGAATCATGTTACTTATCCCGCGGGAGACGATACGGTTTGGAACGATACCCGCTCACAGTTCGAACAGGTCAGTGTTAACGAATCCGGATTGTCGGGTGGCCATTGGCGGCAGGTGACGACGACAGGCAACAGCAAAAAGACGATTTTTTTCGATGCACTATGGCGTCCCGTAGTGGAGCAGGAGGAGGACGTCTCCAATCCCGCGGCCACGACGCGTTGGACGATGAAATGCTACGACCACGAAGGGCGGGTAACCTTCTCGTCGTATCCGCGTAACCCTTTCGTCGATGGCGCGCGCAACTTTGACTGCACGGGGATAGCTCCGTGAATCAACATGAAGCGAAATTTCAAGCGACGGCGATAGGGGTGGGGGCGATGAGGATCACGGATGATGAAGGTAGGCGCTGGTTCGGATGCGGTAGCGTGGTCTATGCCGTGCGCCAATTGTCTATCGGCTTGCTTTGCTTGCTAGGCGGTTTGGTAATGCCGGCGTACGCGGCGCCGCCTTCGGGTACGCCTCCGATCAGCATCGCGGTCCAGCCGATATCGGACCTGGAAGCGCCGGCGACGATCGAGGTCACAGGCGAGTCCACGCCGGAAGCTGGCATCGAGTGGATGGCTCTCTATCAAAACGCAGTCCAGATCGAAAAGGTGAACGACTACCTCATCAGCAAGACGATCACCGGTCTGGCCGCAGGCACTTACAATTTCAGTGTGACCGCCAAGGATTTCGGCGGGCGAACCAACACGGTCAACAAGCAGGTCGTGATCCAGCCGGTCAACCAAGCGCCGGTGGTGACCTTGAGCTTGCCCGGCGGAGCCGAATATCTGGTGCCGGCCAGCATCGCGCTGACGTCCAATCCAACCGACAGCGACGGTTCGATCAGCAAGGTGGAGTACTTCGCCAACGGCGCGTGGGTGGCGGCGTCCATGACAGCTCCGTTCTCCGCGCAGTGGAACAACGTGGCCGCAGGTGCCTATACGGTTATCGCGCACGCGTACGACAACAAGAATAAGCACGGCCAATCCGCGCCGATCACCGTCGTGGTCGGTACCGGTGAGTCGGAATTCGTGGCGCAATCGGTGCCTGCGAACATGGCCCCTGGTGTGAGTTATCCCGTCAGCGTGCAGATGAAGAACACCGGCACCGCGGTGTGGCGCAGCAGCAAGTCATTCGCATTAGGTTCGTTCAATCCTCAGGACAACGCAATCTGGGGGTTGAGCCGCGTAGGGCTTAGCGCCGATGTGGGGCCGGGGCAGGTCGCTGTTTTCAACTTCAATGTGACTGCGCCGACAAGCGTGGGCGCGCATAATTTTCAATGGAATATGTTGCAGGAGGGCGTGCGATGGTTCGGCGCATCGTCGGCGAATCAGGTGATTCAAGTTCAGATACCGCCCACTCACGCTTCGGAGTTCGTTAACCAGTCCGCACCCACGGTCATGCAGCCGGGCGGAGAATATTCCGTCAGTGTCCAGATGCGGAACACGGGCACGCGAACCTGGCGTATCGCAGACCAGTTCCGATTGGGATCGCAGAATCCTGGCGACAACGGGCGCTGGAACATCGCGCGTATCGATGTGCCGGGAGATGTCGCCACAGGACAGATCGCGACTTTCAATTTCACGGTGCGCGCGCCCACATCGCCAGGTGCCTACGACTTCCAATGGCAAATGCTGCAGGAGGGCGTGACTTGGTTCGGCCCAGCGTCACCGAATCTGGGTATCCAGGTTCAGGCCCCGCCTCCGACCGCGATGCTGGGTGTGCGCACCCGCTACGACGCGCTGGGGCGTGTTATCAGTTCGCAGCAGGATTCCGAACTCGGCGTGCTGACCACCACGACCGAATACCACTTCGGCCTTCAGACCCTGGTTCGTGATCCGCGAGGCAACGTGACCCAGGCGGCATTTCAGGCATTCGGCGAGCCCAGTTACGAAACGCCGGTCATCATCGACAGCCCCGAAGATACGCTGACCGAAATCGCCCGCGACGTGTTCGGCAAGCCGACCTCGCTGCGTCGCCGCAGCCGCGACCAAAGCGTGTCGCTATATCGGTATTTCGTTTACGACGCACATCAGCGCCTGTGCAAGAGCATCGAACCGGAGACTGGTGCGACGGTTACCGCTTACGACGATGCGGGCAACCCGGCTTGGTCGGCCGCGGGTCTGACGCTGCCTAGCTTGAGTAATTGCAACTCGGCCGAGGCGTATGCGTCCGGCCGCCGCGTGGATCGCGGTTACGACAGTCGCAACCGGCTGCAGACGCTGGCCTTTCCGGACGGGCGTGGCAATCAGACTTGGCTCTATACCCCAGATGGGCTGCCGCGCGAGGTCACCACCAGCAACGACGGCCCGGGGCAGGGCAATGTCGTCAATACCTACGTCTACAACAAACGTCGCCTGTTGAGCAGCGAGACGGTCAGTCAGCCGGGCTGGTACTCGTGGACGAGCGCCAATGGCTACGACGCCTACGGCAACCGCAACCGTTACACCACGCCGGACGGTTTGCAGATCGACTACGCCAACAATGCGTTGGGTCAGCCGGTTAGCGTTTCCAGCATCCTGGGAGGCCATGCCTGGGGTATCAGCTATTACCCGAACGGCGCGATCAAGCAGTTCACCTATGGCAACGGCATCGTCCATACCATGCAGCAGAACCTGCGTCAGTTGCCTGCTCGGAGCACGGATACGGGCGTGATCGACTTCGAAACCAGCTACCACGACACCGGTAATGTCGGGCAGATTCTCGATAGGTTGCGCGGAGATAGCTATAGTCGCTGGATGACGTACGACGGCCTCAACCGTCTGACTTCGGTCGGTTCATGCAGTTTTGGCGGTGATTGCTGGCATCGCTTCACCTACGATGCACTAGATAACCTCAAAACGTGGTCGCTGGGTGGTGTGAAAGACCATCGCTATTTCTATGACACGAACAATCGCCTGACGAATATTCGAAATGGCGCGGGTGCCAGCGTAAGCGGGTTGGGCTACGGCGCGCAGGGCAATCTCAGTAACAAGAACGGACAAGCTTACGACTTTGACTTCGGCAATCGGCTGCGCACAGCGGTTGGTAAAGAGATTTATCGCTACGATGCCTATGGTCGCCGGGTCAGCCAAGCTGGGCGCTCGGATACGACATTCGTAAAATCTTTCTACAATCAGGCTGGACAGTTACTATTGCGTGAAGAGCGTCACGATGGGGAATCGGACAACGATAATTATCGTGAATTCAATATTCCGCACATTTATCTTGGTGGCAGGCTATTGGCTACGTATGAATGGAACCGGGCCACCAACAGGGGGGAGATTAAGTACCAGCATGTCGACGCTCTCGGCAGCCCTGTTGCAGTGACTAATTCGGCTGGAGTAGTGATCGAGCCGCGGACCGAATGGGAGCCTTATGGCTCGGCAATCGGTAAGCCGGCTTATGACGGGGTTGGGTATTCCGGACATGTGATGGATGCGGCGACGGGTTTAACGTATATGCAGCAGCGATATTACGATTCGGCGGTTGCAATTTTCCTCAGTGTAGACCCGGTTCAGGCATATGAGAGTCCGATAACGAATTTTAATCGCTACGCTTATGCTAAAAATAATCCTTATCGATTCATAGATCCGGATGGTCGCCAATCGCGTGATCTTGAGAATGAATACAAGTTGTCAGGCGCTCGGCCTCCGTCATCAGATGCGACCTTTGCTGATGTCGTGGACGGTGTTGCAAATTCATCAATCCGTTTATGCCGGCTGCCGAGTGCTATCGGGACGGTTGTGGTCGTGGCGGCTGGGCGATGGCTGCTATTGGCGTAGTTCCTTTTGGGAAAAGCGGTCGTGTTGTTTCTGCAATTAAGGTTGATCGTTTGCTGGTGCGTGAAGCCGAGCGGGCTGGGAAATCAGTGCAGGCATCAATAGATGGTCTTACGGCTCAACTGGCTAAAGGGAATATGAATCCCGGTACCGGGACAAAGCATTTGTTCAATGGTGTCTTTGAGGCTAGAGCCCTTGATGGGGCTAGAGTGTATTTTCGTCATGTTGAGGATGGGGTGGAAATTGTTGGGAAAAGTTCTAAGGAAAATCAGCCCAAGGTAATTCAACGCTTGAGAGATATTTATGAAAAAAAATGACCGCGATCGAATTGTTGTTAGTCTTATTCATCAGGTTGAAAATATTCAAAACGATAACGTTGATGCTGTTGTTCGTCTTCCGTGTGGCGAAGGTCGGACTGTGACGTTCTTTACGCTTGAAAATATTGCTTCAATTATTGAGGGGCACAAGGCGACTGGGGAGTGTCTATCTGGAACTTTTTTTTGGGCAAAAGACATGGTGATAGTGAGGGATTTGAAATTGGAGACGATTGAAGCTGTCGCTCTCGAAATGGTTCAAACTGGTGCATATATAACGGCTTTTGGGCGCGTTTCCGAAGAGCAAGATGACTAGAAGATGTTCTTTTGGCTATAAGTTCTGAGTGTCTACTAATTCGCATTTATGAACACCACCAGATGCGGTGAGTCGAGGTGCCGCGTGGATGGTTATTCGCGAGCAGAAGTGTGACGTTGCATGCATTCCGCGCAATCTCCCTTAATTTGGATATCCCGCGATGGTCGAAATTTGGTAGCCGGGTCTGTTGTTGGGGAACCGAATCGATCCGCCGTGGTCTGGTAGAGACCGCGAACGAAACTGCTAAAGTCCAGGGTTCACGCGCAGGAGGGTGACGTGAACGCAGTAGCCACCACCATCGATCCGTCCGTCAACACCGCCGCGGCAAGCAGCGGCGACATCCAGTTGGCGGTAGACACGCGCATCGTCGATGCGCTGCTCGCCAAAGGCCGGCTCAAAGAGCCCGACCTGGCGCGCGCGCGGCGTTTGCAGGAGGAAACCGGCGGCAGTTTGTTGGCCCTGCTTTCGCGGCTGGGGTTGGTCTCCGAGCGCGATCACGCCGAGACCGTCGCCGCCGCGCTGGACCTGCCGCTGGTCAGCATCAAGGACGCGCCGGAGATGCCGCCGGAGGGCGTGGCGCTGACTCTGAAGTTCATGAAGCAGTTCGCGATCTGCCCGGTCGGCGAGGGCGACAGCCACGTCGAGGTGCTGATGGCCGATCCGCAGGACGCCTATCAGATGGACGCGCTGCGTCTGGCGACCCAGCGCGAGATCAAGCCCTACGTGGCGTTGCGCTCGGAGATCGGCGATCTGATCGAGCGCTGGCACGGCCAGGGCCGCAGCGCCATGGGCGCGATCGTGGAGACCGCCGAGGGCGAAGGCGCCGGCGACATGGACGATGTCGAGCATCTGCGCGACCTCGCCTCGGAAGCGCCGGTCATCCGTCTGGTGAATCTGGTGATCCAGCGCGCGGTCGAACTGCGCGCGTCCGACATCCACATCGAGCCGTTCGAAAACCGTTTGAAGGTGCGCTACCGCATCGACGGCGTGTTGACCGAGGGCGAAAGTCCGCCGGCCAATCTGACCGCGGCGGTGATCAGCCGCATCAAGATCATGGCCAAGCTCAACATCGCCGAGCGCCGCCTGCCGCAGGACGGCCGCATCATGTTGCGCGTGCAGGGCAAGGAGCTCGACCTGCGCGTGAGCACGGTGCCGACCGCGCACGGCGAGTCGGTGGTCATGCGATTGCTCGATCGCGAAACGGTGGTGTTCGACTTCTACAAGCTCGGCTTCACGGATGAATTCCTGCCGCAGTTCCAGAAGGTGCTGGATCAGCCGCACGGGATCATGCTGGTGACCGGCCCGACCGGTTCGGGCAAGACCACCACGCTGTACACGGCGCTGAGCAAGCTCAACACCAGCGACGTCAAGATCATCACCGTCGAAGATCCGGTCGAATACCAGATCGAGGGCATCAACCAGATCCAGGCCAAGCCGCAGATCGGCCTGGACTTCGCCCACGCCCTGCGCTCGATCGTGCGCCAGGACCCGGACATCATCATGATCGGCGAAATGCGCGATCTGGAGACGTGCAAGATCGCGATCCAGTCGGCGCTGACCGGCCACCTGGTGCTGAGCACGCTGCACACCAACAACGCCGCCGGCGGCATCACCCGCCTGCTCGACATGGGCGTGGAAGATTACCTGCTGACCTCGACCATCAACGGCATCCTCGCCCAGCGCCTGGTGCGCAGGCTGGAGCCGACGCATGCGGAGAAATACCCCGCGTCGCCGGAAGAGATCGAGAAGTTCAACCTGCGCCGCTACCAGCCCGAGGGCGAAATCTGCCTGTACCGGCCGCGTCCGTCGGCGCTGGCGCCCAGCGGCTATCACGGCCGCACCACGATCATGGAATTCCTGGTCATGAACGACGAGCTGCGCCGCGCGGTGATGCGTCATGCCGGCATGGGCGAGATCGAGCAGATCGCGCGCGAGACCGCGAGCATGCGCACCATGTACGAGGACGGCATCGTCAAGGCGATGGCCGGGCTGACCACGATCGAAGAAGTGCTGCGGGTGACCGAGGATGCGTAAATCCCGGCGGCCCGCGACGCGAGGCGCGTGCGCGCCGCCGCGCCCGGACCGCGAGCGCGCGATGAAGCATTCGACATGAATCAGGCCATGCACGGACGCAGATGGATGAAATGGGCGGGGCCGGTCGCCGCGCTGGTGTCGTTGACCGGGTGCGAGGCGGCGATGGACCGCTGGTTTCCGCCGCAGTTCAAGCCCGCCCAGCTCGAACAACGCATTCGCACGCACATCGCCGAACAGAAACTGCCGTCGCCCCAGTCGGTGTCGTGCCCGCGCAAACTCACCTCCACGCCGGGCGATACGGTGCAATGCGCGGTGACCTCGGCCGCCGGCGATCGCTATCACTACCGGTTCGTCAGCGAACACCGCCAAGGCCAGCGGCTGCAGTACGAACTGCGCGAAGTCCGGCAGTTCGTTTCGGTGCGCGAATTGGAAGACAGCATCGCGCGGACCCTGGCCAAGAGCGGCTCGGCCGCGGCCAAGGTCGCCTGCCCGGGTTCGCTGACCGGCCCGGTCGGCCGCCGCCTGGACTGCGTGGCGACCTCCCTGTCGGGCGAGACCGAATCGGTCGCGCTGACCGTCGTCCAGGTGGGGGAGGACGTCTCGCAAATGCGTTATCAGATCACCACCCGCATCACCCGCGAGCGCTTGCAGGCCGGCTTGAAGTCGGCCTTGAACGAACGGGCGAAGCTGAGCGCGCGGTCGGTGCGGTGCGACGGCCCGCTCGGCGAGCAGGCCGGCGACTTGGTGCGCTGTGTCGCAGTCGTGGACGGCGCGCGCCGCGTCGGCTTGACCGTGAAGACCGCGCAACGCGATCCTGAAACCCGGATGCAGAACTTCGAATTCCAGCTCGACCCCGACAGCGCCCGCCACTGACGCCCTCCAACCGACCCACCGCCCAGCCGATCCCAGCGAATGCCCCTTTTCCACTACAAAGCCCTGAACGCGCGCGGCGAGCTGCTGGACGGCCAGATGGAGGCCGCGAGCAACGCCGAGGTCGTGCAGCGCCTGCAGGAACAAGGCCATCTGCCGGTCGAGGCCAAGCTGGCCTCGGAAGCGGGCGGGGCGTCGTCGTGGAAGGGCCTGTTCAAGCCCAAGCCGTTCACCGGCGCGCGGCTGGTGCAGTTCACCCAGCAGCTGTCGACCCTGCTCGGCGCCGGCCAGCCGCTGGACCGCGCCCTGACCATCCTGCTCGACCTGCCCGAGGACGAGGCGGCCAAGAGCACGGTCGCCGACATCCGCGACGCGGTGCGCGGCGGCACCTCGCTGTCGGTGGCGCTGGAGCGCCAGCACGGCACGTTCTCGCGCCTGTACATCAACATGGTCCGCGCCGGCGAGGCCGGCGGCAATCTGCACGAAACCCTGTCGCGCCTGGACGATTACCTGGAACGCAGCCGCCTGCTGCAGGGCAAGGTGATCAACGCGCTGATCTATCCGGCGATCCTGCTGTGCATGGTCGGCGCCAGCCTGATGTTCCTGCTCGGCTACGTGGTGCCGCAGTTCGGCGCGATGTACGAAAGCCTGGACGCCGAGCTGCCGATGTTCACCCAGGTCGTGCTGTGGGCGGGCATGTTCGTGCGCAACTGGTGGATCTTGCTGATCGCGGTGCCGGCGGTGGCGGTGCTGTGGTTCGACCGCAAGCGCCGCGATCCGGCGTTCCGCGAGGCGCTCGACGCGTGGCTGCTCAAGCGCAAGTTCGTCGGCCCGTTGATCGGCAAGATCGAAACCGCGCGGCTGGCGCGCACCCTGGGCACTCTGGTGCGCAACGGCGTGCCGCTGATGACCGCGATCGGCATCGGCCGCAACGTGCTCAACAACCGCGTGCTGGCCGCCGACGTCGATGCCGCCGCGGAAGAGGTCAAGAACGGCGTGGCGCTGTCCACCGCGTTGTCCAAGGGCAAGCGCTTCCCGCGCCTGGCCATGCAGATGATCCAGGTCGGCGAGGAATCCGGCGCGCTCGACGCGATGCTGATGAAGACCGCCGAGACCTTCGAGCAGGACACCGCGATGGCGCTGGATCGCATGCTCGCCGCGCTGGTGCCGGTGGTGACCGTGGTTCTGGCCGGCATCGTCGGCACGGTGGTGATGGCGGTGCTATTGCCGCTGTACGACCTCACCAACTCAATCGGCTGATCATGAGCGAACAGAAAACCCCCCCGCTCGCCGCGAAGAACCCCGAACCCCGGCGCCCATCTCCCGAAGCCGAGACGCGTAGCCCGCGCCCGCACATCGAAGCCGAGACGAGCCGCCCGCGCCCGCACATCGAAGCCGAGGCGGGCCGCCCGCGTCTGCACATCGAAGCCGAGCCGCGTAGCCCGCGCCCGCACATCGAAACCGACACGAACCACTCGCGCCCGCATCGCCCCGATCCAGCGAGCGCCGTCCCATGCCGCTCCGCCCGCCTGCCTGTTCATCCAGCGGCCTTGAACGCCCGCTGTACCGACTCGCGCGCAGCGCGGGTTTCAGCGAACTTTGGCAATCGGTGCGGAACAGAATCCTTGCAACCCCGTTTTCGCCCGCCGGACGTTGACACTTCAGCTTGGCCGGCCGCGCCGTGCCGCGCCGAAGCCGCGCCCCATCTCAGCATCAACCTGTAACCCACTTTCTACGGATGACGACGATGCGTAACCTCCGCTCCAAGACCCGCTCCCCGTCCCCCCGCCACCAGCGCGGCATGAGCCTGATCGAGATCATCATCGTGATCGTGTTGATCGGCGCGGTGCTCGCCTTCGTCGGCAACCGCGTGCTCGGCGGCAAGGATCGCGGCGACTACAACCTGGCCAAGGGCCAGGTGCAGACCCTGGCGGGCAAGATCGACTCGTTCCAGATGGACACCGGCCGCCTGCCGGGCACGCTGGAAGAACTGGTCAAGCAGCCGGCCGACGCCAGCGGCTGGCTCGGCCCGTATGCGAAGGAAGTCGAGCTCAAGGACCCGTGGGGCCACCCGATCGAATACCGCCAGCCGGGCGAGAGCGGTCCCTACGACCTGGTCAGCTACGGCAAGGACGGCAAGGCCGGCGGCAGCAGCGTGGACGGCGACATCAAGAACAACTGAGGCCGGCGGTAAACACGCCCGGCAGATCAGGCCCCAGCGAGGTCGGTAATCGATGATGCGTTCGCGGCACAGTCCCTCCGCCCGAGGAGGGCGAGGGGAACAGGCCGCGACGCAGCCTGGGCCTGCGCGCGCGCGCGTTGCGCGGCGGCGCGTTCGCCAGCGCGGCATGTCCTTGCTGGAGATGCTGCTGGTGATCGCCCTGATCGCCGCCATCGGCGTGCTGACCGTGGCCGCCTTGACCGGCGGCATCGCCGGCATGCAATTGCGCTCGGCGTCGAAGGAAATCGCCGCGCAGCTGCGCTACACGCGCAGTCAGGCGATCGCGACCGGGCGCTCGCAGAAATTCACCCTCGATCCCGGCGCCCACACCTGGACCGCGCCCAACGGCCGCAGCGGCAGCATTCCCAAGTCGATCGGGCTGATCTTCACCGGCGCGCGCGAAGTGCAACCGCGGCGCGGCGAAGGCGCGATCATGTTTTTCTCCGACGGCGCCTCCACCGGCGGCCGGGTCAAGCTCAGCGCGAAGCAGGCGGCGTGGAACGTCGATGTCGCCTGGCTGACCGGCGAGGTCAAGCTCAAGCGCGGCGAGGCGCCGCGATGAGCGCGCTGCGCGCAACACCGGCGCCGTCGCGGCGCCGCCTGGGCGCGCTGCGGCGCGCGCCGTCCTCGCGCGAGCGCGGCTACACGCTGCTGGAAGTCATCGTCGCCTTCGCCTTGCTGGCGATGGCGCTGACCTTATTGCTCGGCACCTTGTCGGGCGCGGCCAAGCAAGTGCGCTGGTCCAGCGACGCCGGCCGCGCTGCCTTGTATGCGCAGTCGCTGATGGATCAGGTCGGCGTCGGCCAGGCGCTCAAGCCGGGCCAGCGCAGCGGCGATTTCGAGAACGGCCGGTACCGCTGGACGCTGGGCATCACGCCGTGGCGCGATTCGCTGCCGGCCTCCAACCAACCCATCGACCCGAACGCCATGCGCCTGTTCGAAGTGCAGCTGGCGGTGGAGTGGGGCGACGGGGGCCCGAGCCGGCGCTTGTTCCTGCGCACCTTGCGCAGCAGCACGGCGTCGAATGAGGTGTCGTTGTGAGCCGCGCGCCGGCGATGCGCATCGTGGAAAAACGCGCGGCGATCGATCGCGCCCGCGTGTGGCGCGCAGTTCCGCGCGCGTCGCGCGGCTTCACCCTGATTGAAGTGCTGCTGGCGATGGTGTTGCTGGTCGCCGGGCTGGCGCTGGCGTTCGCGACCTTGACCGCGGCGACCAAGACCGCCTCGCGCGGCGAACTGTTGGCGCAGCGCAGCGAACGCGAGCGCGCGGTCGAGGGCTTCCTGCGCAAGCGCATCGCCGCGACCCGGCCGATCCCGTTCGCCTTCGACCAGAGCACGGCCGTGCCGCAGCGCTTCGTCGGCGAGCCCGATCGCCTGCGTTTCGTCGCGGATCTTCCCGATTACCTGGGCCGGGGCGGCCCCTACCTGCACGATTTCGCCATCGAGAACGACGGCGATCAGACGCGGATGATGCTGTCGTTGTCGATGGTGCTGGCCGGCGAGACCATCAAGGACGAACGCGAGCGGCCGCCGGAATTGCTGGTCGATGGTTTGAAGTCGGCGCGTTTTCGTTATCGCGCGATCGACCCGCAGCGCGGCGCGCTCGGCGACTGGCAGGAGCGCTGGCAGCAGCCCGATCAACTGCCGCTGTTCGTCGAGGTCACCCTGACCGATCGCGACGGTCGCAACTGGCCGCCGCTGGTGGTGTCGCTGCCGCTGGCCAGCGCGTCCTCCAACGGCTTCGTGCCGGAGCTGTGATGCGCGCGCCTACCGCTCCCGTCGCCGTGTTTCGCAAGCGTCCGCGCAGCGGCGCGCACACGCGCGGCGCGGCCTTGCTGCTGGTGATGTGGCTGATCGCGTTGCTGACGGCGCTGATCGGCGCGTTTTCGCTGACTGCGCGCACCGAAAATCTGCAGGGCCGGGTCATGGTCCGTGGTCTGGTCGCACAGAACGCGGCGCGCGCCGGCATGGAGTACTCGCTGACCCGGGTGGCGATGACCGACCAGAAACTGCAGTGGCAGCCCGACGGCCGTCCGCATCGCTGGCGTTACGCCGACGCGCAGCTGGAGATCAAGATCGTCGATGAGAACGGCAAGATCGACCTCAACCAGGCCGACGCCGCGCTGCTGACCGCGCTGTTGCAGGGCGCCGGCAAGATGGAGCAGTCCGAAGCGGCGCGACTGGCCGGCGCCATCATCGACTGGCGCGACGCCGACACGCTGACCCAGCCCTCCGGCGGTGCGGAAGACGCCGATTATTCGTCGGCCTCGCGGCCCTACGGCGCCAAGGATGCGGAGTTCGAAAGCGTGGCCGAACTGGAACAGGTGCTGGGCTTCACTCCCGAGCTGTATGCGCGGATCGCGCCCCACGTCACGGTTTACAGTGGCCGTACCCGGCCCGAACAGGCATTCGCATCGAAGGAAGTGCTCGATGCTATGGGGTTGAACGGAAACCAGCTGGTCCAGCAGCGAGAAAGAAACCAGCCGGGATCACAATTGCCGGGTGCCGACGGTAACGGCGTCGGCGGCGGTCTCGTCGGCGAACGCAGCGGCACCTATAGTATCGACAGCCGTGCACGGCTAGCGGATGGCCGTGAATCGGTTTTGCGGGTGGTCGTGCGAGCGGGAGGGGGAGCAGTTCCAGGATTGCCGTACACCCCGCTACGTTGGGAGGAGGGAGCTTCATCACGATGAACTCGCAGGTTGCCGAAGGCCGGTTGGGCAACAACCGGTTGAGAAGTCTTAGCGCGCGGCTTGCACCCGGGGCGGGCGGCTTTTTCTCATGGTGGGGACGAACCCTCGCCTCATGGTTGCCGCTGCGCGCGCGTCAGGCGTTGGGCGTGGATCGCGGCCGCTTGTTGCTGCAGGTCGATGGCGATCAGGTCCATCTGCGCCTGCAGCAGGGGCTGGAGGTCCGCGATCTGGCGGTGCTGCCCAGCCTGGCCGACTTGAACGCCGCCGGCGAAGCCGTCGTCGCCGATCCGCTGGCGCCGCTGCTGCCGCCTCGCGTGGCTGAATTGCCGCGCTGGCTGTTGCTGCCGCCGGCCGCCAGCTTGCGCCGGCGATTGACATTGCCGGCCGCGGCGGCCGATCGGTTGCGCGACGTGGTCGGCTTCGAAATCGACCGCCAGACCCCGTTCACCGCCGACGCGGTCGCCTTCGACGCGCGCGTGATCGGGCGCCGCGACAGCGACGGCCAGCTCGACGCCGAACTGGTGGCGGTGCCGCGCCAGTCGCTGGACCCGCAGCTCAGCGCGATCGGCCCGCTGGCCTCGACCCTGGCCGGCATCGAAGTCGCCGGTGGCGACGGCGTGCCGCTGGGCGTGAACCTGCTGCCGCCGGCCCAGCGCCGCACCCGCAGCGATCCGTTCCGCTTCTGGAACCTGGCCCTGGCCGCGGTCGCGGTGTTCGCGCTGGCCGCGGCGATGTGGCAGGTGCTCGACAACCGCCGCGAAGCGATCGTCGCCCTCAAGCAGACCATCGCCAAGAACGCCAACGCCGCGCGCCAGGCCGCGACCCAGCGCCAGCAGATGGTCGATCTGATCGAAGGCCAGGCCTTCCTCGACCGCACCCGCGCCGCGCGCCCGAGCACGGTGGAAATCATCGACGAACTCAGCCGGCGCATGCCCGACAGCACTTACCTGGAAAAACTCGCGATCGAGGACGAAAGCCTGCTCATGATCGGTCTCAGCCGCGAGGCCTCGTCGCTGATCGGCAAGCTGCAGGGCACCAAGCTGTGGCGCTCGCCGGCGTTGACCGGCGCGGTCCAGCCGGACCCGGCCACCAGCCGCGACCGCTTCACCCTCACCGCCGAAATCGGCCCGCCCAAGTCGCAGACCCCGGAGGCCGCGCGTGGCCCCTAATCTGTCCGGCTTGCGCAACCTCGCCGCCGATCGCGAACGCTGGCTCGCGCTGGGCCTGCTGCTGGCCGCGCTCGGCATCGCCTACGCGGTGCTGATCCACCCGTGGTGGACGGTGCCGATGCTGGAGGCCGGCGACAACCTTCACGACCTGCAAGAGCGCGAACTGCGCCAGCGCATGGAGCTCAAGCAGGCGCCGCAGATCAATCAGCGCCTGGAACAGGTGCGCAAGCAGCAGGAAACCCGCCCGGGCTTCCTGCCCGAAGCCACCGCCGAACTGGCCACCGCCGGATTGGTCCAGCGCCTGGAAACCGTGGTGCTGCAGGCCAGCCCCGGCAACCGCAGCTGCGGCATCGTCAACCGTTCGCCGCTGGCCGAGCCGCGCCGCGACCGCTACGCCCGCGTGGTGGTGCAGGTGCGCCTGCGCTGCGGCGCGCCGGAGACCGCGGCGGTGCTGTATTCGCTGGAAAGCGGCTCGCCGCGCCTGTTCGTCGGCAATCTCAACCTGCTGTCCACGCGCGGCTATTTCGTGCCCGGCACCGCCGGCCCGGCCAACGACGGCGGCCTGGACGTGAGCTTCGACCTGTACGGCTACCTGCGTCCGGGCCCGGCTCCGGCCGCGGCGCCCGCCGCCCCTGCCGCGGGAGCCGCCAATGCGCCTTAACGACGCCAGCCCGCGTACCTGGCTGCTGGCCACCGTGGCCGGCTGGGCGCTGCTGACCTGGGTGCTGGCGCTGGCCGGCATGGGCCGCAGCGTCGATGCGCTGGCGGAAGACCCCAGCCTGGTCAAACCGCTGCCGCAGGTGCGCAAGAGCCCGGCCGACACCCTCGGCGCGCTCGCCCAGTACAGCGAAATCGCCTCGCGCCCGCTGTTCGTGGACGACCGCCGGCCCAAGCCGTTCTTCATGCAGGGCAAGGGCGAGGGCGAGAACCAGGCGGCCGCGTTCGACTACCTGCTGACCAGCGTGATCCTGACCCCGCAGCTGTCGATGGCGTTCCTGCAGCCGGCCGACGGCAGCGAATCGGTGCGGGTCAAGCTGGGTGAAGTGCCCGAATCGCATCCGGCCTGGCGCCTGACCTCGCTGCAGCCGCGCCACGCCGTGTTCGAAGGGCCGGAAGGCCGGCGCGAACTCGACCTGCGCGTGTTCAACGGCCAGGGCGGCGAACCGCCGACCGCGTCCACCTCGGCGCCGCCCGGCGCGGTGGGCCCGCAGCCGGTCGGGCGGCCGATCCCGTCGATACCGCCGCCGCCGATGCCCAACCGCTCGCCGCAGGTCTCGCAGGTGCCGCCGCAGCCCACGCCGCAACCGCAACCCGCATCAACCGAAGCATCCGCGCCGCTCACCGAGCAGGCGCAGATGGAAGCCATCCGCAAGCGGATCGAGGCGCGTCGCGCGCAACTGCGGCAGCAACAAGCCGCTCAACCCCCGGCCAACACGCCGTAGAGTGAACGCATGAAGCTACGTCCCCAGCAATACGCCACCCACGCACTGGCCGCGGCGATCATCGTCACGCAACTGGCCTCGTGCTCCAGCGTGATGTCGCCGCGCATCCAGCGCGACGGCGATCCGCAGGCTCTGAAGGGTCCCAAGGAAGAACAGGCCGGCGCGCGTCTACTGCATAACGGCGTCGAACAGGAACCGCTGGAGGGCAAGGCCGACGAAGACGGCCCCAAGGCGCAGATCCGCCGCGGCACCGGCCAGACCATCAACCGCGGCGCCGCGGTCAAGCCGCCGCCGGGGTTGCCGGTCACCACCGGCACCGCCTCGTTCAATTTCGAAGGCGAATCCGTGCACGCGGTGGTCAAGGCCATCCTCGGCGACATGCTCGGGCAGAACTACGTGATCGCGCCGGGCGTGCAGGGCACCGTCACCCTGGCCACGCCCAAGCAGGTCAGCGCGGCCGAAGCGCTGAATCTGCTCGAGATGGTGCTGAGCTGGAACAACGCCCGCCTGGTCTACAGCGGCGGACGCTACAACATCGTGCCGGCCGATCAGGCGCTGCCGGGCAACGTCGCCCCGCGCACCGGTTCGGCCGCGGACGCGCGCGGCTTCGAAGTGCGCACGGTGCCGCTGAAATTCATCTCGGCCACCGAGATGGAGAAGATCCTCAAGCCGTACGCGCGTCCCAACGCGATCGTCAACGTCGATAACTCGCGCAACGTCGTCACCGTCGGCGGCACCCGCGCCGAGCTCGAAAACTATCTGCGCACGATCGAAGTGTTCGACGTGGACTGGCTGTCGGGCATGTCGGTCGGCGTGTTCCCGCTGCAGTCGGGCAAGGCGAGCAAGGTCGTGGCCGACCTGGAAAAAGTCTTCGGCGAACAGAGCAAGTCGCCGGTCTCGGGCATGTTCCGCTTCATGCCGCTGGACGGCGCCAACGCGGTGATGGTGATCACCCCGCAGGCCGACTATCTGGACGACATCAAGGATTGGCTGGACCGCATCGACAGCGCTGGCGACAACGTCCAGCTGTATACGCTGGAATTGAAGTACATCAAGGCCAAGGATTTGGCCGATCGCCTGTCGGAAGTGTTCGGCGGCCGCGCCGGCGGCAACTCGGGAGGCGGCGAAGGCGCGCCTTCGTTGATGCCGGGGCTGGAATCCACCGAAGTGCGCGACGACGGTTCGGGCACGTCCTCGGCCGATATCGGCAAAAACAGCAGCGACAGCGGTTCCAGCGGGGGTTCCAGCGGCGGCGGCCTCGGCAACGGCGCCTCGCTGGGATCGCGCCAGTCCGGCAACGGCGCGGTGACCTTGGAAGTCGATGGCAGCAAGGTCGGCGTGGCCGCGGTCGAAGAAACCAATTCGATCCTCGTGCGCAGCAGCCCGCAGGCCTGGAAGTCGATCCGCAACGTGATCGAAAAACTCGACGTGATGCCGATGCAGGTGCATATCGAAGCGCAGGTGGCCGAGGTCGAACTCAGCGGCGACCTCAGCTACGGCGTGAACTGGTATCTGGAGCAGGCCGCCACCGACGCCGGCTTCCCCAACCTCAACCGGCGCACCAATCCCGACGTGCCGCTGAAATGGAGCACCATCGGCGCCAGCGTCGGCGGCGTCAACGGCTTGTCGTGGAGTCTGGTCAAGAACGGCGCCGCGGCGGTGATCAGCGCGCTGGACAAGGTCACCGATGTGCATGTGTTGCAGACGCCATCGGTGTTCGTGCGCAACAACGCCGAAGCCTCGCTCAACGTCGGCACGCGTATTCCGATCGAGTCGGTGTCGGTCAACACCGGCACCGGCAACAACAACACCTACAGCCAGGTGCAGTACCTCGACACCGGCGTGATCCTCAAGGTGCGTCCGCGCGTGAGCCGCGACGGCATGGTGTTCATGGATATCGTGCAGGAAGTCAGCTCGGTGGGACTGCCGCTCAACGCCAACAGCACCAACGTCACCATCAACAACCGCAAGCTCAAGACCGAGGCGGCGGTGCAGAGCGGCGAAACCGTGTTGCTGGCCGGCCTGATCAACGACGAGACTCGCCGCAGTGGCTCCGGCTTGCCCGGGCTGAGCCGGATACCGGTGATCGGCGCATTGTTCGGCAGGCAGGGTTCGTCCACGACCCGGCGCGAGACCATCGTCCTGCTGACGCCCACGCTGGTGCGTAACCCGCAGGAATCGCGCGACCTGACCGACGAATACAGCCGTCGGTTCCGGGCGATGGAACCGCTCAATCCCAAGTCGAAGAAGAAGTAACGCCGCTCGCGTCGCCAGCGCGATCGAAGCGATCATGGACGAGGCCGGCATTGCCGGCCTCTTTTTTTTTTGCGGAGAGCCGCCTTTGCTGTTCCCTCCTTTTGAAAAGGGGGCCGGGGGATTCGCTTTTAGCAACAGATCGTCACGTCCCGCGGCAAAGAGCCAAATCCCCCGGCGCCTGCGATCGCTCCAGGCTTCGTGCTCTCGCAGACGCCAGCCCCCTTTTTCAAAGGGGGCGAATTGACGACGTGCTGCCGCCCACGCGGAGAGCCGCCGTTGCTGTTCCCCCCTTTGAAAAAGGGGGGAAGGGGGGATTCGCTTTTACCTGCGGATCGCCACGCTCGGCGGCAAAGAGCCAAATCCCCCGGCACCCGCGGTCGTTCCGTGCTTCGTGCTCTCGCAAGCGCCAGCCCCCTTTCTCATAGGGGGCGAATTGACGCGCGCCGCTCCCCGAAGGAGGCGAATCGACCCGCGCGCCTCCCGCTCCACTGACACCGCCATCACCCGTACCCGCCCGCGATCGCGCACACTATGCGCGTCCCTTACGAACGCGCAGATGCCCGAACGTCCGCACCCGCCCTCGTTCCGCTTCGCCGCGCCGCCGATCGCGCGCGGCCCGGCCCGGGGCGCGCGTGGAGAGCCGGCCCGATGAGCGAACTGCCCATCATCGTGGTCCCGGTCGGCGTCGGCGACGACGCCCTCGACGCCTGCCTCGCCGCGCTGGAACTGTGCACGCCGCCGGGCGCGCGGGTGTGGCTGGCCGACGACGCCCAATCCGGGCCGCGCGGTTACGCCATCATCGAACGCTGGCTGCAACGCACCGCGCTCAAGGCCGACTACAGCCGCCGCCAGCGCAGCATCGGCGAGGTCGCGCACCTGGACGAAATCCTGCATGTCTGCGGCGACGCCGACGTCGCCGTGCTCGCGGCCGACGCCGTGCCGGCGCCGGGCTGGCTGTCGCGCCTGCACGCCTGCTTCGCCGCCGACGGCGCCATCGCCTCGGCCACGCCCTGGTGCAACGCCGGCGAAGCCGCGTCGTGGCCGCGCATCGGCGAAATCGAGCCGCCGCCCGACGCCAGCGATGCCGAACGCCTGGCGCGCGCGCTGGCGCAAATGCCGGCCGTGCATCCCGAACTGCCAGCCGCGATCGGCCACGCCGTGCTCCTGCGCGGCAGCGCGCGCCGCCGCGCCGGCGGCCTCGACGCGGCCAGCTACGGCTCGTGGTACGCGGCCTTGACCGATCTGTCGCTGCGCCTGTCCGGGCTGGGGTGGCGCAACGTCCTGTGCGATACCGCCTTCGTCGCGCGCGCCGGCGAAGGCCGGCCCAGCGATGGCGACATGGACGCGCTGGCCGCGCGCTGGCCCGACTGGCACGCCCGCCTGGCCAACTTCCTCATGCACGATCCCCTGCGCGATCTGCGCCAACAACTCGCCGAACGCCTGGAACGCGTCGGCCCACCGGACATGCAACGTGATCTCTTCCTCTGACCAACCGATGAGGCCGCCCGCCCAGGGCCCCGCCTTCAAAGCCGTGGTGGTCAGCTACCGCAGCGCCGCCACCATCGACGAATGCCTGGAGCGGCTGCGCGCCTGCGACGGCGTCGTCGCGATCCGCGTGGTCGATAACCAGTCCGACGACGGCACCCTCGACATCATCCAGCGCCACGCCTCGCTCGATCCGCGCCTGCGCTTCATCGCCAACCCGGACAACCCCGGCTTTTCGGTCGGCTGCAACCAGGGCGCCGCCGATCTGGAGCCGGCGCCGGAGGAAGACGACTGGCTGGCCTTCGTCAATCCCGACTGCATGGTCGAGCCCGACACCTTGCAACGCCTGCACGCGCTGGCCGCGCCGCTGGGACAGGTGCTGATCAGCGCCGATCTGGTCAACGAACAAGGCGAACGCGACGCCGCGGTGCGCCGTCGCGATCCGGATTTCGGCGCGATGCTGGCCGGCATCGCGCGGCCGTGGGCGGCGCCGAAAATGGCCGTGGCGCCGGACGACGCGCAGGCGCTGCAGGTGGTGGAAGCGACCTCGGGCGCGCTGATGCTGATGCCGCGTCATCTGTTCGCGCGCATCGGCGGATTCGACGAAGACTACCGCCTGCACGCGGAAGACCTGGACCTGTGCCGGCGCGTGCGCCAAGCCGGCGGCACCATCGCGGTCGCCAACGCGGTGCGGGTGATGCATGTGCGCGGCGTGTCCAGCCGCTCGCGGCCGTTCTTCGTGGAATGGAACAAGCATCGCGGCCTGTGGCGTTACTTCCGCAAATTCGAAGCGCCGCGGCGCGGCGCGCTGGTGCGCGCCGGCGTGTTCGCGGCGATCTGGCTGCGCTTTCCCATCGCAGCGTTGCGCGCGGCGATGCGCTGAGGTCTTTTGTGGGAGGGGCTTCAGCCCCGATGCTTTTCTTTCAGATGAGTCGGTCGCTCGACTTCGGAATCGCGCGCGATCGGAGCGAAAAGCATCGGGGCTGAAGCCCCTCCCACAAAAGATTCCACACAACGATCCGGTGACCGTCAAAGCTCCATCAAATCGCGGCCGATCACCAACTCGCCCTTGAAATGCGGCGCCACCGCCGCCCGCCACACCTCATCGGTCAGGGCGGGATCGCCGCCGGGGACGAAGTGATTGAGCACCAGCGTCTTCACTCCCGCTTCGGTGGCGAGCTTGCCGACCTGCTCAGTCGTCGTATGACTGTCGAGCAAATGCTGGCGCAACCGTGCCGCCTGCGCCTCGCTGGCGATCAGCTTTTCCAGCGCCGGCAGATACATCACCTCGTGCACCAGCACGTCGGCGCCGCGCGCCAGTTCGATCAGGGCCGCGCTGGGCCGGGTGTCGCCGGAAAATACGATCGAGCGATCCGGCGTATCGAAGCGATACGCGAACGCCGGACGCATCGGCGGATGATCGACCACCGCGGCGGTGACGCGCACGCGTTCGTCGCGCATCACCTCGCCGCCGGCGCGCAATTCGTGCGCGCGGATCAGCGAGGCCAGCTCGGGCCGGCCTTCGTCGGCGATGCGGGTGCGGATGTCGGTGTCGTTGAGGCGCAGGAATTGCCGGGTCATGCGCTTGAGCGGCGGCGGACCCCAGGTATCGACGCGATGGCGCAGATCCGCGGCCCAGGCCAGCCACAGCAGATTGCCGTAGTCGGCGTTGTGATCGGAGTGGTGATGGGTGAGGAACACGTTGCCGATCGCGCCTAGCGACAAGCCGGCCAGGGCCATCTGCCGCGCCACGCCGTTGCCGCAGTCGATGACGTAGATCGCATCGTCCACCACCACCGCGCTGGCCGGCGCCGCGCGCAGCGCCTTGGGCGTCGGCCCGCCGGCGGTGCCGAGCAGGATCAGCCGTGTGCGCGACCCAGGTTTCGGGGCCGGTTTCCCGGCCGGGCCGGCGGGCGCCGCGGCGAGCGCGGGCAGGGCGCTCAAGCCCAGCGCGGCCACCGAAGCGCCGAGCAGGCGGCGGCGTGTGCGATCCGTGAATCGGTCCATGGCCGCTAGCCTAACCCGCGACCGGGAGGCGTGAAGATTGTGAATGCACCCGTCCACGGGGCGACCCGTATAGTCGGCCGACACGGGCCCGCGGGCCGACCACAAGGAACCGGTCATGTCCTTCTTCAGCAAGCTGTTCGGCGGCCGGCCCGAGGCACGGCCGCTGGAGCATCCGATGGATCTGCACGCCTTCGCCGACCGCTACGCGGCATTGCTGCGCGAGGCCTGGCCGCAGGCGCGGCTGGCGATCACGCACGGCGCGCTGGTCGCCGACACGCGCATCGAGTGGTCGTTGCCGGACGGTTTCAAGGCCACGAATTTTCTCGGCAACAGCTACCAGCGTTATCTCGACGCGCCGCAGCGGCTGAGCGAGGTGCTGGGCGATCAACTGGCCTCGGCGCGGGCGATGCAGCGCGGTTTCGCCGATGGCGACAGCGACGAGGCCGATCGCGCCAACGCGGTGATCCTGCCGGTGCTCAAGACCCGCGGGTGGCACGAGATCGCGTTGCAACAGGCGCGCTCCATCGGCGCCGGCGCGCAGATTCCCTTCATCGTCGAACCGCTGGCCGGCGATCTGGTGCTGACCTATGTCGAAGACACGCCCGAGTCGATGAGCTTCCTGTCGCCGACCGAGGCCGAGCGCCGCGGCCTGGGCCGCGAAGCGCTGCACGCGCAGGCGTTGAGCAACCTGACCAAATTCCTGCCGGAACTCCAGATCCAGGGCGGCGAAGGCCGCTATGTGGCGCGCCTGGATCGCAACTACGACGCCAGCATGGTGCTGCTGTTCGATCGCTGGCGCGAACGCATCGATGTGCAGGGCGATCCGGTGTTCGCGATCGCCGCGCGCGACGAGGTGATGGTCTGCGGCAGCGATGATGCGGAGAGCCTGGCATCGTTGAAGGACATCGCCGCGCAGATCGAACAGTCTTCGGCCTACAACCTGTCGCGCGCGCTGTACGTGTTCCGCGAAGACCGCCTGCAGGTGCTGGCCGATTGAGCCGGCGCCAGCGTCGCGGTCAGCCGATACGCGGCTCGACCGCGGCGATCAGCGCTTCCAGCTCGGCCTGCTCCTGCGCCGTGCACGGCTCGATGAAGTGCAGCTCCGGGCCGTAAGCCAAGTCGAACTTCGCGTTCACTCTTTTCCCGCGCCAGCGGCACAGGAAGAAATCCGCTTCGGGAACAACGCCCTCGCCGAGCAGCTCGACTTCGCCGCGTGCGAACAGCACGCGCAGCGCGGCGACTACCCCGTGGTTGTCCATGTGCAGGAACGAGCGGCTCACGCGCGGGCCGCGTTCAGCGGTAGCGGTTGATCTGATCGCGCAGCGACTTCGCCGCCGCGGCCGCGGCCTGCGCATAGTCGTCGCCGGCGGAGGCGTACAGGATCGCGCGCGAGCTGCTGACCATCAGGCCGGTGCCGTCGGCGGTCTTGGCGTTGCTGACCACCGCTTCGACATCGCCGCCCTGGGCGCCGACGCCGGGCACCAGGAACGGCACGTCGCCGACGATCGCGCGCACTTCGCGCAGTTGCGACGGCCAAGTCGCGCCGACCACCAGCGAACAGTTGCCGTTGCCGTTCCAGTCGCGCGCGACTTTTTCCGCGACGTGCTGATACAGCGGGCGGCCATCGACGATCAGGTCCTGCAGATCGCCGGCGCCGGGGTTGGAGGTGCGGCACAGCACCACCACGCCGCGGTCGGCGCGGTCGAGGAACGGCTGCACCGAATCGTGGCCCAGGTATGGGTTGGCGGTGACCGCGTCGGCGCCGTAGCGGTCGAAGGCCTCGCTCACGTAGTGCTGCGCGGTGCTGCCGATGTCGCCGCGCTTGCTGTCCAGGATCACCGGGATGCCGGGATGTTCGGCGTGCGCGTATTCGATCAATCGCGCCAGCGCGTCTTCGGCGCGCAGCGCGGCGAAGTGGGCGATCTGCGGCTTGAACGCGCAGGCGTACTCGGCGGTGGCGTCGATGATGTCGCGGTTGAAGGCGAACACCGCATCGGCGTCGCCGGCGAACCGGGCCGGGAATTTCGCCGGCTCCGGGTCCAGGCCGACGCAGACCAGGGTATCGGCGCTGTGCCAGCGCTGCCGCAACGACTGCATGAAACTCATATCGCGAATCCTAGTTGGGCCGACGGCACCGGTCGCCGCGGCTTGAAGAAAAAATCCGGACGTAAAACCACCGCGCCGCCACGCTCCCGCGAATCCCGGCCGTCAAGTGACGATGATCGGCTCGCCCGAAGTCACCACCACCGTGTGTTCGAACTGCGCGGCGAAACCGCGGCGGCAGCGCATCGCCCAGCCGTCGGCGCCTTCGTCGGTCTGGGTGCAATGGGTGGCCAGGAACGGTTCGACCGTGATCACCATGCCTTCGTGCAGGCGGCGGGTGTCGCGCGGATCGTAGTAGCCCGGGATGTTGCCAGGCGCTTCGTGCAGGGCGCGGCCGACGCCGTGGCTGCCGAGGTTGCGGATCACGCGCAGGCCGCGCTTGGCGGCGACCGCTTCGACGGTGCGGCCGATGCTGTTGATCAGGTTGCCGGCGCGCAGTTGCGCGATCGCGGTGTCGCGCGCTTCCAAGGTCGCGTCGAGCAGTTTCTGCTGGGTCGCGTTGGGCGCGCCGATGACGAAACTGCCGCCGGTGTCGGCGAAGTAGCCGCCGAGTTCGGCCGAGACGTCGATGTTGATCAGATCGCCCTCGCGCAGCACGGTCGCGTCGGGGATGCCGTGCGCGGCGACCGCGTTGATGCTGATGCAGGTCGCGCCGGGGAAATCGTAGGTCAGCTGCGGCGCCGAGCGCGCACCGGCGTCGCGCAGCATCGCCGCGCCGATGGCGTCGAGATCGCGCGAGACCGCGCCGGGGACGGCGGCTTCGCGCATGGTCGTCAGGATCGACGCCACCAGCGAGCCGGCGCGGCGCAGGCTTTCGAGTTCGAATGCGTGCAGGACGGTCATGGAGAGGTTCCTCGGGGGACGGAAGCCATGAGGCAGGTTAGCGCGGCCAGCCTGAGCGGTGAACCGGGTAGTTCCACAGTGCGGCGTGGGCCGCGAATCTTATGTGTAAGCCGCCGAGATCTTTCGAGGTCTTTTGTAGGAGGGGCTTCAGCCCCGATGCTTTTCGATCCGATGCCCAGTTCTGAAAGAAAAGCCTCGGGGCTCAAGCCCCTCCTACAAAAGCCCGCCGCGGATAAGACAGCGGGACCGTTTCCGGTCCCGCTGTCCGAACGCTGCGCGCCGGGCGATCGGCCTTACTTCAGCGCCTTGAACCGCAGACGATGCGGCCGCGCGCCTTCTTCGCCCAGGCGACGCTTCTTGTCTTCTTCGTACTCGCGGTAGTTGCCCTGGAAGAACTCGACGTGCGAGTCGCCTTCGAAGGCCAGGATGTGGGTCGCGATGCGGTCCAGGAACCAGCGGTCATGCGAGATGACCACCGCGCAGCCCGGGAACTCCAGCAGCGCGTCTTCCAGCGCGCGCAGGGTTTCGACGTCCAGATCGTTCGACGGTTCGTCGAGCAGCAGCACGTTGCCGCCCTGCAGCAGGGTCTTGGCCAGATGCAGGCGGCCGCGTTCGCCGCCCGACAGCGTGCCGACCATCTTCTGCTGGTCCTGGCCCTTGAAGTTGAAGCGGCCCAGGTAGGCGCGCGACTGGATCTCGACGCCGTTGATGTTGAGGATGTCGGCGCCGCCGGAGATTTCCTGGAACACGTTGTGGTTGCCGTCGAGCTTGTCGCGGCTCTGATCCACATACGCGATCTTGGTGCTCGGGCCCTTGACGATCTCGCCCTTGTCCGGGGTTTCCTGGCCGGTGACCATCTTGAACAGCGTGGATTTACCCGCGCCGTTGGGACCGATGATGCCGACGATCGCGCCGGCCGGGATGATGAAGCTCAGGTCGTCGATCAGCAGGCGGTCGCCGAAGGACTTGGACACGTTCTTGAACTCGATCACCGCGTTGCCCAGACGCTCGCCCGGCGGGATGAAGATTTCATTGGTCTCGTTGCGGCGCTGGTACTCGACCGAGTTGAGTTCTTCGAAGCGCGCCATGCGCGCCTTGCCCTTGGTGCGGCCGCCCTTGGCGTTGCTGCGCACCCATTCCAGTTCCTTCGCCAGCGCCTTCTGGCGGGCCTTTTCGCCGGACTCTTCCTGCTTGAGGCGCTCGGACTTCTGTTCCAGCCACGCGGTGTAGTTGCCCTTCCACGGGATGCCCTTGCCGCGGTCGAGTTCGAGAATCCACTCGGCGGCGTTTTCCAGGAAGTAGCGATCGTGGGTGACGGCCACCACGGTGCCGGTGTAGCGGGTCAGGAACTGTTCCAGCCACTCGACCGATTCGGCGTCGAGGTGGTTGGTCGGTTCGTCGAGCAGCAGCATGTCGGGCTTTTGCAGCAGCAGCTGGCACAGCGCGACGCGGCGCTTCTCGCCGCCCGACAGCTTGCCGATGATCGCTTCCCACGGCGGCAGGCGCAGCGCGTCGGCGGCGACTTCCAGCTGGTGTTCCAGGGTGTGGGCGTCGCCGGAGGCGAGGATCGCTTCCAGGCGCTGCTGCTCGGCGGCGAGCTTGTCGAAGTCGGCGCCTTCCTCGGCGTAGGCGTCGTAGATCTTGTCGAGCGCGGCCTGGGCGCTGAGCACATCGCCCACGCCGACCTCGACCGCTTCGCGCACGGTGTGTTCCGGGTTGAGCTGCGGCTCCTGGGCCAGGTAGCCGACCTTGATGCCGGTGGCCGGGCGCGCTTCGCCGGTGAAGTCCTGATCGACGCCGGCCATGATCTTGAGCACGGTGGACTTGCCGGCGCCGTTCAGGCCGAGCAGGCCGATCTTGGCGCCGGGGAAGAACGACAGCGAGATGTCCTTGATGATCTGACGCTTCGGCGGCACGGTCTTGCTGACGCCGTTCATGGTGTAGATGTATTGCATGCGAACTCCGAAGCATGGACGCGCCGAGCCGGGCCGGGGAAGGCCGCAGGGGCGGGGCGGGAAACGAGGATTATCCCGCAGGCGCCGGCTGGGTTCCAGCGCGGGGGATGGGAACAGGAGTTGGTGGCGCGGGGCGGGGATTCAAATGGCCGGGGTGTGGGCCGATGGGCCGTTGGAGTCGCAGCCGCGGGCGGGATTGGATCTTCAGGGGTCGCGTCGCCCCCAGACCGTCGTTCCCGCGAAGGCGGGAATCCAGAGACTTCAGCGCCATCTCCCCCAGACCGTCATTCCCGCGAACGCGGGAATCCAGAGACTTCAGCGCCATCCCTCCAGACCGTCATTCCCGCGAAAGCGGGAATCCAGAGGCTTCAGCGCCATCTTTCCAGCCCGTCGTTCCCGCGAAGGCGGGAATCCAGCGACTTCAAAGGTTCTCGCACGAAAGGCCCTGGATGTTCGGCTCCGCCGAAGTAAAGCGGAGCCCGCGTTCGCGGGAATGACGGCCTGGGAGGACGTCGCCATCGACCAGGAACGCCATCGCAATCGAGCCGAAACAGGGCTTGCCTAACCCGACGCCGGGCCTCAACCTCAAAGCCAGACAATAAACGCCACCACCGCCACCACCGCCGCGTACTTGAAGAAGTAGTACGTCCCCTTGCTGCGTTCCTTCAGCCCCTTGGCCTTGAGCCGCAAGCTGTAGAAGTACTTGAACGCCTTGTTGATCCCGCCGGTCTTGTCGCCCTCGTTGTTGGGCGAGGCGCCGGCCGCGATCAGGCGCTTGGCGATGAAACGGTTCAGCCCGCGCGCCCAGCCCCAGCGCATCGGCCGCTCGATGTCGCAGAACAGGATGATGCGGTTCTGGGTGGAGCCGTTCTGGGCCCAGTGGATGTAGGTCTCGTCGAACATGGTCCATTCGCCGTCGCGCCAGCTGTAGCGCTGGCCGTCCACGTCGATGAAACAGGCGTCGTCGTTGGGCGTGTCCAGGCCCAGGTGCAGGCGCAGCGAGCCGGCGTAGGGGTCGCGGTGCGGACGCAGTTCGCCGCCCGGCGGCAGTTCGGTGAACATCGCCGCCTTGACGCTGGGCACCTCTCGCAACAACTGGGTGGTGACCGGGCAGAGCTCGGCGGCCGAGGGGTGGGCGTCGTCGTACCACTTCAGGTAGAAGCGCTTCCAGCCGCGACGGAAGAACGAGTTGAAGCCGACGTCGTTGTAGCCCTCGGCGGCCTTGATCTGCTGCAGTTCGCGCAGATGCAGGGCCTCGGCGCGGATGTCGCGCCAGCGCGCGCGCAGCGGCTCCAGCTCCGGGAAGTACTGGTCCGGGCTCAGGAACGCGGTGGTCGGCACCCGCGAGCAGGCGTACATCAGCACGTTGATCGGGGCCAT
This sequence comes from Lysobacter sp. ISL-50, assembly GCF_018612875.1. Classification (GTDB taxonomy): domain Bacteria; phylum Pseudomonadota; class Gammaproteobacteria; order Xanthomonadales; family Xanthomonadaceae; genus Lysobacter. The sequence continues at coordinate 118,922 of NZ_JAGGRI010000045.1, read as the reverse complement.
GAAGGTCGAGTGGTCCAGCAGCTGCCGGCCCAGACGGTGACGCACCCGGCCGCGGTAGTGCACGTACACCGCGCTGGCGAGGAACAGGAAGACGAAGACCCATTTCATGGTCGCAACATCCGAATCAGGGGCCGCGCAAGCCGGGGGACGCCGGGGTGGGGCGGGTCCGGCGGCTAGGCAGGCACATTAAAAGTGTGAGGCGAGTATTGTCCGCCGGAGCGGGCGCCGATGGCAGCCCCGCCTTGGCGGTTGGCCGCCATACGCCCCTAGGCTAACATTTCAAGTCTTGCCTCAAGCCACCGGCACGTTAACGCCACCGCCTGCCTTGCCGGCCCGGCCGATAGACCTCCTCCCCCTTCCCCGTCCGCTCTTTCCCCGAGGCCGCGAATGTTTCCCAGCCACACCCGTATTGCCGGATTCGACGATGAACTCGCCCAGGCCATCGCCGACGAGGCGCGTCGCCAGGAAGACCACGTCGAACTGATCGCCTCGGAAAACTACGCCAGCCCGCGCGTGCTGGAGGCCCAGGGCAGCGTGCTGACGAACAAATACGCCGAGGGCTACCCGGGCAAGCGCTATTACGGCGGCTGCGAATACGTGGACGTCGCCGAGCAGCTGGCGATCGACCGGGTCAAGCAGCTGTTCGACGCCGATTACGGCAACGTGCAGCCGCATTCGGGCTCGCAGGCCAACCAGGCGGTGTATTTCGCCCTGCTCAACCCGGGCGACACCATTCTGGGCATGAGCCTGGCCCACGGCGGCCACCTGACCCACGGCGCCAAGGTCAACGCCAGCGGCAAGCTGTTCAACGCCGTGCAGTACGGCGTCAACGAGCAGGGCCTGATCGATTACGACGAAGTCGAGCGCCTGGCCCTGGAGCACAAGCCGAAGATGGTCGTGGCCGGCTTCAGCGCCTACTCGCAGGTGGTGGACTGGGCGCGCTTCCGCGCCATCGCGGACAAGATCGGCGCCTACCTGTTCGTGGACATGGCTCACGTCGCCGGCCTGATCGCCGCCGGCGTCTACCCCAGCCCGGTGCCGCACGCGCACGTGGTCACCTCGACCACCCACAAGACCCTGCGCGGCCCGCGCGGCGGCATCATCGTGGCCAAGCGCTGGGAATCGTCGGTGGACACCGGCAACGGCGCGGTGGATTTCGACGAGATGCAGAAGAAACTGCAGAGCATCGTCTTCCCGGGCATCCAGGGCGGCCCGCTGATGCACGTGATCGCGGCCAAGGCGGTGGCGTTCAAGGAAGCGCTGGAGCCGGAATTCAAGGACTACCAGGCCCAGGTCGTGAAGAACGCCCAGGCGATGGCCAAGACCATCATCGCGCGCGGCTACAAGATCGTTTCCGGCGGCACCCAGAACCATCTGATGCTGGTGGACATGATCGGCAAGGGCATCACCGGCAAGGACGCGGAAGCCGCGCTCGGCCGCGCCCACATCACCGTCAACAAGAACGCGGTGCCCAACGATCCGCAGAAGCCCTTCGTGACCTCGGGCCTGCGCATCGGCACCCCGGCCGTCACCACCCGCGGCTACAAGGAACCCGACTGCGTCGCCCTGGCCGAGTGGATCTGCGACGTGCTCGACAACCCGAAGGACGAGAAGATCATCGCCGGGGTGCGCGAGAACGTGACCAGGCAGTGCGCTCAGTTCCCGGTGTATGGCTAAGGCGGGGAACCAGGGAATAAAGGGAATGGGTAATGGCGGCTGTTCCGGCCGTCGTGTGTTTCGCCAAGGAGGGCGGAATGACTACGGATTTTCGGGATTTGCGGGTTTGGCGTGAAGCGATGACGTTGGCGGAGTCGGTGTACCGGCTCTGTGATCGCTTCCCCACTGAAGAACGCTATGGTTTGGCGGCACAACTCAAGCGAGCGGTCGTGTCGGTTCCATCGTGTATCGCCGAGGGCAATGCCCGCGGCAGCACTCGCGAATATTTGAGGTTTCTATCGATGGCGAAGGGATCGTTGGCGGAGGTGCAGACGCAGGTGCTGCTCTCGGCAAGGCTGGGCTTCATCGATGAGTCGTCGCTGACGCCGGCATTGGGACAAGTGCGGGCCGTGAGTCTGCTCCTGCACAGCCTGAGAAAGTCGCTGAGCGCCAAGCTGCCGCGAGCCGATCATTCCCCATTCCCCACGCCCCATTCCCGGCTCTAACCATGCACTGTCCTTTCTGCCAGCACGTGGACACCCGGGTGATCGATTCGCGCGTGTCCGACGACGGCGCGACCATCCGCCGCCGCCGCGTCTGCGAGGCCTGCGGGGAACGCTTCAGCACGATCGAGACGATCGAACTCAAGCTGCCGGTGATCATCAAGGGCGACGGCCGCCGCGAGGCTTTCGACGCGCGCAAGCTGCGCGCCGGCTTCGATCGCGCGCTGCAAAAGCGCCCGGTCTCGGAAGAACAGATCGAATCGGCGGTGCGCGCGGTGGTCCATCAACTGCGCATGACCGCCGAGCGCGAACTGGCCTCGCGCCGGATCGGCGAATTCGTCATGGCCGAGCTGCGCAAGCTCGACCATGTCGGCTACGTGCGCTTCGCCTCGGTGTACCGCTCGTTCGAGGACGTGGCCGACTTCCGCGAGGAACTCGACCGGCTGGAACGCGATATTCCCGGCGACGGGCAGCTGCCGCTGTTGGGCGAGGACGAGCCGCGGTTGGACAAGAAGAAACGTTGAACAGCGCAACGCGGCTGCGCGGGTGCGACCGGCGTTCGGTGAGAAGCGGTGGCATCGGATTTCGGTCTCGCTGTTGATCGGCTTTCCAAAAACGCATCCGCCGAGCCGCGGTTTCATCCGCCGATCTGATCTCCGATTTTCCGCCGCTCCCCATTTCAAGCGCGTGCCATGACCACGAACTTCAGCGCCACCGATCACGCCCACATGGCCCGCGCCCTGCGCCTGGCCGAGAAGGGCGCCTATACCACCAAGCCCAATCCGATGGTCGGCTGCGTGATCGCGCACGGCGAGGAAATCGTCGGCGAGGGCTGGCACGTGCGCGCCGGCGAGCCGCACGCGGAAGTGCATGCGCTGCGCGCGGCCGGCGAACGCGCACGTGGCGCGACCGCCTACGTGACCCTGGAGCCGTGCGCGCACACCGGCCGCACCGGGCCGTGCAGCGATGCGCTGATTCAGGCCGGCGTGGCGCGCGTGGTCGCGGCGATGCGCGATCCGTTCCCGCAAGTGGACGGCGCCGGTTTCGCCAAACTGCAGGCGGCCGGCATCGCGGTCGAAAGCGGCCTGATGGAAACCCAGGCGCGCGCGCTCAATCGCGGTTTTCTCTCGCGCGTGGAGCGCGGACGGCCGTGGCTGCGGGTCAAGCTGGCGACCAGCCTGGACGGGCGCAGCGCGCTGGCCAGCGGCGAATCAAAATGGATCAGCGGCGAGGCTTCGCGCCTGGACGTCCAGCACTGGCGCGCGCGCTGCGGCGCGATCGTGACCGGCGCCGGCACCGTGCTGGCCGACGATCCTTCGCTGACCGTGCGCCTGGGCGACGACACCGCTTTCGTCGCGCCGCTGCGGGTGGTGCTAGATCCCGGCCTGGCCACGGTCGCGCGCGGCCGCGTGCGCGAAGGCGATGCGCCGACCTTGTACCTGCATGCGCCCGACGCCAAGCCGTCGCGCGACTTCAGCGCCCAGCACGCGGCGGTGCCGGTGCGCGAAGGCCGCATCGACCTGGACGCGGTGCTCAAGCTGTTGGCCGAGCGCGGCGTCAACGAAATCCAGCTGGAAGCCGGCGCCACCCTGGCCGGCGCGTTTCTGGCCCAGGGGCTGGTCGATGAGGTGTTGCTGTACGTCGCGCCGGTGTTGCTCGGCGAGAACGCGCGGCCCTTGTTCGACGGCCTGGGCATCGAGGCGATGACCCACAAGCTGCAACTGGATGTGATCGATGTGCGCCGGCTCGGCGAGGACACGCGGGTGTTGTTGCGGCCTAGGCGCCTGGGGTAGCTGAGGAGTGAGTTCAGAGGAGTGAGGAGTGAGTTAGATCAAGAGCGTTCGTTGGCGGTTGCGACGGCGCTGGTTTGCTGATTTTTTTGCCGATTCTCTTCAGCGCATCTATACCGCCCCCACTCAAGCTGCTTTCGCTCTTGCTCTTGCTCTTACTCACTCCTCACTCCTCTCAACTCACTCCCAGCCCCAACCTATGAGCCAGAACGCGTTCAAGGACCATTTTTCCGCGATCGCCGGCGCCTACGCGGCGGCGCGGCCGGAGTATCCGTCCGCCTTGTTCGAGCAGATCGCGCGCCACGTGCCGGCGCAGGCGCGGGTGTGGGAGCCCGGCTGCGGCAGCGGCCAGGCCACGCGCGGGTTGGCCGCGCATTTCGGTCAGGTGCATGCGACCGATCCGAGCGCGCAACAGATCGAACAGCACTGGGCGCGCGAGGCGGCGATGCGCGGCGACGGACAGGTCAGCCTGGCGATCGAGCCGGGCGAGCGCACCGAACTGGCCGATGGCAGCGTGCAACTGGTCGCGGTGGCCCAGGCCGTGCATTGGTTCGATCGCGAACGCTTCTTCGCCGAATGCGATCGCGTGCTCGCGCCGGGCGGCGTGCTGGCAGCGTGGGCCTACGGCGATTTCCTGGCGCCGGAAGGCATGGTCGAGGCGGTGGCGGCGTTCCGCTTCCAGATCGACGAATACTGGCAACGCGAAAACGCCGAAGTCCGCGACGGCTACGCCGGCTACGCGTGGCCGTTCGCGGCGTTGCCGACGACGCCGGTGTGGCTGGAAGCGGAGTGGGGGCTGGGGCGTTTCCTGGGCTATCTGAACAGTCTGTCGGCCAGCGAGCGCTGCCGCGCCGCGACCGGCGACGACCCGGTCGCGATGCACCGCACGGCCTTGACCCAGGCCTGGGGCATGGCCGAGGACGTGCGCACGCTCCAGTGGCCGCTGCATCTGCATTTGCGGCGTAAGGCGGAATGATTCAGGTGGGGGCGTAACCCTTTGGGGTCGCCATTTTCGCGGAGACGGGCTCCGCTTTACTTCGGCGAAGCCGAATAATCCGGAGACTTAAGCGTCATGCCCCCAGGTCGTCATTCCCGCGAAGGCGGGAATCCAGAGACTTAAGCGCCATCTCTCCAGTCCGTCATTCCCGCGAACGCGGGAATCCAGAGACTTCAGCGCCATCTCTCCAGATCGTCATTCCCGCGAACGCGGGAATCCAGAGACTTCAGCGCCATCTCTCCAGATCGTCATTCCCGCGAACGCGGGAATCCAGCGTCTTTCGTGCAGGTCACGGCAAAGACACTGGATTCCCGCGTTCGCGGGAATGACGGCCGGGAGAGGCGATACCGCCCGGAAACCCGCCAAACCCCCGCACCCACAGAACAAACCATCCGTCCCCCAGCCAACCCCGGACAAACGGCCCGGCGGCCCCCCGGTGCTAAACTCCCCCCGCCGGTTCGCCGGCACACCACAGGTAACGTCTTCAGGGCGGGGCGAAACTCCCCACCGGCGGTAGGCGCGGCGACGCGCGAGCCCGCGAGCGCCTGCGGGTCCCGGCCTCGGCCGCGCGAACCGCAGGGTCAGCAGATCCGGTCCAATGCCGGAGCCGACGGTCACAGTCCGGATGAAAGAAGACGGCTACGCGCGAGCCCGTTCGCGAACATGTTCGCGCGCACGGGCGAGACGACTCCCGCGGCCCCGGCCGCGCGTCGTGCGTTGTCTTCATAGCCTTGAGGCGTTTTTCGCTCACTTCATGCGGGAAACGTTTCATGACCCAGTTCAATCGCAACACCGGCGCGGCCTCGCGCCCGCGCGCCCTCCATCGGGAGGTGCGCTGATGTTCACCGGCATCATCGAAGGCGTCGGCAACCTGGCCGCCACGCAAGACCTGGGCGGGGATGTGCGCTTGCGCATCGCCACGGGGACGCTGGATTTCTCCGAGCCCAAGTTGGGTGAAAGTATTTCGGTCAATGGGGTGTGTTTGACCGTGATTGCGTTCGGCCCGGAGTGGTTCGACGCCGACGCTTCCACCGAAACCCTGTCGCTGACCACGCTCGGCGCGCTCAAGCCCGGCGCGTTGACCAACCTGGAACGCGCGATGCGCCCGACCGACCGCCTCGGCGGCCACATGGTCAGCGGCCACGTCGATGGCGTCGGCGCGGTGCTGTCGGTGCACGAGGACGCGCGCGCGCAGCGCTGGCGTTTCCGCGCGCCGCAGCCGCTGCTGCGCTACATCGCCAAGAAAGGCTCGATCTGCGTCGATGGCGTCAGCCTGACGGTCAACGAAGTCGATAGCGAAGGGTTCGAGGTCGCGTTGATTCCGCACACCGTGGACAACACCGCGTTCGCGCAGACCGGCGTCGGCGCTGCGGTCAATCTGGAAATCGATCTGGTGGCCCGTTACGTCGAGCGTCTGCTCGGCGAGCGTCGGCCCGGAGGTGCGGCATGAGTTTCGCGAGCGTTCCCGAACTGCTGGAGGAAATCCGCGCCGGCCGCATGGTGGTGATCGTCGATGACGAAGACCGCGAGAACGAAGGCGATCTGATCATGGCCGCCGAACTCGTGCGTCCGGCCGACATCAACTTCATGGTCACCCACGCCCGCGGACTGGTGTGCCTGTCGCTGATGCGCGAGCGCTGCCTGCAGCTGGGCCTGGGTCCGATGGTGCGCGACAACACGTCCTCGCACCACACCAACTTCACCGTCAGCATCGAAGCGGCCGAAGGCGTCACCACCGGCATTTCCGCCTACGACCGCGCGCATACCGTGCGCACGGCGGTGCGGCCCGACGCCAAGCCGTCGGATCTGGCCCAGCCCGGTCACATCTTCCCGCTGATGTCGCAGCCCGGCGGCGTGCTCAGCCGCGCCGGCCACACCGAGGCGGCGAGCGATCTGGCTCTGCTGGCCGGCCTGGAGCCGGCCGGCGTGCTGGTCGAGATCCTCAACGCCGACGGCAGCATGGCGCGGCGTCCGCAACTGGAAGCCTTCGCCGCCGAGCACGGGCTCAAGATCGGCTCGATCGAGGAATTGATCCGCTATCGCCTGGCCACCGAGCACACGGTCGAGCGCGTGGATGCGCGCGAGATCGAAACCGAGCACGGCCCGTTCCAGTTGCTGAGTTATCGCGACCGCCTGACCCATTCGCTGCACTTCGCCCTGACCCGCGGCACTGCCGACGCGGACACGCCGACGCTGGTGCGCGTGCACGTGCAGAACCCGCTGGCCGACGCGTTGCATTGGCGCCGTCCGGACTTCGGCCCGGCGGTCGGCGACGTGCTCGCCGCGATCGCGCGCGAAGGCCGCGGCGCGCTGGTGCTGCTGGCCGACCACGCCGACGCCGAGGCCTTGCTGGCGCGCGTGCGCGAGCAGCCGTCCACGCACGCGGACGGGCACGGCCCGCACGAGCCCGCGTTTGAGGGGCAGGGCGGACCGGCCCAGACCGAGCCGCCGACCCGCGGCCACGCCCTGCTGGAATGGCGGCGCAACGGCGCCGGCGGCCAGATCCTGGCCGACCTCGGCCTGGGCAAGCTGCGCGTGCTGGGCACGCCCCGGCGCCAGATCGGCCTGGCCGGGTTCGGCCTGGAAGTGGTCGAGTACGTGGATATCGCGTCGCTGGGGTGAGGTCGGCGGCGCTTCGTTTCTTCCATGCAGTCATTCCCGCGAAAGCGGGCTCCGCTTTACTTCGGCGGAGCCGAACATCCAGCGACTTCAAACGTCCTCGCACGAAAGGCCCTGGATTCCCGCCTTCGCGGGAATGACGAGCAAAAACAAAGGCCGGGCAAACCCCCGGCCACCGCCCACCCAGCCGGCAGCCAATGCCCGCACCCGGTAAACTAGCCCCCTTTCGTCCAGCCCCCTCAGTTCAGCGGACCCCGTCATGCCCCATTACGAAGGCGACCTGCGCAGCCCGCCGGGCGCGCGCTACGCCATCATCGCCAGCCGCTGGAACCCGCGCATCACCGATACCCTGGTGGCCGGCGCGCGCAAGACCTTCGCCGAACACGGCGTCACCGAGGACGCCATCGACGTGATCCGCGTCCCCGGCGCCTGGGAACTGCCGGTGCTCGCGCGCCGCCTCGCGCTCGCCGGCCGTCACGCCGCCGTGGTCGCGCTGGGCTGCGTGGTGCGCGGCGACACCCGCCATTACGAACAAGTCGCCGACGGCTGCTCCGACGGCCTGATGCGCGTGTCGCTGGATCACGGCCTGGCCATCGCCAACGGCGTGCTAGCGGTGGAGCGCCACGAGGACGCGGAAAACCGCGCCGGCGGCAGCCACGGCAACAAGGGCGAGGAAGCGGCGCTGGCCGCGCTGGAAATGAGTCACCTGCTGGAGCAACTGTCATGAATCGCCGCCGTCAGGATGGAATCGACCCCGTAGCGCGTTCGCGCGCCCGCCGCCGCGCGCTGCAGGCCGTGTACGCCTGGCAGCTGTCGGGCGCCAAGGTCAACGACGTGATCTCGCAATTCGCCCACGAGCAGGCCCACGAAGTGGCCGATCTGATCTATTTCGAGGATCTGGTGCGCGGCGTGGATCAGCATCAGGACGATCTGGATCAGGCGCTCACGCCGTTCCTGGATCGCGAGATCGAGCAGGTCGATCCGATCGAGCGCGCGACCCTGCGCATCGCCGCCTACGAACTGCGCCATCGTCCCGACGTGCCGTATCGCGTGGTCATCAACGAAGCGATCGAAACGGTAAAGCGCTTCGGCGCCGAGCACGGCCACACCTACGTCAACGGCGTGCTCGACCATGCCGCCGCGCAATGGCGCGCGGTGGAATTCAACGCTTCCAAGAAGAAGTGATCCGCTCGCGCCGCGCCGGTTGAACACCGCGGGCGCGCTGGGACCATCGCGATGAGCGCAGCCGAATTCGACCTGATCGCCCGCATCCGCGCCCGCGCGGCGACGCGCGAGGACGTGGTGCTGGGCATCGGCGACGACGCCGCTTTGCTGCAGCCGCCGCCGGGCCGGCAGTTGGTGGTCGCCACCGACACGCTCAACCGCGGCGTGCATTTCGGCGACGACGCGGCCGCGGCCGATATCGGCTGGAAAGCGCTGGCGGTGAATCTGTCCGATCTGGCCGCGATGGGCGCCGATCCGGCCTGGTGCACGTTGTCGTTGTCGTTGCCCGCCGATGGCGGCGATGCCTTGCAGGACTTCGTCGACGGATTCCTGGATGGTTTTGTCGAGTTGGCGGCGCAACACCGCGTGGCCCTGGTCGGCGGCGACACCACGCGCGGGCCCTTGTCGGTGTGCGTGACCGTGATCGGTTTCGTCGAGCCCGGCTGGGCCTTGCGCCGCGATGCCGCGCAGATCGACGATGACATCTGGGTCACCGGCACGCTCGGCGACGCCGCCGCGGCGCTGGCGCTCGCCGGCATCGCCCCGTATTGCGAACACGAGGTGCGCCGCAACGCGGGCGATGCGCAGACCGACGCCGCGCGTTTGTTCGAACGCCTGCATCGCCCGACGCCGCGCGTCGCGATGGGCCGCGCTTTGCGCGGACTGGCGCGCGCCGGCATCGATATTTCCGATGGCCTGCTCGCCGACCTGGGCCATGTGTGCGCGGCCTCCAACGTCGGCGCCTGCATCGACGCCGATGCCTTGCCGGTTTCCGCGGCCTTGTCGGCCGCATGCGGCGGCGATGCGCGCCGATTCTTGCAGCTCAGCGGCGGCGACGACTACGAACTGTGCTTCACCGCGCCGCCGCGGCAGCGCGCGGTGATCGCGCAAGCCTTGAGCGCGCTGGACACGCCGGCGCGCGTGATCGGCCGGATTCAAGCCCCCGGAACGGACGCGGCGCATGCGCTGCATGTGCGTCTGGCCGACGGATCGGCGTGGCGGCCCGATCGCTTCGGATACCAGCACTTCGGCTGATCCGGAATGCAGAGCTGAAGCCTCTCCCATGAGAGGCGTTCGCCGAGAGCGAGGGTGGGTCTTCCCGGAGCGTGACGATGGAACCGGTGCTCGACGCCGAGATTCCTCCCGCACAGACTTCCGCCGGGCCAGCCGGCCCGAATGTTTGGATCGCACGCACAGTCGCGCGCACGGCCTCGCGCGTAAGCTCGGCCCGACCCGTCTGCCCAGCAGAGTGCGATGGAACGAGGCCTTGCGGTCTGGCTGCTGTTGCTGACGGCGTTGTGCGCCGGGCGCGCGGCTGCGCAACGCAATCATTCGGTGTTCTACGATCAGAGCCAGGGCCTGAATTCCGGCGAAGTGTCGGCGCTGGCGCAGGACCGCGACGGCTTCCTCTGGCTGGGTACGTTCGGCGGACTGGTTCGCTTCGACGGACGCACCTTCAAGTCCTGGGGCCGCGAACACCTGCACGAACCGACCATGATCGTGGTGACCCGCGGCGATGAACTGATCGCGGCGACCAAGGTCGGCGTCGCTTACCAGCGCCGCGGCGATAGCCTGGAACCGTGGCGCGGCCCGCAAGGGCGCGCGGTGCGCGATCTCAACGCGGCCTTGTTCGACGCACAGGGACGGCTGTGGGTAGTGCTGGGCGAACGCGTGTGGCGGCGCGATCCCGACAGCCGCTGGCATTCGCTCGCGGCGGCGACGATCGACGGCGAAATCCCCTGGCGGTTGTGGCCGCTGCGCGATGGCGTCGCCTTGGTCACCGATCGCGGCGCATGGCGCTTGAATCCGGACGCCAGCGCGCAGCGGTTGCTGAGCCAGCCCGGATTGTTCGCGGTCGCCGGCGGCGGCGACGCGCCGTATTGGTTCGTCGGCCATCGCACCGAGAAGATCCCGCCCCTGATCTGGCGCAAGGACGCGCGCGGCCTGCGCAGTTTTCTGCGCCCGCACGGCCGCGCCATCGATCTGGTCGAGCGCGGCGGCCTTTTGTGGCTGTCGCTGGATCATGTGTTGGTCACCGTCTCCGACGACGGCAGCCAGCGCCTGCAGGATCTGCGCCAGGGCGTGCCCAGCGGCGGGCCGTTGCTGATCGATCGCGAAGCCAGCCTGTGGCTGGGCACCTTCGTCGGCCTGCTGCATTTCCCAGGGCCGCGCACCTGGCAATGGACCGAACTGGAAGGCATGCCGTCCAACCATGTATTCCGCGCCGCGCCTTATCGCGAACAGATGTGGGTGACGAGCTGGGCCGGCGTGGTGCGTTTCGACGCGGACGCGATGCGCAGGCTCGACCCGTTGGCCGGTCCGCTGATCGGCGGGGTGCCGTGCGAGGACAGCGAGGGCGGACTATGGCTGACCCGCGGCGGGCTGATCTATCGCCTCGACCGCTCCGGCCTGCGCCGGGCCGCGGCACCGGCACGGCCGTTGCCGGAATTCATGAGCACCGGCTGCGCCGTCGATGCGCAGCGGCGCTGGTGGTTGAACACCACCGGCGGGTTGTTTCGGATCGAACGCGGTATCGAGCATGGCATCGAACGCGCCGATACCCGCGCGATCGAACTGGTCGCGGCGTCCGATCCGCAGGAACCGACCTTGATCGCGCTGACCGAGCGCGACGAACTGCTGCGCGTCGGCGGCGGCCAGGCCTGCTGGTATCGCACCGATACGACGATGCCGCTGCGGCCGCGCCATTGCATCGCCGCGCCGCGCTCGTCGGGTTCCGGACCGCTGCAACGCGTCGGTGCGCAACGTTACTGGTACGCCAGCGTCAACGGCTTGCAGGAACTGCGCGGCGAGACGATCCGGCGGCTGCCCGGCAACGACTCGTTGCCGGTGAACTACATGGGCATGGTGCGCGCGTCGCCGCGAGGCGGCTATTGGGTCGCCGGTGGCGGCAGCTTGTGGCGGCTGGCCCCTTGCGACGAGTGCGCGCAAGGTTGGCGCGTACTCGAACAACCCGGCGCGATGCAAGGCTTGCCCGGCAACGCGGCGACCGGCGCCTTCGAGCGCGACAACGGCGACTTGTGGGTGGTCGGCAATCGTGGCGTGATCGCGGTGCCGGCCGGTGAACGGCAGTTGCGCACGCCGGCGCCGAACGTGCGGCTGGTGCGGGTCACGCTGGACGGACGCGAGCACGATCCGGACCAGCCGCTGCGCCTGGCGCCGCAACAGCGCCGGCTCGACCTGGAATACGCCGCGCTGACCTATCGCGACCGCAGTCTGCTGCGTTTTCGTTCGCGCACCTCCGATCGCGATCCATGGTCGAAGGCGGGCAACGAGGCGACCCTGCAACTGATCGATCTGCCCGCCGGCGACTATCGCGTGCAGATGCAGGCGAGTCTGGACGGCAGGCATTGGTCGTCGGCGCGGGCCTTCGCGTTCCAGGTCGCGCCGTCGTGGTGGGCGACGTGGTGGGCGCGATTGATCTGGCTGAGCGCGCTGGTCGCCGTGGGCGTCGTCCTGTATCGACTGCGGGTGCGGCAACTGCTGCGATTGGAGCGGCAGCGCAACGAAATCGCCATGGACCTGCACGACGAAATGGGCTCCGGCCTGGGCTCGATCAGCGTGCTCGCCAACGTCGCCGCGCGCGAAGGTTACGACGAGGGCGAGCGGCGCCAGATCGCCGGCGAGATCGCCTCGGTCGCCGAGCTGCTCGGCGGCGGCCTGCGTTCGCTGGTGTGGACCATGCGCGAGAGCCGCGCCGGCCTGGCCGATCTGGCCGCGCAACTGGCCCAGCACGCCGGACGCCTGTTGCCGGGGCCGGCGCCGGAACTGCGCATGTGCGGACCGGAGGAATTTCCGTCCGGCACGGTGCGGCCGCAAGTGCGCAGGCACGTGTTGATGATCGCGCTCGAGGCGCTGCACAACGCCGCCCGGCATGCGCACGCGGCGCAGGTGGTGGTGGAATTGAGCGCGCAGGGCGTGGGCTGGCGGCTGCGCATCGACGACGACGGCGTCGGCTTCGATCCGGAACACCCGGCGCGCCGCAGCGGCCTGGACACGATGAGCCAGCGCGCGCGCGCGATCGGCGCGCGCCTGGAACTGGACAGCGCGCCGGGCGCCGGCACCCGCATCGCGGTGTATTTCGAACCGTTCGGTGGATGAATGAACCGGTCGAGCGCCAACTCTTTCGGCAAACGGCGGGCGTGGGTCGCATGCCCATGCGATATCCGGCCGCCGCCGCGACCGGCACGGTGCAACGCATGAACACCGCACCTGCAGCGATCCGCGTGGCCGTGGTCGAAGACGACCCGCGCTACCGCGCCAGCCTGGAAACGCTGGCGCGCCATCTGCCCAGGTTCGTTCTGACCGCCGCCTACCATGCCGCCGAGCCGCTGCTCGCGCGCGCCGCGCAGGCCCAGCGCCGCGGCGAGCCGCAACCCTGGGATCTGGTGCTGATGGACATCGGCCTGCCGCAAGTGGACGGCATCGAGGCCACGCGGAAACTCAAGGCGATGTTTCCCGCGGTGCGCGTGGTCGTGCTGACCGTGTTCGAAGAACCGTACCGCGTGCTCGCCGCGATCTGCGCCGGCGCCGACGGCTATCTGCTCAAGAGCGCGCTGGGCGCGCAGATCGGCGAGCAGTTGGAGCAAGTCGCCGGCCACGGCGCGGCCTTGTCGCCGCAACTGGCGGCGACGGTGATGAACTTCGTCCGCGTCGGCAACGCGCACGCCTTCAATCACGAACTGCCCGCCGATCTGGGATTGACGCCGCGTCAGCTGGACGTGCTGCGCGAACTGGTCAAGGGCCAGTCGTATCCGCAAGTGGCGCGGGCGCTGAACATCTCGCTGGACACCGTGCGCACCCACGTGCGGCGGATCTACGCCGCGCTGCAAGTGCACAGCGTCGCCGAGGCCGCGGCCTACGCGTTGCGGCATGGCCTGGTCTGATCCGCGTCGAGCGCGATCATGTCGCATCACCATGCGATAGGCAGCCCGATCCGACCTGCCTAGCCTGCGCCTGTCTCGAACAGGAAGGTGGTGGACATGGAGCGCAGGGCGAAATCCAAGCAGGGCTCGATGTCGGTTTCGGGTGTAGTTCTGGCAGGCGAGGCGGTGCGTTCGCGCGAGGTCGAACTGCGGGCTGGCCGATGGCTGATCTTGGCCGCGGCGGGATTGGCGATGGCGCATTGCGCGCCGGCCGCGCATGGCGCGGTGCCGTATCGGATCGAATGCCCGGATCGACACGTCGTGGTCGGTTTCGCCGGCCGGGTCGGCGCCTGGGTCGACAACATCGCGCTGCTGTGCGCGGGCTGGGATGCGAGCGCGCAACGCTTGGGACCACCGGCGGCGCAGCCGCGTATCGGCGAATCCAACGGCGGCGATGCCTTGAGCAAACGCTGCCCCGACGGCATGGCGGTCGGCGCGGACTACCGCATCGCTTACGCGCGCGATCCGCGCGTGCTGCATTCGATAGAGTTCACTTGCGTGCCGATCGATGGCTCGTCCAATCGCATTGCGCGTTCGTTCGGCTCGGATTCCGAGATTTCCAAGGCGCCGCTGATCCCGATTCCGATCACCGACGGCCCGGGCGTGGTGGTCAAGAACCGCTGCGCCGCCGGGCAACTGGTCAACGGCATCCAGGGAACCTCCGGTTTGTACATCGATCAACTGCTGCCGATCTGCAATCCGGCGCCGGAGTTGGCGGCTGCGCCCGCGCCGCCCAAGCCCCTGGGCCGGAAGGTGTCGACGGGTTTATCCGTCAAGCCCGTGAAGGATCTGGCGCAGGCGGGGACCGCGCCGGGCCTGGGCAGCGCGATCGGAGCGAGCCGTGCGATCGACGCGGTGGGCGCCGCGGGCTTCGGTGGCAGTTGGACCACCTTGTACGGACCGATGACCATCCGCGTCGACGGCGACAAGGCCATCGGCGAGTACCCGAAGCTCAATGGTCGCGTCGAGGGCACGGTGCGCGGCGACCAATGGCAAGGCCGATGGACCGAAGGCGCGCAGTCGGGCGAGGTGACCTTCACCTTGCAGGGCCGCGACCGCTTCCTGGGTTGTTGGCGCGTCGGCAGCAGCGGGCAACCGCGCTGCAACTGGCAGGGTACGCGCGACTGATCGCGCGGCCCCGGCGTTCGGGTCGCGGTAACGGTTCGAAAGGAGTCAGACAATGCATGCGTTGAATGGTGGTTCGGCCGGTCATGCCCGCCGCGTCTTGCTGCTTTCCATTTCGATAGCCGTCACCGCGGCGTTTCCAGCGCACGCCGCCGACGACCTGTGCCGCGACGATTTGGGTTTGGCGATCAATCCCGCGCCGGGAACCAATGCCGGTAACGAGCATGGTTTCGAAAACACGACCTGCCACGCGGACGGCAGCGCCTACGGCTACGGCAACAACGCCAGCGGCGAATCGAGCGTGGCGCTCGGGAAGAGCAATCACGCCTATGCGAAACAGAGCCTGGCGGTGGGGCTGTCGAACAAAGCGAGCGGCGCGAACTCGAGCGCGTTCGGCAACAACAATGGGGTCGGCGCCAGCAGCGCCAGCGCGTTCGGCGTGGGCAACACCGCCTACGGAAACTACAGCAGCGCGTTCGGCGAGAGCAATAACGTGACCCGGGACTACGGCAGCGCATTGGGCTCGCGCAACCAGGTCGGCGGTCTGTACGGCACGGCCGTGGGTTTCGACAACAGGGCCAATGGCTATCGCGGCACCGCGGTGGGGGCGAGCAATACCGTCAACGCCACTTCCGGCACGGCGCTGGGGACCTCGAACTATTCCGATCGCGAATTCGGCAGCGCGATCGGCAGCGCCAACTCGGTCTTTTCGCGCTATGGCAGCGCGGTCGGCGCGAACAACTATGCCGACGGCGAGGAAGCCAGCGCGTTCGGTTTCAACAACTCCGCCCGCGGCTTGCAAAGCAGCGCCTTCGGGCACGGCAGCCAGGCGCTGGCCGACTACAGCACGGCGATCGGGCATGGTTCGATCGCCGATCGCGGCAACACGCTGTCGGTCGGCGCGGTCGGCGCGGAGCGACAGATAGTCAACGTCGCCGCCGGCACCCAGGGTAGCGATGCGGTCAATGTCGATCAGTTGCGCTCCACGCTGGCCACCGCGAACGCATACACGGACACGGCGGTGGCCACCGGCGGCACCGCGGCGAACGCATACACCGACAATCGCGAGGCGGCGATCCGCGACGATGCCGCGGCCGGCGATGCCGCGACCTTGTCCTCGGCGCGCAGCTACACGGATCGGCGGGTCGGCGAACTGGCGCATCTGGCCGGAGATTTCGATGCGTTCCGCGATCGGGTCGACGACCGTTTCCGCGATCAGGACCGGCGCATGGATCGCCAGGGCGCGATGAGCGCGGCCATGCTCAACATGGCGGTCAATACCGCCGGCGGCCAGAGCCGGCGTGGACGCATCGCGATCGGCGCCGGTTTCCAGGGCGGCGAACAAGCCGTGTCGCTGGGCTACGGCCGGCGAGTGGGCGAACGCGCTTCGTTCTCGCTGGGCGCGGCGTTCAGCGGCGGCGAACGCTCCGGAGGCATGGGTTTCGGCCTGGACCTGTAAGCGGCCGGTCGCGGGCCGTGTCTTCGGCTCCGACGCGGGCGGAACGCGTCGCGGCACCACCATGCCATCGGTTGGGTCGATCGCCCGGAAAAGTTCAGACCGCTTTCATCGCGCCGATGCGAGTCTGAGCCCCGACCCTTCATAGCCCACGCCCATGCGCCACGCCGCGTCGAGTTCCGTTTCCTTCCACCGGCGTCGTCATCAGGTGTGTGCATTCGTCGGCATCGCCGCGGCGCTGGGACTCAGCGGCTGCGGCGCGATGCGTTCGATCGCCGGCATCAACACCGTCCATCTGCAGGACGCCAAGGTCAGCGGGATCCAGAGCGACATCGGCCCCGGGGTGAACACGATCTGCCCGCGCCAGCCGGTGCAGATGCACGTGGTGGTCACCGCGCAGTTGCCGCGCCAGCCGGCGCCGGCGAGCTTCGAGACCTGGAGCGGCGGCAACGGCACGCGCCGCAACGGCATGCTGGATTTCCGTAATTTCGTTTTTGCAAGCGCGCAGGGACGGTTCGACGAACTGGGTTGGTTCGCGCCCGATCCGGATGTGCTGGCGACGGTGGACAGCGGTTTCGCGATCAGCACGCAGTTGCTGCACCCGACCGCGTCGTTGGCGCAGACGCGGCATTACCTGGCCGATTACCGCTGCATCGCCAGCGTCGGCGCGCCCGGCGGACCTGGGCCGTCGGGCGCGGACGGCGCCAGTGGTTTCAGCGGCAGCGACGGGCGCAGCGGTTACGACGGGCAGGGCGGACAAAGCGGCGGTCGCGGCGGCGACGGCATGCCGGGCGGCCCGGGTTTCCAAGGGCCGCGGCTGCGCATGTACGCGACCTATGCGAGTACGCGGCGGTATCCGAAGCTGATCGCGGTGCGCGTGCTCGGCGATTTCGAGGACTTCGTGCTGGCGCCGGCGGATCGTCCGCTGACCTTGCTCGCGACCGGCGGCATCGGCGGCGCGGGCGGCGACGGCGGCATGGGCGGCAGCGGCGGCGATGGCGGACGCGGCGAAGGCGACAAGGATCGCCCGGGTTACGGCGGCGATGGCGGCGACGGAGGCGATGGCGGTTACGGCGCGCCCGGCGGCATCGGCGGCGACGGCGGCGGGATCGAATTGATCTACGACCGGCGTTATCCGGAACTCGCGCAGTTGCTGCGTTTCGACGTTTCCGGCGGCCGTCCCGGCCCGGGCGGCGAAGGCGGCAGCGGCGGCAGCCAGGGCAGCGGCGGCGGTGGCAGCCATTCGGGTCGCAGCGGGCGTTACGGCAGTTACGGCTCGTCCGCTCCCGACGGTCAGCCGGGGCGTCCGGGGCATGCCGAACTCAGCGCGGGTGATGTATCGGCGTACTTTCGCGATCTGCCGGGCGTGCGGATGTTGTGAGCCGCGCCGGTGAGCAGGCGGGAACGTTCGAGTCCGCGATCCAGATCCAGCATGGTTCCGTTTCGATGTTTCAATCGTCGCGCCGACGCCGCGAAAGCAGCAACCGCATCGTATCGGCGACTCATTCGTCCGGCAGCAACTTGCCCGGATTGAGGATGCCGTCCGGATCGAACACCGTCTTCAACTGCCGCATCAACGCCAGCGTCTGCACGCCCACCGCCTGCGGCATGAACTCGCGCTTGGCCAGGCCGATGCCGTGTTCGCCCGACAAGGTGCCGCCCAGCGCCAGCGCCAGTTCGAACACGCGGTTCATCGCGCGGTGGCCGCGCTGGTTCTGCGATTCGTCGGCCGGGTCGTAAAGCAGGTTGACGTGCAGGTTGCCGTTGCCGGCGTGGCCGAAGCACACGATCGGCAAGTCGAATTCGCGCGACAGCGCCTGCACGCCATCGACCAGTTGCGGAATGCGCGAGACCGGCACCACCACGTCTTCGTTGATCTTGCCCGGCGCCAGCGTGCGCAGCGACGGCGACAGCGCCTTGCGCGCGGCCCAGAGTTTTTCGCGCGCGGCTTCGTCGGCGGCATCGTCGAGCCAGAGCAGGCCGTCGCCGGCGGCGGCGCGTTTCAAGGCCTCGATCGAGTACGGCAGGGTCTGCGCATCGCCGTCGGCCTCGATCATCAGCAAGGCGCCGGCTTCGTGCGGCAGATCGGCGCCGCCGACGTCGCGCGCCAGCTGCACCGCGTGCGCGTCCATGAATTCCAGCATCGACGGCGTCACCGGTTGCGCCATCAGCCGCGCGACCGCGAGCGCGGCCGACGACACGTCGCGATAGATCGCGCGCACCGCCGCACGCGCCGGCGCCGACGGCGTCAGGCGCAGGCTGGCTTCGACGATCAGGGCCAGCGTGCCTTCGCTGCCGACCAGAAGACGATGCAAGTCGTACCCGGTCGAGCCCTTGGTCGTGGCCGTGCCGCACACGATCAATTCGCCCGCGCCGGTCACCGCGGTCAGCGCCAGCACGTTGTCGCGGCTGGCGCCGTATTTCACCGCGCGCGGGCCGCCGGCGTTGCAGGCGAGGTTGCCGCCGACGGTGCTGAACGCCGCGCTGGTCGGGTCGGGCGGCCAGAACAGACCGTGGGCCTTGAGCGCGGTCTGCAGATCGCCGTTGAGCACGCCGGGTTCGACGATCGCGCAGCGATCGCCGGGACGGATTTCGACGATGCGGTTCATGCGCTCGAACGAGACCACCACGCCGCCGGCGATCGGCACCGACGCGCCGGTGGTGTTGGTGCCGCGTCCGCGCGCGACCACCGGCACGCGATGGCGCCGGCACGCGCGCACCAGCGCCTGCACTTGCTCGCGATTGCGCGGCAACGCGACCGCATCGGGCAGCGCTTGCCGGCGCGAATTGTCGTAGGCGTAGGACAGCCGGTCGCCCGGATCGGTCAGCCAGGCATCGCCGAGCAACTGCGCGAGTTCCTCGTGCAAGGCCGGCGGCAGGCGGCTGCTCATCGCGCCGGTTCCGCGCGCATCGACATCCGTCGCAAGCTCGCGCCGAGTGCGCCGACGGCGAGCGCGGGCAGCACGATCCAGCGTGCTTCCGACCACAGCACCTGCAGTCCGCGTACGCTGAAGAAACGCGCGCCGATCGGCGAGACCTCGATAGGACGCCACGGCGCGAAGATGCGCGCGTCCGACCATGGCCAATACAGCGCCACGCCGAGGCCGCCGTCGGTCAGCGCATCCAGCAGCGGATGCGAGGCGGCGCAGACGAACAGCCACAAGGCCGCGCGCGACGGCGGCGCGCGCAACCAGCGCGAAGCCAGCGCGCCGAATACGGCGAGGACCGCCGCGAAGGCGAAGGAATGGCTGGCGCCGCGATGGCCGAAGTCGTCCGCGTAGGCGATGCCGAGCTTGAACGCGACCACGTCGGCGTCGGGCAGCATCGCCGCGATCGCGCCGGCGACCAACAGCCGCGGTGGAATCGTGCGCGGGCCCAGCGCCCAGCCCAGGGCGAGCGGAACCACGGCGTGGGTCATGATGGTCGGCATAGTGGGCTCATGGTATCGCCGCGGCCCGGCGAAATCTTTTGTACCTCTTTTGTAGGAGGGGCTTCAGCCCCGATGCCTTTCGGTCAGATCGCCAGACTTTTCCGCAATCGCGCAATCTGATGGCATCGCCGCGGCCCGGCGAAATCTTTTGTGCCTCTTTTGTAGGAGGGGCTTCAGCCCCGATGCCTTTCGATCAGGTCGCCAGACTTTTCCGTAATCGCGCACTCTGATGGCATCGCCGCGGCCCGGCGAAATCTTTTGTGCCTCTTTTGTGGGAGGGGCTTCAGCCCCGATGCTCTTCGATCAGGTCGCCAGACTCCGCAATCGCGCGATCTGATCGAAAGGCATCGGGGCTGAAGCCCCTCCCACAACAGCAAAGCACAAGAGCAGCAGCGCTAGACGTCGTCGGCGCGAAACGCGTCGCGCAGCCAGTGCAAGCGAGGCTGCGCCGGATCGCCATCGGCCTGAATCACATCGAAGCGGCACGGACAGTCGGCATAACGCGGATGAGCGAGCAGGAACGCTTGCGCGGCCAGCACCAGCTTGCGGCGTTTGCGCGCGTCCACCGAGCCCGCGCCGCCGCCGAAGCGATCGTCGCGGCGGTAGCGCACTTCGACGAAGACCACGGTGGCGCCGTCGAGCACGACCAGATCGAGTTCGCCGAAACGGTAGTTGGCGTTGGCGGCGACGGCGCGCAGGCCGTGTTCGAGCAGATGCGCGCGCGCCGCGGCTTCGACCGCGGCGCCGCGGCCGCGACGATCCGGCGCGGTGCGCGCCGGACCGGCCGCCGGATCAGCGGCGCGAGGCATCCGCCAGCGGCACCGCGACGCCGCTGCTGAAGGTGGACCACGCCGGCGTGCGCAGCACGGTGCCGCCGCCGTCGATGCGCAGCACGCCGGTCGCGCCGGCGATGTAGGCATCCGGACGCGAAGCCAGGCGTTCGAGATAAGCGCTGAGCTGCCAGGCGTCGTAGCCGAAGGCGAACAGGCGCGCGCCGCCGGGGCCGCGCGCGGTCGGCAGCGTCTGGGCGACGCCGACCGCCGGCGACAGGCCGCGGATGCCGCCGGTGGTCCAGGTTTCCGAGGGGAAGGCGATGCCGTCGAGGACGCGGTCCTGCTCCGGCTTGCCGGTGCCCTGCAGCACTTGCGAGGTCGCCACGCGCGGTTTGTCGGACAGGCCGACCATCGCCAGCTTGGGCACCAGAGTGCGCGCCGAGCTGCCCTTGACCGCGAGGAACACCGCATCGACGCCGCCTTCCTTGGCCACGAACGGGCCCAGGTCGGCGGTGCCTTCGCTGACGCTGTCGGTGAGCACGGCGCCGGCGCCGGCCAGGCGTTCCTTCAGCGCGGCGATCGCGCGGCGCTGGCCGTCGTCGCCGCCGTCGATGGCGAGCACGCGCTTGACCTTGCGTTCGAGCAGGTAGTCGGCCGCGGCCAGGCCTTCGTCTTCCGGCGTCAGCGAGAAACTGACGTTGCCGCTGGGCGGCGCCACATTGCCGCGATTGAGCGCGAGCACCGGCACCGGCAACGCGCCCTTGGCGAACAGGGCGCTGACTTCGTCGCGGCCGAGCGGGCCGATGACGAAATCGTTGCCGTCGGCCACGGCCTTGTCGTAGGCGGCGAGGGTGCCGCCGCCGGTGCTGCCGGTGTCGTAGAAATTGATTTCCGGGCGGCGCCGGGTTTCGCCGTAGTAGGCCGCGTTCAAGCCGTCGCGCACCGACGCGCCGGCGATCATGCTCGGGCCGCTGGACGGCAGCAGCACCGCCAGTTTCACCGGCGGGCGGTAGCCGTCGGCTTCCGCGGGCGGTCGCTGGCCGGCGTTGAAGCGCCAGTCCGAGCTGCGGTCGAACGGGCGCGGCAGCGGCAGTCCGCGCTTCATCAGCGCGCGGCCGACGAAGTTGTACAGCGGATCGCCGGCCGGCAGCGCGTTGGCTTCGCGGCTCAAGGTGGCGTCGTCGAGCTGGGTCAGCAGGCGATCGATCTGTTGTTCGTTCGCGGCGCGTTCGGCGCCGGTCAGGCCGGCGTGCTTGCCGGCCAGATGGCCGGCCTGGGCTACGATCGGGTTGGACGCGCTGACCGCGGCGGTGGGCCGGGTTTCCACGCTGGCGCAGCCGCCCAACAGCGCGGTCGCCGCCAAAGCACTGAACATCCATGTCAAAGCGGGCCGGTTTTTCTTATAAGTCATCGGCTTGCATTCGCCGCGCAGCGGCGTTCCTATGGGACCGGTTAGGATTCTACCCGGCCTGGGTAGCGGTGAATCATTCGCGCCGCCCCGGCTTCAGGTACGGCGCTGGACGGCGGGTACGGCATCCAGCGCGCGCGCCGGTCCGGCTCTGGCGCGCCCGGCGCCGCCCGGCCAAGCGATTTCATTCAGTTGAGCACGATGCAGACTCCCGCCACCTTACATATCGTCGCCACCCCGATCGGCAATCTCGGCGACCTCACTCCGCGCGCGCTGGAAACCTTGCGCAGCGTGGCGGCGATCTGCGCCGAGGACACGCGCCATACCCGCCAGTTGCTGTCGCATTTCGGCCTGGAGCGGCCGTTGCTGGCCTTGCATCAGCACAACGAGGAACAACAGGCGGCGCAGTTGGTGGCGCGTTTGCAGGCGGGCGAATCGTTGGCATTGGTGTCCGATGCGGGCACGCCTTTGGTCAGCGATCCGGGCTATCGGTTGGTCCGCGCCGCGCGCGCCGCCGGCATCCGGGTTTCGCCGGTGCCGGGCGCTTGCGCCGCGATCGCCGCGCTCAGCGTCGCCGGCCTGGCCTCGGACCGGTTCAGTTTCGAAGGTTTTCTGCCGGCCAAGACCTCGGCGCGGCGCGAGCGCCTGACCCGGCTGGCGGCCGAGCCGCAGACGTTGTTGTTCTACGAGTCGGCGCACCGCATCGAGGAAACCCTGGACGACATGGCGGCGGCGTTCGGCGAACAGCGCGTGGCGGTGATCGCGCGCGAGCTGACGAAACTGTTCGAGACCGTGCTCGACGGCCCGCTGGTCGAACTGGCGGCGCGGGTGAAGGCCGATCCCAATCAGCGCAAGGGCGAGTTCGTGGTGATCGTCGAAGGCGCCGGCGACGATGCCGATGCCAAGGTGATCGAAGGCAAGCGCATCTACGCCAAGCTCAGCGAGCACCTGCCGCCGTCCACCGCGGCGAAGCTGGCGGCGGAGCTGAGCGGGGCGCCGCGCAAGGCCTTGTACGGCAGCGGCGAATAAACGCCGTCGATCAGCCCGGCGGCGGTTTGCGCAGGGGCCGCATCGCCGCGACCAGTTGATCCAGCAGTTCCGGCCCAGCCACCACTTCGAAGGACCAGCGGTCTTCGGAGATGAAGATCGGCAGGCCGTTGACCCGAAGCGTGCGTTCGCCGCCGTCGATGCTGAAGGAATGCTCGCCGTCGATTTCGGTTAGGCGGATCGAGCCGTAGGCCGGCCAGAACGCGGCCTGCAGTTCTTCCTCGGTCCAGTCGGGCAGGCGCGCGGCGAGGCTTTGCGCGTCGAGCAGGCCGGCGCGGCGGAGCATGCCGCGCGGGTAGAGCGGATAGTGGTCTTCGGGGTCGTCGCTTTGCATGGGCCGGCCGATCCTTGCCGCGGCGCGCGGGATGCGCGGTATCGGCCAATTTAACTGCGCGACGGCGGTTGGGCGCGTGCGCGTGCGACAATGCCGGCGCGAAGTAGGCCAGGCAGTCGCGTCATCGGGTCGCAAGATCCGGTGCCGAGGAAAGTCCGGGCTCCACAGGGCACGGTGCCAGGTAACGCCTGGGCGGCGCGAGCCGACGGAAAGTGCAACAGAGAGCAGACCGCCGAACGGCCCGCAAGGGTGCGTGGTAAGGGTGAAACGGTGCGGTAAGAGCGCACCGCGAGTCTGGCAACAGACCGGCACGGCAAACCCCACCGGGAGCAAAACCAAATAGGGAGACTATGTCGCGGCCCGCGATGTCTCCGGGTAGGTTGCTTGAGCGTAACGGTGACGTTGCGCCTAGAGGAATGACTGTCCACGACAGAACCCGGCTTATCGGCCTACTTCGCGCTTTTCTTGGCTGCGCCAGGAAAAGCCCCAAAGTTTGCTTTGCAAA
>NZ_JAGGRI010000045.1:0-95041 GCF_018612875.1 Lysobacter sp. ISL-50 | reverse complement strand
AATCCCCGCCCCTTCGGGGCGCCCCCTTTACTAAAGGGGGCTCTCGTATCGATGGGCGCGCGGAGAGTTGGGCGGTCGTTTTTCGCTTTCGCTTGGAAGCCCTCTCCCGCCTGCGGGAGAGGGTTGGGTGAGGGCGCGCGAGGCTCGTGCGCCTGCGCAAGCCGCGGCGGCTGGCCTCATCCGGTCCCCCCGCCTTCGCGGGGGCCACCTTCTCCCGCACGCGGCAGAAGGGCTCGGTCGGCGGTATGGGCTCGATCCGTCGCTACGCGTGGTTATTGCGCCGCGCCGATCTGCTTCATGAAAGCCTGGTTGTCCCAGAACAGCCACTCTTCGACCATTACCCCTTTTTCCCACCTCCCGATCGTGGCCATCTCCAGCTTGAAGCGCTTCTGGGTCGGGGCCAGGGTCTTGCCGTCGCCCAGCGCCATCGGCTGGCTGAAGGTGCCCTCCATCACTCCGGTCACCGCGGTCAGGTTGCCCTGGGCGATCTTGATCGGGTGAACCTTGATCTTGGTGTCGGGGGCGAAGGCGAACTGCGGCTTGAGTTCGGCGATGTGCGCGTCCAGGCCGGTGGTGGTGCGGCCGTCGGGGTAGTGCACGAGGATGTTCTGCGCGTGGCTCTTATGGAAATCGTTCCACTGCTGGTTGCTGTAGTGGACGAAGTCGAGCTCATCGAAGGTCTGCAGGTTGCGGTCCTGCTGGGCCTGTTCGGCCTGCATGCGCTTGAGGATGGTCGCGTCGGCGGCCGCCGCGGTCAGGGGCGCGCGGTCGGGCGAGGCGCGGTTGCAGCCGGCTGCGAACACGGTGGCCAGGGACAGGGCCAGCAGGCCGGCGCGCAGGGGCGGGGTGGACATGGGGCGGAACTCCGGGAAACGGTGCCGGCCACGCTAGGCCCTGTTACGTGAACCCGATGTCGGACTGGGCCACCGCCGCATTGCGTCCATGTCGATAGTTGCCAGCGATCACGCTGGCAAATTCGATCTTCTGCGCCGATCTTCGTCTTTTGCTGCACAGCAGCATGGGCCTCGGTATGCCCAGGCAACTGTGACGGAGTTCGCGCCAGGGTCACTTTGTGACGTTCAGAGTCTCAAAATATGAGACGAAACAAAGGGTAGTGGATAAGTCTTGAATAAGACTCTGAAGTTCGCCGCAAGCCATTGATGCGCCTAGCGAAATTTGGCCCGGAAAGTTGTTGACAACCCTGTGGGCCCTGCTAATGTGGACATCCGAGGGAAAACCTGGGTTTTAGTGGTTTTCGGAGGCCAATCGCCCAGCCGGGCGAAAGAACTGAGGTGACCCGTCCGGTAGAGACGGGAGCCGCAAAGGTGCGCAATGTTCCAAGGCGAAACCGCCATCACGATCGACGACAAGGGCCGGCTGGCGGTGCCCACCGCTTACCGTGACCTTGTCGCGCGCGAGTGCGACAACCGCCTGGTCATCACCTACAACCCCTTCGAGTCGGGCTCTCTCTATCTGTATCCGCTGTCGATCTGGGAACGCGTTCGCGACCAGGTCAACAAGCTGCCCAAGGTCAAGCAGGTCAATCGCAACATGCAGCTCAAGCTGGTCGGCGCGGCGGCGTTCGTCGAACTCGACGGCAACGGCCGCATCACCGTCCCGGCCAGCCATCGCGCCGCGGTCGGCATCGAGAAGAAGGCCGTATTGCTGGGCATGGGCGACAAATTCGAACTTTGGAGCGAGCAGGCGCACCACGCGCAGATCCGTCAGACCATCACCGACGACGATCTGAGCGACGAACTGCTCGACTTGCAGCTATGACGGGCGGTGGCATGGAACGCACGCACGCGCGATCCGGCCACCTTCCCGTGATGTACCGGCAGGTGCTTGAAGGCCTGCGGGTGCACGGGAACGGAGCCTATCTGGACGGCACGTTCGGACGCGGCGGGCATGCCCGCGGCGTGCTTTCGCAATTGCAGGCCGGAGGCCGGCTACTGGTGATGGACAAGGACCCCGAAGCGATCGCCGTGGCCGAAAGCGAGTTCGGCGGCGATCCGCGCGTGTCCATCTATCGCGGCAGCTTCGCCGACCTGGCGCAGTGGGACGCGACCGCGGCCGGTCTGGACGGCGTGCTGCTCGACCTGGGCGTGTCCTCGCCGCAACTGGATGTGGCCGAACGCGGTTTCAGTTTCGGCAAGGACGGCCCGCTGGACATGCGCATGGACCCGGACAACGGGCTCAGCGCGGCGCAATGGTTGGCCAAGGCGGGCGAGAAGGAGATCGCGGACGTGTTGTGGACGTATGGCGAGGAACGGCAGAGCCGCAAGATCGCGCGCACCATCGTGGCGCGTCGCGACGGGCAGCCGTTGACCCGCACCGCCCAGCTCGCCGACCTGATCGCCTCGGTGATGCCGCGCGGCGACCAGAAGATCCATCCGGCCACGCGCAGCTTCCAGGCCATCCGCATCTTCATCAACCGCGAGCTGGCCGATCTGGAACTCGGCCTGGACGCGGCGCTGGCGCGGCTCAAGCCCGGCGGCCGGCTGGCGGTGATCAGCTTCCATTCGCTGGAAGACCGCATCGTCAAGCAGTTCATCCTGCGTCACTCCAAGGCGCCGCCGGCCAACCGCCGCATGCCGGTGGAGATCGACTTCACCCCGACCCTGCTCGCCATCGACGGCGCGCAGAAGGCCGAGTGGGAGGAAACCGCCGACAACCCGCGCGCGCGCAGCGCCGTGTTGCGCGTGGCCGAGAAGCTGGGGGAGCCGGGAATCGGGAATCGGGAATCGGGAATCGGAACGGCAAAAGCCGCCGCCGCTTTCGATGCGCCCGCGGCCCTGCTTTCCCGATTCCCAATTCCCGATTCCCGATTCCCGGCGCCACCGCCAGGAGGCGCCAAGTGATGCGCCTGCTGCTGGCCCTGCTGATCGTCGCCAACGTGGTGTCCGCGCTGTTGGTGGTGTTCGCGCGCCATGAGCATCGCCAGTTGTTCGTGCAGCTCAACAAGCTGCAGCGCGAACGCGACGAGCTCAATATCGAATTCGGCCGGCTGCAACTGGAGCAGGCCACCTGGGCGGAGAGCAACCGCATCGACCAGGTCGCGCGCGAGCGCATCGGGATGAAATTTCCCGAAGGCGGCGAAACCGTGGTGATCCGGCCATGAGCGCGCGCAAGAACAAGCGCCCCGGCCGCAGCGGTCCGCTCGACCGCGTGCTGGGCGAGCGCGGCAATCGCGGCGGCGGCCTGGACCGGCTGGTCGAGAACCTCGGCGAAGGCTTCTCGCGCTTGCGCGAGGAGCGCGCGCGCGCGGCCGGCAACAAGCCGCGCAACCGCAACGCCCAGTTCAACCTGCGCAACCGCCTGATCCTGGTCGGCGGCGCGCTGGGCCTGTGCTCGCTGGCGCTGCTGGGTCGCGCGCTGGACCTGCAGGTGATCAGCAACGACTTCTATCGCCAGCAGGGCGATGCGCGCTCGCTGCGCGAGATTCCGATTCCGACCTCGCGCGGCATGATCACCGACCGCAACGGCGAGCCGCTGGCGGTGTCCACGCCGGTCGAATCGATCTGGGGCAATCCGAAGGAACTGGCCAAGAGCCCCGAGCGCCTGCCGGAGCTGGCCAAGGCCCTGGGCGTGGCGCCGGACGAACTGACCCGCAAGCTGTCGCAGCGTTCGGGCAAGGAATTCATGTACCTCAAGCGCCGGATCAATCCGGACGAGGCGCGCAAGATCCTGGCCTACAAGATTCCCGGAGTGTTCTCGCAGCGCGAGTTCCGCCGCTTCTACCCGCAGGGCGAAGCGATGGCGCACGTGCTGGGCTTCACCAACATCGACGACCGCGGCCAGGAAGGCCTGGAGCTGGCGTTCGACCACGAGCTGCGCGGCAAGCCCGGCACCAAGCGGGTGATCCGCGACGGCGCCGGCCGCATCGTGGAGAACGTCGATCTGGTGCAGTCGGCCGAACCGGGCAAGGACATCACCCTGACCCTGGACCGGCGCATCCAGTACCTGACCTATCGCGAACTGCGCCGCGCCCTGATCGACACCGGCGCCAGCAGCGCGTCGGCCGTGGTCCTGGACATCGAGACCGGCGAAGTGCTGGCGATGGCCAATCTGCCGACCTACAACCCGAACATGCTCGGCGCCGGCAATCGCGACACCCATCGCAACCGCGCGATCACCGACGTGGTCGAGCCGGGTTCGACGATGAAGCCGATCACCGTCGCCGCCGCGCTCAACGCCGGCACCGTCAAGCCGACCACCCTGGTGAACACCTCGCCGGGCTGGATGCCCAATGGCCGCTACCGCATCACCGACACCCACAACAACGGCGTGTTGACCGTCACCGGCGTGATCACCAAGAGCTCGAACATCGGCGCGGCCAAGTTGGCGCTGCCGTTGCCGAACGACTACTTCTATAAGTTCATCCGCAACTTCGGCTACGGCAGCAAGCCGGGCAGCGGCTTCCCGGGCGAATCCTCGGGCCTGCTCGCGCCGCCGCAGCGCTGGAGCGGCACGACCAAGGCGACCATGGCCTACGGCTACGGCCTGTCGGCCACGCCGATGCAGATCGCGATCGCCTACGCGGCGATGGCCAACGGCGGCAAGATGATTCAGCCGACCTTCGTCAAGGGCCAGTCCAACGAAGCGCATCAGGTGCTCGACCCGGTCGTGGCCGGCGAAATCATGCACATGATGCAGACCGTGACCGAGCCCGGCGGCACCGCCAAGCAGGCCGCGATCCTGGGCTATCACGTCGCCGGCAAGACCGGCACCACGCGCAAGTTCAGCGCCACCGGCGGTTATTCGAAGAAGTACGTGTCGCTGTTCGCCGGCGTCGTGCCGGTGGAGAAGCCGCGCTTTTCGATGGTGGTGGTGGTCAGCGAACCCGATCCGACCAAGCGCGGTTACTACGGCGGTTCGGTGTCCGGCCCGGTGTTCCGCAACGTCATGGACGGCGCGCTGCGCCTGATGGACGTGGCGCCGGACGACATCGAAACCTGGCTGGCGGTGCAGGCCGCGGCCGAGGCCAAGCGGCTCAAGCTCAACGGCGGCAAGCCCACCGGCCCGGTGGTTCCGGCCGCGACGGCGGCGGCCCATGCGGTCGCCTCGCCGCCGCCCATCGCCGCCAGCAGCGTCGCGCAGGCCGCGGCCCACGGAGGCGCACGATGAGCCGCCTCATGGCCCTGGCCGAACTGCTGCCCGACATCGCCGGCATCCCCGGCGATCTGCGCATCACGGGTCTGGTGATGGACAGCCGCGCGGTGCGTCCGGGCAATGCCTTCGTGGCGATCGCCGGCTTCGGCGCGCACGGGCTCAAGTTCGTCGAACAGGCGCGCGCGCAGGGCGCGGTCGCGATTTTGTTCGAACCGCCCGCGCCCGAGGACATTCCCGCGCCGGACGATGCGATCGCGGTGCCCGGGCTGCGTTCGCGCCTGGGCGCGATGGGCGACCAGTTCCACGGCCGCGCGACCGAAGCGATGACCGTGGTCGGCGTGACCGGTACCAACGGCAAGACCTCGACCGTGCAGTTGATCGCCCAGGCCTGGGCCTTGCGCGGCATCCGCTGCGGTACCGTCGGCACGCTCGGCGCCGGCCTGTACGGCGAGATCGTCCCGACCGGTTTCACCACCCCGCTGGTGCTGCAGCTGCACGAATTGCTGGCCGACATGCACGACGCCGGCGCGCAGGCGGTGGCGATGGAAGTCAGCTCGCACGCGCTCGATCAGGGCCGCGTGGCCGGCGTGCATTTCGACGTCGGCGTGTTCACCAACCTCACCCGCGATCATCTCGACTACCACGGCGACATGGCCAGCTACGGCGCGGCCAAGGCGCGTTTGTTCGGGTGGTCGGGGCTGAAGGCGGCGGCGATCAACCTGGACGACGAGTTCGGCCGCGAACTGATCTCGCAACTGCCCAAGAGCGTGCGCGCGATCGGCTTGAGTTCGCGCGGCCGCGACGGCGCCACGCTGCGCGCCGAGGCGTTGACCTTCGACGGCCGCGGCATCGGGTTCGATCTGGTCGTCGCCGGTAAATCGCATCCGGTCGCTTCCAAGCTGCTGGGCCGCTTCAACGTCGACAATCTGCTGGCGGTGGCCGGCGCGCTGTACGCGCTGGACGAAGCGCCGGCGCGGATCGCGCAGACCTTGTCGCAGCTCGAACCCATCCACGGCCGCATGAACCGCCTCGGCGGCGACGGCGTGCTGCCGCTGGTGGTGATCGATTACGCGCACACGCCCGACGCGCTGGAGCAGGCCCTGGCCTCGCTGCGCGCGCACGCCAACGCGCGCCTGATCTGCGTGTTCGGCTGCGGCGGCGAGCGCGACCGCGGCAAGCGCCCGCAGATGGCGGCGATCGCCGAACACGATGCCGACCTGGCCATCGTTACCGACGACAACCCGCGCGGCGAAGACGGCGACGCCATCGTCGCGGACATTCTCGAAGGCTTCCGCGATCCGCAGCGCGCGGTCGTGCTGCGCGATCGCCGCGCGGCGATCGAATACGCGATCGGCGAGGCCGGCCCCGACGACATCGTGCTGGTGGCCGGCAAGGGCCACGAGCCTTATCAGGAAATCCACGGCGTGCGCCATCCCTTCGACGACACCTTGATCGCACAGGCCGCGCTGGAAAGCCGCGAGCCGCGCAAGGACGCGCCTGTGTCGCCGGCCCTCGACGGGGAGGAGCGGGCATGAGGCGCCTGCTGCTGTCCGAAATCGCGCGCATGACCGGCGGCCGCCTGCACGGCGAAGACGCCGCGATCGATGGGGTCGCCACCGACACCCGCGCGCTGCCGGCGAGCGGCGCGGCCTTGTTCGTCGCGCTCAAGGGCGAGCGTTTCGATGGCCACGATCATGTCGCCAAGCTGGCCGGAGGTTCCGCAGCTGTGGTCGCCGCCTTGGTTGCGCGCGAGATCGACGCGCCGATCGCGCAGGTGATCGTCGCCGACACCGAGCGCGCGCTGGCCGATCTGGCCACCACCGTGCAGTCCACCCGCGACACCCGCGTGGTCGCGATCACCGGCAGCAACGGCAAGACCAGCGTCAAGGCGCTGACCACGGCGATCCTGGAACAGGCCGCGCCGGGCCGCACCTATTCGACGCCGGGCAACCGCAACAACGAAATCGGCCTGCCGCTGGCGGTGCTGGACGCGCCGGAAGACGCGCAGTTCGCCATCTATGAAATGGGCGCGGGCAAGCCCGGCGACATCGATTACCTGGTGCGCATCGCGCGCCCGCAGGTGGCGCTGGTCAACAACGTCGCGCCGGCGCATCTGGAGCGCATGGGCAGCCTGCTCGGCATCGCCGACACCAAGGCGGCGATCTACGACGCGCTGCCGTCGTATGGCGTGGCCGCGATCAACGCCGACGACGCGTTCGCGCCGTATTTCGAGAATCGCGCTTCGGGCCGCACGATCATCCGTTACGGCATCGATGCGACCGCGGACGTGACGGCCCGGGAGGTTCGCGTCGGGCCCGAGGGTTCTGCGTTCGTGCTGGTCACGCCGATGGGCGAGGCCAGGATCGCGCTGAAGCTGGTGGGGCGCCACAACGTGCGCAACGCGCTGGCCGCGGCCGCGCTGGCCTTGGGCGCGGGCGTGTCGCTGGACACGATCGCCGCCGGCCTCGACGCCGCGCAGCCGGTCGATGGCCGCCTGATCACCCATCGCCTCGACAACGGCGCGGTGCTGATCGACGACAGCTACAACGCCAACCCGGGCTCGACCGCGGCCGCCATCGACACCCTGGCCGAGATGGCCGGCGAGAACTGGCTGGTGCTGGGCGCGATGCGCGAAATCGGCAACGAGGAAATCGCCATGCACGCCGAGATCGGCCGCCGCGCCAAGGCCGCCGGCCTGCGCCGCCTGTTCGCGCTGGGCGAGCTGCCCAGCGCCGCCGCGCAGGCGTTCGGCGAAGGCGCGCAGGTATTCGACAGTCACGATTCGCTGGCGCGCGCGCTCGACGCCGAGCTGCGCGAGGGCGTGCGCGTGTTGGTGAAAGGTTCGCACAGCAGTGCGATGGACAAGATCGTGACGGCGTTGCTGTCCGCGCACACACCCGCAACGGGGAAGGGGACGACGCATGTTGCTTGAACTCACTCGCTGGCTCGAACAACTGCAGAGCCTGTTCGGTCTGTTCGGCTATCTGACCTTCCGCGGCATCCTGAGCGCGTTGACCGCGCTCGCCCTGTCGCTGTGGTGGGGCCCGGCGGTGATCCGCAAGCTCGCCCAGTACAAGGGCGGCCAGCCGATCCGCCAGGACGGCCCGCAGAGCCACTTCTCCAAGGCCGGCACGCCGACCATGGGCGGCGCGCTGATCCTGATGACGGTGCTGGCCTCGGTGCTGCTGTGGGGCGACCTGCGCAACAGGTACGTGTGGCTGGTGCTGGCGGTGATGCTGTGCTTCGGCGCGATCGGCTGGTACGACGACTGGATCAAGATCGTGCGCCGCGATCCCAACGGCCTGAAGTCGCGCTGGAAATATCTGCTGCAGTCGATCTTCGGCCTGGCCGCCGGCGCGTTCCTGTACTTCACCGCCGATCCGGCGGTGGTCGCCAGCACCACGTTCTATGTTCCGCTGATCAAGGCGGTGGCGATTCCGCTCGGCGCCGGCCTGATCGCGGTGGCGTATTTCTGGATCGTCGGCTTCTCCAACGCGGTCAACCTCACCGACGGCCTGGACGGGCTGGCGATCATGCCGACCGTGCTGGTGGCCTGCGCGCTGGGCGTGTTCGCCTACGCCTCGGGCCACGCCGAGTTCTCCAAGTACCTGCAGATTCCGCAGGTGCCCGGCGCCGGCGAGCTGGTGATCATCTGCGCGGCGATCGCCGGCGCGGGTCTTGGATTCTTGTGGTTCAACACCTATCCGGCCATGGTGTTCATGGGCGACATCGGCGCGCTGGCGCTGGGCGCGGTGCTCGGCACCATCGCCATCATCGTGCGCCAGGAACTGGTGCTGGTGATCATGGGCGGCGTGTTCGTGATCGAAACCCTGTCGGTGATGATCCAGGTCGCCTCGTTCAAGCTCACCGGCAAGCGCGTGTTCCGCATGGCGCCGATCCATCACCACTTCGAACTCAAGGGCTGGCCCGAGCCGCGCGTGATCGTGCGCTTCTGGATCATCTCGGTGGTGCTGGTCCTGGTCGGTCTGGCCACGCTCAAGGTCCGCTGATGGAAAATTCCGCACGCCAGGCAACCCGGCTCGACGCCATCCACGGTCGCTACGACCCGTGGCTGCTTTTCGTGTCCGCGGCGCTGGCCTGCGTCGGCGTGGTGATGGTCGGTTCGGCCTCGCTCGGCGTCGCCGCGACCCATGCGGTGGATCCGTTCTACTTCCTCACCCGCCATCTGATCTTCCTCGGCATCGGCCTGGGCCTGGCGTTCTGGCTGATGCGCACCGAG
Organism: Lysobacter sp. ISL-50; assembly: GCF_018612875.1. Lineage (GTDB taxonomy): Bacteria > Pseudomonadota > Gammaproteobacteria > Xanthomonadales > Xanthomonadaceae > Lysobacter. Next base: position 85,689 of record NZ_JAGGRI010000045.1, on the reverse strand, counting down.
CTGAAGACCATCGAGCAGCACAACCAGTGGCTGCTGCTGGTGTGCGTGGTGCTGTTGCTGGCGGTGTTCGTGCCGGTGATCGGCAAGCAGGTCAACGGCGCCAAGCGCTGGATCAACCTGGGGCCGGCCAGCTTCCAGGCGGTCGAGGCGGTCAAGCTGATGTACATCGTCTGGCTGGCCAGCTACCTCAAGCGTTTCAGCGAAGATATTTCCGCGACCTGGGGCGCGATGCTCAAGCCGATCGGCGTGGCCATCGTGCTGGTCGGCCTGTTGCTGATGCAGCCCGACTTCGGCTCGTCCTCGCTGCTGCTGGCGATCACCGCCGGCATGCTGGTGCTGGGTGGCGTCAACATGCCGCGCATGTTCGGGCCGGTGCTGATCGGCCTGCCGGTGCTGGCGGTGATCGCCATCGCCGAGCCGTACCGCGTGGTGCGCCTGACTTCGTTCCTCAATCCCTGGGTCGATCCGTTCGGCACCGGCTATCAGCTGACCAATGCGCTGATGGCGGTCGGCCGCGGCGAATGGACCGGCGTCGGCCTGGGCGCGTCGGTGCAGAAGCTGTCGTACCTGCCCGAGGCGCATACCGACTTCATCATGGCGGTGATCGCGGAAGAGTTCGGCTTCGTCGGCGTGTGCGCCGTGGTCGGCCTGTACATGCTGTTGTCCGGGCGCGCGCTGTGGATCGGATTGAAGTGCGTGGAAATGCGCCGCCACTTCTCCGGCTATGTCGCTTTCGGCATCGCGCTGTGGATGGGGCTGCAGAGCTTCGTCTCGATCGGCGTGAACCTGGGCCTGCTGCCGACCAAGGGCCTGACCCTGCCGATGATTTCCTACGGCGGCTCCAGCGTGGTGATGAGCTGCGCGGCGCTGGCGGTGCTGTTGCGCGTGTCCTACGAACTCGACCGCGCCCAGCGCCAGGTCGCGCGCCTGCGCGGCGAAGCGACTCAGCCCGCGGCCGGCGCGCCGGCGACCGCGAATCCGATTCCGTCCGCCGCCGGTGCCAACAGCGCGCGCGGCAGCGACGCCGCGCGCGGCACCAGCCGCCTGCGCGAGCGCGTCGAGCCGACGCTCGGGAGGTCCGCATGAGCGCGCTTCGTTCGAGCGAGCGCCCGGTGATGATCCTGGCCGGCGGCACGGGTGGACATATCTTCCCGGGGCTGGCGGTGGCCAAGGCTTTGCGCGGCCGCAACGTCCCGGTGTGCTGGCTGGGCGCCGACGGCGCCATGGAAACCCGCCTGGTGCCGCAGCACGGCATCGATATCGACACCCTCGCCATCAGCGGCGTGCGCGGCAAGGGACTGGCGACGCTGTTGCGCGCGCCGTTCCGGCTGGCGGCGTCGGTGCGCGCGGCGCAGCGCGTGCTGCGCCAGCGCCAGCCGCGCGCGGTGATCAGCTTCGGCGGTTACGCCGCCGGCCCCGGCGGCATCGCCGCGCGGCTGGCCGGTCTGCCGTTGATCGTGCACGAACAAAATCGCGCGCCGGGCCTGACCAATCGCGTGCTGTCGCGCTTCGCCCGGCGCGTGCTGACCGGGTTTCCGGACACCTTCGCCAACGTCAGCGAAGAAGTCGTCGGCAATCCGGTGCGCGCGGAAATCGCCGGCATCGAGCCGCCGGCGCAGCGTTTCGCCGATCGCAGCGGTCCGCTGCGCCTGCTGGTGCTCGGCGGCAGCCAGGGCGCGCGCGCGCTCAACAGCGCGGTGCCGCAAGCCATCGCCGGCCTGCGCGGCCGGGTGCCGTGCGAAGTGCGGCATCAGTGCGGCGAGAAGCTGCGTGCCGATGCCGAGCAGGCGTATGCGAAAGCCGGCGTCATCGCTTCGGTCGAACCTTTTATCGCCGACATGGCGGCCGCTTACGGTTGGGCCGATCTGGTGGTCTGCCGCGCCGGCGCGCTGACCCTGGCCGAACTGTGCGCGGCCGGCGTCGGCAGCGTGCTGGTGCCGTTCCCGCAGGCGGTGGACGACCACCAGACCAAGAACGCGCGATTCCTGGTCGATCGCGGCGCGGCGCAGTTGCTGCCGCAGGCCGGCGAAGACCTGGGCGCGCGCCTGTCGGCGACGATCGAAATCCTGGCCGAGCGCGGCGTACTGCTGCAGATGGCGCAAGCGGCGCGAAACATCGCCAAACCCGACGCGGCCGATCGCGTCGCGCAGATTGTGCTGGAGGTGGGGCGATGAGCCGCTTCGCTGACGGGAATCGGGAATGGGGAATGGGGAATCGGCAAAAGCCGGGTGCCCGGCCATTCGCGCCTCGTGCCACCGGCAAAGTTTCAAATCGCGACGCAACCCGCTTCACCCGATTCCCGATTCCCCATTCCCGACTCCCGGATTTCAAAGCATGAGCACCGCACTCCGCCGCCGCCTGCAGCACACCGGCGATCTGGCCAAGGCGTTTCCGCGCGTGCATTTCGTCGGCATCGGCGGCACCGGCATGAGCGGCATCGCCGAAGTCATGTGCACGCTGGGCTATCAGGTGTCCGGCTCGGACATGGCCGACAACGCCGTGACCCGCCGCCTGGCCTCGATGGGCGTCAGCGTGCACCGCGGCCATTCCGCCGCCAACGTGCTCGGCGCCGATTGCGTGGTCGTGTCCAGCGCGATCAAGCGCGACAACCCGGAACTGATGGAAGCGCGCTCGCAGCGCATTCCGGTGGTGCCGCGCGCGGAAATGCTGGCCGAGCTGATGCGCTTCCGCCGCGGCATCGCCGTGGCCGGCACTCACGGCAAGACCACCACCACTTCGCTGACCGCCAGCGTGCTGGCCGAGGGCGGCATCGACCCGACCTTCGTGATCGGCGGCAAGCTGCTCGCCGCCGGCGCCAACGCCGGTCTGGGCGGCGGTCAGTGGCTGGTCGCCGAGGCCGACGAAAGCGACGGCAGCTTCCTGCGATTGAATCCGCAGATCGCCATCGTCACCAACATCGACGCCGATCACCTGGAAAACTACGGCGGCGATTTCGCCAAGGTCCAGGCCGCGTTCGAGGAATTCCTGCACCGCCTGCCGTTCTACGGCTTGGCCGTGCTGTGCATCGACGACGCCAACGTCGCCAGGCTCGCCGCCGAAACGCCGCGCCACGTGATGACCTACGGCTTCGACGAAACCGCCGACGTGCGCGCCGAGGACGTCAGCCAGAACGCCGGCGCGATGCACTTCACCCTGTGCCTGCCCGACGCGACCCGAACCGCGGTGACGCTGGCGCTGCCGGGCCGGCACAACGTGCTCAACGCGCTGGCCGCCGCGTCGGTGGCGTGGCAGTTGGGCGTGCAGCCCGACGCGATCGCGCGCGCGCTGGAGAAATTCGCCGGCATCGGCCGCCGCTTTAACCTGCTGGCCCAGATCAAGACCGACAAGGGCGCGACGGTGCAACTGGTGGACGACTACGGCCATCACCCGAAAGAGCTCGAAGCGGTGTTCGCCGCCGCGCGCGGCGGCTGGCCGGACAAGCGTCTGGTGGTGGCGTTCCAGCCGCACCGTTACAGCCGCACCCGCGATCTGTTCGACGACTTCGCCGCGGTGTTGTCGTCGGTGGATGCGCTGGTGCTGACCGAGGTCTATCCGGCCGGCGAAGCGCCGATCGCCGGCGCCGACGCCAAGTCGCTGGCGCGCGCGATCCGCGCGCGCGGCCGCATCGACCCGGTGGTGGTCAACACCGCCGCCGATCTGGCCAGCGTGCTGCCGGACGTATTGAACGACGGCGACCTGCTGTTGCTGATGGGCGCCGGCGATATCGGCGCGGCCGCGCAGCAGCTGTCGAGCAACGGTTTCCAAGGAGAATCCAAGTGAGTTCGCAGTTCGCTCCGCTTCGCGTCACCGATCCGGCGGTATTCGGCCGCGTCGCCGTGCTGATGGGCGGCACCAGTTCCGAGCGCGAGGTGTCGCTGGATTCCGGCCGCGGCGTGCTCGAAGCGCTGCGCTCGCGCGACGTGGACGCGTTCGCGGTCGATGGCATTCCGGCCCTGATCGACGCCATCCGCGCCGGCAGCGTGGACCGCGTCTTCAACATCCTGCACGGCAACAAGGGCGGCGGCGAAGACGGCGTGCTGCAGGGCGTGCTCGAAGCGCTCGGCGTGCCCTACACCGGTTCGGACGTGCTCGGCTCGGCGCTGGCGATGGACAAGATCCGCACCAAGCAGGTGTGGATCGGCGCCGGCCTGCCGACCCCGAAGTACAAGCGCATCGCCAAGGGCGACGACGTGCACGCGGCGGCGCGGGAAATCGGCCTGCCGGTGATCATCAAGCCGTCCAGCGAAGGCTCCAGCGTCGGCGTGTCGCGCGTGCTCAAGGACGCCGACATCGACGAAGCCGTCGCATTGGCCGCGCGTTATCCCGGCGAGATGCTGATGGAGCAGATGGTGATTGGCGACGAACTCACCGTGGCCGTGCTGATCAACGGCGAGGGCTACACCGCGCTGCCGTCGATCCGCATCGTGCCCAAGGGCGAGTGGTACGACTATCACGCCAAATACATCGCCGACGACACGCAATACCTGTGTCCGGGCCTGGAAGGCGAGATCGAAGTCGAAATCCGCCGTCTGGCGATGGAGGCGTTCGTCGCCGCCGGCTGCAAGGGATGGGGCCGCGTGGACTTCATGCGTGATCGCACCACTGGCCAGTTGTACCTGATCGAGGTCAACACCGCGCCGGGCATGACCAGCCACTCGCTGGTGCCCAAGGCCGCGCGTCAGCTCGGCATCGAGTACGACGAGCTGTGCTGGCGCGTGCTCGAGGCGACCGTGCAAGGAGGTGCGGTGGCGTGAACGCCCTGCTGCGACTCGTCGGATGGGTGCTGGCGCTGGCCTTGGTCGCGCTGCCGGTCGTGGCCGTTCTCAACGGCTGGATCGGCGCGAACCAGTGGCCGCTCAAGCGCCTGCGCGTGACCGGCGAGTTCGAGCGGGTCGATGCGGCGGCGCTGCGCAAGACCCTGCTGCCGTACGCGCAGCGCGGCTTCTTCGCGGTCGATCTGCCGCGCGCGCAGGACGCGGTGGCGAAGCTGCCGTGGGTCGAGCAGGCCGAAGTGCGCAAGCGTTGGCCCGATGTGCTGGAAGTCAGCGTGATCGAGCACAAGCCGTTCGCGCGCTGGGGCAAGGATCAGCTGTTGTCCGAGCAGGGCCGCCTGTTCCCGATCAGCAACATCCAGGTGCCGGCCAACCTGCCGCAGTTCGGCGGTCCCGATACGCGCGTGGCCGACGTGGTCGCGCTGTACAACGAGTCGCGCGAGTTGTTCGCGCCGATCGGCCTGGACGTGAAGCAGATCGAAGTCGATCAGCGCGGCAGCTGGACCCTGGGCCTGGCCAACGGCGCGCAGATCGTGGTCGGCCGCAGCCAGGCGCGGGCGCGGTTGAGCCGCTTCGTCAAGTTGTTGCCGCAGTTGATGGCGCAGCGGGTGCAGGTGCTGGCGCGCGCGGATCTTCGTTACACCAATGGTTTTTCGCTGTCGTGGGCGCCGGTACAGGCACCGGCGGCGGCACCGAAGCAGCAGCAAGGACAGTCATGAATCGCAAAGGCGACAAGTCGCTGATCGTAGGCCTGGACGTGGGCACCTCGAAAGTGGTGGCGCTGGTGGGCGAGTATTCGCCCGGCAATCCCATCGAAGTGATCGGCATCGGCTCGCACGAATCGCGCGGGCTCAAGCGCGGCGTGGTCGTCGATATCGAATCCACCGTGCAGTCGATCCAGCGCGCGATCGAGGAAGCCGAGCTGATGGCCGGCTGCGAGATTCGCTCGGTGTACGCCTCGATTTCCGGCAACCACATCCAGTGCCGCAACTCGCAGGGCATCGCTCCGATCCGCGACGGCGAGGTCACTTACGGCGATCTGGACCGGGTGCTGGACGCGGCCAAGGCGGTGGCGATCCCGGCCGACCAGAAGATCCTGCATGCGATCCCGCGCGACTACGTGCTCGACGATTCGCAGGAAGGCATCCGCAATCCGGTCGGCATGACCGGCGTGCGCCTGGAGGTGCATGCGCACCTGGTGGTGTGCGCGCAGTCGGCCGCGGCCAACATCAGCAAGTGCGTGCAGCGCTGCGGCCTGCAGGTGGACGATCTGATCCTGGGCGTGCTGGCCTCCAGCAACGCGGTGCTGACCAGCGACGAGCGCGAGCTGGGCGTGGTGCTGGTCGATATCGGCGCGGGCACCACCGACATCGCGGTGTTCGTGCAGGGCGCGATCGCGCACAGCGCGTCGCTGCCGATCGCCGGCGATAAGGTCACGGAAGACATCGCGCACATGCTGCGCACGCCGACGCCGGAAGCCGAGCAGATCAAGGTGCGCTACGCCTGCGCGCTGGCGCAGATGGCCACCGCCGAGGAATCGATCCAGGTGCCCAGCGTCGGCGACCGTCCGCCGCGGCGCATGCCGCGCCATTCGCTGGCGCAGGCGGTGCAGGCGCGCTACGAGGAAATCTTCGAAATGATCCAGGCCGAGCTGCGCCGTTCCGGCTTCGAGCATCACGTCCGCGCCGGCATGGTCCTGACCGGCGGCGCGGCGAAGATGGAAGGCGTGGTCGAGCTGGCCGAGGAAATGCTGCAGATGCCGGTGCGCGTGGGCATTCCGCAGCACGTCACCGGCCTGGGCGAAGTGGTCGGCAACCCGGTGCACGCCACCGGCGTGGGCCTGCTGCTGATGGGCAGCCAGATCGAAAACCCGCGCCGTCCGGTGATCTCCACCGGCCGCGCCGGCAGCTTCTTCAACAAGATCAAGAACTGGTATCGCGGTGAGTTCTGACCGCCGGGAATTGGGAATTGGGAATCGTAAGGGCAACAGCAACAGCAACAGCAACAGCTTCATGCAACAGCACTGGCAGGTTGTGGCAGCGGTAGAACAAGCGGCAATACAGCAACAGCAATCAAAACCATAAACGTCGTGGAGGACGAGGTCGAGGTGAGGACGGAACGCTTTTCCGATTCCCCACTCCCGATTCCCGATTCCCGACACTTATAAGAGGACGAGGACATGGCACATTTCGAACTGGTTGAAAAAATGGCCCCGAACGCGGTCATCAAGGTCGTTGGCGTGGGCGGCGGCGGCGGCAACGCCGTGGCGCACATGGTCAGCGGCAACGTCGATGGCGTGGAATTCATCACCGCCAACACCGACGCGCAGGCGATCAAGAACTGCGGCGCCAAGCTGCAGCTGCAGCTGGGCAGCAACGTCACCAAGGGCCTGGGCGCCGGCGCGAATCCGGAAGTCGGCCGTCAGGCGGCGCTGGAAGATCGCGAACGCATCATGGACGCGCTGACCGGCGCCGACATGGTCTTCATCACCGCCGGCATGGGCGGCGGCACCGGCACCGGCGCGGCGCCGGTCGTGGCCCAGCTCGCGAAAGAGATGGGCATCCTGACCGTGGCCGTGGTCACCAAGCCGTTCCCGTTCGAAGGCCGCCGCCGCATGCAGGTCGCGCTCAAGGGCATCGAGGAGCTGTCGCACCATTGCGATTCGCTGATCACGATCCCCAACGAGAAGCTGATCACCGTGCTCGGCCGCAACGCGACGATGATCCAAGCCTTCCGCGCGGCGAACGACGTGCTGCTCGGCGCCGTGCAGGGCATCGCCGATCTGATCGTGCGTCCGGGCCTGATCAACGTCGACTTCGCCGACGTGCGCACCGTGATGAGCGAGATGGGCCTGGCGATGATGGGCACCGGCGCCGCGCGCGGCGACGATCGCGCTCAGGCCGCGGCCGAGTCGGCGATCCAGAACCCGCTGCTCGACGACGTCAATCTGGCCGGCGCCAACGGCATCCTGGTCAACATCACCGCCGGTCCGGACTTCACCATGGCGGAGTTCGACGAAGTGGGCCGCACCATCGAAGGCTTCGCTTCCGAAGACGCCACCGTGGTCATCGGCACCGTGCTCGATCCGGACATGCAGGACGAGGTCCGCGTCACCGTGGTCGCCACCGGCCTCAACCGCGTCGCCGCCAAGCAGTCGGTGCGCGGCCAGGGCTTCGAGCGCGAATCGCAGCGCACGCCGATCCAGCTGGTGCGCAACGCGACCACCGGCCAGCCCGAGTTCGGCGCGATGGACGACGTCGGCCATGCGCCGATGCCGAGCTTCGGCGGCAGCCTGCGCGGCAACACCCGCCAGGAACCGACCGGTCCGGCCGTGGCCGATTTCGGCAGCGACAACAGCTACCTGGACATCCCGGCGTTCCTGCGCCGTCAGGCGGATTGAAGCGTTGAAGCCAGGAACGAGTGCACAGGAGTGAGAAACGAGCAGAAGCCCGGCTTCTACTCACTCCTCACTCCTCTCAACTCGTTCCTGCTTCAAGAACCACCCTAGGGCCGGACTCGTCCCCGGCCCGAGGCATCTTGCCCCGGCGTTACCGCGCGGGGCTTTGGGCCGGTCGGCCCGACCCCGCAAGGGCGGGCCGACCGGTCAGTTTGACGCTCGCTGTTGACAACGGCGGGACAGTGCGTCCTTTTCGTTCAGGTTCAGCGACCTGCGTGCTAATCTTGCGCAGTTTCGTGTCCGTCCCCATTAGCTATTCCGTCCCTGCGGCCCGCGGGCCTTGCGGACGGACAGCCAGCAACATCCCAGAACAAGAACTTCGCGGAACTCCCACGACCATGCTGCGTCAGCGCACCCTCAAGAATGTGATCCGCGCCACCGGCGTGGGCCTGCACAGCGGCGAGAAGGTTTTTCTCACCCTGCGTCCGGCCCCGGTGGACACCGGCATCGTGTTCCGCCGCGTCGATCTCGACCCGGTGGTGGAGATGCCCGCGCGCGCCGATCTGGTCACCGAGACCACGTTGTGCACCGGCCTGACCTACGGCGTCGGCAAGGTCATGACGGTCGAGCACCTGCTCTCGGCCATGGCCGGGTTGGGCATCGACAACTGCTATGTCGAACTGTCGGCGCCGGAAGTGCCGATCATGGACGGCTCGGCCGGTCCGTTCGTGTTCCTGCTGCAGTCCGCCGGCATCGCCGAGCAGGACGCGCCCAAGCGTTTCATCCGCATCAAGCATCCGGTGGAAGTGCGCGAAGGCGACAAGGTCGCGCGTTTCGAGCCGTTCGAAGGTTTCCGCCTGGGCTTCACCGTGGTCTTCGACCATCCGGCGATCCCGGCCTCGCAGTCGCGCGCGGAAGTGCAGTTCTCCACCGAGAACTACATCCGCGAAGTCAGCCGCGCGCGCACCTTCGGCTTCATGCGCGATCTGGAATACATGCGCGAGCGCAACCTCGGCCTGGGCGGCTCGATGGACAACGCGATCGTGCTCGACGAATTCCGCGTGCTCAACGACGACGGCCTGCGCTACGCCGACGAGTTCGTGCGCCACAAGATCCTCGATGCGGTCGGCGACTTGTATCTCGCCGGCCATCCCATCATCGGCGCCTACGAGGGCCACAAGTCCGGCCACGCGCTCAACAACAAGCTGGTGCGCGCGCTGCTGGCCGAGCGTTCGGCCTGGGAGCTGGTGAGCTACAGCGACGCCGAACCGGTTCCGGTCGCCTACGGCGAGCCTGCGCTGGCTTGAGGCCGGGCGGGGCGGGGATAGTAGATAACGAGTGCGCAGGAGTGAGANNTCTCACTCCTGCGCACTCGTTCCTCCCCAGGCCCTCCGCGTTCCTAACCTGAACGCGCACCTTCAGCGGCCCCGGCGCCGGCCCATAAAAAATCAGGAACGTTAACCCGGTCACACTCGTGAACGTAGCGTGACGTCTTAACGCTTTTCTAACGAAACTTTTCTGGAACCCTTCCGAACGCTTAACAAACCCCGGGGTCCCGGCCAGTAGGATTCTCCGACCCGGCACTCGGACCCCCGCCGGCTCGCCCCTGAAGCGCGAGCCTACCGAGCGTCAGCTGGCATCGTTGGAACCCGACGGATCGGGCTTGTTCAACGACGCCAGTGCGGCCTGCAGCGCAGCTTGCGTCGCGGCCGACATGGGTTTGGCCTTCCGAACCGGTGCTGCCGCCGGGTTGGGAACCGTCGTCTTGACGACGAGTTCGGCCGTATCCAGTCCGATGGATCGGGCTGCGTCGAGCAGTTCCGGAGCCGCGAGCCGAAGCTTGGCGCGCCACACCGGGGCATCGACGACGTACACGAGCCTGCCGCGTTCGAAGTTGGCCAGCCGCGCATGCGCGGCGATCGAAGGCGGCAGGTAGGGGCGTAACCGACGGTCCAGTTCGTCGAGCCACAGCGCTCGCCGGACGATGGAACCGCCCGGGTTGCCGGTAGCGGGGTCTGCTCCCGCCAGCGCATCCATAGCGATGCGCGGCGAGGAAGGGCCGCGCGATGGCGGCCTTTTGGGCTTGTAATCAGACATCGGACACATGACCTATCAATCCATCGTAAACAACACGCGCGCCAGGCTGGATGGTTTCTTCCAGCAGTGCGGCCGGATCGGCGCTCGCCGCCCCGCGCTCGTCATGGCGCTGCTGCTCGGCACCGGCGTCACCATCGGTGCCGGCGCCGGCATCGCCGACAACCGCATGCTACGCGCCGAACTGGCCCAGCAGCAGGGTCAGATCGCCGCCACCCGCCGCGACGCGCAGCGCGAGATCAACGCCCTGGCCGCGCGCATGGGCGAGCTGCAGGCCGAGGCCAACCGCCTCAACGCCCTGGGCGAGCGCCTGACCCGCATCGGCCAGCTGCAGGACGGTGAATTCGATTTCAACAAGCCGGTCGGCGTCGGTGGCGCCGGTCCCGTGCGCGACATGGCCAAGCCCGAGCTCAACGCCGGCATGGACCAGCTGGCAAGCCAGTTCAAGGCCTCCGGCGAGCAGCTGTCGGTGCTCGAAGCGCTGCTGTTCAATCGCCAGATCGACATGAACGCGGTGCCCTCGCGCGCGCCGATCGCCAACAGCTACATCACCTCCGGCTTCGGCGGCCGCGCCGATCCGTTCAACGGCGGCGCCGCCTTCCACAAGGGCATCGATTTCGAAGCCGACGTCGGCGACCCGGTCCTGGCCGTGGCCGACGGCGTGGTCAGCTACTCCGGCGTGCGTTCGGGCTACGGCAACGTGGTCGAGATCGACCACGGCAACGGCTACGTGACCCGCTACGCGCACAACTCGCGCCTGCTGATGAAGGTCGGCGAGCTGGTCCGCGCCGGGCAGGAGATCGCCAAGGCCGGTTCCAGCGGCCGTTCCACCGGCGCCCACGTGCACTTCGAGGTCTGGGAAAGCGGCCGGGTCGTGAATCCGGTCAAGTTCCTCAATCAGCAGTCGCCGCTCAGAGGCTAAGGCGGGCCCGCTTGCGAGCCACCGGCTCGCGGACCGTCGAACGCCCGCCGCAGTGCGGCGGGCCAGAACGATAGGCGGCCACTGCGAACCCCCGAATTGGGCAAAGTCCCACATTCGATAGGCGCACATCCCCCTTGATACCGTTCAGGTCGCCCCCCACGCTAGAATGCGTGTGGCCAAAGACCAGGCTCGATCCGATCGGGGGCGCATGGCGCCCCCGATTTCGTTTCGGCGAACCGTAAGGGGAGCCCAAGCGCGACGGATCGGCCGGTCGACTGGATTCCTGGGGAACTTGCCGGCGGCAACGCGTTCTTAACACGTCCCGCCTGTGCAACCCCGTTCGCTTTACACGGACCCGTTCATGCTCAACAGCTTGCTTACCCGCGTTTTCGGCAGCCGCAACGATCGCTTGCTGCGCCAACTGCAACGATCGGTCGTCAAGATCAATGCGCTCGAGCCGGAGATGGAAAAACTCTCCGACGCCCAGTTGCAGGCCAAGACGCCGGAGTTCCAGCAGCGCATCGCCGACGGCGAGGCGCTGGACAAGCTGCTGCCGGAGGCGTTCGCGGTCTGCCGCGAAGCGTCCCGCCGCGTGCTGGGCATGCGCCATTACGATGTCCAGCTGATCGGCGGCATGGTTCTGCATCTGGGCAAGATCGCCGAGATGCGCACCGGCGAAGGCAAGACCCTGGTCGGCACGCTGCCGGTGTACCTCAACGCGCTCGAAGGCAAGGGCGTGCACGTGGTCACCGTCAACGACTACCTGGCGCGCCGCGACTCGGCGTGGATGGGCAAGCTCTACAACTGGCTGGGCCTGAGCGTCGGCGTGGTCTACCCGGGCATGCAGCACAGCGACAAGCATGCCGCCTACGCCAGCGACATCACCTATGGCACCAACAACGAATTCGGCTTCGACTACCTGCGCGACAACATGGCGCTGTCGAAGGACGACCGTTTCCAGCGCAGCCTGCATTACGCGATCGTCGACGAAGTCGACTCCATCCTCATCGACGAAGCGCGCACCCCGCTGATCATCTCCGGCCCGGCCGACGAATCGCCGGAGCTGTACATCAAGGTCAACCGCATCGTTCCCTCGCTGACCCGCCAGGAGAAGGAAGACGGCGACGGCGATTACTGGGTCGATGAAAAGGGCAAGCAGGTGTACCTGTCCGAATCCGGCCAGGAACACGCCGAAGAACTGCTGCGCAAGGCCGGAATCCTCTCGGAAGAAGACGATTCGCTGTACGCCGGCCACAACATCTCGGTCGTTCACCACCTCAACGCCGCGTTGCGCGCGCACGCCATCTACCAGCGCGACGTCGACTACATCGTCCGCGACGGCGAAGTGGTGATCGTGGACGAATTCACCGGCCGCACCCTGCAGGGTCGCCGCTGGTCCGACGGCCTGCACCAGGCGGTCGAAGCGAAGGAAGGCGTGCCGGTCCAGCGCGAGAACCAGACGCTGGCCTCGATCACCTTCCAGAACCTGTTCCGCATGTACAAGAAGCTGTCCGGCATGACCGGTACGGCGGATACGGAAGCGTACGAATTCCAGAGCATCTACGGCCTGGAAGTGATCGTGATTCCGACCAACCGCCCGATGCAGCGCAAGGATCATTCCGATCAGGTGTTCCTCAACCGCGCCGGCAAGTACCGCGCGGTGCTCGCCGAGATCAAGGCTTCCTACGAGCGCAAGCAGCCGGTGCTGGTCGGCACGACCTCGATCGAAGTATCGGAAATGCTGAGCCAGCAGCTCACCGCCGCCGGCGTCGCGCACGAAGTGCTCAACGCCAAGCAGCACGAGCGCGAGGCCAACATCATCGCCCAGGCCGGCCGGCCGGGCGCGATCACCATCGCCACCAACATGGCCGGCCGCGGCACCGACATCGTGCTCGGCGGTTCGCTGGAAGCCGAGTTGGCCGATCTTTCCGCGCAGAACAACGGCGAGCCGGTCGATGAAGTCACCCACAAGCGCCTGAAGGCGGCGTGGCAGGAGCGTCACGACGCGGTCAAGGCCGCCGGCGGCCTGCACATCGTCGGCACCGAGCGCCACGAATCGCGCCGTATCGACAATCAGCTGCGCGGCCGCGCCGGCCGTCAGGGCGACCCGGGCTCATCGCGCTTCTATCTGTCGCTCGAAGACAACCTGATGCGCATCTTCGCCGCCGACTGGGTGCAGCGCGTGATGGCGCGCATGGGCCTGAAGGAAGACGACATCATCGAAAGCCCGCTGGTGACCAAGCAGATCGCCAACGCGCAGCGCAAGGTCGAGGCGCACAACTTCGACATCCGCAAGAACCTGCTCGACTTCGACGACGTCAACAACGACCAGCGCAAAGTGATCTACGGCCAGCGCGACGAGTTGCTGGAAGCCGAAAGCGTGCAGGAGAACGTGGAAGGCATCCGCGCCGACGTGGTCGCCGACATCGTCCAACGCTACGTGCCGGCCAATTCGGTCGATGAGCAGTGGGACCTGCCGGGCCTGCAGGCGACGATCGCACAGGATTTCAACGTCGATGTGCCGCTGGTGGACATCGCCAACCAGGCCGACGAGCTCGACTCCGACGCGGTCGGCCAGAAGGTCCAGGAAGCGGTCGCCGCGCATTTCAATACGCGCGAAGAGCAGCTGGGCAGCGAAACCATGCGCATGCTCGAAAAGCACATCATGCTCAACGTGCTCGACCAGAACTGGAAGGAACACCTCGCGCGCATGGACTACCTGCGCCAGGGCATCCATCTGCGCGGTTATGCGCAGAAGCAGCCCAAGCAGGAGTACAAGAAGGAAGCCTTCGAGCTGTTCTCCGAGATGCTCGACAAGGTCAAGCGCGAAGTGGTGACGATCCTGGCGCGCGTGCGCATCCAGAGCGAAGACGAAATCGCGCAGATGGAAGCGCAGGAACGCGCCCAGGCCGAAGCGCAGTCGCGGCAGTTGCAGTTCCAGCACGCCAGCGCCGGCGGTTTCGGCGCCGACGAGGAAGCCGCGCAGGTATCCGAGGACGCGTTCGCCAACGTCGGCCGCAACGATCCTTGCCCCTGCGGCAGCGGCAAGAAGTACAAGCATTGTCATGGGCAGTTGGGCTGAGTCCCGAGTCCCGAGTCCCGCCGCGTAGAAGTCGTCGCCGGAGTCATCCGCGACGCGCGCGGTCGCATCCTGTTGAGCCGCCGCACCGAAGGCCGTGATCTGGCCGGGCTGTGGGAGTTCCCGGGCGGCAAGCGCGAGCCGGGCGAAACCGCCGAGGCGGCGCTGAGCCGCGAACTGCAGGAAGAACTCGGCATCGAGACCGAGGTCGGCGCCGCGCTGATCCGGGTGCCGCAGGCGTATCCCGACAAACGACTGGTCCTGGACGTGCGCGAGATCCGCGCCTGGCGCGGCAGCGCGCGCGGCCGCGAGGGCCAGGCCCTGGTGTGGGTGCCGCCGCACAAGCTCGCCAGCTACGCGATGCCGCCGGCCGACCGACCGGTGGTGGCGGCGCTGGAGCAGGCCGATCGCTACCTGGTCACGCCCGAGCCCGGCGACAACGACGAGGAATGGCTGACCGCGCTCTCGGCCGCACTGGCCGCGGGCGTGCGCCGGGTGCAACTGCGCGCGCCCGAGCTGGGTGCCGGCGATGGGCAGCGCTGGCCGCGCTTGGCGGCGGCCGCGGTCAAGCGTTGCCGCGCGGCCAAGGCCGAGGTGCTGATCAACGGCGACATCGCCCTGGCCAACGCGCTCGGCGCCGGCCTGCATCTGCGCGCGGCGCAGCTGCGGGAGCTGAGCGAACGGCCGATCGCGACGGCTGCCGTGCTGGCCGCGTCCTGCCACGACGCCGACGAACTGCGCGCGGCGCAGGCGCTGGGCTGCGATTTCGCCGTCGTCGGCTCGATCAGGCCGACCCCGAGCCACCCGAGCGTGCTCGGTATCGGCTGGGAGGCGTTCGCGGCCTTGCGCGAATCGGTGTCGCTGCCGATCTATGCGATCGGCGGGCTGGGGCCGGACGATCTCGACGAGGCGCGGCGACACGGTGCCCAGGGCATCGCTGCGATACGGAGTTTGTGGGCGGCTGCTTAAGTCGGATCGAAAAGCATCGGGCCTGAAGGCCCTCCCACAAAAACCTGCCGCAGTCGCGCAGCTCTTGTGGGAGGGCCTTCAGGCCCGATGCTTTCGGCTCAATTCGCCGCGCGCCCTCAAACCCAAGGCTTTTGGCTCAGCCTGCCACGCACTTTCAGCCCCGCAGGCTCTCCGCCATCGCCCGATAGCGCCGATCCAGCGCCTCGACCTGCACCTGCAGCGTCTCGATCGGCCCATCGTTGACGACGACGTCGTCGGCGATCGCCAACCGCGCCTCGCGCGTCGCCTGGGCCGCGATCATGCGCTGGGCCAGCTCCGCCTCGATGCCGTCGCGGCGCATCACACGGGCCTGCTGCACCGCGACCGGCACGTCCACGACCAGGCAACGGTCCAGCCACGGATAAGCCTCGCGCCCGCCGCCTTCGGCCAGCAGCGGAATCGCCGCGATCGCATAGGAACCCGCGGCGCCTTCGCATTGCGCCCGCAGCATCGCCCGCACCAGCGGGTGGACGATGGCTTCCAGCCGGCGGCGCGCGGCTTCGTCGCCGAACACGATGCGGCGCATCGCCGCGCGGTCGAGCGCGCCCTGGGCATCGAGAATGTCGCGACCGAAGGCCGCGACGACCTGCGCCAATCCTTCGCTGCCGGTCTCGACCGCGGCGCGCGCGGCCACATCGGCATCGGCGACGAATACCCCAAGCGCCTGGAAGCGCCGGGTCACCTCGCTCTTGCCCGAGGCCACGCCGCCGGTCACGCCGACGCAGAACGCGGCCATGCTCAGCCGAGCCCGGAGAACCGCAGATAGGCCTGCAGCAGCGCTTCGCCCCAGAAGAACACGATCCATCCGGCGATCGCCAGATACGGGCCGAACGGAATCGGAATGCCCATGTCGCGGCCCTTGACCGCGAGCCAGATCGAGCCGATCACCGCGCCGACCAGGGACGACATCAGAATCGTCGGCAGCACGCCCTTGAGGCCGACCCAGGCGCCGATGGCCGCGAGCAGCTTGAAGTCGCCGCCGCCCATGCCTTCGCGCGGGTCTTTGACCCGTTTGACCACGACCTGATACTGCTTGTAGACCCAGTTCACCAGCCACAGGCTGGTGAACCCCGCGATCGCGCCGAGCACCGCCGGCTTGACCGGGAAATACAGGTTATCGCTGGCGGCGATGATGCCCAGCCACATCAGCGGCAAGGTCAGGCTGTCGGGCAGGTACTGCGTGCGCAGGTCGATGCCCGACAGGATGATCAGGAAGCTGGTGAACACCATCGCCCCGAAGCCCTGCCAGCCGAAGCCGAAGCGGGCCACGCAGGCGACCATCAGCAGCATGGTCAGCAGTTCGACCGCCGGGTACTGGATCGAGATCGGCGTCTTGCAGTGCCGGCAGCGGCCGCGCAGCGCCAGGTAGCTGAATACCGGGATGTTTTCGTACCAGGACAGCTGGTGCTTGCAGTGCGGGCAGTGCGAGCGCTCGACCGCGATGCCCGGCGGCGGCGGATCGTAGATCTCCGGCAGCTCCAGGGCCTCGCGCGCGTCCTTCTTCCACTCCCACTCCAACCGCTTGGGCAGGCGCAGGATCACCACGTTGTAGAAGCTGCCCAGCAGCAGTCCGAGTCCGGCCGCGAGCGGATACCCGAGGCCGGGGTTCTGATCTAGAAATGCCATGTGCGAAGGATACTTTGCCGATCAGATCGTCGCAGCCAGTTTGAAGATCGGCAGATACATGGCGACGACCATGCCGCCGACGATCACGCCGAGGATGATCATGATCAGCGGTTCCAGCAGGCTCGACAGCGCGTCCACGGCGTTGTTGACTTCCTGCTCGTAGAACTCCGCGACCTTGACCAGCATGGTGTCGAGCGCGCCGGCCTCTTCGCCGATCGCGGTCATCTGGATCACCATGTGCGGGAACAGGTTGACCTGCTTCATCGCCATGTTGACCTGGTAGCCGACCGAGACGTCGTCGCGGATGCGCAGGACCGCCTTTTCGTAGACCACGTTGCCGGTCGCGCCGGCCACGGTGTCCAGCGCCTCGACCAGCGGCACGCCGGCGCGGAAGGTCACCGCCAGGGTGCGGGCGAAACGGGCGATCGCGGCGTTGTGCAGGATCTGGCCGACCACCGGGATCTTGAGCATGGCCCGGTCGAGGAAGTGGGCGAAGGCGGGCGAGCGGTTCTTGGCCATGATGAACGCCACGACGGCGCCGACCACCACCAGCAGTACCGCCCACCACCATGAAATCATGAAATCGCTCATGCCGATGACCATGAGCGTGAAGGCCGGCAGGTCGGCGCCGAAGCTCTTGAACGTGGCCTGGAACTGCGGCACCACGAAGATCAGCAGGATCGCGCTGACCAGGATCGCCACCGCGACCACGGTGGCCGGATAGAACAAGGCCTTCTTGATCTTGCCCTTGAGGGTTTCGATGTTTTCCTTGTAGTTGGCGACCGTGTCGAGCACGGTTTCGAGCACGCCCGCCGATTCGCCGGCCTTGACCAGGTTGCGGTACAGCTCATCGAACTGGACCGGGTGCTTGCTCATGGCCTCGTGCAGCGACGAGCCGCTTTCCAGGTCGGCGCGCACCGAGTTCAGCAGCTTCTTCATGCGCGGGTTCTTGTGGCCCTCGCCGATGATTTCCAGCGAGGTCACGATCGGCACGCCCGACTTCATCATGGTGGCGATCTGGCGGCTGAAAATCGCGATTTCGCCCGGGGTGATGCGGCTGCCGGAGGCGCCGAACAGCGGCTTGCCCTTGGGCTTGACCACGGTCGGGGTGATGCCTTGCCGGCGCAGTTCGGCGCGCAGCAGGTTGGCGTTCTTGGCCGCCTGCTCGCCCTTCATCTTGATGCCGCGCTTGTCGGTGCCCTGCCAGACGAACATGTCGAGCGGATTGGCCCGGCGTACTGCGGTCTGGGTGGCTTGCTTGGTGGCGGTTCGAGTCGCGGACATGGGCTTAGTCCTTGGTTACGCGGTTGATTTCGGCCAGGCTGGTGACACCGTTCATCGCCTTGTCCAAGGCCGAGCGGCGCAAGTCGCGCACGCCCGACCGGATGGCGGCGGCGGCGATCTGCATCGCATTGCCGCCTTCGAGCACGATGGCCTGGATTTCGTCGGTCATGGGCATGACCTGATAGATGCCGGTACGTCCTTTGTAGCCTTCGGTGCAATCCGGGCACCCGACCGGCTCATAGAGCTTGACGCCGGCGGCAATTTCTTCGGGGGTGAAGCCTTCGGCGAGCAGGGCATGCTCGGGCAGATGCACCTCGCGCTTGCAGTCGTGCAGGCGGCGGGCCAGACGTTGGGCGATCACCAGGGTGACCGAGGAGGTGATGTTGTACGGCGCCACGCCCATGTTCATCAGGCGCGCGATGGTCTGCGGGGCGTCGTTGGTGTGCAGGGTCGACAGCACCATGTGGCCGGTCTGCGCGGCCTTGATGGCGATTTCGGCGGTTTCCAGGTCGCGGATTTCGCCGACCATGATCACGTCCGGGTCCTGACGCAGGAAGCTGCGCAAGGCCGCGGCGAAGGTCATGCCGCGCTTGACGTTCATCTGTACCTGGTTGATGCCGGGCACGCGGATTTCGACCGGGTCTTCGACCGTGGAGATGTTGCGCTGGTCGTCGTTGAGGATGTTGAGCGCGGTGTACAGCGACACCGTCTTGCCCGAGCCGGTCGGGCCGGTCACCAGCACCATGCCGTAAGGCTTTTGCACCGCGCCGACAAACAGGTCGCGCTGGTGGTCCTCATAGCCGAGCTTCTCGATGCCCAGCCGCGCCGCGCTGCCGTCGAGGATACGCAGCACGATCTTCTCGCCGAACAGGGTCGGCAAGGTACTCATGCGGAAGTCGATCTGCTTGGTCTTGGACAGATTGAGCTTGATGCGTCCGTCCTGCGGCACGCGCTTCTCGGCGATGTCGAGCTGCGCCATGACCTTCAGGCGCGCGGCGATGCGCGCATGCAGCTTGTTGGGCACCTTGGCGACCTGCTTGAGCAGGCCGTCGATGCGCAGGCGCACGCGGTATTCGGTTTCGTAGGGTTCGAAATGGATGTCGGAGGCGCCGCGACGGATCGCATCGACCAGCACCTTGTTGATGAACTTCACGACCGGGGTGTCGTCGCCCTTGGCGTCGATGCCGGTGTCGGTGCTGACATTGGCGAGATCGTCGTCTCTGCCGATCTCCAGCGTGTCCAGGCCTTCGCCGTCGCCGACCGCGGCGGCGAGCTGGTCGGAGCTCTCCAGCCAGCGGTCCAGGGTGCGGCGGATCAGCTCGTCATCGACCAGGATCGCCTCGACGGCGGCGTTGGTCTGGAACTTGATGTCGTCCAGCGCGGCGGTGTTGGTCGGGTCGGACAGGCCGATGAACAGCTTGTTGCCGCGCTTGAACAGCGGCAGCGCGTTGTGCTTGCGGATCAGCTCTTCGCTGATCGAACGGATCGCGGACTGGCCCGGATCCATCGCGGCGGGGTCGAACAGCGGTACGCCGAATTCGATCGAGTTGGCCGCGGCCAACTGCGCCGACGTGGCCAGCCGGTGTTCGGCCAGATAGGACGCCAGCGGCTTGCGCTCGGCGCTGGCCGCGGTCATGGCTTCGCGCGCCTTGACCTCGTCCAAGGCGCCATCCATGACTAAACGCCGGGCGATGCCGGTGATCCCCACCAAATTGGCAGTAGCGACGGTGGACATTTCAGCCCTCAGTTTTCCCCACCCTGACTTTACCTCAATCTCAGTTCCTGGCGAGCTGACCGGTGTCGCTATTCTGCAGCCCGGCGGTATCGAGTCCAACTTGGACACGGTATCCTGCGCCACGGGGAGGTGGCATGCATATATCTATCGTTTTACCGGCCAAGAACGAGTCGGAGGGGCTGCAGCGCACGCTGCCGGCGCTGCGTCAGGCGTTTCCGGCCGCGGAAGTCATCGTGGTGGACGACGGTTCCACCGACGACACCGCCGCCGTCGCCGCCCAACTGGGAGCCAGGGTCCTGTCCTCGCCGTACTCGATGGGCAACGGCGCCGCCATCAAGCGCGGCGCCCGCGCGGCCAGCGGCGAGGTCATCGTATTCATGGACGCCGACGGCCAACATGACCCGAACCACATTTCGCTGCTGTTGGAGCGCCTCCAGCAGGGCTACGACATGGTCGTGGGCGCACGCAGCTCCGACGGCCAGGCCAGCGTCGGCCGCGGCCTGGCCAACGCGCTCTACAACCGCCTGGCCAGTTGGATGACCGGACACAAGGTGCTCGATCTCACCTCCGGTTTCCGGGCGGTGCGGGCGAGCAAGTTCCGCGAATTCCTGCATCTGCTGCCGAACGGGTTCAGTTATCCGACGACCAGCACGATGGCGTTCTTTCGCAGCGCTTATCCGGTGACCTATGTGCCGATCGAGGTCGCGCGGCGGGTTGGCACACAAAGCCACATCCGGCCTCTGCGCGATGGCGTTCGTTTTCTGCTGATCATCTTCAAGATCGCCACGCTTTATTCGCCCTTGAAGTTGTTCGCGCCGACGGCGATCGCCTTCGCCTTGCTGGGCCTGGGCCACTACGCCTGGACCTTCGCGACCCAGGGCCGGTTTACCAATATGAGCGCGTTGATGCTCAGCGCCTCGGTCATCGTTTTCCTGATCGGACTGGTGTCGGAGCAAATTACCGGCCTGACCTATCTGCACGGACGAGACGCGGGAGTCGATCCCGACGAGAAGCCCGAATGGCGTTAGCAGGGGCCGGCGGCGGACTGCGTAGCCGTTTTCGCGGCTACTCAGGCGCTCGTCCCGACGTCGTGCGACTGCTTCCGCCGGAAAGCAAGAGAGTGCTGGACGTAGGCTGCGGCGCCGGCATGAGCGCGGCGCTGATCCGTGAACGTTGCCCACAGGTACGCGTGATCGGAGTCGAGCCCTCGCCCGAACTGGCCGCGCATGCGCGCGAGAACCTGGACGAAATACTGCAAGGGCGGATCGACGATCCCGAAACGATTCGCGCCCTGGCCGCGCGGGAGCCCTTCGACGCGATCATCTGCGCCGATGTGCTTGAGCACTTGGCCGAGCCGCTGCCCGTGCTGCAGGCGCTGACCGAGCGCCTGGCCGTCGGTGGATGCGTGATCACCAGCATCCCCAATGTCCGCCATCTTTCGACCTTCCTCGCCCTGGGATTGCTGGGCACGTGGCCGGCGCGCGATCGCGGCATCCACGACCGGACCCATCTGCGATTCTTCGCGCGTGGCGACATCATCCGCCTCGGCCGCTCGGCCGGGCTGGAGCCGCGCGGCGAACGCCGGAACGTGCGTCTGATCGAATCCAAGGCCTGGAGCCTGGTGCCGGCCAAGTGCCTGGATTTCTGGCCGTTCCGCGGATTCGTGACGTTTCAGTATTTGCACCGCTGGGTGCGGGCCGACCGCGATCGTGGCGACTGAGTCGGGCAAGTTCTGGCGCCTGGGCCTGGGGTATGCGCTGGCGGTAGCGGCGCTGGTGTTCGCGGCCCGCTATCTGGGCGTGCAGGGGCCGCAGTTTCTGAAAGCGATCGCCGCCATCGACCCAAGTCGCTTGTTGCTGGCGTTCGCGCTGTTCGCGTTGTCGCTGGTTTTCAACGCGGCCGCGTTCGCATCGGCGAACCGAGCCTTCGGCGTCGGCGTGACCGGCCCGCGGTTGAGCGCGGTATGGCTGGCGACCTTGCTCGCCAAGTATGTGCCGGTCGGCATCGGCCATGTTCTCGGCCGCGGATTGATGCTGTCCGGGTTCGGCGTTTCGTCGCGAACGACAGTGGTCGTCGGTGTGTTGGAACAGGGGTTCTCGTTGTCGATCTGCGCCGCGATCGCGCTTGCCGCGTCCGCGTTGATCTATCGGCCGGACTGCGCCTTGTGGATCGGCGCGGCCGCGCTTTTGGCCGTCGTCGTTCTGATCGCGGCGGCCTTGCTGATCGGTAAGCGCAGCACCGTGAAAGTCGTGCCGCTGGCGGCGTCGTTATTCGGCTATGGCCTGGCGATGCTGCCTTATGCGGGCGCCTATCTGTTGCTGGTCGAGCCCGCCGACACCCTGGGTTTCATCCAGGCGCTGTTCGCCGGCACGGTTGCCGGGGTGCTTGCGATTCTGGTGCCGGGTGGCTTGGGCGTGCGCGAATCGGTGATCGCTTCGATGTCCAGCACGGCCCAGGCGAGCACCGTGTTGGCCGGAGTGGTCGCCGCACGCGCTTTGATCCTGGCCAGCGAGTGCGTCGGCACCTTGGCCGGACATGCCTGGCTGCGTCGTAGCGGGGCAGGGCGATGATCGCGCAGACCTTGATTGTCGCCGGGCTGCGCACATCCGGGTCGGGTTATCCCAACGCCGAGCAGACTCTGAAATTGCTGCGGGCGCACGAAGTAGTGCGCATTCGCGATCTCGGCCGGGAATTGCCGCCGCATCTGCATTTGTGGACGCTGCGGCATCTTTCGCCCTTGAAGCAATTGCGTGCGTTGGCGGGCCTGGGCTTGGGCAATCTGCGCAGTTTATTGCGAGTGTTGTGGGCCGCGCGCGGCGGCGAAAGCGTCCCGGTCTACGTGCCTTATCCCAGCGTCTTCTTCATGTGGCTGGCGTCGTGGCTGCCGCGCGGCATCCGCCCTTATTGCATCGTCGATGCGTATATCTCGGTATGGGACTCGATGTTCCGCGATCGCGACCGCAGCAGCGGCGGCTCCGTGGCCTCGCGATGGATCAAGCGCTTCGAAGCCCGCGCCTTGCGCGCCGCGTCCATGGTCCTGGTCGATACCGAAGCCAACCGGCTCAGCATGATCGACGACTTCGGTCTGCAGCCGCGGCAAGTGCGATCCTTGCCCCTGGCGATCGACGAAGCGCCGTTTCTGGCCATGCCGTCCGGCGCGGAAGACTCGCACGAGCCCTTGCGTGTCCTGTTCGTGGGTACGCTGATTCCGTTGCACGGCGTGCCGACGATCCTGTCGGCGATACAGCTGTTGTTGAACGATGAGCGGCATGCCGGACGTTTCCACTTCCGTTTCATCGGCGACGGACAGCTGGGGCCGGCGTTGAGCGAGTTCATCGCCGAACACGATGCCGCTCAAGCGAGCTGGGTCCGTCAATGGCAATCGCTGGAGACGCTGGCGGCGGAGATCGCCGAGGCCGATATCTGCCTGGGCGTATTCGGCGGCGAAGGCAAGGCCGCGCGGGTGTTGCCGTTCAAGCTCTACATGTATCTGGCCGCCGGACGGGCCATCGTCAGCCAGGGCAAAATGTCCCTGCCGCACGCGGTTCCGGCTCCGCCGCTGTTGGCGGTCGAGACCGCCGATGCGAGCGATCTGGCACGGGCCCTGGCGTCGCTCGCCGAGGATTCGAGTCGCAGGTATTCTCTGGCCAGACAGGCGCGCGGTTATTTCACCGAGCATCTGGCGGGGGCGCGGGTGGTTTGCGCATGGCGTTCGATCCTGCAGCGGGAGTAACCCATGTCCGGTTGCCGATCTGGCTTTGATTCTATTTCGAAGGGCACGGCCGCGGCGATCGCGCTTGTTCGCGTTCGACTCACCTCAACCACCCAGGACCGCGAGCGGTGACGGAACATACGCCCCAAACCGAGCGGAGCACCGTCGCCCTGTGTGTCGATCTCGACGGCACCTTGCTGAAATCCGATCTGCTGTACGAGTCGGTGCTGGCCATGCTCAGCCGGCGTCCGCTGCTGCTGTTCCTGCTGCCGTTCTGGCTGCTGCGGGGAAAAGCCGCGCTCAAGCACGAAATCGCCTCGCGAGTCGAGCTGGACGTGGCTACCCTGCCGTACGACGAACGCGTGGTGGACGCATTGCGCGAGACCCAGGCACGGCCGCGCGTATTGTGTACCGCGAGCCACACCAAGTTCGCGCAACAAGTGGCGACCCATCTGGGCGTATTCGATCTGGTGCTGGCCAGCGACGACGGCGTCAATCTGTCGGGCGCGAACAAAGCGCGAGCGCTGGCCGAGCGTTTCGGTGAGCGCGGTTTCGACTACATGGGCAACGCCGCCATCGATCTGCCGGTATGGGCGCGTGCGCGCAATGCCTGGGTCGTCAATGGCTCGCCTGGCTTGGCCGCGCGCGCGGCGCAGGTCGTCGATGTCGCCGGCCAACTGCCGGCGCAGGGCGGCGGGATCAAGACCTGGATCAAGGCGCTGCGTATCCACCAGTGGTTGAAGAACCTTCTGGTATTCCTGCCGCTGCTGGCCTCGCACCGGTTCTTCGATGTCGAGGCCGTGATCGTCTCGGTGCTCGCCTTCATCGCTTTCAATCTGAGCGCTTCGGGCGTCTACGTCCTTAACGATCTGCTCGACTTGCCCGCAGACCGGCAGCATCCGCGCAAGCGGCTGCGGCCGTTCGCCGCCGGGGGCCTGCCGTTGCTGCACGGCCTGTTCGTGGCGCCGCTGCTGGCGCTTGCCGGTTTCACCCTGGCGCTCATCGCCAACCCCTGGTTCGCATTGGTGCTGATGGGTTACTACGCGACGACCCTGGCTTATTCGCTGCGGCTCAAGCGCATCGTCATGGTCGATGTGATCGTGCTGGCGAGCTTGTACACCTTGCGCATCATCGGCGGCGCGGTCGCGATCGGCGCCACGCTGTCGTTCTGGCTGCTCGCGTTCTCGATGTTCATCTTCCTCAGTCTGGCGATGCTCAAGCGTTACACCGAGTTGTCGGCGATTCTCGGCAACGGCCAGCGCAAGGCCAGCGGCCGAGGTTATGCGGTCGAAGATCTGCCGCTGATCCAGTCCCTGGGCGGCAGCGCCGGCTATCTGGCCGTGCTGGTGTTCGCGCTCTACATCAACAGCCCGGAAAGTCTGGCGCTGTACGCGCGTCCGCAGGTGCTGTGGCTGATCTGCCCGTTGCTGCTGTACTGGATCAGCCATCTGTGGATGACCTCCCATCGCGGCAGCATGGACGACGATCCGGTGGTGTTCGCGGCCACCGACCGCGCCAGCCAGATCGTCATCGTCCTGTGCGGATTGCTGGCCCTGGGCGCCATCGGATGACCCGGCCGGGCCAGTCCTGGGGACGTTATCCGCAGGCGCGCCAGCGGATCGTGCCGCTGACCGATCGCCGCCAGCCATTGCCGCAGGTCGATGGCAGTGTTCTGCCCTACGGCAACGGACGCAGCTACGGCGACAGTTGCCTTAACCCGGACGGCACCTTGCTGCACCTGCGCGGCCTCGACCGTTTCATCGCGTTCGATCCCGCCAGCGGTGTGTTGCGTTGCGAGGCCGGAGTGACTCTGGCGGACATCATCGCCATCGTCTTGCCGCAGGGCTGGTTCTTGCCGGTGACGCCGGGCACCCGTTACGTCACCGTGGGCGGCGCGATCGCCAACGACGTGCACGGCAAGAACCATCACGGCGCGGGCAATTTCGGCCATCACCTGCGCTGCTTCGAATTGCTGCGCAGCGACGGCAGCCGCCAGGTGTGCGTGCCCGGGGACGATTTATTCGCGGCCAGCGTCGGCGGCCTGGGGTTGACCGGCGCGATCGTCTGGGCGGAATTGCAACTGCGGCGCGTGCCCGGTCCGTGGATGGAGGTCGAGTCGATACGCTTCGGCCAACTCGACGACTTTTTCGCTTTGTCGGCGCAATCGGCGCGCAGCCACGAATACACCGTCGCCTGGATAGACTGCATGGCTCGCGGCCGCTCGCTGGGGCGCGGCCATTTCCTGCGCGCCGATCATGCGCCCGGCGACGCCGAGCGGAATTCGCCCGCGTCACAGTCACGTATGGCGATGCCGTTCACACCGCCCCTGTCGTTGGTCAACCGGCTCAGCCTGCGTCCGCTCAATGCGTTGTACTACCACCGCCAGCGTGCGCCGCGCCGACGCGACAGCGTTCATTACGCGAATTACTTCTATCCGCTCGACGGCATCGGCGACTGGAACCGCATGTACGGCCCGCGCGGTTTCCTCCAGCACCAATGCGTGTTGCCGCCGGCCAGCGCGCGCGACGGCATCGCCGCGCTGCTCGGTGAAATCTCGCGCGGCGGCAGCGGTTCGTTCCTGGCGGTGCTGAAAGAATTCGGCGAGATTCCCTCGCTCGGCCTGCTCTCGTTTCCTCGTCCCGGCACGACCCTGGCGTTGGATTTTCCTAATGGCGGGCCGGCGACCTTCGCGTTGCTCGATCGCCTCGACGCCATCGTCGCCGAGGCCGGCGGCGCGGTGTATCCGGCCAAGGATGCACGCATGTCCGGCCGCCTGTTCCGTAGCGCGTACCCGCAATGGCGGCGCTTTCAGACCCATATCGATCCGAAGTTCTCGTCCGGTTTTTGGCGCCGGGTGATGGAGTGAGCATGTACGCAGTCCTGATCATCGGCGCCACATCGGCCATCGCCGAGGCCACCGCCCGTGTTTACGCCGCCCGCGGCGCTGCGCTGTATCTGGTCGGCCGCGACCTGGACCGACTGAGCGCGATCGCCGCCGATCTGGCCGTGCGCGGCGCCGGCAAGACCGCGGTGAGCGCGCTCGACGTCAATGCTTACGAGCGGCATCAGGACATGCTCGACGCGGCCTGGGCCGAGTTTGGTCAGATCGATCTGGTTCTGATCGCGCACGGTACCTTGCCCGACCAGGCGGCTTGCGAGGCGTCGGCGGAATTGGCGCTGCGCGAGTTTTCCACCAATGGCTTGTCCATTATCGCGTTGGCCACGGCGATCGCGCCGCGACTCAAGTCCGGTGCCACCCTGGCGGCGATCTCTTCCGTCGCCGGCGATCGCGGCCGCGCCAGCAACTATCTGTACGGCAGCGCCAAAGCCGCGGTCAGTACCTTCTTCAGCGGCCTGCGCCAACGTCTCAACGCTGATGGGATCAATGTGCTGACGATCAAGCCGGGCTTCGTCGATACGCCGATGACCCGGTCGTTCAAGAAAGGCGCGTTGTGGGCCACACCCGATCGCATCGCGCGCGGCATCGTCGATGCGATCGACAAGCGTCGTGGCGTCGTCTACCTGCCATGGTTCTGGTGGGGAATCATGCAGGTGATCAAGAATATCCCCGAGTTCGTCTTTCGCCGTATCAAGCTGTAAGCCGGACTTCGATGAACGACAAGCACGCCAAGATCGTACTGACCGGCGCCGCCGGACTCGTCGGCCAGAATCTGATCGTCGAATTGAAGGCGCAGGGCTATACCCGGCTGGTCGCGATCGACAAACACGCCTACAACCTCGACATCCTCAAGTCGCTGCATCCCGACGTCGAAGCCATTCACGCCGATCTGGCGGTCCCCGCCGAAACGGCGAAGTGGGAACCGGCTCTGCGCGACGCGCGCTGCCTGATCCAACTGCATGCGCAGATCACCGGCAAGCACGGCGAGTTGTTCATCCGCAATAACATCGACGCCACCCGTATCGTGCTGGAGGCGTGCAAGCGCCTGCGGATGCCATATCTGGTGCACATAAGCTCATCGGTGGTTAATTCGGTCGCCAACGACGATTACACCAACACGAAGAAGCAGCAGGAGGTCATGGTCGTGCAGAGCGGCTTGCGCCACTGCGTACTGCGTCCAACCTTGATGTTCGGCTGGTTCGATCCCAAGCACCTGGGCTGGCTGTCGCGCTTCATGGCGCGTACGCCGATATTCCCGATCCCGGGCGACGGCAAGTTCATGCGCCAACCGCTGTACGAACGCGACTTCTGCCGTTGCATCGTGAAGTGCATCGAGCGCGAGCCGCAAGGCGCGATCTACGACATCGTCGGCGACACTCGCATCACCTATATCGACATTATCAAGACCATCAAGGCCGCCAAGGGCTTGCGCACCTGGATCGTGCATATCCCCATGGCCTGGTTCGCTTTCCTGCTGCGGACCTATGCCGTGTTCAGTCGCAAACCGCCGTTTACCGCGGATCAGCTCAAAGCTCTGTCGGCCGGCGACGACTTCAAGGGCGTGGACACTCAGGCGGTGTTCGGAGTCGCCCAGCACGCCTTCGACGACGCGGTACGCGAGAGCTACTGCGATCCGACCTACTCTAAAATCGTTCTCAAGCGCTAAAGCGTCCGTTCCCTTCGGTTCGCACCCGAGGGCCGATCACTCTAACCCCGAATACGCCGAGCCTCGATGACCACCGTACCGAAACGTTTCGCGATCGTCGGCTCTGGCCCGATGGGATTGATGGCGGCCATGGAACTGCTCAAGCAGGGTCACCAGGTCGATATCTACGAGCGCGACGATCGCGTCGGCGGCATGTCGGCCAGCTTCGATTTCGATGGCCTCAAGATCGAACGCTACTATCACTTCATCTGCAAGACCGACCACGCCTTGTTCGAACTGCTGGATTCGCTGGGTTTGTCGAACCGGCTAAAGTGGACCGACACCAAGATGGGTTACTACTACGACGGCAAGCTGTACAAGTGGGGCACGCCCTTCGCGTTGCTGGCGTTCCCGAAGCTCGGGCTCATCAGCAAGTTTCGTTACGCCCTGCATGTGATGGTGACCAAGGGCGTCAAGGACTGGACCGCGCTGGATCGAGTCAACGCTACCGCATGGCTGCGTCGTTGGCTGGGCGAGCGGGGTTACGACGTGCTTTGGCGCCGCACCTTCCATCTCAAATTCTTCGAATACACCGACAACCTGTCGGCCTCGTGGATCGGCACCCGGATCAAGCGCATCGCCCTGTCCCGGCGCAGTCTGCTGAGCGAGAGCCTGGGTTATATCGAAGGCGGCTCGGAGACCGTGCTGGAAGCGATGGAGCGCTTCATCCTCGAACGCGGCGGCAAGATCCATCTCAAGCAGGGCATCGATCAAGTCAACGTCGATCGAAGCCGGGTCACTGGCGTGCGCGTCGCCGGCGACGACCGCGCCTGCGACGCCGTGCTGTCGACCGCTCCGATCCAGTACGTGCCGGACATGGTTCCGGCGCTGCCGCGCGAATTCGCCGATCGCATACGCCGGATCGAGAACATCCCGGTGGCCTGCGTCATTCTCAAGTTGCGCCATGCGCTGAGCGCGAACTTCTGGATGAACATCAGCGATCCGGATATCGAAATCCCCGGTGTCATCGAGTACTCCAACCTCAATCCCGGCACGGGCGAGGGCGAACGCATCGTGTACGCGCCGTTCTACATGCCCAAGACCCATCCCAAGTGGTCCCGGAGCAACGAGCAGTTGATCGACGAAGTCGTGAGCTATCTGTCGAAGATCAATCCCGCGTTCCGGCCCGACTGGATTGTCGCCCGTTATTGCCATCGCTACGACTTCGCCCAGACCATTTGCCCGCCGGGCTTCCAGGCCATGCTGCCGCCGATGAAGACGCCGGTGGAAGGTTTTTACATGGCAGATACTTCGTATTACTACCCCGAGGATCGATCGATCAACGAGAGCATCGTGGTGGGACGCACACTCGCCCTCGTCGCCGCCGTCGGATGAGGCAAGCACCTTGATTTCGCGCCGCTTCATTCTTTTTGTTCTGGCGGGCGGGGCCGCGGCCGCCGTCAACTTCTGCTCGCGGATCGCGCTGAGCACTTGGATGGACTATGTCCCCGCCATAACGGTCGCGTATTGCCTGGGCATGGCGACGGCGTTCATCCTCAACAAGGTCTTCGTTTTCCAGGCCGACGGCGCGGCGCGGCTGCATCGTCAGATCGGCTGGTTCGTCGCGGTCAACATCGCCGCGGTGCTGCAGACGATCGCGATCAGTTTGCTACTGGTTCGCGTGGTGCTGCCGGCGGTCGGGGTTCACGCTCACACGGAAACGATCGCGCACGCCATCGGCATCGCGGTTCCCGTCGTCACGAGCTACTTCGGACACAAGTACCTTTCTTTCGCGCCGGGCAGGAGCGAATAAGCCCGGCGTTGGCGGCGTTCGTGAAAGCCTTGGCCGTTCCTCGGGCATCCCAGTTCCGCTAGGGCGCCGGCGCCGGATCATGAGGCGACGACGGTACCGTCAGTTCGCTGTAGCTCAGCCGATAGTCTTGCTGGAACCCGGGATGCCCAAGCCAGGATTCACCGCGCAGGCGCAACCGGGTTACGCGCTCGCTTTTGTCGGTGGCGAGCCAGCTCCAGAGCGACTGAGTATTTTCGACAAGCGGCGACAGCAGGAATCCCGCTCGCGCCGCGCCCGGAACGATGCGATAGCTGCGTTGCGTTCCATCGCCGAGTTCCAGGTCGATGTACAAGCGAGGCGATCTGTGCAGCGTCCCGGCGGCCCGGCCCCAGGCGGTGGGTTCGATGTCGATGCTTAAAGCGAGCGCCTGACCGGGCCTGGAAGGAACCACGAGGAACTCATCGAGGCGGCCTTGCGCTTCTGCCAGCGGCTTCGTGGTCGTTCGGGCACTGGCATTGCGCTGCATGAGCAGCAGGCCGCGTTCGCTCAGGCGCGGACGGTAGGTCTGGACGACCTGCAGCATCGCCAGCGGGTCCTCGCTCATCGGCAGGCGACCGTCGATTGCCCTGAGGTCCAACATGACCCACCGCGGGCCGCGCGATGAAACGATGAAATCGCGATTCATCGCCGCCAGCTCGGGCGTATAGGCCGAGTAGCCCTGGAAGATCGGGCGCGGCCGATAATTGAGTTGGTTGAGAAAAAGGACGCCCTGCCCAACCGAGATGATGTCTATCGGGTCACGGCCGACCAGTTGCCTGGTTTGAGGCATCGACGCGTTGGCTCGCACGGTGCGATCGGCGTTGTTGAGCTGTTCGGCCCGCGCGCGGAACAGGATCAGATCGAGTGCGCGCTGTGTCGATGTATCGAGGGCGGGGAAGCCTGTGGCTAGAAACAGTTTTCGATCCGCAGGTATGGAAGGTAATGCGAAGGCGATCGCCGCGCAGGCCACCGCTGCGAATGCGGTCAGCCGACGGATCGAGACGCTCTCGGCCAACGTGCCGGCCAGAGCGACAACGGCTCCGGCGGTCGGGAAGAAAATCAGCAAATGGACGGCATCGACTCTCGTGAATGCGGCCTTGAACGACAAGGCCGTCGTGGCCAGCGCGAGCGCGATCAATGCGGCGCGCTCGGTGACGCGCAAGCGCGATCGCAGGAAAACCGAGGCCATCGCCGCGACGGCGAGCGCCAGCGCGATGAATCCGATCGTGTCGGTCCGTTCGGGGCCGGGGCGCTGCATCGCGTGGCTGTAGCCGATCGCGACCTGAAAGCCTTTGTTGATATGAAGACCGATATCGGCGAAATCCTGCCCGGTGACGCACCACAACACTAATGCGGCGACGACGCTTGAGCCCGAGGCCAGCAGGCCCTGTCGACCGTATCGCGCCAGCGCGATGGGCGCACAGATCAGCCAGACGATCCAAAGTGGAAATAGGCTGAACTTGATCAGCCATGGCACGGCGCAGGCGACTCCCGCCGCGATTGCAATCAGAAGGTCCAGATACTTTCCTTCGCTCTCCCGGATTCGCCAGAGCGCCATCAGGGCGACAGGATAGATCGTGAGCCACAGGACGTCGCCAGCCCATACGGTTCCAAACCAAACCACGATCAGCAATGTCGTCAGGCGCGAAGAGAAAGCGAGCGCTGAGCACGCGATCAAAAAAAGCACCGCGTAAAGCGCGGAGAACGCTACTTGGCCAACCGCAGCGGCGAGCAGCATCGATGCGGTGTAACTGAATTGAGGGCTCAGCAGTCCAAGCGGGCCATAGGTGAAAACGATATCGCGTCCCCAATGCGCGCCGTGTTCGGCTCCCCACGTGACGACCGCGGCCCAGGATGGGTCGATGTCGTAGCTGGCCGGACCGCCATCGAAACGGAATCCGAGCAAGAACACCAGCAACGTGCTGACGAAGAGCGTCAAGCCGGACCAGGTGACCTTGGATACGGCGTTCTTGTTTGCTGGCGTGCTCGGGCCGGATGGTGTCTGCATGTCGAGATAGGTATTAGCGCTGCTTGCGGTTGATAGTAGGCCTGTCGAACGTTTTACGGCCGGATCATCATGGGTCGGCATCGTTCGATATGCGCTGGAGCTGGCAATGGCTTGTGTATGGCCCGGTGCCCGCTGTCGTTTTGGGCGGTTTGAGTCAGCTCCCGAAGCGCGACGGCATCCTCTTGCCGTCGCGCTTTTTCAGCCGGGTCATGGTGTCTTCGTCGCCTTGTCGGTGGTGCCTGGGGACGGCATTTTTTGGATCGCCTCGCGCAGCCCGCTCAGTTCACTGTTTGCGATCCGTTCGAAGCTCCTGACTCGCGCAGTCACTTCGTCCAACGTGCGCTGCGCTTCGGCTTTTCGTCCGTTGTGGATGTAAATGCGCGCGAGCAGGCCGCCGACGGCGGGATCGGCGGAAGGGTTCCATGCCTTTTCCGCGTGCGCTTGAGCTTGCTGCCAGCGGTCGGCGCGCAGGTTCGCGGTCGCGGCCATCGTCCTGAGCATCCATTTGGCGCGGCTGGTTTCCGGTTGAGTCGGCGCCGCGGCAAGGATCTTGTCCAAGGCATCGGCTACGCGGGCATAGGTGATTTCAGGCCCGCAGCGCTTTTGATCGATGGCATCGAGCAAGTTGTTGGAGGTGAGTGCATCGGACAGGTGGATCGGCGGCTTGAAACTGGTCGCACCTTCTTGCAGGTACTTGGCCTCGCCGCCCGTGGACCACCAGCAATCCACGATGATGGTGCTGAAGTAGCCTTGCAGGCGCGCCGGCTGATCCTTGTCCAGCGCGATTTTCATCGTCGTCGCGCGCGCTTCCTGATATCTGCTTTCGCGCAGGGCGACCGCTGCCTTGACGATCATCGCCCGGGTCGAGCCGGGACGGTTCGCCAGCGTCTGCTCTATCAGGCTCGCTTCGCTGCGCCATACCTGGACTTGGTTCCAGGTGATCCAGGACAGGGCCGCCGCGGCCAGCGCGAATGCCAGATAGAGCGCTCGCGTTTTCGATGGGCGAGCGAACGACCAGGATTCAGGCAGCAGATCGCGCAGCCCGACCAG
This sequence comes from Lysobacter sp. ISL-50, assembly GCF_018612875.1. Taxonomy (GTDB): domain Bacteria; phylum Pseudomonadota; class Gammaproteobacteria; order Xanthomonadales; family Xanthomonadaceae; genus Lysobacter. The sequence continues at coordinate 52,627 of NZ_JAGGRI010000045.1, read as the reverse complement.
CGCCACCAACAGGCCGATGCTGGGCAGGTAGTTGCGGTGCTCGAAATACAGTTCAAGCGGCAGAATGCTGGACTCCACGCCTTGCGCGACCAGGTAGAAGAACCAGCCGGCGAACACGCTGGGCGCGCGCCGGCGCAGGGCGATTGCCGCGATGCTGATCGAAAGCAAGGCGAGCAATGCGAAGAAAGTCGAGGGCGGCGACCACAGGCCATGCGAGGCTCTGAAGTCGTCCACGAAGACGCCCATGAGTCCGCCTCGCGGCCACGCGATCAGGCCGATGTACTCCATGAGGGCTCGCGGTTGGCTCAGCAGCCGCTCGAACAAGGTGAAATCGCGCGAAGCGTATCCGACCAGGAAGTGGTCGGGCGAGCGCAGAATCATGGCGAATGCAGCGAGCGCGGGCAGGGCCAGGAACGCGAGATAAAAACCCGTCAGGACTCTTGAACTCTGGCGCCAACTGCGGAAGTACGCGATTTCCAGGATGAGGCATAGCGCGGGCGCTACCGCGGCGTTTTCTTTACTCAACACGCCGAGCAAGAGCGCGACCGGGAACGCCAGGAACAAACGCGCGGCTCCCCCGCGCAGTTCGCCTGCTTCGAGTTTTGTCCGGCCCGATAGGTAAATCCAGATCGCGACCAGCGTAAACAGGCTGCTCAGTTGTGCCATGCGTTGCACGGCGTAGAGCACGGTGCTCACGTTTATCGGATGGATCAGCCAGATCGCCGCGACCAGGACCCCGATCTTTTCCGCATGCGGCGCGAGCAGCCGATCCCGCGCCAGCATGCGCCGGACGACCTGCCAGGCGAGGGCGCCGCACACCAGGTGAATCAGCAGATTGCCGAATTTGAACGGAAAAGGATGGATGCCGCCGGTGGCCGCGCTCAGCCACAGCGTAGCCATCGAGACCGGGCGGCCCAGCACCCCGGAGGCGTTGCCGAAGATGACTTCGGCCACACTGGCCTGGCCGCTGATCCAGTTCTGCAAGGGATCGATGTTGAAGGCGTCGTCGAGGATAAACGGCCCCTTGAGGCCGGACCAATACAATCCAATGGTGACGAGCGCGGCGGCGTAGAAGAACAGTCGTGAGCTGAGGCGGGACATGATCTGCCGTACTGAAGGGAGGAAGCGGCCGCTGCAGAAAAGAAGAACCCCGGCGGGCCGGGGTTCTTATAGCATCCATGAGCCTTGCTTCGGAGTCAGTGCCTGCATTCGGCAGGAAGCTGGCTCTTCGGAATTCCATTGAGTTCTTTGCATCCCCATTCCACGCGGCCCTGCCCCTCTCCGGGGTCGAGCTGGATCTTGGCGATTTCTCCGCCGGTATCCCTGGTGAGCATGGTGATCACCCCTCCTTGCCCGATATCCACCGAGGCGCAGTACTTGCTCGGGGCGAACTTATAAGCCGTACTGGAAGATGTAACGAGCGCGAGCTGGCCCAAGTCCTGGGCCGCTTCTGTTACGGAAAGTTTCGCGCCTGCCGATACGGACAAACATTCCGCATTTTTAGTGCGAATGGTGTAGTCCTGATATGCCGGCAGCGCGATTGCGATCAGCAAGCCGAGGATCGCGATCACAATCATCAGCTCGATTAGGGTAAAGCCCGATTGCGATTTCATGATGGTGCCCCTGTAGAACCTAGCAGTATTCGGAACGTTACATCGAATGGATCGTCAGGGGGGTGATCCGATAAAAGCTCGGCGACGGGGCGCGCCGCCGACTTAGAAGAAACCCCGGCGGACCGGGGTTTCTGTTACTGCACTAGCCGTTACGCGAAGCTATTAGCTGCGGCACTCGGCCGGCAGCTGCGACTTCTTGGCGCCAGCGGTGTCGGTGCACTTCCAGTCGATGCGGCCAGCGCTGAAGTTCGGCTCAAGCTTGAACTTGGCGAGCGGGGTGCCGCCGGTGCCGGAAGCTTCGGTATTGATGATGCCGTTCGCGGCGATGGCGACGGTCTTGCAGTAGTCGCTGGACGTGAACGTGTAGCCGGTGATCGATTGGTTGGTGATCGCGGCCAGGCTGCCACGGTCCTGAGCGGTTTCCGACACGGCCAGCTTGGCGGCGGCGGCGATGTTCAGGCACTCGGCGTTCTTGGTGCGGACGGTGTAGTCCTGGTACGCCGGCAGAGCGATGGCGATCAGGATGCCCAGGATCGCGATGACGATCATCAGTTCGATGAGGGTGAAACCTTGCTGCTTCTTCATGATGTATCCCCTAGGAGTGATTGAGTTGCTTCACGTGCCAACAGGCATCGGAATTCGATCCTTCGGCATGCCGTGCGTGCTGCACGTGCACGTAAGAAGTACGCACAACACGTGCCAAGTATGTGCCGCGCAGGAGGGGGGAGCGAAACTGCAAATGCAGTCACGCATCCGGGCCTTTAGGGAGGGCGTGGGGTGACGCTGAGCGGCAGTCCGCGGGCGGGACTGGTGACCAAAAGTGTCAGGTTGAATGGCGCGAGTGCGAAAGCGTGAGATTCATCAAAATCTCGACGAGGCATTTTTGGGGGTGTTTGTCGCGATGAGGTCGCCCGAGTTTGGCGATCGGGTGCGGCCGATGCCGATCGGGTGTCGTCATTGAGCGAGCGGTGGCGGCGACTGCCGGGGTGCGGGCGGTATAGGTCGCCGCCTTCTTGGGCGTGGTCGGCAGTGGCGCCACGAGATCAGTAAGGGATCGTGCGCTACAACTGGGCAAGCGATCGATGCCCAGCGGCGACATATATAGAGTCGTACGGCGAAGCGATCGCCCGGTGACGCGGCTGGGGCAGCTATGGAGTTCGGCCGCGCGGAAGCCGGGGCGAGCAACGCGTGTCGCGCAGTCCGCTGGAGCTGGAGGACGTCGGAAGCGCCCGCCTGGAGTCAGCGACGTAGTGAAGCTCGCGCTCAGTCGCCGTGCGCGCGTCAGCGGCTATCGGCGATGCATGAAGACTGTCAACACCGGGTACGAGCGCCGCCGGGCCGAATCGATAGCGTGGTTAAAGGCCCAGGTATTGTATCGACGAAAAAAAGCCGGCTCCTGGAGCCGGCTTTTTCGATGCAGATGAGCGCGTGCGTCAATTCGGCGCTTAGGCTCAGCAGACTATAGAGATCGTAATTAGCATCCCGCGAGCCTGATTACTTGCGGCACTCGGCCGGAAGCTGCGACTTCTTCGCGCCGTTGGTTTCGGTGCATTCCCAATCGATGCGGCCGCTAGTGTAGGTCGGCTCCAATTGGAACTTGGCTTCCTTGGTGGCGCCGGTGTCTTGCGCTTCGGTCTGGATGATGCCGTCAGCGACAATCTTCACGTCCTTGCAGTACTTGCTTGGCTCGAACTTATAACCGGTGATCGACTGAGCGGTGATTTTGTTTAAGTTCCCACGATCCTGAGCGGTTTCCGACACGGCCAGCTTGGCTGCGGCGGCGATATTCAGGCACTCAGCGTTCTTGGCGCGGACGGTGTAGTCCTGGTACGCCGGCAGAGCGATGGCGATCAGGATGCCCAGGATAGCGATGACGATCATCAGTTCGATGAGGGTGAAGCCTTTCTGCTTTTTCATGGTGTTCCCCTAGGAGAGTCGGTTGTTTCTCGCGTTGGCAGGCAGCGATCGCCGAACGTTCGGCGGTCGTGCGAGTTGCAGACGCTCCCGGAATCACGCATGACCCGTGCCAATATGATAGTAAGTGGTTTTTCTGTGGAGAAATAATTGAATATATGAGTATTTAATGTGCCAGTGATTTGAGCGCGCCAGCTCTCGGGTTAGTCAGGAAGAATGCGTGCCAAAAATACTGATAGGAAGCATTTAAAGTTTGATGAAAAAGTGCATATAAACTAACTGTTGGGTGCATTACGGTGTTTGCATCGGATTTTCGCCCGAAGCGCTCGCCTGCCGCGTCCCGCGCGATGGTGGCTCAGGCAAATGCGGATTCAGGAAGCTCTTGAAGAGCCGTGCGTGCGACCCGCCGCAAAACGATGTGGCGATAGATCGCATTCGACGGCGATGGCTAAGCGCCGCTTACCTCGTACTCAAGCGCGGACGTTGATCGGGGCGGTGCGGCCATTGTGACTATTACCCCGGCAGAGTTCGGCGCGCGCGCGACCCGATCCGCCAGAACGCGCGTCAGCCGGCGTCAGTGTGGTGCGCGCTTAGCGCCAAGATCGGTTACTACGCGGTTGTGCCGCGAGGTTTCCCGTTTCGCTCGCGCAAACGAAAACGCCGGCTCTGTCGAGCCGGCGTCCTTATCGGTTAGTTCAGCGCAGCGCCGCAAGCGCCGCGATCAATCAATCCCAAGCTTCTTGAGCTTGTACCGCAGCGCACGAAACGTAATCCCCAGCGCCGCCGCGGTGCGGGTCTTGTTGTAGCGGTTTTCCTGCAGCGCCTGCTGGATCGCGGCGCGTTCTATTTCCTCGATGTACGAGGGCAGGGCGCTGGTCGCGGTGTCGCGCGGGTTGAGCGTGCGCGGATCGACGGCGCCGGCTTGCGGCGGCGGGTTGCCGGTCTGGGCGAGGTTGGCCGGCAGCGGCGGCGGTTGCGTGGACAGGCGCGGCAGGCGCAGGTCGGTGGCGTTGAGCACTTCGCCTTCGGCCAGGGCCAGGGCGCGTTCGAGGATGTTCTCCAGTTCGCGCACGTTGCCGGGGAAGCCGTAGGCGCGCAGCGCGTCGAGGGCGTCCTCGCCCAGGCGTGGGACCGGACGGCCCTGGTTGCCGGCCAGGCGGTGCAGGATCTTGCCGGCCAGGCCGGGCAGGTCGTCGAGGCGCTCGCGCAGCGGCGGCACGCGCAGCTCGATGACGTTGATGCGGTAATAAAGGTCTTGGCGGAATCGGCCATCGGCCACCAGCGCGGCCAGGTCCTTGTGGGTCGCCGACAGGATGCGCACATCGACCACCAGTTCGGCCTGCGCGCCGACCGGGCGGATCGACTTTTCCTGGATCGCGCGCAGCAGCTTGACCTGCATCGGCAGCGGCAGTTCGGCCACTTCGTCCAGGAACAAGGTGCCGCCGTCGGCGGCCTGGAACAGGCCGGGCTTGTCGGCATGGGCGCCGGTGAAGCTGCCTTTCTTATGGCCGAAGAATTCGCTTTCCATCAGCTCGGCCGGAATCGCGCCGCAGTTGACCGGCACGAACGGGCCGTCGGCGCGGCCGCCTTCGGAATGGATGGTGCGCGCGACCAGCTCCTTGCCCACGCCGGACTCGCCGGCGATGTACACCGGCGCCTGGCTGCGCGCGACCTTGCCGATGGTCTGGCGCAGTTTGATCATCGCCGGCGATTCGCCGTACAGGCGCGAGCCCACGGCCTCGCTGGCGCTGCGGCGGGTGTCGTTGAGTTCCAGCGCGTGCCGCACCAGATCGCGCAGCACCGCCAGATCGACCGGCTTGGCGACGAAATCGAAGGCGCCGGCCTTGAGCGCATCGACCGCGGCTTCGACATTGCCGAAGGCGGTGATCATCGCGACCGGGGTGTTCGGGTACTTCTGGCTGATCTCGGCGATCAGGTCCATGCCCGAGCCGTCCGGCAGGCGCATGTCGGTCAGGCACAAGTCGTAACTGTTGCGCAGCAGCTGGCTGCGAGCCTCGCCGAGGCCCGACGCGGTGTCGCAACGCAGGCCCATCCGGCCCAAGGTCATGACCAGCAGCTCGCGAATATCGCGCTCGTCATCGACTACCAATGCACTACGGGTTTCAGCCATTACGCCCTCCACCGCCCACGATAGCTTAACGAACCTGCCGCGGCCAAGACGCTTGTGGCACAGATTCTGCTTATGACGTCGATTGCGATGCCGTCGTTCAGGGCGAGGACAACGCGCTTGCGCCGGCCAGGCGGATGCGGAAACAGCCGCCGCCGCCGGGGACCGGCACGTAATCCAGCGCGGCCTGATTGGCCCGGCACAGCTCGCGCGCGATGTACAGGCCCAGGCCGGTGCCGTGGCTGGAGGTGGTGAAGAACGGGCGGAACAGGCGTTCGGCGACGGAGTCGGGAATGCCCGGGCCGCGATCGAGCACATCGATCGCCGGCAGGCCGACTTCGTCGAAGTACACGTGCACGGTCACGCGCGCCGGTTCGCCGGGGATGCGGCCGTAGGTCAGCGCGTTGTGCACCAGCACGGTCAGGGCCTGGTGCAGCTGGCGCGGATCGACCAGCGCCGAGGCCTGGCTGTGCGAGCCGGTCGCGCGCAGCGTGTCTTGTTCGATCGGGTGGCTGACGCGGTATTCGTCCACGAACTGGCGCACGAAGCCCATCAGCTCCACGTGCTCGGGCTTGGCCGGCTCGCGCCGGGCCATGCCGAGCACGTTCTCGACGATGCCGTTCATGCGCGAACCCTGCTGGCGCACGATTTCCAGCAGGCGCCGGTCGGAGATGGCGATGTCGCGCGACTCTTCCAGCAACTGCACCGCGTAGTTGATGGCCGCGAGCGGATTGCGGATCTCGTGGGCGAGGCTGGCGGAGAAGCGGCCGAGCGCGGCCAGGGTGATCGATTCGGCGCGGCGCGAGACCAGCGAGGTGTCGTCGAGGAAGATCAGGGTCTGGTCGCTGCCGGCGAGCAGGCGGGTGAAGCGCGGCACCACTTCGGGCAAGTCCGGCGCGAGTTGCAGCGGGCTTTCGTCGGGGCGGCCTTCGACCCGCCAGCGGCTCAGGCGGCGCGCGAGCTCGGGCGAAGCGATGGCGAGGATGCGGTGGCCGTGGCGGGTGCCGTCGTACTCGCCGCTGTCGCCGAGCAGCAGCATCGCCGCTTCGTTGGCCAGGCGCAGGCGGCCTTCGCCATCGACCAGCAGCACGCCGGTGCGCATGCGGCGGATGATCAGTTCGTTGATCTCGGCGTAGTTGGCGGCCTCGGCGCCGCGGCGCTCGGCCAGTTCCTGGCTCTCGCGCATCTGCCGGCCGAGCATGTTGGTCAGCAGCGCGATCGACACATAGCCCAGCGCGAACATGATCGGCTCGGCGATGGTGCGGCCGGTGCTTTCGTTGCCCAGCTCGGTCCACAGCCATTCGCCGATCAGCCCCAGGCAGGCGACGACGGCCGCGCCGATGCCGTAGCGCGCGCGCAGCAGCAAGGCCGCGGCGCCGACGTTGAACATCAGCATCAGCGCGATGCCGGTGCCGGCGCCGGGCAGGGCGTGGATGGCCAGGATGCCGAAGAACAGGTCGCAGGCGATGCCGGCCAGGACCTGGCTGCGCAGTTCGCCGCGGCGGCCGAACACGAACAGCAAGGTGGCGATGAACAGATAAGACAGCGACAGCGAGCGCGCGAACAGGTCGTGGCGCGGCGCGACGATCATGTTCTCGATCGGCCCGAACAGGAACAGCACCAGTAACGCGGCTTCGAGCAGGCGGTAGAGGGTGAAGAAATACAGTTCGCGGCGCAGCGCGAGGTCCGCATCGGCTGGACTGACGGGAGCGAGACCTGGCGGCAAACGGGTTTCCATGCGCGGGCGGAGTGTCGGCCAGTATAGGGCGGCTGACCGCCGCGAACCGGCGCGACCGCTGCCCGGACGCATTCGCGACGCGCGTCGGCGCGCTCCCGGGCCGTCCCGCGGGGCCGGCGCGGGCTTGCCGGATCGGGCCTGAGGCCATCCGCGGCTTGCCGGTAGACGGCGGCCGCGGGGCGCGCCGGCGCTGCCGGACCCGGGCCGAAGGCGGCCGGGGCTGGCATCGGCCGGCCACAGAGCCGGTCCAGGCTGGGGCCGGCGGCCGGGCCGGCTGCAATCGGGTTTTGCTCGGCCCGCTGCGATCGGCGACAATGCGGCCCCCTCGCGCGTTCGCCGGCCCTTGGCCGGGTACACGCGCGGGACGTCTTTCACTCCCCTCGGTGACGCATGAATTTCCACGAATATCAGGCAAAGCAGCTGTTTGCCGACTACGGCATCGCGGTGCCGGCCGGGCGCGTTGCGCGCACTCCCGATGAAGCGGTCGCGGCCGCCAAGGCCATTCCGGGCGATCTTTGGGTGGTCAAGGCCCAGATCCACGCAGGCGGCCGCGGCAAGGCCGGCGGCGTCAAGCTGGCGAAGAACTTCGACGAAGTGAAGCAGTACGCCAAGGCCATGCTGGGCACCAAGATGGAGACCTACCAGTCGGCCGGCGTGGCGCTGCCGATCGATACGGTGCTGATCTCCGAAGGCACCGACATCGCCAAGGAACTGTATCTGTCGGTGTTGGTGGATCGCTCGACCCAGTCGGTCACCTTCATCGCTTCGGCCGAAGGCGGCGTGGAAATCGAGAAGGTCGCCGAGGAAACTCCGGACGCGATCAAGACCGTGCACGTCAACTACGTGCAGGGCCTGCAGGCCTACCAGTGCCGCGAGCTCGCCTTCGACCTGGGCCTCAACGCCAAGCAGGCCGGCCAGCTGACCACGATCATGCTGGGCCTGTACAAGCTGTTCAACGAGAAGGACCTGGCGCTGGTCGAGCTCAACCCGCTGGCGATCCTCACCAACGGCAACCTGGCCGTGCTCGACGGCAAGGTCAACAGCGACGACAACGCCACGTTCCGTCACAAGGACCTGGCCGCGATGCGCGACATCCGCCAGGAAGACGAGACCGAGGTGCTGGCCAGCCAGCACGACCTCAACTACGTCACCATGGACGGCAACATCGGCTGCATGGTCAACGGCGCCGGCCTGGCGATGGCGACCATGGACGTCATCCAGCTGGAAGGCGGCTCGCCGGCCAACTTCCTCGACGTCGGCGGCGGCGCCACCAAGGAGCGCGTGACCGAGGCGTTCAAGCTCATTCTGAGCTCGGACAAGGTCAAGGCGATCTTCGTCAACATCTTCGGCGGCATCGTCCGCTGCGACATGATCGCCGAGGGCATCATCGCCGCGGTCAAGGAAGTGGACGTCAAGGTGCCGGTGATCGTGCGCCTGGAAGGCACCAACGTGGAAGCCGGCAAGGAACTGCTGAAGAATTCGGGTCTGGCCATTACCCCGGCCGACAACATCAACGACGGCGCTAAGAAGGCGGTTGCTGCCGTCGCTGGCAAGTAAGGGGCTGATGACATGTCCGTTTTGATCAATAAGAACACCAAGGTGATCGTGCAGGGCTTCACCGGCTCGCAGGGCACCTTCCACGCCGAACAGATGCTCGAGTACGGCACCAAGGTCGTCGGCGGCGTGACCCCGGGCAAGGGCGGCACCCAGCACCTGGGCCTGCCGGTCTTCAACACCGTGCGCGACGCGGTCGATGAAACCGGCGCCGACGCGTCGGTGATCTACGTGCCGCCGCCGTTCGCGGCCGACGCGATCCTGGAAGCCGCCGCTGCCGGCATCAAGGTCATCGTGTGCATCACCGAAGGCATTCCGGTGCTGGACATGCTGCGCGTCAAGAACACCCTCAACGGTTACGACGACGTGGTCCTGGTCGGTCCGAACTGCCCCGGCGTCATCACCCCGGGCGAGTGCAAGATCGGCATCATGCCGGGCCACATCCACAAGCCGGGCAAGATCGGCATCGTCTCGCGTTCGGGCACGCTGACCTATGAAGCGGTCAAGCAGACCACCGACGTGGGCCTGGGCCAATCGACCTGCATCGGCATCGGCGGCGATCCGATCAACGGCACCAACTTCATCGACGCGCTGAAGTGGTTCCAGGACGATCCGCAGACCGAAGGCATCATCATGGTCGGCGAGATCGGCGGTTCGGCCGAGGAAGAAGCGGCCGAGTTCATCAGCCAGTACGTGACCAAGCCGGTCGTCGGCTTCATCGCCGGCGCCTCGGCGCCGAAGGGCAAGCGCATGGGCCACGCCGGCGCGATCGCCTCGGGCGGTTCGGGCACGGCCGAAGGCAAGTTCGCGGCGATGGAAAAGGCCGGCGTCACCACGGTGAAGTCGCCGGGCGATCTGGGCGCGGCGATCGCCAAGCGGTTGGCTAAGTAAGCTTCGTTCGCGATGCTTGCCGGAAAGGCCGCCTTCGGGCGGCCTTTCTGCTTTCTGGGGCTTGTCGCGGCCCTCACCCCAACCCCTCTCCCGCAAGCGGGAGAGGGGCTCGATGCGCCAGGGAGGGGATGCCGCGGTTTTTTGCTTTTCGAAACCTCGTTGGCGACAACTGCCGAACCCCTTACTCACAGTTGAGGAAAAGCCCCTCTCCCGCTTGCGGGAGAGGGGTTGGGGTGAGGGCCGCTTTCCCTACACGGCATTGAAGCGCTCGCATGGACACTGAGCATCTCCAACAAAAGGAACGCAAGGATGCGTCCAGGCCAAAAACGCGACTTCGCCCGCCGACTGCGCCGGAACCTGACCGACGCCGAGCGCAAACTCTGGTTCCACCTCAGAAACCGAGCCTTGATGGGCTGCAAATTCCGCCGACAGCAACCCATCGGCCCCTACGTGGCCGATTTCGTCTGCTTCGAGCGCGGCCTGATCGTCGAGGCCGACGGCGGGCAACATTCCGACGTCCGGGCCGATGAATGTCGAACCTGCTATTTACGATCCCACGGCTACCGCATCCTCAGATTCTGGAACAATGACGTCCTGACGCGGACCGAGGCGGTGCTGGAGCAGATCCACGCCACCCTGGCCCGCGGCGTCGTCGGCCCGGACTGACTCATCTACTGACTGCCCCCATGCCCAATACCCTGCGCATCGCCCTGGCCCAATTCGACTTCCCCGTCGGCGCGGTCGAAAAAAACGCCGAGCGCATCGCGGCGATGATCGCGCAGGCGCGCGACGAGCACGGCGCCGACGTGGTGCTGTTCCCGGAACTGGCGGTCAGCGGCTATCCGCCGGAAGACCTGCTGCTGCGGCCGAGCTTCCTCGCCGATTGCGAAGCCGCGCTGCTGCGCATCGCCGGCGCGGCGCGCGGCATCGTTGCGGTGGTCGGCTGGCCGCAGGCGGCCGGCGCTGTCGTCTACAACGCCGCCAGCGTATTGCGCGACGGCCAGGTCGAAGCCACCTATCGCAAGCGCGAACTGCCCAACTACGCGGTGTTCGACGAACGCCGCTACTTCGACGTCGATCCCGACGGCGAGGCCTGCGTGTTCGAAGTCCGCGGCCGCCAGTCGCAGGCCAGCGTGCAGGTCGGCGTGGTGATCTGCGAAGACCTGTGGTTCGCCGAGCCGCTGGCGGCGACCGCGAAGGCCGGCGCCAGCCTGGTGCTGGTCCCCAACGCCTCGCCGTTCGAACGCGACAAGCACGCCCAGCGCGATGCCTTGCTGGAAACGCGCGTGCAGGAGACCGGCGTGGCCCTGGCCTATCTCAACGTGGTCGGCGGCCAGGATGCGCTGGTATTCGACGGCGCCTCGGTGCTGGCCGACGGCGACGGCACCGTGCATCCGGCCGCGACCGCGTTCGAAGATCATTGGCTCACCGCCGACTACCACGACGAAACCCGCAGCTTCACCCCGGTGTCGTGGCCGAACGAAGCCGACGAAGGCCGCGATGCGCTGGCCTGGCGCGCCGTGGTGCGCGGCACCCGCGATTACTGCCGCAAGAACGGTTTCGAAAAGGTCTGGCTCGGATTGTCGGGCGGTATCGACTCGTCCCTGGTCATGGCCATCGCGGTCGATGCGCTCGGCGCCGAGAACGTGATCGCGGTGCGCATGCCGTCGCGCTACACCGCCGACATGTCCAACGATCTGGCCGCCGAGCAATGCCAGACCCAGGGCGTGCGCCTGCTCGCGCTGCCGATCGAAAAACCGTTCCAGGGCTATCTGGACACCTTGGCGGAAACCTTCGCCGGTAAGGCGGTGGACGTGACCGAGGAGAACCTGCAATCGCGCACCCGCGGCGCGTTGCTGATGGCGATGAGCAACAAATTCGGCGGCCTGCTGCTGACCACCGGCAACAAGAGCGAATACGCGGTCGGCTACGCCACCATCTACGGCGACATGTGCGGCGGATACGCGCCGATCAAGGACCTGTACAAGACCGAAGTGTTCGCGCTCGCGCGCTGGCGCAACGCGATCGCCGGCGCTCCGGTCATCCCGTGGGCGGTGATCGACCGTCCGCCCTCGGCCGAATTGCGCGAAAACCAGAAAGACCAGGATTCGCTGCCGCCCTACGACGTGCTCGACGCGATCTTGCTGCGGCATGTCGATCAGGAGCAGTCGCGCGACGAGATCGTCGCCGCCGGTTTCGAGCCGGCGACGGTGGACCGGGTGCTGCGCCTAGTGCGGATCAGCGAATGGAAGCGGCATCAGGCCGCGCCGGGACCGAAGGTCTCGCACCGCGCGTTCGGGCGCGAGCGGCGGTACCCGATCACCAACGGCTACTCGGCCTGAGCGCGCGTCGGGCGGATATCGTTCGCCTGGATGCGCTGCGTCACAGCAAGCCGCGCAACTTCCCGCGCCCCACGTAACTGTTCCCCCCTTTGAAAAAGGGGGGCTAGGGGGGATTTGCTCTTAACCGTCCAATCGCCGCGTACCACAAGCAAAGCAAATCCCCCGCGCAGGTCAGCCCGATCCGCCTTCGCGCAAGCGCCGGGCGCCGGCCCCCTGTTTCAAAGGGGGCGAATTGACGTGCCTGTTCGAGGAAGCGGACGTTCGATCATTGCCGCGGATTCCACACCACCCGCTCCAAAACAAAAACGCCGCCCGAAGGCGGCGTTTTCAATGCAGCAGGCCGAACCCAGGCGCTCAGTTCTTGCGCTTGGCTTCTTCCTTGTCGCGATTATCCACCGCCGACTTCTCGCCCGCGAACGGGTTGAGCTTGCGCAGGTTGCTCGGGTAGTCCGGCCAGTCGCCCGACAGCGCCGGGTGGCCGGCGTCGTTCTGCTGCAGCACGCGCTTGGCGTCGGCGGCGAGCTTGTCGTTGCCCAGGCCCTCATAGGACTTCACCAGCACCGCCACCGCGTCGTTCTGGTAACGGCTCTGCGGGTAGGTTTCCAGCAGGTACTTGGCGCGGTCGGCCGCGGCCACGTAGGCGGTGCGGCGCAGGTAATACAGCGACACGTCCAGCTCATGGCGCGAGAAGGTGTCGCGCAGCGCCATCATGCGCTTGCGCGAATCCTCGGCGTAACGGCTGTTCGGGTAGCGCTCGACCACGATCAGGAAATCGTTGTAGGCCTGCATCGGCGTGGCCAGATCGCGGCGGCTGACGTCCAGGCGCCAGACCTTCTGCAGGAACACCGTGTCGCGGCTGGAGTTGACCAGACCACGCAGGAAGTACAGATACGCGATGTTGCGATGGGTCGGGTAGGTGCGGATGAAGCGGTCGATGCTGCTGATCGCGTCGTCGTGCTTGCCCGACTTGTACTGGGCGTAGGCGGTCTCGATCAGCGCCTGCTCGGTGTACGGACCATACGGGTACTGGGCGACCAGGCGCTTGAAGCTGACCTCGGCCGAGGCCCAGTTGCCGTTGGTCATCGACTTGTGGGCCTTCTCGTAGATGGCCTCGACCGGCTGGCCTTCATCCGCGTCCTTGTCCTTCTTGAACATCTTGCCGACGCTCTTGCAGCCGGTGGCGGCGACGGCGACAAGCAACAGCAGGCAAAACAGGCGAACAATGCGGGACGGGGCAGAACGTACAGTCATGGCAGGCATCGACGGGCGCCGGAGGCACGAAGAGCCGATAATAGCAGTCCGCGGGTCGAGCCCCTTAACCGATCCCGTACCTCCTCGCCGGTCGCCCCCGCGCCGACCGGCCCCCCGCAGCTCCTGCTTGCGGCCCCTTTTTCATAGATTGCGCAGACCCGACCCGATGAGCGAACCCCGCCAGACCCTGACCGCGACCGTGCCCGACAGCGCGGCCGGCCGCCGCTTCGACGCCGTGCTCGCCGAGCTGTTCCCCGATTATTCGCGCTCGCGGCTCGCGGCCTGGATCAAAAGCGGCGATGCCCGCCTGAACGGCCAGGAGGTCCGCCCGCGCGACCCGGTCCGGGGCGGGGAGAGCGTGGAATTGAACGTGGTCCTGGACACCCAGACCCACGCCGAGGCCGAGGACATCGCCCTGAACGTGCTCTACGAGGACGCCGAAGTCATCGTCATCGACAAGCCGGCCGGGCTGGTCGTGCACCCCGGCGCCGGCAATCCGGCCGGAACCCTGGTCAATGCGCTGCTGCACCACGACCCCTCGCTGGCCTCGCTGCCGCGCGCCGGCATCGTCCACCGCCTGGACAAGGACACCTCCGGCGTCATGGTCGTGGCCCGCACCCTGCCGGCGCACACCTCGCTGGTCGATCAGCTGTCCGAACGCGAAGTCCATCGCCAGTATCTGGCGGTGGTGGTCGGCGCGCTGGTCTCCGGCGGCACCGCCAACGCCCCGATCGACCGCCACCCGCGCGACCGCCTGCGCATGGGCGTGCGCGACGACGGCAAGGACGCGGTCACCCATTACCGCCTGCGCGAACGCTTCCGCGCCCACACCTTGCTGGAATGCCGGCTCGAAACCGGGCGCACCCACCAGATCCGCGTGCACATGCAGCACCTCAAGCACCCGATCATCGGCGACCCGCTGTACGGCGGCCCGCTCAAGCTGCCTAAGAGCGCGACCGACGGTCTGGTCGAGGCGCTGCGCGGATTCAAGCGCCAGGCCTTGCACGCGGAAACCCTGGAGTTCGTGCATCCGGTCAGCGGCGAACCGGTGCGTTGCAGCGCCGCGGTGCCGGCCGACATGCTGCATCTGCTCGCCGAACTGCGCGCCGACACGCGCGCGGCGGTGGACGCCGGCCGATGAGCGCGGCGGCCGGGCAGGCGCCGTGGCTCGCCGCGGACTGGCCGCTGCCGGCCCGCGTGCACGGCTTCACCACCGAGCGCGGCGGCCTGGGCGTATCGCAGCCGCCGTTCGATCGCTTCAACCTCGGCACGCGCTACGGCAACGATCGCGACGATCCGGCCGCGGTGACGCGCAATCGCGAACTGCTGGCGCAACGCGCGACATTGCCATCGGCGCCGCGCTGGCTGCATCAGGTGCATGGCGCCGGCGTGCTGCGTTTCGACGACAGCGCCGCCGATCGCCAGCCGCAGTCGCACGAACCCGAAGCCGACGCGTCGGCGACATCGGTGCCCGGCGTCGTCCTCGCCATCCTCACCGCCGATTGCCTGCCGGTGCTGTTCGCGGCCGAAGACGGCAGCGAGATCGGCGCGGCCCACGCGGGCTGGCGCGGTCTGGCCGACGGCGTGCTTGAAGCCACGGTCGCGGCGATGCGCACCTCACCGCAGCGCCTGCGTGCCTGGCTCGGACCGGCGGCGGGGCCGCAGCGTTATGAGATCGGTGCGGAAGTGCGCGGTGCCTTCCTCGCCCGCGATCCGGGCGCGGACGCGGCCTTCGTCGCGACGCGGCCGGGGCACTGGCTGGTGGATTTGTACGCGTTGGCGCGAATGCGTCTGGCGCAGGCCGGTCTGCCCGCCGATCATATGCATGGCGGCGGCTTGTGCACGATCGCCGAACCCGACCGTTTCTATTCCCACCGCCGCGACCGCCGCACCGGCCGCATGGCGACTCTGATATGGATGCAACCATGACGCTCAAGGCCCAACGGACGGTCCTGTCGCTTTCGCTTTCCCTCGCCGCCGTCTTCAGCGCGCAGGCGGCCGCGGCCGATTGCGACGAGCGCGTGTACGACCTGCTCAAGGCCGCCTATCCCGGCGCCGCGGACGAGACCGGCGACAACGGCGAGTTCCTGCGCACCGCCGGAAAGAACGCGCGCTGGATCAAGGCCGACGAGGTGGCCTGCAGGGTCTGGCCGGCTTCGCCCGACAAGACCTTGCTCGCGGTGAGGTTGCGTCATGAAGCCGCCGATAACGATACGGAGACCGCCGATCTCGAAGTGCTGGTCGCCGACTCGAAGCAGCCGCGCATCTTGCAGCGTTATCGCGAAGACGAGGCGCTGCAGTCCGACGCGATCCGCATCAGCGCGCTGACGCTGGACACCGCGCGCTACCGCCTCAACGAAACCACCACCGCGTTCGGCGTGCGGGTCGAATACAGCGGTTCCTCGCGCGCCAATCCTTACGGCAGCACCCAGTTGAATCTGTATGTCGCCGACGGCGACACGCTGCGGCCGGTGTTGCGCAAGCTGGAAGTGGCGCTGGACCGCGGCGAATGGGACACCAACTGCGCCGGCGAGTTCGAGACCGTCAAGCGCACCGTCGCCATCGACGCCAAGCGCGATCGCGGCTATGCCGGCTTGCGCGTCGCCAGCGTCGAAGAAGCCCGGCGCAACGTGGCCAAGGGCGAGGACTGCGCCGATCTGCCGGTGTCCAAGCACCAGCGCGTCGCGCGTCTGGCCTTCGACGGCCGCGAATACACCGTGCCGGCCGACCTGCGCGGCCTGTAAGTTTTTGGAGCACGGATCATGAAGAACGCGCCGGAGCGCCTGAAAACGCGCGAGGGACTGTATCCGCGCGTGCTGGGCGTGCGTTTCGTATTGCTGCCGCGAACCCTGCGCCTGCTGCACGGGCGCGGCGGGCGCCAGCGCTATCGCGGCGAAGCCGAGGTCGAACGCGGCCCGGGCCTGTGCTCGCGCTTGTTCGCGCGCATCGCCGGCTTGCCGAAGGCGCATGCCGGGCCGATCGAAGTGGAGATCGACGCCGGCCCGCGCGGCGAAACCTGGACGCGGCGTTTCGGCAAATCGGCGATGCGCTCGCGCCTGCTCGAACGCGACGGTTTAGTGTTCGAACGCCTGGGGCCGATGCGTTTCGCGTTCGCGCTGGAACTCAGCGGCGAGCTGCCGGAAGCGGCGGCCTCGGGCGTGCTGTCGTTGCAGACCGGCGCGGCGGTGACGGTGTCGTCCGCGTTGAACCACTTGCCGATGTCGGCCGGCATGGGCCACCTGTCGATGAGCGAAGGCGCCGACGACGGCGCGAACGAGCCCGGCCTGACCTGGCGGCTGGTGCGCGTGCGCGCGCTCGGCCTGCCCTTGCCGCTGGGCTGGTTCGGCGGCGTGCGCGCGCGCGAGTTCGAGCGCGACGGCCGTTACCGCTTCGACGTGCGCGCGGCGCTGCCGGGCATCGGCCTGCTGGTGCATTACCAGGGCTGGCTGGACGTCGAGGGCTGAGCGAGGCGGGCCGCGGCGGCGTTCCGGCGCGGGTTTTGGGCCGCTGCGTTTCCGCATCGCGGGTGCGCGGCGGGCTTGCAACGTTCTATGCTGCGTGGCGACGGTGTCGGGAGCGGCGAAATCGGCGGATTTCCGCGGATTTCATTCGCAGCGCGGCGGCTTCGCGACTTGGGTGGCGACCACGAATTGCAAGTGGCCGCGAACCTCGTTCTGCTGAGGTCCGAATTCCCGTTCCTCCGGCACGTCCCCGCACAAGGAACGCGGGCTCCATCAGCAAGGAGGCGTCCCTTCCCGCATTCCGAGTGCCGCCCATGAGTGTCGTGAGTTTGTTTCCTTCAGCCCTGTGTTCCGACTTCGTGGTCGCGCCGCTGTCGGTTCTTGTGTTTCTTCGTCAGGCTGAGTCGGCGGGCGGCGCTATGGACGGGGGACGCGGCTGGTGAACGTCGGGACCGCAACCAAACAGCGCTCGTGGTTCGTCGCCGGCGATCTCAACGGCTTCTTCGGCCTGGTCGTCGATAACCTGTCGATCCTGGGCTTCATCTCGGCCGCGCTGATCGGCATCTTCGGGTTTCCGGCCGAAGTCATCTACACGCGCATGTTCCCCGGCACCGCGTTCGGCGTGCTGGTGGGCAATCTGATCTACACCTGGATGGCGCGGCGCCTCGCCGCCAAGGCCGGCCGCGACGATGTCACCGCGATGCCGCTGGGCCTGGACGCGCCGACCAGCATCGGCATGGCCTTGCTGGTGCTCGGCCCGGCCTTCGTCGGCTTCAAGCAGGCGGGCATGGACGAAACCGCCGCGGCGACCGCGACCTGGCAGCTCGGCATGGCCTCGCTGATCGTGATGGGCCTGCTCAAGTTCGTGCTGTCGTTCTTCGGCGACGCGGTGACGCGGTTGATTCCGCGCGCCGGCCTGCTGGGCTCGATCGCCGGCGTGGCGCTGGTGCTGATGGGCTTTCTGCCGCTGATCGAAACCCTGCGCTCGCCGATGGTCGGGTTCATGACGCTCGGGCTGTTGCTGTACGTGTTGATCGCCAAGGGGCGCTTGCCGATCAAATTGCCGGGCGTATTCGTCGCCTTCGTGTTCGGCACCGTGTTGTTCTACGGCTTCGGCGCGCTGGGCCTGGGCGCGCCCGGCTTCACCTTCCCCACGCCGCAGCCGCTGAACTTCGTCCTGCCGCTGCCGACGCTGGGCTTCATCGACGGTCTGCCGTACACCGTGCCGTATCTGCCGCTGTTGCTGCCGTTCGGCCTGCTGATGGTGGTCGGCGGCATCAACGTCAGCGAAAGCGCGCGCGCGGCCGGCGACGATTACCGCACGCGCGATATCCTGCTGGCCGAGGCGTTCTCGACCTTGGTCGCCGGCCTGGTCGGCGGCGTCGCCCAGACCACGCCTTACATCGGCCAGCCCGCGTACAAGCACATGGGCGCGCGCAGCGGCTACACATTGCTGACGGGTTTGTTCATCGGCCTGGGCGGCATGCTCGGCATCGTCTCGGGCCTGGTGCAGTGGCTGCCGCTGGCGGTGCTGGCGCCGATCATCGTCTACGTCGCGCTCGACATCACCACCCAGGCGTTTCAGGCGACGCCGGGCAAGCACGCCACCGCGATGGTGTTCGGCTTCCTGCCGTCGGTGGCGTACATGCTCGCGATCAAGACCGGCAACCCGGGCTGGATCGCGCCGGATCACCACGCCCAGCTGATGAGCGCGCTCGACGGCCACGGCCTGCCGGAATTGGCGGTGATCGTGACGTTGGGCAACGGTTTCATCATGACCTCGATGATCTGGACCTCGGCGGTCGCGGCGATGGTCGACGGCCGCCTGCGCCGCGCCGCGGCGTTCCTGCTCGCGGGCGCGGGACTGGCCTTGTTCGGCATCATCCATTCGGTCGATCCGCGCGGCGGCGTGTATCTGCCGTGGGCGTTGGACGGGTTGTCGCGCACCATCGCCTGGCAGTTCATCGGCGCGTATATCGGCCTGGCTGTCTTGCTGGTTCTGCTGTCTTTCCAGCGCGACCCGGTGCCGGCGCCGCCGCCGGCTTGAGACTGCGCCGCCGCGGCCTCAAATCCACCATTCCCTTTTCGAACGGCCCCACGCCATGTCCTTGCAGAACGAACTCAACGCAGTGCCCGGCGTGACCGCGCAACCGGAAGCCGCCACGCGCGACTTCGTGTTCAACCACACCATGCTGCGGATCAAGGATCCGATTAAGTCGCTGGATTTCTATACCCGCGTGCTTGGTTTCACCCTGGTGCGCAAGCGCGATTTTCCCGAGGCCCAGTTCAGCCTGTTCTTCCTGGTGCTGGTGAACGATCCCGCGCAGATTCCCGCGGAAGAGCCGGCGCGCGGCGAATGGTTGTTGAGTCAGCGCGGGGTGCTGGAACTTACGCATAACCATGGCACCGAGGACGATGCGGCGTTCGCGTATCACCATGGCAACAGCGAACCGCGCGGCTTCGGGCATATCTGCGTATCGGTGCCGGATGTGCAGGCGGCTTGCGCGCGTTTCGAGCGGTTGGGGGCCGAGTTTCAGAAGCGTTTGAGCGATGGGCGCATGAAGCACATCGCTTTCATCAAGGACCCGGACGGGTATTGGGTCGAGATTCTGCAGCCAACCGATCTGGCCTGATTCACCCCGCGAGCCGTTCCCCCCTTTGAAAAAGGGGGGGTAGGGGGGATTCGCTTTTGCTTCTGCGCTCAACAGCAAATCCCCCGCGCTATCGAGTCGATCAAACCTCGAACCCACGCCGGGCGCTCGCCCCCTTTTTCAAAGTGGGCGACAGTTAGCGTGCGTGGGTGTTTCCAGCCGCCGCGCCAGCGTTCCCCCCTTTGAAAAAGGGGGGATAGGGGGGATTCGCTTTTGCCGTTGCTCCAAAAGCCGCATCACCGCGACCCGCCCCCAATCCCCCGCGCTCCAAGCACCGTCCCATCCTCCACCAGCCCCGCGCGCCGCCCCTTTGCAAAGGCGGCCACAGCCCGCGCTCGCTTGAAAGATTGCGCCCCGACCCGCATTAACAGGTCATTCGCGGCCCCTGCGCGACACTCGCGCCCGGCCGCCACACCTTTCGGAGAAACCTCCATGCGAATGGACAAGCTCACCTCGCGCTTCCAGCAGTCCCTGTCGGATGCGCAGTCGCTGGCGGTCGGGCGCGATCACAGCGTCATCGAACCGGCGCATCTGTTGACCGCGCTGCTGGACCAGAGCGGCGGCAGTACCAAGCCGCTGCTGGCCCAGGCCGGGGTCAACGTGCCGCTGCTGCGCGAGCGTCTGGGCGAAGCGCTGGAGAAGCTGCCCAAGGTCTCGGGGCAGGCCGGCAACGTCTCGGTCGGCAACGATCTGGCGCGGTTGCTCAACGTCACCGACAAGCTGGCCCAGCAACGCGGCGATGCCTTCATCGCCAGCGAACTGTTCCTGCTCGCCGCGCTCGACGACGGCGGCGATGTCGGCCGCGCGCTCAAGGCCGCCGGCGCCACCAAGGCCAAGCTGGAACCGGCCATCGACAAGCTGCGCGGCGGCGAGAGCGTGCAATCGGAAAACGCCGAGGAACAGCGGCAGGCGCTGGAGAAATACTGCATCGACCTGACCGCGCGCGCCGAGTCGGGCAAGCTCGATCCGGTGGTCGGCCGCGATGAGGAAATCCGCCGCACCATCCAGGTGCTGCAACGCCGGACCAAGAACAACCCGGTGCTGATCGGCGAACCCGGCGTGGGCAAGACCGCCATCGTCGAAGGCCTGGCCCAGCGCATCATCAATAATGAGGTGCCCGAAGGCCTGCGCGGCAAGCGCGTGCTCTCGCTCGACATGGGCGCGCTGATCGCCGGCGCCAAGTTCCGCGGCGAGTTCGAGGAGCGCCTGAAAGCGGTGCTCAGCGACCTGTCCAAGAACGAAGGCCAGGTGATCTTGTTCATCGACGAACTGCACACCATGGTCGGCGCGGGCAAGGCCGAGGGCTCGATGGACGCCGGCAACATGCTCAAGCCGGCGCTGGCGCGCGGCGAGCTGCATTGCATCGGCGCGACCACGCTGGACGAATACCGCAAGTACGTCGAGAAGGACGCCGCGCTGGAACGCCGCTTCCAGAAAGTGTTCGTCGGCGAGCCCACGGTCGAAGACACCATCGCGATCCTGCGCGGCCTGAAGGAGCGCTACGCGGTACACCACGGCGTGGAGATCACCGATCCGGCGATCGTCGCCGCGGCCACCTTGTCGCATCGCTACATCGCCGACCGCCAGCTGCCCGACAAGGCCATCGACCTGATGGACGAAGCGGCCTCGCGCATCCGCATGGAGATCGACTCCAAGCCGGAAGAACTCGACCGCAAGGAACGCCGGCTGATCCAGCTCAAGATCCAGCGCGAGGCGCTGAAGAAGGAGAAGGACGCCGAATCCAAGCAGCGCCTGGCCGATCTGGAAGCCGAGATATCCACCCTGGAGCGCCAGTTCAACGACCTGGAAGAAATCTGGAAGGCGGAAAAAGCCACCTTGCAGGGCGCGACCAAGATCAAGGAGCAGATCGAGCAGGCCAAGCTCGAGCTCGAAGCGGCGCAGCGCACGCAGGATTTCGGCCGCATGAGCGAAATCCAGTACGGCCGCCTGCCCGAGCTGGAAAAGCAGCTCAAGGCCGCGCAGGAAGTCGAGACCAAGGGCTTCACGCTGCTGCAGGACAAGGTCACCGCGGAGGAAATCGCGGAAGTGGTCGCGCGCTGGACCGGCATCCCGGTGTCGAAGATGCTCGAAGGCGAGCGCGACAAGCTGCTGAAGATGGAGCAGGCGCTGCACGCGCGCGTGGTCGGCCAGGACGAAGCGGTGCGGGTGGTGTCCGACGCGGTGCGGCGTTCGCGCGCGGGCCTGTCCGATCCCAATCGCCCCAGCGGTTCGTTCCTGTTCCTGGGCCCGACCGGCGTGGGCAAGACCGAACTGTGCAAGGCGCTGGCCGAATTCCTGTTCGATTCGTCCGATGCGATGATCCGCATCGACATGAGCGAGTTCATGGAGAAGCACGCGGTCAGCCGTCTGGTCGGCGCGCCTCCGGGCTATGTCGGTTACGAAGAAGGCGGCTACCTGACCGAGGCCGTGCGCCGCCGTCCGTACAGCGTGATCCTGCTCGATGAAGTCGAGAAGGCGCATCCGGACGTGTTCAACATCCTGCTGCAGGTGCTCGACGACGGCCGCCTGACCGACGGCCAGGGCCGCACGGTGGATTTCCGCAACACCGTGATCGTGATGACCTCGAACCTGGGCTCGCAGATGATCCAGGAGCTCAACAGCGACGACACGCCGGAAAGCTACACCCAGATGAAGGCGGCGGTGATGGGCGTGGTGCAGGCGCACTTCCGTCCGGAGTTCATCAATCGGCTGGACGACATCGTCGTGTTCCATCCGCTCGACAAGAGCCAGATCCGCGAGATCGCCAAGATCCAGCTGCACGGCCTGGAAAAGCGCCTGGGCGAACGCGGCCTGAAGCTGGCCTTGTCGGATGCGGCGCTGACCTTGATCGGCAACGTCGGTTTCGACCCGGTCTACGGCGCGCGTCCGCTCAAGCGCGCGGTGCAGCAGCAGTTGGAGAATCCGCTCGCGCAGAAGATTCTTGGCGGCGAGTTCGTCAGCGGCGACACGATCCAGGTCGAGGCCGAAGCGGGGCATCTGTTGTTCCGCAAGGCCTGATCCGATCGCGATCGGATGAAACGAGAACGGCCCGCGCTTGCGGGTCGTTCTGCTATACGCGGCTGTCATTGCCGCATCCGCCGTACTTGCGCCTCAGTATGGCTCGGTCGTTATGGGGCGTCCTGCGCCGCTGGCGGAAACCATATCAGCGGGTAATAGTCCGCGGTCACGTCGAAGAAGCCGACCCCGTGTTTCTCGGCGAGCGCGGACACTGTCGAGTACGCCGCGTCGGCGACCGGCCAGCGGAACGCGATGTAGACGATCGCGTATCCGAACGAGTATTCCGCGATCTTCAGGTTGCCCTCGTCCAGGCCGTCGGAATCGATGGCGTGCAGGTTCGGGAATTCATGCAGCAGGTCGAAATACACGGCGGCCAGCGGGGCACAGGTCGTCGCGGGGTCGCGATAGTCGTGCGGCTCGGACCACTGTACCTGGGCCCGGTACCAGCGCAGGAACTCGGCTCGGTCCCTGGGCGCGGCGCTTGGGTCGAACAGCATCAAGTCGTAGCTCATCCCATCGCCTTGGATCGTCGTGGTACGGATGCAGATGCAGGATGCGCGATCGTGAGCGAACTTGCGACCGTGGTTGCTCGACCGGCCGTGCGTATGCGCTGTGGTGGTTTGCGCGGTTGCGTAGCAGGCGAATCGAACCTCATGCGCCGGCGCTACTTCCCGCCAGCCTCCTTGCGCGGCACGATCCCCAAGGCCTTCTCGATCTGCGCCGGATCGAAGCGCTTGCCGCCCTTGAACACCGCCTCGACCTTGCGGATGTCTTCCATGTTCTTGATCGGGTCGCCGTCGATCAGCACCAGGTCGGCGAACTTGCCCGGCGCGATCACGCCGCGGTCCTTGTCCACGCCCAGCACCTGCGACGGCGTCAAGGTCGCCAGCCGCAGCACCTCGGCGTTGGGAATGCCGGCGCGCGAGTACGACACCAGTTCGGAATGCAGCATGTAGCCGGCCAGCGCGTCGGTGCCGGGCATGATGGTCACGCCGGCGTCGTACAGCGCCTTGAGCAGGCGCATCATCGCCGGGAACGATTTCGCGTAAGCCTCTTCCTCGCCCTTCGGCGCCTTCAGCGCGCCCCAGCTCAGATTGCGCTGCGCCTGCGGCGGCAGGCGCGAGGCCACGGTCTTCAGGCCAGGCGGCGTCTTGTCCTGCGGATTGCCGGCGAACAGATCCTCTTCGATGCCCATGGTCGGGTCGATCACGGTGTGGTGGCGCTTGAGGAACTCGATGAACTCGCGCACTTCCGGCTTGTCCGGCGGGAACTCGGCCGCGTGCGCGCCGACTTCGGTCAGGCGCGCCATGGTGTGGGTGTCCTGCACGCGCGGGTACATGAAGTTGAGTTCGACGAACAGCATGTGCTGCAACTCGTCGGCGCCGCCTTCGATGAACTGCTTCGCCGACATGAACGCCGGCACGTGGCCGCTGTAGCGCAGGCCGCGGGCGTGGGCGCGGTCGGCGATCACCGGCACCAACTCGGGTTTGAGCGACGAGTAACTCTTGATCTGCATGTAGCCGTGGTCGGCGTACCAGTCCACCGCCTTG
This sequence comes from Lysobacter sp. ISL-50, assembly GCF_018612875.1. Classification (GTDB taxonomy): domain Bacteria; phylum Pseudomonadota; class Gammaproteobacteria; order Xanthomonadales; family Xanthomonadaceae; genus Lysobacter. The sequence goes on along the minus strand of NZ_JAGGRI010000045.1, from coordinate 28,516 downwards.
ATCGCTTCTTCCGGCGTGGCGACCAGCATCTTGGTCGGCCCCGCATACGGGCCGGGGCCGTCGATGAAACCGGCGGCGAGCACGCGCGGGCCGATCTCGGTGCCGGCGTCGAAGCGCTTGATCTTTTCCAGGAACGCGTCGGTGTTGTTGGCCAGATCGCGGCTGCTGGTGATGCCGTTGGCGATGTCCATGGCGCCGTCGGAATCGGAGTAATGCTTGTGTACGTCCCACAGTCCCGGCATCAGGAAGCGATTGCCGACGTCGAAGATCTCCGCGTTCGCGGGCGCTTTCATCGCCGCGTCCGCAGCGACGCGGATGACGCGTTCGCCTTCGACCAGCACGCTGGTGTTCGGCGTCACCGTGAGGTCGCGCGGATCGTACAGGCGCGCGTTGCGGATCAGCAGCGGGCCCTTGGGCGCGTGGGTGAGTTCGCGCGCCATGCGCAACGACCACTGCGCGCCGGCGTTGTCCTGCAATTCGATCAGCTTGGGCAGCGAATCGGCCAACTCCGGCGCGATCACCGATACCCAGCCGGAGGAGAAGATCACCGCCGCGGTGTCGCCGTTCGCGTCCAGCCACACCGAGTCGGGCGTGTAGTTCATGCCGGCGACGCGGTACAGCGACAAGCGCCGCGGCCCGCTCTTGCTCGCGATGTCGAACGTGCCGGCGTCTTCCAGCCGCGCCTCGCCGGCCGGCAACAGCGCCAACTTGCGGCCCGGCGCCTTGAGCAGGGCGCGCACCAGCACGGCCTGCATTTCCGGCGTCGCGTTGAGCGGCAGGAAGAAGGCCGGCGCGCTCAGGGTTTTCTCGCCCTGTTCGCTGTCGTTCTTCCAGCTGGCCTTATCGCCTTGCGCGCTGAAATGCTCGCGTATCGGCACTTTCAGGTAGTTGTTGCCTTCGGCGTCGTACTGGGTCGGGATGCCGGCGGCGTCCAGGGTCCAGCGGCTCTTGATGTGATCGCCGCGGCCGCGATCGTGGTACTGGAATTCGGCCTGGGCGCTGCCGTCGGCGGCGGTGTCCACGCTCTGCTGGCCGGCGGGCTTGCCTTGCATCAGCACGGTCTGTTCGCGCTTGCCCGGCGCGGCGAGGGCGTCGGACACGGCCAGGGCGAGCATCATCGGGACGAGCGACAGCAACAGCGGAGCGGTCATGCGCATGGCGTGGGCCTCGGCTTTGCGTAGGGGCGATGTGCGGAGCCGCGCACTTTGCCCGGGCCCGGCGACGGCCGGTGCGTGCGGCGGCAGGCTTGGTATATAGCCGATCCGGGCCGCCCGGGTATGTGCCGGAAGAATGCAAAATCCCGCAAAAAACGACGGCCCGGAAGTCCGGGCCGTCGGGTCGTGCCGGTTGCCTGCGTCTCAACTCACCACTTGTAGCCGACCTTCAAGTAAGCGAAGGCGCCGTTGAAGCCGAACGGCGAGGCGGTGTTGTACGGCAGGTAGTTGCGGGTGCCCAGGACCAGCTTCTGCTCGTCGGGATATTCGTTGAGCACGTTGTCGCCGCCCACGGTGAAGTCCCAGTTGTTCAAGCGATACGTCGCGGCCAGATCCAGCGTCCACTTCGCGCCGTAGGTCTGGTCCTGCAGCGGATCGATCGCATGCAGTTCGGTGAATTCGCCGTAGCGCGTGGCGGTGGCGTTGAAGCTCCAGTTGCCGGTTTTCCAGTCGCCGGCGAGGAAGAACTTGTCCTTCGGCGCGCCCTTGGTGATGCGGCCGATCTCGGTGCGGCCGATGCGTACCGCGCTCGGATCGATCGCCGCCAGGCGGGCCGGGTTGGGCGCGATCTTCTCGATCTCGGTCTTGGAGTAGTTGTAGCCCAGGGTCAGGTTGAACTTGCCCGACGCCCAATCCCAGGCCTGGGTCGCGACGATGTCCACGCCCTGCGTCTTGGTGTCGACCGCGTTGGTGAAGTAACGCCCGCCGCCGATGCCCGGATAGCCGTTGGCCTGCAGGTAATTGCGCACCGCGGCGCTGGTCAGGTTTTCCGACAGCAGGATGCGGTCGTCCACGGTGATGTGGTACGCGTCGATGGTGATGTACAAGCCGTCCGACGGCTGCAGCACCAGGCCCAGGCTGTAGTTGGTCGATTCCTCGGCCTTCAGCGCCTCGGAGCCCAGCGCGACCGCGGCCGGGTTATCGACGCGGAAGGTGCCGATTTCATACGGAATGCCGCTGATGAAATTGGTCGCGATCGACTGGAAATACTGCTGTTGCAGCGACGGCGCGCGGAAGCCGGTGGAGGCGGTGGCGCGCAGCGCGACCTTGTCGGTGAAGGCGTAGCGCGCCGACAGCTTGCCCGAGGTGGTGTCGCCGAAATCGCTGTAGCTCTCGTAGCGCGCAGCGAGGCCGGCGGAGAACTTGTCGGTCAGGTCGGCTTCGACATCGGCGTAAAGCGAATAGCTGTGGCGGTCGAACTCGCCGGCATCGCTGGCGCGGAAACCGGAGAACACCTGCGCGCCGGGGATGATCTGGCCGTTGGAGGCGGGCACGCCGCCGTTGGCGTAGGACAGCGGTTCGCCGGCGCGCTGGCTGAATTCCTCGCCGCGCCATTCCGCACCCCAGGCAAAAGTCACCGGGTACTGCCAGCCGAAATCCACCGGCCGGGTGAAGTCCAGGTTCAACACATGCTGGGTCACTTCCAGCGCGCCGGCGTAGAACTGCGTCGGCGAGGTCGGGCCCAGGCTGCGGTTGAGGGTGTGCTCGATGTCGAAGGTCAGGCCGTTGTGGCCGTAGTTGTAGCTGAAGTCGATCTGGGTGCCGCCGGCGGTCTCGGTGCGCAGGCCGACCACCGCGGCGCGGTCCTTGCTGATGTTGTGGATCTGCGGCAGGAAACCGTTCGGATAGATCGACGGGATGTTGCGCGCATCGCCGGCGAAGCGGAAATAGCCGTTGGAAAGCACGTCGCGCTTGCTGTAGCTGCCGAAGGAATAGAAGGTCAGGTAGTCGGTCGGCTTGTATTCGCCGTTGTACGACACCGCGCCGCTGTCGATCTCGGGATCGCCGTAGCGCTGTTCGACCACGCCCTGGAACGGGCGCGCGCGGTTGGTCTGGTCCTGATGTCCGCCTTGCGCGGCCAGATGCACCTTGCCGTTTTCGCCGAGCTTGAGGCCGACATCGCCCGACAACTGGTACTGCTCGCCGTCGCCGGCGCTGTACTGGCCGTAGCGCGCGGCGATGCTGCCGCCCGAATCGCTGCCCTTGAGCACGATGTTGACCACACCGGCGATGGCGTCGGAGCCGTACTGCGCCGAGGCGCCGTCGCGCAGCACTTCCACGCGCTCGATCGAGGCGATCGGAATGGCGTTGAGGTCCACCGGCGAGGAGCCGCGGCCCTGGCTGCCGTTGAGGTTGATCAGCGCGGTGGTGTGACGGCGCTTGCCGTTGACCAGCACCAGCACTTGATCGGGCGCGAGCCCGCGCAACTGCGCCGGGCGCACCGCGTCGGTGCCGTCGGTGATGGCCGGGCGCGGGAAGTTCAGCGAGGGCAGGGCACGCGCCAGCGCGGTGGCCAGTTCGACCGTGCCGCTGGCTTCGAGCGTTTCCGGCGTGATGATGTCGATCGGCGCGGTCGATTCGGCGACGGTGCGGTCGGACACGCGGGTGCCGGTCACGATGACCTGATCCAGCGTCTTGGGATCGCCTTGCGGAGCCGCGGCGTCCTGAGCGAAGGCGGCGGGCGCGGCGAATGCGATCAGCAGGCCCAGGGCCAGTGGGTGAAGGGGTCCGGTGAGCTTGCGACTGGCGTGCATGAAGACTCCTGGTGGGGGTGACATCGATGGCAATCGGGTTTAACACGCTTATAACAAGCGGGTCAATAAAGCGGCCAAGCTGTGCCTAACGCAAGTAGCCAAAAAGTGGTAAACGCCGCACTTTTGGCTCTCGGGACTCGGGACTCGGGACTCGGGACTCGGGACTCGGCCGAGACTTGGAGTGGACGACCTCACCGCGACCGTCGAGCCTCAGACAGATCCGCCGCGAGGGAACCCGATCGCCGCGCTACGCTTTTCGCGAGTCCCGAGTCCCGAGTCCCGAGTCCCCAATATCCCGACCCAAAAAAAACGCCGGGTCGCATCAATCGCGATCCCGGCGTCCGGAAGAGGGTGCGGCGACATGCGCCGCGGGGCGGCTCAGGCGATCAACGCGCCCCCATCGACGTCGATCACCGTGCCGGTGACGTAGGCGTTGTCGATCGCGAACAGATAGGCCGAAGCGATTTCGTCCGTGCGGCCGATGCGGCCGACCGGCAGTTTCTCGCCGGCGCGCGCCAGCGCCGACATGCGCGCGAACGATTCCATGCCGTGGTAGCCGTCGCTGTCGGTCAGGCCCGGGCTGATGGCGTTGACGCGCAGCGGCGCCAGTTCGCGCGCCAGCACTTTGACGCTGGCTTCCAGCGCGGCGTTGATCACGGTGCGGGCGAGCGCGCCGGGCGTGGCCTTGCGCGCGACGATGCCGCTGGTCAGGGTCACGCTGCCGTGGCCGCTGAGATAGGGCAGGGCCAGCTGCACGGCCTGGATCGAACCCCACAGTTTGCGTTCGAACGCTTGCCGCGCCTGATCGAGGTCCAGTTCGGCCAGGGGGCCGGCCGGCGCCGGGGCGCTGGCGGCGATGATCAGGTGGTCGATCTGGCCGGCGCGTTCGAACAGGCGGCGCAAGCTGTCGGCGTCGTCCAACTGCGCCTGATAGGTGTCGATGCTGGACTTGGCCAGCGGACGCAGCGTGTCGGCGGTGGCGTCCAGCTGCCGCAGATCGGCGCAGGCCAGGGTCAGCTGGCCGCGGCGGCGCGACAGGCGTGCCGACAGGGCGCGGCCGATACCCGACTGCGCGCCGAGGATCAGGCTGCGGACGCTCGGGGCGGGGCTCAGGCGCAAGTCGGTGGCGTTCATGGGCGGGATTGGGTCGCGGCGGATGAGTGCATGCTCCACGGACCGCGCCCGCGAATGAATCAGACGCGTCTGAAATGTGCCTGAGGGGCCGGGCATGCGCCCCTGAGCGGCCCATGCCCTGGCGCCGCCACCGGCCGGCACTGTTAAGATGCCCGCGCTCAAGGTGATCGCCGACACAGTCGGGCGATTGAAACGGGAATCCGGTGGCGCGCGGCTCATGCCGAACGCTCAAGCCGGAGCTGCCCCCGCAACGGTAGGCGAGTCAACGCAACGCTCTTGGCCACTGTGCTGATGCACGGGAAGGCGCGTTGCGGGAACCGCGGTCGGTGTTCGTGCCGATCGCTTCCGCTCGCGAGCCCGGAGACCGGCCCGGAGCGCGAACCGACAGGCGGAGGGCCGTGTCTGGGGAATCCTGCGCTCGCGCCTGCCTCCCTTGCCGCTCTTCGTGTGTCTCGACCTAGTCTGGACCGCGCGGGTGAGGCGCGGCCGTGGAGACCTGCCAGTGATTGCGTCTGTAGTTGCCGTTGCATTTGCGTCGCGCCCCGCGCGGCTTGTCCTCAATCCCGCTTTGTGCGCCGCCCTGGCCGGCGCCGCCTTCGGCGCCAGCGCCGATACCGCCGTCGATATCGATCAGGTCGTGGTCACCGCCAGCCGCACCGCCCAGACCCAGGACGCGACCCTGGCCGCGGTGACGGTGATCGATCGCGCCGACATCGAACGCCTGCAGCCGGCCTCGCTGCCGGACCTGCTGCGCGGCACGCCGGGCGCATCGCTGGCCAATCACGGCGGCGCGGGCAAATCCACCTCGCTGTTCCTGCGCGGCACCGAATCCGATCACGTGCTGGTGCTGATAGACGGCATCAAGCTCGGCTCGGCCACCAGCGGCGGGGCTTCGCTGCAGGACATTCCGGTCGAGCAGATCGAACGCGTGGAAATCGTGCGCGGGCCGTTCTCCAGCCTGTACGGCTCCGAAGCCATCGGCGGCGTCGTGCAGATTTTCACCCGCCGCCCACAAGGCGCGTTCGCGCCGAACTTCAGCCTGTCGCTGGGCAGCAACCAGACCCATCGCGGCTCCGCCGGCGTCGCCGGCAAGGGCGAGCGCGGCTGGTATTCGATCAACGCCGCGCACGAAGACACCGACGGCATCAACGCCTGCCGCGGCAAGCCCTCGCCGGGCGGCGCGGGCTGCTTCACCTATTCGCCCGATCGCGATGGTTACCGCAACAGTTCGCTGACCGTGCAGGGCGGCTACCGCTTCAACGAACAGTGGGACGCCGAGGCGCGCGTGTTCCGCGCCCAGAGCAACAACCTCTACGACGGCAGCCAGAACAATCAGACCGACGCGGTGCAGCAAGTGGCCGGCGCCAAGCTGCGCTACACGCCCAGCGACCGCGTCAGCATCGCCCTCAACGCCGGGCGCAGCGCGGATCTGAGCGACAACTACAAGAACGGCAAGTATTCGAGCACCTTCGATACGCGTCGCCAACTGGGTTCGGTGCAGGGCGATTTCAGCCTCGGACAGAATCTGCTGAGCGCCGGCTTCGACTGGCAGCGCGACGAGATCGAAAGCAACACTCGCTATGCGCGCGACCATCGCATCCTGCGCGGCGCCTTCGGCCAATGGCAGCGCGACTTCGGCGCGCATGCGCTGCAGGCCAGCCTGCGCCGCGACGACGACAGCCAGTTCGGCGGGGAAACCACCGGCAGCGTGCTGTGGGGCTGGGATTTCGCCGAATCGCTGCGCCTGACCGCCAGCTACGGCACCGCGTTCAAGGCGCCGACCTTCAACGAGCTGTACTTCCCCGGTTACGGCAATCCGGAGCTTTCGCCGGAAACCTCGCGCAGTTTCGAGCTCGGGCTGCGCGGCAGCTTCGGCGGGGAGCGCCGGCAGGTGTGGTCGCTCAACGCCTACCAGACCCGGATCGACGATCTGATCGCCTACGACGCATCGCGCGGCGTGCCCGGCAACGTTGATCGCGCGCGCATCCGCGGCCTGGAAGCGGCGCTCGACACGCGCCTGGCCGAGTGGGACCTGCGCGCCAGCGCGACTTGGCTGGACCCGCGCAACGACAGCCGCAGCAGCTACAACGACCACTACCTGCCGCGCCGCGCGCGCCGCAGCGCGCGCATCGACCTGGACCGCCGCTTCGAGCTGGGCGCCGCCCGCGCCGTATCGTTCGGCGCCAGCGTCTACGCCGCCGGCCAGCGCTACGACGACCTGGCCAACGCCCGCAGCCTGGGCGGCTATGCTCTGACCGACCTGCGCCTGAGCTATGCCTTCGACGCGGCCTGGAGCTTGCAGTTTTCGGCCAATAACCTGTTCGACCGGCACTACGAAACCGCGGCCTTCTACAATCAGCCCGGCCGCAACTATCTGCTGACGCTGCGTTACCGTCCCCTTCGCTGATGCCACCGCGCCACCCCGGCCGCGTCCGCGCGGCCGGCTTCGACCGAGAGCCTGAGATGAACGACCTGTCCGTGCCCGTGAAAACCAGCATCGTCGCGATCTTGCTGACGCTGATGATCGCCACGCGCTTCCATCACTTCGGCAGCGCGCTGCACCTGCCCGACGCGTCGATGGCGGTGTTCTTCCTCGGCGGCGTATATCTGCGCCGGCATGCGCTGTTCGCCGGTTTCATGCTGTTGGCGGTGGCGATCGACTACGTCGCCATCACCGGCCGCGGCCTGAGCTTCTACCAGCACTACTGCGTGACGCCGTCGTACGCGTCCTTGCTGCTGGCCTACGCGGTGCTGTGGTACGCCGGGCGGATGTACGCGCCGCGCATGGCCGCGAACGGGCGCGCGGTGGCGATCGGGCTGGGCCTGGCGCTGGTCGCGGCGACCGTGTCGTTCCTGATTTCCAACGGCGCCTTCTACTGGTTCGGCGGCCGTTATCCGCATCCGAACCTCGATGAATATCTGGCGCGCCTGTGGCGATGGGGGCCGCTGTTCGTGCGCACCACCATGATCTACATCGCCAGCGGGTTCCTGGTGCATGCGCTGATCGCGCGCTTCGCGCCGGCGCACGCGGCGCAGTCGCGCACCCGGGTCTGACCGCCCGCGGTGACGCTTATCGGTTTTGCCAGTCGATTCGGGAGTTCGAACATGTCGATCCTGCTTGCCCCCAGCGATGCGGTCCTGCCCTTGCGCTCGCGCAACGCGCAGATCGCCACCGCCGCGCTGTTGGCCGTGTTGATGATCTGCACGCGCGGCCAGCATTTCGCCACCGTGGACGCCCTGCCCAGCGCGTCGTGGACGGTGTTCTTCCTGGCCGGGGCGATGCTGCGGCCGGGCTGGGTGTTTCCGGCCTTGTTCGTGTTGTCCTCGCTGCTGGACCTGGCCAGCCTGGCGCTGGGCCGGGTCACCGACTGGTGCCTGTCGCCGGCGTACTGGGCGCTGGCGTTGGCCTACGGCGCGCTGTGGATGGGCGGACGCTTCTATGCGCGCATGCATCACGATCATTGGCGCAGCGTGCCGCGACTGGTGCTGGTGCTGCTGGCGACTTCGGTGGTGGCGTACCTGATCTCCAAGGGCGGTTTCTATTTCCTCTCCGGACGCTATCCGGACGCCTCGCTGGCCGGCTTCATCGATCGCATCCCGCAGTACTACCCGCGCACTCTGGGCACGTTGGCCGGTTATGTCGGCGTGGGTTTCGCGGTCTACGCGGTCGCGCGTCTGGTCGATGCCCGCGATCGCTTCGGAGCGGCGGCATGAGCGCGCCCGGCGACGACGCGCAGGCCGCGGACCGCGCCGGCTATGCCGGCCTGAGCGAGGAAAAACACCGCGAGCGCATGCAGCGCAAGAAGGAGCTGATCGATCGCAAGATCGCCAAGGCGACCATCGAGCGCGGCGTGCTGGTGGTCAACACCGGTAACGGCAAGGGCAAGAGTTCCTCCGGTTTCGGCATGCTCGCCCGTTCGCTCGGCCACGGCTTCAAGTGCGGCGTGGTGCAGTTCATCAAGGGCAGTTTTTCGACCGGGGAAGAAGCCTTCTTCCGCCGTTTCGAGGAACTCGATTACCACGTGATGGGCGAGGGTTTCACCTGGGAGACCCAGGACAAGCAGCGCGACATCGCCGCGGCGCAGGCGGCGTGGGCGATCTCGGCCAGGATGATGAGCGACGAAGCCTACGACTTCGTCCTGCTGGACGAACTCAACATCGCCCTGGCCCACCGCTATGTCGCCCTCGACGACGTGCTGGCCGCGGTCGCGGCGCGGCCGCCGCGCCAGCACGTGGTCATCACCGGCCGCGGCGCGCCCGATGCCTTGATCGAAGCGGCCGACACCGTCACCGAGATGCGCGTGATCAAGCATGCGTTCAAGGCCGGGATCAAGGCGCAGCAGGGGATTGAGTTGTGATGGCGGGAATCGGGAATGGGGAATCGGGAATCGCAACAGCCAAGACGACGCAGGCTTTTGCCGTTCCGATTCCCGATTCCCCATTCCCGATTCCCGTAGATTGCCCCGCGCTGCTCGTCTCCGCCCCGGCCTCCGGCCAAGGCAAGACCAGCGTCACCGCCGCGATCGCGCGCTGGCATGCGCGCCAGGGCCGGCGCGTGCGGGTGTTCAAGACCGGGCCGGATTTTCTCGATCCGATGGTGCTCGAACGCGCCAGCGGCCATCGCGTGCAGCAACTGGATCTGTGGATGTGCGGCGAAGCCGACGTGCGCGCGCGTCTGCACGCGGCCGCGGGCGAGGCCGATCTGATCCTGATCGAAGGGGTGATGGGTTTGTTCGACGGCACGCCGTCCAGCGCCGATCTGGCCGAGCGACTCGGCGTGCCGGTGCTGGCGGTGATCGACGGTTCGGCGATGGCGCAGACCTTCGGCGCGCTCGCCACCGGCCTGGCGCGTTATCGCGACGGCGTGCGCGTGTACGGTGTCGCCGCCAACCGCATCGGCAGCGCTTATCACGCGCAACTGCTGCGCGAGAGTCTGCCCGCCGATCTGCGCTGGCTCGGCGCGTTGCCGCGCGATCCCGCGCTGGCGTTGCCGGAGCGTCACCTGGGTCTGGTCGCGGTCGGCGAACTGGGCGATATCGACGCGCGCCTGGACGCGCTCGCCGATGCCTGGGCCGAGCATGCCGATATCGAATTGCCGCCGCCGGTGACGTTCGCGCCGGCCGCGCAAGCCGCGGTGGAACGCGCGCTCGCCGGCCGCCGCATCGCGATCGCGCGCGACGCGGCCATGTGTTTTTTGTACCCGGCGAATCTTGAGCTGCTGCGCGCCGCCGGCGCCGAGCTGACGTTCTTCTCGCCGATCGCCGGCGACGGCCTGCCCGAATGCGATGCGGTCTGGTTGCCCGGTGGTTATCCGGAACTGCATCTGGCGGCGCTGTCGGCCAATCACGGCCTGCGCGACGCACTGCACGCGCACGTCGATGCCGGCAAGCCCGTGCTGGCCGAATGCGGCGGCCTGTTGTACGCGCTCGACACTTTGCAGGACCGCGACGGCGCCAGCGCCGCGATGGCCGGTCTGCTGCGCGGCAGCGCGACGATCCAGCCGCGTCTGGCGGCGCTGGGCTTGCAGGCGGTGACGCTGGCCGAAGGCGAACTGCGCGGACATACCTTCCACTACGCGCGCGCCGAAATCCAGGCCGAGGCGATCGCCGATTCGAGCAACCCCAACGGCGGCCCCAGCCGCGAAGCAGTGTATCGGCGCAAGCGCCTGACCGCGAGCTTCGTTCACTTCTATTTTCCGTCCAACCCTGCCGCGGCCCTGTCACTGTTTCTGCCATGAATCTCATGCCGCTGGCCCTGGCGATGCTGGCCGGCGTGCTGCTGGATGCGCTGCTGGGCGAGCCGCGGCGCGCGCATCCGCTGGTGGCGTTCGGACGGCTGGCGCGGGCGATCGAATCGATCCTGCATCGCGACAGCCACGTGCGCGGCGTGATGGCCTGGTTGCTCGCGGTGGTGCCGCTCAGCGCCGCGGTGTGGTGGTTGCAGCGGCAATTGCTTGAATGGTCGCCGTGGGCCGGTTGCGCCTGTGCCGCCGCGGCCCTGTATTTCGCCATCGGCCTGCGCAGCCTGAGCGAGCACGCCACGCCGGTCGCCGCCGCGCTGGCCGCCGGCGATCTGGCGGCCGCGCGCGCAGCGGTCGGGCGCATCGTCAGCCGCGATACGCAAGCGCTCGACGCCGAGCGCGTGGCCGCGGCGGCGACCGAATCGGTGCTGGAGAACGGCAGCGACGCGGTGTTCGCGGCGTTGTTCTGGTTCGCCGTGCTCGGCCCGGCCGGCGCGGTGCTGTATCGGCTGGCGAACACTTTGGATGCGATGTGGGGTTATCGCACCGCGCGCTATCGACGCTTCGGCTGGGCGGCGGCGCGCATCGACGACGCGCTCAACTGGATTCCCGCGCGTTTGACCGCGATGACCTACGCCGCGCTCGGCCACACCGGCAGCGCGCTGCGTTGCTGGCGCACCCAGGCGCGCGCCTGGGACAGCCCGAACGCGGGCCCGGTGATGGCCGCCGGCGCGGGCGCGCTGCGGGTGCGGCTGGGCGGCGATGCGCCGTATCACGGCGTGTGGGAATCGCGGCCGCTGTTGGGCGAGGGCGCGGCGCCGGATGCGGATTCGATCATGCGCGCGCTGAGTCTGGTGGTGCGCGGCACCGCGTACTGGCTGTGCGGATTTCTATTGCTCGCCTTCGGCTGGTGGCTGTATGCGGATGCATGAGGCCGGCCGCGTCGGCACCACACGACTGCAACGGTTCGCACGCGGAGGCGACCTTCATGCTTGAACACGGCGGCCGCCTGCTGCGCGCGGCGCAGCGCTACGGCATTCCCGCGCAGGATTGGCTGGACCTGTCCACCGGCATCAATCCGAGCGCCTGGCCGGTGCCGGCGATTCCCGCGCGCGCCTGGCATCGCTTGCCGGAAGACGACGACGGCTTGCTCGATGTCGCGCGCGATTACTACGGCGCCGGCGATCTGCTCGCGGTCGCCGGTTCGCAGGCGGCGATCCAGGCCTTGCCCGAACTGCGCGCGCCCTCGCGCGTGGGCATGCTCGCGCCCGGCTACGCCGAGCATGCGCATGCGTGGCGGCGCGCCGGGCATCGGGTGACGACGCATTCGGCGGCGGAGTTGTTCGCGCAGGCCGATGCGTTCGAAGTCATCGTGCTGATCCATCCGAACAATCCCGGCGGCGATGCTTTCGAACGCGACGCGCTGCTGGCCTTGCACGCCGGACTGGCCGCGCGCGGCGGCTGGCTGTTGATCGACGAAGCCTTCATCGACGCCAAGCCCGAGCGCAGCCTGTGCGCGGACAGCGCGCGCGAAGGCCTGATCGTGTTGCGCTCGGTCGGAAAATTCTTCGGCCTGGCCGGCGCCCGCGCCGGCTTCGTCTGCGCCGCGCCGGCCCTGCTCGAATCATTGCGCGATCGGCTCGGCCCGTGGACGTTGACCGGGCCGGCGCGGTACGCCCTGCGTCATGCCCTGGCCGATCGCGACTGGCAGGCGTCGATGCGCGCGCAACTGCTGGAGCAAGGCGCGCGACTGGCGCGGTTGCTGAGCGCGCACGGGCTGGCGCCCAGCGGCGGCAGCGCGTTCTTCCAGTGGCGGCGCGACCGCCGCGCGCCGCAATGGCATCAGGCCCTGGCCGAGCGCGGCATCCTGACCCGCCTGTTCGAACACCCGCCGAGCCTGCGTTTCGGTCTGCCGGGCGCGGAACACGAATGGCTGCGGTTGGACGAGGCGCTGGCGCAAATCCGCGCGGATGCGACGATGCGCGATCACGACGGGAGCGATACATGACGGCGCGGGTAGTGATGGTGCAAGGCTGCACCTCGGATGCGGGCAAGAGCGCGCTGGTCACGGCCCTGTGCCGATGGCTGCGGCGCCGCGGCGTCGCGGTCGCGCCGTTCAAGCCGCAGAACATGGCGCTGAATTCGGCGGTGACCGAGGACGGCGGCGAGATCGGCCGCGCCCAGGCGGTGCAGGCGCAGGCGGCCGGGCTCGCGCCGCATACCGATTTCAATCCGATCCTGCTCAAGCCCAACAGCGACACCGGCGCGCAGGTGATCGTGCACGGCCGCGCCGTGGCCAATCTGGACGCGCGCGATTACCACGACTACAAGCGCGTGGCGATGGAAGCGGTGTTGATCTCGCATCAGCGCCTCACCGATCTGTTCGACGCGGTGGTGGTCGAAGGCGCCGGCAGCCCGGCCGAGATCAATCTGCGCGCCAACGACATCGCCAACATGGGCTATGCCGAAGCGGTGGATTGCCCGGTGCTGCTGATCGCCGACATCGACCGCGGCGGCGTGTTCGCGCATCTGGTCGGCACCCTGGCGCTGTTGTCCGAGAGCGAACGCGCGCGCGTGAAAGGCTTCGTCATCAACCGCTTTCGCGGCGACATCGGCCTGCTGCAACCCGGGCTGGACTGGCTGCAGCGCGAAACCGGCAAGGCGGTGCTGGGCGTATTGCCGTATCTGCACGGCCTGCACCTGGAGGCCGAGGACGCCTTGCCGCGCGCCGACCAGAGCAAGCAGGGCGCGCGGTTGCGCGTGGCCGTGCCGGCCTTGCCGCGGATCAGCAATCACAACGACTTCGATGCGCTGCGCGCGCATCCGCAGGTCGAGTGCGTGTTCGTCGGCCCGGGCGAAACCCCGCCGGTGTGCGATCTGATCGTGCTGCCCGGGTCGAAATCCACCCGCGCCGATCTGGACTGGCTGCGCCGGCAGGGTTGGCCCTCGGCGATTTCCCGTCATCTGCGCTACGGCGGCAAGCTGATCGGCATCTGCGGCGGATGGCAGATGCTCGGCCGCGCCGTGCACGATCCGCTCGGCATCGAAGGCGAAGCCGGTTCCAGCACCGGCCTGGGCTGGTTCGATCTGGAGACCACCCTGGACGCGCACAAGCAACTGCGCAACGTGCGCGGCCGGCTCGCGTTCGGCGAGGCGGCGGTCGGCGGTTACGAAATCCATTGCGGCATCAGCACCGGCGCCGCGCTGGAGCGGCCGGCGGTGCATCTGGAAGACGGCCGCCGCGACGGCGCGATTTCGGCCGACGGCCAGATCCTCGGCACCTATCTGCATGGCGTGTTCGACGAACCGCAGGCCCTGGCCGCGTTGTTGCGCTGGGCCGGGTTGGAGCAGGCGCAGGCGCTGGATCTGCGCGGTCTGCGCGAGGCCAGCATCGAACGGCTGGCCGATGCGGTGCAAGCGCATCTGGATACCGAGGCATTGGCGAGGTTGTTCGGATTGGAGCCGGGCGCATGCACAGTCTGATTATCGGCGGCGCGCGTTCGGGCAAGAGCGCGTTGGCCGAACGGCTGGCGTCGTCGTTCGATGAGGTGGTCTATATCGCCACCGCGCAGGCGCTGGACGGGGAGATGAGCGAACGCATCGCCCATCACCGCGCGCGCCGGCCGGTGCACTGGGCCTGCATCGAAGAGCCGTTCGCCCTGGCCGAGACTTTGCGCGCGCAAGCCGCGCCGGGGCGCTGCCTGTTGGTGGACTGCCTGACGCTGTGGCTCAGCAATCTGCTTGGCGCGGCGGATGAAGGCGTGTGGGAGCGCGAACGCTACGCCTTGTTGTCGGCCTTGCCGGGGCTGGACGGCACGGTGCTGTTGGTCAGCAACGAAGTCGGCCTGGGCGTGATCCCGATGGGCGAGTTGACCCGGCGCTATGTCGATGAAGCCGGGCGCCTGCATCAGGCGCTGGGGCAGGTGTGCGAGCGGGTGGTCTTCGTCGCGGCGGGTTTGCCGCTGGTGTTGAAAGGGCCCGCGTTGTGAGTACGGCGATCGAAGGAGACGTGGATTTGAACGAGCAAGGCAAGTGGTGGCGGGGCGAGTGCATGCGCCCGGACGCGGACATCCGCGCGCAGGCGCTGGCGCGGCAGCAGCAGCTGACCAAGCCGCCGGGATCGCTGGGCGCGCTGGAAGCGCTGGCGGTGCGGTTGGCAGGGTTGCAGCGCACGCCGACGCCGTCGGCGCAGCGGGTGTGGATCAGCGTGTTCGCCGCCGATCACGGTGTCGCCGCCGAAGGCGTGTCGGCGTTTCCGCAGGCGGTCACCGGCGAGATGGTGCGCAACTTCGCCAGCGGCGGCGCCGCGATCAGCGTGCTCGCGCGCAGCCTCGGCGCGAATCTGGACGTGGTCAACCTGGGCACGGTCAACGATCCGGGCCCGGTGGCCGGCGTGCATCGCGCCATCATCGCGCCGAGCACGGACAACTTCTGCGCAGGGCCGGCGATGAGCGAGGCGCAGTTGCAGGCTGCGCTCGCGGCCGGCGCGGCCAGCGTGCGCGCGGCGCTGGACGCCGGCGCGCAGGTGTTCATCGGCGGCGAGATGGGCATCGCCAATACCACCTCGGCGGCGGCGCTGGCCTGTGCGCTGCTGCAACGCGCGCCGGCCGACCTGGCCGGCGCCGGCACCGGCCTGGATGCGGCCGGCATCGCGCATAAGGTCACGGTGATCGAACGCGCGCTGGCGTTGCACGCCGGCGCCGGCGACGACTGGGAACGCCTGCGCCGCCTGGGTGGTTTCGAAATTGCCGCGCTGGCCGGCGCGTATGTGGCCGCGGCGCAGGCCGGGTTGCCGGTGCTGGTCGATGGCTTCATCGCCTCGGTCGCCGCGCTGACCGCGCTGCGGCTCAATCCGGATTGCCGCGATTGGCTGCTGTACGCGCACCGCTCGCACGAGCGCGGCCACGCCGCGGTGCTCGACGCTCTGCAGGCGCAGCCGCTGCTGGATCTGCAACTTCGCCTGGGCGAAGCCAGCGGGGCGGCGGTGGCGGTGCCGCTGCTGCGGCTGGCCTGCGATCTGCACAACGGCATGGCGACCTTCGCCCAGGCCGGCGTCTCGGCCGGCGCGAGCGCGTGAACCCTCGGCGGCGCCGCGAAGGGCAAGTGTATGGACCTGCGCAAGTGCGCTCGCGGTCCCATTCCCGAGCGGACGCCGAGCAGGCATCATCGTGGCCCACGATCGCCGACCGCGCACAAGGAACGATGCCGCGATGAGCTCAAGCGCCGCCCCCATCGATCTGCTGCGCCACGGCGACACCGGCCATCGCAGCTACCGCGGCCAACTCGACGACAGCCTGCTGGAACTGGGCTGGCGGCAGATGCGCGACGCCGTGCTCGGCCGCGACTGGGACGCCATCGTCAGCTCGCCGCTGCAGCGTTGCGCGGCGTTCGCGCAGGAGCTGTCGCAGGTGCGCGGCCTGCCGCTGAGCCTGGAGCCGCGTCTGCGCGAGTATCACTTCGGCCAATGGCAGGGCAAACCGGTGGACGCGATCGCCGCAGAAGAGGGCGACGCGCTGGCGCGGTTCTGGGCCGATCCGGTCGCGCATCCGCCGCCGGGCGCGGAACGCTTCGCCGATTTCGCCGCGCGCCTGACCGCGGCCGCGGATGACATCGTGCGCGGCTATCCCGGCCAGCGCGTGCTGGTGGTGACCCACGGCGGGGCGATCCGGCTGCTGCGCTGTCTGGCGGCGGGACGGCGTTACACCGACCTGCTCAATATCGATGTCGCGCATGCCTCGCTGCATGCGCTGAACTGGCCGCCGAAGCCGGCGCGCGAAAGCGAGGCCGCGCTGGCTCAGGCCGATCCGGTCGGCGGCTGATGCGCGCGCTGCTGGCCGCGATCGGGTTCCTCACCCGGATTCCGGTGCCGGCGCGGGTGTTCGCCGATCCGCGCGCGCAGACGCGTTCGCTGGTCTGGTATCCGCTGGCCGGGTTGTTGATCGGCGCCTTGCTGTGCGCGCTGGCCTGGCTGCTGCAGACCCGCCCGCCGCTGTTGGCGGCGGCGTTGTCGCTGACGCTGTGGGTGCTGTTGACCGGCGCCTTGCACCTGGACGGCCTGGCCGACAGCGCCGACGCCTGGGTCGGCGGCATGGGCAGCGACGAGGCGCAACGGCGCGAGCGCACTCTGACGATCATGAAAGACCCGCGCAGCGGCCCGATCGGCGTGGTCGCCGTGGTGCTGGCGCTGCTGCTGAAATTCGCCGCGCTGGCGAGCCTGCCGGCGCCGGCGTGGGCGGCGCTGCTGTTGGCGCCGATGCTGGCGCGCGCGGCGCTGACTCTGGCGTTCGTGACCACGCCCTATGTGCGCAGCGGCGGGTTGGGGCAGGCCTTGGTCGATGCGCCGCGCATGGCGTGCATCGCCGCCTTGTTGGTCAGCGCCGCGGCGTGCGCGCTCGCTGGTTGGCGCGGCGGTCTGGCGTTGCTGGTGGCGCTGGCGCTGTTCGCGCTGTGGCGCCGCGCCTGCATGCGCCGCCTGCAGGGCATGACCGGCGACACCTGCGGCGCCTTGACCGAGTTGACCGAAGCCGGCGTGCTGGTCGCCTGGGCCTTGGCGCAGTAAGGCCGACGGCGAAAGCGCAAGATAGGAACCGCCGGCCGGGCCCGCGCCTGCGACGCTGGCGACCGATCCCCTCCCATGCCGCGAGGCGCCCGCCCATGCCCGCCGTGAAGGACCGTCCCGCCGCCGCGACTGCGCCGCCCGCGCAGGCCGATAACGACGCCGGCATCGACGCCTCGCGCGAACGCGCCAAGGGCGCGTTCAAGCCCATCACCCGCAACGCGGCGAATTCGTAACCGCGACCGCACCCATCCTCGCGACGAAACTCAGGCCCCGGCCGCTTCCAACCGCGCTTCCAGCTCGGCGACCTTCGCCTCCAGCGCCTCGATGCGCCCGATCAGCGCCGATTGCGCCGCCGGCGATGCGCCGCCGTCCTCCGAACCGCCCGAGACGCTGCCGTTCCACACCGGCTCGCCGCACAGCAGATGGCCGTAGCGATCTTCGCGTTGCCCGGGCTGGCGGCCGAGCAGCCGCACCAGCGGCGGCGAATGCTGCGCCAGCCGCTCCAGCGCGTACTGCACGTCGCCGGCCGATTCGAACTTGGCCATGCGCTCGCTGCGCACCAGCAGCTCGTGCGTGGTCTGTGGGCCGCGCAGCATCAGCAGCGCGATCAGCATGCTCTGCGGACGGGTCACGTCCAGCACCGCGCCGGCGCGGTGCGAATAGCGCTCCGCGCGCGAGGCGTGCTGCGACTTCACCCAGCCGCGCGGTTCCAGCCGGCGCAGCGCGTTGGCGACCTCGCCTTGTTCCAGCGCCGTGATCGGCTCGCGCGAAGTCTTTTGATTGCACGCGGTGACGATGGCGTTGAGGGTCAGTGGATACGCGTCCGGCGTGGTCGCTTCCTTTTCGATCAGGCTGCCGATGATGCGGGCCTCGGTCGCGCTGAGTTGCGGCGCGGGGTTTTCCGGTGCGGCGTCGGCGTCGGTGTTTTCGGTGCCGGAGGATTCGGATTCGGAGGTGTCGATTGCGCTCATGGCCGTGCGGGTTTCCAGAAAGACGGGATCAGCCTAGCGCGCTCAGACCAAGGCCGTCGATGGCGGCAGACGACGGTCGCCGCGGTACACCGGCGCGGCCAGCACCATCTCGGCCAGACTGTGCGCCAATTCGCGCTCGGCCATCACCGCGCCGTCGGCGCCGTGCTGGATGAGATGACGCACTTCGTTGTCGCTGTGCGCGCGCGCGACGATGCTCAGCGCCGGATTGATCTCGCGCAGCTTGGCGATGATCTCGCCGGCCTCCAGCGCCTGCGGGATCGCCAGCATCACCGTGGTCGCGCGCTCGGGCACGGCTTCGCGCAGCACGCGCTCGTTGACCGCGTTGCCCAGGATCGCCGGCAAGCCGGCCGCGCGCGCCTTGGCGATCAGGCTGTCTTCGCCGTCGATGACCACCAGCGGCACGCTGTGCTCGGTCAGCAGGCGCGCCAGCTCGCTGCCGACGCGGCCGTAGCCGATCAGGATCACGTGCTTGTCGATATCGGCCGGCACCGGCGCGATCACCGCATCGGTCTGCGCTTCCTGCAGCGCGGCCGCGTCGCGCGCCTGCTTGCGGTCGAGCCAGGCGAACAGCAGCGGATTGACCACGATCGACATCAGCGCGCCGGCCAGGATCAGGTCCTGGCCTTCCTTGGGCAGGATCTTCAGCTCGATGCCGAGGGTGGCGAGGATGAAGGAGAACTCGCCGATCTGCGCCAGGCTGGCCGAGATCATCAGCGCGGTCGAATTGGGCTTGCCGAACGCGCGCACCAGCGCGTAGGCGGCGGCCGACTTGCCGAAGACGATGATCGCGAACACCGCCAGCACTTCCAGCGGCTCCTCGATCAGGATCATCGGATTGAACAGCATGCCGACCGAGACGAAGAACAGCACCGCGAACGCGTCGCGCAGCGGCAGGGTCTCGTTGGCGGCCTGATGGCTGAATTCGGATTCGTTGAGCATCATCCCGGCGAAGAACGCGCCCAGCGCGAACGACACCCCGAACAGCTCGGCCGAGCCGAACGCCACGCCCAGCGCGATCGCCAGCACGCACAGGGTGAACAACTCGCGCGAACCGGTGCCGGCGACGCGTTCGAGAATCCACGGAATCACCCGCCGTCCGACGATCAGCATGAAGGCGACGAAGGCGCCGACCTTGGCCAGGGTGACGAACAACTGGCTCCAGATCGCCGAGCCTTCGGTGTCCTCGCCCTTGAGCAGTCCCGACAACGCCGGCAGCAGCACCAGCGCCAGCACCATCGCCAGGTCTTCCACGATCAGCCAGCCGACCGCGATGCGGCCCTTGGCGGTTTCCACCAGCCGCCGTTCTTCCAGCGCCCGCAACAGCACCACGGTACTGGCGACCGACAAGGCCAACCCGAACACCAGTCCGGCCCCGTGCGACCAGCCCAGGTACCACGCCATGCCCCAACCCAACGCGGTGGCCACCGCGATCTGCAGGATCGCGCCGGGCAAGGCGATGGCTTTGACCTCGAGCAGATCGCCGAGCGAGAAATGCAGGCCGACGCCGAACATCAGCAAGATGACGCCGATTTCGGCCAACTGCGGCGCGAGGGTTTGATCGCCGACGAAACCCGGCGTGAAGGGACCGGCGATGATGCCGGCGATGAGGTAGCCCACCAGCGGCGACAGCCGCAGGCGTTGCGCGATCATTCCGAAGATGAAGGCCAGGACGAAGCCGGCTACCAGGATCGCGATCAGGGACGTGTGGTGCATCGGATCTCCTGTGGTCTGGTCCTTAGAGAATGTGTGCTGGGGGCGCCCGATGCAAGTCTTTCTCGTTTGTCGGGCGATCGCAAGCGATTGTTTCTGCGGGATTTTTGTTGAAAATCCGGAGGCCGGCGCGGGCCTGGTGCGACGACTTCATGCTGGCCGGCAGGCTGCGCCGCATTTCGTCCGCGACCGGCCGCGGGGACTGCAGGCAGACACTGTCTGGATGAATCCCGGTTCAGTCCCGCATCGTCGATCGCGCGCGCAGCGACCGGTTTGCGCGAAATCCTAGCCGCGGCGGTGTGCAGGGCGCGGGAACGGCGCAACGAGGTCTTTTGTGGGAGGGAGCTTTAGCCCCGATGCTTTTCGATCCGGCGCGGTGATCTGAAACAAAAGCATCGGGGCTAAAGCTCCCTCCCACAAAAGTCTCCCTCTCACACAAGACCTCGTGGCCGGGCGTTGGAGCGATGCGGCCCATGCAAAAACGAATCAGGGCCGCACTGGGCGGCCCTGATTCGTTCGCGTTTCGATCGCTTAGCCGCGATCCCTCACCACTTGTACCCGACCTTCGCATAAGCGAACGCACCGTTGAACCCGAACGGCGAATTGCCGCTGTACGGCAACTGCCCGCTCTCGCTGTTGGCGTAAATGGATTCGTCCGGGTATTCGTTGAGCACGTTGTCGCCGCCGACGGTGAACTCCCAACCGTCGATGGCGTAGGTGGCGGCCAGGTCCAGCGTCCACTTCGCCGCGTAGGTCTGGTCGCGCACGCCGCTGGGATCGTCGTTGAAGCTGTGGAACTCGCCGTAGCGCGTCGCGGTGGCGTCGAAGCGCCACGGCCCGGTGTTCCAGCTGCCGCCGAGGAAGAACTTGTCGCGCGGCGCGCCCTGGGTGATGCGGCCTTGTTCGACCCGGCCGATGCGCTGCAGGTTCAGGCCGCCGGCGGTGAGTTCCGGCGGATTGGCGGCGATGCGTTCCAGCGTGGTCTTGTTGTGGTTGTAGCCGCCGGTGAGATCCAGCGTGCCGTCGCCGAGCGTCCACTTGTAGCTGCCGACGATGTCGATGCCGCGCGTGCGGGTATCCACCGCGTTGGTGAAGTAACGCCCGCCGTTGATGCCCGGATAGCCGCGCGCTTCCAGGAAGCTCGCCACCGCCGGGCCGCGCAGGTTTTCCGAGAGGATGATGCGGTCGTCCACGTCCACCTGATAGGCATCGACGGTGATGTACAGGCCTTCCACCGGCTGCAGCACCAGGCCCAGGCCGATGTTGGTGGATTCCTCGGCCTTGAGCGGCTCGGCGCCGAGCGCGATCGCGGCCGGATCGTCCACGGCGAAGGTGCGGACCTGGAACGGGTTGGGATCGCCGAGCACGATCACCGTCTGCGTGGACTGATAGAACTGCTGCTGCAGCGAGGGCGCGCGGAAACCGGTCGAGACCGTGCCGCGCAACGCGACCTTGTCGCTGAAGGCGTAGCGCGCCGACAGCTTGCCGGAGGTGGTTTCGCCGAAGTCGCTGTAGCTCTCGTAACGCGCGGCGGCGCCGAGCGAGAGCTTGTCGGTCACGTCGGTTTCCACGTCGGCGTAGAACGAATAGCTGTGGCGGTCGCGGCGGCTGGCGTCGGACGGGGTGAAGCCGGGAAACACCTGCGCGCCCGGCGCGCCGGGTTCGGGGCCGGCCACGTAGGAGGCGAGTTCGCCCGCGCTCTGGTTGAATTTCTCGCCGCGCCATTCCGCGCCGAAGGCGAAGGTCAGCGGGTACTTCAGCCAGCCCACGTCGAAGGCCTTGTTGAAATCGGCGTTGAGCACGTTCTGGGTGACTTCCAGCGCGCCGATATAGAAATCGTGCGGCGAGGCGACGCCCAGGGTGCGATTCAAGCTGTTGCGCACGTCGAAATCGAGCTGGTTCTGGCCGTAGTTGTAGCTCAGGTCGAGATTCCAGCCGCCGCCGGTCTGGCCGCGCAGGCCCAGCACCAAGGCGCGGTCCTTGCTGAGGTTGTCGATCTGCGGCAGGAAGCCGTTGGGGTACACCGACAGGATGTTGTTCGCGTTGCCGGGCGCGCGGAAATAGCCGTTGGAAATCGCGCGGCGGCGGCTGGCGGTGCCGAAGGAATAGAACTCCACGCCCTCGGCGGCCTTGTACTGGGCGTTATAGGCCACCGCGGCCTGATCGATTTCCGGATCGCCGTAACGATGCACGACCTTGCCCGGCGGATTGCTGGTCGGCGTGACCGGGCCCAGGTACGGCCGCGCGCGGTCGGTGTTGTCGCTATGCCCGCCCTGCGCCGACAGATGCACGCTGCCGTTCTCGCCGAGCTTGAAGCCGGCGTCGCCGGACAACTGGTACTGCTTGCCGTCGCCGGCGCTGAATTGGCCGTAGCGCGCGGCGATGCTGCCGCCTTCGCCGGAACCTTTCAGCACGATGTTGATGACGCCGGCGATCGCATCGGAGCCGTACTGCGCCGAGGCGCCGTCGCGCAGCACTTCCACGCGCTCGATCGCGGCGATGGGGATCGCGTTGAGATCCACCGGCGAGGAGCCGCGGCCGATGCTGTCGTTGAGGTTGATCAGGGACGTGGTGTGGCGGCGCTTGCCGTTGACCAGCACCAGCACCTGGTCCGGGGCCAATCCGCGCAGCTGCGCCGGGCGCACCGCGTCGGTGGCGTCGGTGATGGCCGGGCGCGGGAAATTCAGCGAGGGCAGGGCGCGGGCCAGGGCGGTGGCCAGCTCGACCGTGCCGGTGGACTCCAGGGTCTGCGGGGTGATGATGTCGATCGGCGCGGTGGACTCGGCCACGGTGCGGTCGGACACGCGGGTGCCGGTGACGATCAGGGTGTCGAGGTTGGTCGGATTCGAGGCCGGGGCCGCGGGGGCGGCGGCGTCCTGGGCCCAGGCGGGCGAGCTGGCGAGGGCGATCGATACGGCGGTGCTGAGCAGGGACAGGCGGCGGGACATGGACACTCCGGGCGGTCGAACGGGGGACGTCAGGGCGAGCGCCGCCGCCGCGGCCGGCGCGAGGGGCGCTTTACCGCGGGAGGCGAGCTCGTTGACGCGTGGGGGCGGTCTGAGGCCGACGTTCCGATTATTCGACGGCCGCCCCGGCCGCGGCCGAACTTGTCCTCATGAGCAAATACCGATCAGTCATGCGACCATATCCGCATGATTTCTTTCCGTGATTTCGCCATGCGGCGCGGCGAACGCCTGCTGCTGTCCAACGTAGACCTGACCCTGCACGCCGGCTGGCGGGTGGGCGTGATCGGCCGTAACGGCACCGGCAAGTCCTCGCTGTTCGCGGCGATCCAGGGCGAAGTCGAGGCCGACCGCGGCGATATCGACGTGCCCAACCGGGTGCGCATCGCCAGCGTGGCGCAGGAAACCCCGGCCCTGGACGACGCGGCGCTGGACTTCGTCCTGTCCGGCGACGCCAACGTCTACAAGGTCATCGTCGCCGAGCGCGAAGCGGTCGAGCGCGAGGACTGGGAGGCGGTCGCCGAGGCCCACCACCAGCTCGAGGAACTGGGCGGCTACGACGCCACCGCGCGCGCCGGCAAGCTGCTGCACGGCCTGGGCTTCAGCGCCGACACCCACGAGCGCGCGGTCAAGGAATTCTCCGGCGGCTGGCGCGTGCGCCTGAACCTGGCGCGCGCGCTGATGACGCCGTCGGACCTGCTGCTGCTCGACGAACCGACCAACCACCTGGACCTCGACGCGGTGCTGTGGCTGGAGCAATGGCTGCTGAAATACCCGGGCACCTTGCTGCTGATCTCGCACGACCGCGAGTTCCTCGACGAAGTCACCACCCACACCCTGCATCTGCACGACGGCAAGGCCAAGCTCTACACCGGCGACTACACCGCCTTCGAGCGCCAGCGCGCCGAACACCTGCGCCTGCAGCAGATCACCCACGAAAAGCAGCAGGCCGAGCGCGCCCATCTGCAGAGCTTCATCGACCGCTTCAGCGCCAGCGCGGCCAAGGCCAAGCAGGCGCAGTCGCGGGTCAAGCGCCTGGCCAAGATGGTCGGCACCGAGGCGGTGCGGCAGGAACGCGCGCTGCGCATCGAATTCCCCGCCCCGGCCAAGCTGCCGCACGCGCTGCTGCGCCTGATCCACGCCGATTGCGGCTACGGCGATCATGTCGTCCTCGACGATGTCAGCTTCATCCTCGAAGCCGGCGACCGCATCGCCCTGCTCGGTCCCAACGGCGCGGGTAAATCCACGCTGGTGAAATCGCTGGTCGGCGAGCTGGAGCTGCTGACCGGCGAGCGCGGCGGCCATCCGGACCTGCGCATCGGCTACTTCGCCCAGCACACGGTCGAATCGCTGCACGAGGGCGTAAGCCCCATCGACCATCTGGCCGAGATCGCGCCGGGCGTGTCGACGCAGCAACTGCGCGACTTCCTCGGCAAGTGGAATTTCCCCGGCGACCGCGCCTTCGAATCGGTCGATGGTTTCTCCGGCGGCGAACGCGCGCGCCTGGCCCTGGCGATGATCGCCTGGCGCAAGCCGAACGTGCTGTTGCTCGACGAACCGACCAACCACTTGGACCTGGACGTGCGCGAAGCGCTGGCCGAAGCGTTGTCGGATTTCGACGGCGCGATCGTGCTGGTCTCGCACGACCGCCACCTCATCGGCCTGGTCTGCGAAACCTTCTGGCGCGTGGCCGATGGCGTGGCGCAGCCGTTCGACGGCGACCTCGACGCCTACGCGGTGTGGCTGCGCACGCGCGACAACAGCAACGACGGCAAGGGCGCGGCCGCGGCCAAGGCCGCCGCGCAGGCCACCGCCGCCGGCAAGGCGGCACCGGCCGGCAAGGGCGCGCGCAAGGCCAATCCGCACAAGCTGGCCGAAGCCGAAAAGCGCATGGCCGAGCTGGAATCCAGGCTGCACACGCTGGACATGGATCTGGCCGACCCGACCAAGTACGCCGGCGGCGGCGACAACGCCGCCGAACTGGCCAAGCAGCGCGAGCGGGTCGCGGCCGAACTGGTCAAGGCCGAGGCGGAGTGGATGGCGCTGTACGACGCGGCTTGATGAGCGAAAAAGGCCCCGCTGTTCCCTTCTCCCGCTTGCGGGAGAAGGTGCCCCGAAGGGGCGGATGAGGGCGCGCAACCCCCGAACCGCGATGCCCACGCCCCCACAGCGCTTGCATCGGCCCGATCCGCCCCCAAACTGTCCCACTCTGTCGTTCCGAACACAGCCATCGCCATGCCCATCTACGCCTTCCAGTGCAGCGCCTGCGGCCACAGCTTCGACCGCCTGCAGAAGCTGTCCGACGCCGACCCGACCCTGTGCCCCGAATGCGGCGCCGAGAAGGTCGGCCGCCAGCTGACCGCGCCGCAGTTCCGCCTGGCCGG
The DNA here is from genome assembly GCF_018612875.1 of Lysobacter sp. ISL-50. Lineage (GTDB taxonomy): Bacteria > Pseudomonadota > Gammaproteobacteria > Xanthomonadales > Xanthomonadaceae > Lysobacter. The sequence continues at coordinate 3,286 of NZ_JAGGRI010000045.1, read as the reverse complement.
CGGCGGCTGGTACGAGACCGATTTCAAGAAGGACGGCGACAAGAAGCGCAATCTGGCTGGCGAGGGCAGCTCGGGCGGTTCGTCCGCGGCCTCCGGCGGCGACAGCAAGCCGGCCGAGAAGAAGGCCGACAGCAAGCCCGAGAAAAAGGCCGAATCGGCCCCGGCGAGCAAGCCGGCCGCGGGCGGCGGGGCGGCTTGAGCCTTCGCTGCTGAATCATCGATGTGATTCAAAAAGGGCGCCGGAAGGCGCCTTTTCTGTTTTGGGGCAGCTCGGCCTGCCTTTGAGCGACATCCCTTCAAGTTCGTCGTTCGCGGGAATGACGGCTTTGGGGCGACCGGTCCTTGTTTCCCGCCATTCTCCGCAAAACGCCGCCAGGGCCGCGAGACCGCCGAGGTCTTTTGTGGGAGGGCCTTCAGGCCCGACGCTTTTCCATCCGCTGCGGCGATCGGAGCCGAAAGCCTCGGGCCTGAAGGCCCTCCTACAAAATCGGCCGAACCCCCGGTGCGCTGCCGGTGCTCTAGAATGTCCGGTCCCGGCCCCCGGCCGGTGAGGCGATCCGGCCCGGCCACCCGCCGCGGCCCGGTCCATCAGCCTGCTGCATCCCCCACGATTCACAGATCCACCTATCGGAGCTTCCATGCGTACCCACTTCTGCGGCCTCGTCGATGAGGCGCTGATCGGCCAGACCGTCACCTTGTGCGGCTGGGTCAACACCAATCGCGTCCAAAGCCACGTGGTGTTCACCGATCTGCGAGATCACGAAGGCGTGGTGCAGATCGTGGTCGATTCGGACATGGCCGACCTGTTCAAGACCGCCAGCGACCTGAGCGTGGAAAGCTGCGTGCGCGTCACCGGCACCGTGCGCGCGCGCGGCGCGGCCAACGACAAGATCCGCAGCGGCAAGGTCGAAGTGCTGCCGACGTCGATCGAAGTGCTCAACAAGGCCGAGCCGCTGCCGTTCCATGCCCACGAGAACGCCGGCGAGGAAACCCGTCTGACCTATCGCTACCTCGACCTGCGTCGCCCGGAAATGCAGAAGATGATGCGCACCCGCATCCGTCTGGTGCAGTCGCTGCGTCGCTGGCTCGACGCGCGCGGTTTCCAGGACATCGAAACCCCGATCCTGACCAAGGCCACGCCCGAAGGTGCGCGCGACTTCCTGGTTCCGGCGCGCATGCATCCGGGCGAGTTCTACGCGCTGCCGCAGTCGCCGCAGTTGTTCAAGCAGATCCTGATGGTGGCCGGCTTCGACCGTTACTACCAGATCGCGCGCTGCTTCCGCGACGAAGCGCTGCGCGCCGACCGCCAGCTCGAATTCACCCAGCTCGACATGGAGTTCGCCTGGGTGTCCGAGCGCGACGTGCAGGACACGGTCGAGGACATGATCCGGGTCGTGTTCAAGGAAAGCATCGACGTCGAACTCGACGCGCAGTTCCCGCGCATGACCTATGCCGAAGCGATGCGCCGCTACGGTTCGGACAAGCCCGACCTGCGCATCGACCTGGAATTCGTCGATATCGCCGAACTGGTCAAGACCTGCGAATTCAAGGTCTTCACCGATTGGGCCAACCATGTCGACGGCCGCGTGATCGCGCTGCGCGCGCCGGGCGCGGGCGCGTTCTCGCGCAAGCAGATCGACGAAGCCGGCGCGCACGCGGCCAAGTACGGCGCCAAGGGCCTGGCGTGGATGAAGATCGAAGACGCCGGCAAGGGCCGCGACGGCATCAACTCGCCGATCGCGAAGTTCCTCGACGACGCGACGCTGGCGAAGATCGTCGAAGCCACCGGCGCGCAGAGCGGCGATGCGATCTTCTTCGGCGCGGCCGACTACAAGACCGCGAGCGACTTCATGGGCGCGCTGCGCTTGAAGTTGGGCAAGGATCTGAATTTGGTCGGCGACGGCTGGAAGCCGCTGTGGGTCACCGACTTCCCGATGTTCGAATGGGACGAAGAGGCGCAGCGCTTTGTGGCCCTGCATCACCCCTTCACCGCGCCGGCGGTGGACGACATCGCCGACCTGCGCGCCAACGCCAAGACCGCGGTGTCGCGCGGCTACGACATGGTGCTCAACGGTAACGAGATCGGCGGCGGTTCGATCCGCATCCATCGTCCGCAGATGCAGTCGGCAGTGTTCGATCTGCTCGGCATCGGTGCGGAGGAGGCCGAGGCGAAGTTCGGCTTCCTGCTCGACGCGCTGAAGTACGGCGCGCCGCCGCACGGCGGCATCGCCTTCGGCATCGACCGCATCGCCGCGCTGATGGCCGGGACCGAATCGATCCGCGACGTGATCGCGTTCCCGAAGACCACCACCGCGCAGTGCCTGATGACCGGCGCGCCCTCAATGATCCCGGACGCGCAGCTGGCGGAAGTGCATGTGATGGTGCGGCCGAAGAAAGATCCGGCCTGAGGTAGGCTTGATCCGAGCTTGATCGGCGCATCGACCCGGCTTCGCGCCGGGTCGATGCATTTGGGGGGATCGGTTTCGATCCGATCCGTTGGCATGTCGATGAATTTCGTTCCATGCGAGGCCTTATGAGCAGCGAAACCCCGCAGTTTTCGATCCGCCGCGCCGGCGTCGCCGACGCCGCGACCGTGGCCGATATCGCCACGCGCACGTTCGTGGAGACCTTCGGTGCCCTGTATCCGCCGGAGGATCTGGAGTTTTTCCTGCGCGACAGTTATTCGATCGAGAAGCAGGCGATCATCCTGTCGCATCCGGACTACGCGATCTTCCTGCTGGAGCGCGACGGCGTCGTCGTCGGCCACGCCGCCGCGGGCCCCTGCGGCCTGCCGCATCCGCAGGTGGCGCCGGGCGACGGCGAGCTGAAGCGCCTGTACCTGCTGCGCGAGGCGCAGAACGGCGGCTGGGGCGCGCGCTTGTTCGAGACGGTGCTGGAATGGTTGCTGCGCGATGGGCCGCGCACGCTGTGGATCGGGGTGTGGTCGGAGAATTTCGGCGCGCAGCGGTTTTATGCGCGTTATGGGTTTGAGCGGGTGGGTGAGTACGAGTTCATCGTGGGTGGTACTCACGATCATGAGTTTATTTTGCGAAGGGGCGCGGAGGCAGGCTGAAGCTGTTGCTATTGCAGTTGCAGTTGCAGTTGCAGTTGCAGTTGCAGTTGCCGTTGCTGGGCGCAGCTAGTAACTCGCGAGACCAGGGACACCCGAAGGGCGGCGCACATGGACGTGCGCCGGGTCCCGCCGTGGGCAGGATGCCCACTGCGGGACCTGCCTGCGCAAGCACCGCACTCGTGGCTCTTGATTCGAAACAGCCCAAAGACCTTT
>NZ_JAGGRI010000044.1 GCF_018612875.1 Lysobacter sp. ISL-50 | reverse complement strand
GCTGGCGCGCGGGACCGATGTGGATAAGCCGCGCAATCTGGCCAAGGCGGTTACGGTCGAGTAAGCGCGGTGCGGTCGGTTTCGCGAATCGCCTTCGGTGTTCGCTAAACCCTTCGATAAGAAAACGGCGCCTTTCGGGGCGCCGTTTTCGTTGCGGGTGCGTCTTCGCCCGATTCGCGCGGCGACTCAGACCACCATCGCCACCAGCAGCCCCGCGTACTCGCGCAGCCCGCGCGCGCTGTAGCGCAAGGCGCGCATCGACGGTTGCCAGGGCGTGGCCGCGCTCAGCAGCGGCGGCGCTTCGGCCGGCGCCAGCGGCAGCGCCGGCAGGCGTTGATGATTGAACCAGCGCAGCGCGCGCGGCATGTGCATCGCCGAGGTCACCAGGATCACCCGCTGCCAACCGCGTTCGCGCCCGATGCGCGCGGCGTGTTCGGCGTTCTGGCGGGTGTCGCTACTACTGTCGTCCTGGATCATCGCCGTCTCGGGCACGCCGAGTTTGTTCAAGGCTTCGGCCATGAGCCGCGCTTCGCTGATGCCGCGGCTGGTACCGTTGGGGGCACCGCTGAGCAGGATCGTCGGTGCGCGCTGGGCATGCCATGCGCGCGCGGCGGCGGCGACGCGGTTGTCGGCCAACTCCGGCGACTGCGCGTCGCCGCTGTCGAAACGGTCGAGGCGGCCGATATCGCCGCCGAGCACGACGATGGCGTCGGCCGTCGGCATGCCTTCGGCGGATTGGCCCAGGTAAGCGCGTTGCAGCGAATCGCGCAGGGCGTCGGCCGCGGCCGGCATCGACCACAGCAGCGACCACACCGCGCCGGCCAGGAACAACGTGACGCCGCTGCGGCGCCAGCGGGCCAGCCAGGCCACCACCGCGAACCCGGCCGCGAGCAGCGACAGATGCAAGGGTTCGATCATCCAACCCAGCGCGGCGGCGACAGCGTCCATCGTTACGAGCCTTTCGAAGTCGGCAACATGCCGCGGGTGTCGTCGTCGAGCAGGCGCAGCAGCGCGTCGCTCATCAGTCCGGCCTGGCGATCGCGCGAATACGCCGGCGCGGCGGCGACGCTGGCCGCGCGCAGGCGCTGCATGCGTTCGGGATCGCCGGCCAATTGCGCGATCGCATCGGCCATGGCCTGCGCATTCTCCGGCGCGACGCACAGCCCGCAGCCGGTGCTTTCGACGATGCGCGTGGCTTCGCCGCGCGGCAGCGACATCAACGCCGGAATGCCCATGCCCATGCCTTCGAACAGCTTGGACGGAATCACGCCGCCGAACACCGGGTTGTCGCGCAGCGGAATCAGCGAAATGTCGCACAGCCCCCACAGCTTGGGCATCATCTCCTTGGGCTGGCGCGGAATCATGCGCACGTTCGCCAGTTGCCGCTCGGCCACCAGTTGCTCGACCCGCGCGCGCTCGGCGCCGCTGCCGGCGAAGAAGAACACGATGCGCGGATCGTGGCGGAGTTTTTCCGCGGCATCGACCACCGTTTCCAGCCCGTGCGCCATGCCGTGGGTGCCCAGGTAGCCGACCACGAAGCGCCCGTCCAGATCGTATTGCTGCGCCATCGCCGCATCGCGCGCGTACGGCACGTAGCGCTGCAGGTCCACGCCGTTGAGCACGACGTGGATCTTGCCGGCGTCGATGCCGCGATGGATCAGCTCCTCGCGGAACGACTGCGTGACCGGGATGATGGCGTCGGCGCTGCGGTACAGGAACATCTCCAGCCGTTCCAGCACGCGGATCGCCAGGCTGCGCTTCATCGCCCCGACCGCGGTGATCGAGGCCGGCCACAGGTCGCGCAGTTCGAACACGAACGGCCGGCGCTTGAGCCGCGCCAGCATCCAGCCGCCGAGCGCGCAGAAGAATTGCGGCGAGGTCGCCACCACCACGTCGTGGCGGCGCTCGAACAGGCCGGCGACGGTGGACGCGGCCATGAAGCTCAGATAATCCAGGGTGCGCTTGACGAAACCTTCGTTGGCGGTGATGTAGGTCTTGACCCGCACCACGCGGATGCCGTCGATGGTTTCCACACTGCGCCAATCGTTGCGGTAACCGTCGAACAACTTGCCTTCGGGGAAGTTCGGCGCGCAGGTGATCACGGTCACCTCGTGCCCGGCGCGCACCCAGCGCACCGCGTGCTCATAGGTGCGCGTGGCCGGTGCGTTGCCCTCGGGCGGGAAATTGTCCGAAAGAAAAAGAATGCGCATGAGAGTTCAACAATCCCAGAGGAACAAGGCGACCGCGTTGCCGACGGCCGGGTCCAGCGTCGCCTCGATGACCCGGCAGGCGCGGCCGAGGCCGAATTCGGGGTGATACGTGCTGGCCGCGGTGCGTTCGGTCGCAGGCTCCATGCGCCAGCGCAGGCCGAAGTTCGCATCCAGGTGCAGGGCGTGATCTTCGATGCGGATGTCCGGATGCACGCGGTAACGCGCGACGGCGCGGTCGAACCCGCCATCGATGCGATCCTCGATGCGCAGCGCGCCGGGTTGCAGCACCCAGCGGCGATGGTGCACCGGGCGGCCCTTCAGACGCCGATAGCCGTCGTGTGACGCGGCGAGCCAGGCGCCTTCGCCGAAGTGGCCGTGTTCGACCGCCGACGCGCGCGCACGGCGGGCGACGCGGAAGCTGCTCCACACCTCGGAGGAATTCTGGCCGTCGATCTCGATGGTGTTGTGCGCGGACGTGCCGCGCTGCCACAGCCGCTCGGCGCCGATGTCGTAGCGCGAGGTGCCGGCGTTGACCAGCACCCGGCGTCCGCGCAGCGACAGCTCGAAACTCAGGGTGTCGGCATGGGCGTGGCCAGGCAGATAATCCGGGCCGATGTCGCCGACGTCGGCGATCAACACCGCGTCGCCGCATTGCAGGCGCGCGTAACCCGAATCCGGCAGCAGCTGCAGGGCTTCGTCGGACGGCGCCGGCGCTTCGATGCCGAGCGCGAGCGCGTAGGCGGACAGCTGCGCGAGATTCGCCGCGATGCCGAGCGCGGCGTCGTTGAAGAAGGCGATGCCGCCGTCGGGATGGGTCATCACGCTCAGCCAGCGCAGCATCGCGGCGGCCTTGTCGCGCCACAGCGCCACGTCGGTGTGCGGCACGGCTTCGGGGAACAGGCGCGCGAGCTGAACCATGTCGAGCAGGTCTTCGAGCAGGATCGCGTGGTACATCGGGCTGCGTTCGAAGTGGCCGCCGTCGGCGAGGATCTGCTCGTCGATCTCGCGGCGCAGTCCGTGCAAGCCTTCCGCGCGCCAGCGCTCGGCTTCGGCGCCCTGGAAGAACGCGCCGGCGAACAGTAGCGCCTTGTAGTTGGCCCACAGGTGATTGCCGAGCAGATGGCGTTCGAGCCGGCGGCGCAGGAAACGCACCTGCGTGGCCAGACTGTTCAGCGCCGAGCGCTCGCGGGCGGCATCGCCGAAAGCCTGTCCGGCGCAGCGCCATTTGATCCAGTTGACGATGCGCAGCGACAGGCAGTACGGCTCCCAGCCGTTGCCGCCGGCCGGCGGATTGTCGGCGATCCAGCGCGCGATCAGCTCGCGGTGCCAATGGCTGCGCGACGGCGCGCCGTCGGCGTTGAGGTCGTCGAAGTAGTGCAGGTTGTACAGCCACAGCTTGGGCAGCGTGGTGCTGTTCCAGTCGTTGCCGGCCAGCTCGCGCTCGTCGTTCAAGAAGCGGAAGCGGTTCGCGCCCAGCATCGAGGGTTTGCGCGCGCAGGCCGCCCAGCGCACGTCGGTGGCGGCCGGCGCCGGCGCCGGCGCGTGCTCGATGCGCGGCCGGTGCAGCCGATGCCAGGCGCGGCCGTAGATCTGCACCGGGCGCAGATAACGCACGGTGTGCCACATGCGCGGCAATCGCGAAGCGATGCTCATGCGGCGCACCTGCAAGCGGGCGTGAGAACGTTCATGCGATTCAGACCGACGCATCCAGTTCGATGGTGACCCGCGCCACCTCGAAGATTTCTTCCGGCGGGATCGGCGGCGGCGACTTGCCTTGCACCGCCTGCATGAAGGCCGCGGCGCAGGCGGCCTGGCCCTTGTCCTGGCTCCACAGATTCATTTTGCTGAAACCCGGCCAGCCGTAACCGCGCAGCTTGCGGAAGTTGTCCAGCGCCAGCACGCGGCCGGCGGTGAACACTTCCAGGCGTTCCTTCGGGAAGCTCTTATGGCCGTTGGCGAGGTAATGCACGGTGCCGAAGGAACCGTCGGCGAAACTCAGGGTGAAGCTGACCCGGTCGCTGCGGATGCCGCTGGCGTCGCCGACCGCGGTGAGTTGATGGCTGACGATCGGCGAGCCGGCGAGGAAGCGCAGCAGATCGACGAAGTGGCAGGCCTCGCCGATCAGGCGGCCGCCGCCGAGTTGCGGGTCCTGGGTCCAGTGATCGGCCGGAATCGCGCCGGCGTTGACCGTCATCACGAACGATTTGGGTTCGCGCACGCCGGCCAGCAGTTGGTGCATCTTCTTCACCTGCGGGGCGAAGCGGCGGTTGAAGCCGACCATCAGCACCGGCGGGGTGCCGTAGACCGATTGCTCGCCGTGCGCCTTCTCGATGGTCTGCAGTTCTTCCAAGGTCAGGCACAGCGGCTTTTCGACGAACACGTGCTTGCCGCGGCGCAAGGACTTGAAGGTCAGCTCGGCGTGGCTGCCGTGCTGGGTCGCGATCACCACCGAGCCGACGCTGGCGTCGCGCAGCAGCGCGTCGGTGTCGGTGCTGGCGTTGCGGAAACCGTACTTCTTGCCGAAGTGGACGCTGCCGACGCCGTTGTTGGTCACTACCGTGTGCAGCTTGGCGCCGGACTTGACGAAGGCCGGGATCAGCACGCGGCCGGCGTAGTTGCCGGCGCCGATGAAGGCCACGCCGGCGCCGTCGGTATCGCCGGCGACTTCGCGCACCGCCGGCTTGGCCGGCAGCGGCACCTTGCGCCGGATCAGGTCGTCGGGCATTTCTTCGCCGCGGCGATAGTCGAGCATGATGCCCAGTGAAGGTTCGCCGCCGCCGAGCACGCCGTAGGCCTGTTCGGCATCGGCGATGCCGTAGCGATGGCTGACCAGCGCGCTGGCGTCGACCGCGCGGCTGGCCATCATGTCCAGCACCGCTTCGAAGTTGCGTTGCTCGGTCCAGCGCACGAAGGCGACCGGATAATCGTTGCCGCGTTCTTCGTAGGAGGCGTCGTACCGGCCCGGGCCGTACGAGCACGACACCTGGAACGACAGTTCTTTTTCGTAGAAATCCGCGCGCGACAGTTCCAGGCCGGTGACGCCGACCAGGACGATGCGGCCGCGCTTGCGGCACATGTGCGCGGCCTGCGAGACCGGCTCGTTGCTCTTGGTCGAGGCGGTGATCAGCACCGCATCGACGCCGCGTCCGCGCGAGAACGTCTGCGCGGCGGCGAGCGGGTCCTCGCCCTTGGACAGATCGACGGTCTGCGCGCCGTAGCTGCGCGCCAGCGCGAGCTTGGCCGGATCGAAGTCGATGCCGAGCACGCGGCAGCCGTGCGCGCGCAGCAGTTGCACGGTGATCAGGCCGATCAGGCCCAGGCCGGTGACCACCACGGTTTCGCCGAGGGTGGGCTGGACCAGACGGATGCCCTGCAGCGCGATCGCGCTGAGCACGGTGAACGCGGCGGACTCGTCGTCCACTTCGTCCGGAATCTTCGCGCACAGATTGACCGGCACCGCGACCACTTCGGCGTGCTTGCCGTTGGAGGCGACGCGATCGCCTAGCTCGAACCCGGTCACGCCCGGGCCGATGCCGATCACCGTGCCGACGTTGCAATAGCCCAGCGCCAGCGGTTGATCGAGCTTGCTGCGCACCGCGTCGAGCGTCGGCGCCAGACCGTCGGTGCGGATCTTCTCCAGCACCATGCGCACCTTGTCCGGTTGCTGGCGCGCCTTCTGCAGCATGTTGGCCTTGCCGAACTCGACCAGCATGCGCTCGGTGCCGGCCGAAACCAGGGTGACGTGGCTGCGGATCAGCAGATGCCCGCGGCGCAGCGCGGGAGCGGGGACGTCGGCGACTTCAGTGCTGCCGTCGCGCAGGTTTTGCAGGACTTGTTGCATGGCGGTTCCGATGCGTTGAATGCGGGGGAGGGGAGCTCAGGCACGGAGCGCGGAGCGTGTTGCGGTGTGATGGGTTGCGAGGTTCATGGCGGCAGCTGCGCGCATTCGGCGACCACGCGCGCCATCGCCGTGTCCCAGGCCTCGTAGCGAAGTTGCCGCAGGCCCTCGCGGCGCTGATCCAGCAGTGAGCGGTCGGCGTCGATGCGCAGCAGGTCTTGCGCCAGTCGCGCGCCGTCGCCGTACTCGACCATAAAGCAGGCATGGGCCTGTTCGAACGGGGCGGAGGTGGACAGGCCGGGATTGGTGAAGAACGGAATTTCCAGCGCGGCGCAGTCGAACCATTTGTTCGGCTCGGCCAGGCGGTTGATCTCCAGCGCCGGATCGTAGAACGCCAGCACCACGTCGGCGCTGAGCAGCATCGCCAGCGCGTCTTCGTTGCTGACGATGCCGCGGTAGTTCGAACCCATCTGCTGGGCCAGACTCTGCGCGTCCTCGCCGAGCAGGCGCCCGGCGCCGACGAATTCGATGCGGCCGGCGGTGGCTTCCATCGCTTCGCGCATCATCCGCGCGCCGCGCTCGGGCGAGATCAGGCCGCTGACGAGCACCCGCAGGCGGCCGTCGCGATACGGCCGCGCCGCCGCCATCTGGCGAGCGCGGGTGATCACGTCGCTGTGCGGCGTGTTGCGCACGATCCGCACGTTGTCGCCGTCGTTGCCGTCGGCGCGCGAGGCGCCCGGGACCACGTGCAGCGAAGCTTTGCGGCCGATGAAGCGTTCGATCGCCTCGATCGCGCGCTTGACCGGCGCCGGCCAGGCGTAGCTCTTGGACAGCTTGTCGCGATCCAGGAACACGAACCGGCAGCGCCGCAGCGAGGCGACGATGGCGCACGGCAGCGCCGCGTCCAGGCGCGAGCAGAAGTACACACCGGCGCGCGGCTGGAAGAACACGCGCACGGTCAGCCACGCCATCCACAGCGCGTAGCCCAGCGCGTTGACCGCGCCGCCGCCCCACGAGCCGAAGCTCAGCAGCACCTTGACCTTGGGCAGGTCGGCGTTTTGCTTGTCGCGGCTCCAGATCCAGAATTCGTACGGAATGCGCGCGCTGTCGAGCACCTTCGACAACTTGCTCAGGTACGGATTCTTCAGATAGGGATTGCCTTGTCCCAGGATGATCGCGTTCATGCCATGGCTCCGCGCATGCGGATGGGGCGGTTGCCGACCCAGGTGACGGCGTACAGCAACAGCAGGGTGATGAAATAACGGCTCCAGCCGCCGAGCAGTTCCATGTAGAGAAATCCGGAAGAGAACATGAAGATCGAGAAGCTGTAGATCACCACGCCGACCGGCGTGACCACGCGCCGGCGCGCATAGACCTTGCGGATGCCGGCCAGGCAGGCGCCGTTGACCGCGCCGAACGCGATCAGTCCCAACAGGCCGAAGTTCATGTAGCCCTCGGTCGGCAGGCCGGTGGTGTAGGAGGTGAGTTTTTCGCCTTCCAGGGTGTAGCTGCCCGGATAGATCATGTTGCGCAGCGCCGGGCCGCCGCCGAAGGGCTTGTCCGGCCACAGCGCGCGCGGGATCGGATTGACCGCGGCGGCGAACACGGTCTCGCCGTAGACGAAGTCCCAGCGCGAATCGTTCTGCGCAAGCCAGGTCAGGTTCTCGGCATTGCCGAAGGCGCCATTGAGGCCGTACACCAGCAACTGCACCGGGCCTTCGCTGGTGAGGCTGGAGCTGTCGGCGCTGTCGAGCGTGGTGCGCACCTTGGCCCAGGCCGAAAGGCCCAGGGCGATGATCAGCAGCAGCGGCAGCAGCATCAGCGCGCGGCCGATTTCGCCGCGGTAGATCGACAGCGAGGCCAGCAGCAGGATCGCGATCAGGATGAAGACGAAGTTGCGGTTGCCCATCGCCACGAACGCCACCGCCACCACCAGCACCACGCCGCCGATCGGCAGCAATCGCCAGCGCGCCAGCGGCGGGCCGTCGGTGCGGCGCGAGGCGAGGTAGTTGGTGACCAGGATCGCGCAGTAGCAGATCGCCGCGAACGCCAGCACCACCGCCGGGCCCATGCCGCGGCGGATCATGATGCGGTCCTTCATGTAGTCGGCCAGGTCGTAGCTGGCCACCGTGCGCGCCAGGTAGATCACCGCGCACATCGCCGGAATCCCGACCAGCACCAGCACGCGGCGGCGCTCGCGCCGGGTCAGGCTGCGCACCTGCGGCAGCACCGGCCGGCTCAGGCCGCCGGCGGAGGCATAACCGGCGATGCCGGACAGACAGAACACCAGCGAGAACATCAGCGCCGCCAGTTTGGCGTCGAAGGAGTAGTAGAACGGGTAGGTCTGGACCTGATGCAAATCCTTCAGCCACGGAATGAAGCCGTAGATGAAGGCGACGGTGAGGATGAAGACCAGGATCGGGTTGACGAACAAGCGGTCGAGCCGGCCGCCGATGCGCGTGAACGCCAGCATCACCAGGCCGATGAAGAACACGAAGTAGAGGATCGCCATGCCGTCGTCCTCCTAGCCCGCGCCGTCGATGTCGCGACGGAAGATCTCGCGCGCGGGATTGCCGGCGTACACGGCGAAATCCGGCACGTCCTCGGCCAGCACCGCGCCGGCGCCGACGATGGCGCCGCGGCCGATGCGCTTCACCCGCGGCAGCACGATGGCGCCGGCGCCGACCCAGGCGAAGTCCTCGATCCGCAGCGGCGAGAACTCGATCGGATTGCGATGCCAGTCGGCATGGCCGCTGCGCACGACGTGGTTGTGCGTGAAGATCTTCGCGCTTTCGGAAATGGCGACGTGATCGCCGACCTGTACTCCGCCGGAGTAGTCGATGTAGGCATCGGCGCCCAGCTCGACGCCGCGACCGAAGGCGATCGCGGCGTGCTCGCTGCGGTGCGCGGCGACCACCATCACCCGGTCCGACACGCTCATGCGTTCGGCGCGGAAATGCCAGCGGTACACGCGCGTGCGCAGCCCGCGCAGGCCGGGCAGGCCGAACGCCGACAAAGTGCGCGCGAACACGTAGCAGGTCTTGGACAGGGCGGACATGCCGGCGCCTCAGCCCGCGCGCAGCCGGTCGGGATACAGCTTGCCGACGTAGTCGCTGACCGAGCCGACCACCTGGCCGGGACTGCCGACGACGATGCTCAGCGGCGGAATCTTGCCGCGCACGACGCTGCCGGCGCCGATGATGCAGCCCGCGCCGATGTCGCAGCCGGGCATGATGATCGAGCCGGTGCCGACGAAGCTGTAGCGGCCGATCGACACCGGCTTGACGCGGATTTCCGGCGGATCGAAATACAGCCCGAGTTCCTTCGCGACGGTGTTGATCGCCGCGTCGTGGGTCAGGATGCGCACGTTGCTGGAAATCGTGCAGCCCTCGCCGAGGGTGATCAGCGAGTAGTCGGTGCCGTCGAACCAGATCTTGGCCGACAGATAGTTGGGCAGGCCGTCGATGCGCGCGCCCTCCGACTTCAGGTACCAGGTGTACAGACGCGTGACCAGGCCCGGCTTGATCAGCCAGCCGATGCGAATCGCACCCAGGACCACGGTTTTCTTCAACAGGCGGGCGACGCTCATGAATTGCTCCGGGCCAGCGCCTTCCAGCGCAGCTCGTTTCGGTTGAACAGGGCGAAAGTCAGTAGCTGCATCAGCGAGGCGAGGAAGTACGCGAACGCCAGGCCGGTCGCGCCGCCGCGCAGATGCAGGGCGACCGCGGCGGTGGCCAGCAGGACCACGCAGAACACCGCGTTGCCGGCGAGCAGGATCGACGGGCGGCCGTCGGCGGTGGCCTTGCGCATCAGGATCGTGGTCGGCGCGGTCGCCACCACCGAGGCCAGCAGCCACTGCAGCGGTTCCACCGAGCCGGCATAGGCTGGCGCCAGCGCGCGGATCAACGGCGGCGCCGCCAGCGCGGCCAGCACGGCGATGCCGCCGGTGATCGCCAGCAGCAGCGCCATTGAATGACGCAGCACCGTCGAGGCTCCGTGGCGATCGCCCTGAGCCAGCGCCGAGGACAGCATCGGCAGCGCGGCATTGGCGACCACGCCGATGCCGAACAGCAGGATCGAGCGGGCCTGATTGCCGAGGGCGAAATGGCCCAGGTCGGTGGCGCCGTCGGCGGTGTGCGAGAGCATCACCATCACCAGCCACATCGCCGGCACGGTCAGCAATCCGGCCAGCGACGAGGGCAGGCCGAGCCGCCACAGCACCGACCAGTCCGCGCGCGTGGTCGCGCGCAGCGACAACCTCAGGCCGTGTTCGCGGCGGTAGCGGCGCAGGCTGCGCTCCTGGCCGACGGCGATCACCATCTGCGAGGCGATGTAGCCGTACATCGCCCAATGCAGATCGCGCTGAAACGCCGCCAGCACCATGATCGCGAAGGCGATCGGCGCGCTGAGCAGGTTGGCCCAGGCCTGTTCCTTGACCCGGCCCACGGCCAGGGCGACGCCGTTCTGGATCGCGGTGAGAAAGCCCGCCAGCACCAGCAGGCTGGAGCTGGCGTACACCGGCGTGAGCGCGGGGTCGTGGCCGACGTAGCGCGCCACCAGCGGCGACAGCGCCACGATCGCCACCGCGAACACCAGCGAGATCAGCAACGCCGAGCCGTACGACACCGACCACGCCACCGCCATGCGCTCGCGCGAACCCTGCAGGGCTTCGGCGACGATCTTGGTCGCCATCTGCCCCAGGCTGAGCGCGCAGAACGTGGTGAACAACAGCGCCGTGGTCTGGATCAGGGTGAACTGGCCGAACGCCCGCGGCCCCAGCAAACCGGCGACCAGCAGCACGCCGGCGAAGATCGCCCCGCGCGAGGCCATGGCGCTCACGGCCGAGAGACTGGCGGTGGTGATCAGTCGTCGGATCATGGCGCCGGCGTTCCGTCCGAGCCCAAGCGGCTCAGACCCAGATGCCCTTGGTATCGACCAGGCGCAGGTGCGTCGGCGCGGCCTGCTCCCGGAACGGCTTGTGATCGACCAGCAGCAGGCCGATGTCGGCCTGCGCGCTCGCGGTGGGGAAATCCACCAGGATCAGGTTCGGCGACTTGAGCTTCTCCGGCAACGCATCGATATGCGGCTCGACCGCGAGTACCTTGCCCGGGTGGCGCGCGGCCAGTTCGATGGCGATGTCGAGCGCGGGGCTTTCGCGCAGGTCGTCGATGTCGGGCTTGAACGACAGGCCGAACACGGCGATGGTCAGGTCCTTGTCCTGCTTGCCGTCGGCCTTGGCTTCGGCGATGGCGGCATCGACCTTGTCCATCACCCAGCGCGGCTTGCTGTTGTTGACCTCGCGCGCGGTGCGGATCAGTCGCGCCTGCTCCGGCGCGCTATCGACGATGAACCACGGGTCCACCGCGATGCAGTGGCCGCCGACGCCGGGGCCCGGCTGCAGGATGTTGACGCGCGGATGGCGGTTGGCCAGCTGCACCAGATCCCACACGTTGATGCCGAGCTTGTCGCAGATGATCGACAGCTCGTTGGCGAAGGCGATGTTGACGTCGCGGAACGCGTTCTCGGTCAGCTTGCACATCTCGGCGGTGCGCGCGTTGGTGACGATGCACTCGCCGCGCACGAAGCTCTTGTACAGCTCGCAGGCGCGCGCCGAGCAGCGCGGGGTCATGCCGCCGATGACGCGGTCGTTCTCGATCAGCTCGCGCATCACATGGCCCGGCAGCACGCGCTCGGGGCAGTGGGCGACGTTGACGTCGGCGTCTTCGCCGGCGTCCTGCGGAAAGCTCAGGTCCGAACGCGCCTCCGACAGCCACTGCGCCAGCTGTTCGGTCGCGCCGACCGGCGAGGTGGATTCCAGCACCACCAGATCGCCCTTGCGCAGCACCGGCGCCAGCGCCTTGGCCGCCGCTTCGATGTAGCGCAGGTCCGGCTCATGGTCGTTCTTGAACGGCGTGGGCACCGCGATCAGGTAGGCGTCGGCCGATTCGGGCTGGATCGAGGCGCGCAGGAAACCGCCCGAGACCGCCGCGCGCACCGCCACGTCGAGATCCGGCTCGACGATGTGGATCTCGCCGCGGTTGATCGTATCGACGATATTCCGGTTCACGTCGATGCCGATGACCTGCTTGCGCACGGCGGCGAAAGCGGCGGCGGTGGGGAGGCCGATGTAACCCAGGCCGATGACCGAGACGGTGTCGAAACTCATAAAGACTCCAGTGATCCTCCGTGCGGGGAGGGTGTTGCGCTCAAGGGTGTGGGGTGAACGCGCTACGCCCGCACCCCGAAGGGCGCGGGCGTGGCGGCGACGCGAAAACTCAAGCGGCGAGCAGCGAGTCTTCGCGATTGAAACTGGCCAGGGCCTCGACGATGCGCTGACAGGCCAGGCCGTCGCCGTAAGGGTTGTGGGCGAAACTCATCGCCTCGTATGCGGCGCGGTTGTTGAGCAGTTCGCTGATGCCGTCGGCGATCAGCTGGCGATCGGTGCCGACCAGCTTGACCGTGCCGGCGGCGACCGCTTCGGGCCGCTCGGTGGTGTCGCGCATCACCAGCACCGGCTTGCCCAGCGACGGCGCTTCTTCCTGGATGCCGCCCGAATCGGTGAGGATGATGTAGGCCTTGTTCATCAGGTAGACGAAGGGCAGGTAATCCAGCGGCTCGATCAGATGGACGTTGGTGATGCCGGTGAGCAGGCGGTTGACCGGCTCGCGCACCTGCGGATTGAGGTGCATCGGATAGACGATATCGACATCCGGATGCCGCAGCGCGCTGTCGCGCAAGGCGTGGCAGATGCGCTCGAAGCCGCCGCCGAAGCTTTCGCGGCGATGGCCGGTGACCAGCACGATGCGCCGCTGCGGGTCGAGGAAACTGAATTGCGAGGCGACTTCGTTGCGCAGCGCCGGCGTGCGGTCGATGCGCACCAGCACTTCCTTGAGCGCGTCGATCACGGTGTTGCCGGTGACGGCGATGCGCTCGGTCGGAATGCCTTCGTCGAGCAGGTTCTGGCTCGACAGCGTGGTCGGCGCGAAATGCATCGCCGCCAGCGCGCCGGTGAGCTTGCGGTTGGCCTCTTCCGGCCACGGCGAGTACAGGTTGCCGGTGCGCAGGCCGGCTTCGACGTGCGCCACCGGAATCTGCTGGTAGTACGCGGCCAGCGTGGTCGCCATGGTGGTCGAGGTATCGCCGTGCACCAGCACCACGTCGGGCTTGAGCTCGGACAGCACCTGCTTCATGCCGGTCAGGATCGCGGTGGTGACGTCGGTGAGGTCCTGCTTGGGCTTCATGATGTTGAGATCGAAGTCCGGCTGCAGGTCGAACAGGTTCAGCACCTGGTCCAGCATCTGCCGGTGCTGGCCGGTCACGCACACGCGCGCGTCGAAGCGCGGGTCCTGCGCCAGCATCTTCGCCAGCGGCGCCATCTTGATCGCCTCCGGGCGGGTGCCGAACACGCACAGGGTCTTGATCGCGCGCGAAGGCTGCGACAGCGCCACGTTGGCCGGCGTGGACAGCGGATGCGAGGCGAATTCGCCGGCGAGGTTGTTGCGCGCATAGGCGGTGGCCGGCGTCGGCGTGGTCTTCAGCGGCACCGAGCCTTCCGGCGCGAACGCCAGTTCCGGCGTGTCCGGTCCTTCCGGCATGCCGCGCAGGCGCTTGAGCTTGTCGCCGTGGGCCAGCGCGAGGGAATAGACGGCCATGGCGAAGAAGAACGCGAGCAGGCCGCCCACGACCGGCAGATCGCGCAGCGCGTAACCCACCGCGGTGAGCGCGCAGGCGATGCCGACGATGGTCATCAGCGCGCCCTTGGGCGAACGCTGGTGGTCGAGCAGGATGTAGTGCAGATGCTGTCGGTCGGGCTTGAACGGCGACAGGCCCTTGCTGACCCGGCGGTACATGACGGTGAGCGTCTCGAACACCGGCAGGGCGATGCACCACAGCGCTTCGGCCGCATCGATACGCGCCGCGCCGCGCTGGCTCAGGTAGATCAGGCTCCACGCGGTCAGGTAACCGATCAGCATGCTGCCGGCGTCGCCCATGAAGATCTTGCGCTCGTTCATGCCGCCCAGGTTGACGAACAGGTACGGAACCAGCGCGACGAACAACAGCAGCATCAAGGGCAGCGCGCCCTTGGACAACACGCCGCCGTTGTCGAACAGGAAGATCGCGCCGATGCCGACCATCGCCATGCTGCCGGCGAGGCCGTCGATGCCGTCGAGCATGTTGAAGGCGTTGATCAGGCCGACCACCGCGATCACCGTGACCGGAACGCCGATCCAGCCCAGGCGGATCGCGCCGGTGCCGAACAGATTGCCCAGGTCGTTGAGGTACACGCCGCTGCCGGAGATCATCAGGCCGACCGCGATGGTCTGGATCAGCAGCCGCGCGCGCACGCTGAGGTCTTTTGCGTCGTCGATCGCGCCGGTGACCACAATCAGGCTGGAGGTGGCGATCAGGCAGACCGCGAAGCGATCGGCCAGGCCCAGGTAGAAGGCGCCGGCGAGCAGGCCGAGAAAGAAGCTGATCCCGCCGATGACGGGAATGTGGCCCTTATGCTGTTTGCGCGCGTTAGGCCGGTCGATCAGACCGAGCCGCCCGGCGACCGGGTACATCGCGTACATCGCGATGCTGGTGACCACGAACGTCAGGGCGCACGCGATGACGAACTGTTCTTTCATCATGACCGTTGTATCCAAGGAAAGTCTTCGGTAGACCCATCCGACGACCGCCCCCTTCGGTCAATCCTGTTTTCTTGCTTCGCGATCGCCGCGCGCCGTTGTTGCGATGTGTCGGCGGCGCGCGATCACGATGAATCGATAGATCTGCTTCGGTGTCGATGCACGATTCGTTGTTCGCCCGCGCCGGCTTGGACGCGTTTGCATCCTGGCCGGCAGCGGGCGGAACTGTGCCACTGTTCAGTTGCTAAATACTGTGCGCTAGTAGTTCGTTTGTTTGTGCTCGTTACGGAAGCGTGCTGGTCGTTCACATGCGACACATATAAGAATTTCTTACGTCAAAATGATCATTGCGGTACATCGCATCGTAATGGCGACGGGCAACACGCCGCTTCAGGAATCACCCATTCTCACTGCATTTTCCGCCGTTTCGCGCGGTTTCGCGTTCGCGAACATGAGCGGGAACAAAACGGCAAGCAATCAGTGCAATGGTTGCGGTTGAAATCGTAATGTTCGCCTGCGACGTCACTTCTCCGGCGTCGCCCTGTACTCGTAGCCGTATGCGTAGTTGGTGTCGTGACGGCGTTCGACGGCGTTGAATACCGCGCCCTTGAGGTCGATGCCGTTCTGTTCGAAACGCTGAATCGCCATCGCCAGCTCCTTGGGCGGATTCAGGCCGAAGCGCACCACCATGATGCTGGTCGCGGTATGACGGCCGATGATCGCCGCGTCGGTGACCGCGAGGATCGGCGGCGTATCGATGATGACCAGGTCGTATTGCTGCGAAGCCATTTTCAGCAGCACGCCCAGGTTCGGACGCATCAGCAGCTCGGACGGATTGGGCGGCGCTTCGCCGCGCGGAATGAAGTCCAGGCCGGGGATGGCGGTGGCGCGGGTGGCGGTCTTCACGTCGATGCGGCCGATCAGCAAATCCGACAGGCCGTTGTGCGGGTCCTGGCCCAGCACCTTGTGCAATGTGCTGCGGCGCAGGTCGCCGTCGATCAGCAGCACGCGCTGTCCGCCCTGCGCGATCACCGCGGCCAGGTTGGTGGACACGAAGGTCTTGCCGGCGCCGGGGCTGGCGCCGCACACCATCAGGATGTTGTTGTTCGCCTCCATCCGGGCGAAGTGCAGCGCGGTGCGCAGGCTGCGCATGGCCTCGATCGCCAGATCGTTGGGCGCGTCGAGCGCGAGCAGATGCGGCTTGTCCAGGCGCGTGCCGTTGCTCTGCAGCTTGCGGCCGAGCTTCTGGTGGCCGCGCTGGAAATCGCTCATCGGAATCGAAGCGTAGATCGGCAGGCCGAGCTGCTCGATCTCCTTCACGTCTTCGACGCCGCGGCTGAGCATCTGGCGCAGGAACACCCAGGCCACCGCCAGGAAGCCGGCGACGAAGGTGCCGATCATCACGATCAGCAGGCGCTTGGGCTTGACCGGCTGGCTGATGTCCACCACCGACTTGTCGACGATGCGGGCGTTGCCGACCGTGCCGGCGCGGGCGATATCCAGCTGCTGCGCCTGATTGAGCAGGTTGGTGTAGGTGAGCGTGGTGACTTGCACTTCGCGGGTCAGGCCCAGCAGTTCCTGCTGGGTCTGCGGCAGCACGCTGATGCGGTCGTTGATCTGCTGCTTGCGCGATTCCAGTTCGCCCAACTGCGACATCAAGGCCTTGTAGGCCGGATGTTGCGGGGTGAAGCGGCGGCTGACTTCGGCCTGCTGCATCTTCAACTGCGAGATGCTCGTGTCCAGCGCCACGATCTGATCGAGCAGCGATTGCGCGTCCAGGGTGATATCGACCGTGTGCGCCTGCTCCTGGTACTTGGCCAGCGCTTGCTCGGCCTTTTCCAGATCGCGCCGCGTCTTCGGCAATTGCCCGTTGACGAACTTCAGGCTGTTGGCGGCTTCGGCGGAATTGCGTTCGACGTTCTGCCTGGTGTACTGGCGGGTGATCGCATCGAGCGTCTGCGCGGCCAGGTCCGGATCGCCGAGTTGGTAGCTCAGCTGCAGGATGCCGGAGTCCTTCGCTTTTTCCGTGGCGATCAGGTTGTTCTGCAGCGCGGTGATGATGGCCAGGCGCGAGAGCTGAGTGATCTCGAAGCGCATGCCCGGATTGGCGGCCATGTCCTTGACCTGCAGGCTGACGCCGCCGCCGGTGGCGGTTTCGCCGACCTTGCCGCTGAGCAACTGGGTGTCGTCTTCGTCGTACAGGCGGTACGCGCCGGCCTCGCCGACGACCAGGGTCAGCGGCGTGGCGACCAGTTCGTCGGTGACGCTGAGCTGCGCCACGTGCAGGCTTTCGCCGCCCCAGCCGTAGCTGTTGAGGCCGAGCCACGGCGAAGCCACGTCGCCCGGGCGGGTCGGCTGATAGCGGCGCGCCATCAGCCCGCCGATCAGCACGAAGCGGACCGGTTCGATCTGCACGTCCAGCTTGAGGTCCTGCACCGCCTTGCCGACCACCGAGCGCGAAGTCAGCAGCGCGATTTCGGTTACCGCCTGCGGCGCCGAATCGGTCAGCGCCTGGGTGACCGCGGTCAGGCCGGGCAGGGTCGGCGCATTGGACTCCACCTGCACCATCGCATTGGCCTGGTACACCGGCGAGGCGATCAGCGCATAAGCGACGGCGAGCACGAAGCCGATCGAGGTGACGCCGACGATCAGCCATTTGTGGTCGAGCAACGTACCCAGCAGCGCGGCCAGGTCTATCTCATCGTTGCTTCTGTCCTGGTACGGACCGGGCGTCGTGGGGGCTGCCGACATGGGGGAAAGAACCTGAAAAAAAGGGAACGGGCCGCATCACAGATAGGCCCTCCAGCTGCTCACCCCCGAGCTGATCAGCTGATAGGCCTGTTCGAACGCGTTGCGCGATTGCCGGTATGGGTCCGGAATGCTGGTGTTGTCCAGCCATTTGCCTAGTAGATAGGTCTTGCCTCGCGCATGTGGGGAAATGCGGAGCACGGCATCGATCTGCCATGGCTCCATCGTCAGTATCAGATCGGCCGCATCGATCATCGCGCGGTCGATCTGTCTCGCGACATGGGATTGCCCACTCAATCCATGTCCTTCCAGCACAGCCTGTGCTGTAGCGTCGATCGGATGACCCGCCAAGGCGCCAAGACCGGCGGATTCTACGGTGACATCCCGACCTTGCAACTCATGGCGCAGCAACATTTCCGCGGTCGGACTGCGGCAGATGTTGCCCACGCAAACCATCAAAACTCGTTTGAACACACGCTCGATGCCTCAAATTGTAAGCGACCGCGCATCATGAGACGCACGAAGCGTGGCTCGAACGCAACGGCCGCGAATGTAAGAGCTGCACCTTACAGGGTCAACATGAATAGAGAACGCATCCCTCAAGCCGTGACGCGCATCACTCGTTGACGCATTGCGCATTGCGAGCGCGGCTGGACTTGTTCGTTAAAGATATGTTGTCCAATGCATGCGGTTGCCTAACGTGAGCTGTATCCGGAACGCATCCGATGACGGAAAACGTGATGCGGTTCCATGTGCGTGAACAAGAATGGGTCCGCGCTGGCTATACTTTTTGCACGGGGGCAGCACCAGTAACGACGTAATCTACTGAGGATTCATGCGCCAACCGTATCTTGTTCGTCCGGCGTCAGCGGTCGGCACTCATCCTTATTCAGCGGCGCGCAATGGCGAAGTCGTGCCGTGTCCGCATGCGTCCGGCATCGGCCCGCACAGGCGCCCGGCCTCATCCGCGTTCGCGATTTAGAGACGACACCATGAGCAAGTTTTCGCGCGCGTTGGCTGTCGCCGCCATCGTCGGACTCCCGGGCTGCATGTTGGCCCCGGGCCAATACATTTCGCCAAGCCAGTTCGTGCGCAGCGGCGTCGCCGACGACGGCCATATCAAGATGGTCTCGATCACGCCGGAATATCTGTCGACGCAGCATCGCAGCCAGATCGCGTTGCCGGCCGAGCTGATGGCGTATCAGCCCGATTCCTACCGCATCGGCCGCGGCGACACGCTGTACATCACCATCTGGGATCACCCGGAGTTGACCTCGCCGGCTGGCACCCAGCAGCAGGCGGCCGCGAACGGGCGCATGGTGCGGCCGGACGGCACGCTGTTCTATCCGTATGTCGGCGTGGTGCGCGCGGAAGGCCTGACCATCGAAGAGCTGCGCACGCTGCTCACCGACAAGATTTCGCGCTTCGTCGAAAGCCCGCAGGTCGATCTGAGCATCATCGACTACGGCAGCCAGCGCGTGACCTTGCAGGGCGCGTTCGTCAAGACCGATCGCCAGTCGATCACCGCGACGCCGTTGACCCTGGCGCAGGCGATCGGCGCGGCGACGGTGGACCCGATCCGCGCGGATCTGTCCGGATTCGTGCTGACCCGCGGCGACAAGCAGTACCGTCTGGATCTGGACGGGCTCAATCGCGGCGAATCGGTGGCGAAGGATATTTACCTGAAGGCCGGCGATCATCTGTACATGCCGTACAACGATCGCAAGGAAGTCTATGTGGTCGGCGAAGTCATGCGCCCGCAGGCGCTGACCTTCAAGACCACCGACATGACCCTGACTCAGGCGCTGGGCCGCGCCGGCGGGCTCAATCCGCTGACCGCCAAGGGCGAAGCGGTCTACGTGATCCGCGGCGTGGAAGACATGCGCAAGGAACCGGCGATGATCTATCACCTCAACGCCAAGTCGCCGGCGTCCTATGCGCTGGCCAGCCAGTTCCCGGTGCGCGCGGGCGATGTAGTGTTCGTGGGACCGGCCGGCGTGACCCGCTGGAATCGCTTCGTCAATCAGCTGCTGCCGTTCTCCAACATCATCAACAACGCGGCCAATACCGACAATCTGCTCGACAAGTGATGTCGCGGCGCGGGCGTCGCCGGCTCACACGGCCGGCGTCGCCGTCTTCACCATCATTCCGGCGATTTCCTTCAGCAGCTTCGCGGTCACGGTCGCGGTCATCTCGGACACGTCGCGGCGCGGGTTGTACTCGACGATATCGGCCGCGACGATCGGCTGATCGATGCGTTGGATCAGATCGATCACCTGCCGCACCGACAAGCCGCCCGGCTCGCGATGCGACACGCCCGGCGCATAGGCCGGGTCCAGCGCGTCGATGTCCATCGACAGATACACCGGCATGTCGATCTTGAGCTTGAGGCTGTCGGCATAGCACCCGGCCTCGATCGCTTCCACGCCGAAGCGTTGGAACTGCTCGCGATGGTGATCGTTGATCGTGCGCAGCCCGACCTGGATCAGCCGGTCGGCCAGTTCTTCTTCCATGATCCGCGCGAACGGCGAAGTGTGCGAACGCGGATTGCCCTGGTAGGCGTGGTAGATATCCGGATGCGCGTCGATATGCAGGATCGTCAGGCGCCGGTGGCGGCGGCGCACCGCGCGCATGATCGGATGGGTGACGGCATGATCGCCGCCCAGGCTGATCAAGGGATGGCCCGCGTCCAGCGCCTGCGCCACGTGCTGTTCGATCAATTCCCAGGCATCGGCGGCGCCGTCGAAGCGGATATCGCCGTGATCCACGAGCAGGCCTTCGGCGCCGACATCCACGCCGGTCTCGCTCCAACTGCTGTAGGCGTCGCTGTGCAATTCGCGGCGGATCAGCGCCGGCGCTTCGGCCGGACCGCGGATGAAGGACGAGTTGTCGTCGTTCGGAATGCCCAGCAGCGATATGCGGACCATGATTCGTTCTCCCTGATGGCGAGGGATGGCTGTTCTATCACGCAAATGTCATGCCGCGCGTCATGGCGGCGCGGTGCGATTTATTCCGCGACCGGCCCGAGGTGCGGGCGCCAGCCGCCGGTGTCTATGAAATACACGTGGCCCAGGGTTTCCGCGACGGTCGCGCAGGGCCGTCGCGACCCGAGCAGCGGATTTCAGCGAGACGTCAGTACGCCGGCGGCTGACACGAGTCGCGCACGACCAGATGCGGTCGCACGCTGGCCGAAGCCACCGAAGCGGCGCCGGGCTCGGACTGCAGCAGCATCGACGCGGCGATCCGGCCCATGTCGCGCACCGGCAAGCGCACTGAACTGAGCGCCGGCCACAAGCGCGACGCCAGCGGGCTGTCGTCGAAACCGACCACCGACAGCTGCTGCGGAATGCTGATGCCGGCGCGCAGCGCGACCTTGTACACGCCCGCGGCCATCTCGTCGTTGCCGGCGAAGATCGCGCTGGGCCGCTTATTGCCGGCGAGCAGCAACTCCGCCGCCGCCACGCCCGATTCGAAGGTGTAGCCGGCTTCGACGATGCGCGCGGCCGGCAGCTCGATGCCGCGCTTGCTCAGCGCCTCGACGAAACCCGCGGTGCGCTCGTGCGCGGAGCGATAGCTGGACGGCCCGGTGATCAGCGCGATGTCGCGATGGCCCAGCGATTGCAGGTAATCGGCCGCTTCCGCGGCGCCGTCGCGGTCGTGGGTGATGACCATGCGCGAGGCTTCGTCCAGCGACACCGAGGCGATGCGCGAGTAGCGGCAGCCGATGTCGGCGAGCATGTCGGCCAGCGCCTGATCTTCCGACACGCGCGGCACCAGCATCACTCCGTGCAGCTTCTGCTGCTGGACGAAGCGGTGCACGCCGTCGATATAGCCCGGGTTGCGGCTGTCGCAGGGATGCACGACCAGTTCGAAGCCCGAGTCGCGGATCGCGTCGAGCGCGCCGTACTGCATGTTGACGATGTACTGCGCGGTCGGGTTGTCGTAGACCATGCCGATCAGGAACGAACGCCGGAACGCCAGCCCGCGCGCGAACGGATCGGGGGTGTAGTTGAACTGACGCATCACCGCTTCGACCCGCTCGCGGGTCTCTTGATGCACCAGCGGCGAATGGTTGATGACCCGCGAGACCGTCTTCTTGGACACCTCGGCCAGGCGCGCGATGTCGTTGATCGTCTTCGCCTTGTCCGGCGCCGGGCGTTGCGGCGCCGCGGCCCGGGCCGGCGCCGGGGGTTCAGTTTTCTTGCGCGGCATGGGCGGACAGGCCAGAAGAGCGTTGCGGGGATTCTAGCCCGCCACGCCGGTTCACAGCGCCCGCATCATGGAACGCGGTTTCGGGTTCAGCCCCGCGGGCGTGTCAGTGCTTGAGCAGCGACGGCAGCCACAGCGACAGTGATGGAACGAACGTCACCACCAGCAGCACGCCCAGGGCCGACAGCCAGAACGGCCAGATCGTGCGCAGCGCCTCGCCGATGCTGATCTTGCCGATCGCGGTGCCGACGAACAGCACCGAGCCCAGCGGCGGCGAGATCAGGCTGATGCCGCCCTTCAGGATCAGGATGATGCCGAAATGCACCGGGTCCACGCCGATGGCCTTGGCCAGCGGCAGGAAGATCGGCGTGCCGATGATGATCATCGGCGCCAGATCCATGAACGTGCCCAGCACCAGCAGGATCAGGATCATCAGCAGCAACAGCAGGTTCTTGTCGGTGGTGATGGCGGTCAGCGCGTCCACCGCCGCGGTCGGCACCTGCAGATAGGCCAGCAGCCAGCCGAACGAAGCGGCCGAGGCGATCACGAACAGGATCATGCCGGTGGTGCGCGCCGCACCGGTCACGGTTTCGAGGAAATCGCGCCAGCGCAGGTTGCGATAGACCAGCGCGGTGACCAGCAGCGCGTACACCACCGCGATCGCCGCGCTTTCCACCGCGGTGAAGATGCCGGCGCGGATGCCGACGAAGATCAGCGCCACCAGCATCAATCCGGGCAATGCGGCGAGGAAGCGGCGCGCGACGACGGCCAGGCCGGGGAACGGTTCGACCACGTAGCCGCGGCGGCGGGCGATGATCCAGGTCGTGGTCATCAGCGTGACCGTCATCAGCAGTGCCGGGACAATGCCGGCGGCGAACAGGTCGGAGATCGAGATGCTGCCGCCGGCGGAGGCCGAGTACAGGATCAGATTGTGCGAAGGCGGCACCAGCAGGGCGACCATGGCCGCGGTCATGGTGACGTTGACGGCGAAATCGCGGTCGAACCCGCGCTGGGCCATCTGCGGGATCATCGCCCCGCCGATCGCCGACACGTCGGCGATGGCCGAGCCGGACACGCCGCCGAAGAACAGCGACGACAGCACACTGACCTGGCCCAGGCCGCCGCGCAGGTGCCCGACCAGCGACGAGGCCAGGCCGATCAAGCGCTCGGAAATGCCGCCGCGCAGCATGATTTCGCCAGCGAAGATAAACAGCGGGATCGCGATCAGCGAGGCCGAACCGGCGCCGGCGGCGATCTGCTGCACCACTACGATCGGCGGCAACCCGATCCACAGCAAGGTCGCCAGCGCCGCCGAGCTGAGCGCGTACGCCACCGGCACGCCGATCATCAGCAAGAGCGCGAACACACCGAACAGGATCGCGACGTCCATCATTCGCTCCGCATCGTCGAGGTGGCGGGCGCCAGCACCGCGAACAACCGCTGCAGCGCGAACACGGCCATCAGCGCGCCGCCGATCGCCATCGGCGCGTACACCGCGCTTTGCGGCAGCGGCGCGCCGGCCATCGGGATGTCGATTCCATCCAGCAGCAACTCGCCGCCCCACCACGCCAACGCCGCGCCGATCAGCGCGATCGCGCTGTTGGACAGCGCCAGCAGCACGCGCTGGATCGGCGGTGGGGCGGCGTGGACGAGCACGAAGAAGCCGAAATGCGCGCCGTGATGCACGCCGGCGGCGGCGCCGAAACTCATCGCGGTATTGAGCAGGATCAGCGCGACCGGCTCGGTCCAGCCCGGCGAATCGTTGAGCACGTAGCGCGCGAACACCTGCAGCGCCTGCACCGCGACCATGCCGACCAGGGCCAGCCCGGCGATGGCGATGGCGGCGCCGGCGATGCGGTCGAGCAGGCCGACGGTCGCCGGCGAAGCGGCGTGCTCATGCGTATCGAGAGTTTCTTCCACGATCGATGCCTCAAGCCAGTGAGCGGACATCGCGGTACAGCGCTTCCAGCGCCGGCACGCGGTGGTAGTCGGACAGCAGCGGCGCGACGGCGGCGCGGAACGCGGGCAGGTCGCAGTCGTTCATGCGCACGCCGGCCGCGATCAGGGCGGCGCGCGCGGTGGTTTCCGATTCGTCCCAGCGCTGGCGCATCACCGTCACCGACCTGCGCGCAAGGTCGAGCAGCAGCTCGCGGTCGCTTGCGCGCAGGGAATCGAAACTGCGCCGGGACATCAGCAGCACGTCCGGTGCGTAGGAGTGCGCGCTCTGCGACCAGTAGTGCGCGGCTTCGAACTGGCGGCTGGAGTGGAAACTGCGCAGGTTGTTCTCGGCGCCGTCGATCAGATGCGTCTGCAGCGCGGAGAACACTTCGCCATAGGCCAGCGGCGTGGGGTTGCCGCCGAGCAGGCGGATCATGCGCATGAAGATGTCCGAGGACGGCACGCGGAACTTCAATCCGTGCATGTCGTCCGGCGTGCGGATCGGCCTGCGCGTGTTGTAGAAACAACGCGCGCCGCAGTCGTAGATCGCCAGGCCGACCAGTTCGCGCGAAGCGAAGCCGCGCAGTACCTGCGCGCCGACCGTGCCGTCGAGGGCGCGGCGCAGATGCGCCACCGAATCGAACACATACGGCAGCGACAGCACTTGGGTCAGCGGAAACGCGTTGTTGAGCGCGCCGCTGTAGACGCGGGTGATGTCGATGGCGCCGAAGCGCGCCATGTCGATGGCTTCCGACTCGCGCCCCAGTTGCCCGGAGTGATACATGCGCAAGCCCAGGCGGCCGCCGGTGGCCTGCTGCAATTGCTGGCCGATCCATTCGATCGCCGCGACCGTCGGATAGTCCTTGACGTGGACATCGGTGGCGGTAAGCAGGCGGCGTGCGTCGCCCGCCCACAGCGCCGACAGCGCCGCGGCGGCGATGCCGGCGGCGCCCAGGCCGCCGAGAAATGCGCGGCGTGTGCTCATACGATCGTCCCCGCGATGCCGCGGGCCGGCACCGTTTCGCAATGCAGACTGCCCCAGCGGCCGAAGGAAATGCGCGAACGCTGTCCAGCAAGAATGTCGTGGATGCCGGTCGCCGCGCCCGTGGTCACGTACATGCCGGCCTTGAGCGGATAACCGCGCCGCGCGCAACGCGCCAGCGCGAAGCTCAACGCCGCGAGCAGGCCGCCGGGAATCGAGGCCGCGCCGCCGCGGCCGACGCTGCGTTCGTCGATGAAGGTCTCGCAGGTCAGCTCGTGGTCGGCCAGCGCCTGCCAGGCGGCGATGCGCGGGCCGACGATCAGGCCGGCGTTGTTGCCGAAATCCGACACCACCACCGGCGGGCCCAGCGCGTTGATCATCGGCAGCGGACTGCCGGCCAATTCGATGCCGATCGACAACGCGGCGACCAGCGCGGCGGCCTGGGCATGGCTGAAATCCAGTTGCCCGGGCGGGGCGTCGTGGCCCAGTTCGAACACGAATTCGGCCTCGACCGCGGCGAAGCCGCGCTCGATCACCGCGAAACGGCCGGCCTGTCCGTCGGCGACGCGCTGCACCGCCCCGGCGAAGATCGGCCCGACCAGGCGGTCTTCGCCCAGGCGCTGCTCCCAATTTTCCGGAATGCGCCCGACTTTCCAGCCGACCACTTCGCTGCCCCATTGCGCGATCGCCCGGTCCTGGGCGAGGTAACCCTCGTCCAGGCTCCGCGGCAGCGGCCCGGGATAGACCGGCAACGCTTCGGCCGTCCGCCGCGCCAGGACCAGGCGCGCCGCCACGGCCGCCGGGTCGAAAGAGTCGTCGAGCGGGTGTTTGTCCATGCCGGGGCGGTCCTTCGGAACGCGATTTCTGATGAACAGGTTGTATAGGAAACCGGTGTCATTGACAATCAGCCGAAGAGGAAGAATTCGCTCGGCCCACGGAAGTGTTCGAGGCGATAATCTTAAATAATTGATATTTATAAATTTTATCGGTCAGGTCAGGGCGCCTGCACGCCAGACATTCCCGCCCAACTTGACTTCAACCCGCTCCCAGCCCCAAGCCCCACCTGATACCGTGTCCTCCAGGACATGACACCGAGAGTCACCTAACCCGCCCAGCCCGCGCCGCGACCGGCGCGGCGCCACCCAGCCCGAGAAAACCGCATGGCAGAACGAATCCTGTGTTTCGGCGAATTGCTGATCAGGCTGGCCGCGCCCGGCCGCGAGCGTCTGTTGCAATCGCCGCGGCTGGAGGTGTGCATCGGCGGGGCGGAAGCCAACGTCGCGGTGTCGCTGGCCCATTTCGGCCATGAGGCGGCGATGCTCAGCGTGGTCGCCGACAACGCGCTCGGCCACGCGGCGATCGGCGAATTACGCCGGCACGGTGTCGATACCCGTTGGGTCGATGTGGCGCCGGGCCGCATGGGTTTGTATTTCCTCGAGACCGGCGCGGTGCAGCGTCCGAGCAGCGTGCTCTACGATCGCGCCGATTCGGCGTTCGCGCGCGCCGGCGCCGACCGCTACGACTGGCCGAAGGCGTTGGCCGGCGCGAGTTGGCTGCATCTGTCCGGGGTGACGCCGGCCTTGGGCGCGGCCGGCGCGCAAGCCGCGCTGGCCGCGGCGACGGCGGCGCGCGCGGCCAGCGTGCGCGTGTGCTTCGACGGAAATTTCCGCGCCAAGCTGTGGCAGCAATGGGACGGCGATCCGGGTTCGATCCTGCGCGAGTTGACGGCGCAGGCGGATCTGATCTTCGCCGATCACCGCGACATCGCCGTGGCGCTGGGCGGCGAGATCGTTGCTGAGCCGTTCCACGCCAGCCTGAGTCAGGCCGCGACGCGGGCCTTCGACGCCTTCCCACATCTGCAGCGATTGGTGTGCACTCAGCGCGAACAGCGCGACGTCGATCATCACGTCTTGTCGGCGTGGTCGTTCCATCGCGACGGAACGCGCGGCCACGCCGCGCCGCGCGAGCTGGCCGGCATCGTCGATCGCATCGGCGCGGGCGATGCGTTCGCGGCCGGATTCCTGCACGGCCTGTGCAGCGGCATGGACGATGCGCGCAGTCTCGACTTCGCCCTGGCCGCGGCCTGTCTGAAACATTCGATCCCCGGCGACTTCAATCCGGTGTCGGTGCAAGAGGTCGAAGCGCTGCTTGGCGGCGGCGGGTTTCACGTGCGCCGGTAAGCGTCGCAGCCTGGTTCGCCGGCGCCGATTCGCAATGCCGCTTCAACGCGGCCAAGGCGATTCCCCAGTAGTAATTGATGTGTCCGTACACCGCGTAGCTGGCCAGATTGCTCAGCGTCAGGCGCAGATCCGTGCCCGCAATCGAGGGCTGCAATTCCAGGCGGATGACGACGTGATTGTGCGCGAGATCGGGCAGGACCCGCCGCGACAGCGAACTCCAGTGGCTGTACTGAAGAACGCGTTCGGGTTCGAAAGCTTCGACGCGGCCGCTGTTCTCGAAGCGCAGGCGTCCGTACAGGATGCCGCGAATAAGGATCGGCGCGCCGACGATCCAGTCGGTGATCAACTCCAGCGGTTGGTCCGACATCCATGCGACGGCTTCGCGCGGCACGGTCAATGCGCGCCACACCTTCGCCGGCGGCGTGTCGATCCGGATGTGCTTGATCGCGCGCTCGGGGTACTGGCCTTGCGGGTCGAAATCCATCGCGGGGCAGGCGTCTGAGGCCTTGAGTGGCCGGATCGATATCCTGCCTCAACGCGCGGCGATCGGCGCCGCGCGTTCGTGTCGATTTGCAATTCGTACCGATCCCCGTCGCGACCACGCGCGCCGCCGCCTCAGCGGTGGAGTCTCATCAAGCGCCCGCTCAGCGCGGCGCGGCCTTCGACCGGGAAACGGCTTTCGGTGGAGGTGAATCCCTTCGCCAGCATCGCGCCGGTCCAGGCGCCGCAATTGCCGCGGCCGGGATCGGCGATGAGGATTTCCGCGTCGGCGCCGGCGTAGAGCTGGATGACGTTGGACAGCAAGGTCGCGTGAGTGCGTTCGTACAGGACGTCGCTGCCGACGATGAGGTCGAATTTGCCCAGGGTGAGGTCGATGTCGTCGCGCCAATCCAGATGGCAATAGGCGACCGGGCTGACGTGATTGAGGCCGCAGTTGTGATGCAGAAAACGTTCGGCCAGCGGGTGCAGATCGGTGGCGGTGACATCGGCGCCGCCGCGTCGCAGCACCAGGCTGCTCAACGCCAGGCCGCAGCCGATTTCCAGGATGCGCAGGCCGCGCACGTCGCGCTTGGCGATTTCCCGCGCCAGATGCACGCCGGCCGGCCACAACTGGCCGAAGATGCTCCACATCGCGGGCGGAACGCCGGCGCGTTCGGCTTCTTCGTCGGGATCGAAAAACTGTTGCCGATCCTTGAGCGCGCGAATGCGATAGTCGAACTCACCGACCCGAAGATCGATGACACGCGTGTGATATCGCAAAGGGCCTCGGGTGACGTGAGCCGTCGTGCAGGCAGCGACGCTGTTGCAGCGTCTTATGAATCGCGAGAAGCCGGGTCGCCTTTCCACCCTACGCCCTTTATGTGGATTAAGCGAGACATTTCGTCGGCGCGGCCCCATTCAACTTCCGCGGGTTTATAAGCGCATACTGGCTCGACTGTAGTGTGGGAACCAAAATGGATAATCACGTTGAGTGGTTCCAGTTCACGCTGTCCAACGGACAAACGGTAGGGCCCGCGCCGCTACGACGTATCTGGATGGAAGCCTGCGGAACGACGAACGTCACGGTGCAGCGGATGCACCGGCATTTGCTTGGAAAACGCACCGCGGTTTATTCGCTACGCGCTTCGCCGAGGCTTGGAAACATACCGGTCGTCGAGGCGCGACTTCGCAGTCTGCTGCTCACCGCCCGACTCGACAGCGTGCTCACTTATGTCTCGCACTGAGGTCGTGATGCAGACCATGTTTGATATCGCGGTGGGTCGATGCGAATCGATCGAAAACAAAACGGTGACGGTCAAGCTCGACAGCGCGATCGTCAGCCGTCTGGTGCCCGGCCATCCCTGGCGTACCTCCGGCACCAGCCGGCTGAAACTCGACATCGAGTTGTGCAGCCTGCGCAGTCCGCCGGTGGTGGGCGCGGAGACGTTCCTGCAGCGCGAGGCGCTGCTGCGCAATCCGGCCGCCAGTCTGGATCTGCTCGGCGACGGCAACTACACCGCGGTGCGGTTGAAATCGCTGGGCGCCAATACCGAACCGGAAATGCTCAGCTCGTCGTCGAAGGCGATCCTGGGCGATCGTCCGCGCTCGCGCTGGAGCAAAAACAGCTAAAACACGGGTTGCCGCGTCGCGCTCGCCGGCGTTGGCCGGGAAGCGCGCGTCCGTGCTATCGGGTTTTCCTGCGCGCCGCGGTTTTGCGCGCGGTCGCGGCCGCCGGCTTGAGCGAGTCGTGAAACGCCGGCGCGTGTTCGAGCAGGTAATCCCATAAGCGATGGGCCACCGGCCCCTGCGCGCGATCGCGGCGGCGCGCGACGACCAGTTGTTCGCGGCGCCCGGGCAGATAACGCCCGACGATCGATTGCAGGCGCCCGTCGCGCAATTCGTCCTCGATCAGAAATCCCGGCATGTGGCCCCAGCCCATGCCCTGCGCGATGATGTCCTTCTTCATCGCCTGATCGGCCACCGTGCACTGGTGCGCGCCTTCGACGGTGAAGTAATCCTGCGGCGGCGAATGCCGCGCGCTGTCGCGCATGATGCACTGGGTGAGCCCGCGCAACTGCTCGGGGCGGATCGCGCGGGTGATCGGAAACGGCAGGAATCCGGGCGCGACCACCGGCACCATCGCCACCTCGCACAGGTCGATCCATTCCAGGCGCGCGTCGCTCTTGTCGATGCGGTGCACGATCAGATCGGCCTCGTCGTCGAACAAACGCTCCCACGGCCCGCTCACCGCCTCGAAATGCAGATGCAGCCGCGTGCCCGGGCATCGGCCGAAGAAGCGGCCGAGCAGGGCCAGCGCCTGCGTGCGCGGACACAGGTCGCCGATCACCACATGCAGCTCGCTTTCCTCGCCCATCGCCAGTTGCTCAGCGTGTGTGCGCAGTTCCTGCAGTTCGCGCAGCAGCGATTGCGCGCGGCGATGCAGCGACAGCCCGGCCGCGGTCGGCTGCACCCGGTAGCCGCTGCGATCGAGCAGGCTCAGGCCGAGCTGGCGTTCGAGTTTGGCGACCGCGGCGAACACCGCCGGATGCGAGCGATGCAGGGCGGCGGCCGCGGCCTGGAAGCCGCCGGCGCGGACCACGGCGTCGAAGCATTGCAGGTCGTGCAGGGTGAAAGCGCTCATGCGGCGGGCCTGTCGGGTTTGATTACAAAGACTGTGCGATCTTTGTAATATCAAGCTGGGCTGGCCGCAACTAGCCTTGTTTCCACGGCGCAGGCCGTCGCGGCATTCCGCCGGGCAGCGCGATCGACGCGCCGCCGCGGGGTCGCGAACGATTCCAAGGAAACAAGCCCATGAGAACTTTGTCTTACTTCCACACCGGCGATGGCGTGCGCATCGCTTACCGCTTCGACGGCGACGCCGGCCGGCCGGTGCTGGTGCTGTCGAATTCGATCGGCACCGACCTGAGCATGTGGGATGCGCAGATTCCGGCGCTGACCCGGCACTTTCGCGTATTGCGCTACGACACCCGCGGCCACGGCGGCAGCGACGTGCCGGCGGGCGCGTACTCGCTGGATCGCCTGGGCCGCGACGCGATCGAGATGCTCGACGCCCTGCGGATCGAACGCGCGCATTTCCTCGGCCTGTCGCTCGGCGGCATGATCGGCCAGTGGCTGGGCGTGCACGCGCCCGAGCGCATCGACCGGCTGATCCTGAGCAATACCTCGGCCTATCTCGGCCCGGCCGGGCCGTGGAGCGAACGCATCGCCTCGGTGTTGCAGGCGCCGGACATGGCCGGCACCGCGCAGATGTTCCTCGAAAACTGGTTTCCCGCGCACATGCTCCAGCCCGAGGCGCCGGTGGTGGGGCGCTTCCGCGCGATGCTGCTGGCGACATCGCCGCAGGGCCTGGCCGGCAACTACGCCGCGGTGCGCGACATGGATATGCGCCGCACCAATGCGCTGATCCTCGCGTCGACCCTGGTGATCGCCGGCGAGCACGACACGGTGACCGCCGCCAGCCACAGCGAAGCCATCGCCGCGAGCATCGCCGGCGCGAAACTGCTGACCTGGCCGGCGGTGCATCTGACCAACATCGAATTCGGCGAGGCCTTCGATCGCGCCGTGGTCGATTTCCTGCTGGCGCGATAAGCGCGGGCCGCGCCGCGGCACGGCGGCAGTCGCGGCCCCGCGCGCGCGCCGTCGTCTTGCATCGGCGCCGCGCTGGGGTATTGTCGGAATCCGTTTTCGCACAGCGCACGGGTGCCGACGCCATGACCGACCGCGAACGCCGTCAACCGGCCGAACTGGTGAGCCCGGTCGGACTGCGTGCCGGCCTGACCCGGCAGCAGCTCGATGCGCTGGCGACGCTGGAGCAGTTCGGCTGGATCCTGAAATTCGTGCGCCGGCCGTTGTTCCAGGACCCCATCGCGGTGGTGTTCCGCGCCAATGGCGAAAAGTTCGTGGTGCTGCGCACCGACGGCTCGCTCGACGAGCATCCGGACTTCAAGATCCGCGGCTGAGCGCCGCGTCGCGGCATCGAAACATCCGCCTCGACGGGATTCCGGTCGCGCGCATCGCGGTGGTAGCCTGCGCTTCGTCGGCGCCGGGGAGCGCCCCGGCCCGCGCACACAAGGGTGACCCGCATCAAAGTTCTCATTCTCGGCAGCGGGGTCATCGGCACCACCGCCGCGTATTACCTCGCCAGGGCCGGCTTCGAGGTGGAAGTGATCGATCGCCAGCCCGCGCCGGCGATGGAGACCAGTTACGCCAACGCCGGCGAAGTCTCGCCGGGTTATTCCGCGCCGTGGGCGGGGCCGGGCGTGCCGTTGAAGGCGATCAAGTGGCTGTTGATGCGGCATCGGCCGCTGGTGATCCGGCCCGCGCTCGATCCGGCTCTGCTGCGCTGGTGCGCGGCGATGCTGCGCAACTGCACGCACGCGCGTTACCGCATCAACAAGGCACGCATGGTGCGGCTGGCCGAATACAGCCGCGACTGCCTGCGCGAATTGCGCGAAGACACCGGCATCGCCTACGACGCGCGCCAGCAGGGCACCTTGCAGTTGTTCCGCACTCAGCGCCAACTCGACGACACCGGCAAGGACATCGAGATCCTGCGCGAATCCGGCGTGGCCTTTCAATTGCTCGATCGCGACGGCTATTTGCGCTACGAACCGGCGCTGGAGCTGGTCAAGGACAAGTTCGCCGGCGCCTTGCGCCTGCCCGGCGACGAAACCGGCGATTGCTTCAAGTTCACGCAGAATCTGGCCGCGATGGCGCAATCGCTCGGAGCGAAATTCCGTTTCGGCGTGGATATCCAGCGCTTGGAAAGCGAAGGCGGCGAACTGCGCCGCGTGCATACCGATGCCGGACCGTGCCAGGCCGACGCCTACGTGCTCGCGCTCGGCAGTGATTCGCCGCTGCTGCTGGCGCCGGTGGGCATCCGCATTCCGGTGTATCCGGTGAAAGGCTATTCGCTGACCTTGCCGATCAGCGACGAACGCTACGCGCCGCAGTCCACGATCATGGACGAGACCCACAAGGTCGCGGTGACCCGGCTGGGCGATCGCATCCGCGTCGGCGGCACCGCCGAGCTGGCCGGTTACGACCGGCGCCTGCACGAATCGCGCCGGCGCACCTTGAATCACGTGGTCGGCGATCTGTTTCCGCGCGGCGGCGACGCCGCGCGGGCCGAATTCTGGACCGGGTTGCGGCCGATGACGCCCGACGGCACGCCGGTGATCGGCGCCACGCCGCTGCGCCGGCTGTTCCTCGCCACCGGCCACGGCACCCTGGGCTGGACCATGGCCGCCGGCACCGGCCGGGTGATCGCCGATCTGATCGCCGGCCGCGCGCCCGATATCAGCCTGGACGGCCTGGGCGTGGAGCGTTACCGCGACTGAGCCGCGGCCCCCGCGCCGGCCGGCGCAAGGGTCGCGGCGGCGGATTCATCTCGCGCAACGGAATCGAGTTCCCAATCCTGTGCGGAACTGCGCCCTAACTGTAAGATCACGCGGCCCGCGGCTGGGCTATGCTCGCGCTGGCTTCATCGACTTGCTGAGGAAATGGATCGGTCCTGGCGTCTTATCTGGCAGACCCTGCTGACCCTGCTGGGTCTGACGGTGACGGCGCTCGCCTGCGCGCAGCCTTTTACCCTGGCGCAGCTGCAGCCGGCGACCGACCCGGCGCCCGCGCGCGTGCTCGCCGGCGACTACGCGCAGCGGTTCGTGCCGATACGCGGCGACCAGATTCAGGTGGTCGATCGACAGGCGCATTGGTGGCGCCTCACCGCCAATCAGGACGTCGCCGGCAACAACGCGCCGCAACTGGTGATGAGCCAGCCGTACCGCAAGGCGGTCAGCATCTGGCGCCCGGGCGAGGTCGAGCCGGTGCGCCGCTCGGTGCACGGCAAGGCCGCATCGTTCCAGCACTCCTCGCGCTTCCTGGTGTTTCCGCTCGACGGCGGCATGCGCAAGGGCGAAGTGCTGTATCTGCGCGTGCTGGGCACCGGGTTGACCACCTCGACGCTGCAGATCGAACCGCTGGACGCGGTGCATCGCCAGGACATGAGCCACGTCGCCCTGCGCAGCGTGGTGCTGACCGCGCTGGGCGTGATCTCGGTGCTGGCGTTCGCGTTCTGGATCGGCCTGCGCGAGCGCGGCTACGCCTTCTTGTGCCTGACCTTGCTGATGCAGACCTTCAATCTGGCGGTGGAGGGCGGCGAAGTCCGGATGATCTCCTGGTTCAGCGAATTGATGCCCGATCGCCGCACCAACGTCGTGCTCAACACCGCGGCGGTGTTGGCCAGCGTGCGCTTTTTGATGTTCTTCCTGGATCTTCGCGTGACCCAGCCGCGGGTCGCGCGCGTGCTCAACGCATGCAGCTGGCTGCTGGGCATCCTGCTGGCGATCTCGATCGTCCGCACCTGGCGGATCAGCGCGAGCTTCGGCAACGTGGTGTTGCTGGTGGTGATCTGCGCGACCGTCTACGCCAGCGCGGTGGCGATCTCGCGGCGCCAGCGCGAAGCGTATTTCCTGATGTTGGCGTGGACGCCGCTGATGGCGGTGTTGATCGTGCTGGTCGGCAGCTATCAGCGCTGGTGGCCGATCTACGCCTGGCTGGAATACGCCTATCCGATCGGCCTGGTGCTGGGCGGGCTGGGCCTGCTGATGGGATTGGCGGCGAAGTTGCAGCAACTGCGCCGCGATCACGACAACGCCAAGCACCGCGCCACCTACGACCGCCTGACCAGCGTGATGAACCGCGCCGCGATCGAGGAAGGCCTGCGCCAGGCGATCAGCGACGCGCATCTCAACAAGCGCCCGCTGACCGTGGTGTTTTTCGATATCGACCACTTCAAGCGCATCAACGACGAGCACGGCCACAGCGCCGGCGACGAAGCCTTGCGCACGGTCGCCGAGCGCACCCGCAACCGACTGCGCGCGACCGATCTGTGCGGCCGCTACGGCGGCGACGAAATCCTGGTCGGCCTGCCCGGCGCGCGCCTGGAGCAGGGGCTGGTGGTGGCCGAGCATCTGCGCCGCACCATCAGCTCCAATCCGCCGACCGTGCACGGCCGCATGCTGCCCTTGAGCCTGAGCGTCGGCGTCGCCGAGCTGCGTCCGGGCGAGAGCTTCGATCAACTGCTCGAACGCGCCGATGCGGCGCTGTACGCGAGCAAGGCCGGCGGCCGCGACCGGGTGACGGTGCAGCGCGCGGCGGTAGGCGATGTGGTGATCTGAGCGCGCGCGCGGCGCTGACCGCCGCGCTCAAGCAAGCGCGGCAAGAATCGCGCCGCGCACGATCGACAGCCCCGCATGGCTCTGCGCGCGAGTGGCGCCGGCGAAGCCGAACACCAGTCCGCATTCGCCGGCCCCGTATTTGGACAGCGGATGCACGGCGACGCCTTCGCGCGCGCAGGCATCGGCGACGGCACGATCGTCCACCGTCGCCGCCAGCGCGGGCTTGAACCGCGCGGCCACGTGCATGCCGGCGATGGCCGGGCCGAAATCCAGCAGGTCGGCCAGGGCCCGCGCTTCGTGCAGGAAGGCGAGACGGCGTTCGTCGTAGATCGCGCGGGTGGTGCGCAGATGCCGGCCCAGGTGGCCCTCGTGGATGAACGCCGCCAGCGCGCCCTGCATCAGCAAGGCGGTGTGGCCGTCGGCGGCGTGCTTGGCATCGACGAAGGCGGCGACCAGCGGCTCGGGCACGATCGCGTAGGCGATGCGCAAGCCCGGAAACAGGATCTTGTTGAAGCTGCCGATGTAGATCACCCGGCCGTGATCGTCCATGCCCTGCAGCGACGCGATCGGCCGGCCCTCGTAGCGGTAGTCGCCGTCGTAGTCGTCTTCCAGCACATAGCCGTCGTGTTGCGCTGCCCAGGCCAGCAGCGCCTTGCGGCGTTGGATCGACATCTCCACGCCCAGCGGATACTGATGCGCGGGGGTGACGTAGGCCACGCGCGCATCGCCGGCGAGGGCGAGCCCCGCGTCCACGTCGAGGCCGTCGGCGTCCACCGGCACCGCGATCACTTCCAGGCCGGCCGCGCGCAGGCAGTGCTGCACCGGTTGATAGCCGGGCGTTTCGCACCAGGCCTTGGCGCCCGGATCGGCCAGCACCTTGCCGGCCAGTTCCACCGCCTGCTGAGTGCTGGTGACCACGATCACCTGCTCGGGCGAGCAACGCACCGCGCGCATCGCCGAGGC
The DNA here is from genome assembly GCF_018612875.1 of Lysobacter sp. ISL-50. GTDB lineage: Bacteria > Pseudomonadota > Gammaproteobacteria > Xanthomonadales > Xanthomonadaceae > Lysobacter. Next base: position 8,206 of record NZ_JAGGRI010000044.1, on the reverse strand, counting down.
GTGCGCGGCGATCGCGCCGCGCAGCGCCGGCAGGCCGTTGCTGGCGCCGTATTCCCAGTAATCGCTGCCGGCCTTGCTGGCTTCGCGCTGCAGCAGGCGGTTCCAGACTTCGCGCGGAAACAGATCGATCGGCGGCAGCGACGGCGTGAACGCAATCGCCGAGGCGGCGAGGTAATGGCCCGGATAGCTGCGCAAAGCATCCGCGCGTTGCGACAGACGCCGCGGCGCGGTTTCGGCGCGCGGCGTGGCCGCGCGCTTGGGCGCCAGCGGCGGCGCGTCGCGTTCGGGCAGTTGCGCGGCGACGAAACTGCCGGCGCCGCGGCGGCGCACGATGTAGCCGTCGGCGACCAGCTGATCCAGCGCCCAGTCCACCGTGTTGCGCGCCACGCCCAGGTCTTTCGCCAAAGTGCGGCCCGACGGCAGGCGCGCGTTCGGCGCCAGCGCGCCGCTGACGATCGCGCTGCGGATGCGCTCGCAGATGCGCGCGTACGCCGGCTGGCCGGCCTGCGCGTCCAGCCCGGTCACGTCCACGGAGAACACCGATCCGGCATGTTTGGCCATGCCGCCATGCTACTAGGCCTGCACGCGGGTGTGCTCCATCCGCCAATTGGTTTCCCAGTCCTTGCCGTCGAGCGAAAACGCCTGCTCCCAGCGCGCGTGATCGGCGTCCACCCGGGTCCAGCGGAAGCGGATCTTCACCGGCCGGCCGTCGTCGAGGTCGTCGCCGAAGAACTCGCCGCGATCGCCGTCGAAGCCGCCGGCCACCGGCGGAAACAATTCGCCGGTGGTGTTGTTGATCCAGTACAGATACCAGCGCCTCTCCTTGAGGTTGAACACGCGCACGGTCATGCCCTGCCAGCCCTTGGTCGGGAACACGCCCTCGTCGATGTTGACCATGCCGCCCATGCGGCTTTCGCAGCTCAGCGAGGCCGGGAACTCGTCCCATTCATCGCTGCCGACCCAGCGCCGCTTCAGGCGCCGGTTGCTGAAGGTCCAGCGGCCGACGAAGAAATCGAAATCGCGCACATCGCCGGTCGGCAGCACGATGTCGGTGCCGGGCAGTTTCTTGACCCGGCCCGGGGCGGGCGCGGCGGCGGCCAGGGGCGACAGGCCCAGCGCGGCGGCGCCGGCGACGGCGTCGAACAGGAGGCGGCGACGTGCGGTCGAGACGGGACGGGACATGGGAGCGGCTCGATAGGGACCGGCGTCGACGATGCGCGGGTGGCCGCTGGGCCCGGAAGAGCCATTAAATCGGCGCCGACAGGGCCAGTGCGGGCGGACGCGGCCGTTTTGCCATGCGCCATCGCGCATAATGTCCGCTACGGTCAGGCCGCCGGCGCGGGCATCTCGCCGACGTTCGCGAGCCTGCCGGCCGGATGCGTCGCAGCGTCGCGGCAGCAAACCGGTCAGACTCAACACTTCCTTATTCAGCCTTGTCGCGATGACCTCGATTTCCCGTCTGGACCGCTTGATCGCGCAACTGCGCGTCCATCTGCAGAAGCAGGGACGCGCACCGGCGTCGCAGCAGCAGCGCTCCAGCGGCGGCGCCGCCGGCGAGACCGCGCGCAATTCGCCGCTGCAGGCCGTGCAGGCGCTCAAGGCCGCGGGCGTCACCGACGAGCGGGTGCTGATCAACCGCCTGGTCGAAGGCCTGCTGGCGGAAGAATTCGGCGACGAACTGGCCAACTCGGCCGAGTTCCACCAGACCATCGGCGTGGTGGTGTCGGTGATGGCCGACGACGCGGAGACCTGGGCCTTGTGCCGGGCTTGCGTCGAAGAGGCTTGAGGGGGAGTTACCGGAAGGCCGTCCGCGACGGCGCATGTTCTGTTCTAAAGCTCAGCCGTAGCGTCAGCGAATCGTTGCGAGCGCAGCCGCTTGAGCGCTTATATCTGCCGCCGCTGCCGCGGAGACAGCGCTAGCTGGTGAAGATGCGGCCGGCGCCGCCGACAATGGCAAAGCTGTGGATGCAGCCGAAGCAGCGGTCGCTTCTGCCGCCGCCGGTGCGGACGAAGGCACGGACACCGGCGCCGCCGGCATCGAAACCGGCGCGACCGCCGTCGCCGGTTTATTGCCGGCCGCCATCGCCGGCAGCAATCCCCAGCGCCGCATCACCTCCTGAATCCGGCGCATATACGCCTCGCCCACTTCCGGTGTTTCGGAGTGGTAGGCGGCGACGGCTTTCCAGGTCTGTCCGTAACGATCGACTTTGCGCCGCAGCAGCCACGCGCCGACGTAGGCGTTCACGCACGGATCGAACAGGCGCTCCTGGTCGATGCCGTGCCGCGACAGTTCGGTGTTGTGCACCGTGTTGATGCCCATCAGGCCGATGTCGGTGGTGCGGTTCTTGTTGTAGTTGACGGTCTGCGGCCGCATCCGCGATTCGTGATAGGCGATCGCGCGCAGCACCTGCGGATGCACGCGCTGGTAGTTGGCGGCATCGTCGATGCAATCGGCCGCGGCCGGCGCGATCGCCTGCGCGGCCAGCAACACCGCCGCCAGCATGATCAACGCGCGCACGCTTCGCCGCCGCGCGCGCGGCGCGGACGGCGATGGGTTCGGCAACGACACGGCGCGCATCGCCAGCGGCTCAGTGATCGCGGCGGGCGAGGTAGTCGCCCAGCAGCAGATGACTGCTCGGCGAGGGCTCCTCGCCTTCGGCCGGATTCGCTTCGGCGATCGCGATGCCGGCGGCGAGGGCGGAGTCGCCGGCCTGCGCATCGGCCGCGTCGGCGACGATTTCGTGCGACTTCTCGATCAGCGTGGCGATGAACGGCGACAGCTCGGGATGATCGCGATTGCCGTCCAGCCCGCGCTGCAGATACGCGCGCGCCTGCTCGGGCTGACCGGTGACCAGCTGAGTCAGGCCGCGGGCGAAATCGCCCAGCGGCTGGCTGTCGTCGAGCCGGGTCAGCGGCTGCCAGACCGCGAGCGCCTGCGCCGCGCCTTTGTGGCACAGCTCCAGGTAGCCGAGCATGAAACGCGCCGCGTGCAAGTCCGGCGCCATCACGATCGCCTGGCTCAGATCGGCGAACGCGCCGGGGTACTGGCCCAGGCTGGCGTAGACCGAGCCGCGCAACAGCGCCAGGCGCGCATCGGCCGGATGCCGGGCGATGGCCTGATCGAGCATCGCCAAGGCTTCATCGTCGGAGTGCTGCATGGCCGTCTTGATCGCCTCGATGGTGGCGTCGTCGCAGGCAGTGGGGAAGCTGTCGTCTCTCATTTCTTGGTCCGCGAAGGTTGATGAGGTTGGATCTTCTCGCGCAGCAGGCCCAGCCCGGCGCGATGGATCTGCGAGATGCGGCCCTTGCTCAGGCCCAGGATGCCGGCGATCTGTTCGAACGGCAGCGAATGGAAATAGTGGTAGCTGATGACCTTGGCCATGTCGGTCGGCAGCATGCCCACCGCCTGGCGCAGCGAGCGGCAGGTCTGATACCAGGCGACCGCCTCGTAGCCGTCGTGGCGGATCGCTTCCTGGCCGTTGGCGAACATGCCGGTGCCTTCGAGCATGTGGCCGATGGCCAGGCCGACGGCGAGTTCGGACAGCGTCTGCGTCAGCTTGCGGCTGCGCGGGCTGCTGTTGTCCTTGAGCGAATTCAAGCGGTCGCGCTGCAGCCGGCGCTTGAGCGAGATCTGCTCCTGCGCGTCGCTGAGCTGCTTGATGCCGTCGAGCACGCTGCCGGTGATGCGCGCGGTGCAGAAGGTCTTGAACGAATTGCCCAGCGAATGATCGAAGCGCGCCATCGCATCGAGCAGGCCGATGTAGGCCAGCTGCTGGAAGTCGCGGAACTCCACGTCCTTGCTGTAGCGCCCGCCGTAGATGTTGGCCGCGATCGCCTGCGCATACGGCAGGTAGTGCAGGAAGATGGCTTCGCGCGCCTGGCTGGAGTTTTCCTGCTGCATCGCCGCCCACAGCGCCGCGTCCGGAGCGGGCGCGGCCTGGGTTTCGTCCACGGCGATGGCGGCGGAAGGGATCATTTGAAGCTGAGAATCACGCCTTGCAGGATCAGGCTCCATCCGTCCACCAGCACGAACATCAGCACCTTGAGCGGCAACGAGATCGTCGCCGGCGGAACCATCAGCATGCCCAGCGACAACAACACGCTGGACACGACCAGGTCGATCAACAGGAACGGCAGCAGGATCACGAAGCCGATCTGGAAGGCCACGCGCAGTTCGTTGAGGATGAAGGCCGAGGTCAGCTGGAGCAGGCTGACCTGCTCGGGCGAATCGGGCAGCGGCTTGCCGGAGATCTCGTACATCACCTTCAGCTCGTCCTCGCGCACCTGCCGCAGCATGAACTCCTTGGCCGGGCCGGCGCCTTTCTCCAGCGCCACGTCCAAGGTCATCTGACCGCTCATGAACGGTTGATAGGCCTGGGTGTTGATCTTCTCCAGGGTCGGCAACATCGTGAACACGGTCAGCAGCAGCCCCAGGCTGATCAGCACCGGCGTCGGCGGCGTTTCCGGCATGCCGAAGGCGTGGCGGATCATCGACAGCACGATGATGATGCGGATGAAGGCGGTCATCGAAATGACCAGCGCCGGCACGATGCTCAGCAGGGTGAGCACGGTGGCGATGCGCACGCTTTCGCTGGTGCCGCCCTTGAGCGCGGTGAGCACGCCGCCTTGCTGGGTGAACGGGTCCGGCGGCGGCGTGGCGGCCATGGCCGAGGCCGCGGCGAACACCGCCAGCAGCAGCGACAGCAGCAGCCATCGGCGATGGCGCAGCAGGAAGGACTTCATGACGCGCGGGCTCCAGCGTGGGATTCGGCGGCGTTCGCGGCCGTGGCATCGATGTCGGTATCGGCGGCATCGTCCCGCGGCGCGGGCTCGCTCGCGGCGGTGGCGTCGTCATCGACGCTGCGCAGGGCGGTGACGTGAATGGCGTTGTCGCGGGTGGTCAGCAGCAGACGCTCGCCCTTGTAGCCGAGCACGTGCACGGCGGTGCGCGGATCGATCTGCAGGCTTTCCAGCAAGGACAGGTCGCGGGTGACGCGCGCGCTCAAGCCGCGAAAGCGCGAGCGCAGCAGGTAGATGGCGCCCACGCCCAGTCCCAGGCACAGGGCCAGCGACAGGACGACGCGGAAGTAATCGATATGCATGTTCGGATCCCCGGGCGGTTCGCCGGACGGCGAACCGGCCCGATCAGGCGGCGCCCAGTTCCTTGACCCGCACGCCGAAGTGATCGCCGACCGCGACGATTTCGCCGCGCGCGACGGTGCGGTCGTTGAGCAGCACGTCCACGTCCTGCAGCAGGTGCTGGTCCAGGGTCAGCAGCGAGCCGGCCTGCATGGCCATCAGCTCCTTGACCGTGATCTTGGCCGTGCCGAGGCGGATTTCGACCTTGACCGCGATTTCCGAAAGCATGTCCATCGGAATGCGCTGCGGGTTTTTTTCCGGCGCGCCGGCGGCCTGCTCCGGAAGGTCGATTTGCATGATGTCGATTTTGCTGACGCCGAGCGAAGGGTTCATGGGAATCACTTTTGGGTAATGGAAGTAAGTGCGATCGACAGGCGCTGCTGCGAGCGCCCCGGACGACCGAGGGCGACGGTGCGCGGCGGCGCGTCGTCGGCGTGCAGGCGCACCTGAATCGGTTCGTGCAGCAATTGCGAAGTGGTGAGCACGTCACCGACGGCCAGCTCGCTCAGTTGCAGAGCGGTGAGTTCGCAACTGCCGAGCACCGCCGATACCCGCACTTCGCTGTCGCCGAGCGCGGCGCTGAGCGCGGCGGGCTTGTCGATGCGCGGCACCGCCGGCGCGCCGGCCATCGGCCGCGCCCAGGCCAGTTCCGCCGCGCAGTACAGATCCAGCAAATGCGGGTCGCGCGCGCTGCCGATGCGCAGGCGCAAGCCGCCGCACGGCAGGGCGAAGCCGCTGCCGGGCAGCGCGCGCTGCAGCCTCGGCGCATCGGCGCCGCGCAGGAAATCGCCGCTCAGCCGCGCCAGCAGGCTTTCCATCAGCTCATGCTTGAACGGCGCGAGCAACGCCTCGGGCACTTGCGCGTCGGCCTGCGCCGACAGGGCCATCGCCGCCAGCGCATAACGCTTCCACGCGGTGGCGTCGGTCTGCGCGGCGAGTCGATCGCCGGCCTGCCAGCGCGCGCCGGCGCCGTCGTCGAGCGAGTGCCCGGGCGCGAGGGTGTCGACCGCGGTCACGCCGAGCGGGCGCTGATCCAGCCATTCGTCCTGCCAACGCTGCAGCGCGGCCTCGGCCTCGGCGCGGGCCCAGTCGCGATCGGCCTCGCCCAGCGGGCGCCAGCGTTGCGCGGTCGCGGCCGCGCTCTGAGTCGCGCTCATCCTTGGCCGCTCTTCATCTGGAACAACTGCATGATCATTTCGTTGGCGGTGCTGATGACCTGCGAGGAGGCCTGGAAGCCGCGCTGGATCAGGATCAGCCGGCCGAACTCGGTGGACAGATCGACGTTGGACGCTTCGGTCACGCCCGAGGCGAGTTCGCCCGCGCCCTGCTTGCTGCCGACGTAGTTCGGCGGCGGCAGCTGCGAGGCGTCGAACAGACCGTCGCCGAGCTGGATCAGCCGCTGCGGATCGGAGAAATTCGCCATCGCCACCGTGCCCAGCTCGGTGGTCTGGCCGTTGGAGTAATTCACCACCAGCGCGCCGCTGTCGTTGACGTTGAGCGAGGCCATCGTGCCCATGCCGTAGCCGTCGGCCTTGGTGACGCGCACGTCGGAGCTGTTCGAGAACTGGGTCAGGCCGGAAAAGTCGAGCTTGAGCTTGCTGTCGCCGGCGCCGCTCTTGATGGTGATCTCGAACTGGTCCGCGCCCGACTCGATGATGCTGGAGATGAAACGGATTTCGCCCTGGCCGAGCGACTGGCCTTCCTTGTTCTCCAGCTTCACCTGCCACAAGGTCATGTTGCTGGGCAGGGTCGAGGTGGCGCTGCGGTCGCGGGTGAACTTGACCGTCGTCACGATCTTGGTGCCGGCCGCGTCGTACAGCTCGACGTTGGGAATCGAGTACACGTCGGTGTTCGGCGCGCCCGCGGCGGGCGCGGCGGCCATGATCAGGTTGCCGTTGAACTTGATGCTCGACGTCGCCTTGGGCGGGCTCACCCGCTGCTTGTCGAGGCTGACCGGCACTAGGCTGCCGTCGGCGGCGAGGGTGGTCAGCTGCAGATCGTTGTTCTTCTCGCGGATCGTGCCGTCGTCCTTGATCACGAACTGGCCGGTGCGCGCGTAGCGCACGCCCTGTTCGCCGAGCAAGGCGAGAAAGCCCGGCCCCTCGATACCCAGGTCGAGCTGGCCGTCGCTCTTGCGAATCTCGCCCTGCTTGAAGTTCAGCGAGGAATAGCTGTACTCCACGCCGCTGCCGGCGCTGGTGATGCGCGCGGAGTCCGGGCCTTCGCCGAAGAAGCGCTGGCCGTAGTACAGGTCGGAGAAGCGCGGCGTGGTGGTCTTGAAGCCGGGCGTGTTGAGGTTGGCGACGTTGTTGCTGATGGTCTGCAGACCCTTGGAATGCGCGGTCAGACCGCTCATGCCGATGTAGATGCTGTCCAGCATGGCTCGCTCCTTTAGCGGACTTGCACGATCTGGGAAATGGTGGCGTTGGCGAGGAACTCGCCGCCGGCGGTGGTGATGGTCAACTCGGGCTGGCCGTTCTTGAACGAGACGTTCTTGACCACGCCGCTGATCAGGCCCTGATCGCCCTGGACGTCGACGTTGCGTCCGAGCAGGCCCAGCGTTTGCGTCGCCGATTGCACGCCGAGCAGCTGATCCATCTTGTCGGTGAGCTGGCGGCTTTGTTCCAGCGAGGTGAACTGGGCGAGCTGGGAGACGAACTCGAAGTTGTCCACCGGCTTGAGCGGGTCCTGATAGGTCAGCTGGGTCAGGATGATCTGCAGCAGTGACTGCATGTCCAGGCCCAGCGAATCGATCCGCTGCGAAGTGCCGGCGCCCGAGCCGCCGTTGATGGGACTAATCGCCATGTCGTTCTCCCCCGTCGAAAGTGGTTGCGTGCGTTCCGTTGATGTAGAGCTGCGCGGTGCCGGCGCCGTGTTCGTGCAGCACGCGCGCGATCATGCGTTTGAGAAGGTCGGCGTCGAGCGGCCGGTCTTCGCGCACGCGCACCGCCACGCTGAGGCCGCCGGCGCCGTTGATCAGGCTCAGGCGCTCGGCCAATGCCTCGTAATGCGTTTGCGGCAGTTGCGGCGCGGGCGCGGCGGTGCGCGCGGCCGCGGCGGGTTCGCC
>NZ_JAGGRI010000043.1 GCF_018612875.1 Lysobacter sp. ISL-50 | reverse complement strand
CGTAGGCGATGCTGCCGCTCAGGGCGTTGCCGTTGTCGGTCAACGAAAGGGCCAGATCGAACTGCGCGGTCTGCTGCCCGCTGTCGAGCTGCGACAGGGTCAGGCCGTGCAGTTGCAAGCCGCCGCCGTCGGGGGTGTTGTTCAAGCTCAGCAGCGCCTGGAACAGCGGGCTGTGGCTCATGCTGCGCGCCGGCTGCACGGCTTCGACGACTTGCTCGAAGGGCAGGTCCTGGTGTTCGTAGGCCGCCAGGGTGGTCGCCTTCACCTGCGACAACAGGTCGGCCACGCTCGGTGCGTCCTGCAGATCGACGCGCAGCGCCAAGGTGTTGACGAAGAAGCCGATCAGCGGTTCGAGTTCGCTGCGCTGGCGATTAGCGACCGGGCTGCCGACGACGACATCGGATTGGCCGCTCAGGCGCGACAGCAACACCGACCAGCCCGCCAGCAGAGTCATGAAGACGGTCGTACCGTGGCGTTGAGACAAATTGCGCAACTGCGCGCTCAGCTCGCTCGACAGGCGGACCGGGACGCGGTCGCCGGCGTAGCTTTGCAGCGCCGGGCGCGGTCGGTCGGTCGGCAGTTCCAGCACGGCCGGGGCGCCTTGCAGTTGGTCGCGCCAGTAGTTGCTTTGACGCTGCAGGGTCTCGCCCTGCAGCCAACTGCGTTGCCACGCGGCGTAGTCGGCGTACTGGATCGGCAGCGGCGGCAGCGGATCGGGCTGACCCTGGCGATAAGCGTCGTACAGCGCGCTGACTTCCTTCACCAGCACGCCGATCGACCAACCGTCGGAGACGATGTGATGCTGGGTCACCAGCAGCACATGCTCGTGTTCGCTTAAGCGCAACAGGCGGCCGCGGATCAGCGGGCCTTGAGCCAAATCGAACGGGGCGCGGGCTTCTTCGCGGCTTTGCGTCGCTACGGCGGAGGTTTGCGCGTCGGCGGTCAGATCGCTCAGGTCGTGATCGATCAGAACGAAGCCGGTATCGACCGGATCGATGACCTGCACCGGGGCGCCGGACTGGCTGACGAAGCGGGTACGCAGGTTTTCGTGGCGGGCGACGATTCGATTCAGGCTGTTCTGCAGTGCCGTGCGGTCGAGGTCGCCGCTCAGCTGCAAGGCCACCGGCATGTGATAGGCGGCGCCGGCCGAGTGATCGAGTTGATCCAGGAACCACAGGCGTTGTTGGGCCCACGACAGCGGCAATGCGGCATTGCGATCGGCGAGCGTGATCGGCGGCTGCGATTCGCTCTGCGCGCTCTGCACGCTCGCGGCCAACGCGGCCGGGGTGGGACGCGAGAACAGATCGCGCAGCGGAATCTCCAGGCCCAGCGATTGGCGCAGGCGCGAGGCGACCTGCACGGCCAGCAGCGAGTGGCCGCCGAGTTCGAAGAAGTGGTCGTGGCGGCCGACTCGCTCGATGCCCAGCAGGTCTTGCCAGATCTCGGCGATGGCGGTTTCGATCTCGCCTTGTGGTGCTGCGTACTCGCGGCTCAGCACCGCGGCTTGATCTGGGGCCGGCAGGGCTTTGCGATCCAGCTTGCCGTTCGGAGTCAGCGGCAACGATTCCAGCGCGACGAAGGCGCTTGGGACCATGTACTCGGCCAAGTCCTTAGAAAGCGACTCGCGCAGAGCCGCTACCGACAATTCGACACCGGGCTCCATCACCGCGTAAGCCACCAAGCGCTTGTCACCTTCGACGTCTTCGCGTGCGATGACCACCGCTTCGCGCACGCCGTCGCAGGCCACCAACCGCGCTTCGATCTCGCCCAGCTCGATGCGGAAGCCGCGGATCTTCACCTGGAAGTCGTTGCGGCCCAGGTACTCGATCGTGCCGTCCGCCAGCCAACGGCCGAGGTCGCCGGTCTTGTACATCCGCGCCTGCGGGTCGGTACTGAACGGATCACGGACGAACCGCTCCGCCGTCAGCTCCGGACGATTCCAGTAACCCCGCGCCACCTGCACGCCGCCCAAGTGCAACTCGCCGACGACGCCGATCGGTACCGGTTCGCCGCGCGCATCCAGCACATACACCGGCGTGTTCGCGATCGGGCGGCCGATGACCGGCCCGCCGGTCGCTTCGCGGATGCTTCCAATCGTCGCATCCACCGTGCACTCGGTCGGGCCATACATGTTGTGGAAGTGGATTCGCTTCGAATCGCGCAGCTGCGCCCACAGCTTCGGGCCGATGGGCTCGCCGCCCAGCAACATGCTGATGGGGCGATGTCTCTCGCCTTCCAACAGTCCCGCGGCCAACAAGCCTTCGAGTTGCGACGGTGTGCTGTCCAACGCATCGATCTTCTGCGCTTCGATGAACTCCAACATCGCCGGGCCGCTCGCGCGGATCGAGTGCGGGATCGGCAGCACGCAATGGCCCGACAGCAGTTGCAGCAAGCCCTTGAGCGACATGTCGAACGCGTAAGCCGCGTTCAAGCCGATGCGCGAACCTGGGGCCACCTCGCGGTGGGTGGTCGCCTGCATCGCCCGCCAGAAATTCACCGGCGAACGATGTTCGATCATCACGCCCTTGGGCTGACCGGTCGAACCCGACGTATAGATCATGTACGCCAGATGCGTCGGGTTCAGTGCCACCGACGGCGTCTGTTCCGACTCCTGCGCCAGCGTCGCGTCTCCCAACTCGATCACCGGCACTGACAACGACCCCAACAGCGAACGAACTGAAGCCTGCGTCACAAATGCCATCGGTGCGCTGTCGGACAGCATGTAGCTCAAGCGATCGAGCGGATAGCTCGGGTCCAGCGGCACGTAACCGCCGCCGGCCTTCAGGATGCCGACCAAGCCGACCACCATCTCCACGCTGCGCTCGACGCAGATCGCCACCCGATCATCGGGTTTCACACCTAAACCGATCAGACGATGCGCGAGCTGATTCGCGCGCCGGTCCAGTTCGCCATAACTCAGCGTCATACCTTCGTACGACACCGCCGGCGCATCCGGGGTGCGTGCAACCTGCGCGGCGAACAGCTCCACAAGGGTTTGATCATGCGGCTGCGCATCCACCGAATTGAACTCGCGCAAGACCGTCTCACGCTCTGCTTCGGGCAGAACCGACAGCGACTGCAGCGCTTGTGAACTTCCGTCCTCCAACACCGACAGCAACGACGCCAACGCCTGCTCCATGTACCGCACCAGCCGCTGCGGATCGATCCCTGCCACCGCCAGCACCGTCAGGCCGAACGCCTCGCCCAGGTCCTCCACCGACATCGTCAGCGGATAGTTGTTGCGCGTATCGCCGCCGATCAGACGCATGCCACTCCAGGCCTGCATCGCCTGCGCGCTGTCTTCCGGCGTCGCCGCGTGACCGTGGCGATAATTCAACAGCGACGTGAACAACGGCAGCGGCGCCTGCACCCCGCTGCAACGCTGCGCCAGCGCCAGCGATGCCTGCTCGTGCTCCAGCAACTCGCTCAGCTGCGTATAGACCTGCGCGATCGATGCCGGTATGTCCCGGTCCAGCCCAATCCGGATCGGCAAGGTATTCAGGAACATGCCGACGACCTGATCGGCGCCTTCCGATCCTTGCAGACGGCCCGACAGCACCGTGCCGAACACGACATCGTCCTCCCGGCCGCTGCATTGCCCCAGCACCCGCGCCCAGGCGACGTGGAACAACACCGCCGGGGTCACGCCGCGGCGGCGCGATGCGTCACGGATCGAGCGCGCCATTGCCATCGACAGCGGCAGGCGTGCTTCTTCGACCTGCTCGCCGTCGTTCTGCACATTCAGTATTCCGAACGGTGCAGTGGGTTCTTCCACCGTGGCTAGCTGGGCGCGGAAGTAGGCTTCGTGTTCGTCGTCAGCCACCGTCTGCATCTGTGCAATGAAATGACGGTACGCCCGCGCAGCCGGCAGGGTTCCACCGCTGAGCAGGGTCTGGATCTCCGACAGAATCAGATCCATCGCCACGTGGTCGCACACCAAGTGATGGCGCAGCAATGCCAGCAGCCATTCGCCACTCGCCACATCCTGAGCGATGTACCCACGCAAGACCGGCGCCTGGCTCAGGTCCAGACGCATGCGACGCGGGTCGGTTCGCTCCAGCAGTTGCGGCAATGCTTCTTGCCGTGGATCGATCGCGACCGATTCGATCGGCAGCGGCGCATCGCGATGCACCACCTGCACCGGTTGCGGCAGCCCCTGCCAGCGCACCGAACTGCGCAGGATGTCGTGGCGCTCGATGACTTGCTGTAAGGCCGTCAGGAACAGGTCGAGCCGCTCGCGGCTGTCGAACGCCACCACCGAGCGCATCAGGTAGGCGTCGCCTTCGCGGTCCTGTTCCAGCAGGTGATGGAACAGGATGCCTTCCTGCAACGGCGCCAGCGGGTAGATGTCCTGAATGTTGCTTACGCCACCGGGTACCGAATCGACGATGCCGTCGATCTCGTTCTGGCTGAGCGTGACCAGCGGCAACAAGTCCGGCGTAAGGCGTGTCGTCTGTCTGGTGATCGGGTTGGCTGCCGCTTCGGTCGCGGCCGCGACCGGTTCGCCGGCCAGTTGTTCGGCCAGCGCACGCAGCATCGGGGTGGTGAATACGGTGCGCACGTCAGTCGCGTAGCCGCGCTGGCGCAGGCGCTCGATCAAGCCGATCACCAACAAGGAGTGACCGCCCAGTTCGAAGAAGTGGTCGTTGCGGCCGACTCGCTCGATGCCCAGCAGGTCTTGCCAGATCTCGGCGATGGCGGTTTCGATCTCGCCTTGCGGGGCTGCGTACTCGCGGCTCAGCACCGCGCCTTGGTCCGGGGCCGGCAGCGCCTTGCGATCCAGTTTGCCGTTCGGGGTCAGCGGCAATGCTTCCAGCGCGACAAAGGCGCTGGGGACCATGTACTCAGCCAAGTCCTTCGACAGCGCGTCGCGCAAGAAGGATACCGATAATTCGACCCCCGACTCCATGACCGCGTAGGCCACCAGGCGCTTGTCGCCTTCGACGTCTTCGCGCGCAATCACCACCGCTTCGCGTACGCCGTCGCAGCCCACCAACCGCGCTTCGATCTCGCCCAGCTCGATGCGGAAGCCGCGGATCTTCACCTGGAAGTCGTTACGGCCCAGGTACTCGATCGTGCCGTCGGCCAGCCAACGGCCGAGATCGCCGGTCTTGTACATCCGCGCTTGCGGGTCGGCGCTGAACGGGTCGCGGACGAACCGCTCCGCCGTCAGTTCCGGACGATTCCAATAGCCCCGCGCCACCTGCACGCCGCCCAGATGCAACTCGCCGACGACGCCGACTGGGACCGGTTCACCGCGAGCATCCAGCACGTACACCGGTGTGTTCGCGATCGGACGGCCGAGCACAGGCCCGCCGGTCGCTTCGCGGATGCTTCCAATCGTCGCATCCACCGTGCACTCGGTCGGACCGTACATGTTGTGGAAGTGGATGCGCTTCGAATCGCGAAGCTGCGACCACAGTTTCGGGCCGATGGGTTCGCCGCCCAGCAACACGCTGACCGGACGGTGTCCCTCGCCTTCCAACAGTCCCGCCGCCAACAAACCTTCCAACTGCGAAGGCGTGCTGTCGAGCGCATCGATCTTCTGCGCTTCGATGAACGCCAACATCGCCGGGCCGCTCGCGCGGATCGACTGCGGGATCGGCATCACACAGTGGCCCGACAGCAATTGCAGCAAGCCTTTCAACGACATGTCGAACGCGTAGGCTGCGTTTAGGCCGATGCGCGAACCCGGCGGCACTTCGCGATGCGTAGTCGCCTGCATCGCCCGCCAGAAGTTCACCGGCGAGCGGTGCTCGATCATCACGCCCTTGGGCTGACCGGTCGAACCGGACGTGTAGATCATGTAGGCCAGATGCGTCGGGTTCAGTGCCACCAAAGGCGCCTGCTCCGATTCCTGAAGCAGCGTCGCGTCTTCCAGTTCAACCACCGGCACCGACAGCGAACCCAATAACGGCCGTACCGACGCCTGCGTCACCAAGGCCATCGGCGCGCTGTCGGCCAGCATGTAACTCAGGCGATCGAGTGGATAACTCGGGTCCAGCGGCACGTAACCCGCGCCGGCCTTCAGGATGCCGACCAACCCGATCACCATCTCCACGCTGCGCTCAACGCAGATCGCCACCCGATCATCGGGTTTCACACCCAACCCGATCAGACGATGCGCGACCTGATTCGCACGCCGGTCCAGCTCGGCATAACTCAGCGTCACACCTTCATACGACACCGCCGGCGCATCCGGCGTCCGCGCTACCTGCGCAGCGAACAGATCCACCAACGTTTGATCATGCGCATCCGAACGAACAGTATTGAAATCGACCAGCACACGCCGACGTGCTTCCGCCGATATCAACGGCAGCACGCTGAGCGCCCGCCCCTCGTCCTTGCACATCGCACCCAGCAGATTGAACCACTGCCCCACCATGCGCTCGACGGTATCGCGGTCGAACAGATCGCTGGCGTATTCCAACTCGCCAGCAAGCTCCTCGCCCGCATCGCTGAGCAACAGCCGCAGGTCGAAATGCGCGGTGCGATGGTCGGGATCGATCTGACTCAACTCCAGCCCGGGCAGCGACAGACTGGCGCCGCGCGGCGTGTTGTCCAAGGTCAGCATGACCTGGAATAACGGGCTGTAACTCATGCTTCGTTCCGGCTGCAAGGCTTCGACCACTTGATCGAAAGGCAGCTCCTGATGCGCGTACGCCGACAGCGCCGTGCGCTTGATCTGTTCGACCAGTTGCGCCGCGCTCGGATCGTCTTCGAGCTTGATCCGCAACGCCAGCGTGTTGACAAAGCATCCGACCAATGCCTCGACCTGCGACGGTTGCCGATTCGCGACCGGACTGCCCACCACCAGATCGGCCTGCCCGCTCAGACGCGACAGCAATGCCGACCAGCCGGCCAACAAGGCCATGTACATCGTCGCGCCATGGCGCTGGGAGAAGGATCGCAACGCCTCGGTCAACGCGTCGGGCAGACGGACCGGCACCCGGTCGCCGGCGTAGCTCTGCGAAGGTGGCCGAGGGCGATCGCTGGGCAGTTCCAGCAGCGCCGGCGCACCGCGCAGGTGATTGCGCCAGAACTCGATACGCTTGCTCAGCTCCTCGCCATGCAACCACTGACGCTGCCACGCCGCGTAGTCGGCGTACTGGATCGGCAACGGCGGCAGCGGATCGGGCCGGCCTTGATGAAACGCGCTGTAAAGCTCGCTGAACTCGCCGATCAGCACGCCGATCGACCAACCGTCGGAGACGATATGGTGCTGGGTCACCAGCAACACATGCTCGCGCTCGCCGAGCTTCAACAATCGGCCGCGGATCAGCGGACCGTTGGCAAGGTCGAACGGCTTACTCGCTTCCTCGGCGCCGATCGCCTCGACCTGTGCCTGGCGCTGGGCCGCTTCGATCGAACTCAGATCGTGATGGACCAGCGGCAACCCCGCGTCTTCTCCTCGAATCTCCAGTCTGGCCGACTCGCCCGACTTGACGAATACCGTGCGCAAGTTCTCGTGCCGCGCGACGATACGATCCATCGCGGCCTGAAGCGCGGCGACATCGAGCTCGCCGCTCAACCGCAGCGCCACCGGCATGTGATACGCCGAGCCCGCGGCCTGATCGAACTGATTGAGGAACCACAAGCGCTGTTGCGACCAAGACAGCGGAAGCTCGCCGTTGCGATCGGCCTTCGGAATCGACGTGCCGCCGAGCTGCGCGCTGGGCTTGGCCGACTTGGCCAGCCTGCGGCGCAGCAGCTCCAGTTTCATCAGTTCGATATCGGACGATGTTTCTTGAGACATGACATCCCTATCAGGTGATTCGTAAAAACGGAGGGGTGTTAACAGACTTGATCGCAGCTCAGCCGTCTTCTTCCTCTAGCAGAGCGCGCAATTCTTCTTCCGACAGGCCGTCGAGTTCGTCGGAATGCATCGCTACGTCTTCCTGCGAGTAGCGCTCGACCGAAGCGAGCAGCACGGTCCGGGCCAACGTGATCAGCTGCGGCGACTTGAACAGATCGGCCAGCGGGATATCCACGTCGAGTTGTTGTCGCAGGCGCGATGCGACCTGAACGGCCAGCAGCGAATGGCCGCCGAGTTCGAAGAAGTGGTCGTGGCGGCCGACTCGCTCGATGCCCAGCAAGTCTTGCCAGATATCGGCGATGGCGGTTTCGATCTCGCCTTGTGGGGCTTCGTATTCACGGCTCAGCACCGCGGCTTGATCCGGCGCCGGCAGGGCCTTGCGGTCCAGCTTGCCGTTCGGAGTCAGCGGCAATGCTTCCAACGCGACGAAGGCGCTTGGGACCATGTACTCGGCCAGATCTCTCGATAGGGCCTCGCGCAGCGCGGCCACCGAAAGTTCGGCTCCGGGTTCCATGACTACGTAAGCCACTAGACGCTTGTCGCCTTCGACGTCTTCGCGCGCGATCACCACCGACTCGCGTACGCCGTCGCAGGCCACCAACCGCGCTTCGATCTCGCCCAGCTCGATACGGAAGCCGCGTATCTTCACCTGGAAGTCGTTGCGGCCCAGGTACTCGATCGTGCCGTCCGCCAGCCAACGGCCCAGATCGCCGGTCTTGTACATCCGCGTCTGCGGGTCGGTACTGAACGGATCACGGACGAACCGCTCCGCCGTCAGTTCCGGACGATTCCAATAGCCCCGCGCCACCTGCACGCCAGCGATAAACAGTTCGCCCGCGACACCCACCGGCACCGGCTCACCGCGAGCATCCAGCACATACATCTGCGTATTCGCCACCGGGCGCCCGATCGGCACCGCGCGCCGTTGCGACGGTTCCGCGCAGTTCCAATACGTCACCTCGATCGCGGCCTCGGTCGGGCCGTACAGGTTGTGCAACTCAACTCCGGGCAGCGCGGCAAACACTTGCTGCTGCAGGCTGTAAGGCAATGCCTCACCACTGCAGAACAGCTGTTTCAGACTCTTGCAGCGACCCGCATCGGCCCGATCGACAAACACCTGCAGCATCGACGGCACGAAATGCGCCACCGTGATACCGGCGTTTTCGATCAGATCGACCAGATAGTCCGGGTCCTGATGGCCCAGCGGCTTGGCCAACACCAAGGTCGCGCCAGACAGCAGCGGCTGGAAGAACTCCCACACCGATACGTCGAAGCCGAACGGCGTCTTTTGCAACACTTTGTCCGAAGCGCTCCATGGGAACTGTCGAACGCCCCAATCCAGACGATTCATCACAGCGTGATGCTCGTTCATCACGCCCTTGGGCTGGCCGGTCGAACCCGAGGTGTAAATCACGTAGGCCAGATGCCGCGGCGTCAGCCCCAACGACTCAGGCTCGGGATCGTGTTCGTTCTGCTCAACCAACGACGCATCGGCGTCCAACGCGATACGCGGCGGAACCGCTCCTTCCGGCAACAGTTCGCGAGTAGCCGCGTGCACCAACACGGCCGTCGGCGCGCAGTCTTCGAGCATGTAGGCCAGACGATCGCGCGGATAGCTCGGGTCCAGCGGGACATAAGCGCCGCCGGCCTTCAGCGTGCCGAGCAGGCCGACCACCATCTCCAGACTGCGCTCGACGCAGATCGCGACTCGCTCATCCGGCTTTACGCCCAGGCCGATCAGCCGGTTCGCCAAACGATTGGCGCGTCGGTTGAGTTCGCCGTAACTCAATCGCGCACCATCGAACTCCAGCGCAATCGCTTCCGGCGTGGCGCGGACCTGCGCTTCGAACGCGCGATGGATCAGCTCGATACGGCGCGGCGCGGCGGTCGCGTTGAACACCTCCACCACCCGCTCCCGCTCACCGACCGGCAACCAAGGCAGCGCATCGACCGTGGACGATTCCTGAGCCAGATGCTGCAGAAGAACGATAAGGCTGGCGACATAGCGCTCGATAGTCGAGCGATCGAACAGATCGGTCGAATAAGACAGCTCACCGAAGATCTCGCCGCCTCTGTCTTCGAGCGAAAGTTCCAGGTCGAAGTGCGTGGTCTGCTGGCCGCTGTCCAGTTGCGACAGACTCAGGCCGTGCAGCTGCAGACCGCCACCGTCGGGCGTGTTGTTCAAACTCAGCAGCGCCTGGAACAGCGGGCTGTGACTCATGCTGCGCACCGGCTGCGCGGCTTCGACTACCTGTTCGAACGGAAGATCCTGATGCTCATAGGCAGCCAGCGTTGTCACCTTCACCCGCGACAACAGATCCGCCACGCTCGGCGCGCCTTGCAGATCCACCCGCAGCGCCAAGGTATTGACGAAGAAGCCGATCAGCGGCTCGAGTTCGCTGCGCTGGCGATTCGCGACCGGGCTGCCGACGACGACATCGGATTGGCCGCTCAGGCGCGACAGCAGCACTGACCAGCCGGCCAACAAGGTCATGAAGACGGTCGTGCCGTGACGTTGCGACAGGCTGCGCAGTTGCGCGCTCAGATCGCTCGACAGACGGACCGGAACGCGGTCGCCCGCATAGCTCTGCACCGCCGGGCGCGGCCGGTCGGTCGGCAGCTCCAGGACCGCGGGCGCGCCGCGCAGTTGTTCGCGCCAATACGTCGTTTGACGCTGCAACGTGTCGCCTTGCAGCCAGCCGCGTTGCCACGCCGCATAGTCGGCGTACTGGATCGGCAGCGGCGGCAACGGATCGGGCTGACCCTGCCGAAACGCGTCGTACAAGGCGCTGACTTCCTTTACCAGTACGCCGATCGACCAACCGTCGGAGACGATGTGATGTTGGGTCACCAGCAGCACATGTTCGTGTTCGTTCAAGCGCAGCAGTCGGCCGCGGATCAAAGGACCCTGGGCGAGATCGAATGGGGCGTGGGCCTCTTCGCGGCTTTGCGTGGCTACGGCGGCGGCTTTCGCATCGGCGGCGAGATCGCTCAAATCCTGATTAACCAGAACGAAGCCCGTATCGGCCGAGTCGATGACCTGGACCGGGGCGCCGGACTGGCTGACGAATCGGGTCCGCAGGTTTTCGTGGCGCGCGATGATTCGATCCAAGCTCTTCCGCAGCGCGGAGCGATCCAACTCACCGCTCAGTCGCAGAGCCACCGGCATGTGATAGGCCGCGCCGGCCGAATGGTCGAGCTGATCCAGGAACCACAGGCGCTGTTGCGCCCACGAAAGCGGCAGCGCCTTGCTGCGATCAGCGAGCACGATCGGCAGTTGCGATGCGCTTTGCGTACCCTGCAAGCTCGCCGCAAGCATCGCCGGCGTAGGACGCGAGAACAGGTCGCGCAGCGGAACGTCAAGAGCCAACGACTGCCGCAGGCGCGAGGCGACCTGCGCCGCCAGCAGCGAGTGCCCGCCGAGTTCGAAGAAGTGATCGTGGCGGCCGACCCGCTCAAGGCCGAGCAGGTCTTGCCAGACCGCAGCGATGGCATTTTCGATTTCACCTTGCGGCGCTTCGTATTCGCGCCTCAGCATCGCGCCTTGATCCGGCGCAGGCAATGCCTTGCGATCCAGCTTTCCGTTCGGAGTCAGCGGCAACGATTCCAGCGCCACAAAGGCGCTCGGAATCATGTACTCGGCCAAGTCCCTCGACAGCGATTCGCGCAGCGACGACACCGACCACTCGGCGCCCGCTTCCATCACCGCATAGGCGACCAGACGCTTATCGCCTTCGACGTCTTCGCGCGCGACCACCACCGCTTCGCGCACACCGTCGCAGGCTACCAGCCGGGCTTCGATTTCGCCCAATTCGATGCGGAAACCACGAATCTTCACCTGGAAATCGTTGCGACCCAGGTATTCGATCGCCCCGTCCGCCAGCCAACGTCCCAGATCGCCGGTCCTGTACATCCGCGCCTGCGGATCGGCACTGAACGGATCGCGCACGAACCGCTCCGCCGTCAGCTCCGGACGATTCCAGTACTCGCGCGCGACCTGCGCGCCGGCAATGAACAATTCGCCAGCGACGCCAACGGGCACCGGCTCGCCGCGCGCATCCAGGACATATACCCGGGTATTCGCCACCGGACCGCCGATCGGAACCTCGCGATCCAAACGCGCCGTCGTCCTGTCGAGCAGAGCGGCGGTGGCATAGACCGTGGTTTCGGTCGGCCCGTACGTGTTGAGCACAGGGCACGGCGTCGCGGTCAGCCACGCATCGAGGAAGCGCCGCTCCACCTTCTCGCCGCCGACGACGACCAGGCGCAACGATGGCGCCTGCGTCACGGCGCCGTCGCGCAATTGCATCGCCCAACGATGCCAGAACGCGGTCGGCGCATCGACAATTCCGACCTCGTACCTGCGCAGGAAATCGACGAAGTCCGCGTCCGGCGCGATCAGATCGTCCGGGCGCAGCACCACGGTCGCGCCGGCCGACAACGCGGGAAATATCTCGACCACGGAACTGTCGAACGAGTACGAAGCGAACTGCAGCATGCGTTCGCCCGGCCCGAGGCCGCAGTTGCGCACATGCGTCGCCATCTGCGCGGTCAGACTGCGATGCTCGACCACCACGCCTTTCGGTTTGCCGGTCGAACCGGAGGTGTAGATAAGGTAAGCCGCATCGTTGCCGCTAAGCCCCACCGGACGTGGATTATGATCGTCGCCATCGGCCGGAATGCCAGCATCGTCCAACCACAGAATATTCGTCGCATCCGCATCGGGCAGGCGATCGCGCAACGACATCGTGCTCAGCACTCGCTGCGGCGCGCTGTCGCGAAGCATGTGGCTCAGGCGTTCGGGCGGATAAGCCGGGTCCATGGGCACGTAAGACGCGCCAGCCTTGAGCGTTCCGAGCAACGCGGCGATCAACGATGACCCGCGCTCCAGGAAGATCCCCACTCGATCGCCGACAGCCACGCCCGCGGCGATCAGTCGATGCGCGATGCGGTTGGCGTCCCGATTCAAGTCCGCGTAGGAGATCGTGCGATCTCCGGACACCAGCGCGGGTTGCCGCGCAAGCGCCGCCGCCTGCGCCTCGAAGGCCCGATGCGCCAGCGGCTCTGGCGGCAACGGCGCTTGGGTCGCGTTGAAGTCGTGCAGCAGTTGATGGCGCTGCGTCTGGTCGAGCAAGTCGAGTTCGTCGACCAACTGATCGTTATCAACAGTCAGGCTCTCCAGCAGGCGCAGCCAGCAGCCTGCCAGACGTTCGACCGTGCCGCGGTCGAACAGCGCCGGGTCGAACCTGAAATCGCAGCGCAACCCTCGTTCCAGTTCGATCGCTTCCAGCACCAGCGGCAACGACTCGCCGCCACTGCGGCCTGCCGGATACGCGCTCAGCGCGGCGCCGCCCCATGCAATGCCTTCGCCCGCACCCTGCTCGCTCCACAAGCCACGCAAGCCAGCGCCGTGGCGCGCGTGCTGGAACACGAACATGGTCTGGAACAGGGAAATCTCCGCGCCGCCGCGGCTCGCGCGCAGGTCTTCGACCACGCACTGATACGGATAGTCCTGATAACGCACCGCTTTCAGCGCCGAATTTCGGGTTTCGCGCAACACCTGCGCCACGCGTTTTCCCACGGGAAAACCGGCCTTGATCACGACCGGATTGACGAAGTCGCCAACGACCGCATCCCACTGCGCCAGACTGCGGCCCGGCATCGGCGAACCCACGGAAATCTTATCCTGGCCGGTGATCCGATGCAGAAACATCTGATACGCGGCCAACAGACAGGTGTACAAGGTCGATGCGTGACGTCGCGCCAACCCGCCGACGGCCTCGCTCAAGCCGGCGGGCACCGATACCGACACCACCTGGGTGCCCTGGTCGGAATCGGTGGATGCGCGATCGGTCGGAAGCTGCAGCCGCGTCCCTTCATCGGCGATCGTCTGGCGCCAGTAATTCCTCTGCGTGGCCGCTTCGTCGCCGCGCAGCCATTGCTCCTGCCAGCGCACGTATTGCCCGTAGTCGTAAACCGGTGCGACCGGATCGAAACCGGCCGCATCGGCCAACAGCCCGCCGAGTTCTTCCAGGAGCAACCAGTACGACCAGCCGTCCACCGCGATGTGATCGAACGCGAGCATCAGCACCTGCTCGTCCGGTCCACGCGTGTACAAGCCCGCGCGAAACGGCGGCTCGCTGTCGAGCCGGAACGGCCGTGCGCCATCGCGCTCCACCTGCCGCGCCAGTTCGCCCTCGTCCCAACCGCTGGCGTCGACGCAGCGCAGTTGTGTTTCGGCGGTCTCGCAGAAACGCTGCTCGGCGATTCCGTCGCGCTCGCGAATACGCACGCGCAGCATCGCGTGACGAATCGCCAAATAGCGTAAGGCCTGTTGCAGGGCCTCGCTGCTAAAGTGCCCACGCACTCGAGCCGAAAACACATTGTTGTGATCGCTTTGACGCGCCGGCGCCATGCGGTACGTCAGCCAGCGGCCGCGCTGCGCCGCCGACAGCGGCAGCCAAAGCTCCGCTCTTGCTTCCAGGTTCATCCCGAACGCCTCAGTTCGCCAAGTTATGCCGTCGTCGCAGCGGATTCTTCGGCGCGCTCGCCGAACTGGCTATCGAGATATCCGGCCAACTCGCGGATATTCGGATAATCGAACAGCCATTCCAGTTCGATCTCTACTCCGAGGTCGTCTTGCAAGACACGGGTCAACCGCAGCCCCATCAGCGAATCCACGCCTTGCTCGGCGAACGATTGTTCCACCGATATCCGCGCAGGCTCGATCTGCATCACGTCCGCCATCGCATTCCTGAGCCACTGCTCGCGATTACTCATCCCTGCCCCCGAACTGTTCCAACACGCCCGCCGACGCGCGGACGAACCTTCAAGCTTCGACCGCGGGCTCCCACGCGCCCGCGAGGTAATCCATCCGGCATTGCGCACGCCGGACCTTGCCGCTGGACGTGCGCGGCAGACTGCCCGGCGCGATCAGCACCACGTCCGACAGCGGCAAGCCGTACGCGGCGCTGACGCCGGCGCGCATCGCGCGCGTGACTTCGTCCCACTCGGAACGACGGCGCAGCCATTCGCGCTTGAGCTCGAACACGACCACCACCGATTCGCGTTCACCGTCCTCGACCGAGAACGCCGCGCCGCCCGCCTGGCGCAACGCGCCGTGGCTGCGCTCGCATTCGTGCTCGATGTCCTGCGGCGCGTACTTGCGCCCACTGACGATGATCAAATCCTTGAGCCGTCCGGCGATGTACAACTGACCGTCGCTGATGAAACCCAGATCGCCGGTGCGCAGATAAGCCTCATCGCCGCCTTCGATACGGGCGCCGAAAATCCGCGCACTGAGTTCCGGCCGCCGCCAATAGCCCCTCGCCACGCTTGCGCTGCCGACCCATATCTCACCGACCTCGCCGGCGCGTACGCGCACTTGCGTATCGGGATCGACGATTTCCAGCCGCACGTCGCCGCGCACATGGCCGCAGCCGACGACTCGCGTACCGTCGCGATGCGCGAGCCGCGGCGCCTGCCCGACCGAGGTACCGGTGATGAACAGCGTCGACTCGGCCATGCCGTAGCACGGATAGAACGCGCCCGCGTCGAAACCGTAAGCGGCGTAGCGCTCGCCGAAGCGCTCGATCGTGCTGGCCCTGATCGGCTCGGCGCCGCAGAACGCCACCCGCCAACACGACAGATCGACGCCCTGCAGTCGCTCATCGCCGACCGAGCCGGCGGCCAGTTCGTACATGAAATTCGGACCGCCGCTGACGGTCACGCGGTACTTGGAAATGATCTGCAACCAGCGCTCGGGGTACTGGACGAATTCCGCCGGCGACATGAATCCGGCCGAACAACCCGAGTACATCAGCTGCAGCACGCCGCCGACCAATCCCATGTCGTGAAACAGCGGCAATGCGGTAAAAAGCACCGAATCGGCGCTGATTTCCATCGCTTCCCGGATCGACGCGCAGTTGTCGATCAGGTTGCCGTGGGTGACGATCACGCCCTTCGGATCGCCGGTCGACCCGGAGGTGTATTGAAGGAAGGCCGGCGCATCGGCTTCGGGCGAAACCGGGCGCCATGGCTCGGCCGAACTTACGAATGCATCCGACGATTCGCGCAAGTCGATCTTGATCAGCGCCTCGCCGCTTTCGTGCAGCTGCGCCTGCAGCAATTCGTCCGCGTCGAACAACAAGGCGCGCGCCTGCGCGTCTTCGACGATCAACTGCAAGCGGCTTTGCAACACTTGCCGGCGCGGCGGCGCGGTAGGCACCGCGACCACGCCGGCGAGCAAACATGCGTAGAACGCTTCGACGAAGGTCGCCTGCGATTTGCACACCAGCACCGCGCGCTCACCGCGCAGACCCATCGCCTGCAGACGCTGCGCGAGCGCGGACGAACGCCGCCATAACTCGCCGAAGCTGAGATCTTCCGGGATCAGCGAAGCGCCCTTGAAGAAACGGCATGCGATTCGATCGGGCTGCGAAAGCCCTCGCTCTTGCACGATATTGGGAAAAGTAGACACGCGCCTTCCCGCTCCTTCCTTGGTTGTGCGGTCGCACCTGTCAAGCCCGCCAGGCGCACTCAGCTCGCGCTAAATGCGACGCAGGTCGCTACTCGTTCAGGCTTAGCCCCCAGATCGGCGCGCTCGATACATCACGCACAAAACTTGCTAACCGCTTCGGGGTAAGTTATCCATATGTCGCACAGAAAGAAAGCACGCATATACGGAAATGTGATTCATCGCATCGTTCATTGCTACGCGCTATCACGCACATATAGAGCATCGGATCGCAGCAAGTTGTTGATGTACTACGCAGATGTTGCATTCGGCGAAATTTGGATCACGCTACGATCACGTAGCATAGCGCTTCGGAAACCGTGCATCGTTGATGTGCGCCGCAGCGTCATCAAAAATTTGCAGCGTAGGCAGGGATATGCCGCTACTACATCTCCTTGCCGTCGCAACGACTGATACCACCGGCACGTGACCGGATTGCGCAGGGGAGGCGCATCGCAACTCATCAGTTCATTCCACTCCGACATAAGTCGTCGCGTCGCGCGCGCGTGCGGCGGCGTATGGCCATCGTTTCGGCGCTGATCCGAACGCAGCCCGCGCGAACTTCGCTCACCTTTATTAATTGTCGCTACGCGACACCGGTCCGACCTCATGAGATTGCCGATGTATCTGCGCAGCCACCCACTGACCGCACGACTGATCGTGTTCGTGCTGTTGCCGCTGCTGGCTTGCGCGCTGTGGATGTGGAGTAACGTCAGGAACAGCCTTCCGCCCGAGGGCACGATCCGGATCACCGAAGGCGTCGGCGCGCCGGTCACGCTGTCGCGCGACGAACACGGCGTCGTGCACGTCAGCGCCGGCAACGACCGCGACGCGTTCTTCGCCGTCGGCTATGCGCAGGCGCAAGACCGCTTGTGGCAGCTGGAGTTGCAGCGGCGCATGGCGCGCGGCCGGCTCAGCGAGGTGCTCGGCAAGGACAGCATCGATGCCGATGTGTTGTTCCGCACGCTGGGCCTTTACGAATCGGCGCGCTCGGCCTGGCCGGCCTTGAGCGCGCCGGCGCGGGCCTCGCTTACCGCCTACACCGCGGGCATCAACGCCAAGATCGCGCGCACCGCGCAGTTGCCGGCGGAATTCCGCATCCTCGGCGTGAAGCCCGAGCCGTGGACCGAGATCGATTCGCTCGCCTGGATCAAGGTGTTCGCGCTGGACCTGGGCGGCAACTATCGTCGCGAAATCGATCGCTATGTCGCCCAGAGCGCGCTGACGCCGGAACAGGTCGCGATCTTCTTTCCGGAGTATCCCGCGCAGGCGCCGACCACCGTCGCGTCGATCGAACAAGCGCAAGACCTGCTGGCGATGGCCGACTCGCACGACGAGCTGCAACGCAAGCTGCGCCTGGCCGCGCCCAACACCGGCAGCAACGCCTGGGCGGTCGCGGGCCGGCATACCGCCGACGGCGGCGCCCTGCTCGCCAACGATCCGCACCTGGGGCTGCAGATTCCATCGTTGTGGCATGCGATCAGCGTGGACACGCCGACGCTCAAAGTCTCCGGCATGAGCCTGATCGGCCTGCCGGTGGTGGTGTTCGGCCGCAACGCGCAGATCGCCTGGGGCGGCACCAACATGATGGCCGACACCCAGGATCTGTTCTTCGAACGCGCCGACGCAAGCGGCGCGAACTACGAGGCCGACGGCGTCTGGCAACCGTTCCAGGTGCGCAGCGAAGTCTTCAACGTGCGCGCCGACTTCCCGGAAAAGCTTCGCCGGCAGTACGCGCCGGTAACGCTGCAGGTGCGCAGCAGCCGCCACGGGCCGATCATCAGCGATCACTTTAAGGTGTTCGATCAACCGGTGGCGCTGCGCTGGACCAGCCTGGACGCGGCCGATACCAGTTACGAAGCCTTCTTCCGCATGAACTACGCGCGCGACTGGGGCGAGTTCAAGCAGGCCTTGAGCCATCACGTCGCGCCGGCGATGAACATGCTCTATGCCGATCGCGCCGGCAACATCGGCTATCTCGGCGCCGGCCGCATTCCGGTGCGCAGCCGTGGCGAAGGCACCATTCCCTCGCCGGGGTGGGATTCCAGCTACGGTTGGTCCGGCGAAGTGCCGCCGGCGCAATGGCCGCAAACGTACAACCCACCCTCGGGTTACCTGGTCAGCGCGAACAACCGCGTGGTCGGCGACGACTACCCCTACTTCGTCTCGCACGACTGGGCATCTCCGGCGCGGGCGCAACGCATCGAGCAACTGTTGCGGCAGGGCATCGGCTCCGGCCGCAAACTCGTCGCCGAGGATATGCAACGCATCCAGGCCGACACCGTCGATCTGGACGCCGCCGCGATGATGACGCGCTTGCGCGAGCGCCTGCCGCAAGGCGAGCACGGCGCCCAGGCCGCCGCCTATCTGCGCGGCTGGAGCGGAGACATGCGCGCCGACAGCCAGGCCGCGAGCATCTTCCACGTGTGGATGCAGCATTTCCGCGGCGCCGTGTTCGCCGATCAGCTGCAGGGCACCTGGAACAACCCGCAGCGCACGCGCCTGCTGCGGCGGCTCGGCGATGGCGTGCGCCTGGAGCGGCTCGGTCGCCTGATCCAGGACGACCCGACCGGCTGGTGCGACAACCGCGATACGCCGCAACGCGAAACCTGCGAGCAGTCGCTGGTCAGCTCCCAGTCCAGCGCTCTGGATGAGCTGCACAAACTGCGCGGCGGTTGGAGCATGCGCGATTGGCAGTGGGGACAAGTGCAGAAGACCGTGTACACACATATCCCCATGAGCAGCATGAAGCCACTGGATAAGGTGTTCGAACGCCGGATCGGCAACGGCGGGTCGAGCAATTCCATCAATGTGGCCTCGTCCAATTTCGCCTACGCCGACGGCTACCTGCAGGACTTCGGCGCCGGTTTTCGCCAGGTGATCGCGCTCAGCCCCAAGCAGGTGACGCATTGGTACATGAATTCGACCGGGCAATCGGGTAACGCGATGAGCCCGCATTACGACGACATGGTCGAACCGTTCCGCGATGTTCGCTACTACCGTCTGCGCACCTCCGCCGACGGTGCCGTCCCCGCGCCGAACACCGCTTCGATGGCGGCGGCAGGAGCCAGCCGATGAAATTGTTCAGCCAGTTTTCCGCACGCGCGCCCAACCGGGTGTTCGTCTCGATCCTGCTCGGCGGCCTGTCCGGCATCTGCTATTCGCTGCTGATCCCGCTGGTGCTCAGCGTGATCAAGGACGGCGACCGCCGCTTCGACGAAGTCGCCGCGGCGCCGACGCACCTGTTCGGGCTGGAGATCGCCAACGCGCCGTTCGCCGCGGTGTTCGCGCTGGTATGCGTGTTCATCCTGGTGGCGCGCACGCTCTCGCAGATCATGCTGACCCGGGTCGCCATCGACGTGGCCTCGGACCTGCGAACGCGGATGTACGCGCGCATCGCCAATGCGCCCTTGCCGGCGCTGGAGCGCATCGGCGCGGCGCGCATGATCGCCGCCCTGACCACCGACGTGCCGCGCATCGTACTGGGCGCGCGGATGATGCCGGACCTGCTGATCAACATCGTCACCCTGATCGGCATGCTCGGCTTCCTGCTGGTGCTCAACGCGGACGTGTTCGTGTTCGTGCTGGGGTGCATCGCCTTCGGCGTGGCGAGCTATCAGATCCCCATGCTGTTCGGCCGCCGCCATTTCATACGCGCGCGTCACGGTTTCGATGGATTGCAAGAATCCATCCAGGGCCTGATCCACGGCATCAAGGAACTCAAGCTCAACGACAGCAAGCGCCAGGCGTTTTTCGACGACGTGCTGATGGCGCACGAGCACCAGGTCCGCTCCAGCGAGAAGGCCGGCCATACGCTGGTGCGCGCGGCGAGCAATTACGGGGATCTGCTGAGCTTCTTCGTGATCGGCTCGATCCTCTTTATTTTCGTCAACTACCATCTGGTCAGCACGCCGGAGCTGATCGGCGTGATCATGGCCCTGCTCTACATCACCGGCCCGGTGGCGATGATCCTCAACTATATTCCGCAGTTGACGGTCTCGCGCGTGTCGGTGCAGCGCGTGGCGAAGCTGTTCGAGGAAATTCCCGCCGAATCGATCGACCCCGTGCAGGAGCCGGCGGCGCAATGGGACTGCGTGCGTTTCGAACAGGTCAGCTACCACCATCAGGCCGCCGAGGGCGCGGGCTTCCAGGTCGGGCCGCTGGATCTGCAGATCCGCAAAGGCCAGATCACCTTCATCGTCGGCGGCAACGGCTCGGGCAAATCGACGCTGAGCAAGCTGATCACCCTGCACTACCGCCCGACCGGCGGAAACATCCACTTCGGCGAACAGACCCTCAGCGACGCCACCATCGGCTCGCTGCGCCAGTCGATCGGCGCGATCTACTCCGACTACTACCTGTTCGACCGCGTGCTCGGCTCCGAGGAGCGCGAGCGCTTGACCGAACTGGTCGAGCATTACCTCAAGGCGCTGCAACTCGACCACAAGGTGAAGTACCGCGACGGCAAGTTCTCGACCCTGTCGCTGTCCGACGGCCAGCGACGCCGCATGGCGCTGCTGGCGGCGATTCTCGACGACAAGGACCTGTACCTGTTCGACGAATGGGCCGCCGACCAGGACCCGACCTTCAAGGCGGTGTTCTACTACGAAATACTGCCGGCGCTGAAACGGCGCAACAAGGCGATCGTCGCGATCAGCCACGACGATCGCTACTTCGATGTCGCCGATCAGGTGGTGACGCTGGAGGACGGCAAGCTGGCCAGCGTGACTATGCGCGAGAGCGAATATGTCAACGAGTCGGGGGCGACGGGTGGGCCGAAGTTCGTGATGCAGGGCGGTATGGATCGAGACGCAGCAAGCGCACAGATCTCACCGGACCAAGGCGAGGTTATTCCGCGCGACGCCGGAGTGCTCGTACGTAAGGAACTGGTTTGAGCTTGCGCGTTCCGAGGGCGCAGCGCCCCTCTTAGAATTTTCGTTTCCCCCTTAAGAAGCTATCTGGGTTTGTACCGGAACGTTCTGCCGCGGCAGGAGAAAATCCCCCGGCGCATGGGTTGACCACTCGACATCCCGCGTTCGCAGGCGCCAGCCCCCTTTTTCAAAGGGGGCGAATTTTCGTGCTTCGGCTGTAGGTTAGAACCATGCCGGATCGCACGAGTAAAAAAAGGGCGCCCTTTCGGACGCCCTCGATACCACGGATGTCGAATCGCGCCGGTCAGTAGTAACCCGCCAAATTCAAGAACCACCCCTTGTTGTCGTACTCCAGATCCGTCAAATCGTCGCTGAAATCGGTGAAGTTGTAGCCGATACCGACCTTGAAGTTGTCGCCGATCTGACGGTCCACGCCGACCAGCCAACCGCGCTTGTCGCCGCCGTCCTTCACCGCCAGCCAGCGGTATTCGGCCATGGCGTCCCACTTGGCGATCAGGTGGTAGCGCACTTGCCCGGCGAGGAAGTCGGCGCGGCTGTCCAGCCACAGGCCGGTGCCGCGGCCGAGGCGGTAGTCGCCCCAACGACTGGCGGCCTTGCCGCCCACTTCCCACTTGTCGTCGATGCGGTAGATGCCTTCGAACGACAGCACCTGCGAGCGTTGGTCGTACTGGTTGCCGCCTTCCTGGCCGATGGTGGCCAGGTCGTACAGGTAGATGTACTTGCCGAACGCGGCCCAGCGCGAGCTGTCGTGCGGACGGTAGGCGAAGCCCAGGTTGCCTTCGACAGTCTTGGCGCCGCGGCTGGCGTCGATTTCGTCGTTGATGTCGGAGTAGACGAAGCGCGCGGCGATGCGCCAGTCCTCGTTGATCTTGTAGAACAGGCGGTTGGTGGTGACCCACACTTCGCGACGCTCGGCGCCGCTGTCCTTGCGGTATTCGATCTTGCTCGACCAATCGGTGCGCGGATCGACGCGGCCGCCGCTGAGGCTGTAGGCGCGGCGATCGACGTGGCCGGTGGAGGCTTCCAGATCGCCGTCCATCAAGGTGAAGCCCAGGTTCCAGCCTTCGGCCGGATAGAAGTCCATGCCGAAGGTATGCATGATGCCTTCGCTGGAATCGCGCGGGTCCTTGAGGAACTGGCTCTCGTTGTAGAGGTTGGTCTGGTTGTTCAAGCGCCAGCGCTGGCCGATGGTCCAACCGGTCTGCAGTGCGTTGTCGAACAGCGGATCGCGCTCAGTGTTGTCGGTGCTGAAGGTGTAGGCGCCGTACAGGGTGTGGTCGGTGTTGAGGCGGTATTCGGCGTCGAGCTTGCCGGCCTGGCCGCGGCTGCCGCTGCTGACTTCCGCGCCGACGCTGGAGCGATCGCCGAACAGGTAGCGCGCGCCCAGGGTGAGCAGATCGTTGCGGTCGTACTTGCCGCCGTCGTCATCGACCGTGTATTGCCCGGTCGCGTACAACTCCAGCGTCGAGCCGATGCGATGACGGTAGCTGAGCGCGAACAGCATCGCGTCGATGTCGGGCGCGGTCGAGGTCGAACTCGCGCCGCGTTCTTCGCGGATCCGGCGCAGTTCGGCACCGAGCTGGTCGTCGTTGGTGATGCGCCAATCGGCGGTCAGCTGGCTTTGTTCGAGCGACTCGTCGCCGCGTTCGCGACGGGTGTGTCGGCCGAACAGGCTGAAGTTCTCCGTGAAATAGCCGAGGAACTCCGCGCCGTACTCCTGCACCGCTTCGCCGTTGTCGTAACGCGAAATCGAGAAACCTTCGTCGATGTCGCGCCACCAGGCGCCGACGCTCCAGTCGAGCTCGGTCCAACCCAGTTCCTTGAAGTTGGCGCGCGCTTCGACCTTGTCGGCATCGCCCCTGCGCGCCCCGGTGACCGGGTTGATGCGGGTGAAATCGACGCCGCCGTTGGTCGAATACCAGATCGGCGCGGCGGTGGATTCGGTGCGCGTCTTCTCCAGTTTCAGATAAGTGCCGCGACCGGCCTGCAGGGTCAGGTCCACGCCCTTGAGGCTGTAGTCGTCGCCGCTGCGGTTTTCGTCGATGTAGGTGCCGCCGACCGCGAAGTGGTCGCCGAACCATTGCTTGCCGCGGAAACCGGCGCTGACGTCGTCGGTCTGGAAACCGGCCGGGACGTATTCGTAATCGACCAGCAGGCGCTGGGTGTAGCCGTCCAGCGGCGTGTCGCGGGTCAGGGTGCGCACGTTTTCGCGGGTGATCTGCGACAAGGCCCGGGTCAGGATGAGGCGACCCTGCATGTCGTTCATTTCGTAATCGGCGCCGCGCTTGAGGTCCACGCGCGACTCGACCCGGCCGGTGGTGACGTCGCGGATTTCCACCGTGACCTTTTCCGAACCCGGCAGGACGTCGGTGTGGCGCAGCATGTACACGCTGTTGCCGGTGCCGAGGAACTCGGTGTGGCCGAGCGCGCTCTGCGCTTCGGAACCGAACAGCTTGAGTTCGCTGCGCGGATCGCCGAGCACGGTGGTGTTGCGGCTGCGCCAGCTCAACGCCGCGCCGTACAGCGAGCGGTTGTACTGGCCGTATTCGGTGCCGGTGATGCCGGTGTTGAAGTTGCCCCACATCGCCTGGTTCTGATCCCAGTCCACGCGCAGGTACAACTTGCCCTGGGTATCGACATCGCGATAGGTGTTGGAATCGTCGCCGTAGACCGGGTAGTACAGGTTCGGATCGAGACGGCGGAAGATGTCCTGCGCATCGGCGTCGAAGAAGCCGTTGAACATGCGCTTGATTTCGTTCTCGCGCGTGTCGGCCTGGGCGGTGATCAGGTACTTGCCCTGGACCTTGCCCTTCAAATAGAACGCCAGGCGGCCTTCGCTGATGAAGCTGTCGTCGTAGCGGCCCTGGTCGCCCGCGGCCAGCGGCTCGATGTTGCCGCTGACGTTGTTCTCCGACAGGGTCACATCGGCCAGCGCCACCAGGAAGCTGTACTTGCCGGTCACGTTGACGTCGAGATTCTTCTCGATGTCGCCGCCGCCGCGGTTCTTGATCTTCACCGCGTAGGTGTGCGGGCCGACCGGTTCCAGGAACTCGGCCGCGAACTTGCGTTCCAGGTCGATCGGGAAGGTCTGGTCGTTGATCGTCAGCTGGCTGTCGCGCGGGATGTCGCGGCCGTAGATGCGCACGCGCGAACCGTACACCGGGATGTTCTGGATGCGGATCGCGTTGGAGCCGTAGATCGAACTGGTGATCGCCACGTCCTGCGCGCCGCGATCGTCGATCGGCTGGCCGAGCGTGCGCTGCACTTCCTCGCGCTGGATCTGCACGCCGCGGTCGTACTCTTCCGGCTTCAGCAACTGGATGCGCTGCTGGTTGATTTCGTCGAACGCGCCGTCCTTGCCGTAGGCGCGGGCGATGTAGATCAGCTCGTCGCCGGCCAGCAGATTGATGTTGGACGGCAGCGTGCCGTCCCACTCCTGCTCGGAGACGTTCTCGACCGGCAGGTCGATCGTCGCCAGCGGCGTCACCAGATCAGTGTCGCTGCCGCGGTAGACCGTCACCGTCAGCTTGTCGATGAACGAGGCGTAGTTGGTGTAGCCGTGGAAGCGCACCGGCTTGGTGATGCGGCCGTTCTCGAACGGCGCGGTCGAACCGGCCTGCACG
The DNA here is from genome assembly GCF_018612875.1 of Lysobacter sp. ISL-50. Lineage (GTDB taxonomy): Bacteria > Pseudomonadota > Gammaproteobacteria > Xanthomonadales > Xanthomonadaceae > Lysobacter. Next base: position 4,056 of record NZ_JAGGRI010000043.1, on the reverse strand, counting down.
TTGAGCACCGGCGGGCCGAGCGTGGGATCTTCGGTCGCCCAGATCACGCCGCCGTTGGGCAGGTCGATCTGGAACTTGCCGGCGATCTTCGCCGCGCCCGGCGCGAGGTTCTCGTGCACCACATCGACGCGGCGATTGGCTTGCAGCGCCGCCGCGTCGTCGCCCTGCGCCACCGGCTTCTCTTCGCCGCGGGTTCGCACCCGGAACAGCAGGCCTTCGTCGCTGCGGCATTCGGTGCCTTCGCACTTGGCGCGCGGCACCGGCTGCGTCGCTTCGGTCTGCGGCGCCGGCTTGTCGAGCGAGCTCAGGTCCACCGGAACCGGCGTGGTGCGCCGGCCCAGGTCCTGCCTGGGCTGGGCCAGGGTGTCGGGCGCGCGGTTCTGGCTCGGATTATTGACGCCGGTCTTCTGCGCGAGCGCGGGCGTGGCCGCGCCGGCGGAGAGCAAGCCGATCAGGGTCATGTCCAGAAGCTTCATCTTCATCTTCATGGTCATGTCCTCAGCGGTTGCCCACGCCGACCGGCGCCTGGGTGTCGTCGGTGATATCCACTCTCACTTTCTGCCTCACCTCGGGCTTGAGTTCGGCCGAGATCGCTTCGAACACGGCCTTGGCGCGACGCAGTCCCAGTTGCACGTTGTAGGCGGCGGCGCCGCGTTTGTCGGCGCGGCCGATGACGCCGACCGCTCCGCTGCCCTGCTGATTGAGCGCCTTGGCGATCTCGCTGATCAGTGCCTTGTACTTCGGCTTGATCGTGGCCTGGTCGGTGTCGAACAGCACCTCGCCCAAGCGGATCGACGGGTCCAGGCTCACCAACGCCTGGCTCGCATCGACGCCCGCCACCACGTCCACCTGCACCTTGTGCGCGAGGTCCGGATCGGGCTCGAGTTGCTTGAGCAACTCGGCCTGCACGGCGCGGGCGCGGGCGAAGGCCAATGCCTCCTCCTCGGCCTGCGCGGTGACGGTGACGCTGCCTCCGCCGGCCTCGCGCAGACGGCCGGCGATGTCCTCGAACATCGGCGTGTAGTCCGGCTTCACCTTGGCGCTGCCGGATTCGAAGATCACCTCGCCCAGTTCGACGTCGGTGTTCGACTTGCCGCTGCCGATTTCGCCCGGCGGCAGCTTGACGCCGAAGTCGAAGCGGGTCGGCACGCCCTGGGTGATGCGGCGCACGCGCGGGTTTTCGCTGGTGAACACCGAGCCCGGCGGCAATGTCGCCGGATCGACCTTGAGGATGAAGTTGCGTCCGCGCGCGGAGTCGCCGCCGTGGATGCCCTCGAGGTGGTAACGGCCGTAGGCGTCGGTTTCCATGATCAGACCTTCCACCGATGCGATGCGCACGCCCGGAATGCCGCGTTCCTCGACCCCGTTGTTGCGGATCGTGTAAGCGACCTGGTAACCGGCCGCGCTCTGGCTGACCTGACGGCTGATCTGCAGGTCTTGCGCGGTCAGGCCCTTGGCGGCATCGCCGCGGCCGCGTTCGACCGTGGTCTTGCCGGCGACGTCCATCCGCACCGTGGTGCCTTCGTCGGTGGTCAGCACGAAGTCGTCGGTGAACTCCAGCGAGCTCAGCGTCTGCCGCACGATCACCTGCCGCTGCGCGGCGGTGACCGCGTCGGAGCTGCGGCCTTCGATGCGACCCAGCGCGATGCCATGCAGCAGCGGCGCGCTCGCGTCGGGCTCGGCGACCGGACCGTCGCCGCGATCAACCGTGGTGGAACCGGCGACGTAGGCGTTCGCAGCGAAGCCGCCCTGCACGCGCACGCCGGTGGCCTTGGCCGGATCCTGCCAGCCGTCGCTGTCGCGGTCGTCGAACACGCTGCCGACGATCAGGCTGTCCTCCAGCAGCGGATCGCCCGCCATCGTGACTTCGGCGGTGGCGTCGTTACTGATCTTGGTGCCGTTGTCGTCGTAGCCGGCGACCTGGTTCTTGTGACCGCCCTTGCCCACGCCGGCGCCGACTCGCAGGAAGTAGCTCACTGAGCCCTTGCCGCCGACCGCGATGTCGATGCCGCCGATGCGCAGCGGATTGGCGCTCATCACCACGCCATTGCGGTTGTCGTCGTCCACCGTCAGCGAGTTATCGACGAAGGTGAAGCCGGCCGGCGGGATATCGACCAGGGTCGCGTTGACCGCGGGCGAATCGCCGACGTTCTCGATCTGCACGGTGTAGCGGACCAGATCGCCGATCTTGACCTCGCGCACCGCCGCCGTCTTGATCAGGCGCAGCACCGGCGCATTGGCCACCACGGTGATGGTCACCGTCGCGTTCGCGCACACCGGCGTCGGCGAAGACACGTCGCAGACGCGATAGGTGAAGGTGTCGGTACCGGCGAACAGCGGGTTCGGCGTGTAGGTGCACGAACCGGCCGCGCAGGTCACGGTGCCGTTGTTGGGCTGGCCGACGATGGTCAGCGAGGCCGGGTCCAGCGGCGCGCCGGTCACCGTGTCGTTGCCGACCACGTTGATCGTCACCGGCGTGCCCTGGTCGGTCTTGCCCGTATCCGGATTGGCCGTGACCGTATTGGGCTGCACCGTGACGGTGACCGTCGCGGTCGCGCAGTTGGTCGGATTGAGCTTCTCGCAGATCGTGTAGACGTAGCTGTCGTTGCCGCTGAAGTTCGGGCGCGGCGTATAGGTGATGGTGCCGTCGCCGTTGACCACGACGGTGCCGTTGCTGGGATCGGTGCTGACGGCGATCACGACCAGGTTCGGATCGATCGGCGCGCCGTTGAGCGTGTCGTTGGCGATCACGTTGGTCGTCACCGGCGTGTTCTGCGGAGTCGTGCCCGTGCCGCCGGCGGGATCGTCGGTGGCGGTGATCGCGGGCGCGGTCACGGTGATGGTGACCGTGGCGGTATCGCAGTTGCTCGGGTTCAGCACTTCGCACAGCTGGTAGGTCACGGTGTAGTTGCCGGCCGGCGTACCGGGCGCGACGTCCACGCCGCCATCGGCCTTCACCGTCAGCGGACCGTTGGTGTTCGGGGTGACGGTGACGTCGGCGGGATTGACGGTACTGCCGCCGAGCGTGTCGTTGCCGAGCACGTTGATCACGTTGGTGCCGCCGGTGCCGCCGTTGACCGGCGTGGCGACGATGTCATCGACCGCGTCGATGACCGCGGCGCTCACCGTCACGGTCACGTCGGCCTGCGTGCAGTTGGTCGGATCGGCGATTTCGCAGATCTCGTAACGCACCACGTAACTGCCCTGCGGCGTGCCCGGCGCGACGCTGACCGCGCCGGTGGCCGGATCGATGGTCACGTTCGGATTGGTGGTCGAGACCTGGCGGATGGTGACGTTCGAAGTCGTCGCCGGCTGGCCGTTGAGCGTGTCGTTGATCAACACGTTCGGCACGGCCACACCGCCGGTTGCGCCGTTGGCGACCGTACCCGAATCCGGGCCGGCCACGATCGGGCGCCGTGCGACCGGCGTGGTCACCTGCGAAGTGGACGGCGTCGGCGTTTCGGTCGAGGTCGCGCTGGCGTCGTTGACGATGTTGCCAGCGCTGGCGTCGCCGGCCGTCACCGTGTACGTACCGGTGACCACGCAGGTCGCGCTGCCGCCGGTCGGCGCCATCGCCGGGCAATTCCAGCTCGAAGGCGTGGTCTTGCTGTCGGTGATGACGACGTTGTTCAAGGTCACGTTGCCGGTGTTGGTCGCGGTGATGGTGTAGGTCAGCACATCGCCGATCGTCACCGTGCCGCTGCCGTCGTTATCGGCGTTGGTGGGCTGGGACTTGACCAAGGTCATCGCCGGGTTGCGCGTCGCGGTGATCGTCACCGTATCGGTCGGCGAGGTCGTCGTGCCGTCGGTCGCGCTGGCGATATTGGTCAAGGTGCCGGCGTTCAGATCGGCCTGGGTCACGGTGTAGTTCGCCGTGCAGGTCAGGGTCTGAGTCGGGGCCAGGCCACCGGCCGGCAGCGCCGGACAGGTCACCGTGGTCTTGTCGTCGGTCACGCTGATCGCCGCGGTGATCGTGACGTTGCCGGTGTTGGTGACGATGTAGGTGTACGGGATCACCTGGCCGACCGTGGCGTACGTCGTCGCGGTCGAAGCCTT
>NZ_JAGGRI010000042.1:534-18663 GCF_018612875.1 Lysobacter sp. ISL-50 | reverse complement strand
GCGCGCGCGTGGGCGCCGCGACCGCGGCGGCCGGGGCCGCGCCGATCTTGGCCGAACCGTCGGCGGCGGCGCGCTTGACGTCGTCGTTGCTGACCACGCCATCAACGCCGGTGGCGCGCACGCGGCTCAGATCGACGCCGAGCTTGCGCGCGAGCGCGCGCACCGCCGGCATCGCCTTGACCCCGCCGACCGCGACCGCCTGTTCGCTGCGCACGGCGTCGGAGGATTGCATCGCCCCGACCACGGTGCCGCTGTCGGCGCGTTCGCCGCCTTCGGCGGCTTTCGCCGCCGCGGCCGGTTCGGCGGACGCGGCCGGCGCTTGAGGTGCCGGCGCATGACCGCCGCCGTGGTGATGTCCCGTATCTTGGCCGTCGGCGCGCTGCGGCTGGCTGGGATCGAGTTCGAACTCGGCCAGCATCGTGCCGGTGACGACGATATCGCCGGCGGCGCCGGCGAGCTTGAGCACCTTGCCCGACACGGGCGAAGGCACTTCCACCACCGCCTTGGCGGTTTCCATCGACACCAGGGTGTCGTCGAGGCGGATCGTGTCGCCGACCTTGACCGCCCATTCGACGATGGTCGCGTCGGGCAGGCCTTCGCCGAGGTCGGGAAGCAGGAAGGTCTTGGTATCGCTCATAAACGGGATCGTCTCTGAAAGAAGGGAGGGCGACGCGGCGTCACGACGCGTCGTCTCGGAGGATTTGCAGATGGCGCGCGGGCACCCAGCCCTGCGCGCCGTCGGGTTCGCGTTGCGCCCACCACCAGCCGCCGAGTTCGTCGAGCAGCCGCAGCGACTGGCCGGCGGAAACGTCGAGCTCGCGCGCGTCGTAACCGCTCAAGGCCTCGGCGCGTCCGGCGTCCAGCGGGCGCAGCAGATCGCACGGCGCCCAGCCGGCGCGGCCGTCGGCGACGCGGGTCCAGACGAAGGCGGGCCACTCCTCGTCGCGCTCGCCCAACTGCACGATCTCACCCGCCTCGAAGCGGATGGGATCGTGATGCCGGGTGCGATAGTCGGCGACGACGAGCGCGCGCATGTCAGCCGTGGCCGAGCGCGCGCTTGGCCGCGGCGACGATCTTGTCGACGCTGGGCAGGTACTTCATCTCCAGGCGGAACAGCGGGATGTGGGTGTCGTAGCCGGTGACGCGCTCGACCGGCGCGAGCAGGTCGTACATCGACTCCTCGGCCAGGCGCGCGGCGATCTCGGCGCCGAAGCCGGCGGTGCGCGGGGCTTCGTGCACGATCACGCAGCGGCCGGTCTTGGCCACCGATTCGGCGATGGTGGCGAAGTCCAGCGGCTTGAGCGTGGCGACGTCGATCACTTCCGCGCTGATCCCTTCGCCGGCGAGTTTCTCCGCCGCCTCCAGGGTTTCCTTGACCTGCGCGCCCCAGCTGACCAGGGTGATGTCGCTGCCGTCGCGCAGCACGTAGCACACGTCCAGCGGCAGCGCTTCGCCGTCGTCGGCGACCACTTCCTTGTACTGGCGGTAGATGCGCTTGGGTTCGTAGAAGATCACCGGGTCCGGATCGCGGATCGCCGCCAGCAGCAGGCCGTAGGCGCGCGCGGGCGAGGACGGCAGCACCACGCGCAGGCCCGGCACGTTGGTGAACAAGGCTTCGTTGGCTTCGCTGTGATGTTCCGGCGCGCGGATACCGCCGCCCCACGGCACTCGCAGCACCATCGGGCAGGTCAGGCGGCCGCGGGTGCGGTGACGGAAGCGCGCGGCGTGGCAGATGATGTGATCGAGCATCGGATAGACGAAGCCGTCGAACTGCGCTTCGGCCACCGGCTTCATGCCCTGCGCGGCCAGGCCGACGGTGAGGCCGGCGATGGTGGTTTCGTCCAGCGGCGTGTCGAGCACGCGCTCGCTGCCGAAAATCTGCTGCAGGCCGGCGGTGGCGCGGAATACGCCGCCGTTGACGCCGACGTCTTCGCCGAGCACCAGCACGCTGTCGTCGTGGCGCATCTCGTAGGCGAGCGCCTGCGTGATCGCTTCGATCAGGGTGATCGCGGCGGGCGTGGCCACCGGCTGACTCGTATCCACGTTGGCTTTCGTCGCGACGTTCATCGACGACCCTCCAGAGCAAGTACTTCGGCGCGCTGCGCCTGCAGATCCGCCGGCATGTCGGCGTAGAGATAATCGAACATGGCCTCGACCGGCTGCACCGGCGTTTCCAGGTAGGCGTTGATCTCGATATCGACCTTCTTGCCGCATTCCTGCGCCCAGGCTTTTTCGAGTTCTTCGTTCCACACGCCCTGATCGGTGAGATAGGTGCGCAGGCGCGGCATCGGATCGCGCGTCCATGCATCCTTGACTTCGGCATCGTCGCGGTAGCGGCGCGCGTCGTCGGCGGTGGTGTGATCGTGCAGGCGGTAGGTCATGAACTCGATCACGCTGCCGCCCTGGCCGCTGCGCGCCAGTTCCGCGGCGCGGCGCATGCCTTCGAGCACGGCGATCAGATCGTTGCCGTCCACCTGCAGGCAATGCAGGCCGCCGGCCAGGCCCTTTTGCGCCAGCGTCTTGGCGCCGGTCTGCGCCGAGCGCGGCACCGAGATCGCCCAGCCGTTGTTGATTACGCACAGGATCAGCGGCAATTGGTAGGCGCCGGCGGAATTGAGCGCGGCGTAGAAGTCGGTCTTCGACGAACCGCCGTCGCCGCAGCAGGCCACGGCGAGGTTGGTTTCCTTGCGCAGCTTGAACGCCAGCGCCGCGCCGGCGGCATGCAGGCATTGGGTGGAGATCGGCACCGACCAGGCGAAGTCCTTGCGCGGACCGGCGAAGTCGTTGCCGCGCTCGTCGCCGCCCCAATACAGCAGCACTTCGCGCGGTTGCACGCCGCGCATGAACTGGGCGCCGTATTCGCGATAACTCGGCGCGAACACGTCGTCGGGCAGCATCGAGCCGCCGATGCCGACATGGGTGGCTTCGTGGCCCAGGCAGGCGGCGTAGGTGCCGAGCTTGCCGGTGCGTTGCAAAGCGATGGCCTTGGTATCGAAGGTGCGCACGAACAGCATCTGCTTGAACAGCGGCAGCAGCGTGTTGGCGTCCTTGAACGCGGCGGGAATCTCGGCGACGGGTTTGCCGTCCGCGCCGAGGTATTGGAGATATTCGATTTCGAACGTCGCGGCGACGGTCATCGCGGAAGGTCCTCACGGGTGGGGATGAGGTCCGAATCGTTCCGGTCCCGGATCCAGTGCCGGGCGCGCTGGTCAGCTTCAGACGGCTGGGTCCGGAGACCGCGATTACAGCGGGTAGTTCCGGGCCGGGCTAAAGCCGCGACACCCTGGCGGGGTGCCGCGTCTGGCGCGAATGATACCGAAACCCGCGTTAAGCGCCGTTGCGCGCTGCGGCATGCATTGCGGGGCGAAAACCGCTAGGCGTCGCGGTCGAACTGTGCGCGCCGAAGCGGTTCAGCAATAACCGTGCGCGGCGCGCGCATCGCCGGTTTCGCGGGATTTCTCTTTGCCGGTCGCTACTTGCGCGAGGAACGCGGGCGGATGGCCGCGTGGTTCGCTGCGATCCGCGCGTGGTGCAGCGGCGTGGATCGGGAATGCGGAAACGCATGACGACATGCCGAATCGGAGCGTGAACTTGCCGCGGTTTGTGCGCTGGGTGGGTCAGGACGCAGCGGTATGGATATCGATGGCATGGCGATGGATGGCTTTGAACCCGCTGGTGCATCGCTCAGGTCTTGCCTGGGTGAGTTTTCGAATGACGGCCAACTTGGCGATGGCCGGGTCGTTGACTGCATCCAAGAATCGCCGCGCCGGATGCATCGCCTGTATTCAAGTGGCCGACCGAAGCGCTGCGGAAAAAAAGACCCCGGCACTGGGCCGGGGTCTGGACTTGCGAACTGCAACAGCGTCGGACCGGTGGTTCAGGGGCCGGAAACGCTCGGACGCAGGGTCACGCGGTCGAAGGCGGCAGCGCCGCCCTGCAGCGTGATGAACCAGGTTCCGGCTTGCGGCGAGGTCACGAAGATCAGTTCGTTGTTGTCGCTGTTGGCCGAGATGAAGTCGTAACTGCTCGGCGCAGCGGGAACGCCGCGCTTGGCGTACAAGGTAATGTCGCCACGGCCGCTGAGCGTCATGATGCGAAGCGAGCGCGCCCCGGACGGGACTTCGATCTTGTACACGCGCGCCTCACCGGCGCCGCCGGCGATGCCGGTCACCACGTCGCCGCTGGCGATCGGCGTGGCGTCGCCGCCCGGTGCGGTAATCGCCACCGACGCTTCGGCCGCATCGTTGGCCGTCACGGTATCTTGCGACCTGGTGGCGCCGGAGACCGCGAGTTTGACGCTTTTGCCGGTCAGTTCCGCGGTAGCGGTGGCCGACACCGCGAAGGCGGCGCTGGCGTTCGGCGCCAATTGCGCCGCGCTGCATGCCACCGAGGTCTTGCCGTTCGCGATCTGCGGCGCGGCGCACGTCCAGCTTGCGTCCGGCGGCACGACGGCGAGCGACGGGACTTCGGCGTCCAGTGCGAAACCGATGCCCGGCGCATGCACCCGGCCGGGGCCGTGATTCGTGGCGGTGACCGCGAAGCCGTAGTTTTGGCCGGCGCTCACGCTCGCGGCGTTGGCGGTCGCGGCGACGCCCAGGTCCGCCAGCGGCGGCGGGATCAGGTAAGCCACGGTCGGATCGCGATCGGACAGGCGCAAGGGCGAGTCGGCCAGCGTGCGTTTGAACTCCTGGAAATCGGCATTGATGCGTGCGTGGCCGAACTCGATCGCGGTCGTCGCGGCGACCATGGTTTCGTTGACCAGCATGTGATCCAGGCTTTGCGCGTTGCCTTCGAAGGTCGAGGTATAGCGATCGCGCGCCGGCGCGATGCCGACGAGATTGATCAGGTTCGGCTCGACCAGATCCGCGCCATCGCCCGGCACCGCCGTGGTTTCGTCCAGGCTGGGTGTGCCGGTCACGACGTTGACCACGTCGGCATAGGCGTCGTTGAACTGCGGCGCGTTGAAATCGCCCAGCACGATCAGGCGGGTGGCCGGTTCGTTGATCTGGCGCTGGTTGACATAGCCGGCCAGGAACTCGGCCTGACGCTGGCGCTTGAGCCGCAGGTTTTCGCCGTTCAAGTCGTTGGGCACGATGCCGTCGGCGGACTGTTGATTCACCAGCACCGTGCTGAGCGGAAAGTCGCGGCCGTCGGCGTAGTGCACGACCGCATCGAGCACCAGCGGCGGGCGATCGTTGAGCACGGCGGTGTTGCCGGTGCGATCCACCCAGACCGTGTCCTTGCCGAGTTGCGCGATCGACACCACTTCCACGCGCGGCTTGCCCGGCAACACGTCCGCGGTCTTGACCAGATAACCCGGGTCCAGGCCGAGCGCGTCGTTGCCTTCGAGCAGATGCGCCGTGTACTGAGGGTTGGCTTGACCCGCGGCCGTCGCATCGTTGTTGATGCGCGTGGCCAAGGCTTGCAGGGTGGCGAGGTTCTCGACGTCGCTCAGTCCGAGAATGTCCGGCAGCTTGAGATAATCGCGAATGCCCAGCGACGCCTTGCTCAGACGGCGGTCGAGCGCGCTCGATGTCAGCACGGGTTCGGCGATGGCCGGATCGTTGCTGGCATCGAACAAACGCAGCGACGGATACATCGCCACGGCGACCCCCGGACCGTCAGCGATATCGGCTTGCCCGGCAGCCGCGGCGATGGGCTGATCTTCCAAAAACGGTCGCTGGAAGTCGGGCATGGTGTCGGGGTCCATCAACACCGTATAGCGGCGAGCGCTGTAATCGAGGATGCCCTTGAACTGCAGAACATGCGTTCGATAGCCCAAGTCGAGTTTGTTGTAGCCCAGCGCGTCGCTGTCCACCGCGATCAATTCAGGATTGAAATCCCACTGCGGATTATCGCCTCCGGGCGGCTGCGGATCGCCGGCTCTATAGCCCTCTTCGCGGAACGGTCGCGGGCTGTCCGTCGTGCCGTAGAACACCCCATTGGTGGTCGTGCTGGCCTCAGCTTCGTTGAGCGCGCCCTTGGCCGCCCCTGACACGGTCAGGTTGGCGACGTAGATGCGCATACCTTCGTAACGTTCGAGATTGCCGGTGGCGAGCGCGGCGTTGTCATACACGGGTGCGGGCAGCGTCGTCTGGTCGGTGAGAAAGACGATGCTGGGTGAGCCGCCGATCTGAGTCCGGGGCGCCTGATCCAGGTCGGCGGTCGGCACGAACTCGACCACGGTGCCGGTGACGCGGACCAGATTGCCGGTTGTCGCCGCGGCCGGCGGCGCGAAGCCGACGAACACGAAGATGCCTTCGGAAGTGGCCGGATTCTGATCGTCCGCGCCATCGGGCGTCTGCACGAAGAAACCATCGTCCTTGCGGCCGGTGACGATGCCTTCGATGGTCACCAATCTGCCGTTGAGCGGCGATACCTCACCAGGCCCCTGCACGGCGCCGATCGGCGTGATGGTCACATCATCGTTCCGGATCGTGATCTGGCCGCTGATGTCCGTGCCGCTGGCGCCGACGATGTTGCTCAGATCGACGAACAGGGTTTCGTTCGGTTCCGGTGTGGTGTCGCCGAGCACCGGCACGATCACGCTGACTTCGCTCTGGCCCGCGGCAATGGTCGCGCTGCCGGCGGTTTGCGCGACGTAGTCCGAACCGGCCGTGGCGGTACCGTCGCGGGTGACGTACTGGAAGCTGACGCCGCCGGCGCCGGCCGGACGGTCCAGGCGGACGGTCACGGCCGCCGCGGTCTGGCCGGCATTGCCTTCATCCACCGCCGCGTCCTGCACCGTCAGCGACGGCAGGCCGCCGCTGCACAGGCGCGGCGCGGAGGCGTTGTTGCGCGGCGCCGGCACGGCCACTTCGAAATCCAGGCTGTTGTCGCCGGTGTCGTTGCAGCCGCCGTCCTTGCGCGCGGCGGCGGTGGTCACGCCCAGCGTCGTGGCGAGCGGCCTGGTTTCCGAACAGGTCGCGGTGGTGCTGATGCCCAGGGCATCGATGCGCGGCGACGGGCAGGCGCCGGTGAGCGCGCTGTTGTGATTCACCAGCAGCACCTTGCCGCCGCTGGTCTGCATCTGGATGGTGCCGATCGCATCGGGCGTCGGCAGGGCGGGGGTGTCGGCGCTGCCGTCGCCCTGCTTGATCAGATAGTAGCCGCCGGGCGCGATGGAGCCGCTGAGCGCGGTGCGCTGCCAGGCGAAGGTGCTGGCGGCGATGTTGTACTGGACGCTCCAGCCGCTGAGGTTGACCGCGGTGTCGCCGTTGTTGTGCAACTCGATGAAATCGCTTTTGAAGCTGGCGCCGGCACTGCCTCCGCCGCTGTAGACCTGACTGATGACGACCTCCGCCTGGGCCGATCCGGCCGCGGCGAAGGCCAGCGCTGCCGCCAGCAGGCGGCCCCCTGACTTGTTCATGTAACTCCCTTTTGCCCGCCGGACCTTCCGTTGGGAGACCGATTTTGCATGATGTACGTCTCAAAAATGGCGATGTTTGGGTGCCGATCGGCGCGTCGCGGGCAAAAAAGACCCCGGCGCCAGGCCGGGGTCTTGAGGGGGCGTTCGCCGCAAGTCAGATCAAGGGACGACGAAGGTCGGCAACAGCGTTACGCGGCTGAATGCGGCCGCGCCGCCGAGCACGGTGATGTACCAGGTTCCGGCTTGCGGATTGGTGGTGAACACCACTTCGTTATTGCCGGTCCGGATCGAGCGCAGGTCGTAATCGCTGGTGGTCGCCGGCGCGCCGCGCTTGAGGTACAGCGAGACATCGCCGGTGCCGCCTTGAGTGATGACTCGCAGGTTGCGTGCGCCGGCCGGGATGTCGATCCGATACACCTTGGCCTGACCGGCGTCACCGGCGACGCGGACGATTTCGGAGTTGGCGATCGGCGTGGCATCGCTGCCCGGCGCGGTAATCGCTACCGAAGCTTCGGCGGCGTCGTTGCCGGTCACGGTGTCCTGCGAGGTCGTGGTGCCGGCGACGGCGAGCGTGACGCTCTTGCCGGCCAGATCGGCGGTGGCGGTGGCCGACAGCGCGAACGTGGCGCTGTCGTTGGCCGCCAGTTGCGCGATGTCGCACGCCACCGAAGTCTTGCCGTTGGCGATCTGCGGCGCATCGCAGGTCCAGCTCGCGTTCGGCGCGGTGACCGTCAGCGACGGCACTTCGGCGTCGAGGGCGAAGCCCACGCCGACCGCGTCGGCGCGGCCCGGGCCGTGGTTGCTCGCGACCACCGAATAGCCGTAGCTCTGGCCGACTTGAACCGTGGCGGCGTTGGCGGCCGCGGTCACGCCCAGATCGGCGATTTCGCGCGGCACCAGATACGTCACCACCGGGTCGTGATCGGACAGGCGCGAGGGCGAGTCGGCCAGGTTGCGGTTGACCTCCGGATAGTCGGCGTTGATGCGCGCGTGGGCGAGCTGGATCGAGCCGGTGCTGACCACCATTTCCTCGTTGACCAGCACGTGATCCAGGCTTTGCGCATTGCCGTCGAACACGAAGGAATAACGCTCGCTCGGGTCGGAGATGCTGGCCAGGTTGATCAGGTTCGGATCGACCAGATCGACGCCGTCGCCCGGGACCACGGTCTCGTTGTCCGGGGTAGGCGTGCCGGCGACCACGTTCATTGCATCGACATAGCCGTCGTTGAACTCGAACGCGTTGAAGTCGCCCAGCACCAGCAAGCGCGTGGCCGGGTTATCGGTCTGGCGCTGGTTGAGGTAGGTGGCGAGGAACTCGGCCTGCGCCTGACGCTTGCGGCGAACGCGATCGCCGGAGTTCTGCGCGTCTTCGGTATCGACATCGTTGAGCGAACGCTGGTGCACCAGCACCACGCTGATCGGGAAATCACGGCCGTCGGCGTAATGCACGATCGCGTCCAGAGCCAGCGGCGGACGATCGTTGAGCGGCTTGGTCGAGCCGGTCGGATCGGTCCACTGCGTGTCCTTGCCGATCTGAGTAACCGACAGCACTTCCACGCGCGGTTTGCCCGGCAGGACTTCGGCGGTCTTGACCAGATAACCCACGTCGATGCCGCCGATGTCGTTGCCTTCCATCAGGTAAGCGACGTAGTTCGGATTCGGCTGGCTCGCGGCGACCGCGTCGGCGTTGATGCGCGCGGCCAGATCCTGCAGCGTGGTCAGGTTTTCGACTTCGACCGCGCCGAGGATGTCCGGGGTCTTGAGGTAATCGCGGATGCCCAGCGAGGCTTTCTTCTTGCGCTGGTCGTAAGCCGCGGCGGTGAGGACCGGATCGTCGGTATTGGGATCGTTTGCGGTATCGAAGAACCGCTCCAGGTTGTAGCCGGCCACCGAGACCGCACTGGGATCGACCGTCTCCACCGCCGCGTGCGGCGCCGGGCCCGGGGTCACGTTGACCGTCGAGGCCGGATCGACCAGCAGGGTGTAGCGGCGGAAGCCGTAATCCAGCGGACCGGTCATGCCGGTGATCACCGCGCCGTTGGCCACTTCCAGCTTCGGCGCGCCGAGCGCGTCGCTGTCCACGGTCATCAGTTCGGCGTTGCCGTCCCAGCGCGGGATCGGCGGCGAAGTGCCGCCGCCCGGGATCGCCGTGCCCGGCTGGATGCCCGGCTCGCGGAACGGACGCGGCAGGTTGCCGATCACGCCATGGAAGATGCCGTTGCTGGAGCCGGTGGCGTTGGGCTCGTTGGTGCTGCCCTTGGTCGGCGCGGTCACGGTGAAGCTGGGAATCGACACGCGCATCGCTTCGAAGCGCTCCAGCGCGTCGAGCGGCGAGGTCGGCAGCACCTGCGGCAACACCACCGGAACCGGCAACGATGCGGTGCCGGTCTGGCTGTAAGTGGCGAAGCTCAGCTCGGTCAGCGGCAGCTGGCCCAGGTCGGTGGTCGGGATGAATTCGACCACGGTGCCGCTCACGCGCACGCGGTTGCCCACCGTGGCCGCCGCGGTCGGCGTGGTGCTGGTGAACACGTACACGCCTTCGGAGGTGGCCGGATCGGCATCGGCGTCGGCGTCGCTGGCCTGGATGAAGAAGCCGTTGCTCTTGCGCCCGGTGACCACGCCTTCGGTGGTGACGATCTGACCGGTCAGCGGCGAGGTGGCGCCGTTGCCCTGGATGTCGTGGATCGGAACGATGACGACGTCGTCGTTGACGATAGTCGCGGTGGCTTCGGCGAAGGCCGGCGGGACCGGCAGGCCGCCGCTGGTGACCTGCACGCGCAGCTTGAAGGTCTCGCTGGCTTCCTGGACGGTGTCGCCGCTGACGTCGACGGCGACGGTCGCGCTGCTCTGGCCTTCGGCGATGGTGCCGGTCAGGGCCGCCAAGGCGGCGTAGTCGCTGCCCGCGGTCGCGGTGCCGTCAAGGGTCGAGGCCGACCAGGCCACGCCGCCGGCGCCGGCCGGCTGGCTCAAGCTCAGGGTGAACACGAATGAAGTGGTGCCGCTGTTGCCTTCGTCGAGCGAGACGTCGGCGATCGTCAGCACCGGCTGATTGCCGCCGCTGCACATGAACACCGGCGAGGCGCTGTTGCGCGGCGTCGGTGCGACCAGGGCGAAATCGGCGGCGTTGTTATTGGTATCGGCGCAGCCGTTGTTGTTGCGCACCGCGGCGGTGGTGTTGCTGGCCGCGGCGGTCGGCGCGTTGCCTTCCGAACAGTTGGCGGTGCCGACGCCGAGGAAATCGACGACGTTGCCCGGGCAGGTGCCGCTCAACGCCGTGGAGTTGTTGACCAGCGCTATCTTGAAGCTGGCCGCGCCCATGAGAATGGTGCCGGTCGCGTCCGGAGTCGGCAGCGGCGGCTGGCTGCCGGCGCCGTCGGACTGCTTGATCAGGTAATAGCCGCCGGGCGCGATCGAGCCGCTCAGCGTGGTGATGGCGGTCGCCCAGCCCGAACCGGTGGCCGAGGCGTATTGCACGCTCCAGCCGGTCAGATCGACCGCGCTGGCGCCGTTGTTATGCAGTTCGATGAAATCGCTTTTGTACTGGGCGCCGCCGTTGCCGCCGGCACCCGAAGCCTGACTGATAACGACCTGCGCCTGCGCCGAACCGGCCGCGGCGAAGGCCAATACCACCGCCGCCAAAAGGCGGCTCGTGCGCTTGTCCATGTTGTTCCCCAAGTGAGCGTCTGCCCGACCTCCCCGGTCGCAGACGGCTGGATTGTGCACCAATACTCACTTTCTGGCGTTGCAGTGCGATGACTTCGCATGATCCGCGCCACACCCGGGCTGCCGCATCGGTGCCGGCGAGGCCCGCCCGGCATCGTGGCGGTGCGTATTCAGCCAGTGAGATGCTGCGGCGCGGCACGTCTAATGCCGTCTTCGCGTGGAAGCGGCGGCGCCGGCAGGCGCCGCCGCAAGCCGCCCCGGTCAGGGCTGCGGCGCGGTCAACAACGTCGTGGCCTGGGCGCCGTTGTCCCCAGGCTGGGATTCGGCCGCCTGCGAGGTCGCCGAGACCGCTAGATCCAGGCCGGTGCCGGCCTGTTCGGCCAGCGTCGGCACGAACACGCGCAAGACCTCCTGCTGCCCGTTGTAACCCGGCGCCAGCAGCGCGAGCGAGCAGGCCACGCTGGTGCGTCCGGCCTCCACGCGCTCGCGCTCGCAGGCCCAGCCCGCAGGCGCGGTCACCCGCACCTCGCCCACGACTTGCGACCACGCCAGCCCCAGGCCGACGTTGCGGGCGATGTCGGGGCCGCGATTTTGCAGGCCGATCTGGTACTCCAGCTCCTGCCCGGCGACCGCGGTCTGCGCCGCGGTGGTCCACAGGTTGAGGTCGGCGTGCGAGCGCGGCACCAGCCGCAGATGCAGCGGATCGGTATCCGAGCCGCGCATCGGCGAACCGGAGAAAGACCAGCTGAGCGGGAACGCGGAGTTGATGCGCGCGCGCTGCACCTGCACCGAATCCACCGCCGCGACCATGCGTTCGTCGATCAGCGCGTGCTGCAGTTCCTGGCGCGTGCCTTCGACGATGGAGGAATAGCGTTCGCCCACGGGACTGAACGTATCCACATCGATCAGGTTCGGCTCGACCCGATCGACACCGTCGCCCGGCACCAGGGTCCACAAGGGATCGCTGGGCTGTCCGAGCAGGGTGCCGTAGGGATCGGTGAAGGCATCGCTGAAGGCATGCGCCTGCAGATCGCCGAGCAACAACAGCGGCAACGCGTTCTCGCTTTGCTGGTGCTGCTGCGCCCATTGCGCGATGTACTCGGCCTGGGCGTGACGGCGCAGACGCAGGCGTTCGCCGTCGCGGCTGTCGGCCTGGCTGCCGGCGATCGGCGCGAGCTTGACCAGCACGATGCGCGCATCGAAGCGGCCGCGGTCGCCATGCACGCTCACGTCCATCGCCAGCGGCGGTTGCTCGAACACACGCAGCGATTCGCCCCACGGAAACTCGTAGCGATCGTCGCGGGCGAGTTGCTCGGTGCGCTCGACCACCACGCGCGACGACGCCTGGCGTTGATCGCCGCGGACCAGGAAACCGATCTGCGTCTGCAACGGATCGGGCGCGTCGATCAGCACCGGGCGATACAGCGGATCGGGCAGGCCATCGGCGACCGCGCGCTCGTTGCTCATCTGCGCCAGTTGCTGCAACAAGGCCAGATTCTCGAAGCCGCTGACCGCGACGATGTCGGGCGCGCGCAGCGAATCGACCACGCCTGTGGCGATGACGAGCAGACGGTCGTACAACGCATACGGATCCGTGTGCGGCTGCCCCGAGTTGGGCGGGCTGACGACGTCGTACAGCGCGCCCAGATCGTAATGGGCGATCTCGATCGGCGCCTGCGCATCGTCGCCGGCCTCAACGCCCGCCGGCTGTCGCGCCGGCGTCAGCAGGTGGATCGTAGCGGTGTTCTGCTGGATCACCGTGTAGCGCCCGCTGCGTTGATCCAACGGCCCGACGATGCCAAGCACGCGCGCGCCGACGCTGACATCGAGGGCTTGCGAGTGAGCGTCGTTGCTGTCCACGCCGAGCACTTCCAGATTGCCGTCCCAACGCGGCAGCCAGCCCACCGGCTGGCCGTTCTGCAGCGCCGGCAACGCGCTGCCCATCTCGCGCACCGGCGGCGTCGTATCGACCGGGCCATCGACCACGTAGAACCGTCCGTCGCTGGCCGGACGCGAGGCGCCGTAGTCGAACGCACCGGTCGGCCCGACCACCAGCGATTCGCCGAGCTTTACCCTCATGCCTTCGAGCGCTTCATAACCGGTCACACCGCTCAGCAACGGTTGATCCGTCACCGGCGGCAGGCCATTGGGCACGGCGATGCTTTCCAAGGTCGCACCGTCGATCGCGGTCATCGAACCGCGTTGCGGATGATCGCCGGGGCCGTACAGCTCGGCGACCGAACCGGATGCGCGCATGCGCCAACCCACCAGTATTTCCTGCGCTCCGTCGCGAGTTTTGACGAACACGCCCTCGGAGGTCTGCGGATCGGCGTCGGTTTCGCTCGCCGGTGCCTGCAGGAACACGCCCTGCGACACTACCGCGGTGACGATGCCTTCAGCGTGGACGACGCGGCCGATCATCGGCGAGCGCTCGCCCGCGCCCTGGATGTCGTGGATCGCGGTGAGCACCGGATCGTCATCGACGATCAGCGCCTCGGTATCCAGGCGCGTGCCGCCGTTTTCGTCCGCGAACGCGCCGGAGAGAATGTCGACCTGCACCTTCACCGTTTCGTCCGGCTCGTGGCGGGCATCGCCGCGCACCAGCAGGTCGAAGCGCGCCTGCGCCTGGCCTTCGGGGATCGTGCCGCTGGCGTTGACCGGCTGATAGTCGTCCACCGCGGTGGCGCTGCCGCCCGAGACCGTGGTCGCGCGCCACTTCACCCCGCCTGGGCCGGCCGGGCGATCGAGGTTGAGTTGGAACGCCAGGGCGCGATAGTCGCGATGGCCTTCGGCGCCTTCGGCGCGATTGACCGTCATGCGCGGCGGCGGCGCGCCGGTGTCGTCGTCGAGGATGGTCGCCTGGGTGTTGAGATAGTCGCCGTTGGCCGTCACCGCACCGCGCAGGGCCTTGACCTGGATCGAGACGGTTTCGTCCGCCTCGGCCACGCCATCGGCGCGCACCGGCAGGGTGAAGGCGCCGCTGATCTGCCCCGGCTCGATCCGGCCGTTCAGATTGATGGTCTGATAGTCCTCGCCGCTGGTGGCGGTGCCGCCGTTGCTGAAGGCGCTCCAGTCCACGCCGCCCGGGCCGGCGGGGCGATCCAGGCGCAGTTCGAACACGAACGGCGTGGTGCCCAGATGGCCTTCGGGCTGGCTGATCGCCTCGACCGACAGCTTCGCCGGCGGCGGCGGACACACGTAACGCGTCGAGGACGCGTTGCGCGGCGTGGTGGTGCCGACGGTGAAGTCGGCGGCGTTGGACTGGCTGTCGGTGCAACCGTTGTGTTTGCGCAACTGCGATTGCAGCGCACCGGTGACGGCCGCGACCGGCTGCGCGCCTTCGGCGCAATCGGCCGAGCCGTAACCGACGAAGTCGATCAGGCCGGTCGGGCAGGCGAGGTTGAGCGGGCTGTTGTTGGCGACCAGCGCGACCTTGCCGGCGCTGGTCGCCATCGAGATGGAACCGGTGGCGTTGGCGCTGGGCAGGCTGCGGCCGCCGGTGCCGCTGCGTTGGCGGACCAGATAGAAGCCGCCGGCCGGAATGCTGCCGCTCAGCGGCGTGCGCTGCCAATTGGCGCCGAACTCGGCGTATTGCACGCTCCAGCCGCCGAGGTCGACCGCGGCATTGCTGTTGTTGTGCAGCTCGATGAAGTCGGCGATATAGCCGGAGCTGGTGTTGCCGGCGCCTGAGTAGACCTGAGAGACGACGACCTGGGCCCCGGCCGGGCCGGCCAGGGCCAAAGCGATACCCGTCGCGAGTGCGCGGTTGGCGAGTGCATGCATGAGTTTCCCCTTTAGTAGCGCGCCGCGGACAGGACGACACGGCCTTGTGTCGCGTCGGGCGGGCCCAGCGATTATGCCGACGGGGTGTCGCAATACCCGCGAATTCGCACGAAAAGCGTCATGGCAAGCACGTCACTTGAGCACACAGCGTTGCCGTGTCCGAGACCCCCGCGCCGGGACGGATGCGCTACGCTTTGCGCCCCTGCCGCGAGCCCCGCCGATGTCCGTCGAGAAGAACCAGCGCGAACTGGAAAGCGGTATCCATACCGACCTGCACGGACGCATCACTTACGGCGGCTATCTGCAGCTGGACAAACTGCTCGCGGCGCAGCAGCCCTTGTCGCAGCCGAGCCATCACGACGAGATGCTCTTCATCATCCAGCACCAGGTGTCGGAGCTGTGGATGAAGCTGATCATCCACGAACTGCGCGCGGCGATCGAACACCTGCGCCTGGATCAGGTCTGGCAATGCCAGAAAGTGCTGTCGCGCTGCAAGCAGGTGCTGCGCCAGCTGACCGAGCAGTGGTCGGTGCTGGAGACCCTGACGCCGTCGGAATACATGGGCTTTCGCGAGACCCTGGGGCCGTCGTCGGGTTTCCAGTCGCTGCAGTACCGCACCATCGAATTCATGCTCGGCAACAAGAACGAGGCGATGCTGCGCGTGTTCGCGCACGACCCGCAGGGCCAGGCCACGCTGGACACGGCGCTGGCCTCGCCGAGCCTGTACGACGAATTCCTGATGTATCTCGCGCGCTTCGGCCACGCCATTCCCGACGCCCACCTGCGCCGCGACTGGCGCCATCCGCACGTCAGCGATCCGGCCTTGCAGCCGGTGTTCGAGCGCATCTACGAAAACACCGACGTGTACTGGCGCGAGTACGCGCTGTGCGAAGACCTGGTGGACGTGGAAACCCAGTTCCAGCTGTGGCGCTTCCGCCACATGCGCACGGTGATGCGCATCATCGGCTTCAAGCGCGGCACCGGCGGCTCCAGCGGCGTGGGCTTCCTCAAGCAGGCGCTGGAACTGACCTTCTTCCCGGAGCTGTTCGAGGTGCGCACCAGCATCGGTCTGGCGGGCGATTCCGGAAGCTATTGAACCCAGGCGCCGCGGGTCAGAAGCGGGCGGCACTGCGCCCGCGCGCGCCGATCCGCACCCGCTGCATAGCCGATCCAACGTGACAGTTGTCACCCGATCGCCGCACGAAGACGCCGCGAACCCCGAACTTCGCGTATCCGGCCGCGCAAAATCCATCCCCATTCAGGGGTTTAGGAGCGCGAATGTTGCGCCGCAACACGTCTCGCCAAGCTTCACAAAGGTTTGACGGGACCGGTCCGCACCGGTAAATCTCCCCGACCCGTGCCGTCGGCGTGGGATTTTCATTCAGTTTCCACACGACAGGGGACACCGCATGAGCGGAGCCGCGACATCCATCCAGGGCCAGGCGCCCATCCCGGAATTCGAACAGCGACTCGGGCATCCCAAGCCCCTGTGGATGCTGTTCATGACCGAGTTCTGGGAGCGTTTCGCCTTCTACGGCATCCGATGGGCGCTCGTGCTCTACATCGTGGCTCAGTTCTACGGCGGCGACGGCGTCGGCCAGGCGCCGGCCAACCGCATCTACGGCGCCTACCTGGCGCTGGTCTATGCCGCGGCGATCTTCGGCGGCTACATCGCCGACCGCGTGCTGGGGTATCAGCGCTCGATCCTGCTGGGCGCGGTGATCATGTCCGCGGGTTTGTTCATGATTGCGTTCCCGAACGAACAAGTATTCAAGTTCGGCCTGGCCACGATCATCTGCGGCAACGGCCTGTTCAAGCCGAACATCTCGACCATGGTCGGCAAGCTCTACGCGGTCGGCGATGAGCGCCGCGATTCGGGTTTCACCATCTTCTACATGGGCATCAACCTCGGCGGCTTCCTGTCGCCGATCCTGACCGGCTGGCTGGCCGAGCAGGTGTTCGGCACCTCGGCGATGCCGGCCTACAAGATGGTGTTCCTGGCCTCCGGCGTGGGCATGCTGATCAGCCTGTTCTGGTTCTGGTTCGGCCGCCGCCAGCTCGAAGGCATCGGCCGCCCGCCGGCCGACAGCCAGGGCAAGCAGAAAGTGCTGTACGTGTTCCTCGGCGCTCTGGCCGCGATCCCGGTGGTGTACTTCCTGCTCGCGCTCGGCGCCGGCACCTTGCAGTGGGTGTTGCTGGCGATGTTCGTGGCGCTGTGCGGCCTGCTGTTGTTCGAAGGCTTCCGCGAAGGCTCGGCGCAGCGCGACAAAGTGATCGCGATGCTGATCATCTTCACCTTCAACATCCTGTTCTGGATGTTCTTCGAGCAGGCCGGCAGCTCCTTCACCTTCCTCGCCGACCAGATCGTCGATCGGCAGTTCAGTGGCGGCTTCGTGTTCCCCAACGCCTGGTTCCAGTCGGTGAATTCGCTGGCGATCATCGCGCTGGCGCCGATCATCGCCTGGATCTGGGTGGCGATGCGCAACACCAATCCCTCGATCCCGCGCAAGTTCGGCCTGGGCCTGATCTTCAACGGCCTGGCGTTCCTGCTGTTGGTGGTGGTGCTGACGCCGCTGGTGGTTCCGGCGATGGGTCTTGAGAGCCTGCCGTCGTGGCTGAAGTGGGCGCCGTCGGTGTCGCCGGATTCCGCGTTCGCCGCGGCGCCGGGCAAGATCCCGTTCTGGTCGTTGTTCATGGTTTACGTGATCCAGTCGGTCGGCGAGTTGTGCCTGTCGCCGATCGGCCTGTCGATGGTGACCAAGCTGGCGCCGGTGCGCCTGGTCGGTTTCGGCATGGGCGGCTGGTTCCTGTCCACCGGCATCGGCAACAACCTGTCGGGCATCTTCGCCGGCGAAGTCAGCGGCGAGAAAGGCATGAGCACGGCGACGGCGCTGACCGGTTACGGTTTCGGCTTCATGGTGCTGGTGGGCGCGGGTTTGTTGTTGTTCCTGGTCGCGCCGCTGGTGCAGAAGTTGATGCATGGGGTGAAGTGATCGTCTTGCGCTGATTGCGGCGATCGTTGTGTTGGAGAACGGCAGCTCAGGCTGCCGTTTTCTTTTGGTGCGGTGGTATTGGTGATGGCTGCTACGGCTGTTGTACCTGCACTTGCACTTGCACTTGCACTTGCAGCTGCACTTGCAGCTGTTGCTGAGATTTTGCCTTTGCTTTTGCCTTTGCCTTTGCCTTTGCCTTTGCCTTTGCCTCTGTCTTTGCCGTTGCTGGGCGCGGCTTGTTACTCGCGAGATCAGGGACACCCGGAGGGCGGCGCACATGGACGTGCGCCGGGTCTCGCCGTGGGCAGGATGCCCACTGCG
>NZ_JAGGRI010000042.1:0-484 GCF_018612875.1 Lysobacter sp. ISL-50 | reverse complement strand
TTGGACAAAGAAAGTGACCCGCCGCTCCATGGCGGAAGCTTTAGGCGTTTGATCTTGCTCTCGCTCTTGCTCTTGCTTGAGTCTTCTTTTGTTCGTCATTCCCGCGAACGCGGGAATCCAGTGCCTTTCGTGCGAGAGCGCTTGAAGGCACTGGATTCCCGCGTTCGCGGGAATGACGGTAGGAGGGAGTGCGCAGGTCTGGTTGTTTCGTCGATCAGGGACTTTCAGGTTCCTTAGAAGCTTCAAGCAAGATCAAACGCTACAAGCAAGATCAAACGCTAAACGCTTCCGCCATAAAGCGGCGGGTCACTTTCTTTGTCCAAAGCCACAAAGAAAGTAACCAAAGAAAGGGCTTTAGGCTGTTTCGAGTCAAAAGCCACGAGTGCGGTGCCGACGCAGGCAGGTGCCACATTGGGCATCCTGCCCAAGGTGGCACCCGGCGCACGTCCATGTGCGCCGCCCTTCGGGTGTCCCTGGTCTCGCG
>NZ_JAGGRI010000041.1 GCF_018612875.1 Lysobacter sp. ISL-50 | reverse complement strand
GCGTTGCCGGCGCCCGATCAGACAGCGGTATCGCAACGCGAATATGAAGCACCGCAAGGCGAAACGGAAACCGCGATCGCCGAGGTATGGCAAGAACTGCTGGGCCTGGAACGCGTCGGCCGTCGCGATCACTTCTTCGAACTGGGCGGCCACTCGTTGCTGGTGATCGGCCTGATCGAACGCCTGCGCCAGCGCGGTTTGAATGCCGATGTGCGCGCCGTGTTTATCGCGCCGGTACTCAGTGTCCTGGCCGAAACCCTTCGCGCGAATCCGAACGCCGTAGACGATTTCCAAGTCCCCGCCAATCTGATCCCGGACAGTTTCCGGGATGAAGCGAACGAAGCAGATACCGAGGAGTTTCACGTATGACGCCACAGGATGTGCTCGCCCGACTGCGCGAGAGCAACATTTCCGTACATGCCAGCGCCGGCGAACTGGTCGTGCGTGCGGCACGCGGTGTCATGACCGCCGAATTGTTGGCCCTGCTCAAGGAGCACAAGGCCGCTCTGTTGGCGACCTTGCCGGACGAGGCGGCCGCAGCGCGGATCACGCCGGAGATGTTGCCGCTGGTGCAGTTGTCTCAGGAAGAGATCGACGGCATCGTCGATAGCGTCCCGGGCGGTGTGGCGAATATCCAGGACATCTACCCGCTGGCGCCGTTGCAGGAAGGCATCCTGTTCCATCATCTGCTCGATGGCGAGGCCGACGCGTATCTGCTGCGCTCGCTGATCGCCTTCGACAGCCGCGCGCGCCTCGATGCTTTCGTCGATGCCATGCAGAAGGTCATCGCGCGCCACGACATCCTGCGCAGCGCAGTGCGCTGGCAGGGCGTGGCCAAGCCGGTGCAAGTCGTGCATCGTCAAGCGGCGCTGCCGGTCAACGAGTTGGCCTGCGAAGCCGGCGAAGACGCCATGCAGCATCTGCTGGCGCAGACCGATCCGCGCCGAACCCGATTGGATCTGCGCAGAGCGCCGCTGCTGGAGGCGTTCGTCGTCGCCGACCCGGCCAACGGCGAATGGCTGCTGAGCCTTCTGCGCCATCACATGGTGTGCGACCACGTCACCATGGAATTGCTGTTGTCGGAAGTAGCCGCCGTGCTGCGCGGCGACGAACGCAATCTGTCGGCGCCGCAGCCGTACCGCAACTTCATAGCCCGCACGCAGGCGGTTTCGACCGATCACCACGAAGCCTATTTCCGCGAGCACCTGGGCGATATCGATACGCCGACGGCGCCCTTCGATGTGCTGGAGGTGCAGGGAAGCGGCGACGCCGTCGAAGAGTCGAAGCGCGTTTTCAGCCAAGCGACGGCGACGGAATTGCGCGCTAGCGCCCGTCGTCTCGGCGTTTCGCCGGCGGCGCTGTTCCATCTGGCTTGGGGCCGCGTGCTGGCGCAGTGCAGCGGGCGCGAAGCGGTGGTGTTCGGAACCGTGCTGTCGGGCCGCTTGCAGGCCACCGACAGCGGCCAGGTAGTCGGCATGTTTATCAATACGCTGCCGATCCGGATCGATCTCGATCAAACCCCGGCCATCGAAGCGGTGCGCGCGACGCAGCGCGATCTGGCCGAACTGTTGCAGCACGAACAGGCATCGCTGGCGCTGGCCCAGCGCAGCAGCGGCGTGCAGGCGCCGTTGCCGTTGTTCACGACGCTGTTGAACTATCGTCACAGCCACGCGCCGAAACAGCCGTCGGACGCCGCGGCCAGCGATGTCTGGACCGGCGTGCGCCTGATCGGCGGCGAAGAGCGCACCAACTATCCGGTCACGATGGCGGTGGAGGATTGGGGCGATGGCTTCGGCCTGACCGCGCAGTGCGCGGCGGGTATCGATCCCGAGCGCATGGCGGGATATCTGGAGACCGCGGTCGAATCCCTGCTGCAAGCGCTGCGCGAAGAGCCGCAGCGCGCCGTGCGCAGCCTCAAGGCGATGCCGGACAGCGAACGTCAGCAAGTGCTTGAGGCGTTCAATGCCACCGGCATGGATTTTGATCTCGATCAGACCATACAGGGCTTGTTCGAAGCGCAAGTTGCACGACGGGAAGATTCGATCGCGCTCGAGTTCGAAGGCGATCAACTGAGTTACGGCGAGCTTAACCGTCGCGCCAATCGGCTGGCCCATCATCTGATCCAGGCCGGCATGCGTCCCGACGCTCGGGTGGCGATCCACATCGAACGCAGCGTCGAGATGGTGGTCGGCCTGCTCGCCATTCTGAAGTCCGGCGGCGCCTACGTGCCGCTGGATCCGAGCTATCCGTCCGAGCGCTTGAACTACATGCTCGCCGATTGCGCGCCGGTGGCGTTGCTGACTCAGCGCAGTCTGCGCGATCGCTTGCCCGAGTCGGATGCGCGCCCGGTGTGGTGCCTGGACACCGATGCCGGCTTGTGGGCCGATCAGTCCGATGCCAATCCCGATGCCGTCGCACTGAAGCTGACTTCGCGCCATCTGGCCTATGTGATCTACACCTCCGGCTCGACCGGCCAGCCCAAGGGTGCGATGAACGAACACCGGGGCGTGGTCAATCGCCTGCTGTGGGCGCAATCGCAGTTCCAGCTGACCGCGTCGGATCGCGTTCTGCAGAAGACCCCGTTCGGATTCGACGTATCGGTTTGGGAATTCTTCCTGCCGTTGTTGGCAGGCGCGCGGCTGGTAATGGCGCGGCCGTTGGGGCATCAAGAACCGGATTACCTCGCGAGCATCATCGATTCGGCGGCGATCACTGTCGTCCACTTCGTGCCGTCGATGCTGCAAGTGTTCCTGGAGCAGATCGCCGCTGCCGAGTGCGGCAGTCTGCGTCAGGTGTTGTGCAGCGGCGAAGCGCTGCCGTACGCGCTGCAACAGCGTTGCCTGCAGAAACTGCCGTCGGCGAGCCTGCACAATCTGTATGGCCCCACTGAAGCCGCCGTGGACGTCACCTACTGGCGCTGCGATCCGCAGCAGCACGCCGGTCGCGTTCCGATCGGCCGGCCGATCGCGAATACGCGCATGTACGTGCTCGATGCGCAAAGCGAACCTGCGCCCGTGGGCGTGGCAGGCGAACTGTTCATCGGCGGCGTTCAAGTCGGCCGCGGTTATCTCAATCGTCCGGAATTAACCGCGGAGCGCTTCGTTCGCGATCCGTTCAACGCCGATCCGCGGGCGCGGATGTACAAGACCGGCGATATGGGCCGCTGGTTGGCCGACGGCACGATCGAATACCTGGGCCGTAACGATTTCCAGGTGAAGATTCGCGGCTTCCGCATCGAACTCGGCGAGATCGAAGCCAGGCTGATGGCCTGCGAAGGCGTGCGCGAAGCGGTGGTGATCTCGCGCGAGGACGTGCCCGGCGACAAGCGTCTGGTGGCTTATGCGGTGATGGAAGCGGGTGTCGAACTGTCGGTGTCGGTGCTGCGTGAGTCATTGTCGCGTGATCTGGCCGAATACATGGTGCCGAGCGCGTTCGTTGCGCTGGAGTCGCTACCGCTGACCCCGAACGGCAAGCTGGATCGCAAGGCGCTGCCGGCGCCGGATCGCGACTCAGTGCTGAGCCGGGCCTTCGAGGAACCCGTCGGCGAGATCGAAATCGCGATCGCGGCGGTGTGGCAGGATCTGCTGGGTCTGGAGCAGGTGGGCCGCAATGATCATTTCTTCGAACTGGGCGGACATTCGCTGCTGGTGATCGGGCTGATCGAACGCCTGCGCCAGCGCGGTTATTCGACCGACGTGCGCACCGTGTTCACTGCGCCGGTGCTGCGTGCCTTGGCCGAGCAACTGGCCGGTGGTCCGGTCGCGTCGGCCGACGAGGTCGCCGCCAATCCGATCACGCCGGAAACCAAGCGCATCACACCCGACCTGTTGCCGCTGGTCGCGTTGAGCCAGGACGAGATCGACGGCATCGTCGATTCGGTTCCCGGCGGCGTTCGCAATCTGCAGGACATCTACCCGCTGGCGCCGTTGCAGGAAGGCATCTTGTTCCACCATCTGCTGGAGCACGGCAGCGAGGGCGATGCCTATCTGATGCGTTCGGTGGTGGCGTTCGACGGCCGCGAGCGGCTGGATACGTTCCTGGCGGCATTGCAACAGGTGATCGCGCGTCACGACATTCTGCGCACGTCGGTGCATTGGGAGGGATTGTCGCGGCCGGTGCAGGTAGTGCATCGCGAAGCGCCGTTGCCGATCGAAGCGCTGGCTCTGGATCAGAGCCGGGACGTGTTGCCGCAGTTGCTCGAGCGCACCGATCCGCGCCGCATTCGTTTCGATCTGCGTCGCGCGCCCTTGCTGCGTGCGTACATCGCCGAGGATCGCGGTAACGGCGAGTGGCTGCTGGCCTTGCTCAATCACCACATGGTCGATGACAACTATTCGCTGCAGCTGCTGCTCAAGGAAGTGCAGATGCTGCTGCGCGGCGAGCAGGATCAGCTGGCGCCGGCGATGCCGTACCGCAGTTTCATCGCTCGCACCAACGCGATGGATATGAGCGGGCATGAGGCTTATTTCACCGAGCAGTTGAGCACGGTGGACGAGCCGACGGCACCGTTCGGGATCTTAAACGTGCAGGGCGATGGCGAACAGGTCAGCGAGGCGCGTATCGGCCTTGCGCCTTCGTTGGCGGCGGGGATACGCGATGCATCGCGGCGTTGCGGCGTGTCGCCGGCGGTGTTGTTTCATGTCGCCTGGGCGCAGGTGGTGGCGCAATGCAGCGGCCGCGAGGATGTCGTGTTCGGCACCGTTCTGTCGGGCCGCCTGCAGGGCTCGGAGGGCGCCGACCAAGTCGTCGGCATGTTCATCAATACCTTGCCAGTGCGGCTGTCGCTGGCCGATATCGACGCATCCCAGGCCGTGCGCCAGATGCATCAGCGCCTGGTCGAACTGCTGCAGTACGAGCAAGCGTCGCTGGCCTTGGCGCAGCGCTGCAGCGCGGTGCAGCCGCCGCTGCCGCTGTTCACCGCGCTGATGAACTACCGCCACAGCAATGCGCTCACCAGCGATGAAGAGATCGAGGCCGCGGCGCGGGCCTGGAACGGAATGCGTTCGATCAGCGTGGAGGCGCGCAACAATTATCCGCTGACGATGTCGGTCGAGGATCTTGGCGAGGCGTTCGGTCTGACCGCGCTGACGGTGGCGGGGATCGATGCGCAGCGGCTGGTGCGGTACATGGAGCAGGCGTTGGCATCGTTGTTGTCGGCGCTGGAGGGCGGAAGTTCGCAAGCGCTGAAGTCGCTTTCGATTCTGCCTTCGCCGGAGCGTGAGGCGATCCTGCACGGGTTCAATTCGACTGAGGCGTCGTCGCAGAATCAAACGTTGGTGGATCTGTTCGCCGCGCAGGTAGCGCGGACGCCGGATGCGCCGGCGGTGTCGTACGAAGGTGTGACGCTGAGTTATGCCGAGTTGGACTGGCGCGCGAATCAGGTCGCGCATCGTCTGATTGGCTTGGGCGTGAAACCCGATGATCGGGTGGCGATCTGCGTCGAGCGCAGCGTGGAGATGGTGGTTGGGTTGATCGGCATCCTGAAAGCCGGCGCGGGTTACGTGCCGCTGGACCCGAGCTATCCGCTCGATCGCCTGAGCTACATGCTGGCCGACAGCGCGCCGATGGCATTGGCGACGCAGGCGTCGGTACGGCCGTTGTTGGGTTCGCTGTCGGTGCCGATGGTTGAGCTGGAAGACGCGACGCTGCTTCAGGAATCGGAGCAGGCGCCTTTGGTGGCACTGAACCCGACGCATCTGGCCTACATGATCTACACGTCCGGTTCGACTGGTCAGCCCAAGGGCGTGATGATCGAGCACCGGTCGCCGGTGAACTTCTGGCGGGCGATGAAGGCGACCACCCATCGCGAAGTAGCGCCGGGTTCGCGCATCGGTCTGAACGCGGCCTATGCGTTCGACATGTCGCTCAAGGGCTTGCTGCAACTGCTGTCGGGTCACTGCGTGCTGCCGATCCCGCAGTCGATCCGCGCGAGCGGCCCGGCGATGCTGGAGTTCATCGAAGCGCAGAAGATCGATGCGCTCGACAGCACGCCTTCGCAGTTGGAAGGTTTGTTGGCGGCGGGACTGTTGGAAGGCGAGGGACACCGTCCGGTCAGCGTGTTGCTGGGCGGCGAACCCATCGGTCCGAAGTTGTGGGCTCAGCTTCGCGATTCGAAGCGCATCCACTTCCACAACATGTACGGTCCGACCGAGTGCACGGTGGATGCGACGATCGGCAGTATTCGCGAAGCCTCTGGCGGACCGGTGATCGGTCGCCCGATCGCGAACACACCGGTGTACGTTCTGGATGCGCGCGGTGAACCGGTCCCGGTCGGCGTCGTCGGCGAGTTGCATCTGGGCGGCGTCCAGGTTGCTCGTGGTTATTGGAACCGTCCTGGGCTGACAGCCGAGCGGTTTGTACGCGACCCGTTCAGCGCCGATCCGCAGGCGCGGATGTACAAGACCGGCGATCTGGGCCGTTGGCTGGCCGATGGCACGATCGAGTACCTGGGTCGCAACGACTTCCAGGTCAAGATTCGCGGCTTCCGTATCGAGCTGGGCGAGATCGAAGCCCGGCTGGTGGCCTGTGATGGTGTGCGCGAAGCGGTGGTGATCGCACGCGAAGACGTCAAAGGCGACAAGCGGCTGGTGGCCTACGTGGTCATGGAGCCGGACGTCGAATTGTCGGTGGTCTTCTTGCGCGACGCGCTGTCGAAGGACTTGGCCGAGTACATGGTTCCAAGCGCCTTCGTCGCGCTGGAATCGCTGCCGCTGACCCCGAACGGCAAACTGGATCGCAAGGCGCTGCCGGCCCCGGATCAAGGCGCGGTGCTGAGTCGGGCCTTTGAAGCCCCGCAGGGCGAGATCGAAATCGCGATCGCGGAGGTCTGGCAAGACCTGCTCGGTCTGGAGCGAGTGGGCCGCAACGACCACTTCTTCGAACTGGGCGGTCACTCCTTGTTGGTGATCGGCTTGATCGAGCGCCTGCGCCAACGCGGCTTTTCGACCGACGTGCGCACGGTATTCACCACGCCGATGCTGCGTGCGCTGGCCGAACAGCTGGTCGGTGAACCGGTTGCGACCGCGGCCGAAGCGGCAGCCAACCCGATCACCAGACAGACGACACACCTTACACCGGACCTGTTGCCGCTGGTCACGCTCAACCAGAATGAGATCGACGGCATCGTCGATTCGGTACCCGGTGGCGTAAGCAACATCCAGGACATCTACCCGCTGGCGCCGTTGCAGGAAGGCATCCTGTTCCATCACCTGCTGGAACAGGACCGCGAAGGCGACGCCTACCTGATGCGCTCGGTGGTGGCGTTCGACAGCCGCGAGCGACTCGACCTGTTCCTGACGGCTTTGCAACAAGTCATCGAGCGCCACGACATCCTGCGCAGCTCAGTCCGCTGGCAGGGGCTGCCGCGACCGGTTCAAGTGGTGCATCGCGATGCGCCGCTGCCCATTGAATCGATCGCGGTCGATCCCCAGCAGGCGGCGCTGCCGCAGTTGCTGGAGCGTACCGATCCGCGCCGCATGCGTCTGGACTTGAGTCAGGCGCCCGTCCTGCGCGGGTATATCGCCCAAGACGCAACCAGCGGCGAATGGCTGCTGGCATTGCTGCGCCATCACTTGGTCTGCGACCACGTGGCGATGGATCTGATTCTGTCGGAGATCCAGACCCTGCTCAGCGGCGGAACCCTGCCGGCTGCGCGCGCCTATCGACACTTCATCGCCCAGATGCAGACAGTGGCTGACGACGAGCACGAAGCCTACTTCCGAGCGCAATTGGCGTCGGTAGAAGAGCCGACCGCGCCGTTCGGAATACTGAACGTGCAGAACGACGGCGAGCAGGTCGAAGAAGCACGCCTGCCGCTGTCGATGGCAATGGCGCACTCGATCCGTGACGCATCGCGCCGCCGCGGCGTGACCCCGGCGGTGTTGTTCCACGTCGCCTGGGCGCGGGTGCTGGGGCAATGCAGTGGCCGCGAGGATGACGTTGTATTCGGCACGGTGCTGTCGGGCCGTCTGCAAGGATCGGAAGGCGCCGATCAAGTCGTCGGCATGTTTCTGAACACCTTGCCGATCCGGATTGGGCTGGACCGGGACGTGCCGGCATCGATCGCCCAGGTCTATGCACAGCTGAGCGAGTTGCTGGAGCACGAGCAGGCGTCGCTGGCCCTGGCGCAGCGGTGCAGCGGCGTACAGGCACCGTTGCCGTTGTTCACGTCGCTGTTGAATTACCGTCACGGCCATGCGGCGACGCCGGAAGACAGCGCGCAGGCGATGCAGGCCTGGAGCGGCATGCGCCTGATCGGCGGCGATACGCGCAATAACTATCCGCTGACGATGTCGGTGGAGGATCTGGGCGAGGCGTTCGGCCTGACGGTACTGGCCGTGGCGGGGATCGATCCGCAGCGGCTGGTGCGGTACATGGAGCAGGCGTTGGCGTCGTTGCTGTTGGCGTTGGAGGACGGATCGAAGCAAGCGCTGCAGTCGCTGCCGGTTCTGCCCGAAGCCGAGCGTGAGACGGTCTTGCGCGAGTTCAATTTGGCGGATGCGAAGCAGCACGATCAAACGTTGGTGGAGCTGTTCGCCGCGCAGGTTGCACGCACCCCGGATGCGCCGGCGGTGTCGTACGAAGGTGCGACGCTGAGTTATGCCGAATTGGATCGGCGTGCGAATCAGGTCGCGCATCGTCTGATCGGTTTAGGTGTGAAACCCGATGATCGGGTGGCGATCTGCGTTGAGCGTAGCGTGGAGATGGTGGTCGGCTTGGTCGGCATTCTGAAGGCCGGCGGGGGTTACGTGCCGCTGGACCCGAGTTATCCGCTCGACCGCTTGAGCTACATGCTGACCGACAGCGCGCCGATGGCATTGGTGACGCAGGCTTCAGTTCGTCCGCTGTTGGGGTCGTTGTCAGTGCCGGTGATCGAGTTGGGAGGCGCGACGGCGGCGCAGGAGTCGGAACAGACGCCGTTGGTGGCACTGAACTCGACGCATCTGGCGTACATGATCTATACGTCGGGTTCGACCGGTCAGCCCAAGGGCGTGATGATCGAACATCGCTCGCCGGTGAACTTCTGGCGGGCGATGCAGGCGACCACCCACCGAGAGGTGGCCCCAGGTTCGCGCATCGGCTTGAACGCGGCTTACGCGTTCGACATGTCGCTCAAGGGCTTGCTGCAACTGCTGTCGGGCCACTGCGTGCTGCCGATCCCGCAGTCGATCCGCGCGAGCGGCCCGGCAATGTTGGAGTTCATCGAAGCGCAGAAGATCGATGCGTTGGACAGCACACCGTCGCAACTCGAAGGCTTGTTGGCGGCGGGGCTGTTGGAAGGCGAGGGCCATCGTCCCATCAGCGTACTGCTGGGCGGCGAGCCCATCGGCCCGAAGCTGTGGGCGCAACTGCGCGATTCGAAGCGAATCCACTTCCACAACATGTACGGCCCGACCGAGTGCACGGTGGATGCGACGATTGGAAGCATCCGCGAAGCGACCGGCGGGCCGGTGATCGGTCGTCCGATCGCGAACACGCCGGTGTACGTGCTGGATGCGCGCGGCGAACCGGTGCCGATCGGCGTCGTCGGCGAGTTGCACTTGGGCGGCGTGCAGGTGGCGCGGGGTTACTGGAATCGTCCGGAACTGACGGCGGAGCGGTTCGTCCGCGATCCGTTCAGTGCCGACCCGCAGGCGCGGATGTACAAGACTGGCGATCTGGGCCGTTGGCTGCCGGACGGCACGATCGAGTACCTGGGCCGTAACGACTTCCAGGTGAAGATTCGCGGGTTCCGCATTGAACTGGGCGAAATCGAAGCGCGGCTGGTGGCCTGCGACGGCGTGCGCGAAGCCGTCGTCATCGCACGGGAGGACGTCGAAGGCGACAAGCGCCTGGTGGCCTACGCGGTCATGGAACCCGGAGCCGAACTTTCAGTGGCTGCGCTGCGCGATGCCCTATCGAAAGATCTAGCCGAGTACATGGTGCCGAGCGCGTTTGTCGCCTTGGAGGCATTGCCGCTAACCCCGAACGGAAAGCTAGACCGAAAAGCCCTGCCTGCACCGGATCAAACAGCGGTGCTGAGCCGCGAATACGCAGCCCCGCAAGGCGAGATCGAAACCGCCATCGCCGAGATCTGGCAAGACCTGCTGGGTATCGAGCGAGTCGGCCGCTACGACCACTTCTTCGAGCTCGGCGGCCATTCGCTGCTGGCGATGCAACTGATGGTGCGTGTACGCGAGCAATTCCACGTCGATGTGCCGTTGCGCGGCCTGTTCGAACAGCCGGTGCTGCACGTGCTGGCCGATGCGGTCAGGGTCCAGCAGATGATGGAGTTCCTCGGCGATGAGCTGCAGGAAATGGAAGACGAACTGGACGGTCTCTCGGAAGAAGAGTTGCTGGAAATCCTGAAGCGGGAGTCGGTCAATGAGTAAGAGCAGCGAGTCGCTGGAAGAGCTCAAACGAAGCATCCTGCTGAACCGGCTCAAGCAGCGCGCCGCCGCCGGCGCGGCGGAGCGCGGGGCGCGCGACGCGATCGGGCATGCCGATCGCAGCCAGTCGCTGCCGCTGTCGTGGGCGCAGCAGCGCTTGTGGTTTCTCGATCAGCTCGATCATTCCGCTGGCGCCGCCTATCACATGCCGGTGGCCTTGCAGCTGAGCGGTGAGTTGGATCTGTCCGCGTTGCGAAACAGCCTCGACCGGATCGTTGCGCGCCACGAAAACCTGCGAACCCGTTTCGTCAGCCAATCCGGCGCGCCGGTGCAGGTGATCGATCCGGCCGACACCGGCTTCGCCTTGAATCAATCCGATCTGCGTGGCCTGTCGGCCGATGAGCAAGCCGCGGCGGTGAGAACCCAGAGTCGCGAAGAAGCGCGCGCTCCGTTCGATATGGCCCAGGGCCCGCTGATCCGCGGCCGCCTGCTGCGTCTGAGCGAACACGAGCATGTGCTGCTGGTAACCCAACACCACATCGTCTCCGACGGTTGGTCGATCGGCGTGCTGGTGCAGGAAGTCACCGCGCTGTACGACGCCTTCCGACAGGGAAAACCCGATCCGCTGCCGCCACTGCCGATCCAGTACGCCGACTACGCCGCGTGGCAACGCGGCTGGCTGCAGGGCGAGACCTTGCAGCGCCAGAGCAACTACTGGCGCGAGCGACTGCGCGGCGCCCCGGCGGTGCTGGAGCTGCCGGCGGACCGGCCGCGCCCGCCGGTGCAAAGTTACGCAGGCGACCGCGTTCCGGTTCGGTTGTCGAGCGCTTTGAGCGCGCAGCTGCGCAGCTTGTCGCAACGCCACGGCACGACGATCTTCATGACCCTGCTGGCCGGCTGGTCGATCTTGCTGTCGCGCCTGAGCGGTCAGTCCGAAGTGGTGGTGGGCAGCCCGGTGGCGAATCGCCAGCGGCGCGAGCTGGAGCCGCTGATCGGTTTCTTCGTCAACACCCTGGCGCTGCGCGTCGATCTGCAGGACGCGCCGAGCGTAGCCGACCTATTATCGCGGGTGAAGTCGACGACGCTGGCCGCATACGAACACCAGGATCTCCCGTTCGAGCAAGTGGTCGAAGCCGTACAGCCGGCGCGCAGCATGAGCCACAGTCCGCTGTTCCAGGCGATGCTGACGATGAACAACACACCGGGCGGCGGTGGCGGCCTGTCGTTGGCCGGCCTGCGGATAGCGGCGCTGGAATCGCCGCATCCGACCACTCATTTCGATCTGGCGCTGTCGCTCAACGAAGGCAGCGACGGAATCGCGGGTAATCTCGAGTTTTCTACCGACTTGCTCGACCGCGATACGGTAGAGCGCTATGTCGGCCATTTCGCGACTCTGCTCGCGGCGATGTGCTCGGACGACCAAAGTTCTATTGCGCGTCTGCCGTTGCTGACGCGCGTCGAGCATGAAGCCATCGTCGAAGGATTCAATGGCGACCGCGCCGAAACCGGCAGCGGCAGGTTGCTGCACGAACTGATCCAGGCCCGGGTGCATGCGAATCCGAACGCGATCGCGCTGGAATTCGAAGGTCAGGCGCTCAGTTATGGCGAACTGAACCGTCGCGCGAACCGGTTGGCGCATCGGCTGATCGCATCGGGCGTGAAGCCCGACGATCGCGTCGCCATCTGCGCCGAGCGTGGTTTGGACATCGTGGTCGGTCTGCTCGGCATCCTGAAGGCCGGCGGCGGCTACGTCCCTCTGGACCCTGCCTATCCGCCCGAACGGCTGGCGCACATGCTTGCCGACAGCGCGCCGGTCGCATTGGTCACGCAGCGCGCTTTGCGCGACAGCTTGCCGCTGCTGCGCGATTGCGCGGTGCCGATGCTGGATCTGGACGGCCAGGACGCGGATTCGAGCAACGCCGACAATCCCGATCCGAGCGCTCTGAGCCTGCAATCGCGGCATCTGGCATATGTGATCTACACCTCCGGTTCGACCGGCGAACCCAAGGGCGTGATGATCGAACACGCCAGCATCGTCGCCCAGGCCTTGACGCATATCCGCGCCTACGCGCTGACGCCGAAGGATCGCACCCTCGAGTTCGCCACCTTCTCGTTCGACAGCTCGGTGATCGAGCTGTTCCCGGCGCTGTGCGCGGGAGCGACGGTGGTGCTGCGTTCGGCCGACATGGTCGCGCCGGATAAGGAATTCGAGGATTTTCTGCGCGATCGCCGCTTGAGCGTGATCGACCTTCCGACCGCGTTCTGGCATCAGTGGGTGCAGGAAATCGGTGTTGGACGCAGCCTGCCCGGCGCCGATCTGCGTCTGGTCGCGGTGGCCGGTGAAAAAGTCGAGCGGCGTTACCTGAGCGTATGGCTCGCGGCGCCGTCCACGCGCGGCTGCCGTTGGCTCAATCTGTACGGCCCGACCGAAGCGACCGTGGACTCGACCTTCATCGCCTTCGATGGCGGCGCGTCCGTGCCGGCCGGAGAAGTGCCGATCGGGCGGCCCATGACCAATACGCGGGTGTATCTGCTGGACGAAAATCGCCAGCCGGTGCCGATCGGCGTGGCCGGCGAGATTCACGTCGGCGGCGCCGGCGTGGCGCGCGGTTACTGGAATCGGCCGGAGCTGACCGCCGAGCGCTTCGTGCGCGATCCGTTCAATGCCGATCCGCAGGCGCGGATGTACAAGACCGGCGATCTGGGCCGTTGGTTGGCCGATGGCACGATCGAGTACCTCGGGCGCAACGATGCGCAGGTCAAGATCCGCGGATTTCGCATTGAACTGGGCGAGATCGAAACTCAGTTGGCCGCGTGCGAAGGCGTACGCGAAGCGGTGGTGATCGCGCGCGAGGATTCGCCGGGCGACAAGCGGCTGGTGGCGTATCTGCTGGCGCACGAGGGTGTGGTTCTCTCGGGCGCTGCGCTGCGCGAGCGTTTGTCTCATCGCTTGGCCGAATACATGGTGCCGAGCGCGTTCGTGATGCTGGAGTCGCTGCCGCTGACGCCGAACGGAAAGCTGGATCGCAAGGCCTTACCGGCGCCGGATCAGAGTGCGGTGCTGAGCCGCGAATACGAAGCGCCGCAAGGCGAGATCGAAAGCGCGATCGCGGCGGTGTGGCAGGAACTGCTGGGCCTGGAGCAGGTCGGGCGTCACGATCACTTCTTCGAACTCGGCGGGCATTCCTTGCTGGCCGTGCAGGTCGCTTCGCGTCTGCGGCAATCGCTGGGTCTGGAAATTCCGTTGCGCGATCTGTTCGCGCGGCCTACGCCGGCCGCGTTGGCCGCCGGCCTGCAAGGCGGCAGTGGTGCGTCGCAGTCGCCGATCGGTCTGGCCGACCGCGGCGCGGCGTTGCCGCTGTCGTGGGCGCAGCAGCGCCTGTGGTTCCTGGATCAGCTCGATCACTCGGCCGGTGCGGCTTATCACATGCCGGTGGCGTTGCGGCTGAGCGGCGAGTTGGATCGCTCGGCATTGCGTGGCAGCCTGGATCGCATCGTGGCGCGGCATGAAAATCTGCGCACGCGCTTTGTCACCGAGGCCGGCGCCGCGGTGCAGGTGATCGATTCAGCCGATGTCGGCTTCGCGTTGAGCGAATGCGATCTGAGCGACATGTCTGCTGATGAGCAGGCGGCGTCGGTGGCGGCGCAAAGCCGCGAAGAAGCGCGGGCTGCGTTCGATTTGGCTCAAGGGCCATTGATTCGCGGTCGCCTGCTGCGACTGAGCGAGAGCGAACACGTGCTGCTGGTGACTCAGCATCACATCGTCTCCGATGGCTGGTCGATCGGCGTGCTGGTACAGGAAGTCAGCGCGCTGTATGACGCATTTCGTCAAGGTCAGCCCGATCCGCTACCGCCGCTGCCGATCCAGTACGCCGACTACGCCGCGTGGCAACGCGGCTGGCTGCAGGGAGAGACTTTGCAGCGTCAGAGCAATTATTGGCGCGAGCAGTTGCGCGGCGCTCCGGCGGTACTGGAATTGCCGACCGACCGGCCGCGCCCGCCGGTGCAGAGCTATGCCGGCGATCGAGTTCCCGTGCGTCTGTCTGGCGATCTGAGCGCGCAACTGCGTAGTTTGTCGCAACGCCATGGCACGACCGTGTTCATGACCTTGCTGGCCGGGTGGTCGATCTTGCTGTCGCGTTTGAGCGGTCAGTCCGAGGTGGTGGTCGGCAGTCCGGTTGCGAACCGGCAACGCAGCGAGCTTGAGCCGCTGATCGGCTTCTTCGTCAACACATTGGCGCTGCGCGTCGATCTGCAGGAGGTGCTTAGCGTTGCCGAGCTGTTGTCGCGGGTGAAGGCGACGACGTTGGCCGCCTACGAGCACCAGGATCTTCCGTTCGAACAAGTGGTCGAAGCCGTACAACCGGCGCGCAGCATGAGCCACAGCCCGCTGTTCCAGGCGATGCTGACGATGAACAACACGCCGGGCGGCGGCGGTTTGAATCTGCCGGGTCTGTCGATCGAATCGCTGGACAGCGGTCAGGCGACGACGCACTTCGATCTGGAACTGTCGTTGAGCGATAACGGCGAGTCCATCGTTGGCGGTCTGCTGTATTCGACGGATTTGTTCGATCGCGAGACCGCTGAGCGGTATGTCGCCAGCCTCACCGTGCTTCTGCAACATCTGGCTCAGGAATCGTCTACGGTCGATGCGCTGCCGTGGTTGCCGGCCGGCGAACGCGAGAGGGTGGTGGAGGGGTTCAATGCGACTGCCGCGCCGCGCCGTATCGAGCTGATCCATCGCGCATTCGAGGTCCAGGCTCGTGCCACGCCGGAAGCGATTGCGCTGGAGTTCGATGGCGCGCGTCTGACTTACGGCGAACTCAATCGACGCGCCAATCGTCTGGCGCACCGGTTGATCGGCGTGGGCGTGAAGCCGGATGAGCGAGTCGCGATCTGCGTCGAGCGCAGTCTGGAGATGGTGGTCGGCCTGCTCGGCACGCTGAAGGCCGGCGGCGCTTATGTCCCGCTGGACCCGAGCTATCCGCGCGATCGTCTGGCCTACATGCTGGAAGACTGCGCGCCGACAGCGGTGTTGGTGCACGCCGCTACTCGCGAACTGTTGCCGGAAGGCGCTGTGCCGCCGCGCATCGCGTTGGACGCCGATCCGTCGTTGGTTGAGCAGAACGAACACGATCCCGAGCCTGAGTCGTTGGGGCTGACGCCGCGGCATCTGGCCTACGTGATTTACACCTCGGGTTCGACCGGCCAGCCAAAGGGCGTGATGAACGAGCATCACGCGGTGATGAATCGTCTGGATTGGGGCGTTCGGCAGTTCCCGTGGAGCGCTTCTGACAGAGTGCTGCAGAAGACGCCGTTCGGCTTCGACGTATCGGTGTGGGAGTTCTTCCAGCCGCTGCTGTCGGGCGCGACCTTGGTGTTGGCCAAGCCGCTGGGCCATCAGGACCCGGATTATCTGGTCGATCTGATCGAAAGCGCCGATATCACGGTAGCGCACTTCGTGCCGTCGATGCTGCAGGTGTTTGTCGATCGGGCCGATGCGGGCCGCTGCAAGGGTCTGAAACAGCTGTTCTGCAGTGGTGAGGCGCTGCCCTACAGCCTGCAACAGCAAGTGTTCGCCGCGCTGCCCGGGGTTGAGTTGCACAACCTGTACGGCCCGACCGAGGCCGCGATCGAGGTGACGTATTGGAACTGCGCGGAACCGTCGCAACGACGCGCGGTGCCGATCGGGCGCCCGGTGGCGAATACGCAGATGTATGTGCTGGATGCTCGCGGCGAGCCGGTGCCGGTGGGTGTCGCGGGCGAACTGTTTATCGCTGGCGTGCAGGTGGCGCGGGGCTATTGGAATCGTCCGGAACTGACGGCGGAGCGGTTCGTCCGTGATCCGTTCAGTGCCGACCCGAAAGCGCGGATGTACAAGACCGGCGATCTCGGCCGCTGGCTGGCGGACGGCACGATCGAATACCTGGGACGCAACGACTTCCAGGTCAAGATCCGCGGCTTCCGCATCGAGCTGGGCGAGATCGAGGCCAAGCTGGCCGCCTGCGACGGCGTGCGCGATGCCGTGGTGATCGCACGCGAAGACATCGAGGGCGATAAGCGCTTGGTGGCTTACGCGGTGATGGAGCCCGGTGTCGAATTGTCGGTGGCCACACTGCGCGAGGTGCTGTCGAAAGACCTGGCCGAGTACATGGTTCCAAGTGCCTTCGTCGCGCTAGAAGCATTGCCGCTGACTCCGAACGGCAAGCTGGACCGCAAGGCCCTGCCGGCACCGGATCAAGCCGCGGTGCTGAGCCGCGAATACGCCGCCCCGCAAGGCGAGATCGAGACCGCCATAGCCGATATCTGGCAAGACCTGCTGGGTATCGAGCGAGTCGGCCGTCACGATCACTTCTTCGAACTGGGCGGCCATTCGCTGCTGGCCGTGCAGGTCGCCTCACGCCTGCGCCAATCGCTGGGTCTGGAGATTCCGCTGCGCGATCTGTTCTCGCGTCCCACCCCGGCCGCGTTGGCCGCAAGCGTGCAGGACGCGCAGAGCGAATCGCAGCCGCCGATCACGCTCGTCGATCGCAATACCGCATTGCCGCTCTCGTGGGCTCAGCAACGCCTGTGGTTCCTGGATCAGCTGGACCATTCCGCCGGCGCGGCGTACCACATGCCGGTGGCCTTGCAGCTGCGCGGTGAACTGGACCGTGCAGCGCTGCAGAACAGCCTGAATCGGATCGTCGCTCGCCACGAAAACCTGCGCACCCGCTTCGTCAGCCAGTCCGCTGCCCCGGTGCAGGTGATCGACCCGATGGATACCGGCTTCGTTCTAATCGATCACGACCTGAGCGATCTGACCGCCGACGCGCAAACCTCCGCCGTAGCGACGCAAAGCCGCGAAGAAGCCCGCGCCCCGTTCGATTTGGCTCAAGGCCCGCTGATCCGCGGCCGCCTGTTGCGCTTAAGCGAACACGAGCATGTGCTGCTGGTGACCCAGCATCACATCGTCTCCGATGGTTGGTCGATCGGCGTGCTGGTGAAGGAAGTCAGCGCGCTGTACGACGCTTATCGCCAGGGTCAGCCCGATCCGCTGCCGCCGCTGCCGATCCAGTACGCCGACTACGCCGCATGGCAACGCGGTTGGCTGCAAGGCGAGACCTTGCAACGTCAAGCGACGTATTGGCGAGAGCAACTGAGCGGCGCCCCGGCGGTACTGGAACTGCCGACCGACCGGCCGCGCCCGGCGCTGCAAAGCTACGCCGGCGACCGCGTCCCGGTTCGCCTTTCGAGCGAGGTGAGCGCGCAGTTGCGGGCCCTGTCACAACGCCACGGCACGACCGTCTTCATGACCCTGCTGGCGGGCTGGTCGGTGTTGCTGTCGCGCCTGAGCGGCCAATCCGATGTCGTCGTCGGCAGTCCGGTCGCGAACCGCCAGCGCAGCGAACTTGAACCGCTGATCGGCTTCTTCGTCAACACCTTGGCGCTGCGCGTCGATCTGCAGCATCAACCCAGCGTGGCCGACCTGCTGGCACAGGTAAAAGCCACGACCCTGGCCGCATACGAACACCAGGACCTGCCGTTCGAGCAAGTCGTCGAAGCCGTGCAGCCGGCGCGCAGCATGAGCCACAGCCCGCTGTTCCAGGCGCTGCTGAGCTTGAACAACACCCCCGACGGCGGCGGCCTGCAACTGCACGGACTGACCCTGTCGCAGCTCGACAGCGGGCAACAGACCGCGCAGTTCGATCTGGCCTTGTCGCTGACCGACAACGGCAATGCCTTGAGCGGCAGCATCGCCTACG
>NZ_JAGGRI010000040.1 GCF_018612875.1 Lysobacter sp. ISL-50 | reverse complement strand
TCGCGAGTTACAAGCGGCGCCCAGCAACAGCAACAGCAAAGCCGAAGCCGAAGCCGAAGCACACAGCAAAGCCAAGCCGGGGCAAAGCAAAATATCGGCAACGGCAACGGCAACGGCAACGGCAACGGCAACGGCAACGGCAACGGCAACGGCACACGCCGTGCCGAACGACGCTACGGCCGCAACTCACCCACGTATTCGGCCATGAACGCACTCGCCATCGTTGTCAGCGTCAGCAGCCACAGCACCGCGCCCAGCACCAGCCACAAATAATTGGCCGGCGTCAGCAGCCGGTTGGATTCACCCTGCGGGTCCGCGCAAGCCGCATTGGCCGCGCACTGAAGCTCCAGCAGCGCCCATCCCAGCGGCAGCAGTATCAGCACGTCGAAAAGGTTGATGACGGACGCGGCGACGCGACCCTGCGCGGCCAGATCGACAACCAGGCCAAGCACCTGCGCGATCACATAGACCGTCGCCGGAAACGCCGGTTTCCAGGCGAAAACGCGCCCGGACGCGCGCAGCGACGCGTCGATCCGCTTGGCCAGGGAATGGGTGTAGAACACCGCGAACAGCGTGCGCGTCACCGGCGACAGCGCGACCGAATGGGCGCGGCGATACCGCGCCCAGTGCATGTAGAACCAATACAGCTGATACAAGCCGAAGGTGCCGAAATACAACAGGCAGAACTTGCGCGGCGATACCACGAAGAACTCGTTCGTGCGATCGATCGGCCCCGCGACCGGCGTAACGTCGCTGATCGGCGGGGCGTAGAGATTGCGATCGTCCATGTTCGTCCCCGTGGTGAGTTGATCAATCGAAATAGAAGGCCACGCCCACGCCGCCTTGCAGGTCGGGGCTGTCGCGGTCCAGGCCGGCGTCGAGCGAGACATCGAGCTGGATCGCCGGTGTCGCCATGAAGGTCAGGCCCACGCCGGCGACCGAGGCGGTGGGTTGGTGGTCGGCGCGCGACCAGCCGGCTTCGAGGTAAGCAGCGACGCGGTCGCCGATCGCGTAGCTCAGGCTGGGCGACCAACTCCAGGTGTCGGCGCCGTCGCTGCGATCCAGGTTGAAGTACAGCGCGCCGGAAACCGCGTCGCTGAAGTCGTAGCCCAGCGTGGTGCCGAGCGAATACTGAGTGGCGCCGTTGCTGAATTCGCGATCGCCGCTGGCCGCGGTGACGCTGCCGAGCACGGCCCAGGAAAATTGGTCGTGCGAAGACGGCAGCGCGATCTTCAGCGCCACGCCGGTGTCGCCGGCGCCATGGCGCGAACGGCGGCCGTCGCCGTCGCGTTCGCGCAGATAGTTGAACGGCGAAGTCGCCAGCTGCAGTTCGACGCGGTCGCTCAGCCCCAGGCGCAGATTGGTGTTGGCGCTGTAGGTGGTGCTGCGCGCGCCGCCGCGGTCGTCGCGCTCGAAATCCGGCAGCCCCTGTTCCCAGGCGAATGCGCCCTTGGGCAGGGTGCCGGTGGCGAAGGCGATGCCGGGCCGGTCGAAGGAGGGCGCGTCGGCGGCGCGCGCGGCGTTGCCGGCGCTTGCCAGCGCGGCGCCGAGGATCAGCGCCGCGGTCGTGCGCGGGCTCAAGGCTGGGTCCACTGGCCGCGCTGCATCTGGCAGGCGCGTTGCAGGTTCGCCAGTTCCTCGGCCGAGCGCTTGTAGTAATAAATCCTGGCCTGCGCGCCCATCGGCGATTCGCACACGCCCTTGGCGCCGCTGGGGCAGGCCGGGACCAGCTTGGCGGTGGCCTGGCCGCCGAGTTCCTCAAGCCCCGGCACCTTGCCGTTGCACTGCTGCTTGAGCTGTTCGTCCGAAATCGGCTGCGAGGACTGGGTGCACTCGTTGATGACCATGCCGGCGACCTGGCCTTCGACATGGCAGGCGCTGGCGGCCTGCGCGAGCGGGGCGGCGAACGACAACGCGAGGACGAGCGGTGCGGTCAGGGGGCGCATGGCGAAACTCCGGAGCGGACGTTGGACGGATCGCGCCGGGAGACGGGGAATTCGCGTGGGCGCCGACCGGGGCGAGCGCGGCCCATCTCCCATGGACGCGGCGCCACTCTAGCGTGCGCAGCGGGGGCGGCGCAGCGATGGGTGTTCAGCGCTGGGTATTGGATCGAAGGCGTACCGAAAGTATGTGCAGGTATCTCTTTCCGGATCGTTGCGTTGGCCGCCAACTTTGACTGACAGCGTTTTCGACGCGCACGTCAGCGAAATCCCAGACCTGCTGCCCGTCGCGATACTCGGTGCGGTGGGTCGGCCCAAGCGCCCTACGCAACGCGTCGGCGCTTGCCCGGTAGCGGGGCTTGATCGCTCGCCAACACGGTTGACGGCGGCAGAACTGGACTTCGCTCAGCCAGGGACGGCTGACGAAGTTGAACCAGTAAGGCGCGGCATGACCGAACAACGTGAAGCGCAACATCGTCGGTCCATGCGCGCAGGACTCGAATCGATCGCGCGGAATAAGCTCGTACAGCTCGCTCTGAGTGATACGCCAGGGGATCGTTACCCCGTACTCGGGCACCGGAATACCGATGCCTGGATCTTGTTGGGCGGACATCGCGCGGGGCTCGGATCGAGCCGAAAGGCGGAGAACCTGCGCAGTCTAACCCGTGCCGGGACGGCTTCGCCGGCGGATTATTCTTCGTTGTTTCCGCGCCCTGGAAACCGCAACACCACGCCCGTCTGCACATCCCGCGGCTCCGGCCGGTTCCACAGCACCGGCACGCGGCCCGGGCTGGGCGGTTCGAGTTCGTCGTTGAGCGGCACCATCTGCGCGTCTTCTTCGTCTTCCCAGCTGTAGCGCTTGCGCGGCGGCAGCGGGTCGCTGAGCTTGAACACGAAGGCGCCGATCACGCCGGCCACGGCGCCGCCCAGGTGGGCCTGCCAGGACACGCCGACTTCGCGCGGCAGCACGGTCAGCAGCATGCCGCCGTAGAGCAGGAAGGCGATGAAGGCCGCGGCGATCGAGGCGCGGTCGCGGCGCAGCAGGCCCAGGGACATCACCAGGAACATCAGGCCGTGGGTCACGCCGCTGGCGCCGAGGTGGTAACTGCCGGGGTCGCCGAGCAGCCAGGCGCCCAGGCCCGAGCCCAGCCACATGATCGGCAGAGCGCGGATCGTCGCCTTCGGGTAGACCGCGCCGGCCAGGGTGCCGAGCAGCAACAGCGAGGTCGCGTTGGCGGCCAGGTGCTCGATCGAGCCGTGCAGCAGCGGCGCGGTCAGCAGCCCGATCAGGCCTTCGGCCGACCAGGGCTGGACCGTGAAGGCGCGCACGTCGAAGCTGCCCTGGGCGCTGAACACCGCCACCAGCACCAGCACGAAGGCCAGGCTCAGGTTGAGGGCCCGGATCAGGCGCGCGCGGTCGGCTTTGCGCTGGGCCGGGGTGTCGGGGATCGGGGCGTCGGTGGGCAGGTGCATGTGAATCAGATTGGCACCACCGCAAACCTTTACAAGCCGGTCCGGCTGGGCTTCTTTG
Source organism: Lysobacter sp. ISL-50 (assembly GCF_018612875.1). Classification (GTDB taxonomy): domain Bacteria; phylum Pseudomonadota; class Gammaproteobacteria; order Xanthomonadales; family Xanthomonadaceae; genus Lysobacter. Next base: position 18,580 of record NZ_JAGGRI010000040.1, on the reverse strand, counting down.
TCCCGCGAACGGGACTGAGCACCCGGTCAAAGGCCGGGACCGGCGCCCGGCCCCGGTAGAATGCCCGGATGACTACCGAAATCCCCACCGTACGCCTCAAGAACGCCTGGAAATCCACCCACCCCTGGATCTTCCAGCGCCTGGTCGATAAGCCCGCCCAGCGGCCCAAGCCCGGAGCCATCGTCAACGTCGTCGGCGTGGACGGGCTGTGGATCGGCCGCGGCTTCTACAACGGCCATTCGCGCATCGCCCTGCGCATGCTGGAAAACGATCCCGACGTCGAAGTCGATGCCGACTGGTTCGCGCGCAAGATCGCCGCGGCGGTGTCGCTGCGCCGCGACGTGATCCGGCTCGACGAGGTCAGCGACGCCTGGCGCGTGGTGCACAGCGAGGGCGACGGGATCAGCGGGCTGGTGGTCGACCGTTACGGGGATCTGCTGGTGGTCGAGTACTTCAGCGCCGGCGCGTTCCGTCATCGCGAGTGGATCTACGACGCGCTGCGCGCGCAGTTCCCCGGCTGCCGTTTCTACGCCTTCGCCGACGAACACGTGCAGAAGCAGGAAAGCTTCGATTTCCGCGGCACCGAGCCGGTGCCGCCGTCGACGATCACCGAGTACGGGGTGAAGTTCCGCGCCGACCCGGCCGGCGCGCACAAGACCGGTTTCTTCGCCGACCAGCGCGAAAACCGCGAATGGCTGTCGCAGCAGGTGGCCGGCAAGCGCGTGCTGGACCTGTGCTGCAACACCGGCGGCTTCGGCGTCTACGCCAAGGTGCGCGGCGCCGAGGAAGTGATCGGCGTGGACATCGACGCCGACGTGCTCAACATCGCCAAGGGCAACGCCAAGCTCAACGGCGCCAACGTCAAGTTCGTCCAGGCGGACATCTTCCCGTACCTGCGCGACATGGGTAACGCCGGCGAGCAGTTCGACGTGGTGATTCTCGACCCGGCCAAGATGACTCGCGACCGCGAGCAGGTGATCGCGGCGCTGAAGAAATATCTGGACATGAACAAGCTGGCCTTGAGCGTGGTCAAGCCGGGCGGCTTGTTCGCCACGTTCTCGTGCACCGGTCTGGTCAGCGAAGACCAGTTCCTGGACATGCTGCGCCGCGCCGCGTTCTATGCCGGCCGCACCGTGCAGGTGCTGAAGGTGTCCGGCGCCGGCGCCGATCATCCCTGGCTGGCGCAGGTGCCGGAGTCGCGGTATTTGAAGGCGGTGTTTTGCCGGGTGCTGGATTGAGGTTGGCTCCCTTTCCCTGCTTGCGTGCCATTGGCTCGCGCGGCAGCGAAAGCCCCGGCGCGTAATAGCGCTCGGACAGGGGGGGATAACGCCAACGGCGCGAATACTTTGGTTCTCCCGACTTTCGCGTGCCCTCACCCCAACCCTCTCCCGCTCGCGGGAGAGGGAGCAAGACGATCCGACGCTCAATCCGGCGCGCGAAACCCCGTCACATGCCGCGCCTTGTAGCTGTCCGGCCGATACGACACTTCGCGCGCCAACCCATCGAGAAATCCAGGCTCCTCGATCCGCGCGCGTTCGCCGGCATCGAGTTCGAGCGTCAACTCGTACAGGGCGATCGTGCCGCACAGCACCGACAGATAGCGCCGCTCGCCGTCGGCGTACAGCGTCCAGGCCCAATCGCGTTGGTCGATGAGTTGCATTGGGTTGCTGTCGGTCTGTGCGGACGATACGTCGAACCGATGCGAGTCGGCTTCAGTATTGCTCAGTCTTTCCACCACAGGATCGTCGGCGGGTCCTCGGCTCGGGCCTGCTCCAGGCGATGCAGGGCTTCCACGTCCAATCCCGGCAGATGCACGGCCAGGGCGGTGGCGACTTCGCGGTAACCGGGCCAGTCGGTGCGCAGCTCCAGGCGCTCGCCGGCCACGGTGCCCAGCTCGACGAACACCAGCTTGCGGTCGGTCGCGTCGATCGCGTAGCCGTCGATGCCGTCGATGTCGTGCCAGCGGATGCCGTGCACGCGGCCGGCGCCGTCGTCGCGCCAGACGCCGCGCGGGTCGGCGAACAGCCGGGGATCTTGCGGGTCCATGGGTGCGGTCCTTGGCGCGCGACCGGCGAAGGCCGGGCGGTCGAGCGACCAAGATTGGCACAGCGGCCGCGTTCGATCCTGTTCCGTATGGAACGCGACGGGGGTGGCCTTGTGGGCTTTTGCGACCGCGTTCGCAATTTAGCGGGCTGGACGGGAGGCCCGGGTCAGGCGCCGGTCCGGCGTGGCCTCGCGAAAGCGGGACGCGCGGGTTTGAGGGCGCGCCGTGCGGCCCTGGTCTCCGCGTTCGCGGGGATGGCGGCAGGCGGGAACGCGGTCGCCGCATCGTTCAATGCGCAGTCGCGGTCGCGTGCAGCGAAAGCCTGCCTTCGCATCGACACCCGATCGTCGCCGCGACCTGTCGAACCACGAACCGCGCCTTTGCTTGCACGCCGGTTCGTCGCAAAGCCTGAGACTCCCCCGCCTAGACTGGACGCTTAGACTAGGCATGCGATCCGTGCCCGTCTTCAGAACGCCCTTGTCCGGCGTTCGGCCACGGAACGGCCTGTCCCCCGTACGTTCCATGAGCCCTCGATGTCCCCGACCGTTGCCCTGATCGCCATTTTGTCCGCGCTGTTGATCGGCGCCGCGCTCGCCTGGCTGCTCGCGCGCGCCGGCGCTGCGCGCGCGCTGGAAGCCACGCGCAGCGAACTGGGCGCGCAATTGAACGCGGCCAACGCCGAACGCGCGCAGTTGCTGGAACGCAGCGCGCGCATTCCCGAATTGCAGACCCGGCTCGACGAACTGGAAACCGCGCGCAACCAGTTGCAACGCGACAGCGGCATGCTGCGCGAAACCATCGGCCGCACCGGCGCCGAGCTCGACAAGGAACAGCAAGCGTTGCAGCGCCTGCGCCTGGAGTTCGAGCAGCTCGAACGCGAGCGCGACGCGGCCGCCGCCGAACTGAGCCGGCGCACGGTCGATGTAGGCCGCCTCAACACCCAGCTCGACGCCGAGCGCAGTCAGTCGCAGGAAAAGATCGCCCAGCTCAAGGACGTGCGCGACGAGTTGAGCAACCAGTTCAAGAACCTCGCCAACGAAATCCTGGAAGAGAAGAGCAAGCGCTTCACCGAGCAGAACCGCAGCCACCTGGGCCTGCTGCTCGATCCGCTGCAGCAAAAACTCGCCGAATTCCAAGCCAAGGTCGAGACCGTCTACGACAACGAAACCCGCGACCGCACCGCGCTCGGCGAACAGGTGCGGCAGCTGATGGCGCTCAATCAGTCGCTGAGCGAAGACGCGAAGAACCTCACCACCGCGCTCAAGGGTTCGAGCAAGGCGCAGGGCGCCTGGGGCGAGTTGATCCTGGAGCGCGTGCTGGAATCGGCCGGCCTGCGCAAGGGCGAGGAATACGACGTCCAGGAAAGCCACGGCACCGAGGACGGCGAGCGCCGCCCGGACGTCACCGTGCATCTGCCCGAAGACCGGCATCTGGTGATCGACTCCAAGGTCTCGCTGGTCGCCTACGAGGAATTCACCAGCGCCGAGGACGACGACTTGCGCGCGCGTGCGCTCAAGCGCCATCTCGAATCGGTGCGCCAGCACATGCGCGGGCTGTCGGAGAAGCGTTATCAGGATTTGTACGGCCTGCGTTCGCTGGATTTCGTGCTGATGTTCGTGCCGGTCGAACCTGCCTTCATGCTGGCGGTGACGCACGACCGCAATCTGTTCATGGACGGCTGGCAGCGCAACGTGCTGGTGGTGAGCCCGTCCACGTTGCTGTTCGTGCTGCGCACCGTCGCCCATTTGTGGCGGCAGGAAGCGCAGAACCGCAACGCGCAGGAAATCGCCAAGCGCGGCGCGCAGCTGTACGACCGCTTGTGTTCGTTCGTGGCCGATCTGGAAAAAGTCGGCGACCGTATCAGTCAGGCGAAAGACAGCTTCGATGCCGCCCGCGACAAACTCAGCCGCAACAAGGGCAGTGTGATCCGCCAGGCGGAGATGCTGCGCGACATGGGCGTGAAGCCGAACCGCGCGCTGCCGGCGAAGTTGGTGGAGTTGTCGGCGGATGAAGATGCGGTCGACGACCTGGTGGCCGACGGGCCCAGCCCGATCGAAGGCGCGGCCGGGCTGCTGAGCGTGGATGAGGGTGCGGGCGAGGATCGCGCTGAAGAAGAAAAATGAGTGCGGTGGGGTTGATGGTTTAGCGCGACGCCGACAGCGCGCGTGTTTTGTCTTTCAACGAAGCCGCGTCAAATTGCCCCCTTTGCAAAAAGGGGGCGAGCGCCTTGCGTGGGACCGCGGGCCGATGCCGTAGCGGCGGGGGGGATTTGCGGGGACTCGCGAGTTACCGCGGCACAAAGCAAATCCCCCTAGCCCCCTTTTTCAAAGGGGGAACTGCACGATGCGATCGTGTTGGGAGCGCAAGGACGGGGATTAGTCCGGCAATCCTCACCAACAAAAACGGCCCGGATTCGCATCCGGGCCGTTCGTGTTTGCGATAGCGAACCGCAACGCGATCAACGCACGCCGGTACCATCCGTCGGCATGATCGGCATCGCATCGGCCGGGACGCTCGGGTTGCTGTCGTCCTGCAGATAGTCCGGCAACTGGGTGTCGCCGTTCTTTTCCATGCGGTCGCCGAAGATCTGGTAATCGCGGCGCTGCGTCCACGAGTCGCGGACCAGGGCGTATTCGTCCTCGGCGCCCTCGCGCAGGCTGTCCAGCGGCAGCAGCTGCGCGCGCACGTCCACCAGCTGCAAACCCTGCAGCGGGATACGGATGCGGTCGCGTTCGATCTGGCGCAGCGGGCTCAGCGGGGCGTCGCCGACCATGCCGAAGGTGTCGCGCACGGTGCGCGGGCCGAAGAACGGCAACTCGACGTAGCGCGAACGCTTCCAGCCCCACACGCCCAGGGTCTGGCCGAAGTCTTCGCTGCGGTTGGGCAGCTTGGCCGCGGTGGCCGGATCGAAGATGCCGCCGATGCCCAGCGTGCTGTTGAGGGCGAAACGGCCCAGCGACTGCGCCGCCTGCTTGGGCTTGCCCTGCAGCAGCGCGTTGAGGATCGACACCGGCTGGCCGAGGTTGTTGAAGAAGTTGCTCACGCCCAGGCGGATCGGACGCGGCACGACCTTGGAATAGGCGCGCGCCAGCGGCCGCGCCACGGCGCGATCCACCGCCATGTTGAAGCGGTGCATCTTGCGGTTGTACTTCTCCCACGGATCGTAGGCGCCGGGCACGTTGGCCGGCGCCGGCAAGGTGGGATCGGCGACCGGGTCGTAGGCCGATACGCCGTAGATGTCGTCGAAATCGCGTTCGGCGTCGGTGCGCGGGTCGCTCGGATCGGCCGAGGCGCCGGCCGAGGCGCCGGCCGGCGGCGCTTTCGACGGATCGATCTGGGCCAGGGCGTAGTCCAGCGACATCGGATCGAGATCGAAGCCGCGGGTCGCCAGCGCGTCGGCGGCAACGGCCGGTTCGACGATGACTTCTGCAGCGGAGGCGGGCGCATCCGGGCTCACCCCGGCCGCCGACAGCGCGATCGCCGAATCGGTCTGCACCGCGACGGTTGCGTCCGCTTGTGCGGGCATCGCTTGCGGATCGGCCGCGGCCTGGCCCGGCTGCGATTCGATCGCCGCCGGTTCAAGCGCCAGCGGGTCGGCGGCGGAGGATTCGGGCAGGGCAGCCACGGAGGCCGGCGCCGCGTCTTGCGCGAGGGCCGGTACGGAATGCAGCGCGGCCAAAGCCAGGGCCAGCGCTAAAGGGAGTGCGTGGGGGCGCATGGTTGCAGTCTAGTCTTCCAGGACAACGGTGGGGGCGGCCAGGCCTCGTCAGGAGGGCGTCGGCGACCGCAACAATGGGTTAATGCGACGCCGGTCGTGGGTCAGTGACCGAAACCGAGCGAGGCATCGAGCCGGTACGCCGCGCGCAACTCGGCCAGGCCGGCGGGTTCGCCGACCACGGCCGCGTCGGGCGCCTGCGCGGCCAGTTCGGCCAGCAGCGCCAGCCCGGCGCTATCGACCGAGCTGACCTGGGTCAGATCGAAACGGCGCGCGCCCGCGGCCAGCGCGCGCGCCTGCGGCCACAACGCGGCGGCCGCGGCGCGGTCGAGGGCGCCGGCGAACACCAGCGCCTCGCCGTCCTTGCGAACGCTCGCCGCGCTCATCTCAGTTGCTGCTCGCCTGGGCCTGCAGCTTGCCGGCCTTGATGTCGGCGGCGACCTGGCTGATCGACTTCTGATTGAGCGGGGTGTCGAACTGATTGCGGAAGGTCTGCACGAAGCTGACGCCTTCCACCATCACGTCGAACACCTTCCACTGCGCGCCGTTCTTGCGCAGCAGGTAGTCCACCGGAATCGGCTCGCCGCCCTGGCGCAGGAACTCGCTGGAGACCTTGACGATCGCGCCGCCGCGCAGCGGGGTCTCGGACTTGATCCGGACCTGCAGGCGGGTGTTGAAGTCGAGCAGGGCCGAGCCGTAGCGCTGCATCAGGCTGCCGGTCAGCGCGTCGGCGAACAGGTTCACCTCGGCGTCGGACGCGCCGCGGCCGTGAGTGCCCAGGACCAGGCGCGCGGCGTAGTCGCGGTCGAAGACCGTGTTGAATTCGGTGGTGATGAACTGGCTCAGCGCGGCGCGGTTCTTGCTGAACTCGGCGCGGCGCGATTCCAGGGTGGACAGGATGCGGGTGCTGTTGGCCAGCACCATCGCGCTGGGCGAACCGGCGGCGGGCGCGGCCTGGCCCGGGGCCGCGGTGGCCTGGGCGAAAGCGAGGGAGGGCGCGCCGGCGATCAGGGCCGAGGCGAGGACGGTGGCGATCAGGATGCGCTTCATTTCTTGCTCTCGTCGGAGGGGGCGGCTTCGCCCTTGAGGTAGTCGGGAACGTCGGCGTCGGCCGGCTTGGCCGCGGACGCGCCGCCGCCATTGCCGCCTTGTGCGCCGCCGCCGCTGAACATGTACTTGCCGACCAGCTGGATCAGATCGACCGCCGGCTGGGTCAGGAAGATCTCCCCGCCGGGCTTGAGGTTTTCCGGGTCGCCGCCCGGGGTCAGGCCGACATAGCTCTCGCCCAGCAGGCCGCTGGTCAGGATGCCGGCCGAGGTGTCGGCGGACAGGGTGTAGCGCTTGTTGATGGCCAGGGTGACCACCGAGTTGTACTTCACCGGGTCCAGCGAAATGTCGGCGACCTGGCCCACGGTCACGCCGCCGATCTTGACCGGCGCGTTCGGGCGCAAGGGGCCGATCGTGGTGAATTTGGCGGTGATGTTGTAGCTATCGCCGCCGAAACCGAACTTGCTGTTGGTGGAGGCGATGGCCAACACCAGCAGCGAAGCCAGGGCGAGCAGCAGGAACGCGCCTACGGCGAACTCGATGCGGGGACTGCGGACGGACATGGCATCACCTTGGGGATAAAGCCCGCGCGGATCAACGCGGCTGTGGAAACGGTATGTCTGGAACGGTGTGGGTATTGCGAAAGGGCGACGGCCTTGGAGCCCCTCTCCCGCTTGGCGGGAGAGGGGTTGGGGTGAGGGCGCGCGGGATCGCGCTGCAACCTCACTCGGCCCTCATCCGCCCTGTCGGGCCCCTTCTCCCGCTCGCGGGAGAAGGAAAAACACAGCACCCCTCCCGCTCGCGGGAGAAGGGAGCGCGATTACTTGAACAGCAGCGCCGACATCACGAAGTTGAACATCAGCACCAGCAGCGAAGCATTGACCACCGCGCGCGTGGTCGCCACCGACGTGCCTTCGATGGTCGGCTCGGCGTGATAACCCACATACGCCGCCACCAGCGCCGCGGTGGCGCCGAACACCGCCGACTTCACGAACGCCATCAGGAAGTCGTTATAGAAATCGACGCTGTCCTTGAGCACCTGCCAGAACGTGCCGGCCTCGATGCCGATCACGTGCACCGACTCGAAGTAGCTGGCGGTGATCGCCAGGCTGCAGAAGAACCCGGTCAGCAGCGGCACGCACAGCACCGCCGCCCAGAACCGTGGCGCCACCGCCTTGCCGATCGGGTCGATCGCCATCAGCCCGAGCGCGGTGATCTGGTCGGTCGCGCGCATCAGGCCCAGTTCGGCCGCGATCGAGCTGCCGGCGCGGCCGATGAACAGCAGCGCGGTCAGCACCGGCCCGAGTTCGCGGTACAGGCCCAGGCCCAGCATCGCGCTGACCTGATTGGCTGCGCCGTAGGTGTCGAGCGCGCGATAGCCCAGCAGCGTCACGGAAAGTCCGACGAACGCGCCGCCAACAGCGATGATCGGCAGCGAACGTGCGCCGATCTTGTAGATTTCACGAATCAGCTCGCGGAACAGGTCCGCGGTCGGCTTGGACGCGCGCAGCACCGACAGCGAGAACAGGCCGGCACGGCCCAGCGAGCGGGTGGCCTCGATCAAGGGCATCAAGCAGCCTCCGAAGTGCGCGGCGCGGCATCGAAGCCGATCGGGCCGTCGGGCTCGCCGCGCAGGAATTGGCGGACCAGCGGGTCGGTGCTGTGTTCCAGCTCGGCCGGCGTGCCCGAGAACACGATGCCGCCGTTGGCGATGACGATGGCGTGGTCGGCCACCGGCAGGGTTTCGTGGACATGGTGGGTGACCACGATGCTGGTCAGGCCCAGGGTGTCGTTGAGGCGGCGGACCAGGCTCATGACCACGCCGGAGGCGATCGGGTCCAGGCCGGTCAGCGGTTCGTCGTAGATCATCAGCGGCGGGTCCAGCGCCAGCGCGCGCGCCAGGGCGACGCGGCGGGCCATGCCGCCGGACAGCTCGCGCGGGTAGGCGTCGGCGGCGGCCTGCAGGCCGACCGCGTGCAGCTTCATCAGCACCAGCCGGCGGATCAGCGCATTGGGCAGCTTGGTGTGGGCGCGCAGCGGCAGCGCCACGTTCTCGGCGGCGGTGAGGTCGGTCAGCAGGCCGTTGCCTTGCAGCAGCACGCCGATGCCCTTGCGCAGTTCGAGCAGGTCGCGCTGGTTCTGCGGCACCTGCTGGCCGAACACCTCGACCTTGCCCGCGGCCGGCGCGAGCTCGCCGGTCAGCGCCGACAGCAGCGTGGACTTGCCGCTGCCCGACGGCCCGAGCACCGCGACGATGCTGCCGCGCGGCACCGACAGATTGATTCCGCGCAGCACGCTGCGGCCGCCGCGATCCAGGCGCAGGTCGGTCAGGCGGACGATGGGCGATGACGTCGTCATGCGGAAAGACAATCCGGTGCGGGCGGGGGCGAAGCGGGTGCTTCTACAAAACGGCGAAGCTTGGCCCAGCGAGGCTGAACGGGGTTGGAGCGTAGCGCCATTGTCGCAGCTTAGCGGTCTGCGCCTGGAGATGGGTCGGTCGGAGGGTCGGCGCAGTGTGTGAGGTGGAAGCGTGACCGAGGTGGATTAAATCGGTTTTAAGCGGTTGGTTGATTGTCGCCAAGAGCAAATCCCCCCTGGCCCCCCTTTTTCAAAGGGGGGAACTCGTCTTGAGGGACGTCGCAACGAATCGATCGTCGCTTCGTTGAGTCCGAGCGTGCGTCGCCGTCAAACACCACGCACCGCATCGAAGCGTTCCCCCCTTTGAAAAAGGGGGGCCAGGGGGGATTTGCTTTTGCCTCCCAAACACAAACGCCACATCCCGCTCCTGCGCCCCGAGCCCCCATGCGGCAAGATGTCCGAATGTCCGCGCGCCCCGATTTCCGTCTCTATCACTCCAATGCGCTGGACGTGCTGGCCGGAATGCTGGCGCAGGAACTGCGCACGCCGGCGCCGGGACAGGCGCTGCTGACGCCGGACACGGTGCTGATTCCGCAGGTGGCGATGCGCCGCTGGCTGCAGGCGACGCTGGCGCAGGCGCACGGCATCGCCGCCAATCTGGAATTCCTCACCCCGGGCGAGTTCGTGCAACGCGCGCTGGAGGCGAACGAAACCGGCGCCCAGGCCGAGCGCGGCGAAGACCTCGACGCCGCCGCCCTGCACTGGCGCGTCTACGCCACCTTGTCCCAGCCCGCGCAACTGCGCGAACCCGCGCTCGCGCCGCTGCGCGCCTACCTCGACGGCGACGATCCGATCAAAGCCTGGTCGCTGTCGGGCGAACTGGCCTCGCTGTTCGAGAAATACCAGGCCTGGCGCCGCGACTGGCTGCTGGCCTGGGACGCCGGCCACGAACGCAACGATGCGCAGGCCGCGCTGTGGCGCCGCGTCGCCGCCGGCCGCCGCTATCGCGCGCGCCGCATCGACGATTACCTCGCCCGCTTCGGCGCCGGTCACGGCGGCCCGGCGGCGATCCCGCGCGGCCTGCCGCCGCGGCTGTTCGCCTTCGCCACCCTCAACATCTCGCCCGACGTGCTGCGGGTGATCGCCACGCAAGCGCTGGCCGGCACCCTGCACTTCTATCTGCCCACGCCCACGCGCAAGTACTGGGGCGACCTGGGCACCCTGGCCGAACGCCTGCGCCAGGGCGAAGACGCCGCCTTCGGCGAGGACGACAACCCGCTGCTGCAGGCCTGGGGCGCGGCCGGGCGCGATTTCATGGCGGTGCTGGGCGGCTACGAAGTCGTGCATCCCTCCGGCGAAATCGCCGCCTACGCCGATCCGGAAGACAGCCGCCACGACGACCCGGCGCGCGACAGCCTGCTGCAGCGTCTGCAACGCGACCTGCTGCACCGGCGCGCGCTGCCCTCGGCGCCGTGGCGCGCGCAGCTCGACCGCGGCGACGCCAGCGTGCAGGTCCACGCCTGCCACACCCGCCTGCGCGAGGTGCAGGTGCTGCACGATCAACTGCAGGCGCTGCTCGATCGCGATTCGCCCGAAGGCCGCCGCTTCGATCCGCCGCTGCAGCCGCGCGAGATCGCCGTGCTCGCGCCCGACATCGATCCTTACGCGCCGCATATCGCCGCGGTGTTCGGCGGCCTGGCCGGGCGGCCGGGATTCATTCCCTATGCGCTGGCCGACGTCAGCCCGCTCGCCGCCGAGCCGCTGGCGGAAGTGTTCCTGCGCCTGCTCGCGCTGCCGGTGTCGCGCTTCGGTCTCAGCGAAATCCTCGATCTGCTGGCGACCGCGGCGATCGCCGAACAGGCCGGCCTGGACAGCGCCGGCCTCGACCGCCTGCGCCTGTGGCTCGGCGACGCCGGCGCGCGCTGGGGCATCGACGCGGCCCATCGCAGCCGTCACGACGCGCCCGGCGACGATGCCTACACCTGGGCGTTCGCGCTCGATCGCCTGCTGATCGGCCACGCCGCCGGCGGCGAGGAGGCGAGCCACGACATGGTCGCCGGCATCGCCCCGTATGCCGAACTCGAAGGCGCCTCGCTCGACGCGCTCGATGCGCTGATCCGCCTGCTGCGCGTGCTGGCGCGCTTCGAGCGCGGCCTGGCCGCCGACCTCAGCCCCGCGCAGTGGTCCGAACGCCTGCTCGGCCTGCTGCGCGCGCTGCTGCCCGAGCGCCCGCGCGACGCCGCCGATCAGCGCACGCTGGAACGCCTGCGCAGCCTGATCGAACGCTTCGCCGGCGACGCCGCCCACGCCGGTTACGACGGCGCCGTGCCGCCGGAAGTGGTGCGCGCGCATTTCCGCGCCGCGCTGGCCGAGGCCGACACGCGCGCGCCGCTGCTCACCGGCGGCGTCAGCTTCGGCCGCATGGTGCCGATGCGGCTGATCCCGTTCCGCGCGATCTGCCTGCTCGGCATGAACGACGGCGACTATCCGCGCCGCGATCCCGCCGGCGGCCTCAACCGCCTCGCCGCCGAACTGGGCACCGCCGCGCGCCGCCACGGCGACCGCTCGCTGCGCGACGACGACCGCTTCTTGTTCCTGCAGTTGTTCGCCGCCGCCTCGGACACCTTCTATCTGAGTTACCTCGGCGCCGATCCGCGCGACGGCAGCCAGCGCGAGCCGTCGACGCTGGTGTCGGAGCTGCTCGACGTGATCGCCCGCTACCACGCCGACCCGGCGCGGGTGCGCGCGCAGTTCACCGTGCGCGAACCGCTGCAGCCGTTCGCGCCGGCCGCGTTCGGCGCCGACGCGGACGCCGAGCCGGAACCGCGGCGTTTCAGTTATCGCGGCGAATGGCGCCCGGCGGTGGACGCCGGTGCGCGCTCGCAGCGGCTCGAACTGGGCCCGTGGCTGGACGATCCGCTGCGGCCGGACCCGTCGCCCGCCGATGCCGGCGACAACGACGGCGTCATCGACTACCGCGATCTGCGCAGCTTTCTGCGCGATCCGCCCAGCGCCTTCCTGCGGCAACGGCTGGGCCTGAAACTGCCGGACGAAATCGACAGCGCGGACGATGTCGAACCGCTGGTGCTGCCCGGCCCGGGCCTGTTCCGCCAGCAATTGCAGCGCGCCGTGTTCGACGACCTGCTGGCCGGCGACGGCGCGATCGATCGCGACCGTTTGCAGGCCGCGCTGCGCGCCCGCGCGCTGTTGCCGTCGGGGCCGCTCGGCCGGCGTCAGCTCGATGCCTTGCTCGGGCAGGTGCGGCCGTTCGCGGACGCGTTCGCGCGCTGGCGCAGCGGTGAGGCGCAAGCGCTGGCGTTCGATCTGGACCTGGGCGAAGCGCAGCTGCGCGGCCGCCTCGACGATGTCTATGCCGGCGGCCTGGCGCGATTACGATTCGACACCTTGCACGGGCCCTCGCAGATCGCCCACGGCCTGGACTGGCTGGTGCTGTCCGCGCTCGGCGATGCGCGCCCGCTGGCGCAGTTCGCGCAGGCCGCGGACGGCCCCGGGCCGCATCTGCGTCCGGCGTTGTCGCCGCCCGTCGCGCAGGCCGCGCTGCGCGCCTTGCTGCGATTGCGCGACTACGGTCTGCGCATGCCGTTGCCGTTCCTGCCGCGCGCCGGTTGGCTGTGGTACGAAGCTCAAGCGCAGGACCCGGACGGCCACGGTCACGCCGGCTGGAACAAGGCCGAAGCGCAATGGCACGGCAGCGCGCGCAGTTGGGGCGAGGCCAGCCCGGCCGGCGTGCAGTTGGCGCTGCGCGGGCGCGATCCGTTCCTGGACCCGGAACTGGGCGAACAATTCCGCGGCATCGCCCGGCTGGTGTTCGACGCGGTCGTGCACGGCCGCGATGAGGACGGCGGCGCATGAACCTCGCGCGCGATCCCTTCCTCGACCTGCCGCTGGACGGCCTGCGCCTGATCGAGGCCAGCGCCGGCACCGGCAAGACCTACACCTTGGCGACCTTGGTCGCGCGCCTGGTGATCGAACGCGGCTTGCGCGTCGGCGAAATCCTCGCGGTGACCTTCACCGACGCGGCCACGCAGGAACTGCGCGAGCGCCTGCGCCGCCGTTTGTTGCTGGCCGCGCGCATCGCCGCCGACGATCCGGCCTTGCCGGTCGAACACGACGATGCAGAACGTTCGATCACGCGCGAACTGGTGCGCGCCCAGGCCGAACACGAAGGCGCCGCCGCCTTGCGCACGCGCCTGCAACGCGCCGCGCGCGAGATCGATCTGGCCGCCGTGGTCACCATCCACGGCTTCTGCGCGCGGGTGCTGGCCGAACACGCGCTGGAAACCGGGCAGGCCTTCGCCGCGCCGGAGATGATCGGCAGCGAGCGCGAACTGCTCGACGAAATCGCCCTGGACGTGTGGCGCGCGTTCGGCAGCGAGGCGACAGCGGCGGAATTGCTGTCGCTGCAATGGCCGGGCGGGCCGTCGTCGCTGGCCTCCGACCTGGGCGCGTTGCTGCGCGCGCCGCTGTTGTTGCCGCCGGCGCCGGCCGAATCGGCCGATCCGCTGCCGCACCTGCTGCACGCCGCCGACGCGCTGCGCGCGAGCTTCGCCCGGCACGGCGACGACGCCTTCGCCGCGCTCGATGCCGCCATCGCCGGCAAGGTGCTCAACGGCAACAGCTACCGCGCGAATCTGCCGCGTGAGCTGTGGTCGGCGTTGAATCAATGGAGCGCGAACGGCGACGCCGCGCAGCCGCTGGATGAGCGCATCGAGAAACTCACGCCGGCCGCGCTGATCGCCAAGACCAACAAGGGCAAGGACGCGGCGACGCCGGCTTCGCCCTTGTTCGACGCGGTCGCGGCGTACCTGGACGCCGCCGCGCAGCGCGCGCAATGGATGGCGGGACAGGCGGTGAGCCTGGTGCACCGCATCCGCGACGCCGCGCGCGCGCGCCTGGCTGAACTCAAGCGCGTGCGCCGGGTGCAGAGCTTCGACGATCTGATCGGCGATGTCGCCGCGGCGCTGGAAGGCCCTGACGGCGAGGCCCTGGCGCGACGCCTGCGCGAGCAGTACGCGGTGGCGCTGGTGGACGAATTCCAGGACACCGATCCGCGCCAGTGGGCGATCTTCCAGCGCGTGTTCGCGCAGCGCGCGCTGTTTCTGATCGGCGATCCCAAGCAGGCCATCTACGGCTTCCGCGGCGGCGACGTGCACACCTATCTGACCGCCGCCGCGCTGGCCGATCAGGCGCCGCCGCTGGATCACAACTTCCGCTCGCGGCCGTCGCTGTTGCGCGCGATCTCGGCCTTGTACGCGCAGGCCGGCGAGACCGCGTTCGTCGATACGCGCATCGCCTTCCGCGAAGTCCAGGCCGGCGGCGCGGTCGCCGACGCCGACCTGCGACGCGACGGCGCGACCGCGCCGGCCTTGACCGTGCGCGCGCTGCCGGCGCCCGGCGACGGCCGCAAGAAACCCGAATGGAGCGCGCCGGAATCGCGCGAGCTGGCCGCGCGCGCCTGCGTCGCGGCGATCCACGGCTGGCTGCGCGATGCGCGTGAAGGCCGCGCGACCATCGGTGCGCGCGCGCTGCAACCGGCCGACATCGCGGTGCTGGTGCGCAGCCACGACGAAGCCGCGCGAATCCAGCAGGCGTTGATCGCCGCCGGCATTCCGGCGGTCGCCGCCGGCCGGCGCAGCCTGTTCGCGACCGCGCAGGCGATGGAAGTGCTGACCTTGTTCGACGCCCTGCTGCATCCGGGCGACGGCGGCCGTCTGCGCGCGGCGCTGGCGACGGTGCTGATCGGCCTGGACGGCGCGGCGATCGCGCAACTGGCACGCGACGAAGACCTGCAGCGCGATTGGCAACTGCGCGCGCTGGCCTGGCGCGAGCGCTGGCAGCGTCACGGCCCGCTCGCGCTCATCGCCGATCTGTGCGCCGAACACGCGCCGCGCCTGCTCGGCTTGAACGACGGCGAGCGGCGCCTGACCAACACGCTGCAACTGGGCGAAACCCTGCAGGAAGCCGACACCCGTTCGCTGGGCCTGCACGGCTTGCGCGACTGGCTGCGCCTGCGCATCGCCGAGGCCGACGACAGCGACGAGAAACAGCAACTGCGATTGGAGTCCGACGCGCACCGCGTGCAGATCCTGACCCTGCACAAGAGCAAGGGCCTGGAGTTCGGCCTGGTGTTCATGCCCTTCGTCGCGATAGGCCGCGAGCCGCGCGGCGGCCGTTGGTGCGAATACCCGGACCCGCAACACGGCCGGATCATGCAGTTGCAGACGCAGGTGTCCGATCCGCATACGCCGGATTGGGACAGCGCGCGCGAACGCGCCGCCGCCGAGGCCCGCGCCGAGGACGCGCGCCTGCTCTACGTCGGCCTGACCCGCGCCCGGCATGCGCTGTGGATCGCGACTGGGCCGCTGTACCTGGCCGCGGCCTCGCCGTTGCGGCCGATGCTGAGCGATCTGGATGCGCTCGCGCGCGGACACGAGGGCGAGATCGTCATCGACGCCGCGCCGCCCGAACCCGCGCCGACACCATTGCCGCCGCTGGCCAGCGGCGCGGTGCCGCCGGCGCGCGAGGCGCGGCGTTCGGTGCCGCGCGACTGGTGGGTCTACAGCTTCACCCAATTGACCAACGAAGACGGCGGCGTCGCCCAGGCCGCGCAGGACGAGCGCGGCGCCGAAGACGAACCTCAGACCGCGGCGGCGGCGCTGACGCCGGGCGATGCGCGCTACTCGGGCAGCCGCTTCGGCAACGTCGTGCACAACGCCTTGGAGCGCGTGGATTTCGCCGCCTGGCGCGGGTGGACGCCGGAGCAGCCGGCGCCCGACGGCGCGCCGGACGTGCTGGCCGCGGCGATGCGCGGCGAAGGCTATGTCGAAGCCGACATCGACGACGGCCTGCCGCTGCTGACCTCGCTGGTCGGCCTGACCCTGACCGCGCGCATGCCCGAAGGCGCGCGATTGTGCGAAGTGGCCGAACACGAGCGCCGCAGCGAAATGGAATTCCACTTCGCCCTGGAATCGGCCCCGGTCGATGCGCTGCTGGCGGCCTTGCACGCGCACGGCTGGCTGCGCGAGCGCCGCGCCTTCGGTCTGCGCCGCCGCCTGGAAGGACTGATGACCGGCAAGATCGATCTGGTCTACGCCTTCGAAGGCCGCTATTACGTGCTCGACTACAAGACCAATCGACTGCCCGACTACGAGCCGGCGCAGATCGAGCGGGCCATGAACGAAAGCGAATACACCTTGCAGTCGCTGATCTACACCATCGCCCTGCATCGCTGGCTGCGCTTCCGCCTCGGCGAGGCCTACGACTACGCGCGCGATTTCGGCGGCGTGCGTTATCTGTTCTGCCGCGGCCTGGACCCGGGCGATCCGGCCGCGGGCGTGCACGCGGACAAGCCCGCGCGCGAACTCGTCGACGCCATCGATGCCTTGTTCGCCGGCCGCAGGCTCGCGTCATGAGCCTGCTCGACAGCCTCTACCGCGAAGGCGTGTTGCGCACGGTCGATCACGCCCTGGCGCAGTCCTTGCGCCGGCTCGATCGCGACACGCCGGACGGGGTGCTCGCCGCCGCGGCGCTGGCCTCGCAGGCGATCGCGCGCGGCCACGCCGCGTTCGATCCGCGCTGCCCGCAGTTGCTGAGCGAAGCGGCGATCGATTGGCCTGACGCCGAGCAATGGCTGGCGGCGCTGGCCGATTCGCGCTGGATCGCGACGCCGCAGGCCGATCGCCCGGCCGATCCGGCGGCGCCGTTGGTGCTGGAACGCGGGCTGCTGTATCTGCGCCGTTATCGCGAATACGAACGCCGCCTGGCGCAAGGCCTGCGCCGCATCGCCGCGTTCGCGCCGGCGCCGGCCGATCTGGCGGCGCTGGCGCCGCTGTTCGCGGCCTTGTTTCCCGATGCGCGCGACGACGATCGTCAGGCGCGCGCGGCGGCGTTGGCGCTGCTGCAGTCGCTGCTGCTGGCCACCGGCGGCCCCGGCACCGGCAAGACCACCACCATCGCGCGATTGCTGGTGCTGTTGATCGCGCAAGCGCGCGTGGACGGCGCACCGCCGCCGCGCATCGCCCTGGCCGCGCCGACCGGCCGCGCCGCCGAGCGCATGGCCGAAAGCCTGCGCGTGGCGGCCGAGCGCCTGTGCGCGCTCGATGCGGTCGATGCCTCGCTGTGCGATGCCTTGCCGCGCCAGGCCAGCACCCTGCACCGCTTGCTCGGCAGCGTGCCGGACAGTCCGCGCTTCCGTCACGACGCGCGCAATCCGCTGGCCTTCGACGTGATCGTGGTCGATGAGGCCTCGATGGTCGATCTGCCGCTGATGTGCAAGCTGGTCGAGGCCGTGCCCGACGGCGCGCGGCTGATTCTGCTCGGCGATCGCGATCAGCTGCCGTCGGTGGAAGCCGGCGACGTGCTAGCGGCGATCGTCGATGCGGCCGGCGAAGACGACGGCCTGCCGGCGGCATGGGCCGCGCAGCTGCGGCCCTTGCTCGGCGAAGACACGCCGGTCCAGCACGCGGCGCAGCCGTTGAGCGCGTACCGCGTGCACCTGCGCCGCGGCTACCGTCAGGCCGAGAGCCTGGATCTGGCGCCGCTGGCCGAGGCCACGCGCGCCGGCGACGCCGACGCCGCGCTCGAACTGTTGCGCGGCGGCGTTTTGGCCGGCGTGCATTTCCACGAAGACGTACACGATCCGTTGGCCGGCGGCGGACGCGACCGCCTGTTGTCGGCGTGGCGCGAAATCGGCGCGGCCGACGATCCGGCGCAGGCGCTGGCCTTGGCGGCGAAACTGCGTCTGCTGACGGCGATGCGCGACGGCGGCCAGGGCGCAGCGCCCTTGAACGCGCGGATCGAGGAAGCATTGGCCGGCAGCCATCGCCCGGCGTATTTCCATGGCCGCCTGTTGCTCGTGACCGAGAACAGCTATCGCCACGGCCTGTTCAACGGCGACATCGGCGTGTGTCTGCGGCCGCGCGGCGACGAACACGCGGGCGCGGCGACGGTGGCGTGGTTCGCCGGCGGCAGCGACGGCGTGCGCGGCTTTCATCCTTCGGCCTTGCCCGCGCACGGCGGCGCATTCGCGATGACCGTGCACAAGGCGCAGGGCTCGGAATTCGACAGCGTGTGGCTGCAACTGCCGCGCCAGGACGCGCGGCACCTGTCGCGCGAACTGATCTACACCGGCCTGACCCGGGCGCGGCGCGAGTTGCATATCGCCGCCAGCGAAGCGGTGTTTCGCCTGGCGTTGTCGCGGCACGCGGCGCGGGTGTCGGGGCTGTCGTGGCGGTTGGGGGCGTAGCCCTTCATCAAAACGAAGCGACGATCTGTTGCCCCCTTTGAAAAAGGGGGCGGGCGCCCGGCGTTGATCGGGAGCGAGGATGGTTTCAGCGCGGGGGATTTGCTTTTGCTTTTGCTGGGATAAGCAAAGCAAAAGCGAAGGGGCTGTCCTA
>NZ_JAGGRI010000039.1 GCF_018612875.1 Lysobacter sp. ISL-50 | reverse complement strand
GCGCCCGCGGCCGCTCCGGCTCCGGCGGCCGCCCAGCCGGCCGCTCCGGCCAAGCCCGCCAAGGGCTGAGCCGCGCCACCCGTGTTCGACGACGCCGGCCTGGCGACAGGCCGGCGTTTTCGTTTCCGGGCCTCGCTCGCGGTTCGCGAGGGCAGGAGCCGCCGCCGCGGCGTTTGCCGCCGCGGCTCGGGTCTGGCAGCCGCGGCTCGCGCGGCTCCCGTCCGAGACCCATCCACGCCGCGAGATTTTGGTGATCGCCATCACCGAACGCCGCGCCGCGGAACTTCCGCGCGCAAGATCGGTCTCATCAGACACTCTTGGTTCAAGACGCCGGCCGTTATCCTTAGCGCCGGCGTTTTTTATGCCCGCCCGTCCCGGGCGCGACGGCCTTCCGTGGCGCGACCGGGCTTCACTACCCACGAGACCTAACGATGAACCGACGTCTGGCCACCTTGCTGCTGCTCGCCGCGCTCCCCTTCGCCGCCTTCGCCGCGCCCAAGGCCGCCGCTCCGGCCGGCCCCGCGCCCGAGCCGGGCGTGGATTACGTCGAAATCGAAGGCGGCAAGCCGTTCGCCCCGGTCGCCGGCAAGATCGAGGTGGTCGAAATCTTCGGCTACACCTGCCCGCACTGCGCGCACTTCGAGCCGCAGGTCAGCGCCTGGAAGAACAAGCTCCCCGCCGACGTCAACTTCGTCCCGGTGGCGGCGCCGTGGGGCAGCTATTGGACGCCCTACGCGCAGGCCTTCTACACCGCGCAGTCGCTGAAGCTGCTGCCGCAGACCCATGACGCCGTGTTCAAGGCGCTGCACGAAGAACACACGCTGCCGATCCAGAACGCCAGCGCGGCGCAGATCGGCGCGTTCTACGCCAAGTACGGCGCCAACGCCCAGACCTTCGCCGCGACCATGACCAGCCCGGCGATCGAGCAGACGATGAAGCGCGCGAGCGACTTCATCATGGCCTCCGGCGTGGACGGCACCCCGGCGATGGTGGTCGCGGGCAAGTACCGCATCACCACCCAGAAGGGTTTCGACGACATGCTGCGCGTGGCCGATCACCTGATCGCGCAGGAACGCGGCGCGAAGGCCAAGCCCAAGGCCAAGCGCTGAGGCCCCTGGCCGGGCACCGGCTCTGGGCATGAGCCGGGCCGCGGCGACGCGGTCGCGGTTCGCCCCCGGTCCGAAATCCCCAATCCCGGCCCCGCGACCGCTATCCTGGCGGCCGCCCTCGACGGCAGCGCGGCTGCGCCTTCCAGCGCCCGCGCCGCCCTCCATTTCATTCGATCGTTTGCGGAGAAGTCCCGATGAATTCGCGTATCGCCACCCTGTCCCGCTATCCGCTGGTCCTGAGCGCGCTGTTCGCGCTGGCCGCCTGCAACAAGACCGAAACCGCCGCGCCGGCCGACGCCGCCGCGACCCCGGCCGCCGGCGAAACCGCCGCACCGGCCGCGACCCCGGCCGCGGGCGAAACCCCGGCCCCGGCGCCGGCTCCGGAAGAGCCCGCGATCACGCCGGCCGCCACCGTCACCCCGCCGGAAGGCCCGGCGCCGGTCGCCGGCACCGACTACATCGAAATCCCCGCCGGCCAAGCCTTCGACCCGGTGCCGGGCAAGATCGAAGTCGCGGAAGTCTTCAGCTACACCTGCCCGCACTGCGCGCAGTTCGAGCCGCTGCTGGTCGATTGGCGCAAGAAGCAGACCGCCGACGTGAAGTTCACCCCGATCGCCGGCCCCTTCGGCGGCAATCCGATTCCGTTCGAAAAGGCCTTCTACGCCGCGCAGACCCTGGGCCTGGTCGAGAAGACCCACGAAGCGATGTTCCGCGCCGTGCACATCGACCAGTCGATCCCGTACATGAGCGTCACCGACGAGCAGCTCGGCGCGTTCTACGCCAAGTACGGCGTCAAGCCGGCCGATTTCATCGGCACCATGAACAGCTTCGCGATCAACGCCAAGGGCAAGCGCGCCGAGCAGTTCATGCAGCGCTCGGGCGTGGATTCCAGCCCGTCGCTGGTGGTCAACGGCAAGTACCTGGTCAAGGGCAAGAACTTCGAGGACTACCTGCGCATCGCCAATCACCTGGTCGCGCGCGAGCGCGCCACGCTGCAGGCGACCGCGCCCACCGCCGCTGCGGCCGCCGCGCCCGCGCCGGCGGCCGAAACCGCGCCGACGCAGTAACCGGCTCGCAGGATTCGACCCGGGCATGACCACACGCCGGCTGCGCCTGCTCAGCGCGAACATACAGGCCGGCTCCAGCACGCGTCGCTACAGCGATTACGCGACGCGCAGCTGGTCGCACGTGCTGCCCGCCGGCAACAAGCGCGGCAGCCTCGACACCATCGCCCAGTTGGCCGGCGAGCACGACATCGTCGGACTCAACGAAAGCGATCCGGGCAGCCTGCGTTCGGGTTTCACCAACCAGACGCACTACCTCGCCCAGCGCGCCGGCTTCGACTACTGGAGCCACCAGCCCAACCGCCGCGTCGGCAATGTCGCCTCCAGCGCCAACGGCCTGCTGAGCAAGCTGGAACCGCGCGAAGTCGTCGATCATCCCCTGCCCGGCCGCATCTCCGGCCGTGGCGTGTTGATCGCTCATTACGGCAACGACGACGACGGCCTGACCGTCGCCGTCGCCCACCTCTCGCTCGGCGCCGCCTCGCGCGCCTCGCAGTTGGCCTTCATCGCCGAACTGCTGCACGACCACCCGCACGCGGTGCTGATGGGCGACTTCAACTGCTCGGCCGATCGCCCCGAGATGCAGGCCTTGTTCCGCACCACCCGCCTGCAGCCGCCGAACGACGTGTTCCCGACCTTTCCCAGCTGGCGGCCGCAGCGCGCGATCGACCATATCCTGCTGGGCGATGGCCTGGGTTTCGCGAGTGCGCGCGCGGTGCCCGCGGCGCAGTCGGATCATCTGGCGTTGTCGTTGGAGCTCGATGTGCCTGAGAGCGCGTTGGCCTGAAACGATAAATCGCCCCCTTTGAAAAAGGGGGCTGGCGCTTGCGTTGCCGCGATGCTGAGTGACCCACGGTGCGCCGGGGGGTTTGCTTTTCGGCGGAGCAAAAGCGAATCCCCCCTGCCCCCCTTTTTCAAAGGGGGGAAACAGCAAAGGCCGCTGTCGAATGACCGCTTCATCCGGCGCGACCGCCCCACTGAATTCGCCCCCTTTGAAAAAGGGGGCTGGCGCTTGCGTTGCCGCGATGCTGAGTGCCCCACGGTGCGCCGGGGGATTTGCTTTTCGGCGGAGCAAAAGCGAATCCCCCCAGCCCCCCTTTTTCAAAGGGGGAAACAGTAAAGGCCGCTGTCGAATGACCACCGCTTCATCCGGCGCGAACGCCGGATGAAGCGATACCGCTGATATCAGAACCGCAAATCGGCCCGCACGTAGTAGTAACCACCGCCCGGCAGATCGTAGGTCGAGCCGTCGAAGCCGTTGAGGTTGCACGACAGGCAGGTCGGCGGGTCCTTGCCGAATACGTTGTTCATGCCCGCCTGCAACTGCAGGCCCTTGAGCACGTCGAAGCGGTAGCCAATCTGGAAGTCGTGGAAGGTGGTCGCGCCCAACCGGTTCTGGCCGGTCTTCGGGTCGTTCTTGCACACCGCGAAGTCGGCGGCGTCGCCGCACTCTTCGACCAGTTGGCTGATGTGACGCGCGGTCCACGACGCGTTCCAGCGGCCGTAGGTCCATTCCAGCGTGGCGTTGGAGGTCCACTCCGGAATCGAACGGGTGACCGGATCGCTGACCAGGCGGCCGACCTGCAGCGGCTGCAGCGAACCATCGGCGCCGACGGCTTCGTAATTGCCGACGATGGTGTTCTGCCAGATCACCTTGAACTGGCCGAAGCGCGTTTCCGGCAGGGTCCAGAACACGTCGATGTCCCAGCCGTTGGTCTTGACCACGCTGAGGTTGCCGAGGAAGTTCGCGAAACCGTCGATCTGGTCGGTGATCGGGTTGCGCTGGATGCCGCCGCAGAATTCCGGCGACAGCGTCTGCACGCACAGGTTGAGCTGGGTCTGCGGGTCGATGGCCTGGATCGCGCCTTCGATGCGATGGCTGTAGAACGTGCCCTCGATGTCCACGCGCTTGGCGATGGCGGTGTCTTCCAGGATCGACGGCGTCCACACGAAGCCGAGCGAGAAGCTGGTCGAACGCTCCGGTTCCAGGTTCGGATTGCCGCCGGTCAGCACCGAGATCTGCGGATCGACCTGGCGCGTGCCCGGATTGACGCCCTGCGCGGCGCAGTTGGCCGCGCTGCCGGTCGGCGGCGCGCCGTTGGAACCGATCAGGCACGGATCGATCATGCCCACGTCGGCGCGGCTCTGCGAGCCGAACAACTCGCCGATCGACGGCGCGCGGAAGCCTTCCGCGTAGGTGCCGCGCAGCAGAAGCTCATCGGCCACCTGCCAACGCAGGCCGTACTTGGGCGTGAACTCGCCGCCGAAGGTGGAGTAATCCGAATAGCGGCCGGCGATGCTCAGGTCCAGGCTCTTGCCGAACGCCGAGTCCTTGAACAGCGGCACGTTGAGTTCGACGTAGACCTCGTTGACGTCGTACTCGCCCTGGGTCGGCAGCGACGGCACGCCGTTGTATTCGCCGCGCACGGTGATCGGATCGGGACGGTAGGAGCCTTCGTACTTGCGGTACTCGTACCCGGTCGCGAACGACAGCGGGCCGGCCCACATCTCGAACAGATCGCCGGACAGGTTGAAGGTGGCCAGCTGCAGCTTGTTCTCGCTGCTGTCGTGCAGGACCGGGCTGATGTACTTCAGCATCGCCGGGGTGATGGTGTTGTAGCCGAAGATGTTCAACGGCGTGCAACCCGGCGTGGCCGCGCAGATCGCCGGATCGCCCATGGCGATGGCGATGTTCTTCGCGTTGTAGCTGCCGCGATTGGTCTGCTCGGCCTTGTTGCGGCTGCTGGCGAGGTTGGCGTCCCAGAACCAGGCGCGCTCGCCGACGTCGAAGGTGCCTTCCAGGCCGGTGCCGACGAACCAGGTATCGACCTGTTGTTCGAAGCGGCGCGGGCCGCCTTCCACGGGACGGCGGCGCAGGATGCTCAGGTTGCTCGAATCGAGCTGCACGCCGAACGGATTGAACGGATGGTTGGCCGGCATCACCAGCGCGGCCGCGAACGCGTTGCCGGCGCCCGGGCCCAGGTCGATCGGCTCGGGCGCGGCGCGGTTTTCCGACTCGCGGCGGTTGAGCAAGGCGCGCGCATACCAGCGCACCCGGTCGTTGACGTCGAAGCGGAACTGGCCGAACACGCCGCTGCGCTCGGACGGCGACAGCACGTAGTTGTACGGGGCGAAATTGAACGGATCGTTGGCGCCGAAGCAATGGAAGCCGTCGGTGCGCGGCACGCCGGCCGAACACGGCGCCTGACCGGGCGTGTAGACCGGATTGCTCTGGCCGGCATTGGCGACCAGATCGTACTTGCGCCCGTCCGGCGCGGTGAAGGCGATGCGGCCGCCGGGCACGCGCGAGCTGCCCAGCGCCACGCCGGTGCCGGGCACCGGGAAACGCGCGAGTTCGCGATCGGCCGAGCTGACTTCGTCCTGCTTGGTGTAGCTGGCGCCGAGGAACCAGGTGGCGCGTTCGCTGCTGCCGCCGTAAGCGAAGTCGAGACCGCGGCTGGTGCCGTCGCCCTTGGTGTACTGGCCGAAGTTGGTGGTCAGCTGGAAGCCGTCGAAATTGCGCCGGGTGATGATGTTGACCACGCCGGCGATGGCGTCTGAGCCGTACAGCGACGACGCGCCGTCTTCCAGCACTTCGATGCGCTCGACGATGGCCAGCGGAATGGTGTTGAGGTCGGTCGCCGAGCCCACGCCGGAAGCGGAGGATTCGTTGACCCAGCGGATGCCGTCGACCAGCACCAGCACGCGCTTGGAACCCAGGTGGCGCAGATCGACCGTGGTCGAACCGGCGCCGACGCCGCCGCCGTCGGACGGGAAGCCGTCGTTGCCCGAGGCGTTGCGCTTGCCGTTGAAGGAGGAACCCGAACCGGTGAGCTCCTGCACCACGTCGCCGATCGAAGTCAGGCCGGTGCGTTCGATGTCGTCGCGGGTGAGGGTCTGGATCGGAACCTGGCTTTCGATCTCGGCCTTGCGGATGCGGGTGCCGGTGACCTGGACGGTGTCCAGGGTGGTGGTGCCTTTGGAGGCCTGCGATTCCTGCGCGGCGGCGAAACCCGGCAGGGCGAACAGTACGGACAACTGAATGGCTTTCGCCAAGGCATGACGGCGCAACGCTTTCATCGGTTCTCTCCCTCGAATGATGTGTGGCTTAGCTCTGTTGGCTATCGGCGCGCCGTCCAGTGATTCCCCGCGGACAGCGGCTGTTTTTTGCAAGCAACGGATGAAACGGTCGCAAGGCGCGCAAAGATCACGCGATATCCGCATAAGCACCGCTGCGCCGGCAAAAAAACCCGGCTCAACGAGCGGTTGCGCGCGACTTGCGTCCCGGCGACTTGGTGCAACGCGAATCGGTGCGGCGAACGGCGTGGACAAGAAAACGGCCGGTGGTTTCCCACCGGCCGTTCGGGTTTCAGTGCTGCCGCGGCGCGTGGATCGAAAGCGCCGCGGTGGCGGGAACGCCGACCGCGGTGCGTCGATGGAACGCCGCGCCGATCAGAACCGCAGGTCCGCGCGAACGTAGAAGAAGCGGCCGCCCGGGATGTCGTAGGTGGACGCGTCGTAGCCGTTGAGCGAGCACGACAGGCAGATCGGCGGGTCCTTGTCGAACACGTTGTTGACGCCGCCGGTGATCTGCAGGCCCTTGAACATCTCGAAGCGGTAGCCCAGCTGCAGGTCGTGATAGGTGGTCGCGGCCAGCTTGTTCTCGCCGGTGACCGGGTTATCGCAGTACGGCGAGTCCAACGCCGAGGCCTGGCAGATTTCGGTCAGCTCGGAGATGTGGCGCACGGTCCACGACGCGTTCCAGCGATCGAGCTTCCATTCGGCGCTGACGTTGGAGGTCCATTCCGGGATCGCGCTGTCGTTGACTTCCACGCCGGGCTTGCGCGGCTGGATCTGGCCGGCGGCGCCGACCGCTTCGTACTCGGTGACCCAGGTGTTCTGCCACTTCAGCTTGAACTGGCCCCAGGAGGTTTCCGGCAGCGTCCAGAAGAAGTCCATGTCCCAGCCGGAGGTCTTGATCGAACCCAGGTTGGTCAGCTTGTTCTCGAAGGAGGAGATGCCGCCGATCGAGGAACGGGTGATGCCGTCGCAGTACAGCGGATCGAGCGTCTGCACGCACAGGTTGAGCTGGGTCTGCGCATCGATCGCCTGCACCGCGCCTTCCAGCGAGTGGCGGTAGTAGGTGACTTCGAAGTCGAACTTGTCCGACCACGGCACGCCCGCGGCCCAGGCCGGGCTGTAGACGAAGCCGGCGGTGAAGCTGCGCGCGGTTTCCGGTTCCAGCTCGGCGTTGCCGCCGGTCTGCACCGAGATCTGGCTGTTGGCCTGGGCGGCGCCGGCCGGCACGCCGAGCGCGGCGCAGTTGGCGCGGTTGCCGGTCGCCGGCGCGCCGGTGATCGAGGTCAGGCACGGATCGCTGAGCTGCAGGTCGGCGCGGCTGGCCGAGCCGAACAATTCGCCGATCGACGGCGCGCGGAAGCCTTCCGCGTAAGTGGTGCGCAGCAGCAGTTCATCGGCGACTTGCCAGCGCAGGCCGTACTTCGGCGTGAACTGGCCGCCGAAGGTCGAGTAATCCGAGTAACGCCCGGCCAGGCTCAGGTCCAGGCTCTTGCCGAACGCGCCTTCCTTGATCAGCGGCAGGTTGAGTTCGACATAGGCTTCGTTGACGTCGTACTCGCCCTTGGTCGGCAGCGACTGGGTGCCGTTGTAGTAACCGGCCACGGTGATCGGATCGGGCTGATAGAAGCCTTCGTACTTGCGGTATTCGTAACCGGCGGCGAACGACAGCGGGCCGGCCCACATCTCGAACAGGTCGCCGGAGAAGTTGGCGGTGAACGTCGACAGCTTCTGCTCGCTGCGATCGCGCACGACCGGGCTGATCCACTGCAGCATCGCCGGGGTGATCGTGCCCGGGCCGCCGAAGATGTTCAGCGGCACGCAGCCCGGAGTGGCGGCGCACAGGGCCGGATCGCCCAGGGCGATGTTGATGTTGCGGACGTTGTAGCTGCCGCGGTTGGTCTGGTCGGCCTCGTTCTTGTTGCTGGCGAGGTTGACGTCCCAGAAGTAGGTGCGGTCGCCGGCGTTGAAGCTGCCTTCCAGGCCGGCGGCGATGTAGGTGGTATCGACCTTCTGTTCGAAGATGCGCGGGCCGCCTTCGATCGGACGGCGCGCGACCGTGTCGAGGTTGGCGTTGGGGCCGATCGAGGTCAGGTCGAAGCCGAACGGGTTGTACGGGTTCAGGCGCGAGATGGTGATCTGCTCGGACCAGGGATTGCCGGTACCGGCGCCGGCGCCGAGGAAGATCGGTTCGGGCGCGGCCTGGTTGGTCGATTCGCGGCGGTTGTACAGCGCCTTGACGTAGCCCTGCACGTTATCGTTGAAGTGGAAGCGGAACTGGCCGAACGCGCCGGTGCGCTTGGACGGCGTCAGCAGCATGTTTTCGGCGGCGAAGTTGTAGCGATTGGCGCCGGTGAAGGGAATGAAGTCCTGCGGATAGCGCACGCCGTTGGGGAAGCTGCTGCCGTTGGGCGTGGTCATGTTGCAGAACGGCACCGGCGGCGTCGCCGGATCGTCGTCGGTGTCGGTCAGCGGACAGGCGCTGCTGGCGGTCGGCGGATTGAAGATGAAGCGGCCGTTCGGCGTCGCCGAACTGCCGGTCTCCACGCCCAGGCCGGGCACCGGCACGCGCGCTTGCGCGCGGTCGCGCGAGTACACCGGGTCCTGATCGACATAGCTCAGGCCCAGGAACAGATTGGCGCGATCGGTGTTGTAGCCCCAGGCCGCGTCGAAGCCCTTGAGCTTGCCGTCGCCCTTGCCGTACTGGCCGTAGTTCAAGGTCAGCTGGCCGCCGTCGAAATTGCGCCGGGTGATGATGTTGACCACGCCGGCGATGGCGTCGGAGCCGTACAGCGAGGACGCGCCGTCCTCGAGGATTTCGATGCGCTCGACGATCGCCAGCGGAATGGTGTTGAGGTCGGTCGCCGCGCCCACGCCGGAGGCGGAGGACTCGTTGACCCAACGCATGCCGTCCACCAGGACCAGCACGCGCTTGGGACCGAGGTGGCGCAGATCGACCTGGGCCGAGCCCGCGCCGATGCCGTCGCCGTTGGGCGAGAAACCGAAGTTGCCCGACGAATTGAATTTGGTGTTGAGCGCGGAGCCGGCGCCGGTGAGTTCCTGCACCACGTCGCCGATCGAGGTCAGACCGGTGCGCTCGATGTCGTCGCGGCTGAGGGTCTGGACCGGGACCTGGCTTTCGATCTCGGCCTTGCGGATGCGGGTGCCGGTGACCTGGACGGTGTCCAGCGTGGTGGCGTCTTTGGCGGGTGCGGCGTCCTGGGCGGCGGCGAAGCCCGGCAGGGCGACCAACAAGGACAACTGGATGGCTTTCGCCAAGGCATGGCGACGCGACAGCTTCATCGACTTCTCTCCCTCAAGTTCGTGGCTTAGCTCTATTGGCTATTGGACGCCGTCCGTCCGTGCCGAACGGCATCCAGAGGTTGTAAACAATTCGTGAAGCCGCCACAAGGCGCAAATAGGGGCTACTTGCCAACCCGGTCGCAGTTCTGATCGGCATGCGCCACGCTGCCGCCGAACGGCGGTTCGCGGCAAGGCCGGAACGCCTGTTCAGGCGTGGTGGGGGCGCGGCTGCGGCGTTACGGCGGAACGCGATGGGCGTCTCATTCCCCTCTCCTGCTCTCCCTCTCCCGCTCAGCGGGAGAGGGCCGGGGTGAGGGCGAGCGCCGCAGCCGCGACTGCGAAGCCCGATCCGCGCGACTCAACCGCCCAACAGCAGACTCACCGCGACCAGGATCAAAAAGCCGGCGAACACCCGCTTCAAGGTATCGCCGTGCAACTTGTGCGCCAGCCGCGTGCCGTAGGGCGCGGCGATCACCGAGGCGATGGCCACGCCGATCGCCGCCGGCAGATAGACATAGCCGATCGCGTAATGCGGCAACGCGCCCGGCGGCGCGTTGAAGGCGTAGCCGATCGCGCTGGCCAGGCCGATCGCCACGCCGCAGGCCGAAGACGTGCCGACCGCGCGCACCGGCGCCACGCCGCGCCATACCAGCAGCGGCACGGTCATGCTGCCGCCGCCGATGCCGACCACCGCCGACACCGCGCCGATGCCGACGCCGGCCGCGGTCAGCGGCGTTCCCTGCGGCGCCGGCGCATCGGCGCCGAGCGCGGCGCGGTTCTTGCCGAACAACAGCTGCGCGGCGGCGATGAGGCAATAGCCGGACACGATCAGGCGCAGCCACTCGCCGTCGATGCGCACCGCGACGAAACTGCCGAGCCAACCGCCGAGCAGCAGCCCCGGCACCATCCAGCGCACCGTCGGCCACAGCACGCTGCCGCGCTGGGCGTGCGCGCGCGCCGAAGCGGTCGCGGTCAGCACGATGCTGGCCAGCGAACTGGCCAGCGCGGTGTGCATCGCCGCTTCCTTGGGAATGCCGAAGGCCGGCGCGATCCAGGCCAGCGCCGCGACCAGCACCAGGCCGCCGCCGACGCCGAGCAAGCCGGCCAGGATGCCGGCGATCGCGCCGAGGACGAGGAACACCAACCAGATCGCCATGCGTTTGCTCCGATGATCGGCCGATTCTGCATGCCCCGCGCGCGACATGCGACCTCGTTCGCGCGATTGTGCGAAGCGGACGCGACGTGGGCGGCGACACCGCGAAGGCGCCGTCATCGATTCACGCGCGCCGCGCGCCCCGGCCGGCATCTGGCGATGTTCGCGACAGCGTTTGCATTCCGCGCGCATGCATCGCTCGTTCACATAAGACATTCATCCATGCTCGGCTATAGTCCGGCGATGCTTCCGCGCCCCTACTCCCTGCTGTTCGCCGCGCTCGCCGCGACCCTCGCCACCACCGCCTGCGCGCAGACCACGGCGGCGGCGCCGGCCCTGCCCGCGGTCAAGCCCGCGGCGGTTCGCAACGCGCTGCCGGCGCCCGCGGTCGATACTCAGTTGCCGCGCGTGCGCGCGGCGATCGAAGCGGCCGAACGCGGCCCGTTCGACGCCGCCCAATACGCCGACATCGCGCGCCATCCCTTGTACGGCTGGGTCGAATACGCGGCCCTGCGCCGCGGCATCGACACGGTCAACAACGGCCAGGCGCAGGATTTTCTGAACCGCCGCGGCAATCAGGCCTCCGGCGATGCGTTCCGCGACCTCTGGCTGGCCGCGGCCGCGCGCCGCGAAGACTGGGCCGCCTTCACCGCGGCGTGGACGCCCAGCAACAACGCCGGCAAGGAGCGCGGCGTGAGCCTGCGCTGCGCCGAGTTGAACGCGCGCCAGGCGCTGGGCAAGGCCGACGCGCAATGGACCCGCGACGCGCAGGCGATCTGGCGCAGCAGCGGCAAGTCCCTGCCCGACAGCTGCGACGCGCCATTCGCGGTGCTCGCCGCGCAGAACGGGCTGAGCCCGGAGCTGCGTTGGGAACGCATCGACGCGGCCGCGGCGGAATGGCAGCCGGCGGTGATGCGGGCGGCCGCGCGTGGCTTGCCTGCGGATCAACTTGCACAGGCCAACGACTACGCGGCTTTTTTGGATAACGTGAATGAACGCGGGCTTGGTTGGCCCAAGACCGAGCGCAGCCGCAAGATCGCCTCCTACGGCCTGGCCAAGCTGGCCAAGTCGCAACCGGCCAGCGCCGAAGCGCAACTGCCCAAGTACGCCAGCGCGCTGGGCTTCACCGACGAAGATCGCGGCCGCGTGCTGTATCAGGCCGCGCTGTGGTCGGTCGCGTCCTACGATGCGCAATCCGCGCGCCGCCTCAATGCCGTGCCGGAGGTGTCCTACGACGAACGCCTGCACGAATGGCGCGCGCGCGAAGCCATGTCGCGTTCGGACTGGGCCGCTGCGCTGGCCGCGATCCGCAAAATGGGGCCCAAGCAGCGCGGCGAATCGCGCTGGGAATATTTCGAAGCGCGCCTGAGCGAACGCGCCGGCGACAAGGCCGGCGCCGCCAGGCTGTATCGCGAATCGGCCAAGAACGCGGATTTCCACGGCTTCATGTCGGCCGACCGGCTCGGCGCGCCGTACACGCTGTGCCCGATCCAGCCCACCGACAGCGTCGCGGCCAAGGCCGCGATCGCGCGCGATCCGGCGCTGATGCGGGCGATGGGCCTGTTCCAGATCGAACGCGCCAGCTGGGCGATCCGCGAATGGGACGACGCGCTGACCCGTTTCGACGACACCCAGCGCCGCATCGCCATCGAAGTCGCGCAAAGCTACAACTGGTTCGACCGCGCGGTGTTCTCGCTCAACAAGACGCCGCAGGAACAGCGCCTGTACTACCTGCGCTTCCCGCTGCATCACGGCGAGACGATCCGGCGCGAGTCGCTCAAGAACGGCATCGACCCGGCCTGGGTCGCCGCCGAGATCCGCGCCGAAAGCATATTCAATCCGACCGCGCGCTCCGGCGCCAACGCCATGGGCCTGATGCAGGTGCTGCCCGGCACCGGCGCCCAGGTCGCCAAGAGCCTGGGCCTGCCGTGGGGCGGCGCCGCCAGCCTGTACGACTCGGACACCAACATCATTCTCGGCACCGCGTACCTGCGCCAGTTGCTCGACAAGTACGGCGGCCAGCCGTATTTCGCCATGGCCGGCTACAACGCCGGGCCGGCGCCGCTGGCGCGCTGGCAGTCGCAGCGCCCGGGCATGGACGCGGACTTCTGGATCGAGACCATCAGCTACAAGGAAACCCGCGAGTACGTCGCGCGCGTGCTGGCTTTCAGCGTGCTCTACGACTGGCGGCTCAACGGCGACGCGCTCAACGTCAGCGACCGTCTGCGCGGGGCGACCGACAGCCCGCGCAAATCCTTCGTCTGCCCGGCCGCCGCCGCGTCCGCCGCGACGCCGCTGCCCGCCGAAACCGAGTGAGCCGCGCGCGATGGCCCGTCGTCATGTCCTGATCCTGGGCGGCACTGGATTCGTCGGCCGCCACCTCGTCGAACACCTGCTGCGCGAGCACTGCCGCATCACCGTGCTCAGCCGCGGGGTGGACCCGCACAAGAAGAAACTGCTCTCGCGCGACGCCAGCATCATCGAAGGCGATGTCGGCAATCCGGATTTCCTGCGCGCGGTGCTCGACGATGTCGATGCCGTGGTCAATCTGGTCGGCATCCTCAACGAGCAGGGCGACAGCGGCGCCGGCTTCGAACACGTCTACGTGGAACTGCTCGAAGCGCTGATCGAAGCCATGCGCGACATGGGCGTGGCGCGGCTGCTGCAGATGAGCGCGCTCAACGCCGGCAGCGGCCACAGCCATTACCTGGAATCGCGCGGCCGCGCCGAGCAACGCGTGCGCGCCAGCAAGCTGGCGTGGACGTTGTTCCGGCCGTCGGTGATCGCCGGCCCCGGCGACGGCCTGTTCTGCCGCTTCGATTCGCTGTTGCGCTACGCGCCGCTGCTGCCGATGGGCCGCGCCAACGCGCGCTTCCAGCCGGTATGGATCGGCGATGTCACCCAGGCCTTCGTCAACGCCTTGAACGACGACAGCCATATCGCGCGCAGCTACAACCTGGTCGGGCCGGACGTGATGACGCTGGCCGAGATCGTGCGCGCCGGCGCCCGCGCCCGCGGCCGCCTGCGCGCGGTGCTGCCGCTGCCCGACGCACTGGGCAAGCTGCAAGCCGACATCGGCGAATTCCTGCCCGGCAAACCGATCAGCCGCGACAACTGGCGCTCGCTGCAGACCGATTCGACCAGTGTCGAGAACGGCTTGCTCAAGCTCGGGGTGACGCCGACGCCGGTGTTGGCGCATTTGCCGGAAATTCTTGGGATCGGCGCGCGCTGAAGCCTTGGGCGGTGGGTTTCGTTGCTGCCGGCTCGGGATCACCTGCCGTGTGTCGGGGCTGAAAGCCCCTTCCACAAAAGACTTCGTGGCGACGTAATTTATTGTGGGAGGGGCTTTCAGCCCCGACACCCGAAACCCGGCATCGCCACCGCTCCGGCTTCAGCCAAGCGCCATAGACACGCCCCCTCCATCCACGCGCTAGGATGCAAACCGACTCCACACGACAAGGACATCCCATGGGCCTGCTGGACACCCTCCTCGGCCATGCCGGCGAAAAATCCACCGACAAGGTCAACGAAGACTTCGGCCCGCTGCTCGCCGCGGGCGAAACCGTGCAGCGCGCGTTCGGCGAAATCCGCGACCTGATCGTGTTCACCGACCGCCGCCTGATCCTGGTCGACAAGCAGGGCGTGACCGGCCGCAAGACCGAATTCCTCAGCCTGCCCTACCGCAGCATCGTGATGTTCTCGCTCGAAACCGCCGGCCATTTCGATCTGGAATCGGAACTGCGCCTGTGGGTGTCGGGCCAGCCCAATCCGATCGTGCGCCACCTGGGCCGCAGCGCCGGCGCGGAAGACATCGTCGCCCTGCTGGCGCAAAACGCGCCGCGCTGAAGCCGGTGCGCGTTTCGCAACGCATTCGAGGAAACTCAGGATGAAGGTTTACTTGGTCGGCGGCGCGGTGCGCGATGCGCTGCTGGGCCTGTCGGCCGGCGATCGCGATTACGTGGTCGTCGGACAGACGCCCGAGGCGATGCTCGCCGCCGGCTACAAGGCCGTGGGCAAGGATTTCCCCGTGTTCCTGCACCCGGACAACGGCGAGGAATACGCGCTGGCGCGCACCGAACGCAAATCCGGCCGCGGCTATCGCGGCTTCGTGGTCGATGCCGATCCGTCGGTGACGCTGGAAGACGATCTGGGCCGTCGCGATTTCACCATCAACGCCATCGCCCGCGACGAAAGCGACGGCCGTCTGGTCGATCCTTACGGCGGCGCGCGCGATCTGCAGGCGCGCGTGCTGCGCCATGTCGGCCCGGCCTTCGTGGAAGATCCGCTGCGCGTGCTGCGCGCCGGCCGTTTCATGGCGCGCTTCAAGTCGCACGGCTTCACCGTCGCCGCGGAAACCATGGCGCTGATGCGGCAGATGGCCGACTCCGGCGAACTGGCCGATCTGGTCGCCGAGCGCGTGTGGCAGGAACTGCGCCGCGCGCTGACCTGCGCCACGCCGTCGGCGTTCCTGCGCACCTTGCACGACGCCGGCGCGCTGCGGGTCGTGCTGCCGGAAGTCGATGCGCTGTACGGCGTGCCGCAGCGGCCCGAGTACCACCCCGAAGTCGATACCGGCGTGCATACCGAGATGGTGGTCGATCAGGCCGCCAAGCTTGCGCCCGGCGACGACCTGATCGGCTTCGCCGCGCTGACCCACGACCTGGGCAAGGCGCTGACGCCGGCGGATATCCTGCCGCGCCATCACAACCACGAGCACGCGGGCCTGGAACCGCTGGCGCAGTTGTGCGCGCGGCTGAAAGTGCCTACCGATCATCGCCTGTTGGCCGAGGCGGCTTGTCGCGAGCATCTCAACGTGCATCGCCTTGATGAGATGCGTCCGCGCTCGGTGTACGAGTTGATCGCGCGTTGCGATGGGTTTCGCAATCCGAAGCGGATCGAGCAGATGACGGTGGTGTGCGAGGCCGACAAGCGGGGTCGGCTGGGGTTGGAGGACAGCGATTATCCGCAGGGTGCGTCGCTGCGGGCGGCCTTGCATGCGGCGCTTAAGGTGCGGGCGGGCGATTTGAAGCCAGGGTTGAGCGGGCCGGCGGTAGGCGAGGCGATGCGGCGGGCGCGCATTGAGGCGATTGCTGTGGTCAGGAAGAATGCGGCGGGTGGTGGGGTGGCGTGAGTCGGGATTCGGGATTCGGGATTCGGGAATCGGGAATCGGGAATCGGGAATCGGGAATCGGGAACAGCGTACCCACCTACCGTCATTCCCGCGAAGGCGGGAATCCAGGGCCTTTCGTGCGAGAACGCCTGAAGTCACTGGATTCCCGCGTTCGCGGGAATGACGATCTGGAAGGATGGCGCTGAAGTCT
Organism: Lysobacter sp. ISL-50; assembly: GCF_018612875.1. Taxonomy (GTDB): domain Bacteria; phylum Pseudomonadota; class Gammaproteobacteria; order Xanthomonadales; family Xanthomonadaceae; genus Lysobacter. The sequence continues at coordinate 20,896 of NZ_JAGGRI010000039.1, read as the reverse complement.
TTGGATTCCCGCCTTCGCGGGAATGACGTTCTGGAAGGATGGCGCTGAAGTCTCTGGATTCCCGCCTTCGCGGGAATGACGGCCTGGAAAGATGGCGCTGAAGTCTCTGGATTCCCGCCTTCGCGGGAATGACGATCTGGAGAGACGGGGCTGAAGTCTCTAACTATTCGGCTTCGCCGAAGTCTCATCCCACAAAAAAAACCGCCGCGCCAATTTCGCGCGGCGGTTCCTCGACCCATCAGGCAACGACTCGCATCGCCGCCCTCGCACCAACAGCCAAACTCAGAACCGATAATCGATCCGGGCGTAGTAGCTGCCGCCGTTCATGCCGAACGGCAAGGTCTCCCAGCCGTACTTGAAGCCCAACTGGGGGAACGGCGCGCCGGTGTTCGGGTCCCACTTGTCCGGGTAGGTGTCGAAGATATTGTTGCCGCCCACCGACACGCTGAGCTTGTCGGTGAACTTGTAGCGCACCGCCAGATCGGCCAGCCACTTGCCGCTCCAGGTCTGCTTGACGCCCGGGGTGAAGCCTTCGCCGGTCACCGGGCCGTAGTAGTTGGCGCGCGCGGTCCATTCCCACTTGTTGATTTCGTACACGCCCTGCAGCACGTGGTGCTGACGCGGCTGGCCCTTTTCGATCAAGGTCACCTGAGTGTCGTCGAACAGCACGTTCGGCGGCAGGATCGCCGACTGCGAGCGGCGGTCCTTCACTTCGGTCTTGTTGAAGTGCACCAGCGCGGTCAGGTTCAACTTCGAACCGCCGGCGAACTCGGTGTTGTGGTTGGCGACCAGGTCGATGCCGGTGGTCCGGGTGTCGATGGCGTTGGTGAAGAACAACACCTGGCCCACGCCGATCGGATCGAGGATCGCGCGGATCGGGCAGTTGCCGTTGCCCGGCGCGCACGGCTGGCCGTTGGTGCCGACGCTCTCGGGCTGGATGTTGCTGGAGAAGATGATGCGATCGTCGATGTCGATGCGGAACACGTCCAAGGTCACCGAGAAGCGATCGTTGGGCTTGAGCACGAAGCCGATCGATCCGCTCTTGGAGGTTTCTTCCTTCAACGGCTCGATGCCGAACGCACGCGTGACCGCGCTGTCCTGGCGCGCGGTCAGGGTGTCGGTCAGCACGCCTGCGGCATTGAGGTTGGTCGAGCGCTGGCTGTAGAACAGCTGCTGCACGCCCGGCGCGCGGAAGCCGGTGGACACGGTGCCGCGGATCGCGAACTGCTCGGTGGCGTCGAAGCGCGCCGACAGTTTGCCGGTGGTGGTGTTGCCGAAATCGGAGTAGTCCTCGTAACGCACCGCGCCGCCGAGCAGGAAGCGATCGGTCAGGTTGGTTTCCGCGTCCAGGTACACCGCGTAGTTGTGGCGGCCGTCATCGACCGCTTCGTTGGGCGAGAAGCCCGGGAAGCCCTGCATACCCGGCTGCGCGGTCTCGCCGGCCTGGCCCAGGATCGGAATCGCGCGGTTGTTGGTGCGGCCGTAGGTGTAGGTCACCGGCGCGCCGGGGGTGATCTTGTACTCGTCCTTGCGGTATTCCACGCCGGTGCCCAGGTACAGGGGATGGCTGTTGAAGCCCTGCAGGGTGCCGCGGAAATCCAGATTGAAAGTGGTCTGATCGGCCTGCAGGGTGCCGGTGTCGGCCTTGGTCGGCGATTCGCCGTAGATGCCGCCGCCGGGCTTGGGCTCGTACCACCAGCTGACGTTGACCGAATTGCTTTCCTCGAAGCCGAACTTGTTGCGGCCGCGATTGATCGAAATATCCCAATCCCAGTTGTCGTTGATCGGCGCCTTGTAGCCGACCGCCAGCGAGGTGTCGTCCACCTTGGTCAGGATGTTCGGCAGGAAGCCGTCCGGATACAGCGCAGGCACCGTGCGGTTGTCGCCCGGGCTGCGGAAGAAGCCGGAGGAGTCGCCCTTGCGCTTGGACAGGCCGCCGAACCAGTACAGCTCGCCCTTGCCCACCGGCAGGCCGCCGTTGAACCAGAAATAGGCGTCGGTGGCGTCGGCGTCGCCCAGGCGCTGGGTCACCCGCGGCGGGCTCACGCGCAGACTGTCGGGGCCGGCGCGGTTGGTCTCGGCGCGGTCGCGGTATTCCAGGGACAGATTGAGGAAGCCGCCGTCGTCGCCGAGCTTGACGCCGGTGTTGACCGAGCCCTGGTAGTTGGCGCCGTCGCCGGCGTAGTACTTGCCGGCCTGGAACGACAGCTGGGTTTCCTCGGTCTGCTTCTTGAGGATGATGTTGATCACGCCGGAGATCGCGTCCGAGCCGTACTGCGCCGCGGCGCCGTCGCGCAGCACTTCGATGCGCTCGATCGCCGACAGCGGGATCGCGTTGATGTCGGTGCCGGCCGAACCGCGGCCGATGGTCTGCTGCACGTTCACCAGCGCCTGCTGATGGCGGCGCTTGCCGTTGACCAGCACCAGCACCTGATCGGGGCCGAGCGAGCGCAGCGTCGCCGGACGCAGGATGTCGGTGCCGTCGCTGACGAAGGTGCGCGAGAAGTTGAACGAGGGTTCCAGCATCTGCAGGATCTGGCCGATCTCGGTCGCGCCGGTCGCGTTCAGTTCTTCCTTGCCGATCACGTCCACCGGCGCCGCGGTGTCCTCGGCGGCGCGGCCGCGCGCGCGCGAACCGGTCACCTGGACCGCATCGAGCGTCGTCGCCTCGCGGGCGGCCGGCGCCGGCGCTGCGGCGTCCTGGGCGTAAGCGGGGACGAGGGCGCTGGCGGCCATGGCGGCGGCCACGGCCAGCGCCAAACGGTTGCGGTGCACTGAGGGCATGAGTCGTTGTCCTTGCGAAAGTGAGGTGGGCTCCCGTGGCCCGGGCTGAGCCTCACCATTTCTTAACTTTTTCGCAATACGCCGTGTGACTGTGCCGACTATGGCTTTGTGACAGATTTCTTATAACGACGAACCGGCTAATGCCCGGTTCAGGCCTGAATGGGCGGCCGGTCACTGAACAGGGCGAGCGATGCCGGTGCGATGGACCGGCCCGCCGAGCACATGAATTACCCAGTCCGCGCCGCGGACTTCCCCCGTCCGCGGCCCGGCCGCCTCAGCGTTTGCGCAAAAGCCGGCGATCCACCCACTGCAGCCACAGCGCCACCGGCGTGCGCGCCACGAACAAGCCCGCCAGCGCGCCCAGGCTGTTGGCCAGCGCATCGATCGCGTCGCCGCTGCGCGAATCGGTCAGCGTGGCCTGGGCGAATTCCAGGCCCACGCCCATCGCGATCAACCCCGCCACCGCGATCGCCTGCGGCCGCAGTCGCGCGAACAGCATGCCCGCGTAGGACGACAGCGCCAGATACGCGCCGAAGTGTTCGATCTTGTCGAAGTTGGAAAACGGCGGCGGCGGCAGATCGTGCGCCGGCAACAGGCAGGTCGCGATCACCGCCGCGATCATCGCCAGCCACAACGCGCACCACAGCAGCGGACGGTCGAACTCGCGCAGCAGCGCGCGCGCGGGCACGGCGCTCACAGGCGATAGCTCAGGTCGCCGGCCATGAAGGCGACGCCGAATTCGACGTCTTTCTCAAGCCCCATCACCTGGAAGCGCTCGCCCATCTCGCTGGGCAGGGTGAGCTTCTTGACCTCGCTGATGCGGCGCTGCTTCTCGACTTCGTCGCGCAGGCCCTCGATCCGCTGCAGCACGCCGGCCAGGCCGTTGCCGAGCAGGAAGCTGGCCTGCGAGCAATAGCCGGCCAGATCGAAGCCCGCCGCCAGTCCGGCCTCGGCCAGGGCGGTGAAATCCACCGACGCGGTCAGGTCCTGCAGTCCCGGCCACAGCAACGGATCGCCGTGGATGCGATGGCGGTAGAACGCGCGCAAGGTGCCGTCGCTGCGATCGGGCGAATAGAATTCCGAGCGCGCATAGCCGTAATCGACGAACAGCATCGCGCCGCGGCGCAAGCCGCCGGACACGGCCTGAATCCAATACGGCAGCTGCGGCAGCAGTTCGGAACGATAGCCTTCCTCGAACCGCCGCTCCAGCCGGCGCTCGGCCTGGCGTACCGCGTTGGCGAGAAAATCGTCGGCCGGGCGCAGCTCGCGGGCGAAGCCCTCGCCGTCGATGACGATGTGTTCTTCGAACACTTCTTCGTTATGGATGGCGAAGCGCGGCGTCGGCAGCGCGTCGATCACCTCGTTGGCGAACAGCACGCCTTCCCACTCGTCGCCGAACGGGCCGTCGGGCCATTCCAGCAGGTCGAACAACGGCGGCACCAGTCGCTCGCGCAGGCGTTCGCGCTGGCGATGGCGCAGTTCCGCGCTCGGCTCCAGGATGGCGTAGCGGTCCGGCAGCGCGTCCAGTTCCAGCAGGCGCTTGAGCGCGACCTCGGCGAACGCGCCGGTGCCGCCGCCGAGTTCCAGCAAGCGCGCCTGCGGCCCGATCTGCTGCAGCACCGGCGCCACCGATTCGGCCACGCAGGCGGCGAAGATCGGCCCCAGTTCCGGCGCGGTGACGAAATCGCCGCTGGCGCCGAATTTGCTCGCGCCGGCGCTGTAGTAGCCCAGGCCCGGCGCGTACAAGGCCAGCTCCATGAAGCGCGAGAACGCGATCGCGCCGCCGTGGGCGACGATCTGTTCGCGGATCAGCTGAGTCAGGCGCGCGCTGTGGGCCAGGGCGTCGGCGTCGGGGGGCGGCAGATCGAAGGGTTTCACGTGGCGGCGTTACGCAGGTCAGGAGCAGGCCGCCAGGATAAAGCAGGCTAGCGATCGCGGTCGGCTTCGGCAGCGACGAGGACGCGGACGTGGCCGAACTCACCCCGGGTCGCTGAGGCGCAAAAGCGAAGGCCGCCCGTGGGCGGTCTCGCGACATCGGTTCGACGGTCGCCGCCGGCGACTCAGCGGCGCGGCGCTTCCAGCGCCAGGCCTTCGAAACCGCGCGGCACTTCGCCGTCCACCGCATAGCGGTACAACGCAGCCGAATACACGCTGCCCAGCGCGCTCTGGTACACCGCCAGCGCCAGCAGGGCCAGCACCGTCACCGCGCCGATCAGGACCGCCAGCGCCGAGGACACCAGGCTCAGCACATAGGCCAGGCCGAACCCGGCCGCGCCCAGCGCCAGCATCGCCACGAAGCAGGCCAGGCCGATGCCGGCCATGCCGGCCGCGCTCTCGCCCCAGGTGCGCTTGAACATCGCCACGCTGCGCTTGAGCGCGTCCATCGGCCCGACGTTCTCCGCGACCAGCACCGGCACGACCAGGAAGGTCGCCATCGTCCAGGCCGCGCCGAGCGCGCCGCCGATCAGGCGCACGATGAAGTTGTTGTCGCGATCCTTGATCGCCTTGAGGATCATGCCGACGGTGGCGGCGATGGCCGCGTAGCCGGCGATCGCACCGATGCGCGAACGCGCCGCGTTGAAACCGTCGGCGACGGTGGGATTGCCGCCTTCCAGCCGGATCATCGCCGCGCTGACCAGCGCGCAGTTGCAGAAGATGATCACGAAGTACTGGCAGAAATAAAACGCGAACGCGAACGCCAGCGAACCGACGCTGTAGCCGTCGGCGAACAGCTTGAAGGCGACCGCCGGGATCATGAAGGTGGCCAGCACCACCAGCACGCAGATCGCCGACACCACCGGAAACACCAACAGCTCCCGGTCTGAATTGAGCACCGAGGCGCTGGCCTTGGCCAACTCCCAGCTGCGGGAAATCTTCTCGAACATCGCCTGCCCCCAGGTCATAAGATCGGGGCATCGTCAAACCTGTGACGGGAATTCGCAAGTGGGTGTGATGCGGGGCGGGTGCCGGGGAAGGATTTGCGCGGCGATCGGAGCCAAGAGCATTCGGGGCTGAAGCCCCTCCCACAAAAGACTTCGGGGCTTCGCGCTCGGCTCGGGAATGCTTTTGTGGGAGGGGCTTCAGCCCCGATGCTTTCCGATCAGATCGCCGCCACCCTCAGCGACCGCGCTCGATACACACCCCGACCCCGCGCGCATTGCGGATCGCACCGGGCTTGCTGAGCTTGAGCCGCACCCGGGCGACCTTGAACTCATTGAGCACGATCGCAGCGACGCGCTCGGCCAGGGTTTCGACCAGGCCGAACTCGGACTGCGCCACGAACTGGCTGATGCGCTCGCACACCGCCGCGTAATCGAGGGTGTCGCCGATCGCGTCGCTGGCTGCGGGCACGCGGTTGTCGAAGGCCATTTCCAGATCGAACACCAGCGGCTGGCGGATGCGTCGCTCCCAGTCGTAGATGCCGATCACGGCTTCGATTTCGAGGCCTTCGATGAAGACGTGGTCCATGGGGGCAGGATTCGGCATGAGGGATGGGCCGTGCGATGCGTAAGAAGTGAAAAGCATGCTACCCGCGACGCCGGATTTCGTCGCCGCCGCAAGGCTTTTGTAGGAGGGGCTTCAGCCCCGATGCTTTTCGCTCAAATCGCCGCGGGGTTTGACTCCATGGGGATGCTTCCAGCACGGAGCGGAAAGCATCGGGGCTGAAGCCCCTCCCACAAAAACCTCGAGGCTGAAGCCCCTCCCACAAAAGCCCGTCGCAGCGGCGGCTACACCGGCTCCAGCAAGGCCATGTCCCACCGCGGCGTCACCCGCACCGACGCATCGGCATGCTGCCCCGCCTGCAGGCGCAGCGCGCCGGCGTAGGCGATCATCGCGCCGTTGTCGGTGCAGAACATCGGCCGCGGAAACGCCACCCGGCCGCCGCGCTTTTGCGTCATCGCGGCGAGCTTGGCGCGCAGGCGCGTGTTCGCGCCGACGCCGCCGGCGACCACCAGGGTCTTGCAGCCGGAGGCTTCCAGCGCGCGTTCGCACTTGATCGCCAGCGTGTCCACGACCGCGTCCTCGAAGGCGCGGGCGATGTCGGCGCGGGTCTGCTCGGTCTTGTCGCTGTTCTGCCAGGCCAGCAGCACCTGGGTCTTGAGGCCGCTGAAACTGAAGTCCAGGCCGGGCCGGTCGGTCATCGGCCGGGCGAATTTGTAACGGCCGGGGGTGCCCAGCTCGGCCTGCGCCGCCAGTTGCGGGCCGCCGGGGTACGGCAGCCCCATCAGCTTGGCGGTCTTGTCGAAGGCCTCGCCGGCGGCGTCGTCCAGGGTCTCGCCGAGCAGGCGGTACTGGCCGATCCGGTCCACCGCGACCAGTTGGGTATGCCCGCCGGAGACCAGCAGGGCCACGAACGGCGGCTCGGGCCGGCCCAGCGGGTCGTCCTCCATCAGCGGCGCCAGCAGATGGCCTTCCATGTGGTGCACGCCGACCGCCGGCACGTCCAGCGCCCAGGCCAGCGCGCGCGCAACCCCGGCGCCGACCAGCAGCGCGCCGACCAGGCCCGGGCCGGCGGTATAGGCCACCCCGTCGATGTCCCGGGTGCCCAGGCCGGCCTCGGCCAGGGTCTGGCGGATCAGCGGCAGCAGCTTGCGCACGTGGTCGCGGCTGGCCAGCTCGGGCACCACCCCGCCGTATTCGGCGTGCAGGGCGATCTGGCTGTAAAGCGCATGGGCGCGCAGACCGGCGTCGGTGTCGTACACCGCCACCCCGGTCTCGTCGCAGCTGGTTTCGATGCCCAAAACCTTCATGGGCGGGCCTTACGGGCTGCGTCGGCCGCCGGTTTCTGGGAGAATGTCGCGTTCATGGAGGTGTATGTTGCACCTTCCGCACGAGCATCGCTATAATGCGCGGCTCTCCCGGTCTGCCGGGCCGGTCCCCGTTAACGAGATTACGTATGCCCAGCGTCAAAGTCCGCGAAAACGAGCCTTTCGAATTTGCCCTGCGCCGTTTCAAGCGCACCTGCGAAAAGGCCGGCGTCCTGGCCGAAACCCGCAAGCGCGAGTTCTATGAAAAGCCGACGCAGGAACGCAAGCGCAAGGCCGCCGCTGCGGTGAAGCGTCAGGCGCGCCGCGCCTCGCGCGACGTCACCAAGCGTCAGCGCCTGTACTGATCGCGCGTTCCGCGTCCGCCAGGCCTAACCTGCCGGCTGTCGCAGAACCACCATCAAGCCGGCCGCGCCTCGGGCGCTGCCGGCTTTTTGCGTTTGTGCTTTAGCCGGGAATCGGGAATGGAGAATCGGGAATCGTGAATGCCCGCTTCGCCCAGCGCCGCCCCAACCCGCAGTGCGATCGCTCTACCGATTCCCTATTCCCCATTCCCAATTCCCGTCAAAAAGCCATGACCCTCAAACAACGCCTCACCGAAGACATGAAGGCCGCGATGAAGAGCGGCGACAAGCAGACCCTGGGCGTGATCCGCCTGATGAACGCGGCGCTCAAGCAGAAGGAAGTCGATGAGCGCATCGAACTCGACGACGCCGCGGTGATCGCGATCCTCGACAAGATGGTCAAGCAGCGCCGCGACTCGGTCAGCCAGTACGAAGCGGCCGCGCGCGAGGATCTGGCCCAGATCGAGCGCGACGAAATCGTCGTGATCGAGCGCTATATCCCGGCCAAGATGGGCGAGGCCGAGATCCTGGCCGTGATCGAGCAGGCCATCGCCGAAGTCGGCGCGACCGGCCCGGCCGACCTGGGCAAGCTGATGGGCCCGCTCAAGGCCAAGCTGGCCGGCAAGGCCGACATGGGCCAGGTGTCGGCGCTGACCAAGAAGCGTCTGGCCGGCTGAGTCCGGCCCGGTCCGCCGGCGGATGCGGCGGACCTCGTTATTCCCCGGCGCCGCGTGGCGGCGTCCGGGTTTCACCGCCCGCAAGGGCCGCACGACCGGAGGTGCTCCATGAAACGCCGCAACCCCAACGCCGTCTGCTTTCAGGCCGCTGCCTGATCCGCTGATCGAAACGACCGACGCCGGGCTCCAGGCCGCTGCCGCGGACACGCCCGAAGCCGTCGAAACCGTCGCGCCCGATCCGTCCGATTTCGACCTCGCGCCGTCCCACGCCGCGCCCGCGCTCGAACTCACCCGTAAACGCCGCAAGGGCTACCCGTCCGAAACCCGCGTCAAACGCGGCCGGCGGCTGGTTCATGGCGACAAGGAACTGGTCGAGAAGCTGGGCCGCAACGATCCGTGCCCCTGCGGCTCCGCGCGGAGGTTCAAGGAATTGTTGTCTGCGCGTCGGCCGCCATGACGGTTCGCTGCGCGATGACTACTTTTAGGGACTGATCGCGCGCAATCGTCGATACCCCGCGATCTCGCCGCCACGGCGCGATCGCCGCGAAAGCCGGGCCGGGCCCCGGCTTTCGCGTATCGGTGGTCTTGAGACAGGCCGATCGCGCGCTCCGAAGATGCGTTTGTGCACGCATCGGCGACGCATCGCTAACCCGATTTGCGGATACTGAACGCGTCACCCCCGCGACGATGCTCGTACCGCATGCCTTCGAATCCGGATTCCCTGCCCGCGCATCACAACGCTCCACGCCCCGATCCGCCGGCGGCGGACGCCGATCGCGCGGGCTCGGGCGCGTCCGAATTCGCCCATGACGCCATGCAACGCATCCACGCCCTGCAGACCCGCCTGGAGCAGAGCTGGCCGGGCAAGTTCGCGCAGCGCTTCGTCGATTACGACATCCTGGCGCTGGCCGCGGCGCTGTCGTTCTACACCTTGCTGTCGCTGGCGCCGCTGATCCTGATGGTGCTGTGGCTGACCACCGCGCTCTACCCGTCCGCGCAGGAGGAGTTCTTCCGCCAGATCGGGCTGCTGGCCGGCAGCCAGGTCGAAAGCACGGCGCGGTTGATCGTGGCCAATGCCGAGAACCGCCCGGGCACCGGCTCGTTCGCCGCGCTGCTGGGCACCATCGCGCTGCTGGTCGGCGCCTCGGCCGTGTTCGGCCAATTGCAGGCCGCGCTCAACCGCGTGTTCCGCAGCGACGCCAAGCGCCTGGGCGGGTTGATGGCGTGGCTGCGCAAGCGCTTGCTGTCGTTCGGCATGGTCATCAGCGTCGGTTTCCTGCTGGTGGTGTCGATGGCGGTGCAGGCGGCGCTGCAACTGTTGATCGCTTACGTGCCCGATTTGCTGCCGGTGTTCGCCGCGGTGGCGTCGTTCCTGCTGTATGCGCTGGTGTTCGCGGCGATGTACCGCTGGCTGCCGGATCGCCCGGTCAGCCGCCGACGCGCGCTGTTCGGCGGCGCGTTGACCTCCGGCATGTTCATGCTCGGCCGCAGCGCGATCGGCCTGTACCTGGGCCAGGCCAGCCTGGGCACGGCCTACGGCCCGGCCGGCGGCCTGGTGATCATGCTGGTGTGGATGTACTACTGCGCGGTGGTGTTCCTGCTCGGGGCGCTGATCACCGCGATGCTCGATGAGCATGCGCGGGTGCGGCGGCGCTTGGCGCAGGAGCGTAGTGCGGTGGGGTTGGAAGGGTAACTTCGGCGGGGGCAAATCCCCGGCGCTGGGGTTTTGCGCGATACCGGCCGGGCGCCGGGCGCCGCCCCCTTTTGCAAAGGGGGCTCTTGTTTTCGCGCACCTCCGAACTCCGAATTCCGACCTATCGAGTTCCCCCCTTTGAAAAAGGGGGGCAGGGGGGATTTGCTCTTGGCCCCAATCGCGGCCGATCCACCCCGCCTCATGGCATCCTAGTCGCCGATCCGCAACGAGTTTCGCGCCGCCCCTCGCAGGCGGCCACCGGCATGGCCCGCATCCCCGACGGCTTCATCGACGACCTCCTCGCCCGCACCGACATCGTCGAGGTGATCGGCGCGCGCGTGCCGTTAAAACGCCAGGGCAAGGAATACTCGGCGCGCTGCCCGTTCCACGACGAGCGCTCGCCCTCGTTCACGGTCTCGCCGACCAAGCAGTTCTATCACTGCTTCGGCTGCGGCGCGCACGGCACCGCGATCAGCTTCCTGATGAATTACGAGCGCCTGGAGTTCCTCGACGCGGTCGATGAGCTGGCCAAGCGCGTCGGCGTGGAAGTCCCGCGCGACACCCGCGCGCGCAACGAAAACTCGGAGACCTCGGACCTGTACGTCGCGGTCGAAGCCGCGCAGCGCTTCTTCCTCAAGCAATACGCCATCAGCGGCAAGGCCCAGGGCTATCTGGACAGCCGCGGCGTCAGCATCGACATCCGCGACCGCTTCGGCATCGGCTACGCCCCCGACGGCTTCAACGGCCTGCGCGATGCGCTGGGCACCGACGAGCGGCGCATGAAACTGCTCGAACGCGCCGGCCTGTTCTCCAAGAACGACAGCGGCCGCGTCTACGACAAATTCCGCGATCGGGTCATGTTCCCGATCCACGACCGCCGCGGCCGCGTCATCGCCTTCGGCGGCCGCGTGCTCGACAAGGAAGACGGGCCGAAATATCTCAATTCGCCGGAAACCCCGCTGTTCCACAAAGGCCGCGAGCTCTACGGCCTGTGGCAGGTGCGCCAGGCCCACAACAAGATTCCGAAGCTGATCGTGGTCGAGGGCTACATGGACGTGGTCGCGCTGTTCCAGCACGGCGTGGACACGGCGGTGGCGACGTTGGGCACGGCGACCACGCCCGATCACGCCGAACTGCTGTTCCGCAACGCCGCCGACGTCTATTTCTGTTTCGACGGCGACCGCGCCGGCCGCGGCGCGGCGTGGAAGGCGGTCGAGTCGGTGCTGCCGCGCATGAAGGACGGTCGCCAGGCCTTCTTCCTGTTCCTGCCCGACGGCGAAGACCCCGATTCATTGGTGCGCAACGAAGGCGCGGAAGGCTTCGACCGGCGCCTGCGCGAGGCGACGCCGCTGTCGCAGTTCCTGTTCGACTCGCTCGCCGCCGACGTCAACTTGAACACGCTCGAAGGCAAGGGCCGGCTGGCCGAACGCGCCAAGCCGCTGCTGGCGCAGATTCCCGACGGCGCCTTCGGCGACCTGATGAAGCAGCGCCTGACCGAGCTGACCGGCGTCGGCGCGCGCGCGTCCTCGCCGGATACGCACGTGCCGACGCAGCGCGCGCATTCGGGCGCGCGTCCGGCGCCGACGCCCAAGCGCTCGCTGGTGCGCAGCGCGATCAGCGTGTTGCTGCAAAAGCCCTCGCTCGCCGCGGCGCTGCAACCGCCCTACCGTTTCGCCGCCTTGCGCCAGCCCGGCATCGAACTGTTGATCGAAATCGTCGATGTGGTGCAGCAGCGACCGGAAATCAGCACCGGCGCGTTGCTGGAGCATCTGGCCGAACACCCGCAGGCCGCCGCGCTGCATAAACTCGCCAGCCACTCCCTGCCTGGCGGCGACGACACCCTGCAGCGCGAATTCCTCGACGCGATCGCGCAACTGGAAAAACAGACCGTGGTGCAACGGCTGGACGAACTGCAGGAACGCAAGCGCGAAGGCAGCCTCAGCGACGAAGAAAAACGCGAGCTGCTGTCCCTGCTGCAGACCCGGCTGGCGCGTCCGGCGCCCTGAGCCGGCCGCTCAGCCCCACACCTCGCCCATCACCCGGGCGAAATTGCCGCCCAGCACCTTGCCGATACGCGCATCGCTGTGTCCGCGCTGCGCCAACAGCGCGGCGATGATCTCGAAACGGCGCGGCGTATTGAGGTCGGGGACGAACAGATACACGGTCTCGCTTTCGCCCGGCGCGGAAATGCCGAGCGTGCGGCGCTCGCGGATCGACTCGGCATGCAGCCGCTTGTATTTCTCGGTGAGCTTGACCGGCGAGACGGTGTTGTCGGTGCCGATGCCGACATGGTCCTCGCCGCAGACCTGCAGCGCGTGTTCGATATGCCGCACCACGTCGGCCGCCATCGGCTGGCCGCTTTCGCGCAGGAACGGCATCAGGTAGATGCCGACCACGCCGCCGCCCTGGGCGACCGCGCGCATTTCCGCGTCGGTCTTGTTGCGCGGACGTTCGACCAGCGCCGCGCAGCCGGTGTGGCTGATCAGCACCGGCGCTTTCGACGCGGCGATCGCCTCGGTCGCGGTGCGGCGGCCGCTGTGGGCCAGATCGACCAGCACGCGGCGCTCGTTGAGGCGTTCGACCAGGCGGTGGCCGAACTTGCTCAGGCCGGCGTCGCCGGCCTCCATGCAGCCGTCGCCGGCCAGATTGCGCACGTTGTAGGTCAGCTGCACCGTGCGCAAGCCCATGCGCTGGAAGTCGTCGATGCGTTCGAGTTTTTCCCCGATCGGCGCGCTGTCCTGGAACTGATAGACCATGCCGATCTTGTTCTCGCGCCGCGCGCGCTCCAGATCGGCGCCGGTGCGCACCGCCATGAACACGTCCGGATGCAGGACGATCTCGTTTTCCCAATAGGCGATGTCGCGCATCGCCGCCTCGTAGGCGCCTTCGTACTGCGCGACCGGGCCGACCGTGGTCTGCAGCACGCGCAGGCCGCTGGCGCGCGCGTCCTCGACCAGCGCCCTGGACAGCGCTTCGCCGGGTTGCGCGTCCTCGCTGCCGATGAAGCCGCAGCCATCGACCACCATCGCCTGCGCGTACGGCGGCCATTGCGAGGGCGGCGCGGCCGCGCGCAGCGGTGCGGCCCAGCCGCTGGCCAGCGCGCCGGCGCCGGCCAGTGCGCCTTGAATCAGGAACGTCCTTCGGTCGAGCATCGATATCTCCCTGGGTGAAACCGTTGCGCCGCGACGGTCGCGCGACGCGGCCGCGATCACGGCGCACTGAATGCAGTCAACGCACTCTAAGCCCGGCAGCGGCCTTGCGAAGCCGTGACCTTCGGGAGGGATCGGCGCGCACCGCGCGCGCTAAGCTCGGGGTCCGTGCGCCGGCGCTGCGGCCGGACGCGATCACCGCACCCTGGGGAGACTACGATGTCGCTGCGCCACGTCCTGACTGTCACCGCGCTGGCGCTGGCTTGCGCCGGCACCGCTCATGCCCGCGCCGCCGCCCAGGCCGGCGGCGAGGTCGCCCGCCAGGAACAAGGCAACCGGGTCAGCGAGAACGTCCCGACGATTCCGGCCGAGCTGCAGGAACGCCTCAACCGCTACCAGAACACCCGCGGCGCGAGCTTCGGCGGCTGGACCCATGACGGCTGCCTGCTGATCGGCACCCGCTTCGCCGAAACCGCGCAGGCCCATCGCGTCTGCCAGCCGCTGGGCATGCGCGAGCAACTCACCTTCTATCCCGAACCGGTCAACAACCTGACCGTGGCGCCGGCGCCGTCGGACGGTTTCGTGTTCGGCAAGGACGTGGGCGGCAACGAGTTCTGGCAACTGCATTATTTCGATCTGGCCACGCGCCAGGTCAGCCTGCTCACCGACGGCAAGGCGCGTAACCAGAATCCGCTGTTCTCGCACGACGGCAAGCAGTTCGCCTACAGCAGCACCGCGCGCAACGGCCGCGACATCGACGTGTGGGTGATGGACTTCGCCACGCGCAAGGCGCGCGCGGTGGTCACCGACGGCGGCACCTGGAGCGCGCAGGACTTCTCGCCCGACGGCAAGCAGTTGCTGGTGATCAAGTTCGTCTCGGCCGGCGAGTCGTATCCGGGCCTGGTCGATCTGGACAGCGGCAAGCTGACCTTGTTCCCGGTCGATGGCGGCAAGGCCTCGATCAGCGATTTCCGTTTCTCCCGCGACGGCCGCGCGGTGTATTTCGTCTCCGACGAGCCGGTGGACGGCAAGCCGCAGGAGTTCCGCACCTTGCGCCGGCACGAGCCGGCCAGCGGCAAGTTCGACGTGCTCAGCGCGAACATTCCCTGGGACGTGGACCAGCTGGCGCTGGCCGAAGACGGCAAGCATCTGTTGTTCGTCAGCAACGAAGACGGCGTGGGCAAGCTGCACGTGCTGTCGCTGCCGCAGCACAAGCAGATCAAGCTGCCGGCCTTGCCGATCGGAGTGATCGGCCGCGCCGATTTCTCGCCCGACGGCAAGCGCATCGCGCTGGCGATCAACACCTCGACTTCGCCCAGCGATCTGTACGTGATCGATCTGGCCTCCGCGCAGTTGGCGCGCTGGACCCGCAGCGAAGTCGGCGGCCTGGACTCGACCCGGTTCGTCACCCCCAGCCTGATCCGTTATCCGACCTTCGACACGGTGGACGGCGGCGCGCGGCGCACGATTCCGGCGTTCTACTACAAGCCGGCGCAGGTGCCGGCCGGCAAGAAGCTGCCGGTGGTGATCAATATCCACGGCGGCCCGGAAGGCCAGTCGCAGCCCAGCTTCAACGCCACCGCGCAGTTCCTGGCCAACGAACTTGGCGTGGCGATGCTGGTGCCGAACGTGCGCGGCTCATCGGGTTACGGCCGCACTTACCTGAGCCTGGACAACGCGGAAAAGCGCGAGGATTCGGTCAAGGACATCGGCGCCCTGCTCGACTGGGTGGGCCAGCAGCCCGAGCTGGATGCGCAACGGGTCGGCGTGTACGGCGGCAGCTACGGCGGCTACATGGTGCTGGCGTCGCTGACCCATTACAGCGACCGCATCCGCGCCGGCGTCGATGTGGTCGGCATTTCCGACTTCACCACCTTCCTCAACAACACCGAAAGCTATCGCCGCGACCTGCGCCGCGCCGAGTACGGCGATGAGCGCATTCCGCGGATGAAGGCGGTGTTCGACCGGATTTCGCCGTTGAAGAACGCCGGCAAGATCGCTTCGCCCTTGTTCGTGGCGCAGGGCAGGAACGATCCGCGCGTGCCGTACACCGAGGCCGAGCAGATCGTGAAAGCGGTGCGGGCGAACGGGCAGCCGGTCTGGTTCCTGATGTTCAACGACGAGGGGCACGGGTTCCAGAAGAAGGCCAATACCGATTACTTCGGTGCGGCGATGATGGCGTTCTGGCAGCGGCATTTGATGGGTGGAGAGTGAGGAGGTTAAGAACAAATCCCCCCTGCCCCCTTTTTTCAAAGGGGGAATCGGTCTGGTGGAGTTGTCGGACGGCGAGCTTTCACCGCCGGTGAGAACCGGCGCCCCCTTTGGCAAAGGGGGCGAGCGCCTGGTGCGCCTTGAAGCCGAAACGAATCGATAGCGCGGGGGATTTGCGCGCCACCACAACCACCGCGCATCACGCCCGATCAATCGATCTCGCTGATATCGTCCGCCAGCCCGTTCGCATCGCGGCGGATCTCGGCGCGATCGCGCTCATCGGCCACACCGCCCAACGAGCTCTCCCGGAAAGCGTCGGCCACGGCCTGGCGCTCGGTCAGCCGCGCCAGTTCCGGATTGGAATCGATGTTGCCGTACAACTGCTGCTTGGCCGCATCGGTCAGCTGGCCGGTGGCGGTGTCGATGACCTCGCCGGTGAGCCCGGTCAAGGCCTCCTGCACCAGCGGATTGTTCGCGAACAAGGTTTCCAGCTTGCCGGTCGCGCGCGCTTCCAGCCGCGCCGGCAGCGGCACCGCGACCAGGGCCAGATCGACCACGAAGGCGATCGCTTCCTTCTTCGCGTCGATATCGGCCTGCAGTTTTTCGAAACCGCGATCCACCGCGACGTCGCTCGCCGCGGAGATCACCACCAACCGGCCCGAAGCGTCCTCGTAGCCGGGCGAATTGGTCTGCCCGCGCGAGTCGTTGATGATCTGCGCCTGATCGCCGACGTAGTCCAGGATCGCCTGACGCGCGCTCTGGCGGCCGGCGCCGGAGATGTCCGGGTTGAACGTGGTCAGTTCCAGCACCGCGGCCAGATCGCGGCCGTTGACTTCGTATTGCTTGCGATCGGTGTCCTCGCCCAGACCGCGCGCGCCGCTGTCGTCGTATTCGCTGAGCGCGTCGAGCACCTTGTCCGAGTGCGTGCCCAGCATCTGCGCCAGCGCTTCGTTGCGCGCGACCTGGTCCTGCTCGAACCAGTCGCCGTGCTCGCCCGGCAGCCGCGCCAGCTGCGCGGCCAGATCGCCGGCCTGCGGGCGCTCGTCGCGCGCGACCGCGGAGAAGATCGTCGCCATCATGTCCGGCTCGGCCTGCGGCAGCTGCGCGGCGATGGCGATCACGCGGTCGAGTTGATCCGAAGGCAGGCCGCGCAGGAAGTCGGTCAGCACTTCCGGATGCTGGGCGTCGCCGCCGGCGACGTTGATGGCCAGTTCCAGTTGGCGGAAGTTGTAGCTGTGGAAGCCCAGATCGGTCGGATACTGCGAATGCGACCAGGTATCGAAGATGCGGTCGGCCAGATTGCCGCGCAGCTCGAGCGTTTCCGGGCCGCTGGAGCCGTTGAGGAAATCGGTGATCTCCTTGTACTCGCGGACCTGATCGGGGCCGTAGTCGATATCGGCCAGACCGTCGAAGGAATCGGCGTCGATCACCCGATCGTTGTAGGCCTGGGCGATCTGCTCGGTGATGTCGGCGCGGGTGGCCGCATCGATCTTGCCGTCGCCGGCCAGGCCCAGCACGCCGCTCGGGGTCAGCCAGGATTTGACCGCGCCATGATCGCGTTCCAGCACCGCCGCGGTGAGGTATTCGCGATACGCCTCCGGCTCGCCGCGCACGGCGTCGGCGAAGGCATCGCGGCGCGCGCCGTAGTCGTCTTCGCCATCGCGCTTGCCGACATCCAGGATGCCTTGCGCATCGTCCTGCGCGTCCTGCTTCAAGGTCGGGATGCGCGCCTCGCCGAGCAGATCGGCGGTGCGCCCGGGCAAGGCTTCGGCGGTGATGCCGGCATCGCCGATGCCGCCCACCATTTCCACGTACTGCTGGATCTGATCGTAGGCCTGCATGCGCTGCGCGCTGCTGGCGCTCGGCGAGATTTCGCGATCGACCGCGTCCAGCACTTCGGGCCGATAGCGCGTCGGCACGTCGTGCTCGCGCAGCGTGCTCAGCGCGATCGATTTCATCGAGGCGTCGTCGATGACTTCGTAGTCGCCGCCGCTGGCCGCGCGCTCGACATAGGCCTGGGTTTCGCGATACGCGGTGTTGCGTTGCTCGACCGTCGCATCGGGGCTGAGGGTCGCATCGACCGCGGCCTGCACGTCTTCGTGCTGGGTGCCGGTGGGCGGCACGACGCCATCCGCGTTCTGCGGTTTCGCCGGCGGCGGCGCTTCGGCGGGCTGCTGGAACAGCACCGGATTTCGGTAAGTCGGATTGTTGAAGATCCCGCTCATGGCCGCGCCCATCCCGCTGAGTGAACCTGCACGCTAGTCCCATGCTCCCCTTGTGGCCAGATGGGGCCAACCCTATCCGGGCCAGCCGAAGTCATTGAACTGTCACGAATTACTGGGGTTTTCCCCACTGGGGCGGCGTGCTTATTCTGGCTACTTTGAGTGCTTGCTTCGCATCGATCAGGCACACCTATGACCGACCCGATCTCCGCCGGCCTCGCCCCGGTCCTGCCGCCGCCGCTGGAGCCCGTTCAGCCGCTGCCGACGCCGCAGACGCTGCGGCAGGCCGCGCCGCCGCAGGCACGCGCGCAAGTCGATGGCCTGACGCCGCCGCAGCTCGACACGCTGCGCGAGCAGGTCGATGCGCTGCCGCTGGCCGACCGGCAGACCCTGGCCAACGATCTGGCCGGCAAGCTGGACGCGCCGCAGCTGCGCAAGCTGGAAGCCGCGTTCGGCCAGGACACCATCGCCGACGCGGTGGACCGGCGCAGCGGCGCCGACGTGCGCGAGGCCTACGCGGCGCTGCCGCGCGAAGGCGGGCTGATCGACGGCGTGGTCGATACCGTCAAGGGTTGGCTGGGCCTGGGCGATTCCGAATCCGCCGGCATCCATGAGATCTCCGCGACGGTGATCAACCCCGACAGCGGCGAGATCAACGACGCGACCTGGACCGTGGACGAGCAGGGCCGGCCGGTGCATGCCGAGGGCACCTTGCGCACCGTGTTCAGCAAGATCGAGCGCAGCGACGCGGAAACCCAGGCGCAACGCACCGCCGCCGACCGCGGCGTGGAAGGCGACCAGGGCGGGCATGTGTTCGGCCATCGCTTCGTCACCGACCAGGGCCTGAAGAACCTGTTCCCACAGAACGGCAACTTCAACATGGGCGCGTACAAAACCCTCGAAAACGAGTGGGCGGCCTGGGTCGATAAAGGCATGGACGTGCGCATCGACATCGATCTGACGCCGCGCGAGGTCGATCGACCGGACCGGGTTCGCATTTCCTATGACGTGATCGACCCGGCCGACGGCAGCAGGGTTTACGATCAGCGCGTGACGTTCGAAAACCGCGCTGGCCAGCATTACGACCGGGTCGATGGCCCGCAGATGGACGAGTTGATCGCGGCCGGCTCCTAACCGACACGCCCTTAAGGCAGGACATGAACAGAGACGAATTGCTCGGCGAAATCGCGCGCTTGATCGTGGTCGACCCCAAGGCCGGCGAACGCCCCTGGGACGGCTATTCGCTGATCGCCTGGTACGGCGAAGGCATCAGCCGCCTCAACGGCTTCCGCTACGACAAGGGCCAGCCGGGCGAACCGCTGACGCCGTCGGGCGTGGAGATCGAGAACCGCCTGGAAGAACTGCGCCGCGTCACCCATACCAAGGACAAGGCGCCGTGGCGGGTGTGCATCGTGCGCATCAATCGCGAGGCAGCGGAAGTGGCGATCGATTTCGAATATGAGGAACCGGGCAAGTGGTATGTCACGCCCGACAGCGCGGCCGACATCGCCGAGCGCGTGCGGCCAATTTAAAAGGTGCAATACCACTAAAGCCACCGAAGCGAAGAACTTCGGTGGCTTTTCCGCCTGATGCGCAGAGGCTGACGACCTTCGGTGGTTTTGCCGCCTGATGCGCGCAGGCTGACGACCTCCGGTGGTTTTGCCGCCTGATGCGCGCAGGCTGACGACCTCCGGTGGTTTTGCCGCCTGATGCGCGCAGGCTTCGGACGCTACGCTTGCGTACTTGACTTGGGTTGACCGCAGCTCCTGCAGCCGTCCTTCAAGCCTGCGAAGCGATCCGATACGCTCCCGCGCCCGGCATCCTCACGCCCACGCCGAACTCGCCGCCACGTTCCGCCATGGACCGGGCCGCGCGCGGCGGCCAGAATGAGGCTCAGGCCCGCATCGCCGCGCGCTCACGCACGACCGCCGCGGCCCTGCGCCCTTCCCTGTTTGCGAGGCGCCGATCGATGTCGTGGCTCAAACGTCTGCGCGTGGACGCTTTCACCCTGGCCCTGCTGGGCGCGGTCGCCCTGGCCTGGTGGTTTCCGCTGCAAGGCGCGGTAGCACGCGGGCTGGACGACTTCACCAACATCGCCATCGCCGCGCTGTTCTTCCTGCACGGCGCGCGGCTGTCGCGCGAGGCCATCGTGGCCGGCGCCCTGCACTGGCGTTTGCATCTGGTGATTTTCGCCAGCACCTTCATCCTGTTTCCGCTGCTGGGCCTGGCGCTGAAGCCGTTGTCGGGCCATTGGCTGACGCCGGAGCTGTATCTGGGCCTGCTGTTCCTGTGCACGCTGCCATCGACCGTGCAATCGTCGATCGCCTTCACCTCGATGGCCGGCGGCAACGTCCCGGCGGCGGTGTGCAGCGCGTCGGCGTCGAGTTTGCTCGGCGTGTTCCTGACTCCGTTGTTGATGAGCGCGCTGGCCGGCTCGCACGGGGCGATGGCGAATCCGGGCGAAGCGATCGGCAAGATCATGCTGCAGCTGCTGGTGCCTTTCGTCGCCGGCCATCTGCTGCGGCGCTGGGTCGGCGGCTGGGTCGAACGCCGGCGCGCGGTGCTGCGTTACACCGACCAGGGCACGGTGTTGCTGGTCGTGTACACCGCGTTCGCCGCGTCGGTGAGCAGCGGCCTGTGGCAAAGCACGCCGGTGCAGGCGTTGTACGTGGTGATCGGCGTGTGCGCGCTGCTGTTGGCCGTGGTGATGGTGGCGACGACGTTCGCCGCGCGCCGGCTCGGGTTTTCGCGCGAGGACGAAATCGCGATCGTGTTCTGCGGTTCGAAGAAGAGCCTGGCAACCGGCGTGCCGATGGCGAAGATCCTGTTCGCGAGCAGCGCGCTGGGAGCGATCGTGTTGCCGGTGATGATCTTCCATCAGATTCAGTTGATCGTTTGCGCGAGTATTGCGCGGCGGTATGCGCGGCGTGCTGCGACGACGCCCGTGCTGGAAGAAGCCGCGGACTGACCGCCCGCCAACCACTCCCACCCGAGGGATTCCCCCCTTTGAAAAAGGGGGGCAAGGGGGGATTTGCTTTGGGGCTGTCCTA
>NZ_JAGGRI010000003.1:19657-191906 GCF_018612875.1 Lysobacter sp. ISL-50 | reverse complement strand
GGGGAGCGTCCATTCCATTTCTTCCGGGTAGAAGCCAAGCGCTTTCCCGACGAATTCAGGGCGCGGACAGCATCGAGACAGCTCGGGCGATAACAAGGCAGATTTGGAAGAGGAAACACCCCAACGCCGAGCCGGCGCTGGGGTCTTGTCTCTCCGTTCGGCCTTAGCCTGCGAGCTTGTTCAACGTATCGATCAAGTCGTCGGTATCGAATCGCAGCGTCAGTTCCATGCCCTGCGTTTCGAACATGATCTCTACCAATCGCCACGCGCCGGCCGCAATTGCTTTGGCCGCGATCAATTCTTCCGCGTCGAGCGCGGGCGCGAATTGCCCGCTCATCTCTTCCAGCCGAAGGATGCAGGCGTTCTGCAGTTGGTTCGTATTGCGAAACAGGTGCGACTGAGCGGTTTCGATCTTCATGGCGTTCGTCCTTATGGGTGGAGCCGCGTCGTTGCGGCACGGACATGAACGCTTCCTTCCGACGAAAAGCCAAGCGAATGATTCGGCTATCGGTACAACTATCTCGTTCTGTTTAAGGTGCCGACAGCCTTCCCGGCGATAAGCGGATTCCTACTGCCATCAAACATCGACTGATCGTCTGACCGCACCGCTACCGAACGACGCCCCGAAATTTCGGCGGCGTTTTACTTCTGCGCTTCGTTCCTGTCCGACACCTGTCTGCGTTTGAGAACGCGCGTTCTTTATCGGGGAAAGCGCTTGGCTTCATTGCGGTAGGAAGCGTTCATGGACCCACACCACAGCGGCCACGGAGGCCACCCATGAACGACCAAACCGCAGCATTGAAGGACTACCTCAACGGAATGAAGAAGTACAACCGCGCCGCGCTGACACAGCTGCGGACCATCAACAACTGGCACGCCGCCGCGCAGCACGAACTTGAACGCCGTGCCTATCTCGTCCTGAACACCTTCAACGACGACGTGATGCTCGCCATCGCCAACGGCGAGGTCAACGTCCAGCAAGCCATCGACGAAGTGCTGGCCGGCTGACAAATCCGCGCGCCTCGCACCGGCAGGGCGCGCTCCCCAAAACACACTCATCAATTTGGAAACGACCATGACCCAGCTTACCGACAACCAGCGTGCCCTGATCCTCCTCGCCATCGAGACCGGCGGACGCATCGAACGCTTTCCCGACAACCTGCGCGGCGGCGCGCGCACGGCCGTAACCCGCTCGCTCCTGCTCAACGACCTGATCGCAGCGGACGGTGCGGGCCACGCGCTCACCGACGCCGCCTACGAGGCGGTGGGCCTGCCGCCCCCGACCACGGACATCGGCCGAGCGCAGGTCGGAGAGGAGGCCAGCGACAGCGACGAAGAAGATGCCGGCGACGAATCGGACACCAGCCACGACGCCGATGACAACACAGAGGCCGAAGCCGGCGCCATCGACACCGCAATCGAGGTTATCGCCGAGGCGGTCACGCCCGCAAAAGAACGCAAGCCGAACCGGATTGCGCAAGTCGTCGCCCTGCTGATGCGACCGCAGGGCGCGACCATCAAGGAGGTGATGGAGGCGACCGGCTGGCAGCAGCACTCGGTGCGCGGGTTCTTCGCCGGAACCTTGAAGAAGAAGGGCTACACCGTGATTAACGAGAAGGCTGGCAAGGAGGACCGCGTCTACCGAATCGAGAGTGAGGACGCGCAGGAATCCGAACGACCGGCCGTCGCTGCCTCGACCGACGAGGAGGAATGATCCAGCGCGCGGCCGGGCACACGCCCGGCCGCGACGCGGTGGAATAACCATCCTTCTTGGCCGACCCGCCACGGCACGAATCGATTTGTGCGACGCGAGCCGCTTGGCTTCCTGCGCGATAGAAGCGTTCATGGCGTCCCAACACGGAGACCGCATCATGAGCCAGAACAAGCAACCCGATCCGCTGCTCTCGACCCTGCCGGAATTGCTACTGGCGCTGGTCGAGGACCAGTTGAGCAACAACGAATCCAGCGGCGACGGCGAGCTGCGCGACTACTTCATCGGTTGCGGCCTAAGCCGCGAACAAGCCGAGCGCGCGCTGGAGTATCGAAGCGCATACATGCACATGCACCTCGGGGCAGCAACACCTATTCGCGCCGGCGCGGCAATTCGGTTCAATCCGGCCAGCGGCGACTTTGATCTGATCTGAATCGGCGAACTGCATGCGGCGCGCAGCACCTGCGCGCTGCTCTTCGTCTGGTGAACTCCCCCTTCTTGTCTGAAGACTAAACAGAAGAGGCATCAGAGCAAACATCGTCGCCATTGTGCTTGGCTTCCTCGCAGAAGGAAGCGTTCATGACGCACCCAACCACGGAAAAGCCTCATGAACATCACCAAGTGCCGCCCATACCCCGTCGCCGTTCGCTTCTCTCGGAAGCCGGCCAGCCTGCGAGCCATGCTACGCGAGCACAGCGGTTACTTCATCGAAGAAGAGCGCGTGAGCGTCATTGCCATCAATACCATGACGGCCGCTGAGTACGACGCGTTTGTGTGCGACCTGTGCCGGACGCAGGACTGGATCGCCAGCTTCAAAGGTCGAGGCGATCAATGCATCGCGGTGAGCGCCCCCGCCCGACTGACGCTCTATGTGCGCCCCGACGATTACGACTACCCGCGCTACGTCGGCCTCGCCGACGCCGACTGAGGCGGGCCGGCCCTGGCGTCGCGCGGCAACGCGGCGTCAGCGGCGCAGGGCGCGGAGGACTTCGGCGGCGACCTGCGGGACAATCGCGTTGCCGGCGGCGCGCAGCTTAGGAATTCGGGCGGATATCCCATCAGCCAGAAGACGAATTCCGGATTCAGGTATCCGGCGACCGGCGAGGGTCCGACCTGTCTGCCAAGCATTCCATTGACCGGTGCGCTGCCAATACTCGATGCGTCCTTGTGATCCCGCGTCGTCGGCGTCGCCCACACCGCCTGCGCCGGCAGCGGTAACGTCGCCCCGCTGCCGAATCGCTGGCCGGGGCCGCCCTTCTCGCCGTCGCTCGCGCGCGGCGTGCTCCAGACCGCCTTCGCCACTCCCGGCAGGCCATTGCGCCGTTCGGCCGCAAAGTCGCCGCGCTTCTCCGCGTCGTTCGCCGTCGCGGTCGGCCAGACCTGCCGCGCCACATGCGCCAGTTCGATCGTGCGCTTGCTGCCGCTGGGGGTCTTGCCCGTCAGGGTTGTCCCCGGCGGCAGGGTACGGCCACCGTTCGGCACCAGCGGCGTCGGCCAAACGCCGTCCGACGATCCAGACGCGGTCGCGTCGGTGCGTGGCGTTGACGGCGCAAGCTGGAACAACAACCGCCCGGCTGGCGTAGCCTTCGCTTTCCAAGTCAGACAGAACTCCGTCGAGTGCCAGCGGGATGATGCCAGCAACGTTCTCGCCCAGGAATGCAGCGGGTCGCGCGGATGCAATGAGCCGATGCAGCTCCGGCCAGAGGTGACGGTCATCCGCCTGCGCGCGTTGTCGTCCCGCGACGCTGAACGGCTGGCAGGGGAAACCGCCCGTCCAGATTTCCGCGTCATCGGGCCAGCCAGCGAGCCGGCAGGCATAGGCGAAGCCACCGACCCCGGCGAAGAAGTGGCATTGGCGGTATCCGCGCAGATCGTCTGCGCAAACAGATCGGATGTCTCGGTCATCAACGTCGCCAGGTGGAATCAAACCAGCGTTGATCAGGTTGCGCAGCCAGCCACATAGGTAGGGATCAATCTCGTTGTAATACGCCGGCCGGATCATTCGGCTTCGGCGATGGCGTTGGGGTCGACGCTGCTCGCGGCGTCATCGAATGGCATTCCATCAGACTGTCGCAGCGCGGCCTGGCCAGTGTGGTCCTGCCAGCGGCGCACGATTACGTCGGCGTACTTCGGGTCCAGTTCGATCAGGCGAGCGCGGCGGCCGGTCTTCTCGGCCGCGATCAGGGTCGTGCCCGATCCGCCAAAGGGGTCGAGGATGAGATCGCGGCTCTTGCTGCTGTTGCGGATCGCGCGCTCGACCAGCGCCACCGGCTTCATGGTCGGATGCAGATCGTTCTTGCTGGTGCGATCGATGAACCAGACGTCGCCTTGATCGCGCGCGCCGCACCAGAATCGGTCGGTGCCTTCGCGCCAGCCGTACAAGATGGGCTCGTACTGCCGCTGGTAGTCGGCGTGACCCATCGTGAACTTGTTCTTGGCCCAGATGATGAACGTGGACCAGCGACCACCGGCCGCGCGGAACGCCGTCTGCATTCGATCCAGTTCCGACGACGACATGGCAATGTAGATCGCGCCCTTGGTCAGGGCCACCATCTGTGTGCAAGACGCTTCCAAGAACGCTCCGAAGTCGCCACCTAAGTTGTCGTTAAGAATCGGACGGTGCTTGCCGCGTAGCTTGTCCTTGGGGTTGTTGGCGTAATCGACGTTGTAGGGCGGGTCGGTGAAGGTCATGTCCGCCAGCTCGTCGCCGAGCAGCGCCGCGTAATCGTCGGCCTGAGTGGCGTCGCCGCACAGCACCTTGTGGGTGCCGCAAATCCAAATATCGCCGCGGCGCGAGACCGATTGCTCCTGCACCTCGGGCACTTCGTCACCGTCGGTCAATCCGACCTGATCGCCGTCGAGCAACTCATCCAGTTCGTCATCGGTGAAACCGAGCAGGTCCAGATCGAAATCGGCGTCGCGCAGCTCCTCCAGCTCCAGCCGCAGCAGTTCTTCGTCCCAACCCGCGTTCTCGGCGAGCCGGTTGTCGGCGATAACGTAAGCGCGCTTCTGCGCCGGGGTCAGGTGAGCCAGTTCGATGACCGGTACTTGCGCGAGTCCTAGTTGACGGGCGGCCAGCAGTCGGCCGTGGCCAGCGATGATGCCGCTGGTCCCATCGACTAGGATCGGATTGGTCCAACCAAATTCGACAATGCTTGCCGCGATCTGCGCGACCTGCGCGTCGGAATGTGTGCGCGCATTGCGCACGTACGGGATCAGCGCATGGACCGGACGATCTTGCACGTTCAGAGTCACGCAACTCAACCTTTCTACTAATGCGATGAATGGCGTCGCTGTTATGCAGCGGCGATCTGACTTTTCAGGTGAGTTTTGGTGAGTAGTCGATTGGTGTTGCGATCGGCGAACAAGGTCGCGAAATATTTCGACCGTTGAGCGTAAACCTCACCCCGTAGTGCCACCCGGACTGACTATCGGAGAAAGCCATGCACGTCCATCGAGAATCTGCGCATCTATGTCGTCTAGCCGTACTAGTCCTGGCGGCGCTGTATTGCGCGCCTAGTTCGGCTCAGATCATTGGGCTCGGTACGTTAGGCGGTAATGTTTGTAATTCCGAGAACACCAACAATGCCGGCGCCGTAATTGGGACGTGCCGGGATGAAGACGGAGACATTGTGGCTGTGTACTGGGCTCCTGGTACGGACACGCCGCAGCGCCTAGCTGCGCTAGAACCTGACGGCCCCTGCGACGTGTATGACGTCAACAATGCAAATGTAGCGGCGGGAAATTGCGAGGAAGGAGCAAACGGTGAGTTCTTTCCGGTTCGGTGGATAGCGTCCTTGCCCGGTAGTGCACCGCAGCGGCTCAATCCAGTCGGAGTCCATTCGAAAGCGGCAGCGTCCGTCATCAACCATTCCGGTGTCATCGCTGGCGTCAGTGTTGATAGCAACGGCGGCGGGCACGCGGTGATTTGGAAATCGGGAAAGGTGACCCCTACGCTGCTCCCAGAGCTCGGCCTATTGCCACCCTTGATACCTACCAGCACCGAATGCAGTGTGGCTGACATGACGGATGGAGTGGACCCGGCAGTGGTAGGAAAATGCGAGCTTCGTAACGGTGGCAGCGTGGCCGTGAAATGGGAATCCGGCTTACTCGGATACCATCCGATTGAATTGGCGCGGTTGCCGGGCGGGTCAAATTGCACTGCCTCGGCTGTGAATAGCCGCGGACAGATAGCGGGCACATGCGAAACGTCTGTAGGAGACATTGCCGCTGTGCGCTGGGCGTCGGCCGAAGCGCAGCCCACTTGGCTAGACAAGCTTGAGAGCAGTGGTCCATCGCGCCAGCAACTTTCGGTCGCTGACATGAACGAGGCGGGCATCGTAATCGGCAACTACCTGACGGACGGGGGTTTGGGCCATGCCTTTGTTTGGGCACCAGCCGAAGATCCTGGCCACGAAACAGCGCTCGACCTCGGTGGGCTTGGCGGCTTCTGGACGAAGGCTATGGACATTGCCGACAACGGATTTGTCGTCGGCATTGCACAGAACGCGTCGGGTTTGGGAGAAGCGTTCTTATGGACTCCCGAACAGCACAGTTCTGGCCTTGGGACTTTGGGCGGGTTCGCTAGTGGAGCGTTCGCGCTTTCCGATGATGGCAGGTGGTGGATCGGATCCAGTGAACTTTCCAACGGCAATGTGCATGCGTTCCGTGGCGGCCTTGCCAAGGCTCGGGCCTCACGAACAGCTATGTCGCCAAGCCGACCGGCGTCGGTGAAGGCATCGGGAGGTGAAGGCTACGCCTCTCGAAATGACAATGTGGATATTGATGCCATCACGGGAAACCCACGATTGTTTGCGAACTACATGGCCTGTGTGCTGGATAAAAGTCCGTGCGCCCCTCTGGCACTGGACTTCAAACGCCTGCTACCCGACCTGCTCGGAGCCGACTGCCGCAAGTGCTACAAGCAGTGACCCAATCGGTCGAGTTTTGAATGAGCCATCCCGCTCACGATGGCTTTTCCATTGCCAACTGCAAACCAAAAAATCACTCGGACGCTAGCGGGGTTTTGCGGCTGGGCCCCCCGCATGGAAATGTGCTAGGGAAGGACCCGCCGATTTGACCCGCCGACGTCGCGCCGTGTCGGCGCGTGTGGGCCGCGTGCGAGAAGGGTGAGGCAACGGCGGCGGCTCGTGAGCGCGCCGCACGTTGGAGCTGTCACGCAGCATGGGCCGCCGCCATCTACGCGTCCTCACTATATCGAGCCAGCGCAACTAAGAACGACGAATGCATCGATCGACGCGATAAATGCTAACGCAGACTTGTCACGGACGATGGTTGGACCGCATTACAGTAATCCCCCTGCAACTATTTGGCGACGCTCGCTTTCCTCGGAAGAGTCATTCTTCCATTCCACACACCACCCTGCCATCCACCAGTAGCCCACCGAGCTTTAACAGCCCCCCCTCGCTGTGCATCACTCAGCGCAACAAATCGTGCTCTTGCGCGCCTAGTGGGATCAAGCGTGTACGCATGTACATGACCCGAAGTCGTCTGACTGGTTCCCACTTGCCAAAGCCCGTTGTCGCTCAACGCAGCCGCCTGACTAGTAAATCCGCCCAATGAGCCCAAGTCTGCGATCTCATCGGTCGGCGTCCAGCGGAACGCGTGGCTATGGCCACCTGTATTCTGTGCGACTCCGACTACGTGGCCGTTGTCGGCGATATCGATGGCACGAGCCCAAGCCCCACCCAGCGATCCCAAGTCCAGTCCTTCCTCAAGCATGGGATTTCCATTCGGCACCCAGGCGAATGCACGATCAAATCCTTCATCGGTGATGTAGTTACCGACAATAACGCCAGCCTCGTTCATGTCTACAACAGCGAGTTGCTGTCGTGACTCGCCCGATGCTTCAAGGTAGTCGAGATAGGTTAGGCTCGTTCCGTTCGGCGCCCAACGCACGGCTACAATATCGCCGTCCTCGTCTTCGCAGGTTCCGGCAACAAAGCTATTGTTGTTGATAGCGGCCGCCGCGCAATTCGACCCTCCCGGTAGCCGTGGAAGCTCGGTGGCCGCATAGCCACCGAACAGACCCGGCGCCCAACGCACCGCCACCGATCCGCCATCTCGCAATTCGCAGGTGCCGACCACAATGGCTTCGGCGGACTCGCTGAGATCGGCCACCTGGCACTCGGTGCTGCTCGGGAGCAAGGGTGGCAGCAGCCCCAGTTCCGGTAAATTCGTCGGACCGCTCTGGCCCGCTCGCCAAACCACCGCACGCGAGCCGCCGCCGGCCTCGATACTCGCCCCGGCCACGACTCCGGCGTGGTTAATCAGCCAAGCCTCAGCCTTCGCATGACCTGCTAGAGGATTGAGCCGCTGCGGGCCGCTTCCTGGCAATGATGTAACCCAACGTACCGGAAACCACTCCCCCGTTGCACCTTGCTCGCAGTTGCCTGCGGCGACATTGGCGTTATTTATATCGTAGACCTCGCAAGGTCCACCGACTTCAAGCGGCGGGAGCGGAACTGGCGTGGCCGAGCCAGGTGCCCAGTAGACCGCAACGATATCGCCATCGACTTCACGGCATGTGCCGATGATCGCGCCGCTATTGTTCGTATTCTCCGCAGTGCACACATTTCCGCCCAACGTATCAAGATTGATCATTTGAGCCGCCGCAGGCGCAGCGTAGACAAAGGCCAACGAGCTCAATAGCCCGGCCGTGAGATACCAGAGCTTGCTGGACATGATGTCCTCCGGTGCTTGGATTGCGATCGCATTCAATCGCGCACTAGCTTATAGGTGACCTCGGGTTTTAATTCCCGGACTTCGCTCTGAGTTCTTCGCTCACGGATTCTCACTTGAGTGAACTACTACATGGCCCTCATGCAATATTGTTTTACTGAGAGATTCGTTCGCATCGCGCACGATATTGAAATCATTGGCCGCTGCGCTTGAATAGCACGTTGATTCAACGACGCACCGCGATCAGCATACCGATTGGGCCAAGCGTTCGCGGCACCTCGGTATCACTCGGTTTCTGGCCGCAGAGTGCGCTGTCGTGTGCGCAATAATCCGAGGCCCACACACCGCCTGTCGTGCGCCTTGCGTGCATCTAGGAACCATTCAGAGAACCGCTGTCACCGTAAACACGCTGATCCATAGCGAGTGTCGTGTTGATGTTGTCCGTCTCGCTGCCCAGGGAGGATAGCCATGACTCGGTTGCTGATCGCACTTAAGCGTTCTGGACACACCAGTTTCAATGATTTGCCTTTGTACGAACTCGCCGAAGCCGTTATCGACGGCGTGCCGGGAGTTATTAACCCACGTACAGAGCGCTTGGAAGGTGAAACGGTATTTGTTTCCTTCTACTGGATGGGCGCAGGCCCACCCGTCATAGACAACGCCTCGCTTAACCGCTTCGGTCTGTGTCGTGCCGACGCGAACGTTGTGACTTACGCGATCACGTCCGATGAGGCACCTCGCAGCGCTGTTTCCGGATCTCAGATGCGGGCTGACTGATGGCGCACTGCGATCAGCAATGCCGACTAGGCTAAGGTGAGGCACTGGCGGCGGCTCGTAAGCGCGCCGCACGTTGGTGCTGTGTCGCGGCGTCGTTGCGTCTTAACACTCGATATGTTGTCGGCGCCCCGCAACGAGCATACTGACCCGGCCGTATGTGGCCATCCCGCTTCCAACTCGGTATTCGAGATAGAACTACTATCGTCACCACGGCCGCCACACGTCCATCGACAGAGGGATTAAATGGAATTCAAGATGATGCTCGTTGCCCACACGTTGATAGCCGGGATATGCGGCATCCCAGCACGGCTATACGTGGCCGGCTTCTTAACATCTACGGAATCAGTTCAAAGCCCTAAAACGGGCGTGCGGTATTTGTATAGATATCTCATATTCTGCTTGTACTATCTTATTTCTTTCATGTTGACGCCGCTTCTTTTGAAACCATTCCTGCCGCACTTCATGAGCATGAGCGGTGACGCAAAAAGCTATCTGTATTTCCTTCTGTGTGTGCCCCTGGCTTTTCTTCTGTACTGTCTCGATTACAAGTTCATTGTTTGGACAGATGAGCCGAAACTCCGTGCGCGGAAGAAATTGAGCAAAAAATGACCGCAACTCGCCGCTCTGTCCGCTGTGCTTTTCCTGGCGACGCTCCGCGATCAGCATGCCGATGGGGCTAGGTAAGGTGTCGGACGATGTCCTGTAAGAGTTCGGACAGGTCCGTTCCTGATCCGCGCTCCGATGGTTCGGAGAAGGTCAGCCCGAAGATCCCGATGAAACATCGGAACGCTCCGGGCTGACCCATGCCGACTGCCACATCCCCCAACGCACCACCATCAGCATGCCGACTAGGCTAGGGCAAAACCGGGATGTTGGGACACCCCCAACTTCCGGATAGGCCGGTTTAAACCGGTTTAAGCCGGCGTAAGCTGAAACTCAATCGCTGATTCGTTCGATTGGTTTGATTTCACGTCGGCCATGCGGGGCAGCGGCCCATTGAGGTGGACCGTGATCAGGACCAGCGCGTGCTGCCAATGACGCCACGCCGTCTTGCGGATCAGGCCGGTGCGGATACATACCTCACGCCACGGCACGTACTGTGCCCTGAGCCAGATCAGGCGACGCTGCTCCTCGTCCAGCCAACGCAGCCAGCGCACGGTCTCGCCGAAGCGGTCGATGGCGGCGGGCGAGGCGGTGAAGCGAAGCACGATCCGCTCGTCGGCGTAGCCCTCCCACGATTGGCGTTGGATGTCGGGCCAGTACGCCGCATAGCCCTGCACCCTGGCCGGCGGCAATCGGCGCGCGGTCACCGCGGCTTCGTGGAAGCGATCAGCGACGGCATCGACGGTCCAAATCGTGCTCATGCCTTCGGCTCCTGCGCGATCGCCCAATGCATCAGAGCCAGGGCATCGGCTTCGTTGTCGTCGGCCGGTTCATGGCCCCAGCGCTTGGCGGCTTCGATCATTGCTTCCTTGTTGGCGTTGCCCTTGCCGGTCGCGAATTTCTTGATCGTGCCGACCGGCACGCCTTGGTACGGAACGGCATGGCGCTCGCACCACGCGGTCAGCTGCGCCAGGAAGCCGCCGTAGGCATGAGCCGCATC
Source organism: Lysobacter sp. ISL-50 (assembly GCF_018612875.1). GTDB lineage: Bacteria > Pseudomonadota > Gammaproteobacteria > Xanthomonadales > Xanthomonadaceae > Lysobacter. The sequence continues at coordinate 181,113 of NZ_JAGGRI010000003.1, read as the reverse complement.
CACGCCCTTGTGCCGACGCACTTCCTCGAAATAGACGATCTGCGGTCCTGCGAAGCGCCACAGGTCATCGAGCCAGCGGACGAACCGCAGGTAGCGCATGCCGCCGCCTTCGAAGCGGCCGAGCTTGAACGACTCGGTTCCGCTCATGGGGTAACCGGACAGGCGCAGCGCCCAGCCGAGCGTGGTGCCCAAGTCGAGCGCGAGGACGGTCGGGGACGTGTCGTCGCCGAGCTGGGTGGCGGATATGGCAGGGTTGCCGGTTAATGCGCGTGTGTGCGCGCGCACGCACACATGAGGGGGAACCGGCATCTCTGCCCCATCTGCCACCCCCACGTTTAAGTCATTGATTTCAATCACGGCTAACGCCTCCGAACTGAGTGAACGATTTCGGCTTCAAACTCAGGCCGATGAAGTACCGAGCGCCTTTGCCGCCCTTGTATTTGCTGAACTGACGCGTGGTCAGCAAATCCGAGAAGCGTTTGATCGAGCCGACGAACTCGCCGTTCGCTTCGGCCCAATCGCGCCAGTCGGCAAACAGATCGGCGACGAGAGCCTTGGATTGCGGATGAACAAAGCAGCGCTCTTCCATCCAGTGGCCGAGCGCGTCCTCGCCTTCGAAATACTCGTCGGTCGCGTCGATCACGCACTGCGGCGCGCGCAGCTCCGTGTGTTGCCATTGCAGGCAGCCCTCCACGGCCCACGCCATGATCCCGTCGCGCTCAGCCAGCAGCTTCTCGGTCAGGCGGCCGTCGCGCCGCTCCGGTGGGATGGTGACGGTGAACGGCACCAGATGCAGGCGCCGCTTCATCGCTTCGTCGGCGTTGCGGATCGCCGGCTTGTGGTTGCCGGCGATGACCAGCTTGAACTGCGGCGTGTATTCGAAGAAGTCCTGCCGCATGAAGCGCGCGCTCACGGTATCGCCGCCGGTAATGGACTTGAGCTTCGACTCGTTCCAGCGCCGGCCCTGCTCGGTCTCGCTGGCGGCAACAAAGCGCGCGCCGCGCAGCCCCGCCAGTTCAGTCGGATGTCGGTCGTGCCGCGATTCCATGAACGTGTCCATGGGCGCGTTGGTCGCGTAATCGCCCAAGATGGTGGCCAGCACGTTGACGAACACCGACTTGCCGTTGGCGCCCGTGCCGTACAGGAAGAACAGCGCATGCTCGCGGGTCACGCCGGTCAGGCAATACCCGACGACGCGCTGCAGATACTCCATCAGCGCGGTATCACCCCCGGTCACGTCGCTTAGGAAGCGCAACCACGTCGGGCACTGACCGGAAGGACTGGCTGTCGTCAGCTTGGTCATCTGTTCGCTGCGGGCGTGTCGGCGCGTCGCACCTGAGCGCAGATCCACGATCCCGCGCGGCGTGTTCAACGCCCACAGATCGCTGTCCCAATCATCGGCCGACGAGGCGTGGCGCGGATCGCTTCGCGCGAGGCGCTCGACCCCGGCCACCGTCGAGGCCGACGCCAGTTTCGAGCGCTGTGACGGCTTGTCGGCGAACGCCTGCGCCGCTCGACATACCCCGCGCACCAAGTGCTGCAAGACCAGGGTTCGGTCGGGATTCCAGCGCGTCCCGGTCCAACTCAGCCACTGGCCCCACGATGCGCAGTAGCGCCAGTCCTCGCCGTAGTGGCGGGTGAAGGCCAGGCCGAGGCCGTCGTCGCTGCTCCAGTCCAAGCCGTCGAAGTCGATCGGAGGCGGCGCATCCTCGGTGCCCGGTTGCAGGAACGTCCGCTCGCCCGCGCGCAAGAATCCCAGGACGTCAAAGCCCTCGACCACCGCGTCGAACGCATCCCAAGCCAGCGGTTTGTCATCGGGGACGTGCAGCAACGCGCACGAATCCGCGCCGACCTGGAACGCGGACTGCGCGGCTTGCATGGCGTACTCCCAGCCGGGCTTATCCTTGTCGGGCCAGATCAGGACATGCTTGCCGCACAATGGCGACCAATCGGTCTTGTCGATCGGCGCGTTCGCGCCGTTCATCGCGGTCGTGGCGCACACGCCGAGTTCGATCAGCGCATCGGCGGTCTTTTCGCCCTCGACCAAAACGACCTCGTTGGACGCCGCCATGCGCGGCTGGTTGTAGAGGGGGCGCGGCGTCGGAGCCTGATGTTTCCGGCGCTTCGCGTCCCAGGGGCGGTACTGCTTGCCCTCGGGCGGATCGTAGCGATACACACACGCGATCAGCTCACCCTCGGCGCTCAGGTAGTCCCAGCGCGCCGTATGCGGTCCCAACTCATCCAGCACCGGTTCGGCGCGGCGGTGCCGCGCGGGCGCTTGCGCTTCCGGCGCACGCCCGAGCAACGCGTCGGCCTCATCCAGCACCTTCGCGAAGTCGCGGCGCGCATCCAGCCGATGGTGAGCGGCGATGAGGTCGAACGCATCACCGCCCTCGCCGCTGGCGTGGTCCTTCCACAGCCCGGCTTTGTCGCCGGTCAGTTCCACCTCCAGGCTGTCGCCCGCCGCGCCCGTCACATCGCCCACGACGAACTTGCCGTGGCGCACCTTACCCTTGGGCAGGAGCGCGCGCAGCACGCCTTCCAATCGTTGCAGCAACGCGGCGCGGACATCGGCCCGCCGCGCGCGCTCGGCGTTCTCCGACGCAGGCGCATCGTTGAAATCCATCATGCGGCCCGCTCCTGTTCCTGCCCTTGGGGGTTCAGGTCCCGCGCGTCGGCCAGCGCGCCGAGCCAGGGCCGGCAACGGTCGAATCGCTCACGAAAGCGTTCATCGCTCCAGTTCGCATCACTGCGCAGGCGTTGCACGAACCCGGTCGATTCAATCTGCGCATCCTTGATGGCCTGGATCAGATTCTCCAGACGCCCCAGCGTGGTCTGCACCCACGCCGGCTGCTTAATGGCCTTAACGAAATCCAGGCGCGGTACCGGCGGCGGCCGCTTGCGGCCGCTGCTGATATTGATCGCCTTCGTCGTTTCGTGGTGGCGCTCTTTACGGTTTTCGATTTGGGCGATGCGTTCCTGCGATTTGTGTCCGAGCGACGCGATCCTGGTTGCTTCGTTGAGGCTGATCTTTCCGGCCTGCACTGATTCCACCAGTCGGGGCGCGCCCTTGCGTTTGACCTCGGAAGCTTTCTGCACCATCCGCTCGGAAACCCCAAGCAATTCAGCGGCTTGAGCATGGGTTACGGCCGAGTCCCGCAGATCTGCGGGACTCGGTCGCTGCCCATGGGAAAGATTTGCCAGAGTGGCGGCAACCAGGCCGCGCTGGGAATCGGTCAGATGCCGTCGCGCCAAGTTCTCGCTCACCACAAAGGCCACCGGATTGTCTCCGGTGAACTCGATCATGCGCGGTTCGACGCCGCACTCCAGGCAAGCGCGGTACCGATGCCGGCCATCCAGAATCATGCCTTCGTGCAGCACAATGTCGCGATGCTGGCCGTTACGCCGGATGTCTTCCACCAGCGCGGCAAACGCGTCCTTCGCCATGTCGGGCAGGGTCAAGCAAAGCGGATGAAACTCCAGGCTCATCGCGCGATCTCCGGGAAGTTCTCATCCGAGCGCGGGAACACCGGCGGCCAAGTGGAATACACGCGGCCCAGTCGCGTCGCATTCCATGTCTTAATGCAGGCGTGCAGCAGCACCGCATCGGAGATCGTCTGTCCCTCGATCTTCAAGTACAACAGGCGCTGGCGCAGCTGATACAGCGGTTCATTTCGGCCCAGGCGCTCACCGGTGAACAGACGCTCGATGAATTCATCGGCCGCGGCGACATCGCGCTGGCAGAAGGCCCAATGCAGGAACAACGCCTTGGAGTGCGTGATCGGCATCACCCGTCGCGGCAGCTTGGCGATGAACTGGCTGCTGCGCTGGACCGCTTCCTGCGCGCTCCAGACCTCGATCAATTCCTGATTCGAGTATCGGCTCCGGCTATGCGGGTCAAAGCCGAGTTGGTAGTTGATAATCAGCGGCAACGCGGCGGCCACCGTGGCCGACTCGCGCAGCCCCACCCCTTCGATCACCAGAACGTCCACGCCGGTACGCGACCGACCCGTATCGATGACGTCGAAGACGCCATTGTCCAGGCCCGTGGTCACGCCCATTTCGATCGTCATACCGGATTCGACGATAGCTGCAAGACGGTGTTGGCCGTCGAGCAGGCGGCCGGTGGCGCTGAATTTGATCGACTCACCGGTCGTCTTCCAGGCGCCGCGCCGAATATCGTGCGCGTACTGTTTGACCGCTCGCTGGCGCAGCTTCCGGTTCGCGTCATTCCGGCGCAACCAGGCGCTGGCCACAGCGGGCGTGACCGCCATCTGTTGGGTTCGGAACTCTTTCTGATCGGGCAGGTGGATCGCGGCCAAGTCCTCATCGAATGCGGCGGGGCTGGATGCGGGGTGTGCCAAAACGTTCATAGGTGCCTCGTTTGTTGTGGGGGGTAGTTAGTGCAGGGACCAGCAGCGGTCCTGCCAGGGGCAGTACCGACAGGCTTGGTGAGTGGGGGTGGTGGAAATGCGGGGAAGCAGTTCGGCGGCATCACATGCGCGCAGGATCTCGACGGCGCGGTCTGACGCGCGCTGCGCCAGACCGCGATCGAACACGACACGCTCGGCGTAGATCGACATGTCGTCGGCGCAGATGGCGGTGAACAACGCCGGGTGTTCGTGCAGGCCGAGGTACGCTTGGTACATCGCGACCTGCGTGGCGTAGACCGGACGGCTGGCGAACAATCGCTTGCGCTGAAGCTCGCGGAACGTCTTCAGACCCACGGCCTTGTTTTCCCAGAGCATCGGGTAATGGAACCCGCCCGGGCCGGCGACGATCACGCCATCGGCGTGTCCGCGAACGCGGCCTGCGGCGGCGGCGAAGCCGAACTGCTCGCCTTGATCGGTGAGCGTGTGCAGCTCGAAACCGGCCAGCCGCAGCCAGTCGGCCATCCAGTCCTCGACGCGGTGGCCGCGCGCAAACACGCGTAGTACGCGGCCAGGAAAATGCCGGCCGTAATCCTTGGGCGCGTCGAAGTATTGGAACTGCAGTCGGCGCGCGCAGTCTTCGCCCAGGCTCGATGCGCCCAGGTAAGCGCGCGGCGGCAGCAAGGCCGCCTCGCGTTCCATCGCGGAGTCGACGAGCGCGCCGATCTGTTCGGATACGTCGTGTGTGTTGAAATCAAGCATAGATTCGGCTGCGAAGGTGGCAAATGCCAAAAAGAAAATGGCAATGCCAAAATTCAAAAAGGAATTGAGTCGTTCTCGAATCCATCCAGCGGCAGCGCGACCTTGTAGGCCGCCGGATTGGACTGCCCGCGAATCGACGATTCGTAGGCTTGCGTGATCGATTCGATGACCTCGATGGCTTGCGCTTGGCTGTAGTGGTTCAACGGGACGTCGAAGCCGATACTCTCGGCCACGGTCGTGAGCGCTTTCAGGCAAGCGCGCTGCGCGTCATGGGTGAGCGGGTGGGTCACGGGCAATAGCTCCTCTAACGACGCCGGATCGCTCCGGCATCGGGTGTCGTAGAGTTGGTGGAAGGCGTTCTGACAGGTGGTCGAACAGAACGTCCATCGGTACGGCGTGCGCCGCGGATCACCGATCCGGCGGCGCAGGTCCAGATGGCCGAAGCCGCGCGCGGGTCGGCCGCAGCCCCAACACGGGGTCATCGGCAACCGCCGCCGTCACTGCGCCCACGCGGGGCGACCCGCCACCGGCGGCGCGGCGGCCGGCGTCTGCGCCGCGTGCGCGACGTGCGCCGGCACGGCCGCGGTGTGCGCGGCACCGACGCCGGCTGCCACCGGCACTGCGCCCATCACCTCTTTGTACTGCGGGTGGTCGGGCATGATCGGCATCTTGATCACCGCCTTGTCCTGGCCGTAGCCATCCTTCTCCCAATCGACTTGGGCGGCGAAGGTCAGTCCGTCGAGGTCGCCGAAGCTGGCGATGCAGCGCCCGGCCTGCGCGGTCGCACCCATATCGTCGGGGTGCAGGCCGAGCGCGGAGTTCAGCGCGCCCTTGATGAAGCTGCGCCCCATCTGGCTCCACGTCGGTCCCTTCGCGCTGTACAGGCCGATGTTCGACCACAGCTTGCGCTTCGCGTACTTGCCTTCCATGACGACGAACTCGCCATTGAGGTAGACCGACCCGCTGTCGCCGCGAGTGGCCCAGCCGTGCAGCCAGCCTTGGTTGGCGTCGTTGTAGCCACCGGGTCTGATGGTCATGCGGACCTTGACCAGCGTGCCCTTGGGGATGAGCGCGAACGCCGGATTCTCGGCGTCATTGAAATTGTTCCAGGTGGACATGGGATTCCTGCGGATTATTCGGGAGAGGTTTGCTCGGGCGTGGCGGCCTCGGGGGCGCCGAGCTTGCGCATGAGCCGGCCCAGATCCGGCGGCTCGACCATGTCGAGCCGGCCGGAGCGGTCCTTGGCGGGAAAGCCCCACGGATTACCGGTGTGGCAAATGAAGGCGCGGTAGGGAGCGCCCTCGCTGGGCGCGATCTCGGCCAGGGTGATCACTTCATCGACGATGCCGGGCAGTTCCAGGCCGGTCTTGGAACCGTCGATCTGCAACTCGTAGACCCTGCGGTTGAATTCGTCGTTTCGCTCATCGAGGATGCCGACGAACCAGACGTGCTTGCCGCGGGCGTGCTGGATGTGGGTCAGCCACGCCACCATCTCTTGACCCATCAGGCCGTAGGCGCCGCGCGTGTCGGGTTTGTTGGTCCGGTCGGAGAACGCCTGCGGCTGGCCCTTGCACCATTGCAGGCACAGCCGGCCCGCGACGGTGATCGAGTCGATGAAGAGGGTGCGGTACTTGTCCAGCTTGGCGGGGTCGCCGATTCGTTGGCGGGCCTCCTCAAAATGCGACCGACTGAAGGACTGGCCGTCGCGCAGCGCCGGATTCGGACCGCCCAGGAGGACGGCGATGTCGCGGCACTCTTCCCAGGTGCGCGGACGCAGGCTGTCGCCCGGCCACTCCATCACCGCCAGGTCGCCGGCCTCGATGTCGATAAACAAGGTGCTGGTCGGATCGAGCGTCCACAGCTGGTAGGTCTTGCCCAGGCCCCAGCGACCGACAAGGACGCCCTTGACCCCGCGCGACTCCGCCAGTCGCTGATCCGCGGTGATGATGGGCAGGCCGCTCATGCCGCATCCCCCGGCAGGGACAGCCGGACCGTGGGCTTCCCGGTCTTGAGGGTTCGGGCGGGATCAAACGAAGTCCGCATGGACTCCGGCCAAGCGGTGTATTTGCTTTCGCTCACCTTGTAGGTGATGGCCAGGAACTCGTTCGGGTCTTGGCCCGCTGCGCGAATGCGATCGGCGATGCGTGCGAGCGTTGCTTGATCCCATTCAACCTTCTTCGGCAGGTCCACGCTCACCCGGACCGGCCCGTCGCTGAAGGTGACCGATCCGGTGTCCTTGCCGGCGGCCAAGCGCTTCGCTTGGGCGAGGTGGTTGTACTTCAGCTCCAGGGCGCGATCGACCAACTCGGCGTGCGCCTGGGCGACGGCCAGCGCGGCGGACGCCTCCCGCTTGAGATCGAGCAACAATTCCGGCGCGTAGGCGGCCAGCTCGGTGGCGGGCCGGTCCACACAGCGTTGCAACAGGCTCATGCGCGCGCTCCCGTGGAGGTTGCCGCGTCCTGCGGAGACCGCACCGAGACTTCCTCGAACGCTTCGACGTCACTGAGCCGATAGCGGATAGCGCGCGTCACTTTCAAGAAGCGCGGCCCGATGCCTTCGGATCGCCATCGCTCGATCGTGTCGACGGTGACGTCCCAGCGCGCGGCCAACTGCTCGGTGGAAAGGTGGGTACTGCTCACGGTGAATAACTCCTCTCATGCATCGGCACACGCGTGCCGTGGAGAAGCGTGGTGCCAAAGTGGCTAGGAGCGAAATAGGGAAACGAGCTAGGAATCAGCTAGAAATAGCTAGGAATCGAGGCCGATTTCTAGTTCGACCACGCCGTTATCCAAACGAATGATGAATCGGCATGCCCGAATCAGCATGGCGGACGAAATAGTCGCGTCGGTGATATTGCGCACCGCAGGGAAGCCGCATAGGCTTTATTCAGCAAACAATTGCAGCAAGATTTGGTCGCAGGCGACCACCCCATGAACAACGGACTGTTTTACCGCGCGGCGCTGCCGCGACCCTCTGTAGGTCGATCCTTCCATCGCCTCCTGATAGCGCAACTCGGCATTCCGGGTTGCGGTCATCGCGTGTACGCACTCGATATAGACCTTGATCGCGTACAACTCGGACGACTAGCGGCTACGGCTTCGCCGATCCGCTGATCCCAACTGCTGAGCGCTTCGTCAGCAAGCCGTTTACGGCTTGACGGGCCGTCTTTGGCCGCGATTTTCTGAAGGACGTTTTGTGTTGTTTAAACGATTTTTGCGCTGGTTCGAACGCGAACCGGTGGATGCCCTTATGCCTGTTGATGAAAGCGACGGGACCAACAATCTGCTTGTCCTGGGCGCGTTGAACACGCCCCGGCGAACCATACGAGTGCAGTGCATGGATTGTCATCTTGGCGGTGTAAGGCAGAGCTATATGCACGGCGATCATGGCCTGCGCTGCACCAAGTGCGGCGGCGTGGTTGAACTGGGCGCAACCTTCCAGTCGGTCCAGATCAATCGCGAATGGTTGCCTAGAGCGCTGACTCAGCAGATGGCTCGCGCTGATCAGTTGCCGACGATGCTCATCGAGAACAGGTTGTGGCGCCTTGCCTACCTCAAGACGAAAGCAGGTCGAGTTCCCGTCTATCTCGTGCGGTGCGGTTGGGATGTTATCTACGACCAAACCTCGGACGTACTGCGCTCAGAAAATGGAACCCGGCAGATCGTGCTCACGACGTCCACGCTGCTGGACGGTGATTTGGCTGAGCCCGACCGCTTCATCGTTCCGTTGATGGAGGTGGCAAAGCTGGAAACCGAAGGGCTGTGGCTCAACGTGGAGCGTTTGGCCGAGTTGGTTTCGACGCCGCCCCCGTTGTGGTTTCGTCTTACCTCGAATGCGGATCGCCTCATCTTGGGCGATGAAGAACTGCTGCTTCGTCGCGGACAGCGCCGGTTCTTTCGCGGCTTGGCGGAAGCGCACGGTCGGGGCATGAAGCGGGTAAGCACAGATTCGTTGCTGCGCAGATCAAAGTACCGCGGGAAGTACACGAGTCTGCATCAGCTGATGAAGCCCGAATTCTTTCGATTCATCGATCACAAGAACGGCGAAGTGTGGATTCGTAAGGATGTCGTGCCTGCCAAATCCGAGGGAGAAGCCGATGAAAGCTGATCGACTTCCTAATGAAATCAGGATCGCAGGTGAGCGAATCGATGCGGCGGCGGAGTTGATCGCCAGGGCGTTAATCAGGCTGCGAGCGAGGAGACGAGCGATGGAGAAACTCTCCGCCGAAGTTGGACTTGATAACCCGGGGGAACCGAGGGTCTATGTCAACACCTTGGAGAGCCCCGGAGGCTAGCGTGTCATCGCAACCGTCAAATGAAACAGCATCCACCGCCGCGCAGATCGCTGCGCTCCCAGACATGTCCTGGATTCAGCTCAAAGCCAAGTGGGTCGATCTATTCGGTGCGCCACCGGGCATCAACAACCGGCGCTATGTCGTGCGGCGACTGGCGCACCGAATTCAAGAGGACGCCTATCGGGTCACGCATCCGAAGCTGATCGAAGACAACGCGCGCCGCACCCAGCAACTGCTGGATACCGGCCGCGTAAGCCGACGTGCTGCTACCGCCGCGCCACTGGTCGGCAGCGTTCTTACTCGGGTTCACGATGGAAAGCTGCACCGGGTGACCGTGCTTGAAGGTGGCCTGTTCGAATATGAGGGCCGGCAGTTCACCAGCTTGTCCAAGATCGCGCGTGAAATCACCGGCACCCGATGGTCGGGGCCAGCCTTCTTTGGTCTGCGCAGCAGCGCAGGGAATAATTGACATGAGACAAATCATGAACACGCTACACATCGCGATCTACTGCCAATCGTCCCAGCCTGATGCCGGCTTCATCGCGCATCAGCAACAAGGCATCTCGTCGGTCATCGACCGCTGTGCAGGATCGGATTTCGACGTTCGCCACTACGCCGACGACGGCTACTGCGCCGAGACCATGGTGCGGCCCGCCTTCCAGCGTTTGTTGTTGGACGCCGCTGGCGGCGTTATCGACTGCATCGCCGTGACCGATTGGGCGCGGTTGGCGCCGACCGACTCAGGCGTGCAGCGGCTGCAACGTTATTTCCACCAGTGCGGCGTACTCGTCGTGGAATGTCGAATCCGAGAGGGCGTATTGGTGAGGATCGCCGCATGACCGCTGCTATCCCGCCCGACCGCCACGCTCGCAATCTAAAAGTACCCGCTCGTCCGGGCCAGTCCAACCCTGCTAGGGAACCCAACATGCTTGAGATGGAAAACATGCGATTCGCTGTGTATTGCTACATACCGAATAAGGAGGTCGAGGAGCTCGTCTTTCAACGAAAACTCGCCGAAAAGGCGATGGCGCAATTGGGCGCCAGTCAGCCTGCCACGCTGTTCATCGACGCGGAACGCCATCTCGATCCATGGGTTCGGCCGGAGCTGCAACGCCTGCTGCATGCGGTTAAACAGGACCACTTCGACTGCGTCGTAATCAATGAGTGGGCCGAGTTAGCGACATCGGTTGCGGAAGCTCGTAGGTTGATGCAGAACTTCGACCCCGAAAACGTGGTGGTGGTGAACGCACACGTCGCGGCAGCGATGCTTGTCGAGGCAAATCAATGACGACCGCGCCCACAGCAAGGCGACTGCGCTGCGCTGTCTATGCGCGCAAATCAAACGAAGAGGGGTTGGAGCGCGAGTACAACTCCATTGAGGCGCAACGCGATGGTGGCTCGAACTATATCGCCAGCCGGCGCAGCGAGGGTTGGGCGCAGGTCGCCGACGACTACGACGAACTCGCTGTGTCGGCGCGCGACATGAACCGGCCGGTCTTGCAACGCTTGATGGAGGACATCCGGCAGGGTCGGATTGACGTGGTGGTGGTTTACAAGCTGGACCGATTGACGCGGTCGATGCGCGACTTTCCGGTGCTGATCGACTTCCTGGAGCAGCACAAGGTCACGCTGGTGTCGATCACCGAGAATTTCAGCACCAAGGATGCGGTGGGCCGCATGACCTTGAACATGATGATGACGTTTGCCCAGTTTGAACGCGAGCTGGCCGTGGATCGGGTACGTGACAAGATGCTAGCCAGTAAGAAGAAGGGGCTGTGGATGCATGGCATCCCACCGCTTGGCTACGACGTTAAGGACCGGCGCTTGGTCGTAAACCACGCCGAGGCAGCGCAAGTCCGCATGATCTTCCGCCGCTTGATCGAGACTGAGTCGATTTTGACCGTGGTCAACGACATGCGCGGCATGGGCTACCAGAGCAAGGCGTGGACAACGCGCGATGGCCGCGTTCGGGAGCCCCAACCCCACGACAGAAGCACGATCCAAAAGATTCTGCACAACCACACCTATCTCGGAGAACTGAAGCATCTGGATCAGTACTTCAAGGACTGCCATCCACCCATCATTGAAGCGGCGGTGTGGGAGCAAGTGCATGCGGTGCTGAGCAAGAACGCCCACGCTCGCGGCAATGCCAGTCGCGCAGGCGTGCATTTCCTGCTCAAGGGGCTATTGGTCGGACCGGATCGCCGGGCGCTGACGCCGTGGCACACCACCAAACGCAATGGTCGGATGTATCGCTACTACCTGAGTACCACTCAGATTCATGAAGGTAAGGCGGCGACCCAGATACCACGTTTGCCGGCGCAGGAAGTCGAGTCCCTCGTCATGTCGTACTTGCGAACGCTGCTGACGTCCGAGGAGATGCTCCAGCTCATCACGCAGAAGGCGGTCGCGCTCGATTGCGCGTTGGACGAAGCCCAGGTCACGGTGGCGCTGCGCCAGTTTGATCAGGTTTGGGACGCCTTGTTCCCCGCTGAGCAGCAGCGGCTGGTCAAATTACTGGTGGAGCAGGTCGTGGTGCGGCCGGAAGCCATCGAGATCAGGTTTCACCCCAACGGGATCACATCGCTTGCTAGCGCGTTTGAATCCCAGGCGGTGGCGGCATGAAGCCGATGCTGAAAATGGCCGGATCGCCGAACATTATCGTGACCAGCGATGGCGCGCTGACGGTCATCCTGCCGGTCAGCATCACCCGGCGTGCGGGGCGAAAGCGAATCGGACTTCCGAAAGACGTCGCGGCAGCGGCATCGGCGTCCGACCTGACATCGTTGCAACGAGCGCTGGCCCGAGGCTTTCGGTGGCGGGGCATGTTGGACAGCGGTGAGGTCGCTTCCGCAAAAGAGATCGCGGAACGCGAATCCACCGACAACAGTTATGTAGGCCGAATCATCAATTTGACGCTGCTGGCCCCCGAGATCATCGCCGGGATTCTGGATGACACCGTGCCCGATGTGCAGATCGATCGGTTGGGCATGAGCCCGCCACTTCTGTGGCAGGATCAGCTTGATCGCCTTGGCCTATCGCCAGGATTGGCGATTAGGTCCTAGCGCTCTGGTCGTTTTCCCTGAACGTTCAATATAAGGAAGCATGCATGCCGAACATCGCTACTGTTTTAAAAGATGAGATCACCCGACTGGCGCGGAAGGAAATGCGGCAACAGGTTGATCCGCTTCGGGCGCAGGTTCTGGCGCAGCGAAAAGCGATTTCCGCGCTCAAGAATGAAGTGGAGAAGCTGCAACGTGATGTTGTGAAGTTGTCTAAAGGCACGTCTAAGAACACGCCAGCCAAGGCGGGTTCCAGCGAGTCAGGCAAACAGTCGCGGTACTCCGGCGCACTTCTGCGCAAATTGCGGGAGCGGCTGGGACTGTCGCGCGACGCGTTCGCACCGTTGCTCGGCGCCAGTTCGCAGACGCTTTACAACTGGGAACAGACCGAAACCCGTCCTCGCCAAGAGTTCTTGGACAAGATCGCCTTGATCCGCGGGTTGTCCAAAGCACAGGTGCAGGACCTACTGGCCCAAGCACAGGCAACCGTGCCGGCCGCCAAGGCAAAAAAGAAAGCCCCGGCGAAGAAGGGTTCGACCGCTAAGCCGGCTGCGAAGGAGTAGTCCGACCGCGCGGAGCTTTTGGCGTCTCGGTTTACGAGACGCCGGTGATTTAGCGTCCGCACCATGGACGCCCATCAGCTATCGCAGAGCCTGCCTCCTGGCTTCCATTGGGAGGCGCCTTTCACGAGCTCGATCCTGCCGCCCCATCTGGTGGCAGTTCCCGATGACGACATCGACGCGTGGCTGGCGACGATCACGCCCGCGCGGGATTCTGACGGTGCGATCGCCACGATCCGACGACACCGGAGTGTCAAAGACCACGTGACCCGCCCGTTTCGCACGGACGCCGCCGCCGTGGGCTGGGTCGCGCGTTGGCTGGCCGGTCAAGGGGAGGTCGTACGTGCCGAACTGGCCGCGCCGTGGCCGATGACAACGGTATCGGGGTAAGTTCCCTCAACGCAGAGACTAGGCCCAGAAGGTCGGCGCGGCTACCGCGAATTAGCCCTCACCGTTTCGCTTTCTCGGCCGTGAAGCGAAATGTACCGGTCGCAGCTCTTTGTCGCCGAATGACAGTTCGCTTGCTCACGGGATCAAATACACTCATCCTTATCCAACTGTCAGCAACTAAGCCGTCTGCCGCCCCGCCAGCCTGCATCCGCGGTTTCCAACGATTGAGCCGGCGTGTTGAAGCGCGATAGACTGCGTGGACTGACTAGGTACCACTCCGCACGAATGACACCACCCTGACCCAATGCATCAGGTTACCCGCCCTTAGTTCGGGCGCATTTCGTCGTGCCTCTCCCTATGATCCTGCAAGGCGCGCCCGCTAGGTGCGCGTGGAGTGTTCCATGTCCGTCTCCTATTCCCTGCGCGAGCAGTGGTTCGGCAATGTCCGCGGCGACCTGTTGTCCGGTCTGCTGGTCGCGCTGGCGCTCATTCCTGAAGCCATCGCGTTCTCCATCATCGCCGGCGTCGACCCCAAGGTCGGCCTGTATGCCTCGTTCTGCATCGCGGTGATCACCGCGATCGCCGGCGGCCGACCGGGCATGATTTCCGCCGCAACCGGGGCCATGGCGCTGCTGATGGTGGGTTTGGTCAAAGACCACGGCGTGCAATACCTTTTCGCCGCCACGATACTGACCGGCATCCTGCAGATCGGTGCGGGCGCACTGCGGTTGAACGCCTTGATGCGCTTCGTTTCCCGTTCGGTGGTGACCGGCTTCGTCAATGCGCTGGCCATCCTGATCTTCCTGGCCCAGTTGCCGGAACTGATCGGCATGCCGTGGACGGTTTATGCGGTCTGTGCAGCAGGCTTGGCGATCATCTACCTGCTGCCGTTGGCGACTCGCGCGGTGCCGTCGCCTTTGGTCGCCATCGTCGTCTTGACCGCGGTGGCGATGGGGCTCGGGCTGGATATCCGGACCGTCAGCGATATGGGCCAGCTACCCAGCGAACTGCCGCGCTTCCTGCTCCCCGACGTGCCGCCGACCTGGGAGACCTTGCGGATCTTGCTGCCGGTATCGGCGACGTTGGCCGTGGTCGGCCTGCTGGAGTCCCTGATGACCGCGCAGATTGTAGAGGACATGACCGATACGCCGACCCATCGTCGCCGCGAATGCGGCGGCCAAGGCGCGGCCAACATCGTTGCGGGCCTGTTCGGCGGCATGGCGGGCTGCGCGATGATCGGCCAGTCGGTCATTAACGTGACCGCGGGCGGGCGCGGTCGCCTGTCCTGCCTCGTCGCCGGCGTGGTGCTCCTGCTGTTGGTGGTCTATGCGTCCGAGTGGGTCGGGCGCATCCCGATGGCGGCGCTGGTAGCGGTCATGATCATGGTCAGCATCGGTACGTTTCAGTGGAAGTCGATCGCCGACCTCAGGGCCCATCCGGCGAGCGCGTCGATCATCATGATCGGTACGGTCGTCGTCACCGTCGCCACCCATGACCTCGCCAAGGGAGTGCTGACCGGCGTGCTGCTGACGGCGCTGTCGTTCGCCCGCCGGGTCAGCGCGATGCTGGAAGTCGGCGATCACGACCGCGAAGACGGCGTCCGCGTCTATTCGGTGCGTGGCGAAGTTTTCTTCGCCTCCGCCACCCAGTTCGTCAACAGTTTCGACTTCATCCACGCGGCGAAGACGGTGGTCATCGACCTGACCGCGGCGCACTTCTGGGATCTGAGCGCGGTCGGCGCGCTCGATCGTGTCGTGCTGAAGCTGCGGGCGCATGGCGCCGAGGTCGAAGTCGTTGGCCTGAATCACGCCAGCGAGACGCTAGTCGAGCGGTTGAACCAGCATCGGGACAAAAACTCCACCTTGAACCTAGGGCACTGACCGCTATCGAGTTGACGGACGTCCGGTTGCCAGGATGAGACGTGAACGGCCGAGCCGCGAAGCGGCTTCGGAAAAGTAGATCTAGTGGATGGCCATATCCAGATGCTTAATCTTGAGAAGGGCTCAACATCTTCATCCACACGCAACTTTTTCCGGTACGACGCACGCTGATTGACGACTGTCCGGCCTTGGGTACCGAGCCTCCACGGCAGGCACGAAATTTGCATCACTTTGGGAATGGCGCCCTATCTCTAGCCATCTTAACAACTTCGTCATTGTTTGGTCGCAGGCTATTCTCCCGCCCCGGAAGACACCTCAATGACGACTCCTGCCCATGAACCGGCCGAATCGCACGAGGGTGCTCCGCTGATTAACGAGTCCCGCCAGTTCGAACTCCTAATCAGCGGCGTGGTTGATTACGCCATTTATATGCTGGACCCGAACGGCATCATTGCAAGTTGGAACCCAGGCGGTGAACGCATTTGCGGCTACCGAGCCCCTGAGGTGATTGACCGGCACTTCTCGATGTTTTACACGCCGCAGGACATTGCAGCTGGCGCCCCTGAAGCCGCACTGGCCGAAGCCGGCAGCACCGGTCGGTTCGAAGCGGAGGGCTGGCGGGTGCGCAAGGATGGAACGCGATTCTGCGCCCACGTTATCATCGATGCCATCCGGCAGGATGGGATGCTCCTGGGATTCGCTAAGGTCACCCGCGATATTACCGAGCGCAAGAAAGCCGAACAGGCGCTTGCCGACGCTCAGAGTGCGCTGTTTCAGGCACAGAAGCTTGAGGCGGTCGGCCAGCTGACCTATGGCTTGTCCCATGATTTCAACAATCTTCTTACGGTTATCGCTAACAGCCTGGGTCGCATGGCTACCGTTCGCCATGATGAGGAAAAGCACGGTCGTGCCTTGGCCACCGCCCGTCGTGCTCTGGACCGAGGCACACGCCTGACCAAACAGCTCTTAGCCTTCTCTCGCGGTCAGGCACTGCGCCCGAAGACGATTGAGGTGGATGCGCTCCTGCGCGAAATAGACATGTTGCTCAGTCGCGTATGCGACGAACATATCGAACTGGTCTACGACCTTCGCAGCACTAATACAGTGCTGCAAGTTGACCCCACGCAATTGGAAGCGGCGCTGTTGAATCTCGTGATCAATGCTCGAGACGCAATCAAGAAGCCCACTGGACGAATCTGCCTTGCGACTTATGTCTCTGGAGAGATGCTGACTATTTCGGTCTCGGACGACGGCGAAGGCATGTCGGTCGAGGTGGCTCAACGAGCCACTGAACCGTTTTATACAACCAAGGAGGTCGGACGCGGCAGCGGGCTTGGCCTCAGCCAAGTGTATGGCTTCGCCCAGCAGTCTGGGGGCTCACTAGAACTCCAATCGGTGGCCGGACAAGGCACCTGCGTCTTGTTGCATTTTCCTCTGACGGGACAGGAACCTGCGGAGGCGAAAACGACCGTTCTATTTGTAGACGATGACGAGAACATCCTGGACATCGCATCAGACAGCTTGGTCGATGCAGGATACAGCCTAGTTACCGCAAAGACCGCTCAAGAGGCCCTAGACATCGTGAGCAGCGGCACGTCAATCGACATCGTCTTTAGCGACGTATCCATGCCGGGCGGGTTAACGGGCATCGACTTGGCGAACCAACTTCATGAGTCCAGACCCAATCTCCGCGTCATCCTGACATCGGGCTATTCACCGAACTGGTTACCAAGCATGCCGCCCAACTGCGAATTTTTGCCGAAACCTTATGACTTCTCTGATCTAGATCGTCTCCTGAAGCGCTCGCCGCGTCGCACGGCGCCACATAGGGATGGCTCGCCGCAGTGACCTATGGGGTCCGCCGCCGTTGGCCTGAAATATACGGGCGCGTGGACTGGCCGGTACTTGCCGTGGGGCATCGGACATACCACCGTGCGAAGTGCAGCGCCACCGCGTCGTGGCCTTCGATAGCACCATCGAGGCGGCCAGTGACCGGTCAACAGTTAGTAATGCACTTTGATGTTGAAGTGAACTCGAGCCCCGTGCGCCCGCCGGCCAACGACCGTCCACACCCAGGGCGATTCATTTCAGGCTGAAGCGGAAGAATTGGAACTTCGCTCTGATCGGCTGACTGTGGTGCCTAACGCCGGAATAGAGCCGAGCCGCGAAGCGGCTTCGGCTGGAATAAACCGTCAAGTGCTCGGCACTAGATTTTCACGCTTCCTTCAAGGAATCATCATGCCTAAGCGCGACTACTATGTCTGCGCGCAGCATTGGCCGCGTTTAACAACGGCTGCGAGTTACTGACCGAGCATTTCGCGCCCATTACGCAAAGGAGATAGACGCATGGCTTCTGTTAGATACATTGCGAACGAAATCGATAAGTCCGTTGCCTTCTATCGGGACCGCTTGGGTTTTGCAGTCGCGAAGCACAATCTAGGAAAATTCGCTGAACTGGCCCGCGAAGATCTATATCTCTTCCTCAATGCGCCCGGGGCCGGCAGTGCCGGAAAAGCAGGAGGTTCTCCTCAACCGGGTGGGTGGAGCAGGTTCATGATCGTCACAGATGATCTCGATGAAATGATCGGCGAGCTTCGAAAGGCTGGAGAAAGCTTCCGCGGCGACATCGCTGAGGCAGGAGCAGGGCGGCAAATCCTGCTTCAGGATCCGTCGGGAAATGTCGTCGAGTTGTTCGAATACGCGAAAATTAATCGAGCAAGAACATAGATGGAAGAGACCAGCCGCCTGATCTCAGTGCGGCGAGTCCAAGCTCAGCACGAGAAATCCTCCTGGATAACACTGCGAGTGACTTGAACGAGCCACGAAGAAGTTTCGGCTCGCATGGGCGGTCATTCTTCGCATTGATCCGGAGAGATGTGCCAGAGCCCTAAACGGTGTGCCAGTTAGGTGCGAGGCGAATCCGACGAAACGGAAAGAGAGGAAAGCGCAACGATCGACTGGAATTCGGACAAGTAATCCGAATGATGCTTGGACAGCCAACGGTGAATGGTGTTCTTGCTTAAAAGCTTGGCTAGATAGCTCTGTGCCACCGTCAGGCACAGATTATCCACGCCGTATGTTTCTTCGACAAATCGTGTGCGTTGCTGTGCCGTAGCCAACTCTCGCTCTAGTCGGCCGATCTGCTCACGTGACGGGCCCGGCACCCTTCCTTGCCGTCCACGCTTGGGCTCCACGAGTTGGTCATCTGACGTGGCTCCCAAGATCGCTAGCGCGAAACTGGTGGAGTAGTTGCCCTGACCTACGATGAGCTCGGCCGCTTGCATTTGCCGCAGCGGTTTCATCTTTTTGAGAATTCTGAGTACAACCATCGTGCAAGGCTTATCTGATAGGAGCGCGACGACCTCGCCGCAGAGCCCCGCCAGCATGCGGAAACGTTGGTGGATGGTGGCGACGGAAAGATTAAGCGCGGCTGCGATCGCTTCTTCCGAGGCTCCTTGCTCTACTGCTCTAACGATCATCCGGTGCTCCTGTACGACGGACAGTCGATTGATCTGCTTGTTGTAGGAGTAACCTTCGTCGTCGGTCGAGATCAAGCACTCGACCTCGGTCAGACCTAGATCCTTCATGACCTCGATCCGCAGCATTCCATCCAAAAGATAGAAGCTCGCGCGTTTCTTGTCAGGGAACACTACCGGCGGCTCGATCAAGCCCACGCTTTTGACCGAGGCAGCGATTTGGCGATATTTCTGCGTTTTCTTGACGTCCTTGGATAGAACCTTTAGCGGAACTATCGAGGAGATGGGGATCATTCGAGTCTCTGCCTCGAACCCGTCCTTTCCAATATTATCGATTGAATCACTCATAGACACCTCACTCAGGTCATTCGCTCCGCTAGCGCGCGAGGAAGTGAATCAATTCCTTCTTTTCGTAGAACCTCCGTAAAGCCTTCATCCTTCCTCAGCTCTTGCAATGCTTGGATGACGAAGAGCAAGCGGCTTTGAGTCACGTCCGCTTTCTTGATTAAAATTTGCTGCTTCTCGACCTCGCGTTCGTAGATACGCCTTAAATTTTCGACCGTCAACTTGCGGCTGCCCCGATGCAACGACGGTTGTGCTCGATTGACTTTACCTTTTCGGGAGCGCTGCTCCAATAATCTGCGCACCAAAGCCAGCTTCTTCCCTCTGAGCACTCCACTGGTATATGCCTCCGCGAGGAGCTGCTGTGTCTGCGTATCGTCACTGCGGGCGATGTTCACCGCCAGACTGATCGGAACAAGACCCGTTTCCACCGCAGCGACGAGTCGCTCCTCGCCTTGCGTCAGCAACGTCACCACTTGCCCCACCCACTGCGACGTCATGCCGATCTTCCGGCCAATCTCCAGGTCGCTGTAGCCGCGCTGATGCAAAACTCCAATTTCGTGCATTATCTCGATCGCCGGCCTCTGCCTTCGTGCAATATTCTCTACCAAGCTCATCACCATGCACTTGCTTTCTCCGGCCTCAACCACGAAGGCCGGGATGCTCAAGCGGGAAAGTGCTCTGTACGCCTCTAATCGCCCTTGTCCACACACCAAATCGTAAATCAGCTCCCCTTCCTCGCGGCGCTTACGGCTGACCGTGATGGGTCTCTTCAAGCCGACCAGCGCAATGTTGTCGATGATGGCTTTATGTTGTCGCCGGTTCCTGGACCGTGGATTGAGCACGTGTATTTGGTGGATGGGGATCATTTGGACTGGACGCATGGGATGCTCCGCTAGGCTGCTACTGCAAACGACGAACGTGCCGCCATCGCATACAAGTTATCCAACGATTCGAATCGATATGTATCAAGGCAGGTAGCATTCCCCTCCTCAGCTACTCTTACCGCCTCAGGCGGGGCGTCAATTCGTGGAAACAGGTAATAGTCCAGTACCTGCATCGAGTCACTCGTCATTCGCACCACGACAGTTATGTCCGGACGCAGACTGGTGTCGAAACGTACTCGCCATCGAAATGCACCGGCAGGTGTTCGAAGGCAGCGGGCAAGTACAATGGATACCGTGAACTCTTCATTGACAGTCAGCAAGGCGGTTTGCTCATCTTGGCGAGCCGATCCTCCGGCTTCGGCCAGTCCGCTTAAGACGGAAGCCATGACGTCGGGTCGAGCAGAGCGGAGCGCTTGGTTGACGGCCAAGTATTCGTAGTCGCGTTGCGGCAGAAAGCCAACCAGCGTATAGGCGCGTAACAGCCCACCAAACCGCTGACGGTACGTACTGCTGGACGGCATCCCCACTTGCTCGTCGATGAGCAGGCCCGAGAGCATGCCTACTCGCGCGTAGAGATCGCGCAACTGTGAAAGCATGGCTGCGTCGTCGACCGGTCGGGACCGTTCAAGAATGATCTGCTTTGCATGAGTAAAAAGCTCTGCACTAACGACGGCTTGAAAAGCTCGATCCGATCGCACCCACATCTCGGAAGGATTGGTCACCCGTTTGACTTTGAGCTTGTAAGACGTTCGGTTGTAGACGTTATGGCCGATGTATTTTTCGTTGATCAGGATTTGATGCACGCTTCCGCGCGTCCAAACTCGATCGGGGTCGGGCCGAATGGCCAGTTCATTTAGGGTATCGGCGATCTCTTGTTCTGACCGCCGCGCATCGGTAAACCACTCAAATATTTGCTGAACTACGGCCACTTCTTCGGCCGGGCCCGGGGTCAAAACCACTCGATCAAGCTGCAGGCTCTTTCGCTCTCCGGGGCCAAGTTCACCCTTCGGTTGCCGGTGCTCATCAACCAGCATCCGACGCAAGCCGAAGCCTGCGGTGCCACCTTGCCGAAAGCCCAGCTCAATGAGGCGACACTGCCCCGCGAAGACTTTTACGGACAGTTCGCGGCTGTATTCTGCGGCCATCGCGCGCTTCACGCTCTTGATAATGACAGCCATGGGGCTGCCGTCGTTCTCAAAGGGCTCCGCGCAGTACACCACCTCTATGCCAGAGCGGCGGCATAGGTACTCGTAGTAGGCGCTTTCATCGGCGTCTTGAAAGCGCCCCCAACGTGTGACGTCGTAAACGAGGATGGCATTGAATCCTGGGCTCCCATTTTGCACATCATGCAAAAGCGATTGCAGCGATCGGCGCCCTTCTAAGCTCAGGCCGCTCTTTCCCTCGTCGGCGTATGTACGCACGACTGCCATGCCGTGCTGCTCGGCGTAGCGAACCAGGGCATCACGCTGGTTTTCTGTGGAGTAACGCTGATGATCGGTGGACATACGCACATAGAGCGCCACGGGACGCGCGCTGGGAGGCCCGGCAAAACTATGTCGCTGCCCGTTCATAGGAGGGGGCTTCGCGGACTAAACAGGCGAGCAGGCTTACATAAAATGTTGGAAAATGTCAAACATTTTGATGGGTTAACTCTGAGCGCATATCTGCGGCACAGCAGGCCAGCCGCCTGTAGGGGCTCTATCTCGCCCCCAATGAAGCCACTATTTTTGGAGGCTGAATGGGGCCACGAGAGCGAGAAGGCCGGCTTGCTGTTCAGCCGACAAAGCGCGATAGGCCGTCAACAGTAAGATCTCTTGGGGCGCAGCCGCATCGTTCTCGCTTTCCTTGAGGCAGACCAGCGCCCATGGATGGCACCCTAGCGCCCCTCCAATGCGTTGTAGCCAGTCCACCGTCAAGCGACGACGTCCATTCTCGAGATGGCTTATTTGCTGGTTGCTCGTGCCGACTAAGTCGGCAAGTTCTTCAAGCGACAGCCGCCGCGCTTCACGTAGTTCCCGAATCCGATTCACGCCTTCCCTTGTCATCGCACCTGTGCCGTTGGCAATAAAATACCAGCTAAGTCTGGCTGGAGATGCTGGATTTAGGGACGTACCACTAATCGCTTCGTACCGGCCATTCCAGTGGAATCAAAGCTTGCCCCGATGAAGATCGGTCATATCGCGCGAACCGAGCCGCGAAGCGGCTTCGGCTGGATTGGCGAGAAGGTCGTTCGTTTTCACGCTTACGAGCCGAAGGCGGCGTAACCATAAATCTGATCTTGTTGGTATTTTGAAACTACTGCTGTTGTTCTGAGACATTTAGAGTATTTAGCGCCCGCTGGTCGGCTTTGCTCGCTGCCCATAGCGCTCGTGCTGCCCCTTAAACACACCTAGCTATTCCGGTTTGCGGCCATCCATTGCCAAG
Organism: Lysobacter sp. ISL-50; assembly: GCF_018612875.1. GTDB lineage: Bacteria > Pseudomonadota > Gammaproteobacteria > Xanthomonadales > Xanthomonadaceae > Lysobacter. The sequence continues at coordinate 158,666 of NZ_JAGGRI010000003.1, read as the reverse complement.
CCGGGGCGAGATCGACCCAATCGAATTCACCACCCAAACTTCCGTCATCGTTGACGATGCGCAAGCGGGTATCGTCTCGAGTTACAAACAGCACTTTGCCGTATATCTTTGGTGTGCGTTGTGCTTTGCGACTGGCGTCCTTCGTGCTCTCCTTGGTCTCCACCATGCGGATTTCAGGATCTACCCCTTGCGGGAACTCCAGACAGACGACGAAATCAGGATAAAAGTAGTTCCTATGCTCGCTTCGCACAATCCGCACAGACCAAGGCTTACGTGATGGATTGCGGTGCCACCACACTACATGGTCATCTCGCTCCATCGACTGGATGAACTCGCGCTCCTCGTGGTTCACACCCGCTGATCCGTCTATACCGAATACCGAGATTGTGCCACCGGCATGGGCCAGGGTCTCCTTGAACATTGTCGTCTGGCCTTCGATGTCCAAGCTATCGCGGTTGCTAGCTATTGTGCTATCGAGCGGCGGGACGATGCCGTAGAGGTTCTTCTGAGCTTGGTCGAGCGCCTTGCTCAAGGGGTACAGCAAGAAATGTGGGAGAGGGGAAGCATCACCCACCGTCGCAAACTCGGCGATTGCGTCTTGGACCATCTCACCAATCCGCTGAGCATCCCGACGGACCACCCAGCACGCCGCATCACGCGCGAGGCGATTTAACTGCTTGTCGTCCAGCACGGACGAGGTGGCATCAGAGGGCGGTACCGCTACATCCTCTTTTAATCGCGCAGCCAGCGTACCGATAATGATCCGAACGTCGGATTCCTCCACCTGAGGAATCTTCTTTAGGTGGGTCGCGGCATCCCGGGCTAAGGAAGTACGGTCAGTGATCACCGTGACTTCTTCCGTGCGGATGTTGTCCTCATCTTTGGTCAACTCAGTGTGGATCTCCTTGTCGCGCAGCAGGTTGTAGGCTGCCCGCACGGCAAACGCGACCTTGTCTTCGGTCAGCGGCAGGTGGGTGGCCACGTGCACCGACACTTTGGCCATATCGGACATGGCCGGCCGGCTCTCCTGCTGGAACATTGCGGGCACGCCTGGCAGCTTAAGGTTGAGCCGGTAGGCCTTGAGTCCCTGATCCCTCAGCCTGCCTAGAACTTCACGCTCGTCGGCAGGCACGCCAGCCAGTTTGGGTGTCGTTTCCACCACCCAGTCTGTCCCCATGATCGTCGTGCTTGCATCCGTCATGGCATCCCTGCCGAACAAGCTAGGCTGCTTGGTGCCAATGCTCGGCAGGTCCGACTCTTCATCGTCCGGATCTTCGATGGGTACGACTGGCGTGGGCTTTGTCTTGTCGTAGAAGGCCGGCAGTTGCGGAGAGATCTTGTTGGTTATGACCGTCGCGCCGCTTTTCGTGTGTTTAACCGTCATCTGTTCGGTCTGGCCTTCCAACTGGCTCTTGACCGAGCCCACGGTGTTCACCGCCGATTGGAAGCCTGCTTGGGCTTCGCCATCGGCCAAGTAAATGAACGCCGTGTCCAGCGCATCTGGGATTTCCCTCGGCTTGGGGAAGGCATCCCGCACTTGGGAAGCCACCCGCATGACGCGTCCGATGAACTGCATGGCGAAATCAGCATCATTGACCAGCTTCGTCGATGCCAGGACAAACGCTCGGGGCGCGTCGAAGCCCGTTCCCGCCGACTGTTTGAAGATCAGTACTTCCTTGCTGTGGTCGTTGGCGATGGCCGCCATCAGCACGGGGTCTGGCTCGTCGGCCGAGTGGACACCAATGGCACCAGCGGACACACGGCATAAGCGAATCAGATCATCGCGCGCCTCCTCGACGGTGTTATCGCCGTTGGCAACTTGCACCAGGAGCAATGGGGTCAGATCGATTTCGGCGGCTTTGAGCGTCTTCTTGAGCCACAAATGTTTCTTCCAGGCCTGACGCAGCACGGTGCGCTTGAGATCGGCTACCGTGGAAATTGTTCGCTGCAAGTCATACTTAACCGCTTCGATATACTTCTTGTTCAAGCGAGCTTCGACAGCTTGGGCCCGGCTCACCACGAAAGACGTGCGAGCTTGTTTCCCGGCTTGTGCCAGGAACTGATCGAGCACCGCATCCTTGGGCGTGGCCGAGGCCATGACCATGTAATCCGGCTTAACCCACAGAGCGAAAGCTCCGAACTCTGTTCCGGTCTTGAGGCCAATATGGGCTTCGTCTACGACAAGACCGATTTTTAGCTTTCTGGCACGTGCCAGCTCAACGAACTCATTCAGTGCGCGCTGGTCGTCGTCTGATCCACTGGAATAGCCCGTCTTACGATCCTTGGCGCTGGCTACGCCCGCGGCCGTCGACAGCAATACCATGCCCCTCGTCGGCTCCTGATTGCGTCCACGCGAGAGCATCACTGGGAACAACTGCCCATCCGAATTGGCCAAGATGGCGTCCTCGGTCTGGACGAGATTCACATACGGCACAAACCATAGCCATACTGTGTCCTGTTCCGCCGACACCTTCGAAAGCGAGCGCACCAGCATGAAGGTCTTACCCGATCCAGTAGGCGATCGCAGCAGAATGGGCGGCGAGGGTCGACTTAAGAGTGCTAAGGCAAGGTTACTGATGATGTCTTTCTGGAAGCCAATAGGCTCAAGGCTGTCAGACTGTGCGACCACGAAATCCATGTTCATGCGCGCCCCCTGGCCTGGCCGCCCAGCAAGGCTTCAGCCAGACTGTGGCAATTCGCATCGATTCCGCGAGCTTCCAATGCCTCCTGCAGAGCCACCGGGCGGTCGCAGTACACACCGAGGCGCTGCACGCCATTCGCTTGTGGCCATGCCACCAGTTCCTCCACCACCCGTGCATTAACCTCAAGACAGATCAGGATGTCGTGGTCACCCGCCCTCGCGATGTGCTGAACAAGGCCGGCACGTTGCTCCCATACCGCATGCGTAAGGCGCAGGCTTAGATGCGCCATCGCGTTCACTGCCGCTGCCTCGAAAGGCAAGTCTGCGGGAGCAAACTTATCAAGCTGTAGGTAGGCGAACTCGCCTCCCTGATCCACTGCATAACCAGACTTGCCGGCGAAACCTTGGCTGATGCGTCTCATGCGCTCCGCAGTGATGTCTCGGCAGATGTTCTTGTTCGGTTCCCGTGCTGTCGCTTCGGTACTGGAGCACATGATGTATCGACGCTCGCCGTCGTCGTCAGCGTTCAGTTCAAGTACGGCCTGCCCAGTGGTGCCGGACCCGGCGAAGAAATCCAGGACGATGTCCCCAGGTTTGGTGGTCTGGGCAAGGAGGTTCCGGATCAGTGTCGGGGGCTTCGGGTATTGGAATGCCTTCGATCCGAACACCTCCTGGATTACCTCGGTACCTTCGCCTGCTTGGGGCGATCGCAAAACCGAAAAGTCTTCGTCATCGAAGATTTCCGTCAAACGCGCGATCCATGACCCAAGCGGATTGGTGTGGCTGCGCAGGTCGCTCCAATGCTTCTTAAAAAGCGGGCGCCCAAAGCCCACGACTTTCCCAACCCAGAAATCAAGATTCGGAGTTTCTCGAGTCAAGAGCGGCCGTCTCCTCTTCGGAGTCACAGGCACATCGCCAGCATCGATCGCAGCAAGCAGTTCTTCCTTCGAGTTCCAAATCCTAGTTTCTTCCTTTTCCGGGAAGAGAATCTTTTCCTGGCGAACCCACTCTTCCATTGTCTCGGATTGGAGCTTGGTTGTGTCCTCGACGCGAGCTTCAGTTGCGTAAGCCCAAACCCGGTTTTCATCGCATGGATACCAGCGATCGCGCTTGGGATCGTGCAGAGGGTAGTACAGGTTCTCTCTATCCAGCCGATCGAAAGCAAGGGTGAGAGGGTCGCCGTTCCAGGGGCCACGCGGATCCTTGTCAGGATTTTTGTACTTTTTCTGGGTCTTCTCCGTCCCGTTGAAGGCAAACTCTTCATTGCCGTAGACGAGAATGTGTTCGTGCACGTCACTGAAATTCCGGTCCTTGGCGCTCGTCGTATCTCGGGTGCGCCAGACCAGGCTACCTACACGTCTGCCTGGGAATACCTCATCCATCAACATTTCCAGGCGCGCCCGGTTCTCGTCATTGATCGACACCAGGATCACGCCGTCCTGCGTCAGCAGGTCCCGAGCCAGCATCAGGCGCTGGTAAAGAAATTCCAGCCACACGGAATGTCGGTAACGATCACTCTTCCCGACATAGTCATCGTTGTAGACCCAGTCTTTGTTCCCGGTGTTATAGGGCGGATCGATGTAGATCACCCGGATTCGCCCAGCATGGGTCGCCTTGAGTAGGCGCAGCGCGTCGAAGTTGTCGCCTTCGATAATCAAGTTACGGTGCACGAACTTAACACCCGCACTCGTCGGCTTATGACTCAGCTCTGGCACGAGTCGAGGCAATACGATATCGGCATTCAATGCCTCGTCGTGCTCGATTGCGTTTCGCTCCCAAGTCAGGCCGAGCTTGCGCTTGGTGAGGTGTTCGACGAGCAAGCGACGAAGCTCAGGGGCATTTAGTTGGCCAAGGCGAGCAAGAAGGTCGGTAGGCTTGTCAGATTGGGTCATGAGTTTGATGTGTGGCGTACTGGGCAGCCAGAAAAGGGACGGCCATGGAAAACCCCGATTGTCACATAGCCCCAGAACGGCGATCCATGACTAGGCCTTTAAGGGCGCCAAAGGCATTCTCCATAAACGGTTTGGATCTATAGACGACGCTTGAACGTGAGTTGTTCCAGCTCTAGCCCTGACAACTACTGAACCGGATAGCCGTGACGATCAGGTCTAAGAGCGTCGAACTACGACACTGATTCTTGTTTGGGCCATGCACTTTTTGCGGGGCTCCTCTGGAGGTGCGGCGCAAGGCAATAGTCGGAAGTTGCGATGCGCATTTCAATCGGAAGCCTAAAAAACCAGCTTTTGTAAGTGACTGAATTTAAAGACTGAGCAATGGTCGGCCGACCAAAGGCCTGGAGAAAAAGGCCTGGAGAGAGGCGAAAAAAATGCCAGATTGCCTCTCTGTGGATAATTCACCGACCAATGGAAAACACCAAAAGCGCCGGATAAAAGGCCTTTTTCGGCGCTGCGACGAGGCGTAGAAAAGGTTGAGGCTGGGAGTTTGGCGCGCCTGTTTCGATTCCGTCCAACGCCCATTGACATGCGCCTACGGGTCAATAGGACTCAGTGCGGACTGGCTATTGAATTTCATCTTTCAATTGACGTTGTGAATAGATGCGGGAGGTTCTTTTTTTTCTACATCAAATGATGTATAAAAAATGGAACCTCGTTCTTGCGCAGTCCGTCCCCACCGTATCTGAGAGAGCTCATGCAGCAGGATCAACAATCGGTTTTTCTTGGAGAGGAAGCCTATGACGTCCTCAACTCCGAATTCGGCATTTCCGCTCAAGACGTCAATGACGTCGTGAAGCAAATCTACTCTGGATTTAACGCGGTAACGGCTCTCCATCCAAAGGGCTTCTCTGGCACGAACGCATGGGCACAAGGTACTCGTGCAATGAGAGAGCTTTTCATCCCCTTGGGATGGTTGCCGGATGACCCGTCAGGACAGCCGAGGGTCGCTAATCGCTCTCGCAAGATGGCCATCACCGTGAGTAGTGGTGATGCGTACACGGGAGATCCATTTCATAACCCCCAGACACGCAACGACAAGGGCGCTCAGACATCAAATAGCGTTGCTTTCAATTCACGGCAAGGAAGGTTGTTTGAAGTCGTCACTCAAGCCGATCGTAATGCTGCAGCAGTCACTGATGGGTTTGCGTTGTGGATATTTCTGTACCACATCGATCTCGACAATCAAGAAGTGCGTTTTGAGCTATCGAAACCTTCAGAGATGTCGGACGCTAACAAGGTAGTTGATTGGTCCGCGCGCATGATTTTTCCCGCACTTAGCCTACGCCTGAATGCCGATGATACGGGCGACGATGATGCCCCTGACATCGATATTGAAGTCGTCCCAAAGATGTAGCAGTGAGCAATGAACGAGAAATTTAACCCTTCCCAATTGCTGGTGGCACGACAACGAAGAAAAATCACCAAAAAAGCGCTTGCTGATCTGGTGGGACTAAGCCAGAAAAGCATCGTGAACTTCGAACTCGGCACACTGGCGCCATCAGAAGAGAGCCTCAGCCTGCTCGCTGATGCTCTCAGCTTCCCTGTTTCATTTTTTCTTCAACCAGACATGGAGCTGCCTACGTCGAGCAATGCAAGTTTCAGATCATTTTCTCGTATGACAGCTGGACAACGTGATTCTGCGTTGGCTGCTGGGGGCATAGCATTTCATCTCTCTGATTGGATTGCTCAACGTTTTCACACGCCGGCGGTGGATGTTCCGGATCTATCTGAGCATGCACCCGAAGCTGCTGCGGAGACATTAAGGCAGGTTTGGGAGCTTGGGTTTTCACCAATCAAGAATTTGGTGCATTTGCTTGAATCGAAGGGGGTTCGCGTCTTTTCTCTTGTAGAGGATACGCGCGAAGTCAATGCATTCTCTTCTTGGAAATCCGGAGCGACCCCGTTTGTTTTCCTGAATACTGTCAAGTCGGCAGAATCAAGCCGGTTTGACGCGGCTCACGAGCTCGGCCATCTCGTTTTACATCGTCACGCTGATCCAAAGGGGAAGGATGCCGAGAGTGAGGCAAATGCTTTCGCGTCCGCTTTCTTAATGCCTAAATCCGAAGTGTTGGCGAGGGCCTGGGGATGCAAGTCTGCTAGTGATGTGATGGCTATGAAGAAACGTTGGAACGTTTCTGCGATGGCATTTGTCTATCGAGCGCATCGTGTAGGCGCCATAAGCGATTGGCTGTATCGTTCTTTGTGTATCGAGCTGAGCAGCAAGGGCTTTCGAACACGGGAACAAGACGGTGCGGATAGAGAGACCTCGTTAGTGTTACGAAAAGTATTTGATTCTCTCAAGTCAAAAGGAGAAGGGGTCCAAACTCTAGCGTCTGATCTCAAGGTGCCGGCAGAGGAAATTTATAAGCTGATTTTTGGATTGGTGCCGGTAACGCTCGGGGCCGACAATGCCATGCCACTAAAGACGGCCAAGAGGACGGGACACCTTACGCTTGTTAAGTAACAACGCTGTAGCTATAGCGATGTCGAAGGATGCTTGGTTTAAACCGATCGATGCGATCTCGTGTGATCACTTGGCCGCATCTCCCTTCTAACTGCAAGGTGAAAGCAATGGCAAATAAGACGACTGGATCGAAGGCCGCAACCGCCGCTGGAAAGGTGCTGAGCTCTTCCAGCACTGGTAAGGCATCCAAAGCCGCAGCCGCGAGCGCACTGACTCAAGCACATAGCCCCAAGGAATCGACATCGCGTACGGCTGCGTCAGCTGCATCAAAGGTGTTGCGAGATGGGCGTACGTCAGCAGCCTCAAAGTCCGCAGCAGGTAGCGCGCTCTCTCAAAGAACAAAGAAGTAACGGGTCTCGGCGGGGTCGCGGCACGACCCCGCCATTTCTACGCCTCCTTCGGATAGCGTAATTATTCAGCGAGAGTTTAGTGGTGATGGCGACAAAGAAGACCAAGCGCGTGGCTAAAACGTCGCCAGCCGGGAAGGCGGTGAGGCTGGGGAATAAAGCTGACGCGACCAAAAGTAAGTCTAGTTCCGGGCGGGTGCTGGAGCAGCATGTCGGAACTCGGCGTGCATTGAGCGGAAAGATGGAGCGAACGATACTCATGCCGATTAGCTTCGGCTCGTTGCGAGCCTCCAGTGTGGAGAAGGTTGTGTCCTCGGTTCTTTCAGATCGTAAGCGGAAGAAGTGAAGCGCAGCCGATGAAAGCGACATATGCATCGAGCATTTTCATAAATTGTCCTTTCGACGCAGACTATCTGCCCATGTTCCACGCAGCGGTGTTTGCAATTTTTGATTGCGGCTATCAACCCCGATGCGCATTAGAGGCCGCAGATGGTGGCGATATACGGATCGACAAGATCCGTCGCATCATCGAGGCATGCAAGTTCGGAATTCATGATATTTCAAGAACTGAATTGGGTGATATGAATGCGCTGCCTCGATTCAACATGCCATTCGAGCTCGGCATGTTTCTTGGCGCGCGATATTTTGGTTCAGGTAACCAGAGAAAGAAGATAACTTTGATTCTGGATCGCGAGCGATTTCGCTATCAGCAATTTCTCTCAGACATTGCCGGCCAAGATATCCAGTCACACGCGGGCACCCCTGATGGGCTGATCGCACAAGTACGAAATTGGCTTAGTAACGCTACCGATCGAACTACAATTCCGAGTGCTGCACACATTCAAGGACGCTACGGAGAGTTCAAAGTGGCTTTGCCAGAACTCTGCCAGCGTTTACGACTCGATGAGGGTGAGCTGCTATTCAATGAATATGCTGCCATTGCCGCAAAATGGCTTCAAGAAAAAAGCTTTGGACTGCCTGCGCCGCGTGCGTAGCACGTCAAGGGCGATATCCAAGGCGGCCGCACTAATCGTAGATGAAACTCTCTCGTTGAAGGCGGACCACTTGGTGTGTCCAAAAGGTGGGAGGATTGATGGCCAGACTATTCAAGTTAGCTGCATCAGGCAGTGCGTCGTCGAGAATCGCCTCGATTATCTCCGGGGCTAAAGCGGTGAGGTTCAGCACGCGAGCGATGTAGCTGACGTCCGTTTTCTCCTTGCGTGCGATATCACTCAGGCTGGCAACCTCGCCCTGCTCCAGCAATGCCAGCCACAGATACGCTCGCTTTAGGGCGACTTGCAGTGCCGTCTTTTGCTTGTCCCAACGCCGGTTGGCTTCCGGCGCATTCTGCATCTGCACCAACCGGCGACCACACCGTCGCGTCAACCGAATCGGCACGACGAGGGAAACGCTGCCGTCGCTGACCTCGCGCTTCTCGGCTTCTCCGACGATCTCCAAGTTCGGCCGGCTCATGCTGCGAACTCAGTCGGCGCGTGGATCTCATCCGCCGTGGCCCGGACACCGGCCGCCCGCAACCGGAGTTCCAGAGCGTCGGCGCTGACGACGACCTTCTCGACCAGTCGATGCAGCAACCGGCTTTGTTCCGCCGGCACCAGCAGACCCCAAAGCTTCTCGACCTGCGCCATCGCCACGGTGACCTGCGCTTCGTCCAGTCGCGGGTTACGAGCAACTTCTGTCTTGATCAGGTCCGCCAGCAACGCCGGCATCTTCAGGACATGGCGCAGTTGCTGTACGACGGCGGCCTCCAGTTCGGCCGCCGGAAAACGGAGCGCATCCTGACCCTTAGCGCCCTCGTGCAGCGCGCGGGTGCTCAGGTAGTAGCGGTAGGTCCGGCCGTTCTTCTTGGTGGTGTGCCACGGCGTCAACGCGCGGCCGTCGGCGGCGACCAACAGGCCGCGCAGGGGAAAGGCGACCTTGCCGGCTTCAACCCGCTCGCGCGGCGACGTGGGCACGACGAGGCGCGCCTGCACCCGGTCCCACAGCTCGGCGGTCACGATGGCGGAGTGTGCGCCGGGGAACCACTGGTCGTGGTGCCGCAGCTCACCAAGGTAGGTACGGTTCGCCAGCACCTTATAAAGGAGTGATTTGTCGATGGGCTTGCCCGTGATCTGGCGGCCTGCCTGCGTTGTCCAGACCTTCGATGTCGCGCCCCGGACTCGCAGCTCGCGCAGCAAGCCGATGGCGGAGCCGTGCTCGGCGAAGTGCTCAAAGATGAAGCGCACCGTCTTGGCCTCGCTCTGGTTAATGGCCAACCTCCGGTCCTTCAGGTCGTAGCCCAAGGGCGGAACGCCGTGCATCCACAACCCCTTCTTCTTGCTGGCCACCATCTTGTCGCGAACACGGTCAGCGGCGATTTCGCGCTCGAACTGGCCGAAGGTCAGCATCATGTTCAAGGTCATGCGGCCAACCGCATCCTTGGTGTTGAAGTTCTCGGTAATCGAGACCAACGTGACCTTATGCTTGTCGAACAGATCAATGAGAACGGGAAAGTCGCGCATCGCGCGCGTAAGCCGGTCGATCTTGTAGACGATCACGACATCGATGCAGCCCTCGCGGATGTCGGCCAGCAGCCGTTGCAGCGCCGGCCGCTTCAGATCACGCCCGGAGTAGCCGGCATCATCGTAATCGTCGGCCACCGGAATCCAGCCTTCGCTGCGACGAGTGGCGATGTAGTTCGCGCCGCCGTCGCGCTGGGCATCGATTGAGTTGTATTCGCGCTCCATGCCTTCATCGGTGGATTTTCGGGCGTAGACGGCGCAGCGCAGGCGGCGCGCCGTGGTCGGCATGTTCTTCATTTGTTTTCCTTTTTGGTGGCCGCGCGTAAGCCGAAGAACGCCGGCCCGGACCAGCGGGTGCCGGTGATAGCGCGGGCGACGGCCGACAGGCTGGCGTAGCGCTGACCTCGGTACTCGACGCCGCCGTCTTGCGCGACTGTGACGCGATGGATCTCGCCGTTGTGCTCGCGCGACAGCACGGTGCCCGGCATCGGCGCAGTGTTGCGGGCACGCGGCGGCACGTTGCCGGTTTCGATCAGTGCGCTAATACGGCGCTGATTACGTTCAAGGCGAGCGCGGTCGTGATGGCGATATTCGATTTCTTGCAGGCGAGTCGCGATGCGGCGCTCGACAAATCGGCGATGCTTAACTGCGGGTTCGGCGTGAAAGAGCCGCTGATGCTCGGCCTTGAGTTCGGCCCAGGACATCTCGGGCAGGCGAGCGAGTTGCGCCAGCAGCGATGCGGTGGGCGCGAAAGTTGTTTCAATCTTGGTCATGCGGTTGGACCGGCGTGGACGGGTTGACATGTACGCTCGGGTCGGCCCGGAAGCCAACCAACTTCTTCAAAGAAAAAACACACCGCAGGCCGGGCCTGCGGTGTGCTCCCGTTCAATAGACGGGAATGACGTACTGTTGTTTGCTCTTCGGCGGGTTCGGATCGACTGCGTAAATCTGTCGCGGATTCGCTTCACTCCCAGGGTGAAAGACGCTCACCCAACTGGTATCGAGGCCAAATTGTTCCAGTCGATCGTGGATCGGCTGTGCGACTTCATTGTCGTAGCGGTCGTAGCCATGATTAAGATCGTAAAGGTCGTCGTAATCCAATCCATCAATCAACGATGACAACCATTCTTCTCGTCCTTTTCGCTCGATCAGAATGCAGTCGTAAGGCGTGATGCGGCTGCCATCGACGTAAGATTGATGCATGCGGCAAATACCCTTAAGGGCACTTTCCATTGCGATCATCTCGCGATGCGCGCGCGCAAAAGCTTGCGCGGCGACCAGCATGCGTTCGGCGCTCGGTTTGAACAGTCGCTTCATCTCGTCGCGATACATCGCGTCGTTCGCCAAGGCGGCCATTTGGCCGGCGATGCCCGTCAGGTACTCGGTGAGCGCCTTGACCTTCGCTTGCGCCTCAGCCGCGCCTTGCAATGCGTTTTGCCGGGCGGTCAGCTCGGCCGCAAGGTCGGCGGCATGTGCTTGGTCGAACGTCGCCAAGGTATCGGCATCGCCGGCGGCGACCAGCAGCTCACGCCGGACGTGCCAGGTCAGATCCGGTTCCGGCAAGGGATCGACCCCGCTGACCTGACGACGGGCGGCCACGAGCGCAGCTTGTCCACGGCGATAGTCGGCTTCCAAGCGCTTAAGGGTCTGCTTCCATTCGGCGAGCTTCTCCAGGCCCACCAGGTCGTCAGCCGGCGACCGCGTCGGCGACGAGTGCGGTGTTGCCGCCGAATGCGACTCCATGACGATTTCGGCGGACGGCACATCAGGCTTGGCTTGCTTCTGCTTCTTGTTGAACGGATTGAGTTTCATGCGTTTTGTCCTATAGGGTGATCAGTGCTCGGGGTACTTCAGGCTGTCAAGCCACTCTTGGCACCGAGGGTCTTGCATCCAGTCCTGATACTTCGGGTCAAGCAGCCAGGGGTTGGCGGCGTAGATACGCGCCGGCAACACGTAGGCGAGGTAGGCCAGGGTTTCGTAAGGCGACGGCGCGGGCAGTGCTTCCGGAGCCGGCCGTCGTAGGACAGGATGAAAGTCGATGACTTGGGCGGCGGGCGATGTCGATCGTGTGCCGCCGCCGGATGGCGCAGCATTGGGGTGGTTCACAGCGGTTCTCCTTTCAGGAGTGGAGGGTGGGGTGTGCCGCCGACTCGGCGGCGTCGAGTTCCAGTCGAGTGGCATCGGCCGACGCCGACAGTGGGATTTCGGTTTCAACGGCGCGGCCCGGGCGGCGGCTCACGCGCCAGACCGCGCCGTCGCGGGTGTGGCCGCGGTTTTCGATCTCGATGCCTTTGGTCCGGTAAGCCGGCGCGACCCGGCGCAACTGATCCGCCAGTCCTTTCGGCGAGCGTGGCCACGCCGACCGATCTGATCCGCTGACGTGATTGAGCTGCTCGTAGAGCGCGCCAGCCGTCCCGGTCCAGGGCAGGACTTCCTTGCGCAGGAACTTGTCCAGCGCCTGGGCGACCGGATTGCCGTCGAGCGCGCGGTCCACGCCTGCATGCACCAGTTCGGCGTACTGCGACTGAAATCGGCCTGCCGGATGACCCAGCGCCCGCGACACCGCCTCGCCCAATCGCTCGAAATCGGCCATGCGCTGCTTGTGCTTGAGGCGGATCGTGGGAAGGCGTTCGAGCACCAAGCCGAACAGGTCCAGCAATCCGGCGAACACGCGCGCGCGGTCGCGATCCCAAGCCGCCTTCGCCTGGGCGTCGTCCTTGCGCGCGGCGGAGTCGATCACCGGCATGTCGATGTGCACGACGCGATCGATTAGGTCCGGGCGGGTGGCGACGACCGCGATCCCGTTAAGGACCGCCGGCCGCTTGGTCTCAAGGACATGCTCCTCGCCATTGGTGAACAACTGACGAGCGGCGAAGCCGCCGCCGGTCGCGAGCGTGCACAACGTGTCCTGCTGCTCGGGCGTCAGACCCGACAGGTTCTCGTAGGAGACCATCCAGTTGTTCGCGGCGGCGACGAAGATGTCCTCGACGGTCTTCGGCCGGCCGCGCAGCAACACCTTGTTCGGATCGATCAGGCTGCGCAGCACGGACTGCGTGGTCGATTTCGCCGAGCCCTGCTCGCCGATGAGTTCCAAGACCGGGAACGGGGTGTCGGCGCGCAGGCAGTCCAGCAGCCAAGTCAACACCAGGACCTGCTGTTCCGGGCGGACATTGACGTGTTCCCACAGCCGCGCCAGATCCGACAGTCCGCCGTGGTTCGGATCGGGTTCGGGCAAGGGGCGCATCGCGGAGGTGCGCGTGAACAGGATCGGGGCGTGGTCGAGCAAGTCCCAGCCTGTCGCGCAAACGTAGACGACCCGCCACTTCGCATCGCACAGATCGATGTAGTACCCATCGTCGCCGCGTGCAGCGCGAAGGTGGACTTCGACCTGTTCGCCTTCGTGCAGGCCGGCGGCGGCCAGGGTCGCGAGCGCGGCCTTGAGCAGCGTCTCTTGCAGGCCCGCTTGCTTCTCGGCCCACCACAGCGCACGCAGCCAATCCGAGAATCCGGCCGAGTGCACGCGCCAGACCTGCCGATGATCGGGCATCGTAATGATCGCGACGGCATTGCGGTCGGCATCGTGAACCAAGTCGCAGCGCGAGCGCGCCAGCTGGACCAGCGCATCCAGTGCGGTCGGATCGCGCTCGCCCTCGGCCGAGACTTCGCGGCGCATCGCCCGCTCCAGCTCGGCCACCGGGAAGGCGGGGCTGACGCGCTTGACCTGCTGGCGCAGGCGAACGAAGGCGCCGGGGTCGAGCGAACGCAGCTCCGCCCACGCCGTCACCACGGACGGCGCGAGCACCGCGCCGATGTCGTCCGCGGCCAGGGCGATGGCCGCCTCGATCTGTTGTTGCAGGTGCGCCACCACGTCGCTGGCGGCCGTGTCGGAGTGCAGCGACATCTCAGCGCGCGCCCTCGTCGGACGGGGTGACCCGCTCGCCGTGGCGGGCCAGCCACGCCAGCACGTCGGCCTTACGGTAGCGGACGCGGCGACCGATGCGCGTGTACGCCGGGCCTGCGCCGCGCGCGGCCACGGCTTCCAGCCACGCCACGGTGTAGCCCAGGCCGGCCGCCGCGGTGCGGCGATCGAGCATCGCCGCGTCGGGCGCGGCCCAGAACAGAAGACTAAGTTCGGTTTGCCGCTCTAATGCTTGGCGGCGGGTGGTGAGGGACTGCATGGCGCTCCATCGGGGTCTGCCGGGACAGACGGCAGACTACGAGCGGCCCTCTTGGCATCGTGGCTAATGCCAGAAAAATTTTGGCATGCCATTTTCCGATCAGTGCCATTTTCGATCGGGCAGCTCCCGCTCGACTCGCTTGAGCGCATTCGCCACCTTCTTGCGGAAGGACGCGAAGCCGCGAACGTCAGGTCCGAACCACACCTTTGCGCGCGCCTCCACCGCGACGCTGATCTGGGCAGCGTTCGGCCGCTCACCGACAGCGTAGGTCTTCGGCGCAAGCTCGGCGACGAGGTGGGCCAGCACGGCAATCGCAGTCTGGCTGATCATTTCCCCCGCCTCGGTGCCATCCGTGGTCGCAGACTCGCCGACCGTGTCGGTGGGCGGCTCGTTGATTCCGACCTGCTCCAGCCACCGCAGCAGTTGGGGCTTCTTGATCACGATGCGGCCGCTTCGAATCAGCTCGGCCAACGGTAGGTCGTAGAGCCGTCGTGACCCATACGGCGTGATGACGCCGACGTCCTCGGCTTCCAAGCGCCTCTCAAGTACGGCACTGACAAGCGCCGCGCGCTTGGTTTCGAAGCTTTCGTGGTGACTGCGAATCGAATCAACTTCCTGAGCCGGGATGCCACTCCAGAGCGCAATGGCCTCGTCAAAGGTCACGGTATCGCTTATGTCCCAAAAAAAAACGGGCTGAGTGATTAGACGGGGAGGGGTGGCGTCGGTCATCGGCGGTCCTGGCCAGAAGGGGACCGATGACGATGGTGACGGCCGTGTTCCGGCACAAGTGCTTGACGACCATGATTCGATATCGCGCCGGGCAGGACCTTGGGCGGCCGCTGTGACGGTTGTGACGGTGGTGACGGTGTATCCGGACCCTGAACTATTGGCGCGAGAGAAGAAGGCCGGCGGGCAGCGCGGACTCTCTTCTTCAACGCCGAGCGCCCGGTCGGGATAGAGCGTCACGACTGTCACGACCATCACGCCTGTGGATAACGTGACGGTCGTGACGGTGGTGATGATGTATGCCGACCTTGCACTATCGCCGAGAGAAGAGAATGCCGGCGGCACGCGGGCGGGCGAGCAAGGCTGGCCGCCTCTGCGACCTGTGCGCTCGATCACCTTTGGTGTCCTGCGCCGTACCTCCGGGGTGCCCAGGGTTAGGCGATGCGATAGCCTCGGCACTTGGTTGACGATCCCGTCATTGACGGGAGGCCGATGAGGTTCGGATGGATAGAGCTTGGGACAAGGTCGCCGGCAAGGACGTGGATGCCGAAGATCTATGGCAGATAGAGAAGGTGGATAGGGATCGGTACGAATGCATCGACTGCCGTATTCCGGTCTGGCCGGCTTCGTATCAACCTGAGAATAAGGTCCGGCCGTACTTCCGACGCTCCAAGGATCACGAAGCGTGGTGCGACGTCGAGGGCGAGCTGGCCCTGATCAAGCGCGCCAAGACCGAACGATTAGTGGACGAGCGTGGATCGTTTCCGGGCAAGATGCCGAACCGGCTCGACCTGCGCAATGACGCGACCCGGACCGATCCCGAGGGCGACCTAGTCGAGGCCGGGCATCGGATTCACGTTCGACGGGAGGGGGCGGGCGGAACCACCGGACGCAGCCGGCATACGACGGCCGCTTCCAGCATTCGCCGCATCTGCCGAGCCTATCTGAACTTCCCAAACAACCGTGATCAGCCCTTGTCGATCGATGGACTAGTCGGTGTCACTTACGCCCAGGTCGTCAGGATGTTGGAAACCCAACGCATCATTCGGTACGACACGCAGCGCCTGCGCTACGCCGAGTTGGCCTGGGCCAAGCCTGCCTCCACAGAAGAGTTTCTTGAGGTGCCGTTGAGCGCGGGCAGGCGCGACAAAACCGGCCGGGTCATTGAAGCCTATCGAGTGCGGGTACGCTGGGCCGGATGGTCGAAGCGAGCGAGGACCTCCTTTGAAACCGATATCGAGGTTTCGCGCACCGAGAGCATCGAGGCGAAGAGGAACGAACGCTTGGAAAGAAGCTGGTTGTTCTTCATCGGACGACAGGATGCAGATGATCAGACGCTGTTTCACGTTGAGGATCAGCGGTTGATCTGTAGCCTCTCGGCGGAGTTGTTGTTCCCCAAGCTCGTAGCGCCGTAGCGAATCCGTTACGGACGCTGCGCGATGACAAAGGCGTGGCGGCGTAGGCGATCTTGCTGCTGTGGACTGACCGGCGTGCTGATCGCGGTGCGTTGCTGAAGACCACGACGCAACGTCGCCGCCACACGCGGTGCACGCGCGGCTCGTTGATGCCGCGCAACACCGCCCAGCTGCGCTCGCGGCGGCGCACGTCGCGCCCTTCGGGCAGAAATCGCGGGTCCTTCCTTCAGCTTAGGTGCAGCGGGGGGCATAGCCGCAAAGCCCCGCTAGCGTCAGGATTGCGAACTAGGTTTGCACTTTTTTGGTTTGCACTCGCGAGATTGGTTTGCATCTTCTCCACCCATCCCTCGGCGACCTTTCAACTTTTTTTCCTCGCAATCTCTTGCAGCGCAACGCTTTCGCAGCTCCGCAAGTTTGCGGAGCTGCCGACCTCGGATGATCGGCCACTTGGCCGACCTCAAGCCTCGTGCACGCAAAGGTCACTCGGCTATTTCGGCTAAACGCTCGGTGTAGCAAGCCTTTCAGCGGCAGATAGGCAAATTTGCCGATCTGGCATACGCCAGCTTTTCATGCTTTTCGCGCGGGAGGCCTTGTGCCTAAAGGCTTTTACAAACCGGTACATTTGCCGGTTTCTCTTGCGGCGACGAACCTGTCCGACACCTGTCCGCCTCCTATAACGTTCGCTCTTCTTCGCGTAATCCACTTGGATTCGCCGCCAAAGGAAGCGTTCATGTCCCTACCGCAACGACGTTGCCATTTAGGGGAAAACCAGATGAAGATCGAGCTCGCCAAGACCCACATCTTCCGTAACACCGAAGCGATGATGGCCGACTGCCTTCAAGAGTTTCAGGAGATCGCAACGGGTGTACCGCAAGCGATCACACTGGATGAATTGAACGCGTTGAAGAATCTTGCAAACGATTGCTTAGGCATGATCCAGGCAATCTACATGTCCCATGGCGTTGATTTCGCCTTACGGGCGAAGCCATCGGATCTGGTAGGAGAAATTTTCGAGTCCTGATGCTGGGTTTTGGAGAGCGCAGACCCCAACGCCCATAGGGCGTTGGGGTGTTCCCTCTTCCTGGTGTTCGCGTTACCGAAATCGCTAGCTGTCCGCCGGCTGTCTGAAATAGACAGCGAGAGTATTTTGCCGCGAAATTCACTTGGCTTCGTTGGGAAAGGAAGCGTTCATGACTCCACACCAACAACGGCCACGGAGGCCAGCGATGCACCATAAAACGCAGCAACTGAAGGACTACCTCAACGGCATGAAGCGCAACAACCGCCTCGCGTTGGAGCGGCTGGATACGATCAAAAACTGGCCGGAACTCATACATGGCGAGATTGAGCGACGAGCGATTCACGCCATCGAGATTCTGCCCGACGACATGATCATGGCCATCGCCAAGGGCGAGGTGAACATCCAGCGCGTCATCCGCGAAGTTCTGGCTGACTAAGACCATGACGGACCTTACTGACAGCCAGCACGCTTTGATCCTTCTCGCCGTCGAATCCGGCGGCCGGATCGAGAGCTTCCCCGACAACCTCAAAGGTGGTGCGCGCGCCTCGGTGGTGCGCGGCCTGCTACTTAACGACTTCATCGTCGCCAATGGGAGTGGCCACCTACTCACTGAAGCCGGCTGGCGTGCAGTGGGCTACGACGGGCCACCGGAATCGGTCGAGTTGGAAGCGTCAGCTGCGGAATCGCCCAGCCACGCTGCATCGTCCAGCAACACCAAGCAACCTCGGCTAGATCTTGTCGTCGGCCTGCTGACCCGCCCGGAAGGCGCGACCATCTCGCAGGTGATGGCGGCAACCCACTGGCAAGCGCACTCGGTACGCGGATTCTTCGCCGGCACCGTTCGCAAGAAGGGCTATCCGCTGACTTCTACTAAAGAAGGAAAAGAGGAGCGGGTCTACCGCATCCAGACCGAAGCCGCGCCGGCCGGCAACGCCACCGAGTGACCCCCATGGCGAGCCGGGCTTAGCCCGGCTCGCTGTCAGTTGCAGCATTTGGTCCGGCTGCGGCATCGCGCTCTCTGCTGCGATCCCGCAGCGCCCTCGCGTGCGCTTCCCTAATTGCCTCATGGTGCGCTCGAGCTCGCATCACTGACGCCGCCGCTGGGCCGACATAGATCCCATCTATCCAGTTGTCTGGGTTAGCTTCTGGTTCGTCTTCCAAGATTGCCAGCCAATCGACCATAGCCAATCCCAAGTGCCCTCGGTGAGGCACCGGCATGCTGTCCGCGAATGCGGAGGACGACTGCACGGCCGGCATTTGGCCTGATTCTATAGAAGACGGAAGCGTTCTTGGGGTCTCGACTACGGACCCGGCCACGCGCACCGACCTCCTGCTCGCCGACCTATTGCCCGACCTGCTCGCCTTCGTCGAGGACCTGCTCAGTAACAACGAAGCGTCGGATGATGCCGAACTGCACGCTAGCTTCGTCGCCGCCGGCCTGACGGCCGCGCAGGCCGATGCCGCCCTGAGCTTGCGCAACGCTTACCTGCTCGGCCGCTGACCCGAAGCCTGCGCCGCCAGCTCGCCGGTGGCGGCAATTCTCATTATGCAAATTTGCATAATTAGCTGGCGGCTGAACCCAGCCAGCAATAGCTCGGCGGGTTACGCTCGCGTTTAGCAGTTCGGATCGCCAGCCGACGGCGACCTTCTGTTTTGAGTCGTAGCGTCAGGTCCGGATACACCATCACAACCGTCACGACCATCACGGGTCGGTCGGCCGACCGTGGTTCTCGTTTTTCGTTCGTAGTCGCAGGTCGGGATACACCGTCACGACCATCACCACCGTCACAGCAACGAAATCGCTGTTGCGGTGCAGCCGCTATGGCCGCATCGTGTTCGCCTGGTTCAATGCGGCGAGAAGAATATGAAGAACGCGAAGCGAAATCGTCGAGGGCGACTGGCTCGACCGCCCGAAAGGAAGGCCGCGCTGCGGAAAAGAATTGAAGCGCGACTGCTTCGCGTATGCGCCGATATCGGCTGGATCTGCGGCTGGAGGAAGGGGCAGCTTGTCGAGGCTCCTGTTGCACGGCGATCTTCTCGGAGGCGGGTGATGCTTGGCCGCGCGCTGGCCGGTCAGGCTGAGATGCATGGGGGCGAGACGCTTCGCCTCATCGAGGCTGTACTTGTGTCGAGCGGTAGGACGGCCTACTCGGAGGCCAATCCTGATGCCGAGGCGAGCGGCGTGGCCGACCTTGCTCTCGATTTACAGGACGAACTGACGAGACTCAATCGCATAGACGTCAGCAAAGCAGCTCAAGCGCTCGAGGAGGCCAGGGGCTTATGGGGGGCCGGCATCTGTGGGGACGAAGGTAATAGTGTGTGCTCCAATCGTGACCGCCGCGTTAAAAGAATGCCCCCAAAACCAGACAAAAAGGCTGAGCCCCGTGAAGTACAGAGCCCAGCCCTTAGTCACTTACTTGTCCGGCTAGCTGCTCCGCCTTGTAGGTCAGCTATTTTATCTGCTTCAAAGCGCGGAAGCCGTTAGAAGCCCATAGGTGCTAGCGTCGCATTCGCTAAGTAGTAGAGCCTAACCTTTCCATAGTTGTCGTATTTAAGCCCAAGCCGCCAGCCGGTAATTGCGGTTGCAGATGGTGGGTTTTTTTCCGAAGCCTCAGGGCTCACAAGAGGAGATGCCTTCTCCTTTTGCACGGCGGCTGCTGGCGGCCTTAGTGGCACAACGGCGCTGAACAAGCCGTCGTCGCCCTGCCTAGAAAAGTCCTTCGTCGAAAAACGTGTGCCAAAGATCGCGTTGATTGTTTCGAGCTCACATCCTTTGCATATAAGCTTTCTATCTATCGCTTCTATGCTTGCGAGTAGCCGCTGCGATTCGTTCTGAGCGCTCGCGTACTGAACCGCTAATTTCGCTACCTCTGTATTCGATTCGGGCGGCTGGGCAGAGGCGAAGGGGATCGTCATCAACATGATGAGGCTGGGAATGGCTATGTATCTCATATCTCACCTTTTTGTCTAACGAGTGGACAGTCTAATTCTTCACCTTGTTCGTGCTGGGCAGGTAGTGCAGAAAATTTGCGCAGGATATTCGTCGGTCGGAGCGATCTGCGTATTTTGTGATGACTTAATTTCGATCATCTGAGGCCCGTTAGCGGGGACATCTTCGACCCGATAGTTCATGATTAGGTATGCTTCTTCATCGAGTAGCCAAGTAACGTAGTTGAAAGCCTCGGCAGGATTCTTCGAATCATTATTTGAGACTCCCTTGATCGAATTGGGCTTGATGTTCGATTTGTCAGCAAACCGCCACTCGCCTTGCTTGATCCATACAACATTATTCTTGCACTCGCGAGCCTTGCGTTCTGCCTCGTCTTGCGTTTTGAAGCACTGTGCCCCGGGCGCGTTCTCGGGCATGTTGTATCCCATGCCCTGGTAGATTGAAGCAACGCCGACACAGCCGCGATCCAACTGGCGATTAACGGCTGAACTGAAGGGGCCGTAGCGCTCTGTAAACTCATTGCGGGTGAAGATTCTGCTGGTGCCGGGAGCCGGTCTGTCAATTACGGGCGGCTGAAGACCAAATGGATCCTTGAAACTATTCGAATTATTGAATGCATAGGCGTAAGTGCTAGCCCCACCGTTCAGGCCAATCGGGTCGCTTTGCAGGTACCGGCCTACGGCTGGGTCGTAATCGCGATAGTAGTTGTAAACAAATCCGCTGCCGGCGTCGAACCTCTGTCCCGGAAACCGCAAGTTGAACACGAACGCGGTGCCATCCAGGTCCGGATCCTGGTTGGGAACATCCTTGCCGAACGCCTCACCCTTCGCACTCCAGGTCCAGATCGCGACATTGCGAATGGGGTCGATGACCGCACGCGGTGTGCCGAGATGATCGGTTTCCACGTATTTCGCCGACTGAGTGGTGCCGCTTCCGACCAACACGCCGACGGGTGCGCCGCCTAACCAAACCGCCTGTTGCTTCGCGATTCCGGCCGTCGTGTAGTCACCGATCCAATTCCCGGCCTCGTCGTACAGCGTGTACGTGTCGATCGTGCCGTCCGGCTTGGTGATGGCCACGCGTTCGCCTATGGCGTTGTAGCGGTAGCCCGCCTTGATTACGCCATTGAGCTTGACCTGACTCAGCCGATCATCGGGGTTGTAGGCGAACTCCTTGGCCGTGCTGCCAATGCTGGTCGTGTTGCCGACCGCGTTGTACGTGCGATTGACGGTGCCGACGCGGGTAAGGCGATGCTGGGTGTCCGGATAGGTGTACGCCGTCGTCACCGCACTCTGCAGAACGCTGAGACGGTTGCCGGTCCCATCGTAGCCGTAGGTTTCCAATGCCGTGTCGGTCGTGCCATCGCGGGTGACCTTTAACCGCCCAAGGGTGTCGTAGTCATACTTGGCCTGGAACGCGCTTTGTTGGCCGTCTTTCAATTCGGTCAAGTCGCCGACCGCGTTGTAGCCGTAGCCCAGCGATAAACCGCCGCTGGCGTTGTCGAGCACGGTCTTGGCACGGTAATCCAGGTCATAGGTCCGACTTAGGGTGCGGCCGTTGCCGTAAGTCCAGCCATTAACGGGGCCGAACGGCTCGTATGAAGCGCTGGTGAGCAACACGGAACGCACGCTGCCGTTGGGCTTAACGCCGATCTCCTTGATGCGCGCCCTGGCGTCGCGAACATAGTCCACGACGGTTCCATCCGGGTAGGTCAAGTTTTTGAGCTGCCCCGTGCTGGTGTACGCGTGGCGAAGGGTGAAACTCTTGCCTGCTAGCGTCTGGGTCTTGCGGACTATTTGGCCGAAGCGATCGTAGCAGTACAACAACTCCGTGCCGTCCGTCCGCATCGCGGTCACGCGACCGGAGGCGAACGTTTCGCCTGCCGTGCAAGCCGGGTTGACGGTGTCGTACACATACTCGACATCGGCGCTGCCCGAACCATAGGAGACCGTCTTAGGGCGCCCGAGCGCATCGTAGGTATAGGTGTGCGCCGCGGTATCGTTAGCATCCTTCTTCGTCGCCAGCAGACCGGCGGCGTTATAGGTGTAATCGGTGACGCCCGTATCCGGACTGGTCAGCTTGGTCTGATCTCCGAAGCCGTTGTAGACGTAGGCCGTTGACAATCCTTTAGGATCGACCACCCCAGCGAGGCGATCGAACGGGTCATATTCGAGCTTTGTCTCGACGGCCAGTCCACCCACGTCCTGAAGGGTCTTCTTGAGACGACCTAGCCCATCGTAGGTCTGATCGGTCATGCGCCCCAAGGCGTCGGTCGTCCGGTCGGGGTTGCCGCCCAGGTCGTAGCGGAAGCTGGTTGCATTCTGGGACGCGTCCTTCAGTACCTCCAACTGACCCAACGCATTGAAGGCGCGCGACAGGGTGCGCCTGACCGTAGTGCCCCCGGCCTTGACGTCTTCCTGCTTGCGATTGCCGGCGTTGTCCAGGGTGTAGTGGATGACGTCACCCAGGTTGTCGGTGATGTCTGTCAGCCGCAGCGCGGCGTCGTAGGTGAACCGGGTGTACGTCCCATCCGGCAGGGTGATCTGTTTCACCGAGCCGCTAGGGGTGTATTCGAATCGCGTGATCCGGTCATCGGTCTTGACCGAATCGTTCGCACCGCGAATCTTTTGCGCGGCCAAACGACCCCGCGGGTCGTACTCCGAGTTCGTGACGACCCCGTTGGAGTCTTTAGAACCCAAGGTTCGGCCACCGCCATCGTAGGCCAAGTACTCCTGGGTCTGACCCATCGGGAAATTGATTTTCCACAGATCACCTTTCCGGTAGGAGCAATTGCCACCGGGTACTGCACAGCCGGGCGCGTCACTGACGAAGTAGTCATAACCGGTCGTATCGGCGACGTCGGTGCGCGGTCCGTCTACGGACTTCAAGGCCCCCAGCGTGGCGCAGGTGGAAGCCGGAGCCGTCAGGTCCGCGTCCTCGCAGTAGGTCAGGGTCGTCGTCCGCTGTTCGGCCGTCTTCGCATCTTTGCGAACGACCGAGGTCAACTGCCGACGAGTGTTGTACGTGTAGTCGGTCTGTGCGGTGAGATTGCTCGTCCCATCGTTGGCCTGAATCCGCGTCGGCCGCGACGTTCCGGGTTCATATGTCGTGAGGATAGTCCGCAACACCGCATTGTTCAGCAGGGTCTGAACGGTTTCCGAGTTGCTGTTGTATTTCCGGATCGTGGTCAAACCGGCGTTGTCGGTCTCGGTAACGATGTCGTAGGGGCCGCTATAAGTATAGGCTGTCGAGGTGACCAAGCCGCCCACGGTCTCTTCGCGCACCGGTCGTCGCGAGAGCTCGGGCTCAAAGTCTGTGACCTCGACCCGGCCGCTCGGAAACGTCACGGTAGTCTGGGTGGGCTGATAGGCGTAGCCGTACTGGGCCGGTCCATTGGTCGATCCGATCAGGCGGCGTAAATCGTCGTACTGGTATCCACGAGGATGCTCGCCACTTTCCAGAATCGATGTGATCAGCGACGTGCCGGCCTTGTAGCCGTACTTGAACAACTCACCGCTGTCGTCCGCCACGCGGTCGAGGTTGCCATCGGCCGTGTACTCGTAGGTGATCAGCCGCCCATCCGGCATTAGCGCGGCTGAAACCTTATGCAGGCGCTCGGTATCGGTGTGCTCGTAAACATACTTGACCGAACGGCCGAGGTACTCCGCGCGCTCGATGCGGCCGAGCGTGTCGTAGTTAAGCCGAACTTCTTGGTTGCCGTTGTAGGTGATGCTGCTAGGTCTCTCGCTGTAACCTGGGCCGGGGTAGCGGAATTCGATCGACATGTCCGGAAACTCGACCCGGACCGCATACACGCCAGCCCCTTTGTAGTACTTCATCGCGGTAGCCGAGCGATTGTCCGAGCTGCGATACCGTTGGGCGTCGTCGATCAAACCAGACGATCGCGTCAGATCGACTTGTTTGCCACTTGGGGTCGTGAGAACGATGGATTGGTTACCGTCGTTTGAGACCATCAAACTGTAGTCAAACGGGCCATGCCACCCTCGGCCAAACGAACCACCGGCATCGGTGGAGTCGTACTGGCGAATCAAATCCAGCGGGCCGTACCCGCCCGCGTCGGTTACGATTTCATACTTTGAACCTCTAGCGACATCGCAGGGATTGCCCTTGATCGGCGAGCAGTGATTGGGTTGCCCGACTAGCTTGGCCGTTCGCCGACTGAATACGGTCCATTGCTCCGGGGTGTAATTGCTTCCGTACGGGTCGCGAGCGGGTCCAGTGTGCAAGATTTGTGCGCTCTCCTCCAAACCCGTGAATGGCTGCGGATCACGAAAGAAATTGCCGTCCTGATTTTTGACGTGGTCGCGAAAGGTAATGCGTTTTTTGTTAACCAGTTCAGTATTGAAGTAAGGAAATTCCCAGTAGGGTCTGCAAGTAGGGTCGTCCTCATTGAATACATATACCCTAGTATATTTCCTCTGGGAGTCAGTTGGATTAGGTTCGTTGCTCCACTCTTCGTCCTCAAAGATTGGGGCGCAAGCTTTCCGGCTTGTACCCCAGGCGTAGGTGAGGCGTTGCTTACGCGCGGTAACTGCTTCCGATTCACTGGAAAACCATTTCAGGCCCTCCTCAACATATGTGTTGTACTGATACGGACCTGGAGTTGTCGATGAGCGAGTTCCGGTATACCGATACTCGGCGCCCAATCCGCCCGCTTTAATGAGCTTGACTTCCTTGAGCGTCGCGTTCAGTGGAGAAGACGCCCAGAGGTACTGCTCTGCCGCGCTTCGGCTGGTGAACTCCTTGTTCTCTAACTCGTGATCGGAGGCATCGTAAATGGTGAGCTTCCAATTCCATGGCGTAATGGGTTCTTGTGCGATCGCTAGGCCCGACCAAGCGGCCAGCACGCTGAGCGCTACTGCGAATATTCGATTCTTTTTCATGATATTCCTTGGTGCTACTCCTGTTGGCACAGCGGAACAGCGCGGGCGGATGCCCACGCCTTGGGGAGGTGAGGATTGCGGAGAAAATCGACGACCGCTCGTGCCGGCTGAGAGGCCAGTAGCTTCAGTGTGGGCATACAACTGTCCATGTCTAAGTGCGGGGCGCCAGAAGAGTGCTTGAGCGTCCAGGCCATCCTGATGGCCAGTTTCGCCGAAGGTTATCTCGTTCGAAGAGACTGCGAAAGCCTCGGTGCTTCTTGTTCGGTCTGTAGCTAAATTTCGTGAATGTGACATAGCCCTCCTTGCTCGCCCGAAGTGTACTTTGGGTGCGTCGGTGGGGCTCCACGCTAGCAGCTAAGGCAAGGGCTGAGAGTAAGCAAAATCTGACTTTTACTTGGTATTTCGATCCACCAGCCTAGGCGTTTGTCTATCGATAAATGCCATTAGCCGACATTGGCGTCGGCGAATCGCAAATTACAAATGATTATGTTGATAGCGGCCGGCTTGTATTGGCTAAGTCTGTCCTCGGCGGATGATTCCCGAGGAAGAAGATGATTCGAGTATTTGTAATCGACGACCATCCTTTGGTGCGACTGGGCTTGAGAGGAGCGCTGGAGACGCAGAACGATGTGCGCGTGGTAGGAGAAGCATCGAACGGCAAGGATGCGCTCGCTGCGATTTCGGAGTGCAAGCCCGATGTGGTGCTGTGCGACTTCCACCTGCCGGAGTGGGACGGGCTGGAGGTCACGCGCCGGTTGCTGGTGCGCGACCCCGAGATGAAGATCCTCATTGTGTCGGTCATTGAACGCGGAGCAGTGCCTCGCAGTTTGCTGGCGGCTGGTGCGAGTGGTTACGTATCGAAAGCGCAGGACGGAGCTGCTGTCATCCGCGCGGTGCGCGAGGTGGCTGCCGGACGCCGATTTCTGGATGACGCGCTGGGAGTCAGACTATTGTTTGAGGCCTCGCCGTTCGACTATCTCAGCGCCCGGCAATTGGAGGTGGCGCGGCTAATGGTGCAAGGTAAGCGCACAAGCGATATCGCCCTGGAGCTTGCGCTGACCGAATCGACCGTTCGCACCGTGCGGACGAAGGTGATGGCTAGGCTGCGGGTGAGAAGTGACATCGCACTCGTGCGACTGGCGATGGTCTGGGGCCTAATTCCGCACCCCGGCGATGCCGAGGCAGATCGTTCGAATCGCGGCGGATAACCTAAGTCCGAATCCAACGTAGAAAATAGGGCCGGCGAAATCCACCTTGTTTTTGGCGCTTTGCGCAAACGAGCGTTTGGTCTCAGGACCAACCGACCGGAGAAAAATGGGGTGGAGAGAGGGGAAAACGAACCGTTTCGGCGGTTTGGCCCAAAGGTCAAAACCAAACGCCCATCGCGGAAGGCCGCCAGGACTGGGGCTTTCGGAGGGGCGTGCGGAGAGCGGAGAGGGTTCACCGCTGGAAACTGGCGCGCCCACGGCAACTGGGGGCTAACTCTCTTGATCCCCTGGTGTCCCTGTACGGCCCTGCATGTCCCTGCGGTCGGACGGCCGGGGTCGGCTTGCAGGTTGACCTGCGTCGCCGTGTCCCGGCACGTGTCGGCCGCGAGCGGCCCCCGACGGCCTCAGTCGGCCCCAGGCCGCCAGACAACGGCGTTGGCGTCGACCGGCCTGAGGTCAGAATCCGCCTCGGCCGCTCGCACTTTCTGACCACGACTAGTCCCAGCTCGCCCTCAGCCAGGGCCGTCTGTCGGAACACTCAACCGTCCAGGTTCCCTTCACTTCCGCGACGTGGTACGTTTTTAGAACATAACGTGCGATTTTCTGCGGAGACGTGATGAACGACAGGAAGGCGGAGATAGAGGCGGTTCTGGGCCAGTTCTGGGAGGAGATGGCGATTGAACTCGGTGAAGACCCGCGGGACACCTCTGGCCTGCTGGGTGCACCGCTGGACTCCCTTACGGCGGTGGAGGCGCTGTTGCAGCTCGACACGCTGCTGGGTCGAAGCATTCCGGCAGAGGTCGTGATTCGCAGGGGCGGGTACGAGTCGAAAGAGCAGTTTGTTGAGCTGCTGACCTGCCAAGTTCTCGACTACATTACAGAGCACCCCCATGACTAGTTCGGAGAAGGGCGATCAGCGCGCTGAGATGGCCGAACGACTGCGGTTGGCGCGGGAATACGTCGGCCTGACCCAGGAAGACGTCGCTGGGGCTTTAGGAATTTCCCGTCCTGCCGTCACGAAGATTGAGTCGGGGGCCCGCAAGGTCGAATCCACCGAGCTCAACATCTTGGCTCGCCTCTATCGACGGACCATGGAATCTTTGTTGACGGGGAGGGAGCCGGCCCCGAAGGCACCCGAACAGCTAGCGTTCCTGGCGCGCGCCATCAAAGGCTTATCGGAACGTGATCTAGACGAAGTGGCCCGGTTCGCCGAGTTTTTGAAGCAATCACCCAAGGTGACGCGAAAGGAGTAAGGAATGCTCCCTCTGATCATGGCTGCCGCACGTCGCGCGTCCGAGGTATATCGCGACTCGGGGGCTAAGGGGCGCGTCGAGCAAGAAGGCTACACGCGCGTGGACCCCTTCCTTATTGCGGGCAAAGAGCGCGTGCCGGTGCTACTGAGGCCGCTGGACAAGCTCCTAGGTGCGTTCATCCGGGACGATGCGTCCGGGATACTGATCAACTCCGAGCGATCCGCTGGACTGATCCATATGACCTGCGCCCACGAGTTGGGCCACTACTTTATGGGCCATGACTCCACTGCGGACGATTCATTAGACTATGGGCCTCAAGCGGCTCGCCATGAGCTGGAAGCGGACTGGTTTGCCTACCAGCTCATGGTCCCTCGGGCATTGCTGGCGCACGTGATGCGCCGCAAGGGCTGGACCATGCAATCGCTGGCGGACCCGCGGCTCCTCTATCAGCTGTCGCTCCGGCTTGGCATCAGCTATACGGCGGCGGCGTGGTCTTTGGCCCGCCACAAACTGATGGCGCCTGCCGAGGTGAAGCGGTTGATCAACGTCCAGCCTTTGGCCATCAAAGAAGAGCTGCTTGCCGGCCAGGCGTTCGATGCGCGCAAGGAGGTCTGGCTGCTGGATGAGCGCGATCGCGACAGCGTGTTGGAACCTCGCGCGGAGGACCGGATAGTCGTGCGCTTTAGCAGCCACGCGAGTGCGGGTTACCTCTGGGCGCTGGACGAACTGGCTTCGGAAGGTTTTCAGATCCGGCCGACTCGTGCGTCAAGCAAAGAGGGGATCTCAACCGACTCCGTGTTTGGCGGCCCCACCACCGCTGAGTTCCTGCTTGCGCATGACACGGCCGGAGTCAACGACAGCCCCGCCGTGCTTGCGATGGAAGAAGTACGACCATGGGCGAAGGAAACGCCGGCGAACACCTTTGAGGCCAGGACCTCGTTCGAGAACATTGCCCCCGGGCTGACAAGCATCGCCAAACAGCAGCTGCTCCGGGAGAGTCCGACCGCGTGACGATCAAGGAAGAGGTCATTCTTGCGCAAGCCAGGTTCCCCGCACGCGATCAAGGGCTTCGGCCGACCTGCATTGCGTTCGCCTTGGCTGAATTGAATCTCGACGCCGCAACCGGCGTTGAAGCTCTCAGTCCGGAGTACGCCTATCAGGGCGCCGCCTGCCTCGTTCCCTCGTGGTTGCCTGGAACCGGCGTTCCCTTGGATGCCGCATTGCGCGCGACGTCCAATGGACAGCCGGTGGAATCGGATTTTCCCTACCAAGCTGTAGAGCCTGTCGCGCCAGTGCCTGCTCCGCCCAGCACCTTTGACCTGCATGGCGGTGGCGTCGCTATGCTGCCTTTGGATGCCGGAGTCATCTGCGCGATGCTGTGTGAGCATCGGCCGGTAGGGATCGGCCTACGACTCACCGAAAGCTTCTACATGCCTGTCGATGGCGTAGTCACGTTCGAAGCCGCGGCCCTCATGCCAGTGGTCCTGCATGCGGTCGCCATCGTTGGTCTCGGCTGGAAAGACGGCGAAGCACATTTTCTGATTCGTAACAGCTGGGGACGCGGCTGGGGTCAGTATGGGGTTGCCTGGATATCGGTAACGTATGTTCGCGAGCATGCACTCTGCGCTTTTGGAGCCTGACACATGGCTAAGCTGTTTTGTTCGGAGAGGATAGTTCCCGCATGGTTGAGCGCTGTTGGCAGTTTGGCCGCGGCGCCAGGGCGCACCGACCGGAACTTCGTTCTCGAGATCACATCTCCGTCGACGCTCACCGCAGACGACGTCGCGGCCATCAATGCCGTCGACGCAGAGCTTCGCAAGACGGATGACGGAATCGGGGTGTACACCGTTGCTGCGACCATCTTTCCACAACGGATGTATTTGCGTCACGGGCGCCCCGACTTCTATGGACAATTTTTCGCGGCCATGAAAAAAGGCAAGAAGCCGGGAACTTGGGGGACGTACGCGATGCGCATGATGGAGCGGACCCACCCGCGGACCAGAGAGACGATCAATCCGCTTGAGGTCATCGTCACCAAGTTTCAAAGGACCAGGGCGGGGACCAAATATCAGGCCGCCTACGAACTGGGCCTGCATGAGGTGGCCGATGTGCTGGACAACGAGATCGGCGGAGAGCTGCCAATCTACGGACCTACAAGCGACGGCGGACGCGCCACTAACATCCCTTGTCTAAGCCATCTCAGTTTCAAACTCGACCGCGCACGCGAGGCGATTGACCTCACGGCCGTCTATCGGTCCCATCATTATGGACGTCGTGCGGTAGGGAACCTGATCGGCTTGAGCCAACTGCAGTCGTTCGTGGCAACCGAGTCCGGACATACGCCGGGCGTGCTGACCTGCGTCAGCACCTTGGCGCATCTCGACGTGGAGGCATTCGGTGGCGTAGCAGCCACCAATGCGCTCCTCACGCGCGTACTGCTCACAACAGCCTAGATGAGCGTAGCCTGCGTTGCCCGTCTCACGGCACTGTCGGGCAGCTTATACAGTTGCTGCATCCCTTCTCTGAACTCTCTGACGCCTCCATAGCTCGGATGCCTAATGGTGATCACCTTCACGCCGAACCGCCGCGCGTACTGCGCCGCATCCTGTCCGATCGCAACAATCTGACGGATATTCAGCCAAGCAATGAGCGCGTTGTTAAGCTCGTCAACCTGGTCGAGTTCTCGCGCCGTGAAACGTCGGTTACTGAACGGGTTGTTAGGCTCATGCGGATGGAAAGGGAAGACATTCCACAGCAGCGGGGGCGTGTCGATCACCCGAAGCACCGCCCAGATCTCAGCGGCGGTTCGCTCCGCAACGGCGGGTCCGCGTGTAGCCTGGCGTGACTGGCACCCTGGATACCGCTTCGCAATTTCCGGCAAGTGGTACTCGTCGGTCAGCGCCAGCCCCGTGCGTCGTCCACCCCGATAACCCAGATCCCGGCCCATCCAGATCGTGTCCACGCCGATGTCGGCGGACGCGGCCAAGTATGTGCGCAGGTTACGTCGACGCGACTCGGCGGCATCGGCGCGATCGTGCACAGCGCACACGTCCGCGTAGGGATTGAAGACGTTGTCCAGGCTGAATGCAGCCAGCGCCTTTACAAAAGCAGCGGGAGTCATGGTTGAGCCGGGTGCGGGCGGAAAGTCAGCGCATGCTGATTCATGTCAATGGTGACTATTCCACCACGATGCTGTCGCAGCAGACGAAACACCTCGAAGCCCTTGAGGATCGCCAGTTCCCATTGCCAGAGCTTGCAACTTTCGACCTCATAGCCTTCGATCATGTTCTGGATCTGCTTGAGCAGACTGTAATCCAGCTTGCCAACCTCGATGTTCTCATACAAGCCAAACCGCCGGGCGTGATTGAAGATCCAAGTCGCAATGCCTTCTTCGATGATCATGGCCCGAGCGCCATCCTCGTTCTCATCAATGCGCGGATCTGACTTCCGCTTACGCTTCAGAAGGCCCCTGATGACCGGCGACCATCCAAGGTAGGCAATGTACGCGAGGTGGAAGACATCGTGGAACCGGTAGTGGTCCTCCTCATTGCTGTTATCCGTCAGCCGATCGCCGATGAACACGCCTTTGAGGCTCTGCACGACATAGCCGTCGCGTTCGATGAACTCGATGTCGAACGTGCGGGGAAACTGCTCGTACTCCGGGAAGCGCTTGTCGGAATCAAAGAAGGCCGGATACACCTTTTCGTCACCCGGCCAACGGCTGGAAATCTTGTCCAGGTTGCTCCGCGCGATGTCTTCTGTGCGCAGATCGAAACACCCACACGTAATAGCCCATTCCGCGAACAGAATTCCAAAGTGCTCGCGCAACGCAGGAGGGCTCATTGCCTCGAATTTCGTGATCGTGATGCTGGCCATGTTTCCGGCCGAATGGGCTAGGGTTCCCAACTGCTGGATCCGATCTAGGCCCCAGCCTTCCCTATAAGTGTCGAGCAGGGCGTCGATCTGCCGGAAGGTGACTGGCAACACCGCGGGACGGTCATTATCACCGAAGCGTTGCCGCAGCCGCCGGAGGCAGTGTTCACCCAGGTCGTCAGCGGAAACGCCAAGCAGATGGGCGGTACTGACCAGGTACCACAGGGCGTCGCCGAGCTCCTCGGCCGCCAGGGCGCTTTGCGGTTCCGTGAGTTGGTCCCGACCAGATTTCTTGACCGCCGCCAGCAGTCCGCCGATCTCTCCAAAGTAGCCGAAGCGAAGGTTGTCGAACTCCTCCGGATTGTTCTCGAATCGGTTGGTTCGCCGTGCCTTCAACAGGTACTCGGGCAGCGAGAGCGGCTGAGGCTGGGGCAGTGCAGGTGTCATCTGCAGTCCTTCGGGAAGATGGGCTCTACGGCAACACGGCCTAAGTGCGACGGCTCAGCTCGAAGCGAACCCGCTTACAGCAGGCAATCAAAGTCGCGCGGTCGGCGTCAATCGCCCCTATTCGCAACGCCCTAGAGCGTACGGCTACAGTGACATCGTAGTGGGGGTAGCGACCGCGATCTTGAAACCAACGTCGCTGCAAACCGAGGCGGGCTGCGAAGTCATGGAGCTCCTCCAGAGTGTCGGCGACCATGTGGCACCACTCGCGGCCCCTCCAGCGAATCGCTTCTGAATCAACGTAGACCGCCATATGTAGCCAGCTTGCAAATAATATGCAAATATTTAGCACATATGGCCGAACGGTTCAAGACTCCTGACGATGCGACACGGCTTGGAGCGCGGATGCGCTCGGCCCGGAAAAATAAGGGCTATACGTTAGTATTCGTGGCGACGCATACCGGCGTGGATGCCGGGCAGCTCTCAAAACTGGAGCGCGGCCAAATGGCCACGGTGTCGGAAAATGTGCAAAAAATATGCACATACTTGCAGATTCCAGCGACCACGGGAAATCCTCCGCCAACGCGTGCCGGGAGCTTGCTGGATGAACTGGTTGCCAGCCTACCTGGCAGCGAACCGGCCGTTGCAAGGCTCGTGACTGCAATCCAGGAAATGGTCTTGAGTGTCGCCGCACATTGCGCACATAAGAAGGACGACTGAAGGGCCATGGTGAGCTTCTTGAATCGCCCAGGTTTCGTCGGCGCTTCCTTCTCAAGCTTGGATAACCTTCGATTGGTTATGTGGCGCCGTCGCCAAAATGCCGCGTGAAATAGTCAATCATTTCGCTTGCCTGCGATCCGGATCGGAGACACTTCTGTTCGGCGAAGTCACTCGAGGGCAGGTAGTGAATGAGTTGGTCCGCGGCATAAAGCGACAGCACCTCACCAGGATCCAGCACACCTTGGCGCTGACCGGTCAATGTGTTTACCGCCTCAACTGCCGCCCCAACCAAGACATCTGCGATTTGCACCGCCGGACTGGTCTTCGAATCAACCTGGACGACTGACGTCAGCTTGAGTGGGAACCTGAGGCGAGCAATTTTGCTGTGTATGAATTCAGCGTTTTCTTTGTGGTCGATGTAACGCCGCAGCAACTCATGATACCTGCGGAGGTTCTCTGATTGATCGTGGCGAGCTTCATATGGCCCACCAGACTGAACTTCCATGCGCGTAATTAAAGCCTGTAGGAGCACCAAGGCGGCGTCAGTCGAGACGCCAGGCGTGGCTATCGCTCCGAGGCACTCAGGAGCTGCCAGCGCTAGAGGCCCAAGCGCCTCGCGAAGCTGATTCCAGTCCGCTGCCCGAACTGCCTCAACAAGCGTCCTAAGGGCTGGTGGCGACTTTTCCTTGGTCGCCCGCTGAAATGCCGCGAGGATCTGATCGAATGCGCCAGGTCCGAAAAGGGTCGTCCCAACCCTCCAGAGCAGCGACGCAAGCGAGAAGTTCTGTCCGTCTTCGTAAAAATCCATCTGTCGCTTAAAGTAGAACGGCTCGACGGCGTAATCTAGGAACATCAAGATCAAAAGAAAGCGCTTGTCCGCCACGCAGGTAGTGCATTTGAACTGCGAGAGAACTATGCACTGAAGTTCAATGAGCGGCTTTCGATAACTTTGCCGTCGGGCGAGCGACTGGTATTTCAACTCAGGCGCTTGTAGTCGAGGAAAGAATTCCTTGATCAGGCGCGCCGCTTCGTCATCCGATATAGAAACGGCACTCGTACCCTGAAACCGCTGCTCGGGGTTCAACAGGTCGTAGCCGGTGAAGCCGCTTTCATCGATGTGGAAGTATTCCATCTCGCGCTTGATGATTGATTGCCTATAACTGGATCACAGTCTACCTATCCCTATGGCAAATCTGACATAGCGACATATTTACCCTCCAGCGCTGGGCGTGCGCCCTCCACCCCAGGCGGAACTGTCGGCACCCGGATGACCAGGGCATGGTCCTCAGGAGCCGCCCGCGCCTTAATGGCAAATTCGTCTCGCCACTGTTGCGGCGCTCCGCTAAGAACTCGCTCTCCCCGTAATGAAATCTGGAAGAGGCCACAAGCCGTGCAGTTGAAATATTTGCATTTGTCGTAATCCACTAGATAGAACACTGCAGATGTTGCACATAGTGGGCAGTCCTGCTTCGTTGTTTCTTTCATCGCAACTCCTAACAGCGGATCAGGATCATTGAGAAAACGAAAGAACAATGACAAACCCGAATGGAAGCAATGCGACCAGCGTCAAGACCCCAAGGCAGCCAGAGCCACGCACCGATCCGGCGTGCTGATTCCGCTCCCGGGGCGGTTGAGATTGAAGCCATTTCGCATGACAGCTCGGACAGTAGAATTTTGTCTTACTGTTGCGCCAAGCTTCAATGGTGCGGGCGTTGTGACGCGAAACCCCTTTGCAGCGTGAGCACCTAAAAATATTATCGGTAGGCCTGCGCTTGGAAAAAATTCTTGCCCCTAACGCAACGAGCGCGATCGCTACGACACCAATTCCGAAGAGAATTTCAGGCGACACGGAAGTTCCTCCCTGATTAGCGCAAGTTAAACCCGATCCCGCTATTGGCGCTAGTGCGACTCCACAATCCCAATGACCTTGTCAAAACGACGGTGCAACAGATCGTCCCCGTCTATCCAGAACGTGGCCTGGCCGCCGTCGCCGAACTGGAAATCAATGGAGTAGTCGTTTGCGAGTTGAAGCAAGCACAGCATCTCGCTCCGAGGCCTGGGCACGTATCCGTGCAGTAGTTCGGGGTGGCCAAGCATCTGATTAATTCGCGCTCGCAACCGCCAGTTGTGTCCGCCGACAGGATGAGAGTGTCGGCTTTGCTCAATGGGCAGGTGAGCCGCTTCTAGGTCGCGGTACAGCGCGTCCGGTATCAATTCCGCAATGCTCGCCGATCCGCCAGCGAGCGCGATAGTGTGGCGGATGCCCGCGGTGATGATTCGTCCCAGGTAGTAGCGTGAGATGCCATCCTCGTCCTCTGCTCCAACCAGCCCGAGCAGCCAGGCCCGGAACTCGCTTCTGTCCTTATCTGAGGGCACTTGGTCCCAACCGATCTCAGCGGCACGATGTACCCATCCCAATACATCGTCACCCGGAAGGCTGATGCCACGTCGGCTGGTGCGATGTCGTCCAACGGCTCGCGCGATTCGGTCAACAATCACTCCCGCTTGCGGAAAGTCATCATCCAGCCCCAAGTGAGCTCTCGGAAACGCTTTGCCAGCCCCCACGGGAACCTCCCACTGAGGAAGCCAGTCGAACTTTGTTGGCACACCCGCTGCGCCGACCACCGACCCAACACGCAACTCAGCCACCCTGCGCGCGTAGTAATCGCCTACGCGCGGCGGCTCAGTTTCTAGGGACTCATAGTCGGGCCATGTGTCCATGCGACAGGCCAGCAATGGCCATGCCGGATGTACGGTAGGGCCCGGCTCACCGGGAAGTCGCCAATCTGGCCACGGATAGTCATCGGTGACCTCGGCGCCGAGCATCGGTTCGATATCGTCCGGCGGTGCGCGTAACGGGGTGTCATGCGGAACATTGGGTGCGTAATGCACGCGGATGCTGTTGTGCGGCTGTTCTCTATCCCAAATCTGCTCCTCCGCGTTCACCGCGAAGAAGAACAGCACTCCCTCTGCGGGAAGTCGTGGGTCGATTCGGGGCAGTTCGGCGCAGTCGATCTGCGCGAGGAAGTGCATCGCCATCCGCTGGCCGTAGTTCACCCCGTAAGGCCAATCGAACGATGCTGGTAGCGCCGGCAAACCGCCCTGGCGGCTCCGAATCCCGCACCCATGGATTGGGGGATAGGGTCGGCGGAGCAGAATTCCCGGCTTGCGGTGGGACCACAAGAACTCATCCAGTTCCGCGAGTCTGTGCGGGTCGCGATGTAACGCGTCGACAAACTGCTCCGGGTCAGCGTAGGCCGGGCCAGGAATAAGAGGGCTGGACATGGGGCACTCGCATCAGTCCTTGATGGGCGACAGCTTACTCCTCCAGCCAATCGGCGTGGGGCAGCAGATCCTCGACGTAAGGGATGAGGTCGCCCACTTCGCATTCCAGGGCCGCCGCGATCTTCACCAGCGTCTTGACGTTCGGCGCGATCTTTCCGGTTTCGATTAGCCCCAGGTGAGCTCGGTCTAAAGGGATCGCATGCGCCAAATGGTCGCCGCTTAGCCCCCGCTCCCTCCGCACCTCTCTAATTTGGGCGCCAATCATCTTAAGCAGTTCATCCGGCTCTTTGCGGCGCTTGGATGCGACAGCCTTCGCCCGCTTCGCGGCAGCCCGTACTTTCGGCGCAGCAGGCGTCTCTCGCTTCGTGGGCGCCCGTACTTTCGGCGCAGCTGCTGTCGCCCGCTTCGCGGGCGCCCGTGACTTCGATGTGAAGGACTTCTTGGACATATCCAAGAAGCTAGAGAGAAGCGTGTGTGAATACCTCGGCAGCCCTCACCCGGTGATTCCTCACCTAAGACTATAAGATATTGATCTTATTGACTTATATCGTGAATAGTCGCCGTATGCGGCTACACGATTGGACCGGTGCTGCAACCAATGCGCTTACTAAATAGAACAAAAATCACACATCCCCGCGACGAAGTGAGCCATCCCATCCCCATCAGATTGCGGCTCGATGGCGGGTCAGAAAAATCCTACAGAGCACGAAAATGTGCGTTTAGTCACATCCTGCTTTGCGTCATCGAAACGCACGAAAAGCCTAAATTTAAGCCATCCAATCAGCATTTAGCTACGCCGAGGCTTTGTCACTTAGTGCAAAGGCTCGGACTTCTTGGATTTTTCCCGTATCGACATTCACGCGAGCGCCGGGCAACACTACCTGCGTCGTACCCCAGGCCGGAGGCCGAAGCTCTCAAGAAAAGGAATTTTTCATGAAGTACATCGTTGCAGACGACGAAACGTCGATGCGGCTGCTGGTATCCGAACTGATCAAGTCGCAATTTGGATCGCCGCCCGAAGATGTTTGGCAGTGCGCAACGGGGGATCAGCTTCTGGAGATCGCACTTCATCCGGAGTACGCCAGCGCCATCATTGTGACGGAGCTGCTGCTGCCGGGACGGTACCGGCGGCTCGATCTGGTAAAGGAGTTGAGACGAAGCGCTCCGTTCGCAAGGGTGATTGTTCACACCCGCTATAAGAGCCCACATCTCGCACAAGAACTGATCTTCCATGCTGTTCATGGCTACGTCTTTAAGACTAGTCCGACCATTTGGCTGAAGTGGGCGATTGCTAACGCGATCCGCGGTGATCGATTCATTGATGAAACGCTGGACACAACAAACAACCTTAGTAGCGACTGGTGGGACCTAACGGTTCGAGAAAGCGATGTGGTTATAGCGTTATGCAGGGGCTGGCCGATGGCCAAAATCTGCTCGCGGTTCGAGATGAAGAAGAAGACGGTATCAGCGCACAAGTGCTCAGCGAGGGAGAAGTTGAGTGTCACCGAAGACGCTGGGCTCACGGCATATCTCTACGCGAACGGACTGGACTACCTGATGGATGAGTAAGGCCTTCCGCAATGGACTGTCGCGTGACGCCAATGACAAAGGCGGCGAGGCCGGTCGCCAGATCCATCTCAGCATTCACAAAAAGGACGTGGAGTCAGTATGAAGAATCGCAGCAGAGTCAATCGTTGCTCCGTCAGGGGGGCTGCAATCTCGGTAGCGTTGACGGTCGGCTTGTGGGCCAACCAGGCTGGCGCACAGATGATCGTGAACGATCCAAAGAACACTGTGGAGAGTATGAAGCAGCTTCAGGAAATGAAGCGCTCCTATGACAAGCTCAACGATCAGTACAAGGAGCTGCAAAAGCAGTTCAATCAGCAACTTGTCAATGGCATGTCATACGTCGGCCGTGACGGCGTGAAGGTCAAGCTGGATCGGCGCCCGTTGGGCTACGGCGTCATGGAGCGCTGCACAGACATCAAGAATCCGGGGCCGAAGCAGAAGGAACTATGCACGGCGCTGGTGCAAACCCAGAACCGACAATTCAACGCCATGGTCGATCTCCAAGAGCTGACCGAGGCTCGCGAGGGCGAGTTGAAGGACGTCTACAAGGAAAGAGCCGGCATCAAGCCGGACGAAGCCGGACGTCTTCAGGCGAACAACAACCGTTTGTTGTCATTCCAAGCTCGAACTCAGGTGGATCTGCAGAACGCACAAAACATACTGGAAGCTTACGGCGGTCAGGTGCGAGTGCTGGAACAGGAACATTCGAAAGCCGCACAGGCAGTTATTGAGGGCGAGCAAACTGGTAGCAAGATCGACCTCAAGAAGCTCGCACAAGGCGGCATGCGAGCGGCTGCGCTGAAGGCAGCCTTCGAAGTGGCTAAGCGGCGCGAACGTTGATTAGTGGCAGAACTACTTAAACGGAATTTTCGACATGTTTGATTTGTTCTCGGGCGGTCTTACGGGCAGCCTTCATCTGTTGCGAGCTGGCATCCCCGATGGCATCGACAGCCTCGGGTTCTTCGCGCTGTTCAAAGATTTTCTCGATGGCGAAATCACCGAGTACTCGCGCAATCTACTGCGGCGCGTCGGAACGTTGGTCGCTGTAGGTGTCACCCCGCTGGTGACGCTGTGGATTTTTTACCAGGGCTTCCTGCGCGTGACCGGGCAGTCGCACGGTTCGATGGCGGCTCTGAAAG
The DNA here is from genome assembly GCF_018612875.1 of Lysobacter sp. ISL-50. GTDB lineage: Bacteria > Pseudomonadota > Gammaproteobacteria > Xanthomonadales > Xanthomonadaceae > Lysobacter. The sequence goes on along the minus strand of NZ_JAGGRI010000003.1, from coordinate 120,055 downwards.
TTGAAGCTACTAAGATTGTTCTGATCGTAATGATCTGCGGCGCCGCCGCCAACTTTCAAGCGTCAATCTATAAGTCGTTGACGGATGGCGTCAGTCAGGTCATCAACTACGCGATCACCGGCGACGACAAGACCACTGTCTACGATGACATCGACGAAGCCCTCGCCTTGATGCAGCTAGCAATCAGCAGTATTGACATGCTCGACGTAGGCGATAACCCAGTTGCGCTCAAGAAGCGCGATCAAGCCAGTCTGATTGCCGGACTCGGCGTGGGAGGCCCAGCAGTAGTCGGCGGGTGCCTCCTGATCCTGAACAAGTTCGTGATCGCGATGCTGCTCGGAGTTGGCCCCTTCTTCGTCCTTTGCCTTATTTTCAAGCAAACGGAAGGACTGTTCAAAGGCTGGCTGAACTCCCTTCTAGGATCGTTGATGGCGATGGCCTTTCTAAGCGTCGCAGTTACGCTTGCTATGGATATAACGCTCGCGCTCGCTGGAGGGTTCTGGGCGGCCGAAGGACTATCACGACTGCTCGGCATGGGTACCGCATCCGAAGGTATTAATGGCGTCGTGCAGATGCAAGGAATCCTGGGACTAGTCCTCACGACTCTCATTATGGGCGCGCCGCCAGCGGCAGCGATGTTGTTCAGGGGTCTCCTCGCGAACTTCAATCCGTACTCGACGATTGCTGGTCCAATCGGCGGGAGCGGTGGCGGCTCCTCAGCATCACCGCCGGCGGGCAGTTCGCACTATCCAGGACCCGGTGTCGGAAGCGCCCCCCCGCCGCGAGCGCATCACGGTACGGTTCAAGACAGCGAAGGTTTCAACCCCAATAAGATCCGACCCGCTTGATTTAGCTAAGGAGCATCACATATGACGATCGCCCGCCTCGTTTCCATTGGCCTGTTCCTGCTCCCGCTCTGTGCCCCAAACGTGGCATTAGCAGAGGGCGACTGCCCCCCCGGGTTCTACCGCTATACCAATCCTGGCCATCCGGGGAACTGCGTCCCAATTCCCCAGACCCGTGAGCAGCAGACCGGTCCCAAGTGGCGCGAAACGTGGGGAGCGATCGCGATGGACCATGAAACAGGATCAACTGGCGTGACAGTGAAAGCTAAATCGGAGCGTACCGCCCGAAAGGAGGCCACTGACCGCTGCAAAAAGGAAGGCGGCACGAACTGCCGAATCGCGCTGACTTACGCGAATCAATGTGCCTCGATAGCTGGCCCCAAAGAGGTTACGGGGAGGAGGTCTGGCTCGATCATCGCCGCAGCTAACGAGTATGAAAGCGAGCGTTTGGCGTTGGAGAGCTGTGAGGCCAAGGGAGGTGAAAAGTGTGAAATCTTTTATACGGACTGCTCACCCCCAATGCTCATACATTAATCCGATTACGAACCAAGCATCAACAACGATAATTTGGCACGTTTTCAACGCACATAGAGACCCGCCATGGAAGTCAAAGCGCTAAACCCGGATCATCGCGTGTGGCTCGGCGATGGTAAATCAATTGATGGATTGGCTATCGCCGCGCCCGCCGCAATGGTTATGTCGATTGTAACTCTGATGATTGCGGTGAAGTTTCGGGTGAGCGAGATGTTAGTCGTGTCATGGCTTGCCGCCGCAGCTTCCTTGGGGGGCCACGTGTGGTTTGCGCTTCTCCGGACCCGCCTGGTGGTGGCACTTTATCAGTATCTATTTGTCCGATGGGGCAACACTCGGCTTGAAGAGCTAGTGCCGGTTCGTCGCCGCGCTCGCGGTCTAACCGTCGGCGCTATCGGCTCCTGGACTTTAGTGGTCATGCAAGGACTGACACTGCTATCTCTCAGCCTGGCTTATACCTACCCAGAAGTGATCCCTGTTTACGCCGTTGTGCTAACGGTGTCTTGTGCCTATTCGACTGCATTCATTTATGCACGTAGGGCGTTGATGAGTGAAGTCGAGCTCCTACGCGATCTTGCCCCTGCCTGCGAAGCGCGGCTCTAGCGGACGCAACTCTTTAACGCGCTCTACCGGCGCCAATGCATGGACGAAATGAAGTGAGCAAGCGACTGACCACACTTACTGCAACACTTGTCTGCGCAATGCTCGCTACGAGTGGATGTTCAAATAGATCGGAAATTAAGATGCCCGAGTACAAACAGAATCCGACCCCCGCTCAAGTTTTCGATTTGACCATTACCGTCGATAAAGCCCCAGGGCCATTTCTTGTGGTTAAGGGAGTGATGCAATACGACATCACCAACATGGACTGCCTTCCTCCTGCCGACTTCTTTTCCGGGGTCCAGACGACTCCGACTTCGATCTTCCTTCCGATTGCCCTGAAAAAGATCAAAAGCAACACCTATGAAGGCCGCGTTTCGATGGACGGAGTGCTTAACGATGACTATTTCGGCCATGGACTATGTCGCATCAAGGCAACAGCTTCGACGATCCGTTTCCAAGCCTCAGACGCTAAATCCGACACCCAGTTTTTCGCCCGAATGTACGCGGATGACATCGAGACGAATCCGCAGAAGACGTCATACCACTGGCGAGGTCTTTACCCGAAGCAACAAAGAGTCGATGGCTATCCCGATCATGGGTTGGCTAGTCCGGATGAATTCAAGGAATCGCTGCGGAGCGATTTGTTCAGCATAACAATCGCGGCCAGGAAGGTAGCCCCATGAGCACTACGACGCAGCAATATGCAAACCTCGCGCAAGATGCATATCGTAGTCCCGACCTCAGCAACCCCAAAGAGCAAACTGTTGTCCTTGGGGGGGTCGAGTACAACATCCTTGCCCATGTTGATAAACCATCGGGCTACCAAGGCACGATTTACCAGCGCGTCGATTCCAAAGAAATCATTGTTGCCCATCGCGGTAGCGAGTTCGATACCCAGCCTTTTAAGGACGGCGTGTTCGCCGATGGCGGAATGGTCGCAAAGCGTGCCAACGCTCAAGCAGCCGATGCGCTTGAGTTTACGAAAGAAGCCATCGAGCTGGCCCAAGACCAAGCAAAGTTAAGCGGCCGGGAACCGCAGGTCACCGTAACCGGGCACTCCCTCGGCGGCTGCCTTACGCAGATCACCGCAGCGAAGCTCAACCTCAACGGGGAGGCCTTTAACCCCTACGGCGCCGTTAGCTTGGGCCTTAACATCCCCGAAGGCGGTAATCAGATCGTCAACCACGTGATGGCCGGTGACGTAGTCAGCGCAGCGAGCAAGCACTTTGGAAAAGTGCACATGTACGCGGAGCCCGTCGAACTGAATGTAATGAGGGCGGCGGGTTACGAGGACAACGGCAGTCAGTGGGACATCAGAAATCCGGTCAAGGCGGCGGTCACAGGCGGGGACTCCCACCGGATGCATCACTTTCTCGATGTTGATGGAAATGGCCAGCGAGACCGATCGATACTGTCGCAGCCGCACGCACGCGAACTCGCCGATCAGCACAGGCCGATGTTCGATAAGTACCGCGGGGACATCGAGAATATCCGCGGCGGGGTCTCTGTCGGCGCTTCAAGCATCCGCGGTGCTCAGGGCATCGCTGACGAGATCGGCAGGCTCCTTCCCGATAGACCGGCAGAGAGCCCTTTCAAGGACGCGCACGGCGCGCTGCCTGCGTCGGAGCAGCGCGCAATCGATCCGCGCAATCCAGACCATCCGAACCACTCGATGCATAGCACGCTCCATGCCGGTATTGAGCGTGAATTCGCCCAACAGGGGCTTCCGCTGAACGAGACCGCCGAGCGCACGACAGCGGCGCTATTGGTGAACTCGCGGCAAGCGGGGCTGGAGCAGATCAACCATGTTGTCGCAGGCCGCAGCACGCCGACCGGCACGGACCTTTTCGCCGTGCAGGGCGAACTGACTGACCCTGCGCACAAGCGCGCTCAGGTCAACACCGAGGTCGCGGCCCAGATCCCCGTCGAGAAATCCTTCCAGCAGCTGGCTGCCGTCAATCAGCAGCAGTCGCTGACGCAAGATCAGCAAAGCCAAGAGCAGACCCGAGCCCAATCGGCTCGCACCGTCTAAGCAACTTTCCTTCAACCTGACCTCAGCCGCACCGCCCCGCAAGGGGCGGCCAGGAGCGCTTTGTGTCCCGATCTTTGTTCCCACCGACTATGCATTGGATGCTGCCACCTTGGCTTCGTCGGTTTTTTCCTTCCCGAGCTGCCGGCCTCAACCGTATTGCCGGCCTCTACGAAACCAAGTTCGCGATCGCGCGCGGGCGCTCTTACGACTGGGGACTGCGGCCCCCGCGCTTTGACCCGCAACCGGTCCGCTATGCCACGGCTCACACCATCGACGCCGTGCGGCGTCACCTGTCTCGCGCATTGGGCCACCTGAGCGAGGATGTGGTGCGGACCCAGCGCTTCGGATTGTTGAGCTTGGTCCGTGATGTTCTGGAGACCGAGTTCCGCGCCCCACTGGCGTACACGCTGGGCTTTGTCCATCAGGACGGGCAACGACTTTGCCACACCTCGATCGAAGGACTGGAGCAGATGCTTCGCACCGGCATCGCGCCGGGCGCGCGGCTCAGCTTGCACGCGTGGCTGACCTTGCCGAGCCACGAAATCATCGACGCCACGTTCTGGGCGGTGTTGCCGGGATTCGCCAGCATCGAAGAGCGTCAGGCGCGTGGATTGTTCCTGCACCCGGATCAGATGCTGGGGCGTAGCTACCACCCGCAGTGGGTGGGCGAAGGTTTTGCTCGGAAGGTTGGGATTTTGAAGGAGTACGAAGGGTGGTAACCGGCACTGTCGTGATCTTTGAAGCCGTGCATCTAGGCACGCTGGACTGGCGGGTATCGGTCAACGGCTCGACCGACCATGTTCCGTTCGCGAGCCGAGACACTTGTATCGCCGCCGCAAGCGCCCGCGCTCGCCTTCACCACATCAGTCACGGCGTGACCACGGAAGTCTGGGCGCCGACTTATAACCGAGAATCGGAATGCATCGTGCGTTACATGACCCCGTCCGATCTGGAAGAAATGCTCCGCCGATCTGTTCCCGAGTCCCAGCTTCGCGAAGCCAGCTATGCCTACGGCCCGCTGTTCCCCATTCGTGAGTAACGGCCGCATGCTCGTTCTAACGAGAAAGCCCTGTGAGGCAATCAAGATTGAAGAGGATATCGAAGTCCGCGTGTTCCGAGTGCGCAACGGCGATGTTCGCTTCGGACTCACCGCCCCTCGCGACGTACTGATTCTTCGCTCGGAGCTTCTGGATGACTCCCGGCAAGCGAAGATCCCGTGCCGTGCGAAGCGGGGAAAGAACGTCGCTCACCGCGCCCGCCCCCGGCCGGTTGAGCGCTAACGGCGGTGGAGGCAGGAACCCGCCGGCCAATGGGGGCCGGCGGGCTGAAACGCCAAGTACCCACACTCTATTTCTTTGGTCGCACATCATGGTCCATGTAGAACCCCTAATTTGTCGGCATCTCGGACCCGATTCTGGCTGGAGGCGCGTCGCGTTCATGGCGTGGTGCTGCGAGCCGATGTTGCAGAACTACCTGATCTATCACAACGACACCGGCCTAGGGTCACCTCAACTGCTCCGCGAGGGCTTGGACTTGATTTGGGGTGTCGCTCGCGCCGACATCGCGTTCCCCAAGTCTCGGCACGTCATATCACTTAGCCGACAGCAGAAGCCAGGGTGGCTGCACGGATCGAAACCCTACGCGCGATCGGCGGACGAAGCATGTTTCGGCATCCACCACACTTTAGTTTCGATGCGCTCTCCAACCCTGTCGGATGCACTGGACGTGAGCGACGCGGCTATCTACTCCATCGAGATTCAAGACCGCAACCAGTTGCCGATCACCGCCGAGCAGTTGTGGGATCGCGAACGGCGTGTTCGATCGGAGCAGGCGCGACAAGTTCGGTGTCTGGAGCGCTTGTCGGCAGCACCGGATGCGGATCGAAGCAAGGTCGTCGCTGGTTTACGCAAGAGGGCCATGCGTACTAAAGCAAGCCTTCAACGCGCCGGGGCCGGAACCTCGCGCAGACCGACAACTTCCGACGCGATGAATCGCGCGGTCTAAATCGCAAGGCATGGAGCCCCGCCTATGAAACGCCTCAGCTCAATGATCGCGCAGATGCTGCACGACGCACCGTGTTGGAAACGCGTGACCTTTATGGCGTTCTGCTGTGAACCGATGGTATCGAATTATCTGATCTATCGAGCAAAGGCCAACCGGGGCAGTGTCGCAGTCCTCAAAGACGCGCTTGACGTGGCGTGGGCATTCGCCGCTACGGGCGAACTTGGAGCGGCGGAGCAACACATTGCTCCCTGCAGCCGCCAGTCGCCGGACTGGATAGACCGAAACGCGCTCTATGCACACGGGGCCGCCGACGCATGCATGGCGGTAACCCATCTCCTTGGCTGCGTCGAGGCACCGTCGCTTGAGGACGTGATTGACTCGTCCGACAGCGCGCTCTGGACACTCGCGACGCTAGTACCGGACGACGCGCTACCCGAGCCAGAACGCCTCAACCAGGCACGATTGATAGACGCCGAAATAGCGCGCCAATCGAATTGTTTGGCTCGGCTCGAGCAAGCGGGACAGGAACGCGACGCCGCACTGGTAAGAACCTTACAGCGCGAATCTGAAGAAAGCCCCCCGAGTCTTACTTTAGTACGGCCCTACGTTGCGAATTCGCAAGCGGCACAACTGTCTGCGCACGTTAAGGCCGCGATATGACCTTACTGCCAATCGAATCGCCGCCACTGCCCGGACTGGAATCGACATCGGCGCGCTGTCACCGGCCACGCCGCTCAGGGCTCACCTCAACGCGGAACCTCGCGCCTAACCATTACGACGAATCTTTTGATGCCGAAGAAGCCGGGAGGATTGGGTCGCAACTGAGGCGGCCGAGGTTGAACTGATACACAAATCGCCCGGGCTATTCGATCTGCGTTGCAGGCCTGATCACCCAACAAGCGAGCGAGCTCAGCACGGGTACTGCACCTGACCAAAGCAAAGGACCATAAAAATGCAACAACTGTCACAGGAAGAGATGGAGCTGATTGCGGGCGGCATCAACACGCATGATTGGGGGACCTACTCTGTATTCGCGCCTTCATTCAGCGACTACATCGGTTACACCTACATATGGAATGATCCGTTCACTTATGACGTGACCGACGGCTATTACTACACTGACACCGGCGGCGGTGGCTCCAGTGATCCAGGCGTGCCGCTGTGTCAGGCACCGGACGATTTTAGCCAGAGTGCGTACACCGACCAACTGGCTGCTCAGTACCTCCGTGAGATCAAGCAACTGGACTGGAACAACAAGGAGTACCTGCAAGTCATCTATCGAGACAAGTGGGGCTCGCTGCGGATCAGCTCGCGTGCGGCAGGCGGTGACACGGCATCGCTGGACCTGCAGTTCGAGGGCATTGCGCCAGCTCAGATCGTTGGGATGATTCACAACCATCCGGTGAGTGTCTACGGAGGCCATCCGACCATCGAGCAGATCAATCGACATCCTTCAAAGAACGATTGGGATACCGCTGACAAGCTCGTTGCGGCTGGGGCCAATCCGACCCACCTGGACCTGTTTGTCGTGGACACCCAAGGAAAACTACGCTCCTATCGCTACACGGATAAAGCGACGTTCGATCCACCCACCCAGTACACACGGGATGGCGTAACAATTTCCCCCTACCTGCAACCTGAATACTGCCCATAAGGAACTGCGCATGAAGGTCCTGCTACCGATTTTTCTATTTGCCGCATTGGGCGCCACGTCCGGCGCTCATGCTCAACAACTCACCGTGAGCAACTACACGCCCGCTCCCGCTGTGACGAACGTGACGACGTTTCGCTGCGGGAAAGCGGCTGATGCGGCCAGCGGTGAGGTTCGCATCGAGCATACGTTTGACGGCAGTCGGCGAGCGAACTCGATTGCGTCCGTCGTCTTCGACAAAAGCGCTGTGTCGAAGAACCTCTTGGCAAAAATGAACAGCCGTGTCGGGTCGAAAACGATACTTGGCGTCAGTGCTGAATGTATCGGCCGATCAGTGCGGCTCGCCGTGACTCTGTGGGGTAGCGGGGCCAGTCAGCCGAGCGCGATGGATTCGTTCCTGATTATGAAGAGTGACGCTGGCTCAATCGAGATTCGCTGAGCCCCTGGGAGGGGTGAAGCCCCTCCCAGTTTTCCCTTGCAATGCATCCACGGACGGAGTGCCAATGATTCGTGCCTACCGCACACCAGTTGATTTGCCCAACCCGGCGATGCTCGCCGAGCCTGTGGCGCGCAGATGGCGAGCCCTCGATGAGAGGGTGAGTGAGATCGGGCTGGCCCGTACAAAATCGCCGCTTACCCACAGTTGGTTTTCGAAGGCGGGAGCGCGCGCCAGGCATCCGCTTTCGCATCATGCAGAGCAACAGCATGGCCCCATCCACCTGCGCCGCGACGGCGACAAGCTGGAGATCGCCGCCGCAGGCGCGGTTGCGTCGCGACTGACACGTGCTCTAGACCGATCGGATACGGCGCAGCTCGTGGCAATCGCTATTGAAGCGGCGGATCGAGCCGGCGTTACCGGCGCAAGGTTGAGGTCCAGCGCGGCGGGGACCACTCCGGACCGGAAAGCGCGTGTGATCATGTTCTTGCCGACATCCGCCATTGCCCACCGTCTGAGTACGCTGGCCGCGTACGCCAATCTTCCTGCTCTCCCCCGATCGCTACGTGCGATTGCACTTCAGGCGGCGTGGCTAAATCTCCATCCACTGGCGGACGGTAACGGTAGGACCGGCCGGATTCTGCTGAACAGTCTGCTATGGGGAGACGACGCCGGCAGCGCTCTGTACCTACCGCTGTACGGCCTTAGATCGCATCTAACGTATAGCTACGAACTTGCGCTGCGCTCTGCCGAGTTGCATGCACGTTGGGAGCCGCTGCTGGAACTGTTCGAAGGGCTTGTCGATACATACCTGGAAGCACTGCGACATAACGAACGTCCCGAGGTCTGACATATGGATTGGTTTCAATCGGCCGAGATTTCACGCGCAGTTGGCATGGGGGTTCCGCTCTTTCTAGAGAAGGACATCTCTAAGTCAGCCCCGCACAACAGCGCGCCCTACGTCCTTCACCACCGAAATACCAATTCCGTCTTGGCGCAGGGCCCCCGTAGGCACGCGCTACTCGCACAGTTTTGGGCGATGGTGGATGAGGCGCGCGCTCACGTCACGGTCCACGCAGCGCTTATCGGCGGCAGTCTCTGCGACATGGAGGTTCCCGAACCGAAAGATCTGGACACGGTGATCTTCTACTCGCGGCTGGAGCGCGATAGCGGCCAGCTTGCCCGCAGCCTTCGCGCGCTGTCGGAGCGCTACCGACTCACTGGACTGGATATACGGTTCGCTCCTGTCGACGCCGGCCCGGTGACTCTGATCAAGCTAAGTAGTTTCTATACCGCCTTGTACGCCAGCGGCGATCCTGCCAAGCGCAAGGGCACCATCCTTATCGACATGGAGGCCGACGATGCAGTTTAGTAGGAAGCCGGAACTCGTACAGTTCCTACAGGTGGAGGAGTCGGAGTGCGGTTTGATGTGCTTGGGTGCGGCCTTAAGCCTGCTTGACGCCGAATGCCCGCCCGCAGAGCTGCGACGCCGCCACGCTTCATCGGTCCGAGGCGTTACGCTCGGGAAACTTTGTGATCTGGCGGCTAACCTTCATCTAGCGGCCACTGCGGTCCGATGCAGCGTGCCTGAGCTGCGCGACTTGTTGGTCCCGAGCATTCTTCACTGGTACGGAGATCATTTCGTCACGTTGGTCAGCGCTACTCGGCGCGCATGCGTGATCTTCGATCCGGCGCTGGGCCTGCGCTCGCTGCCATGGACCGAGGTCGACAGGCATTTCTCCGGGGTCGCGGTGCAGTTGCGTCCGACGCAGGAACTGAGGCCCGTGCGTCGACCGTCCCCGTACAACTTCGCCGTTCTACGGAAGTCTCTGGATGGCGTGGGGGGTGGCATAGGACAGATGATCCTATTGTCGACGCTACTTCAGGTAGTCAACCTGCTCGTACCGCTCATGTCGCAGGTCGCCATCAACTTCGGCGCCACGCGCGGGAATATTTCCGCGCTGACCACGGTCGCGATCTGCGCTGCCGTCGCCATTGGTTTCTCGTCGGTTTGTGAGCTGTGGCGCAGCCTCATCAACCACCGCATCGCGTCGCAAGTCGCCACTACTTCGGCGCGGCAAGTATTCTCCAAGCTACTCGCTCTCCCCATGGCATGGCACCAGCGGAGACGACTGGCGGATGTCGTGTCGCGATTCGATTCGGTCGAACCCCTTCGAAATGCTGTCAGCAGCGGGTTGCCGTCGCTTGCAGTTGATGGCGTGCTGGCACTGGTCTTGGCGTGCGCCATGTTCCTCGTATCGCCGATCATGGGAGCGTTCATCGTTGGCTCTGTGATGCTCGCCGTGGTTGTGAAGGGTGCGCTAACGCCGCTGGTGACTCGCCAAGGTGGCGAAGCCTTGCAGTTGCGAATCCGCGAGCAAGGAAAGCGGATCGAGAGTTTCCGAGCCGTACAGACTCTCAAGCTCACCGGCTCGGAACGGGCGCGTGAACGCGAGTGGAGTTCCGTTTACGAGGCGCAGCTCGCGGCCCAGGATCGATCGCAAGCCTGGGTCGCCGTCCAACAGACCAGCGCCGGACTGTTCGGAGGCCTGGGCAACTTGGCGACGATACTCTACGGCTCATTGCTGGTAAGCACAGGCGAGCTATCGGTTGGCGGTCTGTTCGCGTTCGTGATGTATCGGCGTTTCTTGGCGGACAAGACGCTAGCGGCCTTCGATCAAGTCAATGCCCTGGCGATCCTCAAGTTCCACCTGCAGCGCATCGCCGAGGTCCACGAGTCCGAGCCCGAATCGAGGGCCGAAGAATCTGACGGAAAAGGAGAACTCATTCCCCACGGTGGGGTCGAAGTAGCTGATCTCTCCTTTCGGCATTCTCCTAACGATCGCTGGGTGCTGCGTGGCCTCAACGTAAGCATCAAGGCTGGCGAGTTTGTCCTGCTGACCGGACCGTCCGGCAGTGGCAAAAGCACCTTAGTTCGGTTGCTGGCCGGCCTATATACCCCGACCTCCGGCGATATCGCTTACGACGGCGCCTCTACGAGCTCGACCCATCCTCGTCTTTTGCGAGCAAGCATCGGTGCCGTAACGCAGGAAGACGAACTTTTAGGCGGAACGGTTTTGGAGAATGTAACGGTGTTTGCGGAAGTGCCCGACCGTGACCTGTGCATAGAAGCGCTCAAGGCGGCTGAGATCTGGCAAGAAATTCGCGAACTTCCGCTTGGGTTGCACACTCCAGTTGGCGAGGCTGGTTGGTCGTTGTCCGCTGGCCAGCGCCAACGAATCATTCTCGCCCGTGCGATATACCGCCGCCCGAGGTTGCTCATCCTCGATGAAGCCACCGCACACATCGATCCCTCCACGGAGACGCGCATCTTCGAGAACATACGGCAGCTCGGTTCAACCAAGATTGTCGTATCACATCAGCAAGGCGCAAGCCGCTGCGCAGATCGCCACTTGGCTCTCGATCATCAGGGTATTCGGGAAGTGGGACGACTGCTTGCGCAGATCGAGGAGGTCGCATGAACGAGGTTTCGAACAGCGAGAGCGGTCGGCGGCCTTCGGCTGACCGATTGCCGGCCGTGCCGCGTCGGATTCGCCTCGGTGTACATTTTTCTCTGGTGCTGTCTGGGTTGTTCCTTGCGGGACTGGCTTACGCACTGATCGCTGACATACCTCAGTACGTGGATGCCCGCGGTGTCTTGCTTCCACGCGGAGGCATGGAGCGCGTGATGCCGCTTCGCGCCGCTACGGTGCGTCAAGTACAAGTTAGAGAAGGGCAGACCGTCAAGAAGGGGGATGTACTGCTTACCCTAGATCCGGACGTCGCAATCGAGGCGCCGAACGGCGGCGGCGACAACGCGAAGGGTGGTCCTGAGCTTGTCGTAGCGCCCAGCGCTGGCGTAGTCGCTCGCGTTCGCGCAGTTCCCGGAATGGCGGTGCGGGCCGATGATTGGTGCGTTCTTATCATGCGTAGCGACCCTGAGTTTTCCGCCATCGTGTATGTGCCGAGCGATCGCGTGGCGAGTTTTCGCCAAGGCGGCGAAGTGAGCCTGTCGCTCGATACCATGCCGAAGTTTGGGTCAGCGGAAATCACTGGGCGAGTGACAAAGACGTCGGTCTTGCCGCGCTCCCCGGAAGAAGTCGGCCGCTACTTCCCTTTAAGGGAGCCTGCGTTCGAAGTTGTGGTCGACTTCCAGCGGGCCCAATTGCCTGTCGGCATGGATAGCGCCTACCTACGGCCTGGCTCACTCCTAACCGCCAGCGCACTAGTGAACAAGAAGTCGCTGGCAAAGTGGGCAGTCGATCGAGCGACTCGGACGCAGTAGCCCCATACCACTCGGATGTACGTGAGAAAGGACTCCAAATGCAGCATGTATCAAGAGAATCGACGCAGCCAACTGGACTGGCACGAACCTACGCGCGGTCAGCGTGGTGGCAGCAACCGCTGGTGCAACGACCGACGCCGTTACTAGGCAACGGACAACTTGCAGCGCTGCTCCAATCAGCCGGCCAGTCATTGTTGGTCGCCAGCCGCCAAGGAAACGTCGTGCTGGCGATTCATTCGGACGGCGAGCGATGCTACATGTCTCGCTCATCAGCTCCTGGCCCGATGGGCATCGCTGTTGCTGGCCCTTTGATTGCTCTGGGCACGGCTTTGGGCATCAAAACGTATCGCCGGTTCCCTGCCGCGCTAGGTGCCGAGGCCAGTTACCTCCCCATCGGCATTCAATTTACTGGAAGCGTCAGCATCCACGATGTCGAGTGGGACGCTGACGGAAAACTCTGGTTTGTGAACACCATGTACTCGGCGCTTTGCAGCCTGGACTACGCAAGCAGTTTCCGCGTTGAGTGGACACCGTCCTTCGTGCTTGAGCATGGACCGCGGGACTGTTGCCATCTGAACGGGATGGCCTTCGCGGACGGGGCGCCCCGCTACGCCACCGCATTGGCGGCGATCGGTACGGCCGAAGGATGGCGCGCATCCAACCCACTTCGATCCGGCGTGCTCCTCGATCTCGCTGGCGGCACCGTAGCTGACGGGCTAAGCCTTCCGCATTCGCCCGTCGTTCGTCAAAACGAAGTATGGCTTTTGGAGGCCGGCCGTGGCCGGCTTATCAAGGTCGATCAAGCTGGGCATCAAACAGACGTTGCGGAACCGCGCGGCATAGTGCGGGGCCTCGACTTTCTCGAACACTTTGCCATTATCGGCCGATCGCGCGTTCGCCCCTCCAGCGGTTCGGTCGCGGAGACGTTATCGACCAAATGGGCTTCTGCGGAGAATGTCTGTGACCTTCAGCTTATCGATATAAGGTCAGGAGAAATTGTTGATCGCGTCGCTCTCCCCGATCTGGATGAGATTTCAACCGTGCGCGTGGTTCCGAGTTCGCGCGTCGTGCTACTTGAGCCTAACCCTGAACAATTAGCGACGACTCAGATCTGCCGATTCACAGGCTGATCTGTGGTGGCTCTTCATTCTGCTCTTTTCCTTGGAGATACTTCACAGTGAACAAAACCCCGTTACTGCTCGCCGCGGCGATTGGTGCGATTTTGGCGTCCAGCGCTATGTATCTGATAACGGATCGCAAAGCCGAGTCTTCAGACGCGACCGGCACATCGAGTCCGCCTTCCGTCGCCACCGCGACGTCATCGCCGATGGCAGCCGCGACAATCGCACAGCCGAAGACGCTCGGTCCGTTGCCGGCGTTGGACCAGCCGTTCAGGGCAACAGTCGCTTCCCTGCGCAGCCGCGCTGCTCAAGGGGACACGGGTGCCGCTTGTCGGCTTGCCGCCGAGTTCTCCTATTGCCAAGAGCTGACCCTGAAGCGATTTCAGCATCAGCGCTGGCTAAGCGATCGCGAGCTTTCGATGAACTCATTATCCGACCCGGCCCTTCGAAGCCAGGCCGCGAAGCTGATCGAAAATGAAATGACGTTCCGAGATCAGCGCCTCACGAAGTACGAGGATCATTGCGCCGATATTCCTCCACCGACCGTAGCGCAATCGATCGAGATGTGGCGTCGCGCGGCGGCCCTGGGGAGCGTTCCGGCCATGAAGCAGTACGCCAGCGGCAATGCCTTCAGATGGGATAGCGTGCTCGACGCTCTTCCGCAGCTACAAGCTTACCGCCGCGAAGCGGAAGGCATCGCAAAACGAGCCGCCAGCGCGGGAGATTTGGAAATGATGATCCAGTTGGCGTCCGCGTACGCACCGGTTCCAAACGCCCAACGATCATTGCTCGGCCAATCGGTCCGACCTAGCGCACCCTATTCTCTCGCCATCTATCGACATGTCCAGAACGCGATAGGTACCCGCACGGGTAACGATGTCGACCGCGTTAGTCGGATGGTCAGCGCTCGAATCGCAGAACTTGAGTCCTCAATGGACCCTAATGCTCTAGCGCTGAGCAAATCCATTTCCGACAGTGAGTTAAAGGCGTGGGCGACACCGGACGTGACCCATTCGGAGCGATCCAGTGTCCGGCCAGACAATCCGAGTCAAATCAGTCTAGAGAGCTGCGGTCCTACTTGAGCCAGAACAAAGCGCTGGGCGATACGGCAGAGCAACCGGCGTTTTAAAGCGTTCGTTGCTCGCGGAGGCATCAATCACCGCGCTGCGCAAGGAGGTCGGAAACCCTGTCCAAGTCCTGCTTCACTTCGTCGATGCCTTTCCAAGGATGTCCGCGCAGTCGTTTCAAGTGTGCAACGGCGCTATCGATGTTGAATACGCACCCGCTCTCGATCCGATCCCGTATCAGGAAGATTCAAGTGAATAGACCATGAAGACCCCAGCAATTGTCGCGCGGATGTACTTTTACTGTGCTTTGCTTCATGTCGAGTTGGCATGGATGAGCATTCGCGATTACTACGCGATGTGGCTGGACGGGAGACTATCCGACTACCTATGGTATGGGCTTCTTACCTTCGGCATTACCTACGTCCCTATCGTGATAGGGGCTTATCTCGCGGCGAGCGGGGCGTACCTACTTATCGCGTCCCTGGCTTTTGCCGTGTTGAAGTATCAACGGGTCTTGAAGTGGGTAACGATGCTGGGCTTCCTCGCCATCCCCGGAGGCACCCTGGCGGGCATCTGTGCATACCGGCGGCAGCACGACGTTTGGTATCCCGCTCGGATCAGACGTCAATCTTAATCGACGAAGAATCCAATTCCATCGAGTGAAAGCCACCCGATGGTGCCTGTGGTGGGTTGAGCGACGGCCACATCGCCATTAATCCTCACGTCGATGCGCGCGTGTGACGGCGCATCGCAAACGGCTACAAAGATTTGTTGCGCGGGCGGCCGAAATCCAGCCGGCAACGTGCAAACAATGCTGCCGCCAGCGCCGCCTTTGACCAGTCCTCGTAGCTGGACGCGATTAGCATCCTTACGATAGGTAGCCGTTGCGAACGCATCCCCATAGTTGGTCCAAGACGCGTTGAGCGTTGGCGTCTGCCAAGCGCCCTGGCGCAGATCCGCGATGGCCGCCGCCGTGCTGCGGCGGGTCTGTCCGCCTTGGACCAGCGGAATGATTTCATCGCCGGTCAGCGCAGTGGCCGCCGGCAGCTGCGAGAGTTTCAGATTTGCCATGATTACTCGATCAGTAAGTAGTCGCCCGTTTCCGACACCAGTTCATCGGCGGTCTCGGTGCGAAGCAGTCCGTTCTTGAAATCGAAGGTGTGCGCCGCCTTCTGCCAGCTCGTCAGGCCCTCGCGGGTCGAACCGACCTCAGTCCGCAGCCGGTAAACACCCTTCAACGCGGCGGTATAGCCGGTGCCCGGCGTGGCGGCCGGGCTTTCCAGCACGCTGCCGGCGATGTCGTCCAGCAGCCGCAACACATACGCCGTACCGGCCTCCGGTCCGATCGACCCTTGGCCGTGATCGACCAGTTGATCTGCCTGCAAGCGTCGATCGCGGTGCGCCCAGGCCACGGCCAGGTCGCCGTCAATCGAGGCCGGGTAGCGCTGCCCATTGAGCTTCAGATCGCCCGGCGGATACGGCCGCGCTTGCCGCTGCGCCAGCTTGATCGTGTCCACGGGCGCGAGCGCCGGGTCCAGCAGCGCGCTCGACGTGCGCGTCAGCAGCTTGGCCTGCACGGTCTCGCCCACGCTGTAGTCGGTGGAATCAGCGGCGGCGTAGTCATCAAAGAACCAGATCCGGGCGCCGACCGCATGCGGCATCGGCACCGTGTCCGCGCAGCCGCGGGCGAACGTCGCGGTCTGAGCCTGGGGGTCGATGGCTACCACGCGGACAACCTCATCCTCGATCAGAGCAGCCGTGCCGGCCGTGACCTGATCCAGCCCTCGGCCGCCGGCCAGTTGCAGCGCAATCGTCGTCGCCGTCATTGCCTCGGCCAGCACGGCAGTCGGACACCAATCGCCGACACCTGCTTCGGTGTACTCGCCGTTGCCGACACGCGTGGTCAGCACATAGTTCAGCGCCAAGCCAGTCGGTTGCTCCGCGACGCTGGCCACGGCCCCCGTATCCGCCGGCAGGGCCGCCAGGGCCGCGGCGTTCAGCGTGGTCGCCAAGTCGCGGTAGCTCGCCTCCATCAAGCGCCGGTTCGGCGACGGCTGCGGGTTGCGATTCGGCGGTGTCCAGACCGGTGGCTGCGGTTCCAGGTAGACCGTCGCTGGCAACCCGAACACATCCTGCACCGCGGCAACCGTGATCGTGCCCTCGGCCAGCTTGCCATCATCGAAGGTGCCGACGCGTAGCACTAGATTCTCGATGCCGCGCAGCGGATCGCGGATGCGGAACACGCCACCCGGCGCCAGCACACCGGCCCGGCGGTCGAATTTCAACTTCAAGCGCTTGAGGCCCGAGCAGGCAATGGTCAGATCGCGCATACCGACGCGGGCCGCCAGATCAGCGGTAGGCAGGCCCTTGTACTCCATGGTGCTGGAGGCGACGCCTCCGGTTGCTTGGATGCCGGCCAGGTCTTGCACCCGCGCCTGCCGCTCTTCGTCGGTGGTCGGGTCGTACCACGTCACGATGACCTGATTGACCGCGCCATCGGGCGCGGCGACCTCATCCTCTTCGATTGCGAGCAGGCCACTGCTGTAGTCGAACAGCGGCAGGTCTTCGATGCGGTAGTCGTCGCGGATCAGCTTCAACGTCAACCGGCCGGTCGCCCGATCTACGTACTGTGCTGCGCCGATGTGGTCGATGACCACCTGCATGAACTCGGCAATCGGGGACTGGCGGTTCCAGCGCAGGCACAGGCCAAAGCCTTCGGTCGACAACGCGTCGGCGGCGCGACGGTAGCTGGCGTCGTCCAGCAGACCCCGGTCTAGGCCACGGCCCCAATCACGGTTCGTCAGGCACTCGACCAGGATGTGCGCGGGGTTCATCGCGCGCACCGCGCCGTTGCCGAGCCAGATCACCGCTTTCTCGGGGTACCACGTTGCGCCGTCCCACCCCGCCAGGGCACGGCGCGTGCGCATCTTCCAAGGCTTCGGATACGGGTTGTTGGCCGTGATCTGGCCGTCGAAGTATTGCGTGGTCACGCCCCGGAATGCGGGGACAATGGCGCCATGCAAGGCCGACAGTACTGGCATTACCGCTTGGGCCATATCGCCCATCAAGACATCGAGCTTGCCCTTGATCCCACCTTCGCCCTTGTCGCCACCGAACAGATCGGGCTTGTTGATGAAGATGCGGCCGGTCTTGGTAATCGATCCTTTCCAGGCTTCGCGATCGCCGATCCGGATCTCGACAATTTCATCGAGCGGCCCGCGCGACAGGCCCATGTGCAGGCCGAAGAGATAGCGGTGACCAACCGTCTGTTTCTTACTGCTGCCCACGCGCCGCCTCCTCGCACGCGAAGGCGATGACACGCAGTGCCAGTGCATCGCCGGTCGCTTGCAGCACCTCGGCGTCGACGCCGTTGCGCACGAAGTCGCTCCAGCTCAACCCGTAGTAGGCAAACCATTCCCGACCGCCTTGCGCGCAGAATCCATCGCGCACGCCGAATCCCGGCACGCGCCGCAGATGATCCAGGGTCACGATCATTATTTTTTTCCGCCTTTTTGCTTGATCGGCACGGTGCGGTACTGACCAACACCCAGCACCATCCAGTCACCCGTCCACACATCGCCGAACACCACCGCCTGCGGCGTGCCTTCCGTGCTTTGCGGGAACTGGAAATCGCCGAATGCGGCGGGCTTGGGCTGCGGCGGTTTCGGTTGTGAAGCCTTCGACAAGAAATAGCTCACGACCATGATCGCGAGCTGGACCCAAATATTCATCGCGAGAAGTTCCGAAGCTAAAAGACAGGTGTTCCGTCGAAGGGGGATTTGCCGGGCAATCCCGGTGCGCCGCCGTAATTCGCGGCGTTCTTGAATTTTGAATCGCACACCGCGATGGTTCGGGCGCAGCCGGGATAGGCGACGACGGCTTGGCCGATCCGCAGACCATCGCCTGCGCCCAGCAACGTCAGCCGCTCGCCCTGGTGCGAGCGAATGCCGCGCCGCTCCATGCCCGCTTCGCCCAAGTCCCAGGCCAGAAATCCGCCCGCGAACCAGCCGTCCGGGTAGTGGCCGAACTCGCTCGCGGTGACCACTATCCCGGCGACGGTCGTCAGCGATACCGGCACGCGATGCGCTTCCGGGTTTGCCTGACAATTGCGGTCGTACAGCGTGTGCGGACAGCCGCGCGTCCAGGCCAAACGCAGACCGGGTTGCGAGAGCGCGGCATCGAGCGTTTGGCAACGGATCTCGGCGCGTTCGGGCGCGGTGCGATTGATCCCTGCGATGCGCCCCATCCACGCCACCTTGGCGTCGTCGTCGCCTTCGTGCAGATCACGAATGACCACGCCGATCTCAGTCGATGGCGGCAGGCCGCGATACAAGCGGACGAGATCGAGATCGCCCGGCACCACGATCGTCAGCATGTCGCTGGCGACGCTGCCCGACTGCCGAATGCCATCGTCCGATGCAGCCACGGCACGATACGTTTGCGTGTCGAGGACGCGGTCGCGGTCGCCGCCGGTATAGCGGTAGTGCTGCGCACCGCGCACAAACTCGTACAGCCGCTGCGGGTTGCCCGCAGCAGTCGATCGTTCAAATTGGTCGAAGCTCATGTCGGCGCGGGAATGTCGTCGTTAATATCAGGGTCGCGAACGGCGCGCAGGACAATAGCGGTGTCGGCACTGCCGTCGCTGTCGGTGTGGTGTTCGATCTCAGCTTCGTCGCTGTCGCTACGGCTCAGCACCAAGAAACTGATGCGGCCGATGTCGCGCGGGCGAACGTCCAAGCCGAGCGCGGCATTGAGCGTCAACCGCTCTATGTCGTCGTCCAAAGCCACGGCCGCGGTGATTCGGCGATGCAAAGCCACACCGCCGCGCAGCTCGATCCGAACGTCACGCCGTCCCGGCCGCAAGCCGCCGAACCGTGCCAAGCCCACGTTCGCCACGTCCAGGGCGGTCGCGGTCCCGGCCACGGTCGCCAGCAAGGTCAGATCGTCGGCATGGGTGGGCCGCCACACGGCGCGCTGTCGCCCGCGCAGGGTGTACAGCCACGACCGCACGGCGGCGCGCTCGGCTCGGCCGTGCATGCGCCAGCGGTGCGCCTGTGTGGTCGCCGCCCAGTCCGCCGGGTCCAGCACCAACGCTCGCCCGAACTCGTTGTCCAAGCTCAGTAACGCGCGCTGCCAGCCGTCGTTGAGCCTCTCGGATTCGTCCGGGCGCTGGTCCAGCACCGGATGGCCGCGATACATCGTCGGATCGTCAATCCCCGGCCAATCGCACGCTTCAACCACATCGAAACGGACGCTGACCGAAGCAGCCTGATCCGTCAGCCGGGTCACCCTGGGCGGCTCGGCCAAACGCGCAGTCCGCACCGGATAGAGCCGGCTACCGCGCGACCAGGCGCGCGTGGTCGGATGACGCAGCGTGATCGACGCCGCACCAATCGCTTCGACCTCAGCGACCTCGACTTCGAACGCCGTGCGCCCGCGCAACTGCACCAAGCTGCCGACGCGGAAGTCGCGATGGTGCGGATCGCACGCGATGACCCGCACGCCGAGCGCGTGGTCTTGCGCCAGCCACTGCCCATCGGGCCAGATCGGTAGCGCCCAGGTGCGGCCACCCCAGCCGAATACGGCCAGATCAAGCAGGACGCGTTCGCGTCCGTCCACGAGCATCGTGGCTTCGAAAGAACGGCGCGGCGCCGATCGCAAGCCCCTGCGCTGCTCGGCGGCAAGCGGATTCGTCAGGATGTCGGTCTTCCATTCCAGCCGCTCCAGTACGCCGCGCGACCAATCCGGTACGAACGCCCAGGCGACGATGCGCTGGCCGGTGATGACCACCGGAATCTGCGCGAAGCCGTCGAACCGGAACGCGAGCGTCGCGGCGATGACCGGCGGGCCGTCCGTCCCGACCGCGACCTGCCACGTTCGCTCGGACATCGGCGCGAACGGCAGAGGCGGCACACCGGGCGCGGTCAGCACGATCCCCTCGCCGCCGCTCAGGGCCGCGTCCGTCAGCGTCAGCGCGCGGGCGCGATACGCGTTCCAGACGCGCACGGCCCGTTGCTGGACGCTACTGACGTTGCCCAGGTTCAGTACCTGCGGCTCGACATGGATGCGATCGAAGAAATCGTCGCCGAACATCGGCTGCGGCGCACCGACACGTCGGTCAGCCACATGGTTCGGCACATCGAATGAACGTCGGCCGAGGCTGGGCTCGGTGCCGAGCGCGGCAGACGCCCGGCCATCCCAAGCCGGCGGCGATTGGAAATAGTCGCCCTGACCGCTGAAGGTCAGCGGCCAAAGGGCGGGCCAGATCATGAGGTGTCGGGGTTACTCGGTGATGCGGTAGGCGTAGCCGTAGACACCACTGTTCGGGGTGCCGGCAGGACCGTTCTTGCGGTGGACGGGAAAGACCTTCCAGCGATCGCTGCCCAACGGCAGTTCCTCACCAGGGGCATAGCTGTCCAAGCGGATAAAGCGCAGGTCGGGCGGATGACCGACATCGGACCACAGGCCCGCGCCGCGCGGCACGGCGCACCATAACGGCTGCCCTGGCGCCCGGCCGGTCAAGGTGCTGTGACCTACATCCTTGAGCAGGTTGATCGGGCTGGCTTTGGTCCGCCAGCCGCACGTCAGCCGTCGGGGATCGTTCGCGTCGCCGTTGGTCGCATGCCAGCGCGGGGTGATCCCCTCGTAGTCGGCTCGGATTCGCGTCGAGGGTGTGGTGTAGTTGTAGTACGCGTCATCGAACGCGACGCTGTGATACTGGGAGTCTGCGCTGTTGATTTGATTGGCGGCGTAGTACCACGAACTCCCGTAGACGTACTGGCCGGTGGTGACCACGCCGGCTGTGACCAAGCGTCCGGTGCCGAAGTGCTTGAACGTACCCGCTTGGGTTTCCAGAACAACATGCAGGTAAGGTTGCGGCGCGGTACGGCCGAAGAAATAGACGGCGCTGTACGGGCCTTGCGCATAGTTCGCCCAGCTCGCCGCGCTGGCCTCGTTCTGGACCTCCGCATTGGCATTGGCGATATAGCCGGTGTGGCCGAACGTGCCCAGCAGCGGCGAGGGATTGTTGCCATCGCCGCCGGTCAGCTGCGACAAGAAGGTCGCGTGGAGCGTGCCGGCGTGCAGGCTCAGCGCCTTACCGGCGCCCGCGCTGCGATCACGCAGACCATCGATCGTCCAGCCGGCGCCCTGGGCGAACAGCCGAAGTTTGTCGAGCAGCTCGTTGGGATCGTTCGCCGCCGAGGTGGCATACGCCATCAGTCCATCCTCAAAGCGAAGAAGTTGTCGGGCGAGATGCGAAACGTGTTCTGGAACGCGAGCCAGGTCGCGCCGTCCCGCTCGATGCGTGACTCCGAGGCCGTTGAAAATCCCGTAGTCCAAGCGCAACCGTCGAACTCGCCCCACGGATGGCGCGGGTTCGTGCTGCCCAGGATCAAGGGCAGCAGCGGCGAGGATTGATCCAGGCTATCGCGTAGATAGGAACGGTCGCCCGAAGCCGACATGGCGCTGGGATACACCTTGCCGCCGGTCTCGGAATCGCCGTAATCGTTTGCGCCCGATGCATAGCGGTTGCTGTGCGGCCGCCACACGTTATCGGGATAGTTCGCGGCCAAGCCATAGCGGCCCGGATCGAAGAAGCTTCGGAAATTCGAATCGGTCGCGTCGGGTGTTCCGCTCTCGGTCGAACCGCAGGCGCCGATTACCAGCGGATACTCGTGAATCGACGGCGGCTCGTAAGCGTTGGCATAGCCCAGGTACGCGCTGACGTACACCGTGCCAATGCGCGCGACGATCACCACGCGCTGACCATTGATCGCAAGCCAGTAAGCAAAGGCGCCGTTGCGCAGCGGCAGATTGCGCAGGCCGCTGTTGTTGACCTGCGAGCGCACGCCCAGCAATGGGTTGTGGCTACGAAAGCCGTACCAGTTGAGGTTGTAGGCGGCGCGCGCGGGATCCTCAAACAGCTCCGCGCCGACGAAGATCGACTTCGACCCGTCGAGCCCCGGTGCCTTGACGATCCACTGCGCGCGGTCCTCCAGCTCGTAGTCGGCGTTGAGGTCGGTGTGGAACGACAGGTCGTTGACCTCCAGCGGGCCGGCACCGGCCGTCGCAGTAACCACCACTCGCCAGAAACGGGCAGCGGGCGGCGCGGCGCTCACCGCAAAGGTGCGCCGCGCTCGCGCGGTCGCCCATGTCACTCCGGCCCAGGCTTGTACCGACGTCCAGGCAGTGCCGTTATCAGAGCGTTGCAATTCGAACGCGCCGGGGCCCCGAGCGCCGCTGTCGCCTATGCCTAACGTCACGGCACGAACGGACACAGGTCCGATCATCTCGACCGCAGCGGTCGCCGGCAGATCCGCGACAGCGCGAGTACCCCAGGTATCGACGTTGTTGTCGAAAAGCGCGGCCGAGTTGACGAAGTTACCGGTGCGGAACGTCGGATTGCGCACGCCAAAGCGGCGCACCATCGCCCACGGCGGGGTCGTGTTCAAAGTGAAGCGATCGCCCGCGACAAACGCGGCGGTGCCGGCGTTGATCCGAAAGCGCAATCGCGCGTGTTCGAAGGGCTGTCCGACCGTAGCGATGCCCAGATCGCCGGCCGTCGCTCCGACCACCTGGAATCGAGTCGCATCCAGCGCCGTGATCGTGAAGGCTTCGGCGACCGACGCGATACCGCCGCGATAGCCGCCGGTCGCGCCATCAACGCCCGTCAGGGTGCCATTGCCAGCGCCGGCATACAGCAGGCCCCAGGCATGCCCTTCGCCACACAGGGCGCTTTCGAGTTGATTAAGGAAGTCGGTGTAGTCGGCGGCAACGCCAGTTCGCAGAGTCATAGGCATAAAAAAGCGCGCCCGGATGAGGGTCCGGGCACGCGTGGCGGTTGGGAACAGGGGGGAACTTACCCGCCGACCAAGATGCTGATCGGCGGCGGTCGCACAGGCTGAGACTGTCAGCCCAGGTCTTGCCTGACGGTGGGGGCATTGGCGCGAATCGTGGACAAGATCACTTGCCGCCCGGCCTGAGTGCCCATGACGTTCACGATCTCGCGCGGGTCCAGGTACAGCACATTGGTGATCTGGCCCGAACGCCGATCCAGCTCGGCGCTGCGCCCAGGCTGTTCGGCAACCGAGCGACTGACCGTGGCCGGGGCGCGTGGCGCCGGGCTGACAAAGCCACCCGATGCATAGCCGCGCAGGCCATCAATCGCCGCCATGCCGACGCGGTTGAACCGTTCAAGGAACGAACGCGCGCCGGGCTGCCGCACGACTTCGCGCCGATGCACGAACTCGCCACGATGCACCACGCCGGCCGGCGCAAACTTCGGCCCAATGCCGGTAAAGCCGCCGCTGGCGAAGAATCCCGAGGCCGCTTTGGTGGCGTTGGCCGCCAGCATTGCGGCCGCGGCGGTCTGCATGGCCGTCGCCGCTTTCAGTACCACACCGCCGGCCAAGCCCAATGCCCCCGAGGCCGCGGCGATGGGCGTGGCATAGGCCAAGCCCGCCTTCGCCGCTTCCACCGGATCGGGCTGGGCGATGTCGGGCGTTTTGCCACCCCCGGCCAACTTTCCGACGAGCGACATCAGCTTCGCGGTCGCCATCGCGGCCAGTTGCTGCGCCGCCAGTTGCGCCATCGAGCGCGCCATGTCCTGCACCAGTCCGGTCAGCGCTTGGCGCAGCGTTAACGTACCGGACGCCAGTCCTTCCAGTGCATTGCTCATGCCGCTTTCGAAGCCATTGGTCAGCGTGACCACCAGCTCGTTCGACTGGGTCTTGAGCGCCGCGACCTGTGCGGTCAGATCTTTGACCCGTTCGATAGAATCAGGCGAGCCGGTCTTCGCCGCTAGTTGATCCATCTTCGGCAGCAGCTGCTCGACCTCAGCAGCGGTCCGCGCATGCAGATCGATCAGTTCGCGGCGTGCACCGATCTCGGTCAGCAATCCTGCCTGCTGGCGCGTCTGGATCGATTGCTCGTCACGGGACTGTTGACCAAACACGCGCTCGACCTGCGTCTGCAGATCGTCCAACTGCGCCTGCGCCACCTCGGTGTCGATGCTGAGGTTGAGTTTCAGCCAATCCGAGGTTCGGCCCCGCTCCAGCAATTCGGCCAGGGACTCGCGATGCTCCAGCAGCAGCTCGCGCTGGCGCGCGGCGGCGGTGTCGCCGCGATTGCGCAGCAGCGAGACGTCCGCATCGCCGACCGTCTTGTCCAACTCCTCGCTGGTCTTGCGCTCCTTCTTCTGCGCGCTGTCCGCTACCTTTTGGTCGCGGGCCTGCTGACGTTCGTCCGCCTTTTTCTGGCGTACCGCGTCACGCTGCGCTTTGGTCTGCGCCTTGCCGGCTTCGGTGGCTGCCTGGGCCGCTTCACGCTCCCGAACTTGTTCGTCAATCACCTTGCGCGTTGCGGCGGCAAGCTCAGTAGCGTTGTTGACGCCGGCCGCCTTGACCGCTTGATACTCCAAGGCGGCACGCACGCCCTTCTCGCGCTCGATCCGCTCGACCTTGAGCCGCTCGTTCTGCTCGGTCAGCGCCTTGGTGAAATCACCGGCTTCCTTCGTGACCTGCACGCGAGTGCGTCCGCCGTTAGCCTGGGCGGTGCGCAGCTCGGTCAGCGAGTCGCGGACCTGATTGAATTCTTGCTTCGTCCGCTCCAGTTGGGTCTGAACGCGCTTAATTTCGGCGTCGACATCCGTGCCGAACAGCAACCGCCCGCTACTCTGACCGCCATCAAACTGGACGCCGCCATAGAGTGGACCGATGCCTTGCCGAAGGATCTGAAGATTGTCCAGCTCCTTCTGTAGTTGTTCGCGTTGATCGATCAGCCGTTTGCCGAGATCGACCCCGGTGTCGATGTCCTGCTGCTCGCGAAAGCGTTGTGCGGCCTTGATCGTGCCTTCGAACTCGATCTTCGCCGCCTTCGCGTTCGCGCTCGCCGTGGCAAAGGCGCTCGCGAGCAGGGTCACGCCGGTAATGGCGAGTCCGAGCGGACCGCCCATCAGGGTCAGCACGGACGACAGCGCGCGCACGGCCACGGCCTTCGCACCCACGGCCGCCGTCGCCGCCTGTGTCGCGGCCGTCGTGCGGGTTTGCGCGGCGGCCAACCCCGCTTCGGCGGCGGCGACCCGCGCGGTCCCGGTGCCCGACAGGGTCAGCGCGCGGGCACGCGCCAATTCGGCCTGCGCTGCGGTTTCCGCCGCACGCGCCTGCGCCAGCTCCTCCTGCGCCAACTGCTGCGTCTTGCGCAGGGCGCCGACTTTCGCCGCGCCGGCCGTGGCCAGCGTGGCAATCAAGCGGCCCAACCCGGCCACGACGATCACGCCGACGACGTTCGCTAACCCGTCGAAGTTCTGCGACAGACCTTGGATCGAACCGGCCACAGCGGCCGACACGCCCATCGCCCGGTCCTGCTGACCGATGAAGCGGGTAAATGCGTTATCGAGCTGGGTCAGGCTGCGCTCGATGGTCAGCGGCAGCTGATTGAACTCGGCGGCGATCTTCTTCGCCTGCTCGCCAGAGAAGGCAGTACGAAGCTGATCGCTGGTCAGCTTGCCGGCTTCGGCCAAGGCCTTCAGCTCGCCGACCGTGACGCCCATGCTGTCGGCCAACGCCTTCATTAAGCGCGGGCCGGCATCGTTGACCGAGTTGAACTCGTCGCCGCTCAGCCGACCGGCAGCGAACGCCTGGCTCAGCTGGACGATGACCGAGGCCGTCTCGGCTCCGGTCGCGCCCGATACTGCCAGCGCCTTGTTGATCGTCTCGGTAAGACCCAGCACTTCGCGCTGCGTTCCGCCTTGGTCCTTCAGCGCACCGCTGAGCCGGCCGAACAACGTGGCGGTGGCGTCCAGCTGCGTGGACGTGCGCTGCGAGATCGCGAACACCGCTTCTTCGGCTAAGTTGAAGCCGGCCTGCGACGTCGTGGCCAGCTTGATCTTGGCGGTGAGATTGCTGTAGCTGTCGGCCGCGCGCACCAGACCGGCGATGGCGGTGCCGGCGCTTTGCAATCCCACGAACGCCAGCAGCTGCGCTTTGGCTTGACCAAGTTGGCGGCCGATCGCTTCGACGCTGGATTGGGATTGGTCGAATCCCTTCTTCGCTCGGCGACCCGCGCTCTCCGCATCGTCGCCAAATACGCGGGCGCGCACTCCCGCTTGTTGCAGGGCTTGATTTAGTTGTGCGGCGTTAGCCTTGATCAGCAGCGTGATCGTGGTATCGCGATTGGCCATGAATCAGAGCTGCTTGCTTGCCGCTTTTGTGCCCCAGCCGCACAAGCGACGGCCGGTCTCGTTATGGGCCAAAATTTGCCGGGCCGTCAGATCGGTCAGTTGATCCAGACGAGAGACCAGAATCGGGCGCGTCCACTCGCACCCCGACGTCGGTACCGTCGCGCGACCAGTCGTCGTACAGGCGGTCAGCAGCGGAATCAGCAACCACCACGGCCATTGCCGCAGGAACACCGAGCGGAAGATCGCTCGTCGGAAGGTGAAGGACATCGGTGTCGACCTCGTGTCGCACTTCGGTGTGATTGATCACGCGCTCGGCGATGGCGACTTTGTGTTCGCTGACAGCAATGCGCTCTTCGGCCTGCTCGCGCGCGCGTCGCGCGCCTTTGAGCCGGCCCCAACCAAATGCGGCTAACACGGCAGCGAGCGCGGCCAGCACCGTGGTCGCCCACACTTTCAGAGCGATCATGCGATCTGGCCTCCTGCCTTCTGGTAGACCGCCAGTAGGGCTTCCAGCGGCACCTCCCGCTGGCCGTAGCCGGCATCCGGCAACGACGCCCAAGTCTTGCGGGACTTACGCACGGCCGATTTGATCCAGCCCTGCTTGATGTCGGCCAGTGCCCCGGTCTCGCGCAGCAGTTCAATGGCCGCGCGATCCTGCGATGCCGGGCCGAAATCGGGCAGTCGCAATTTGTTGCGCAGGCTGTTCCAGGTTTTCCACAGGAATTGATAGCGGCCCGCCGCGGTGGAGTTGATGCGGTACTTCGGCAGCCACACCAACTTGCGCGGGTGTTCGTCAAAGCTGGTGAAGCGTTTGCCGCCGACCATCACGTCGTAACCGCCCTGCTCGCTGAAGCGCTCCACGCCTTCGGCGTGGGCGATCATGTCGAGGAAGGCGACCACGTTCTGGCCGCCGGCCTGCTCAGCGGAGAGTTTCGCCATGGGCTCCCCGCTGCTGGAACAGCCGGCCGATCAGGC
Organism: Lysobacter sp. ISL-50; assembly: GCF_018612875.1. GTDB lineage: Bacteria > Pseudomonadota > Gammaproteobacteria > Xanthomonadales > Xanthomonadaceae > Lysobacter. The sequence goes on along the minus strand of NZ_JAGGRI010000003.1, from coordinate 92,324 downwards.
CCAGGACCAGCAAACCCGCGGTGACGCTGGCGGCGATGCGGTCGGGCACATGGACGCGCAGGTCGTCGGGCAGGTTCAACCACACACCTTGCAGGGCGATGGCGAGCGTCATCGCTTGCACGCTCAGAAAGCGCCACGCGTGGCGCCAGTTCTCGATCAGTTTCATAAGGGATTCCGTAGCTTTTGAATGAAGGCGGTGACATCACGCCCGCCAGCGAAGCCGGCGTTGACGTCTTCGACGCGATCGGCCCGTAGGGCGCGCTCGCGCTGGACGGCGATGCGATAGAACAGGGAGAGCTGGCGCGCGGTGGCGCGCTCGATCCACCGCCAATCAAAGCCGTGATCGATTAGGGTGGCGAGGACGCTGGGCCAGTCGTTGCCAGGATCGCGCGCCGGGTTTCCAGCGCCGCCAGCACGCGCTGCAGAAAAAAATCGGCGTTGACCGCCCAGAACGTCATGAGCAGCAGATCGCCCTGCGCGGCGTTCAGCGAATGCACTTCTTCCACGGACTGATCGCTGGCCTGCCCCAGCAGCTCGACGGTGGCGTCGGGGTGAAGCGCACAGACTCGATGCAGCCGATCCAGGTCGACGTTGCCGTCGTCGGTCAAACCAACCAGGCCGCCGACCAGGGCGGCCACCGATTCGTGCAGGCGCAGGCTTTCGAAGAAGCCCAACTCGCGCACGGTGACAATGCGATCGCCCAACGGCAGCGTGCGGTTGGGCTGCAAGATCGCCAGTTCGTCAACGACGGGCTCGGGATGTTTGACCTTGCGCGCCATTACGACTTCACCAATTCGATGCGGCCGAAGCCGCCCAAGTCCGGGTCCAGCGACCGGGACTCATCGAACAGCGTCGCGCCCGAGAGTTGCAGGCTGCCCCATTCCTCGGAGATCAAGTCCAACTGTTCAATGGGATTAAAGGCGACGCGGTAAAGGGTTACGCGGGCGCGGCGGCCGTTGACCGTGTTGATGCCGTCGAGGAACAGCATGCGTTCCTGCGGCGGCGTGTTGAACAGGGCGATGTTGACCGTCTCGCCGTGCTTATAAGTCGCCTTGAACGGCTGGGTAAAGCCATCGACCTTGCGCAGCCCGAGCAAGCCTGCGGAGGCCGATTCGGTCCACCAATTCGGTGCAGGTACCGTGACCGGCGGCGTGGCGCTGTCGGTGAGCGACACGTCGCTGACCCAGCCGCGGTCAAGCGCCACCATGTCGTTGGCTTTCAAGCCCGCCGGCAGCAGTTCATTGCTGACCGCGCCGGCCGGCAAGGTGGCCGGGATCGAATACAGGCCCTCAGCCAGATTCTCCGGGGTCGCCTCGTCCAAGGTCAGATTGAGATTGGCGGTCTTGCTTTGGATCAGGCGTCCGTACAGCAGGCGGTTGCCACTGAACGACTCGGTCTTGTCCGAGTTCTGGACCTCCAGAGCCAGTTGGAGTTGGGGGGCATTGCCGACCCACCGCAGCGGGCCGGGCTTGCCATTGGGTTGGCGCTGGGCGAGGTAAACCTTGCCCTGAAACGAAAACAGATCAGGCGCGGCCATCGGTCGCGTTGCTCCTATAAATAAGGTGTGGGTGGGCTGCCTGGCGGCAGCCGATTCAGCGGCGCAGCGAGCGCAGCAATAGCCGGTCGATATCGGCGGTGATCACATCGAGCCCGGCTTGGGCCATGCGGTCGGGGCGATCGCCCTTGCGCAGCATTTGCGCCAGCGACGGCCCGTAGAGGCGAATGATCGGCGTGCGCGGCACACGCTTGTCGCCGGAGATCGGGGTCCGAACGAACGCGATGTCGGCGCCGCCGTGGCGGCGATGGAAACCGCTACGGCGGAAACCCCTTCGGCCCCGGAGGGCGGTGAAGTTCAAACCGCGATCATCGGCGCTGCGTTTGGACGCGAAGTTCCGCAGGCCCACGCCGCGCGCGACGCCGACCAGCTCGACGCCCTCGCGCGTCGTTCGCACGCTGATGCCGGCGCGGATGCGCTGCGCCGACAGGGCGTACTCGGTCTGAATGTCGCGGCGGGCGATGACCGGCCAGCGGCGGCGCAACGTGCCCAGCGCGCGGCGCTGAGCGACCGCGACCTTGGCCGGGATCTCGCTGATGCGTTTGGCTACATCGAGCGTAGCGTTGGCATCGATGAACAGTTCCATCAGCGGCGATAACGGATCGTCAGGGCCACTTGCACGGCCACGACCGGTAAACCCTCCGGTCGGTCGAGAAACACGATGTCCTCGACCTGCACCGGCAACGCATTCGGCAGCGGAATCCACTCATCGAGCGCGTCCTCGATGTCGGCGGCGATGGCATGCGCTTGGACGTGTGCCTCTTCTAGCGACGATGGCACGGTCGCCTCGGCCACCGCCTGCATGATTCGGTGGCGTCCTTGGGGCTTGGCTTCGTCGCGCCGGATACCGAGCGATACCAGTGTCAGCCCGGTAACCAGTTCGTCGGAATGCTGCGACGGTTCCAAAGTAATCGTCGCGCCAATATTGGTGCGATAGCCCTCGCTCTCCTGGATATCCGCCAATCGACTAGCGATCTTCTCCAGCAAATCCCAGGACACAATCCAGGGCGAGGCGGTCTTAGACAGCATGACTTGTCCGCCCCCGAAGATCGCACCTTAAAAGGGCGTAGCCAGGGAGGCGCGCTGACACGCGCGCTGAGCCGGGAGTACGCTGGCAAGTGGTTCTCGCCGTGGAGGTTACCGTGATGAACGACACCAACACCGTGTTCGTCGGGCTCGATGTACATAAAGAGAGCATTGTTGCTGCTTACTCCGTGGGATACGGGGAAATACAAGGCTTAGGCAACATCGGTGTCCGAGACGTTGACGTAGCGCGCTTGTGTACCCGATTGCGGTCCAAGGCGGCGCGCGTTGCCTTCATTTATGAGGCAGGCCCCTGCGGATATGGTCTTTATCGGCTTCTGACCAAGAAGGGCTTTGAGTGCGTTGTATGCGCTCCATCGCTGCTCGCGCGTAAACCGGGCGACCACGTCAAGACCGATCGCCGCGATGCGACCATGCTGGTTCGCGCACTGCGCCATGGCGACTTCAGTCCTATTCACGTACCTACCGTCGACGACGAGGCCATACGCGACCTGGTCAGGGCATGGGTATCGGCCAAGCGAGATCTTCGACATGCGAAGCAGAGGCTAAAGTCGTTCCTGCTGACGCACGGAGTTCGATACGAAGGTAAAGCGGATTGGCGACCTGCACATCGACGATGGCTATCCGAATTCGTCTTCGCCACACCGTGGTCGCAAATCGCGTTTGAGGAACACCTGCGGACCATCACTGATCGAGAACATCAAAGCTCAAGATTGGAATGCGCTCTGCGCGAGCTCGCTCCGCAATGGCACCACTACCCGGTACTCCAGTCCTTACAGGGGCTCCGCGGAATCCAGTTCACGGCCGCCATGGCCATCCTTGCCGAAGTCGGCGATCTGAGCCGGTTCCAAAATCCACGCCAACTGATGGCATGGCTCGGGATTACGCCCAGCGAGTACAGTTCAGGCGCACGTCGTAAGCTCGGCGGGATCACGAAAGCGGGAAACTTCAATGCCCGTCGAATGTTGATCGAGGCGGCCTGGTCCTATCGATATCCAGCCAAGGTCACCAGAATCATCCAAACTCGACATCAAGAACTAAGCAAGTTGATTGTCGATCGAGCCTGGGATGCGCAACTTCGCCTGTGCGGCCGGTTCCGCAAGCTCACACAGCAAGGAAAGCACCCCAATCTCGCGGTCGTCGCCGTCGCTCGCGAACTGGCCGGCTTCATCTGGGACATCGCGCGCATGACGCGATCCCAAAGCGCAATCTGAACCACCGCGCCCTCCGAGTCTCTTGGAGTCGGCGCAGCCCGGTGTGGTAGGTAACCCTCGACATGGTTGAGTGATGGCGGTGCAGTTGCCGATTCACGATCCTTAGACAGAGGCAGGCCTACGAAACGAACCCGAGTACTGCGGTACCCAACCCGCGAATATCAGCGTGATAACACCGTCGATCGTACTGGCTGCGTCGTCCCGAGGGGATTTGGCCCACTCAAAGGAATGCTTATCGAAGCTATTTGACAGTGCAAGTCATATCATCCATGCAGCACCGCCTCGTTAACGAGGCCGTCATCGCGAACCAGCGCTTCGACCGCTTGCGTGCGGCCGTCGAGGATGACTTCGTCACCGCGACGGAACGTCCACTCCCGATTCCGGACCAGGACATGCCGGGCTCGGCCGATGACCTGCTGGAACTCCCCGAGACGCTCGACGCCGTCGCGCACGATGAGGGTGATTCGCACCGAGGGGTTAGGGCGGCGCTGAATCTGCGCGACGACGCCGAGCGTGTCGAAGACTACCTCGTCCATTGTCGTGAACGCGTTCACACCCTTACGCCTTCAGCTTAGGCAGCAACGCCGGGCGATGGCACATCGGCAGCGGATTCGACTGCGTGTGCAGATCGGTTCCGCGGTCGAACTTACGCGGCGCCTGCTTGCTGTAGAGCAGTTGGCCCAGGGTGTTGACGCTCTCGTTGAAGTCGGCCGGCGCCACGTAAGTCGCGAACGTGTCCAGCGTGCCCAGCGGGAACGCGTGGCCTTCGCCTTCGGCGATGAAACGACGGGACTTACCGTCTGCATCGCTGGCTTCGCCGGTGTACTCCTCGAACCTCACGCCCGCCATTCGGAAGTCAGCGCGCATGTCATCGCGCAACGCCGCGCCTTCCTGCCAACGTTCGTAGGCTGCCTTTACGTTTTGATGCCCCGTCAGCGCGTCGAAGAACTCGGTCGACACCAGCACATGAATGCCGCTCATGCGCTCGCCAAGCAGCGATTGGCTCATGTAGCGCTTAAGGTCCAGGCACTTCTTGCGAACGTCGGTGTCCTTGTTCGCGAGCTGGAAGTCGAAGGTCTTCGGCGTGATGTTGAAGATGTCGAACAGGTTCGCCAACTCGGTGCCATCGGCGTCCAGGATCACACCCTTGAGCGCGCCCATACGAAGGTGCTCCAAAGTGATCGCGTGCTTGTTGCGCATGGTCTGCAGGTGATCGGCCATAACGCCGGCCACGGTCTCCAGTTCGGACTCGGTGCCGAATGCGCGGACACCGACGACCTCCTCGGGCAGCACCACATCGTCGTGGGGAATATGCGGAACGTTGAACGCACGCAGGCTGCGCTTACCGCGCTTGCCCACGGTGCCCGGTGAGCCCACCGGTTGGGTCTGCAACAACGACAGCACGCCATTGCGTTCTTCGACCGTCACTTGCCGCGTACGCACCGGTTTGACCGGAAACAAGTTCAGCTCGTCCAAGCGACCGTATTGGTTCGGCAGCAGGTTAATCGCGGTGGTAAGAGCGCTCATCGAGAACGCCGGATTATGGAACGGGTTGTTCATGGACATGGATCAGACTCCGTGGCGGACAAGCACGCCGTGATCGCGCAATTGCGCGACGGCGGCTGCACGTTGTTCAGGGGTTACGGCGCGCGGCCAGACCAAGGCGTGGTCGGCGACGGTGGCGTGGCGGGCGACGATCAAACCGTCCGGACTGGGCTCGGTAGTGGTCGAGATCGGCGCGATAGCCACTCCAGCGGCGGCCTCCCGGCCGTCGGTGGCGGCGGGGTCCAGTGCCGCCACCTCACCGCTCGCGGTAATGCGACCGACGACCTGACCGAGCTGCAGCACTTGGCCGGCGACGACGATGACCTGATCGCGCGAGTAGAGGTTGTCGGCTTCGAACTTGAGCAGATCGCCCAGGTTCAAACCTTCTTGGACAGGCGGATACGTGGTCAGGCGCATCAGCGTCCCCTCCGCGCCGCGGCGGCACGGGCTTTCACCGTGTGAATCAGCGGGTTGTCATCCAGCGACATTGCCGTCGACGGCATCGGTGCGGTCGGCGACAGGTGACTGGTGATCTCCGGCGACTCGGCCTTCGCCGCGAGCAGCCGCTGGCGCGCGGTCGCGGCCGAAATGCCTTCGGCCAGAAAGCTCGCGGTCAGGGCGGATTGACCTGCCAGTTCGCACAGTTCGGCAATTGCCAGGGCATCGCTGTGCGCTTGCGCGCGCACGACATCGGGTTCAACGGTCGGTACCGCCGAATCAGGGGTAGACATCAGAGGGGACTCCAGGAAAAGGGGACGCGCGGCGGCATCCAGTTCGGTGTGCATTTGTTGGACGGCGTCGCTGAGCGTGCCGAGCCGGTCGGCCAGGCCGACGTTGATGGCGTCCTGGCCGAAGTACAGTGCGGCCTCGCTTTCGCGCACGGCGTCAATCGAGAGGCCACGCTGGTGAGCGACGGTCAGCACAAACAGTTCGTACAGACGATCGACTTCGGTTTGGATGGACGCGCGCGCCTGCGGCGTGAGCGGCTCATGCGGGCTGCCGTCGTTCTTGCGCGCGCCCGCGTGGATCGGGGTGAACTTCAAGCCGGCGTTCGCGTCTTGCTGCGACTGATCGAGATGCAGGGCGATCACACCGATCGATCCAACTCCGGCGGTGCGGGTCAGAAACACGCGTTGACTCGCGCTCGCTAAGGCGTACGCGGCGGAGAAGGCCGCATCGTTGGCGACCGCCCACACCGGCTTGTGCTGGCCGGCGGCGTGGATCTGATCGGCCAGATCGAACACCCCTGCGGCTTCGCCACCGGGACTGTCGATATCGAGCACGATGCCGCGTACCGTGCTGTCGGCCAGCATGGCCTCCAGTCGGCGGCCGATGGACTCGTAGCTGGTCAGGCCCGACAGCGCATCCAGGCCGCCGGTGCGCTGCACCAACGTGCCGTGGATCGGCAGCACGGCGATACCGCGCTCGTCGGCCAGTCGCGGCGCCGCGTTCGGACCGGGCGGCCCCATCTGCGGCGGCGGCACGGTCTGAAGCTCGAATCGGGGACCAAGCACACTCAGGATCACGTCCAGCTTGGCTCGCTGGATCAGCAGCGGCGTGTTGAACACGCGCGCCGCCAGATGGGGCAGTCGGATCATTCGGTGGGCTTCGCATCAAGGGCCGAGGTTTCGGCCGGTGGTGGCGCGTGTTTGGCGCCATTGCGGGCGACGGCGCGCGGATCGCTGTCCAGGACCAGGCCGAGCGCATCCGCGCGCGCAGCATCCGCCGCGATCTCGCGGTCGATGGTCTCGGCGTCGTAACCGGAACTGGCGATCGCTTCCGAGCGCGAGAGCAGGCCGGCACGAATCGCTAGGATCATTGCGTTGAATTCCTTCTCCGGATCGACCCAGCTCCAGCCTTGCGGCACCCATTTGCTGGTGCGGTACTGGCGCTTGCGACGCCGGTAGCCGGGCAGTTCAATCGCGCCCGACAACACCGCGGCATCCAGGAACGCATTCCAGATCGGCCGGCACAGTTGATAGACCAGCACGGTGTGCTGGACCATCTCGCAGCGGCGCCGGAACTCCAGCAGACCGGCGCGGATGGACGAGTAGTTCACCCCGGTCAAGTCGCCGGTCAGCTGCTCATAGGTAATGCCCACGGCAGCCGCCACCGCGCGGAACTGTGAGCGCAGGAACGCCTCGTAGCTCGCGCCCACATCGGCCGGCTGGGCGAAGGTGACGCTCTCGCCGGCCTCCAGAATCTGTAGGCTGCCCGGTTCCAGGCCGAGCGGCGCCGTCCCGTGTTCGTCGGGCGGTCCATCCCCGGGCAACGGATCTTCGGGACCGTCTCGGGTCACGAAGCCGGCGAACATCGCCGCCGTCTTCTTGCGGACCAGCTCGGCGTCGTCGTACTGGTCTAGCTCGTGCAGCTTGATGATCGCGCGCGCGAGCCACGGCTCGCCGCGAATCTGGCCGGGACGCAGCGGACGGAAGAGGTGCAGGATTTCCGATGCCGGCACCCGAAACGTTTCCATGCCACCGTGTCGCGACATCGGCGCCATCGCACCGTCTTGCGGATGCGACAGGTAGAGGTGATACGCGACCCGCCGTCCCAGCCGATCGAACTCGATGCCGGCACGGATCAGGTTGCCATTGGGCTCCTCCCGGTTGAGCGTCAGCGGCAGATGCTCCGGCTCCAGCAACTGCAATTGAAGCGGAACGGCAAAGCCGTCCTCCGGTCGTCGCGGTCGCAGCCGCACCAGGCACTCGCCGCCCTCCAACAGCGCGCGGCACGCCAGCGCCTGCAAGCCGTAGAGATCAGTCAGGCCCGCCGCATCGGCCTCGTCGCACCAGTCGCGCCACAGCGCCTGCAGTGCTTCGCGCTGCGTGGTATCGGCGATCAGAGATTGCGGCTTGATGCCCGTGCCGACCGCGTTGGCGACGAACGCTTCAAGCGCGGCATTCGCCCAGGCGTTGCGACGCACCAGGTCGCGCGAGCGCACCCGCAGCGCATCGCCGGTCGCCAGCAGCGCGGCGACCGCGCCGGGATTGCTGGGCTGCCACGCGGTCGAGCGGCGACCGTGGCCGGCGACTTCATGCACGGGCGTGCCTCCGAACATCGAGGTTCGCAGCCGGGACCACCAACTCATGTCAGAAGCCCTTGGAGGTGGTGGTCAGCAGTCGGCGCACGCGCCGGGGCTGGCCTTCGGTGCCGGCGAGCGCGGCTTCGATCTCGCGGATCGCGGCCAGCAGTTCGTCGACGGAGCGGTACTCGACCAGGCGGTCGCCGAAGCTGACGCGGCGTTCGCCGCGCGCGAGCGCGTTGCGCAGCGCCTTAAGTTGTTCGTGGGTATAAGGAAGATCGGTCATCGCATGAAACGGCTCGAAATGACCCGGCGCCCTCGGCGCGGGGCGGAAATGGAAAGGCCGCCTGGGGAGGCGGCCTGTGGGGAGGGGTAAGTCGGTGGGGACGGTGACGTTGATGGCATCGCCGCAGGTAGAACGCCAAGCGTTCGCTCCATCTCGCGCCAATGGCGCTCTTCGAATCGATCGACGCCGGCCTGCATCGCCGCGGCGCGCGCCATGACGTAACAGTCGAGCGCCTCGTTGCGGTCGCGCCGCTTCTCCCAGGCGCGCACGGTGTAGCCGTGGCGGTCGCGTCGGGAGATCAGGTGTTCGGCGGTCAGCTGCTGAAGGAACTCGCCGTCGACCTTCGGCAGGTGGACGTAGCCGGCCGGAAACGCCGGCTGCCCGTCCGGGCCGATCTCGATCGACAGGCGTAGCGCGTTGTAGAACTCCAGCTTGGCAATGCCACCGGCGATCGCGAACAGTTTCAAGCCGCGCCGGATGCGCTTACCGGGCACGCTCACATCCACCGCGGTCGGTGTGCCGATCAGCGCGGCGGCGCTGCCGACGCCTTTCATCGGCAGCAGGCGTGGATCGCCCGCCGAGCGCGCAAACGCATACGCTTCCTGCGTTGCAAAGCCTGTGTCCAAACCCAATCGCGTCAGCGGCAGCAGTGCGCCGCTGGCGTGGGTCCATTGCGCTTGCAGCACCTGACCCAATTCGTTCCACACCGCCGCGCGGGCGGTGTCGCCCATCAGCACGCGATGCTCAACCAGCCAGGTCTCGCGCCCGCGCCCGAAGGCCCAGACCGATACCTCAATGCGGTCTTTCTGAATGTCGGCGCCGCCGGTCAGCAACAATCCACCGGCCGGCACGGTGCCGATGCGGTAGTCCTCGCGCCGCTCCAGCAAACGCTCCCAGTCGGGGGCCTCGCCTTCCTCTTCCCAGGTCTCGCCCAGCTCGGTGTTCTTGAACGCCTTGAGCGCGGTCGCCGAGCCCTGGGCGGTTTCCCATGCGGCGGCGATGTCGGCCCAACTGCGCCAGCCGACCGGGGAGTACAGCGAGGACAGGTGGTAGCCGGCCGTCTTGCCGCTGTTCTGCGGGACGGTCGCGATCCAATGCCCGTCCGCCAGCATCGCGGTCTTGTGGTGCTCCCCGATCGGCTGCTCGCAGACCTCGCAGATGTAACGGGCCGAGCGCGGCTCGCCCCAGGTCCAGCGCAGTTGCTCGAATCGCAGCCACTGCTCATGCCGGCAATGCGGGCACGGCACGAAGAACCGGCGCTGGTCGGACGCAAGGTACTCGCGCTCGATGGTGCTGGCGCCGGCAATCGTCGGCGTCGAGACCAACAGAATCTTGCGCCGGGTAAAGGTGCGGGTGCGGGCTTCCGCCAGCGCCACCGCATCGCCTTCGCCTTCCACGTCGCGTGGGTAGCCGTCCACTTCGTCCAGAAACAGATACCGCACCGGCATCGAGCGCAGGCCGACCGCGCTGTTGGCCCCGGTCAGCACCAGCACGCCGCCGCGGAACTCCTTGGCGAGGATGGTGTTGCCGGCATCGCGCGCGCGCGACGGCGCAATGCGCTCGCGCAGCGACGGCGACTCCTCGATCAGCGGATCGATGCGCTGTTTCGAATTGCGCTTGGCCATCTCGACCGTGGGCGCCACCGCCATCATCGGTCCCGGCGCGCACGCGATGACGTACCCGATCCAATTATTGCCGCATTCCGTGCCCCCGACCTGAGCGCCCTTCATAAAGACGACGCGCTCGGTCGCCGAAGCCGGCGACAGGTCGTTCATGATGTCGCGCAGGTACGGCGTTCGCGCGGTGCGCCAGCGACCTGGCTCGGCCGACGAAGTGCTGGACAAAACCCGGTCGCGATCCGCCCACTCGGACACATCGAGAAATGGATCGGGCATCAGGCCGTCGCGCCAGTACCGCGCAACGTCGTCCGAACCGTCGTACACGCATTACTCCAGACGAGCGGAAAACTCGCCCAACTCAGACAGGTGTTGGCGCACCTCGCGCTCCAGCGCGACATGCATCGTGTGTGGATCAATACCCAACTCAGCGGCGAGCATCGAACTGATGCGCGCCGGCCAGTTCAACCAAGCATCGCGCTCAGTGCGCGCCAGCGCGAAGATCTGTTCCATGACCTGCGAGCGATCGATCAACTCGCCCTTCAACTGAGCGATGCGCAGCTTGTGGTGCTGCGCCTTTAAAACTTCATTAGCGGTACGCGCCTGCGCGTAGGTGTTGCTGCCGCTGGGCGCGCCCGTAGACACCATGGCGGCACCATCGTCGCTGGACCGCGCGCGCGAGGGGCGCGCAAGCTGCGTCCCGTCCGGTGGCCGCGTACTAGCGGCCCATTCCGCGTCAGCGCGCGCGGCATTGATCGTGCCGTCCGTCTCGGCGGTGATGCGGCCGGCGGCGATGGCCTTGCGCACGGCGGTGTCGGACACGCCACGATGGCGGCCGTAAGCACGGATGGAGATTCCCACGTCAGGATTCGATTCGGGTCAGCCTCCGCGACCGCCGGCCATCGGCGCAGATAGGGTAAAGGGAAGAGGGAACACCCCTGCTCCCACCGGGAGCAAGGGTGTGCGCTCTCGCGCGGCAGCGGTTAGTTACGGGGCGCGCAGATCGCCGCGAGGATCGCGTTCTCCAGATAGCTGATGGCGTTGCGTAGCACGCGCGGATACGTGTGATCCGCGACATCCCAAACTTGCATCAATCGAGCATGGCGCAACACCCGATTGAGCTGATGCACTGGCAGCGCCGAAAACTCCGGTTCCAGCCCATCGAAGTAACGCTCAATGGTGGCGTACAGCCAGCGCAGCGTCATCTCGTTCTCGCCAATCTCGCTTGGTACCAGTCGCTTACCGGCCCAGCCCTTGACCTGATCAATCGCGCGCTCCAGCGGAGCCAGTTCCTTCCGGCAAGCATCCACCAGCCGTTCAATCAGGTCAGCGGATAACCGCATGGTGCGGAAGGTATCGGTACGCTCGGCCAGCGTACTGGCAAGTCCGTAGCAAGCGAACAGACTCAGGACTTCGTTCGATTCCTCGGGCACCGGGTAACTCGACAGCAGTATCCGTTCCAGATAGTCGCCGAAGCTGCGCAATTCCGCGTCGGCGATAAGGTATTGGTCGTTCATGTATCTTCCTTGGTAGGCCGCGTTGGTGCGGCGACGTCATGAACGCTTCGCTGCGCGAGCATCGCAAGCGGAACCTCCGGCCTGCTTGACCGCCGACAGCTGACAGACAGGTGCGCTGAAGAAAGGAAGAGGGAAAACCCCAACGCCCGGTGGGCGCTGGGGTTTTCACACTCCGTTCTTATCGGTTGGCCGCGACCTCATTCACCTCATCGAGGATGGGATCAAAGTCCGGCTCCTTGGGCAGCTCGATCTGAGCCTTCTCGCACAGCATCATCACCACCGCCCAGCAACTGCGCGCCATTCGCTTCGCCGCGTCCAAATCTTCGGCGGCCATTTGCTCGGTGTCGTCAAATTGCAGCAGATCGTGGATGCATACTTCGTATCGCTGAAGGTACTTCGCAGTGCTGTGGAAATCGCGGTAATACTCGCTCACGGTAAATATTCCTTGAATCGCCGCGTCGTTGCGGCCAGTCCATGAACGCTTCCTTCAACGACAATTGCAACGGATCGTGCGCGAAATTCTCGCAGAAGAGGGAATACCCCAGCGCCCGTCGGGCGCTGGGGTAGGCGCTCTCAAACCATTACGTCGCCGAGTCGTTCAATTCCTCGACTACCCTCGCGAGGTCCATGTCGGGTTCGAATGCCAAGGAGCCACGTTCGGCCAGCATCTGAACGATGTTCAAGCAAGTGGTAGCCAACTCCTTCGTCGCCTCAAGTTCCTCGGCGCTGAGTCGCTCAGGATCGCCGTCGACCATGTCTCCCAAGACGTGATCGCAGTCCCTCAGCGCGTGCAAGGTGTTATGAAATCGGCAGTAAGACATATTCGCCATCGTTGTTCTCCAAGCTCGCCGCGTCGTTGCGGCGAGGACATGAACGCTTCTTCCAACAAGGAAGCAAAGCGGTGTTCGCCGCATTTCATATCGCGAGACACCTACCGGACAGGAACAAGGCCGCTTGCGGGGTGCCGTGGGAAGAAGGAACACCCCAACGCCCGGTGGACGCTGGGGTCTGCGCTCTTCGCGTCAGCGCTGCACTAAGCCATGCGATCGCGCTGTAGTCGTTACCATTCCGCTTGCGGCTCTGTGACGTGGGGGCTTAACGGGACGCCACCCTCTCCGATGATCCCTCTCATTTCCTCTGCCATTTCGACGTATCCGCCGCAACCATCGATTACGTCAAACATCTCGGCGACCGCTCGCACCATCTGGTCCGCTGCAATGTTCTCGCGATGACTCAGTGGGCGTTCCAAGCCGCGACCCGCCGCCCGTAGACGGCCTCTGGCGGCGCACATTGCCTCCACGCCTGCCGCGAAGACGGCGGCGCGGCAAGGCGGCAGATGGCGCGTGTCCGCACCGGGCTTCAGGCAAAGCCTACGATCCAAGTGGTAGGTCAGGGCGGCACGGTCGTTCAGCCGATAGTCCCATCTCATCCAAGCATGGAGCGTTTCGAACAAGTCGCAGCAGGTGTCCAGCATCCATTTCACCTGCTCGCGCTCTGTTTCGGTAAACCGTCTTCTCCAATCTTCCGTCGTTTTAATTGCATCGATACACGGGCCGATTGCTCTTGTTGCGGCCCTAAACAAATTCGTATTGTTCTGCGGCATGGCTACGCTCTCCGTGTACCGCGTCGTTGCGGCGAGGACATGAACGCTTCCTTTCGCTCACAAGCCAAGCGGAATCTGCAGGAAGAACGAGCGTTCTCTTAACTCGTTTAGGCCTTGGACAACTGGCCGCCGGAAGCTGTACGCCCGTTGTCTTTGGTCTGCGAAAGTCAGGATATGACGAGCAGTCGGCTTGGCTTCTCACCCAGCGGAAGCGTTCATGCGTCGACCCAACGCACAGCCACGGAGGCTGCCATGAACCGCAAGACGCTCACCACCATCGCGCAACAACACCTGCACGTATCAACGCTGGATATGCGAGGTAGCGACGGCCTGGACTTCCACAGCGTGTGTGCCAGCAACCTCGACAGCGCGCTAACCGCCGCCTACCTCGCCGGCTACGCCGCCGCACTGCGTGCCGCTGGCGGCAGCGCAGCGGACGCCCTGCCGACCGAGCGGCATACGATGCTCGGCAGCGTATGGCTCGGCGAAGGCGAAGCAGAAGACTGGTCCATCGATCCGCGTGCGGAGACGGTCGTTACCGCGCCCATCCCGGAGGTCGCCCTAACCGCGTACCGGTGGCAGGAGGCAAGGGCCTGCGATCTACTGATTCCTACCGCGATCCGACAGCGCCGAATCGGCTGATCCCCACAACACCCGACAACGCCCCGCAAGGGGCGTTTTTTGTGGCTGCGCAACGTAGCTGTCTGACGCCTGTCTGTAACTGAGAACGCTCGTTCTTAGTCGCGCTATTCGCTTGGCTTCGTTGTGGAAGGAAGCGTTCATGTCCCCACACCAACGACGGCCACGGAGGCCAACCATGAACGACCAAACCGCAGCATTTAAAGACTACATCCACGGAATGAAGAAGTATAACCGCGCGGCACTGACGCAACTGCTCAGCATCAACGACTGGCACTTGGCCGCACAGCACGAAATGGAACGGCGGGCCTACCTCGTCCTGAACACTTTCAACGACGACGTGATGGTCGCCATCGCGAACGGCGACATCAACCCGCACCAAGCCATCAGCGAAGTGCTCGCCGGCTGACCCTCCTGCGCGCCTCGCACCGGCGGGGCGCGCTAACCCAACACACCTCACCACTTAGGAAACAGATATGTACCAGATCACCGACAACCAGCGCGCCCTGATCCTCCTCGCCGTCGAAACCGGCGGTCGCATCGAGAACTTCCCCGACAACCTGCGCGGCGGCGCGCGCACGGCCGTGACCCGCTCGCTCCTGCTCAACGACCTGATCGCAACGGACGGCGCGGGCCACGCGCTCACCGATGCGGGCTACGAGGTGGTGGGTCTGGAGCCCCCGATGACCGACATCGTCCGAGCGGAGGAAGGAGATGGGGTCATTGAGAGCGGCGAAGAAAATGCCGACAACGAATCGGACGCTAGTCACGACGTCGACGGCGACGCGGATGCCGATGCTGGCGACACCAACGCCGCTATCGGGGTCATCGCCGAGGCAGTCACGCCCGCGCCGGCAAAAGAGCGCAAGCCGAATCGCATCGCGCAAGTCGTCGCCCTGCTGATGCGCCCGCAGGGCGTGACCATCAAGGAGGTCATGGCCGCGACCGACTGGCAGCAGCACTCGGTGCGCGGATTCTTCGCCGGCACGCTCAAGAAGAAGGGTTACACGGTCATCAACGAGAAGGCGGGCAAGGAAGACCGCGTCTACCGCATCCAGACCGAGGAGGCCAAGGAAGCCGAACGTGCGGCGGCACCCACCACCAGCGACGAGGAAGAGTGATCCCAGCGCGCGGCCGGGCAAACGCCCGGCCGCGACGCGCTAGGATAACGTCTCTTCTTGTCCGACAGCTTAACGCTGCGACGAACGTCGATTTATGCCCTGCACACCGCTTGGTTTTCGTTTGGTTTGAAGCGTTCATGGCCTCCCAACACGGAGACCGCATCATGAGCCTAAGGAAACAACCCGATCCGCTGCTCTCGGCCCTGCCGGAGTTACTGCTGGCGCTGGTCGAGGACCAGTTGAGCAACAACGAATCCAGCACCGACGACGAACTGCGCGACTACTTCATCGACTGCGGTCTGAGTCGCGAACAGGCCGAGCGCGCGCTGGAGTACCGAAGCGCGTACAGACACCTCTATTTCGGCGGCGCAACGCCAATCCGCACCGGCGCGGCCATTCGGTTCAATCCGACCAGCGGCGATTTCGATCTGATTTGAATCGGCCACATCCAAGCGGCGCGCAGCGATGCGCGCCGTTCTTCGTTCGGAGAACAACCAATCTTGTCTGAAGACTAAACAGAAGTGGCGTCAGCGCAAATACCGCCGTCGTTCCGCTTGGCTTCCTCGCCGAAGGAAGCGTTCATGTCGGCACGCCCACCACGGAAGACCGCCAATGATTACCACCCACATCGCGCCGCGCATCCAGAAGGTCCGATTTGCACGCAAAGCCGAGAACTTGTCCTGGGTCCAACGCGAGCTTCGGGACCTAGACGTACCGGCAGAGTTCGCTCGAGTCGTGGAGGTCAAGGAGCTGACCTCCTGCGAATACGACGCTTTCGCCAAGCAACTGCTGCGCGACCGCGATTGGCTCTACAACTTCCACGGGATGTACACCGACGCGTTGGAGATTCGGTCGGCGAACCGTCCGACGCTGTATATACGCACCGAAGGCTACAGGTACGCCCGCTACGTCGGGTTGGCCGCCGACGAGGGTTGAGCCGGCGGCGTGCTGGCGTCGCGCGAGAGCGCGGCGTCAGCGGCGCAGGGCGCGGAGGATTTCGGCGGCGACTTGCGGCACGATCGCGTTGCCGGCGGCGCGCAGCTTAGGAATTCTTGCGGATACCCCATCAGCCAGAAGACGAATTCCGGATTCAGGTATCCGGCGACCGGCGAGGGTCCGACTTGTCTGCCAAGCATCCCATTGACCGGTGCGCTGCCAATGCTCGACGCATCCTTGTGATCCCGCGCCGTCGGCGTCGCCCACACCGCCTGCGCTGGCAGCGGTAACGTCGCCCCGCTGCCGAAGCGCTGGCCGGGGCCGCCCTTCTCCCCGTCGCTCGCGCGCGGCGTGCTCCACACCGCCTTCGCCACCCCCGGCAGGCCATTGCGCCGCTCGGCCGCAAAGTCGCCGCGCTTCTCCGCGTCGTTCGCCGTCGCGGTCGGCCAGACCCGCTTCGCCAAGTGCGCCAGTTCGATGGTGCGTTTCTTCCCGTTCGGCATCTTGCCCGTCAACGTCGTTCCCGGCGGCACGCTGCGCCCGCCGCTCGGAACCAGCGGCGTCGGCCAAACGTCGTCCGACGATCCAGACGCGGCCGCGTCGGTGCGGGGCGTTGACGGCGCAAGCTGGAACAACAACCGCCCGGCTGGCGTAGCCTTCGGCTTCCAGGTCAGCGAGAACTCCGTCGAGTGCCAGCGGGACGATGCCAGCAACATTTTCACCCAGGAATGCAGCGGGTCGCGCGGATGCAATAAGGCGATGCAATTCCGGCCAGAGGTGACGGTCATCCGCCCGCGCGCGCTGTCGGCCCGCGACGCTGAAGGGCTGGCACGGGAAGCCGCCCGTCCAGATCGGTTCCTCGTCGGGCCAGCCGGCGAGCCGGCAGGCGTAGGCAAAGCCGCCGATCCCGGCGAAGAAGTGGCATTGGCCGTAGCCGCGCAGATCGTCTGCGGGAACAGATCGGATGTCGCGGTCATCGACGTCGCCCGGTGGGATCAGGCCGGCAGCAATCAGGTTTCGCAGCCAATGGCATAGGTAGGGATCGAGTTCGTTGTAATAAGCCGGGCGAATCATTCGGCATCCGCGAGGGTGTCGGGCTCGACGCTGCTCGCGGCATCATCAAACAGCACGCCATCAGACTGCCGGAGCGCGGCCTGGCCGGCATGGTCTTGCCAGCGCCGAACAATCACGTCCGCGTACCTCGGGTCCAGCTCGATCAGGCGCGCGCGGCGGCCGGTTTTCTCGGCCGCGATCATCGTGGTACCCGATCCACCAAAGGGATCGAGCACCAGATCGCGACTCTTGCTGCTGTTGCGAATAGCCCGCTCGACCAGCACCACCGGCTTCATGGTCGGATGCAAGTCGTTCTTGCTGGTGCGGTCGATAAACCAAACATCCCCCTGGTCGCGATCGCCACACCAAAAGCGGTCGTTGCCATCTCGCCAGCCGTAGAGGATCGGCTCGTACTGACGCTGGTAATCGGCACGGCCCAGCGTGAACTTGTTCTTGGCCCAAATGATGAACGTGGACCAGCGACCACCGGCAGCGCGGAACGCCGTCTGCAACCGGTCCAGTTCCGACGATGACATGGCGATGTAGATCGCGCCTTTGGTCAGGGCTACCATCTGCGCGCAGCACGCTTCCAAGAATGCGCTGAAGTCCGCAGCCAGTAAGTTGTCGTTGAGGATCGGACGGTGCTTGCCGCGCAGCTTGTCCTTCGGGTTGTTGGCGTAGTTCACGCCGTAGGGCGGGTCGGTGAAGGTCATGTCCACCAGTTCGTCGCCGAGTAACACCGCGTAGTCAGCGGCGTGGGTGGCGTCGCCGCACAGCACCTTGTGGTTACCGCAGATCCAAACATCGCCACGGCGCGAGACCGGTTGCTCCTGCACTTCGGGTACCGCGTCGTCGTCCGTCAACCCGGCCGGGTCGCCGTCGAGCAACTCATCCAGTTCGTCATCGGTGAAGCCGAGCAGGTCCAGATCGAAATCGGCGTCGCGCAGCTCCTCCAGCTCCAGCCGTAACAGTTCCTCATCCCAGCCCGCGTTCTCGGCGAGCCGGTTGTCGGCGATGACGTAGGCGCGCTTCTGCGCCGGGGTCAGATGCGCCAGTTCGATGACCGGCACCTTGCCGAGACCCAACTGGCGTGCGGCGAGCAGTCGGCCGTGGCCGGCGATGATGCCGCTGGCGCCATCGACAAGAACCGGGTTGGTCCAACCGAATTCCACAATACTCGCGGCGATCTGCGCGACTTGCGCATCGGAGTGTGTGCGCGCGTTGCGCGCAAACGGAATGAGCGCCTCGATCGGGCGCTGTTCGATCTGAAGGTTCAAAGGATGTCCGAGTGCGAACCGGGTTGCAGGGACTGCAAACCCGAAAAAAGAGATTGACGCTAGCGGGGTTTTGCGGCTGGGCCCCCCGCACCCCGAATCGGCCAGGGAGGACCCGCCGATTTCATCCGCCGACGTCGCGACGTGTCGGCGCGTGTGGGCCGCGTGCTACGAGGGTGAGGCAACGGCGGCGACTCGTTCGCGCGCCGCACGTTGCGGCTGTGTCGCGGCGTCGTTGCGTTGAACTGTTCGAAGACGCCGTGGTGACTGTCTTCGACCGGGCGAGAAAAGGGTCAGCCCGAAGATTTCGCTGATGCTCTGCGACGCTTCGGGCTGACCGTGCCGACTGCCGCGTCCCCCGACGCACCATCTTCAGCATGCCGACTAGGCTAGGGCAAAACCCGGATGTTTGGGACACCCTGTTTTTGCTCCGTGGTGACACAAGGGGACACCAAGGGTCAGTAGGACAACGTCGTTCGATCAGCGACGGATTTGACCGCCGCGAAGTGCGGCAACGGACCGTTGAGATGCACGGTCACTAGCGTCAGCGCGTGCTGCCAGCGTCGCCATGCGGTCTTGCGGATCAGACCGGTGCGGGTACACACCTCGCGCCACGGCACGTACTGTGCCCTGAGCCAGATCAGGCGACGCTGCTCCTCGTCCAGCCAACGCAGCCACCGCACGGTTTCGCCGAAGCGATCAATCGCAGCAGGCGAGGCAGCAAAGCGCAGGACGATGCGCTCGTCGGCGTAGCCTTCCCAGGACTGGCGTTGGATGTCGGGCCAGTACGCCGCGTAGCCCTGCACCCTGGCCGGCGGCAATCGGCGCGCGGTCACCGCGGCTTCGTGGAAACGATCCGCGACCGCATCGATGGTCCAGGTGAAGCTCATGCCTTCGGCTCCTGGGCGACTGCCCAGTGCAGCAGCGCCAACGCGTCGGCCTCGTTGTCGTCGGCCGGCTGATAGCCCCAGTGCTTCACCGCTTCGATCATCGCCGCCTTGTTGGCGTTGCCCTTGCCGGTCGCGAATTTCTTGATCGTGCCCACCGGCACGCCCTGGTACGGCACGGCATGGCGCTCGCACCACGCGCTGAGCTGCGCCAGGAAACCGCCGTAGGCATGCGCGGCGTCAACGCCCTTGTGCCGGCGCACTTCCTCGAAATGGACGGTCGCCAGCGGGCCGGCGAAGCGCCACAGGTCATCGAGCCAGCGCACGAAGCGCAGGTAGCGCATGCCGCCGCCTTCGAAGCGACCGACCTTGAACGGCTCGCTGCCGCTCATGACTTGGCCCGACAAGCGCAACGACCAGCCCAGCGTCGTGCCCAGGTCGAGCGCGAGGATGACAGGGCTGTCCGTATCGAGCGCAGGGCTGGCATTGCCTGCGTGGCGATCCGCTGACTCGTCGCGAATCGTCGTCTTGGCGTTAGCGCCGAAGACGTTCGGCTGTCGCATACGAGCGTCCGCATGCGAGGTGGGTGTTTCGTAAGTCATTGATTTGTCTCCGGTCGATGCGGTTTGTGACCGAATGAGACCGTAGAATCGTAAGTCTATACGCGTGTGTGCGCGCGCACACATGTAGGGAGTTACGATTCTTCGGCACCATTCGGTCACAAGGGGTTAGTTGTCGGCGTAGGGAAGACGCACGGATTGCTGGCGCGGCTTAAGCGAGAGACCGGCCAATCCTTTCGCGCCGCCGGGCAGTCGCAAGCGAGCGAAGCCTCTTGCGAGCAATTGCTGCACCAGCCACCGGGACGTGCCGATGTACTCGCCGCGCTGCTCACCCCGTTCCCTCCAACGCAGGAACGTGTCCTCGATCGTTACGCGCGCGTCCGGGTGCACGAAGAAGTCCTCGGTCACGAATTCGCCGACGCGGTCTTCTTCCTCGAAATACTCGTCGGTCGCATCGATCACGCATTGCGGCGGGCGCAGGCCCGTGCGCTGCCAGTCCAAGCAGCCCTGCACGGCCCAGCTCATGATCCCGTCGCGTTCGGCCAGCAACTTCTCGGTCAAGCGGCCATCACGTCGCTCCGGGGGAATGGTGACCGTGAAGGGCACCATGTGTAGCCGGCGCTTCATCGCCTCGTCCACGTTTCGAATCGCCGGCTTGTGGTTGCCGGCGATGACCAACTTGAACTGCGGGATGTACTCGAAGAAGTCCTGGCGCATGAAACGCGCGCTGACCTTGTCGCCGCCCGTGATGGCTTTGAGCTTGGCTTCGTTCCAGCGCCGGCCTTGCTCGGTTTCGCTGGCCGCGACGAAGCGCGCGCCGCGCAACCCGGCCAGATCGGTCGGGTGTCGATCGCCGCGCGCTTCCATGAACGTCTCCATCGGCGCGTTGGTCGCGTAGTCGCCCAGGATCGTGGCCAACGTGTTGACGAACACGGACTTACCGTTCGCGCCAGTTCCGTATAGGAAGAACAGCGCGTGCTCGCGGGTCACGCCGGTCAGGCAGTAACCCGCGACGCGCTGCAGATAGTCGGCGAGTTCTGTGTTGCCACCGGTCACGTCGCCCAGAAAGCGGCGCCACGTCGGGCACTCGCCCATCGGACTGGCCGTGGTCAGCCTAGTCATATGTTCACCGCGTGCATGCCGGCGCAACGCGCCGTTGCGAAGATCCACGATCCCGCTCGGTGTATTCAGCGCCCACACGTCGCGGTCCCAATCCTCGGCCCAGGAGGCGTGGCGCGGGTCGCTACGGGCCAAGCGTTCAACGCCGCCGACGGTCGAAGCCGACGCCAGCTTCGAACGCTGCGACGGCTTTTCGGAAAATGGCTGCGCCGCACGACAGACACCGCGCACCAGGTGCTGCAGAACGAGGGTTCGATCAGGATTCCAGCGCATGCCGGTCCAACTCAACCACTGACCCCAGGCCGCGCAATAACGCCAGTCGTCGGCATAGTGGCGGGTAAAGGCCAGTCCCAGGCCGTCGTCGCTGCTCCAGTCCAGGCCGCCGAAGTCGATAGGAGGCGGCGCGTCATCGTTGCCGGGCGATAGGAAGGTGCGCTCGCCCGCGCGCAGGAAGCCGTCGACGTCGAAGCCCTCGGCCACTGCATCGAAGGCGTCCCACGCTTCCGGCTTGTCGTCGGGTAGGTGCAGCAACGCCACCGAGTCCGCACCGGCCTGGAACGCCGCCTGCGCGGCCTGCATCGCGTACTCCCAACCGGGCTTGTCCTTGTCGGGCCAGATCAGCACATGCTTGCCGGCCAGCGGCGACCAATCGGTTTTGTCGATCGGGGCGTTGGCGCCGTTCATTGACGTGGTCGCGCACGTCCCGCGTTCGATCAACGCATCGGCCGACTTCTCGCCCTCCACCAGCACAACCTCGTTGGACGCCGCGACGCCAGGCTGGTTGTAGAGCGGTCGCGGCGTCGGCGCTTGGTGCTTGCGACGCTTGGCATCCCACGGTCGGTACTGCTTGCCGTGGGGCGGATCGTAGCGGTAGACGCACGCGATCAGCTCGCCCTCCGCGCTGAGGTAATCCCATCGCGCCGTATGCGGTCCCAACTCGTCTAGTACCGGCTCGGAGCGGCGGCGCCGCAAGGGCGCCTGCGCTTCGGGCGCACGTCCCAGCAGCGCGTCGGCCTCGTCCAGCACCTTCGCGAAATCGCGCCGTGCATCCAAGCGATGATGGGCCGCGATGAGGTCGAACGCATCACCGCCTTCGCCGCTGGCATGGTCTTTCCACAGCCCTGCCTTGTCGCCGGTCAGTTCCACCTCCAGGCTATCGCCCGCTTGGCCCGTCACGTCGCCCACGACGAACTTGCCGTGGCGCACCTTGCCCTTCGGTAGGAGCGCGTGCAGCACGCCTTCCCATCGTTGCAGCAGCGCCGCGCGGACATCGGCCCGCCGCGCGCGCGCGGCGTTTTCCGATGCAAGGGCATCGTTGAAATCCATCATGCGCGCGCCTCCACTGCTTGGCGCAGGGCTGCGTCGAGGGCGCAGATGCCGGCCGTAGCCCTCAGCACCAGCATCAGCTGCCCCTTAAGCCTCGGACTGTCCCAGTCCATCTCGGCCACGCATCGGTTCGCGAACTCTTCAGGCGATTCCGCGGCGTCCATGCTGTCGGTGGCGAATCGCTCCAGTCGAACCAACACCTGACTGCCGTAGCGAACCGTCGCCTCAACGGGCGCCACCACCTCCGGCCGGTCTACCCGATTCCGACTTGCACTGCGGTTGAGCGACGCCGAAAGCTCGCGCTGTCGCGGCTTTCGCTCCTCGATCGCCACCAATCGCGCTTGAGCTTTGGGATTGAGGGAGGCGATCTTGGCCGCCTCGTGGACGGTGATTGCGCCACCGTCAACCTTGGCGATCAGATCCGGGATACCCGCCTCCCTGACACGAACCGCGTTAGCGATCGTACGGTCGGAAACCGAGAGCAATTTAGCGACGTGGTCGCGCGTCACAATCTCATTCTGCAAATTTGCAGAATGAGAATAGGTTCCTCCGACCGGGCGGTTAGCAAGTCGTGAAGCGACCATCGCTCGCTGGGACTCACTAAGATGCCGCCGCGTGACGTTCTCGCTGATGATGAAAGCGAGGGGATCATCGCCGTCGAAGGTAACGAATCGAGGCACGACGCCGCACGTCAGGCACGCACGATACCGATGGCGACCGTCGAGAATCGCCCCTTCAAACAGCACAATATCGTGACGCAGGCCGTTCACACGGATATCTTCAACCAATGCCTTGAACGGCTCGTCGGCCATGTCGGGCAGAGCCATGCAAAGCGGATGAAACTCCACAGTCATCAGATCAGCTCCGGCAGTTTCTCGTCGGCCCTGGGGAAGACCGAACGCCACGTCCTGACCTCGCGCTTGGCGCGGTAGAGATTCCACGCCTTGAAACAAGCGTGGATCTGGACGCCATCGCGGATCGGGACGCCCTGCATGCGCGATTCCATCAGCTTGGCGCGCAGGTGATAGATGGACTCGGTCATCGACAGGTGACCGCCGGTGAACAGTGCGCTGAGAAAGTCCTCCGCGGCCTCCGGATCGATCTGGGCGAACCGCCAGTGCAGGAACATCGCCTTAGCATGGGAAATGGGCGGGTAGCGCTTCGGCAGCAGCGCCGCGTAGCGGCTGGCGGGCTGCACATACGGATGCTGCTTCCAGAAATCCAGTTGTGCCTGGTTCGTGGGGCGCGCGGAACTGTGCGCCAGCAGGCCGCGACTGAAGTTCACGATCATCGGCAGCGCCGCCGCGGCCGTGCGGGCCTCGCTCAGCGAAATGCCATCGATGGTCAAGATATCGGACCCAGTTCGGTGCCGACCGGTGTCGATGACATCGAAGGAGCCATCTTCCAGGCCGGTGTTCACGACCACGTCGATGATCGCATCGGCTTCCACGATCGCGGATAGTCGGTGCTGGCCGTCCAGCAACCGACCGCTCTTGCTGAACTTGATCGATTCGCCGGTGCTCTTCCATTGCCCGCCGGTCATATCGCAGGCGTATTGCGACACCGCCTTGTGTCGAATGGGCCGGTTGTTGCTGTTTCGGTGCAACCAAGCCGACGCGATCACGGCGTTGACCAAGACCACTTCGATCGAGCAGCGCTCGCGCGCGGGCAACGTGATGGCTTCGGACTCGGATTCAATCGTAATCGGCAAACGATGGACATTCTGGTTCATGACGCAACCTCAGTGGTGGGTGATGGGGGTGGCTAGGGACCAACAGCGGTCCTGCCAGGGGCACTGGCGACAGGTTTGATGGGTGGGGGTGGTGGTGATGCGGGGCAGTAACTCGGCGACATCGCTGGCGCGCAAGATCTCGACGGCACGGTCGGACGCGCGCTGCGCCAGGCCCCGATCGAACACGACACGCTCGGCATAGATCGACATGTCGTCGGCGCAGATGGCGGTGAACAGCGCCGGGTGTTCGTGCAGACCCAGGTACGCCTGATACATCGCGATCTGCGTGGCATAGACCGGCCGGCTGGCGAACAGCCGCTTTCGCTGCAGCTCGCGGAACGTCTTCAGGCCGACGGCTTTGTTTTCCCAGAGCATCGGGTATTGAAAACCGCTGGGGCCGGCGACGATCACGCCATCTGCGTGGCCGCGAACGCGCCCGGCAGCAGCGGCGAAGCCGAACTGCTCGCCTTGGTCGTTGCGCGTGCGCAGCTCGAAACCGGCCAGCCGCAGCCAGTCGGCCATCCAGTCCTCGACGCGGTGGCCGCGTGCGAACACGCGGAGTACCCGACCGGGGAAGTGCCGACCGAGGTCTTTGGGCGCGTCGAAGTATTGGAACTGCAATCGGCGCGCGCAGTCTTCGCCGAGGCTCGATGCGCCCAGGTAGGCACGCGGCGGCAACAACGCCGCCTCGCGTTCCATTGCGGAATCGACGAGCGCGCCGACCTGTTCGGATACGTCGTGCGTGTTGAAATCAAGCATAGTTTCGGTCGCTAAAGTGGCGAATGCCAAAAAAAAATGGCAATGCCAAAACTCAAAAAGGGATGGAGTCGTTCTCGAATCCATCCAGCGGCAGCGCGACCTTGTGGCCAGCCGGCGATGTCTGTCCGCGAATCGATGCTTCGTAGGCCAAGGTGATGGCTTCGATGACTTGCATGACCTGCGCTTGGTTGTAGTTGTTTAGGGGCTTGTGCCATCCGATGTTGTCGGCGGCCGACGCCAGCGCTTGGCGGCACGCACGTTGTGCTTCGTGGGACAGGGGGTGGGTCACAGGCAATAGCTCCTCTATCGACGCCGGATCACTCCGGCGTCGTGTGTCGTAGAGTTGGTGAAAGGCGTTCTGGCAGGTGGTCGAGCAGAACGCCCATCGATACGGCGCGCGCCGCGGATCACCGATCTGGCGGCGCAGATCCAGATGGCCGAAGCCGCGGGCGGGCTTTCCGCAGGCCCAGCAACACGTCATCGGCCATGACGTGACTGATCGACCACGCGGTCGCGGTAGTCGATCAACGCCCTGGCGTGTTCATGGTGCTGTTGCGCTTGCTGCAGCAAATGCTGGATCTGGGCGTGCAGATCCGCGGCCGAGAGTTTGCGCAGTTCGGTATAGATACCCTCGCGGTTCGGGTATCGCTCTTGCAGGGGCGACTGTCGGGTCATGCGTTGGGTTCGCCTCACTGCGCCCACGCCGGGCGACCGGCGACCGGGGCGGCCGTTGCCGCGACCTGGGCCGCGTGCGGCACACGCGCGGGCGCCATCGCCGCGTTCGGCGCGGTCGGCATGCCGCCCATGACCTCCTTGTAGCTCGGGTGATCGGGCGTGATCGGAATTTTGATGACCGCTTTGTCGGAGCCGTCACGCTGATCCTTGTCCCAATCCACTTTGCCGACGAACACCAAGCCGTCCAGATCGGCGAAGCTCTCGATGCAGCGGCGGGTCTGCGCGGTCGCGCTGATGTCATCGGGATGCAGTCCGAACGCGGAGTCGAGCGCGCCCCTGATAAAGCTGCGACCCATCTGGCCCCAAGTCGCACCGTTCACGCTGTGCAGCCCGATCAGGGACCACAGCTTGCGTTTCGCATATTTGCCGTCCAGCACGACGAATTCACCGGCGAGGTAGATCGCCCCGGTGTCGCCGCGCGTGGCCCAGCCGTGCAGCCAACCCTGGCTCGGGTCGTTGTAGCCGCCGGGCTTGATGGTCATGCGGACCTTGACCAAGGTGCCCTTCGGGATGAGCGAGAACGCCGGACTATCGGCGTCGTTGAAATTGTTCCAGGCCGACATGCGGACTCCGAGTTAATGAAAGGAAGGTGGGTTAGGCGCCGCCGCTTCGGGCGCGCCGAGCTTGCGCATGAGCTGTCCGAGGTTTGGGGGCTCGACCATGTCGAGCCGGCCAGAGCGGTCCTTGGCGGGAAACCCCCAGGGATTGCCGGTCTGGCACACAAACGCGCGGTACGGTTCGCCATCGGCCGGTTTGATCTCGGCCAGCGTGATCACTTCATCGACGATGCCGGGAAGTTCCAAACCGGTCTTGGAGCCGTCGATCTGCAGCTCGTAGTAACGACGGTTGAACTCGTCGGTGCGCTCATCAAGGATGCCGACGAACCAGATGTGCTTAGTGCGGGTGTGTTGGATGTGGGTCAGCCACGCGACCATCTCCTGGCCGAGCAGCCCGTACGCGCCGCGGACATCGGGCTTGTTGTTTTTCTCCGAGAACGCTTGCGGCTGTCCCTTGCACCATTGGAAGCACAGGCGACCGGCGACGGTGATCGAGTCGATGAAGACGGTGCGGTACTTCGCCAGCTCGGCCGCATCGCCGTAGCGCTCGGTGGCGCTCTCGTAGTGCCACTGACTAAACGACTGACCTTCGCGCAGCGCCGGGTTCGGGCCGCCGAGCAGGACGGCGATGTCGCGGCAGTCCTCCCATGTCCGTGGGCGCAAGCTATCGCCAGGCCAGCTCTTGACCGCCAGGTCGCCGGCCTCGATATCCACGAACAGGGTCGTCGCCGGGTCCAGCGTCCACAGCTGGAACGTCTTGCCCAGGCCCCAACTACCGACGAGCACACCTTTGACGCCGCGGACCTCGGCCAGACGCTGATCGGCGGTGATGATCGGCAACGGCATCAGCGGCCCCCCGGACGTTTCGGCGGCGAGGTGCGGGCGGGTGTCCGATGCCGGGTAATGCAACTAGAAATTGTGATGATGGTCACGCTGCACCCACCGGCAACGACAGTCGGAATGTGGGCTTGCCGATCTTCAAGGTGCGGGCGGCGTCGAACGGCGAGCGCATCGAAGCGGGCCACGCGCTGTACTTCGATTCGCTGATGCGGTAACTGACCTCCACGAATTCGGTCGGGTCTTCGCCCGCGGCGCGAATGCGCTCCACGATGCGCGCGAGCTTGGTTTGGTCCCACTCGATTTTCTTCGGCAGCTCGACGCTGACGCGAATCGCGCCATCGGCGAACGTCACCGAGCCGGTGTCCTTGCCGGCCGCGATGCGCGCAGATGCGGCGGTGCGGCTATAGCGAAGATCGAGCGCGCGATCGACAAGCTCGGCGTTCGCCTTCGCAGTCGCGAGACCATCGGCCGCCTGCTTCTTGAGATCGAACAGCACCTCGGGCGGGTAGTCCGCCAACTCCGATGCCGGCCGCGAAATACAGTGCTCCAGCAGCATCATGCGTTCGCCTCGACGCTGCTCGCGCGCGGTGCCATGGCGGTATCAGTACCGCGTTCGAAGCGCTCGACGTCGTCCAGACGATAGCGAACGCTGCGCGCGACCTTGACCGAACGCGGACCGATGCCCTCGCTGCGCCAGCGCTTGACCGTACGTGCGGCAACGCGCCAGCGCTCGGCGAGTTCCTCGGTGGATAGATGGGGAATGCTCACTGTCGCGACTCCTGTTCGTGCGACGACACGGTGTGTGTCGTGGCGAATAGCGTCGCGCAAAGCTGGCTAGAACCGAAAGATAGAAATGGCTAGATCCGAGGCTAGACAGTGGCTAGCAATGGCTAGACTTTTGCTGGCGTTCACGCTCAAGCAAAACGCGCAATTAACAGATCTGTGTTTTTGCTTGCCATTTGCACGAAGTCGCCGCCGTGATATTGCGCACGCAATGAACGGCGCGATAATCTTCATTCAAAGAAAGACGCCACCTGAAGTGGCTCTGCAGGACCTCCCCCAATGAACGGATTCGTCAGCACCCTCGTACCTGCGCGCCGACTGCGCGCCCCCTTCTGTTCCGCTTTCCAACCGCCGTATGCCGTCATAGCGGGCTGTGGCCAGATCAAACACCCCGATCACCGGCGATATCACGACCTAGGTCGATGACGGCACCGCCGGTCTATTGATCCGCCTGTAGTTTTTTGACGTGCCGGCGACGGCGCGAACGGTGCCTTGTACCCGCGATCAAACGCGGTCGGGAAGCTTTGCTGTGCTTAAGAGATACCTGAACTGGTTCGATAACGAACCGGCCGACGAACTGTTGTCTGCGACGGGCAGTTCACTGCAGCCCAAGCTGGTCGCGTTGGGTGCGATGTACCCGGCGAAACGCGCAATCCGCAGCCTGTGCGTAACGTGCGGGCTCATGGCGGTGCGCCAGATGCAGGAGTACGACGACCATGCGTTGGTCTGCGTGGCGTGCGGCGGCCGGGTCGAGGTGTGGCCAGCGGATATGAAAATGCGGGTGCGCCATGTGTGGTTGCCGGGCGAACTGGCGAAGCGGTTGTCCGATACCGTGCCGGTCGTTCTAATGCCCAACCGTCTGTGGCGCTTGGCGCAGGTGTCGATCCGACAGCAGAGCGTGACGGTCTATTTGCTGCGATGCACGGCAAGTCCGCACATGGAGCCGGTCATCGCCGCGCTGGAACGCGATTTGGCAGGGCGACAGGTCGTTCTTACAACGAAGGAAGAGTTCCCTGTCGAGCTGAGCGATGGGCAGCGCTTGATGATCCCGCTGTCGCGCGTGGCCAGACTGGAAGCCGAAGGTCTGGAATTCGACTATGAAACGTTCGCGAACACGGTGGTTCCCGTAGACGCGCTTGCAGTGGCCGCCGGTCGCCAGCGCCGCTGGTTCAAGCTCAGTCCTGATGGCTCCCGACTTCGTTTGCAAGATCAAGAGTTGGTGCTGCACCGCAAGCAGTGTCGCTTTGTCTTGGCGATCGCCGAAGCCCACGACATGGGTGAGGAGCGGCCGAAGCAAAGCTGGGTGCTCGATCGGTCCGGGCACAGCCGCGAGAACACCAGCCTGAAACAGATCTGCCGTCGTCCCGAAATTGCACGCTTCATCGATTGGAGCCAGGGCGAGGTGGCGATTCGCAAAGTAGCACTGCCCCACGACTATAACGACGCCGAGACCGCGAAATGATTCCTAGCCAAGAACAAACCCGACAGATCGAGGGCCGGGTCAGTGCCATCGCCTCCTTGATCGCCGAATCGATGCGTCGGAAGGCAGCGCAATCGTCTCCAATGTTTTCGGTCTCTCGTGCGGTTGTACTTGATAAGACGGGCCAACCGAGGGTGTATGCCAACACCTTGGAGAGCCGTGGAGGCTGATGTGGATGATCAGGGCAATACCCAGAGCACGCTGGCCGCGCAGGTCGCTGCCTTGCCGCACCTGTCGTGGGGCGAGCTTAAGCAGAAGTGGATGGATCTGTTTGGCGAACCACCCGGCGTGAACAATCGGCGCTATGCAATTCGTCGGCTGGCACACCGCCTACAAGAGGATGCGTACCGCGCCGCCCACGACCCGCTGTTGGACAGCAATACCCAGCGGCTCAAGCGATTGGTGGAAACCGGCAAGGTGACCCGGCGGGCGAGTGCGCCGGCCCCGGTGGTCGGCACGGTGCTGACGCGCGAATACAACGGACGGCTGCATCGGGTGACCGTGCGTGCCGGCGGCGAATTTGACTATGAAGGTCGGCGATTCGGCAGCTTGTCGAAGATCGCCAGGGAAATTACCGGAACCCGTTGGTCGGGGCCGGCGTTCTTCGGACTGCGCGCGAGCGCTGAGAAAGGAAAGAAAGCATGAGCATCATCAATGACGCGTTGCGTATCGCGATCTATTGCCAGTCGGCGCAGACCGACGCCGACTACATCGCCTATCAACGCGAAGGCGTTCGTAAGGTGATCGACCGTTGCACGAGTGGAGAGGTCGAGGTTGAGCACTACAGCGACGACGGGCTGGACGTAGATCGTGACGCGCGGCCCGGGTTCCAACGACTTCTGGCCGATGCGGCCGGCGGCACGATTGATTGCATCGCCGTCACCGGGTGGAACCGCTTGGCCGCCTCGGAACTCGGCGTTCAGATGCTGGCCCGCTTCTTCCGCAAGCACGGGGTGCTGGTGGTCGAATGCCGCTTGCGCGAAGGCCTCGTCGTGAGGCTCGCCGCATGAGCGCTTCTAGCCCGCGATCACCGCGCACGCAATTCCTCAGTACGTGCCCACCCGGCCAACCCAACATCGCTAACGGAGCCCAACATGCGTGAGATGAAAGATATGCGATTCGCGGTGTACTGCTACACACCGAATCAAGATACCGAGGAACTCGTCTTTCAGCGAAAACTAGCGGAAAAGGCGATGGCGCAAATGGGCGCCAGCCAATCTGCGACATTGTTCGTCGACCAGGGACACCACTGCGATCGATGGGACCGGCCGGAGCTGCAACGTCTACTGCATGCAGTTCAGCAAGAACACTTCGACTGTGTCGTAATCAGCGAATGGTCTGAACTAGTGGCTTCCACTGCAGATGCGCATAGGTTACTGGCGGTCTTCGACCCCGACCACGTTGTGGCTATAAATGCATGTGTTGGGACCGCGATGCTGGTGGGTTCAGACCAATGGCGATAACGACCACAGATGTAAAACGATTGAGGTGCGCCGTCTACGCTCGAAAATCGAACGAAGAAGGGTTGGAGCGCGAGTACAACTCCGTCGAGGCCCAGCGCGATG
Source organism: Lysobacter sp. ISL-50 (assembly GCF_018612875.1). Classification (GTDB taxonomy): domain Bacteria; phylum Pseudomonadota; class Gammaproteobacteria; order Xanthomonadales; family Xanthomonadaceae; genus Lysobacter. Next base: position 61,553 of record NZ_JAGGRI010000003.1, on the reverse strand, counting down.
CCGGTGCGAGCTACATTGCCGCGCGCCGCAGTGATGGCTGGATTCCAGTGTCCGATGACTACGACGAGCTTGCAGTGTCCGCTCGCGACATGAACCGGCCCGTACTCCAACGATTGCTTGCCGACATCCGCAACGGCGTCATCGATGTGGTTGTGGTCTACCGACTCGACCGCTTGACCCGATCGATGCGTGACTTCCCCGTTCTGATCGATCTGTTCGATCAGCATAAGGTGTCGTTAGTGTCGATCACGGAGAACTTCAACACCAAGGACGCGGTCGGTCGAATGACCTTGAACATGATGATGACGTTCGCGCAGTTCGAGCGTGAACTGGCCGTGGATCGCGTGCGAGACAAGATGGTGGCGAGCAAAAAAAAGGGATTGTGGATGCACGGCATCCCGCCCTTGGGCTATGACATCAAAGACCGACGTTTGGCGGTCAACCATCTGGAAGCCGCGCAGGTCCGCTTCATCTTTCAGCGTCTAATCGAAACGCAGTCCATTCAAGCCGTGGTAACGGACGCGAATGGCATGGGCTACATGAGCAAGGCGTGGACCACCCGCCAAGGCCGTGTGCGCGACCAGCAGCGGCACGACAAGAGCACGATTCACAAGATCCTGCACAACCGCACCTACTTGGGTGAGCTGAAACATTGCGATCAGTACTTCACTCAATGCCATCCCCCGATCATCGATACGGCGGTATGGGACAAGGTGCAAGCGATTCTGGCGAGCAATGCGACGGTCCGAGGCAACGCGAGCAGGACCAAGGTGCCGTTCTTGCTGAAGGGACTGATTGAGGGGCCGGACCGGCGGGCGATGACGCCCTGCCATACGACCAAACGCAACGGGCGCATGTACCGCTATTACCTGAGTACCGCGTACATCCACGAAGGGGCCTCGGCGTCTACGTTCCCCCGGCTTCCAGCGGCTGAGTTGGAAGGCATCGTGGTGAAGTACGTGCGCCAGATGCTCAACACCCCGGAACTGCTGGCCGCCATCGTGCCCAAAGCCGTCGAGGCAATGCCCGGCGCCGACGAGGCGCGGATCGTGTTGGCCCTGCGCCAGTTCGATCAAGTCTGGGATACGCTGTTCCCGACTGAACAACATCGGTTGGTTCGGTTGCTGGTGGAGAAGATCGTGGTTCGACCGGACGCGATGGAGATTCGGTTCCATCCCAACGGGGTGGTATCGCTGGCCGACGAGTTCGCACGGCAGGAGATCGCCGCATGAAGGCGTCGGTAAATGTCACCGGGGCGGCGAGCATCGTCCAAACCAGCGATGGCGCGCTGACCGTGATCGTGCCGCTGAGTATCAGCCGCCGCGCCGGCCGCAGGCGCTACGGGCAGGCCACGAACAGCGATGCGGCTTCCTCGGCCCTGCAACTGACCTCGTTGCAACGCGCCCTCGCCAAAGGTGTCCGCTGGCGCTCCATGCTGGAACGGGGCGAGATGTCTTCGATGAAGGAAATCGCAGAAACCGAGTCCACCGACAACAGCTATGTCGGTCGGATCATCAACCTCACCTTGCTCGCGCCTGAGATCGTCGCGGGCATCCTGGACGACACCATTCCCGACGTGCAGATCGACCGCTTGGGCATCAGCCCGCCGTTGCTGTGGTCGGACCAGCGCCGCTTAGTGGGTCTCACGAATCATCCGTAACATCACCACGACAGGAAGTTCCATCATGGCAAACGTTGCCGTTGTTACCAAAGAGCAAATCGTCCGCATCTCCCGTAGGGAAGCCAAGAAGATCATCGAACCCATGAAGGCGCAGCTCGTTGTGCTGCGTAAGACCGTGGTGGCGCTGAAGAACGAGCGGGTCACGCTGAGGCGAGAAGTGGCCAGCGTATCGAAAGGAACGGTGCGCTCGGCTCGGCCGCGCCTGCACGCCAAGCCTGACGAGACCGTTAGGGAAAAGCCTAAAGCGAATTTTCGCTACACCGCTGCACGGGTGAGCGCGCTGCGGGAGCGATTGGAGCTGAGTCGCCGGGAAATGGGCCTACTTTTGGGCTCAAGCACGAATGCGATTTATACCTGGGAGGCCGATCAAGCACGGCCCCGCGAAGCGTTTCTGGCGAAGTTGGCGATCCTCAATGGACTGTCCAAGAGCGGTGCGCGTCAATTACTGGACGAGCACGCCGCCCGAGCTGAGTAACTGAGTGAAGTCATCACTGCGGCGTCCTGATCTTCACAGATCCGGCGCCGCTTACTACGCGTGGGCCACCGTCGCGGCCGGTGCGACCCAACGCTCCTAGTCTGGCGCCATGAGAACAGACCTTGAGCACGTTCCGTTACCCAGCGGCTTCCATTGGGAGGCGTTGGGTGCGCCCGCTGCCCGTCACGTCGTTGCCGTCACGGACGCGCGTCCGGACGTGTGGCTGGCTTCGATTACCGCCAACGCGCGAGGCTGCACGGCGGTGATCCGCCGGCACATGGCCAGGGGGAGCCAGATCGACCGGCCGTTCCAGACGTCGGCCGCCGCCGCCGGGTGGGTCGCCCGCTGGCTGGATCGCCAGGGCCGCCTTATCCGCGCTGAACTGGGAGAGGGTAGAAGTGAATGAGCCTTTGTTGGCCTAGCGCTTCAGCGGTCCACTTACGGACGCAGCCTTCCCTTTCTCCTTTCCTGACGCCCGGCTTTCCACCGGTTACGCCCGCCCCTCCAAGCTCCGGGTGAGTTGCGATACAGTTCGCCCCATCGCCGATGGGGGCACGGAGCGCGTTATGGGATTTGACATCACCTATCACCTGATCGGTGTGGACGAGGTGCAAGGCCTTTATTTCGACAGCCTGGGAGATCCGCTCGCGCCGCGCCGCCTGGAACGTCTATTCGGCTTAGAACCCGACGAGGTTGCTGCATTGACGCAGGCGTTGGCGGTTGCCGCTACGTTGCCTCAAGGGACGCCGTTCAATAAAGGCGACGGCTACTGCATGGCCATGTTGGCCGGGTTCTTGCGCAAGTTTTGGTATCTGCGCGGAGGGGCATTCTCATTCGTATTAGAGGATCATCCCGAATACGAACGCTATGTGGTGAACTGGTTGGAAGTGCTGCCGGCAAAGTTGGTCAGTGCTGACTTCATCGGCGTAATCACACAGAACTATTGCAGTGGTGTGCTATTCGGGCCCGCTCAGCTTCAGCAGCTTCGCCACGATCTCGCCGTAGACGACGGGCTGCGTGGGGCGATGGAGGAGACGTTCGGGGAGACGTTACCCGTGTTTTTGCAGGCCGTGGACTATGCGCTGGATCAGGGCTTGGGTCTGATGGAGGCCAGCGATCTGTATTGTCCGCACCCGTTCCAGCCTGCGGCGACGCGCACGTTATTGCCAGCGAGAAACTGCATGCTGGACGGCGTCAAGTTATACATGCGCACCGCCGCAGAGCAGCTTGAAGAAATCGAAGCATTGAAATCTTCTTGAAGTCGTTCCGATGCTCAAACTAGAGGGTGATTCAGATCCGAAGATCACCATCAAAAAAGTGAGCAAAAGGGGGGAAGGGTCTTTACCCACCAGCGCCCATGCCGATGCGTCTACTGAGGGTCCTTATCAATTGACAGATAACGAATGCTGCCTTGGCTGGACAGCTCAGGAATGCATTGCCAAATAAACGTCGGGGCACCGGCCTCTATTTGAGATTGCTCTAGCCACTCTGGGTTAACCGACTCGATCAAGCGGCGTTGCCAGCGATGCGGCCAAGCCCGGATCTGTGCTGCGCGCTCGCATGCATCTGCATGGGTCTGGGTTCGTTCAAACCAGACCAAGCAAAAGGGGGACAGGTTGCGATCGCCGCTACGCCATACTCTTCTTATATGCGTTTCGCGAAACTCTCTCACGACCTCGTCAAGCTCTCCACCTACTCCGACTACATAGGGCCCACGCCGCTGGTCTGCGAGCAGGTAGACCATGTGCGGTCCGTTGGTCGTATTCATCCGCTGCTCCGGTTACCGTGACGGTCCACGACTCGGGTCATCCGGATTACGTTGCGATGCCTCCTGGGCCAACTGCTGCTCGCGTTGCTGATTGACCGCCTGCGTCTCGCGCAGCGTGTCCTGCATCGCGGGCGGCGGCTCGGAGAGCGATGCCGCGCCATAAAAGCCGGGTGTGGTTGAGCCGACCCATAGCTTGCCGTTAGCGACGCCCACCTGCGCGATGCTATCTGCATCGTGGATTTTGTCGCGCTTGGCCGAGAGCATCGCCGCCGCCACGGTTTCATCTGAGACGTGGCCGGGGGCCGCCGCGCGAATCTTCGCGAACATGGCTTGGTCAGCAGGAGACATGCGTGCCAGATCCTGTGCGTCCATTGCCGGCGCTGGCGTCGCCTTGTCGCGGACCGGCGCATAGTTCGGTTCGCGCTCCTTCAACCGATCTTCATTGGGTGCAGCCGCAGGCTCGACTCGATGGTTAGTCTCGATCAGACGCGATTCGGCCAGTGGGGAAGTCAACGATGTCATAGCGGCTTCGACAGCGCGCTCGTCGCTTACCACGGTCGCCAGGTCGGCGGGTTTCATAGCCTTATCGGCTTGGGGGGCCTCAATGGCAGTCTTGTCGGCCTTCTGCGATTCGATCTTCGCCTGCTGCGCAACTGCGAGCGCGTGGACCGTCTCGGGGTCAACGCTCCCCGTCTCCGCCAGACCATGGTCGCGTTGTAGCTGGCGTACGGCCTGCTCGGTTGCGGCGTCGAACTGACCGTTCCGCTGTAGGGGTGCGTCGTCTGTTCCACCGTAGCCGACCCGCTGCAAGCGGTACTGCAACATCTCGACGTCATCACCTCGGTCGCCGTAGCGCAAGGTTCCATCATCCGGCGCAGGCTCGGCTTCCGCCGCTACAGGTGTGACTTGAGGGACTGGCTGGGGCGGCGTCTGTGTCGGCGAGTCCGGCGTTAGCGTGGCCTCGGCTGCCACCAGCGCGACGTGAGGTGCGGGTTGGTGAGGCGCGGTCGTCGGCGCGTCTGGCGCGGGCTGTGACGCAGGCGCCTGCAGCTCCGGCGGCTTCGCGACGACTACGTCAGGTTTAACTGGCTCGGCCGGCGCTACGGCGATCGGTGCGGGCTCGGCCGGCTTAGGTGCCGGGGGTAACCCCGGCTCGGCCACGGTTCGAACGTTCTCCGCTTCCCGAAGGGGCGGGGTGGTCGCAGCAGCAAGTGGAGCCGCAGTAGCTGTCTGCTGCGCGCCGTCGAGTGTTCCGGTCGGCGTCCGCCCTGCTTCTGAAGGGTTTTGCTCCGGTTGCTTATCCTGCGGTTTCTCCGCGACAGGTTCCGCGACCGTAACCTTGGCTATGACGGGTGAAGGCGCATCCACTTGGCGCGATGCTTCGGGCTTGAGTGTTGATCGCGGGCGATCAGCGTCAACGGGGGTCGTGACGATGTCGGGGATACCATCCGTTGCATCGGCCACGGCTTGGCGGGCGGTGGCCTGCACGTCATCGCGTTGAAGGCCCAAGCGGTTCGCCTCGCGAACGACCTGTTCCAAGGCGGCCTGCTGTTGCGGAGACAGGTTCGCGATGCGCAGTTCCGGCGGCTCCGGTGTTGTGGGAGGTGGCGACCGCAAGTCGAGCATCGCCAGCTGCACTTCCAACGGGCTCGTGGTGGCCTGAACCCGATTCGCGCCATCCGCATCACGGCCGATATGTTCGATCGGACTGTCGATATCGAATTTTCCGCTCGCCGTATTGAGCCTCAGGTGCAGCGAGGTCGTCAGCGGGTTGATGCCATGCTCTTGTTGGGTTCGCCTGACCGCCTCCAGCGCCGCTTCCAACTGCTCGGCGCTGGGCTCGACCTTATGGTCTCTGAGGGTCTTCATCAGATCCTTGCGCTCGATGTCCTCCAAGGTTGGCGGCTGCCGAGGCGGAATAGCGGCGACTTGTTCCTGATGCTGCGTCAACTGCGGTTGCAGTGCCGCACGCGTGCTGTCCAGTTCCTGACGAAGGTTTCCGGCGGCTACCACGGACTCGCCATTGCGCTGCCATTGCCCTTCGGCCGTACGCTGATACAGCTTGCCATCCGACGCGATCAGCGAATCGTCTTGAAGCGCGGTTTGGATGGAGGGCGGTACCACGCCGAACCGTTCCCAGCCTTCGCTACGGTGAACCAGTTGGAAACGAGCCGCCATCGGCGCAGGTCCGTTGGCGATGTTCTCTTGGATCACCTGTTGCGATGCGCGATCCAACTCGGCGGCGCGCTCGGCGCTGGCTCGCTCGGGTCGGATCATCGGTACGCCGGGCTGCTCAAAGCCCTCGACTACCTTTCGGTCCCAAGTGCCAGTTTGCGGGTTGCGTTCCCAATCCGCGCGGCGTTGGCTCACCGAATCGTTGTCCGACGCCGGCTGCGAGTACGGATTTTTTGGCGACTGCAATTTTCCGATCGCTAGTTCCGTGGCCGAAATACTTGCGCGGTAATTCAGCTCGTCCGCTTTTTCCGGATCGGCAGAAAAGTCCTGCTTTACCGGTTCGTTCTTGCCATCATCGATCAGGTCGCCCATATCCTTCCGGACCCATTGCAGCCCGTTGGAGTGCCATATGACGCCCTGAGTGTCCTTCTGAATGAAGGTTTTGTAGCTGTCCGCCACCGTGGCGACATGCTCGCCCACATGCGCGCCAGCCACGGCCGCGCCACCAATTACGATGAAGCCAATCACGCCAGGTCCAGTCGATGCCGCCGTGGCGACCAATCCAGCCGACGCGCCACCTATCCAGCCGCCCGTGCCGCGCGCGGCGTAATGCGTCAATTCCGACTGTGCGGCCAGCGGATTGTCTTGCGCGAGCAAGGTGTCGACGCGAGAACCACTCTGTACTGCGTCGTAGGCGCTGGCGGCGACGCCCAGACCTACAGCAGCGCCTATTCGTCTGATGGAAGCCGATTGCGCAGCCTCCCTCGCACCTGCGCTCTGTGCTAGCTGCGCTTGCCAGTCAGTAATGTGCCGCTGCCCTGCAAGCGCGTACTCGGTCGGAGGGTTCATGGTTTCAGCCAAAGGCCGGGTGACCGCCGTAAACCCCGGCACCTTGCCTTCGATCTGCGTTCCGATGAAATAGGCGCGGCTATCCAACTGGATCGCGCCGCCATCTATCCGCTGCGGCATGCCGACGTCGTCCACCACGACGCGCAATCGACCCACGTTTTCGCGTGCCCGTGCAACGATCATTTCGAACGCGGCTTGCTCCCCGTGAGTAGATTGACGTGCCACGAGCACGTCGCGCGGAATCTCCTCCACGGTGGTAACGCTTTTATTGGCTAGAACATGCGGAACCTCAATCGCACCGAAGACGCGATTAGGCTGCGCATCGCTGACGATGGCGCGGACTTCGCCGATCGTCTTATCCGCAAAGCGCGCAGAGGCATCCGCCCAGGGACCCTCAGTGGGATGATAGAGCCAGTCGCTGGCCGGGCCGCGGTACTTTCCTGTAACTAACGGCTCGGCGTCATCCAGACCGTAAGCTTTGGCTACTGCATGGTAGAAATCACGAGATTTGAATAGCCGTGCCGCTTCACTCTTATTGATGACGCGAACGTCCTCATTGGCGTCCACCATGCTGTCGATTACATCTGAAGACCACACCCCGTTTGCCGTTTGTCCGCTATAGAGAACGGTCAGTCGGCCCGGACTGTCTGCATCAACCTGTGCAGCTAAAGCACGCAACTTCTCTGGAGTTGCGTAATCGCCTGGGCTCCCACGCAGAAGCGCTATCGCTTCATTGGCTGTCAGCGCGTCCGTCATATCACGCACGCCTCATCAATTTCAAGGATGACCCGATAGCCAAGCCAATCACGTGAGTAGATGCCGAAGCTCTTGTATGCGGTCAACGCTTCTTTGAGATCCGAAAAGATCTGTGTCTGTTGTTCCTTCAAGTGCGGCGGCAAGCCGTTACTTCCGTTGAGCCACATTAGTTTCCATTGCGAACAGCCCACTCCGTCCGATTCTTCGCCGCCGGATATCAAATCAAGCCGCAGAAAGATCAAATCGCCATGCCAATACAACGTCCATGACGTCCTGTTTCGCAGCTCGGGTTCTGCCCCGCCGCCTATGGCGACATTCCTCAGGTAGATGTCCCGCTCGCGATCAATCGTCCAGTCCCGTGCTCGTGTTCCATTTGATACAAATTTGCTATCAATCTCTTCTAGCTGATACTTCGCGACTTCCTCAGCAGGAATGAATTCGTTTACAAATGGCATTTCAGGCTCCGGGTCAGCTAGATAGTCCGTGCTTGAAGGCACGGGAATGCCTTCCGCATCCAAGAATGGATGCAGCGCATCGGCAATAGGTCGGTAGCAGCGTTGGCACATAAACTGTCCATGTTGGACCCGTGTAAATGCCCTTGCCGCTAGTCCTGCGCGGTAAGGTCCTGGGGTGCCCACGAAAGGGCCCGTCCAAAGGATTCGGGTCAAGCCGAAGCGCCTACATTGGGCACTCCCGCAGTAATAGGGTAAAGCTGGGCGCAGCTTGTACCGGGTGTCGAGCCGGAGTCAAGACCGCTCGCTGGTTTCTGAGGAAGCATTCCTCCAATGGTGCGAGCGTGACGCATAGCATGTGCTACGACAGCGCTTGGAGGTCACCACGAACGCTCGTCTGAAGCAGGGCGTTCCTCAAGCACGATCGATTCGCTCGGGGTAGGGCCGCCGCCAATTCCCCTATGCGAAATGCCAGAGTGCAGCAACGATCGCACCGAGAACGCTAAGGATGATGATGGCGCCCACGACAAGGAAGAAGAGTTGGGTTAGGAACCAGCCCGTTCGCGCTATCAGATAAGTAACCGCACTGATCGCCACAAGCACCGCGCTAAAGCGCAGAGGCTTTGACCAACTGGCGCCCAGATCAAGGCCATACACTGTTAAGGCGATCACCACGGCGGATATGAAGAAGCCGACCAAGGCGTAGAAGATGGAAAACTCGGCGAAGACACCTGAAAAGACGAACAAGCCTGCCCGAGGTGGTTCATCTGCCCGCATATCCTCCTCGGAGTCGTAGTGGACTACTGTTCCGTCGAACCGCCGCTTGGAGTACCTAGTCGCCATTGATTGTTTGATCCCTCGATTGATGCCAAGAGGGAGGTTATCCGGCGCGACGCGAAGTTCACAGCCTCTGACAAGTATCTGGTCGCAGAACCACTGAAAATGTTGCGCGGCCTCACTTAGCAGTCCGATACGCAAGCATCGCTCTTTCAATGGACGTGAGTTTCGCCGCCCTTTCGAAGGCAAAACGTCAAAAAACCGGCCCTCGTAAGTGCCTGAATTTTAAGGGGCGAGCAATGGTCGGCCGACCAATGGCTTGGAGAAAAAGGCCCGGAGAGAGGCGAAAAAATCGCCAAACAGCCCCTCTGTGGATAACTCGCCGACCAATGGAAAGCGCCAAAAGCCCCGGAAATAGGGCCTTTTTCGTCGTTGCGACGAGGCGTAGAAAAGGTTGAGGCTGGGAGTTTGGTGCGCCTGGAGGGATTCGAACCCCCGACCAATGGCTTCGGAAGCCACTACTCTATCCGGCTGAGCTACAGGCGCGTTGTCGGTGCGCACGAGGGTGTCGTGCGGCCGTGCATTCTAACGGAATCCGGCGGTTTGGGTGACGTCGCGTTGCGGGCGGCCGCAAGGTCGCGGGTCGGCGGGCCGGCAATGACGGCACCAGCCCGATGGCGGAAGGCATTCGGCCCCGCGACACATACGCTTTTGAGCGACAGGCCGCCCAGGACGTCCAGTCCGCTAACCCCGCGCCAGCCAGCCGCCGCCATCACCGGGCCGCGTCCAACCCGCCCACACCCGCCAAGCACCCGACCCACCTCCAACGCAGATGCCGCGAACACCTCGCGCTAATCTATGCGCTATGGAACACGCTCATTCCCCCATGCCCGCGCCGGACTGGCGCCGGCGGCTGTCGCTTTATTGGAAGTTGACCCGCGGCGATCGGCCGATCGGCTGGCTGTTGCTGCTCTGGCCGACCTGGTGGGGGCTGTGGGTCGCGGCCGGGGGCGTGCCGCCGCTGTGGACGTGGTTCGTGTTCAGCGCCGGGGTCTGGCTGACTCGGGCGGCGGGTTGCGTGATCAACGATTACGCCGATCGCTGGCTCGATCCGCATGTCGAGCGCACCAAGCACCGGCCGCTGGCGACCGGCGAGGTGCGCGGGCGCGAGGCGCTGGCGGTGTTCGCGGTGCTGATGCTGGCGGCGTTCGGGCTGGTCCTGACCTTGAACCGGCTGACCATCGTGATGAGTTTCGTCGGCGTGGTGCTGGCGGCGAGCTATCCCTATCTCAAGCGCTACACCTATCTGCCGCAGGTCTATCTGGGCATGGCCTTCGGCTGGGGCATTCCGATGGCGTTCGCGGCGGTGCGCGGCGAGGTGCCGGCGCTGGCGTGGCTGCTGTATGCGGCCAATATCCTGTGGTCCACCGCTTACGACACCTGGTACGCCATCGTCGATCGCGAGGACGATCTGAAGATGGGCTCCAAGTCCACCGCGATCTTGTTCGGCGATCTGGATCTGGTCGCGATCGGCGTGCTGTATGCGCTCATGTTCCTCGCGCTGGGCCTGGTCGGCCAGCGCGCGGAGTTGGGGGTGTGGTACTTCGGCGGCCTGGCGGTCGCGGCGGCGCTGGTGGTGTATGAGTTCGTTATCGCCCGCCATCGCGAACGCGAGGCCTGCTTCCGCGCGTTCCTGCACAACCACTGGGTGGGGCTGACGATCTTCGCCGGCCTGGCGCTGGACTACGCCCTGCGCGCGACCTCCGCGGCGGTCTGAGGCGCTGAATCCGGCGAAACCGCGATCGCGGGCAATGACAGCGCCGCGCCGCTGGCGTGCAATGGCCGCCTTATCGGCTGCGGAGTGACTCATGCGCGTCTGGCTGCGTTCCCTGATTCCCCTGGCCGCGCTCTGTGTCGCGGCGTTGCCGGCCATCGCCGCGCCGCCGGCTTCGGCGCCCGCGCGCGAGCATTTCGCGCCGGAAGGGTGGGAGAGTTCGTATCACGATCTGCACTACTCGCCGGTGGTGAAGATCGGCGACCGCGTGATCGTCTCGGGCATTCCCGCGCTGGAAGGCGTCGACGACGAGGCCAAGGCGCGCTGGCTGTTCCAGCAACTGCAGGCGCACCTGCGCAGCGCCGGCGCCAGCATGGACGATGTGGTGGAGATGCAGAGCTTCCACGTCGCCCGCGATCACGAGGAATTCCGCCGCCGTATCGCGCCGGTGTTGAAAGTGCATCGTGAGTTCTTCAAGGACCACTATCCGGCCTGGACCGCGGTCGCGACCAGCGGCCTGTATTCGAAGGACGCCAGCTTCGAGCTGCGGGCCGAGGCGATCATCGGCTCCGGCAAGCGGGCGAAGGCGCGGATCGCGCCGGCCAAGACGCCGTAAGTCACGCAGGGCGCGCCGTGGCAGCGGCGTGTACCCTCGCCGCGGCGGCGAGTGTGCGACTAAAGTGCAAGTGGCCCGTCCGGCCCAGGCTTGGACAATCGCCCAGCCCCGTCGCAGGAATCCCGCCATGAACTCAGCCGCCTCCGCTCCCGCCGACGGCCCGCTCGCGCGCTTCGCCCTGCGCAGCGCGGCCTGGGCCGAACGATGGTTTCCCGACGCGTATGTGTTCGCCGCGCTCGGCGTGGTCATCGTCGCGGTCGCTGCGCTGGGCTTCGGCGCCACGCCCACGGCGACCGCGTCGGCATTCGGCGACGGCTACTGGAGCCTGATTCCCTTCACCATGCAAATGGCCTTCGTGGTCATCGGCGGTTACGTCGTCGCGACCGCACCGGCGGTCGCGCGGGTGATCGACGCGCTCGCCCGCGTCCCGCGCAGCGGTCGCGGCGCGATCTGCTACGTCGGCCTGATCAGCATGTTGACCTCGTTGCTGAGCTGGGGCTTTTCGCTGGTATTCGGCGGCCTGCTGGTGCGCGCGCTGGCGCGTCGCGACGACCTGGACATGGATTACCGCGCGGCCGGCGCGGCGGCGTATCTCGGCCTGGGCGCGGTATGGGCAATGGGCCTGAGTTCGTCGGCCGCGCAGTTGCAGGCCAATCCGGCGAGCATGCCGCCGGCCTTGCTGGCGATCACCGGCGTGATTCCCTTCAGCGAAACCATTTTGCTGTGGCAGTCGGTGGTGCTGACCGCGGTGTTGATCGCGGTGTCGCTGCTGATCTGCTTCGTCACCGCGCCGCGCGGCGCGTCGGTGCGGCGCGCGCGCGATTTCGACGGCGCCGAGCATTTCGCCGTCGAAGAAAAGAACGCCGCCACGTTGCCGCCGCGCAAGCGTCCGGGCGAATGGCTGGAATACAGCCCGCTGATCACGTTGCTGCTGGCGGCGATGAGTCTTGGGTGGCTCATCGTGGAGTTTTCCGGCAAACCCGTGGTCAGCGCCATCGCCAACCTCAACACGTACAACTTCGCGTTCCTGACCGCTGGCCTGCTGCTGCACTGGCGACCGCGCAGCTTCCTCAACGCGGTCGCGCGCGCGGTGCCCAGCACCACCGGCGTGTTGATCCAGTTCCCGCTCTACGGCGGCATCGCCAGCCTGCTGACCGCGGCCAAGGGCAGCGACGGCCAGACCCTGGCGCATCATCTGTCCAGCGTATTCGTGCGCGTGGCCGATACCGACACCTTTACCTTGGTCATGGGCGTTTACTCGGCGGTGCTGGGCTTCTTCGTGCCCTCCGGCGGCGGCAAATGGATCATCGAGGCGCCCTACGTGATGCAGGCCGCCAACGATCTGAAAGTGCATCTGGGCTGGGCGGTGCAGGTCTACAACGCCGCCGAGGCGCTGCCGAACCTGATCAATCCGTTCTGGATGCTGCCGCTGCTGGGCGTGCTGGGACTGAAGGCGCGCGACATCGTCGGATTCACCTTCATCCAGCTGCTAGTGCACATTCCGCTGGTGCTGGGGCTGTTGTGGTTGCTCGGCCTGACTCTGAGCTATCACCCGCCGGTCATGCCGTAAGCGCAAAACGCCGGCCGCGCAACCGGAAAAATCCTACCCCCGTTCGCGACGATGCCCGACTGCCCTGGACCGGGGCGGCGGGCGATCCTGTGCGGGTGGAGACGTCGCGTCGGGCTGCCGCGGCGGGAGCGCAACAAGGAGGTCGCGCTCCACCTCCACACTGGAACAAACCGCGGTTTTTTCCGTCGATACGCTCGCACTTCTCAGCCTGTGCGACCTGTCTGCGCGACAATGGCTCCACGCGAAAGGAAACGGATTTCCTCCGCTAATGGGGCTTGAAACGGACTTCGTCGGCTATCGGGAAAGGACTTCGGGAGACTTCAAAGGACTTCGGAATCGGACCAGGGAACATCGCGGGCGACATGCGTCCTCGTCGGCCAAGCGCTCGCGATGAAGGTCGGTTCCGACACGGCAAGGACGCCGGTGAGTAAATCAGCAAACCCCCGCTCGATTCGATCAGGCTCGCCAGGAGGCGAGGCGTAGGGAAACCACCGCCATGGATGGCGGGCGGTCGGAATCGGGGATGCGCCCGGGATGGCGCGCGTGGCGGAAAGGATTCCGCCATCGGGCGGCGGGCGGGGCCGCGAGCGGTCTCGCCTGCGCTCGTATGCGCTTCGCGCTGCCTGCGGGGCGTGTGTACGCGGATGATGCGCGCGTGCGAGGGATTCGGCGGACGTCGTGTATCGCCGCGCCTGTCTTCGCCTGGGCAACCCAGGCGATGCTTGCGAACGCTTCGAGCCGGGCGACAGCGCCGGCGTGATCGGTCCATCGAGTCGTCCCATCGAATCGGCCCATCGATGCGCGAAAACGCATATTCGCTGGCGGGCATCACAAAACCTCCTCCATCGCGCCGGCGCATTGTGTGATCGCCGCGACGAAGCACGGCCAGCGCGTGGGTTAGCGTGCAGCCGTCGTGGGCACACCCGGGGCTGTGGCGCCGTCGTTGGCGCGGGTTCCGCGACGAAACCGTCCGCGCCGCGCGGACGCCCGTATCCCCGTGCCGTTGGGAGATCCCATGATTTCGTCCAAGCTCACGCGCGCCGCCCTACTGTGGTTGCTGGCCAGTTCCTGCGCCTACGCCGCCGTTCCCGCTCACTACGTCGTGTTCGAAATGGACGCGCAAGGCCGCGCCGAGCCGGTGTTCTACACCCAGGTGCAATTGTCCGATCCGCATCGCGACCAGCGCAGCGACCAACCGGTCGAGCGCGGCGTGGAACGCGTGGGATACCGCGTGTCGCGCAACGGCGCCAAGAACGCCGCCGTGTACGAGGCGCAGGTGCCCAACTTCATCCGCGCCGAATTCGCGCACGATCCGGATCACGGCGACGGTGCGATCGAGCTGCATCCGCTGGTGCGCGACCCGCGCCGCGCCTTCGTCGTCCGCGTGCCCATGGAGGAGGCCGATACGATCGAACTGATCGGCAACGGCAACGCCAAGTCCGCGCAGCGCATCGATCTGCGCGAACTGGCGATCCGTTCTTCGCAATTGCCGCTGGCGGCGACGATGCCGGCGCGCACGCCGTGGTCGCTGCCCGCGCCGGACGATGCGAAGGCCGGTGCCGCGAAGGCGGCCAACTCGGGCAATCGTCTCGACATCCTCGTGCTGGGCGACGGCTACACCAATGCCGAGCAGACCACCTTCGCCAATCAGGCCGCGGCGCTGAAGACGGCGATGTTCAACGTCAGCCCGTACAAGGAGTATCAGAGCTTCGTGAACTGGCAGGCCGGCTTCGTCGCCTCCGCCCAGTCCGGCGCCGATCATCCGCCGTACCAGGTCGGTTGCACCGGCACCACGTGTTGCGCCGACACCGATGCGCGCAACGATCCGCGCGCCGGGCAATTCGTCAACACCGCGCTCGATGCGACCTTCTGCACCAGCCAGATCCATCGCCTGCTGACCACGCGCTCGTCCAAGGTAATGGCGGCGGCGGCGAGCTTTCCGGATTGGGACAAGATCCTGGTGACGGTCAACGACCCGGTCTACGGCGGTGCCGGCGGTTCGTTCGCGACGATCTCCGCGCACACCAGCGCGGCCTTGATCGCGATCCACGAGTTCGGCCACAGCTTCCACGGGCTGGCCGACGAATACGAAAGCCCGTATCCCGGCTTCCCGGCGTGCAGCGATATCAGCGGCAGCGCGCTGTGCGAGCCCAACGTCACCAACCAGACCAACGCCAGCTTGGTGAAGTGGCGCAGCTGGTTCACCCCGGGTCTGCCGATTCCGACGCCCGCCGGCACCAGCGGCACCGGTTTGTTCAAGGGCGCGCGCTATCTGAGCAACGGTATGTACCGGCCGGTCGATAACACCTGCCTGATGCGCGCGCTAGGCAATACGTTCTGCCCGGTCTGCCGGCAGGAGTACGTGCGCAAGTTGTATCGCGGCGGCTTCGGGTCGCCGTCGGCGGGCATCGACCTGGTCGAGCCGGGCACCGAATCGCCGTCGCCGGCCGCGGCGGTGGCGTACGCGCGCGGTACGACCAAGCGGTTCTCGGCGACGTTGTTGCGGCCGAGCATCGGCACCGTCGCGGTGCAGTGGTACCTCGATGGCACCGCGATCGCGGGTGCGACCTCGGCGACCTACGATTTCCGCCAGGATGCGGCCACGCCGGCGACACGCACGTTGGAATTGCGCGTCACCGACAAGACCGCGTTCGTGAGCGCGGCGATGGCCGGTGGGCTGTTGCAGCATTCGCGCAGTTGGTCGATCCGGGTCAACGCGGCGCGGGTGCAGCCGGCGCAGGCGCTGGCGGGGTCGCCGTAGCGTTGGGGCGAGGCGGTCGCGGCTTTGTCCGCGGCCGCGTCGTGTCGGCATAGAGCGGCTCGCGCTCACAGCACGCGTGCGCAGACCCAGGCGTCCACTCGCTGCACGCCCACGCGCCGCAGCGTTCGCGCGGCGGCGTGCAGGGTCGCGCCGGTGGTCATGACGTCGTCTATCAGGACCACGTGCGCGGGAACCGATGCGGCGCCGCGCCAGGCGAAGGCATCGCGCAGGTTGCGTCGCCGATGCGCGGCGTCCAGGCGTGATTGCGCGGGCGTGTTGCGCAGGCGCAGCAGGGCATCGTCCAGCAAGGGCAGGCGCAGCTCGCGGGCGAGGGGGGGCGCGAGTTCCAGCGCCTGGTCGTAGCCGCGTTCGCGCAGGCGCGCGCGGTGCAGGGGGATCGGGATGAGGATCGGCGTGGTGGGTGGCGCAGTGATCGGTGCATCGATTGGCGGGGACGTCCGCGATGAAGGGCCTGTAGCGTCGCCCGCATGCGAACCGCTATGAGCTGTGTGGGATTCGAGCGGGCCGGCGCGGCTGGCCGGGATGCAGGGCGTTGTAGTGGCCGGTGTGCGCGTCGCATCGTTGCGGTCATCGAATCGGTGCAGATCACCGGATTCGAATTTCGCCGCGATGGCCCGCGCCATCATCGTCGCCAGCAGACGGCCCGCGGCCAGATCGCGATGGAACTTGAAGCGCGGCAGCAGCCGGTCCAGCGGTGCGCGATAGACGCAGGCGGCGTGGACTTCGCTCAACACGCGCGGGCGGCGCAGGCAGTGGCCGCAGATTGGGGTGATGCTTGCGGCATCGGTTTGGGCTGCTGCATCGGGCCAAGCGTGCGGCGAGCCATGGGCGAGCGCGTTGTCATCGCCGATGCATGCGTCGGTTCTCGGATGAGCAGAGTCATCGATCGAACCCATGGCGTCGCCCGTTTGCCCGGCGAACGGCGCCGGAGCCGCCAACGGCAAGGCGCAGGCCAGACAGGCCGTGCCCATCCACGGCCATGCCGCCGCGCAGATCGGGCACAGGTCGCGGCCGTCGGCGCCGGCCTCGCCGCAGATCAGGCAGCGCGGCGGCCACAGCGCCCAGCCCAGGCGACGCCAGAGTCCGCCGGCGCGCGGCGCGTCTATCGCGGAGGCGGCGAAGGTCATTGGCGCAGCTTGGCTTGCCGTGGGCGCCAGGGCTGTCGGGGGAAGGCGGGGGCGCGCGTCGGGGAAGTCCGCGGGGAGGTTGTTTTGCGGATGGGGTTGTCGCTTCGTAGCGGAAAGCGTCAGGCCTGAAGGGCCCTCCCACAAAAGACTTCGCAGGGGCGCGGTGGGGGGGCCTTCGCTTGGCTATCTGTTTCCGCGCTTCGGCCGGGGCGCGGTTCCGGAGAGGAAAGCATCGGGCCTGAAGGCCCTCCTACAAAAGACACCGCCACCACGCAGCGGCTGGCCCCGCGACCCAGTCCATCCCATACGCCCCGCCCAAAGCTGTCAACTCGATCGCGACAAGATCGGTTGACAGCCGCCCGCGCGCTTACCAGACTGCCGGCTCCGGCCGTCCGGCGGCCGGTCCCCCTTTGCCCGCCGTCAGTGCAGTCCCGCTGGAGCCAGCCCCGGTGCCTATGTCCACTCCGAGTTCCACTCCGCTCCGCCACGATTGGTCCCGCGCCGAGGTCCGCGCGCTGTTCGATCTGCCGTTCCCCGAGCTGCTGCACCGCGCCGCGAGCGCGCACCGGGAGAATTTCGATCCGACCGAAGTCCAGGTCAGCACCTTGCTGTCGGTCAAGACCGGCGGCTGCCCGGAAGACTGCAGCTACTGCCCGCAGGCCGCGCGCTATCACACCGGCGTGGACGCGACCAAGCTGATGAGCACCGAGGCGGTGCTGGAGAAAGCCCGGCAGGCCAAGGCCGCCGGCGCTTCGCGCTTCTGCATGGGCGCGGCCTGGCGCTCGCCGAAGGACCGCGATATCCCGAAGGTCGCGGCGATGATCCGCGAGGTGAAGGCCCTGGGTCTGGAAACCTGCGCCACCCTGGGCATGTTGTCGGGCGATCAGGCCAAGTCGCTGAAGGCGGCCGGCCTGGACTACTACAACCACAATCTGGACACCGCGCCGGAGTTCTATAACGAGATCATCCACACCCGCGAGTTCCAGGACCGCCTGGACACGCTGGAGCACGTGCGCGATGTCGGCATGAAGACCTGCTGCGGCGGTATCGTCGGCATGGGCGAGTCGCGCGGCCAGCGCGCCGGCCTGCTGCAGACCCTGGCCAACCTGCCGGCGCATCCGGACTCGGTGCCGATCAACCGGCTGGTCCAGGTCGAAGGCACGCCCCTGGCCGGCACGGCCGAGCTGGACCCCTTCGAATTCGTGCGCACCATCGCAGTTGCGCGCCTGCTGATGCCCAAGTCGATGGTCCGCCTGTCGGCCGGACGCGAGGCGATGAGCGACGAACTGCAGGCGCTGTGCTTCCTGGCCGGCGCCAATTCGATCTTCTACGGCGAAAAACTGCTGACCACCGGCAATCCGGACACCGAGCGCGACCTTGCACTGTTCGCCCGCCTGGGCCTCAAGCCGATGCAAATCGTCGAGACCGCCGGCACCGTCCATGCGAGTATTGAGGAACATTCCGAACAGTCCGCCCACACCTGCGCCGCCTGAAGCGGCGGAGCTTCCGCGATGAGCAGCCAGCGAACCCTTTGGCGCGAACGGATTCAAACAGCCCAGGCCCAGCGCGTGGCGAACGCGCGCAGCCGCACCCACCGCGTGGTCACCCATCGCGACGGCGCGCGCTGCGAGGTCGAAGGCCGGTCGCTGGTCAATTTCTGCGGTAACGACTACCTGGGACTGTCGCAGCATTTCGCCGTGACCAACGCCTTCCAGGATGCGGCCTCGCGCGAAGGGACCGGGGGACTGGCCTCGCATCTGGTCTGCGGCCACCACGCCCAGCATGAAGCGCTCGAGCGCGAACTCGCCGACTGGCTGGGCTCGCCGCGCGCGCTGCTGTTCGGCAGCGGCTTCCTGGCCAATATCGCCGCGGTGCAGGGCCTGCTGGAAGAAGACGATGTCTGCGTGCAGGACCGTCTCAATCACGCCAGCCTGATCGACGCCGCGCGTCTGGCCGGCTGCCGCCTGCGCCGTTATCCGCACGCCGATCCGGAAGGCGCGATCCGGCAATTGCGCAACGTGCCAGAAGGCATGGCGATGCTCGCCACCGACGGCGTCTTCAGCATGGACGGCGACATCGCGCCGCTGCGCGATCTGGCCCTGGTGGCGCGCGCGCAGAAAGCGGTGCTGTACGTGGACGACGCGCACGGCGTCGGCGTCATCGGCCCGGACGGGCGCGGCACGGTCGCCGCGGCGCGTCTGTCGGTGCAGGAAGTGCCGTTGCAGCTGGCGACGTTCGGCAAGGCGCTGGGCAGCTACGGCGCGGCCTTGCACGGCGATGCCGACTTGATCGGCCATCTGGCCGAAACCGCGCGCAGCCATCTGTACACCACGGCGTTGCCGCCGGCGCAGGCCGCGGCGACGCGCGCGGCGATCAAGCTCGCCCGCAGCGATCATTGGCGGCGCGAAAAACTCGCCGAGCTGACCGCGCATTTCCGTGAACGCGCGGGCAAGCTCGGTCTGGAACTGTTGCATTCGGGCACGCCGATCCAGCCGGTGATGTGCGGCGACGATCGCCGGGCGCTGGCGATGGCGCAGGCCTTGGAGCAGCAGGGGTACTGGGTCGCCGCGATCCGCCCGCCGACCGTGCCCGAAGGCCGCGCGCGTCTGCGCGTGACCTTCTCGGCGCTGCACACGCGCGAACAGGTCGATGGCCTGATCGAAGCGCTGGCGCGCGCGGCCGAACGCGTGGCGATCGAACGCAGCGATAGCGGCGCGGCCGCGCCGGCCACCGCGGCGCGATGAGCGCCGGGCCGTCTTCGACGTCGGACGCGGGCGCGGCGGCTGGATCGATCGCGCAAACCGATCTGGCGCAGATGCTGGCCGGCCTGCAGGTCGATGTGCGCGAAGGCGAGTACGTCTACGCCAGCACGTCCGACGCTCGCTCGCCCTTGCGCGAGCTCGCCCTGGCGACGGTGACCGAGAACGAAGGCCTGACCTGCGTGCTGCGCCGCGCCGATGCCGACGCACACGGATTGAAGTACGACTTCGTCGCCGCGTGGCTGACCTTGCGCGTGCATTCGGCGCTGGAAGCGGTGGGTCTGACCGCGGCGTTCTCGCGCGCGCTGACCCGGCGCGGTATTCCGTGCAATGTGTTGGCCGGGTTCTATCACGATCATCTGCTGGTGCCGGCGGATCGCTGCGACGAGGCGGTGGCGGCGTTGCATTCCTTGCGCGGTGAGGCGGGGGTGTGAGGCGGCAGGGTTCAGGACTAAGTCGTGATTCGCGCCGGAATTACGTTGCGTGCCGGAGCCGATGAACTTCGTCCGCCAAGCCACCTTCCTACCGTCATTCCTGCGAGCTCGGGAATCCAGCGACTTTCGTGCGAGTACCGTCAAAGTCGCTGGATTCCCGCGTTCGCGGGAATGACGGCAAAAAAACAACGGCAAAAAAAACGGCTAAGAACATAAGCGCGAGGTCGGCAGAGCCGACACAGCCATCGCCACTTCGCAAACACGCGCAAACACGCACCAACCAGCTCAGCACCAACGCACGCAGTACGGACCTCCTTCCCCCATGTACATCCAAACCATCGGCGCTTCCCCCGACAGCGGACGCCCGGCCATCGCCCTGATCCACGGCTGGGCCATGCACGGCGGCCTGTTCGCGTCGCTGGTCGAACGCCTGGCCGCGCACTACACCGTGCACCTGATCGATCTGCCGGGCCACGGCTACGCGCGCGAGGACGCCACCGCGCTCGATCCCAAGGCGCTCGCGGCGGAACTGGTCGAGCGCATCCCCGATGCCTACTGGCTGGGTTGGTCGCTCGGCGGCCAGGTCGCGCTGCGCGCCGGACTGGATCATCCGCGCAAGGTACGCGGCCTGATCCTGATCGCATCCTCGCCGCGCTTCGTGGTCGGGCCGGACTGGCCGCACGGCGTGTCGCCGGATCTGTTCCGTAATTTCGGCGAGGCCTTGCAGCGCGATTTTCGCGGCACCCTGGAAGGCTTTCTGGCCCTGGAAGCGCTGGGCTCGCCCAGCGCGCAGGACGAACTGCGCCATCTCAAGCAACAAGCCTTCGAGCGCGGCGAACCGGCCGCGCGCGCGCTGCACGAAGGCCTGAGCTTGCTGGATGAATTCGACGTGCGCGAGGAACTGCCCGGCCTGCAAGTGCCCAGCCTGTGGATTTCCGGACGCCGCGACCGCCTGGTGCCGTCCGCCGCGATGCCGGCCGCCGCCGCGCTGGCGCCGCGCGGCCGCAGCGTGGTGATCGCCCAGGCCGGCCACGCGCCGTTTCTCGGCGCGACCGACGAAGTCGCGCAGACCATCGAGGCCTTCGTCGATGAGGCGGAAGCCCAGTCGGCCGCGGCCTGATGCCATGCGGCGATGACGCCGATGCATTCGAATCCGTCCCGCGCGCGCACCCGGCGCGCATGAACCTCCCGCACAGCAACAGGCAAGCCCGAAGTCCATGACCGATCTGTTCGACCACCGCCAGGTTCGCCGCTCGTTCTCGCGCGCCGCGCACGGCTACGACGATGCCGCCGCGTTGCAGCGCGAAGTCGGCGCGCGCTTGTCGGAAACCCTGGATTACCTCGACGATCGCGCGCCCGAAGTCGTGGTCGATGTCGGCTGCGGCCCCGGCCATCTGAGCGCGGCGATGCAGAAGCGCTGGCCGCGCGCGCAGGTGATCGCGCTGGATCTGGCCGTGCCGATGCTGCGCGAGGCGCGCACGCATTTCGGCGACGGCGGCTGGCGCCCGCGCCTGCTCGGCGGCGCGCGCCGGCCCGATGCGGTCTGCGCCGACGCGCGCGCGCTGCCGCTGCGCGACAGCAGCGTCGATGTGCTGTTCTCGAACCTGTGCCTGCAATGGGTGGAAGACCTGCCGGCGGTGTTCGCCGGTTTCCGCCGCGTGCTCAAGCCCGGCGGGCTGCTGCTGGTGTCGACCTTCGGCCCGGACACCTTGTTCGAGCTGCGCGGCGCCTTCGCCGAAGCCGACGCGGCGCCGCACGTGAGCCTGTTTCCGTCGATCGCCCAGTTCGGCGATGCCCTGATCGCGTCCGGATTCAAGAATCCGGTGCTCGATCGCGACGAATTCACCCTCGGTCATCCCGACCTGGGCCATCTGATGCGCGAACTGCGCACGCTCGGCGCGACCAACGCGATGGTCACGCGCCGGCGCAGCCTGACCGGGCGCGCGCGCTTCGCCCGCGCCGCGCAGGCCTACGAGCCGCTGCGCGATGCGCGCGGCCAGCTGCCAGCGACCTGGGAAGTCATCTACGCCCACGCTTGGGGCCCGGAGCCGGGCACGCCGATCCGGGTCGGCGGCATCGACGAAGTGCAGGTGCCGGCGTCGAGCATCCGCGTCCGGCAGCGTCCATGAGCGCCAGCCGCCAGGCCTTGTGGGCGGTGTCGATCGCACTGGCTTCGGCGCTGTTCTTCACCTGCACCTACGTGCTCAACCGCGCCGCCGCCAACGCCGGCGGGCATTGGGCCTGGACCGCGGCGCTGCGTTATCTGTTCACCCTGCCGATGCTGCTGGTGGCGATGCCGCTGCTGGGCGGCGTGCGGCCGGTGTGGCGGGCGATCCGCACTCATCCCGGGCCGTGGCTGCTGTGGAGCGGGATCGGCTTCGTGCTGTTCTACCTGTGCCTGAGCTACGCCGCCTCCAGCGGGCCGTCGTGGCTGGTGGCCGGCACCTTCCAGCTGACCGTGATCGCCGGAATGCTGTGCGCGCCGTTTTTGTATCGCGACGCGCGCGCGCGGATTCCGCTGCCGGCGCTGGCGACCGGCGCGGTGATCGTGGCCGGCGTGCTGTTGCTGCAACTCGGCCACGGCGGCGGGCGGCTGGATCGCGCCGGCTGGATCGCGCTGGTCTGCGTGGCGATCGGCGCGGTCGCTTATCCGCTGGGCAATCGTGGCCTGCTGCTGCATCTGGAAAAGACCGGGACCGAACTCAACGCCACCCAGCGCGTGTTCGGCATGACCCTGGCGAGCCAGCCGTTGTGGTGGGCGGTGGCGTTGTATGCCGGGATCGAAGCGGGCCCGCCGCCGGCCGGACAGGTGGTCCTGGCCGCGGGCGTGGCGCTGGGCGCCGGGGTGATCGCGACGGTGCTGTTCTTCCAGGCCACCGGCATGGTCCGCAACGATCCGACCGCGCTGGCCGCGGCCGAGGCCATGCAGGCGGCGGAAATCCTGTTCGCCACCGTGATCGGCGCGCTGTGGCTCGGCGAAGCCTGGCCGCAGGGCCGCGCGCTGGCCGGCGCCTGCGTGGTCATGCTCGGGATCGTCGCATTCAGCGTGGTCGCCGCGCGCGCGGCGGCGGGCAACGATCGCCGGGTGAAGGAATTGCGCAGCGATCGCGGCGGTTGAATCGAAACGACGAGTTCTCCCCGATGAAAGTTAAATAGAAACGGCGCTTCCCCCCCTTTGAAAAAGGGGGGTAGGGGGGATTTGCCTTTGCTCTGAAAGCAGTCCTCGCGCCCATCTGAACTTGAAGAGCAAATCCCCCCTAACCCCCCTTTTTCAAAGGGGGGAAGCCGGTAGGTGGGGGCGTTGGGTTTGTGAGGACGCCCGATTGCGCCTCGATCGGCCATCCCGCCCGCGCCGACTCCGGCTAGACTTCAACGCTCATTCTCGCGGGGGCGGACCTGGGTATGCGCAAGGCCCTGTGGGCGCTGATGGTCGCGTTGGCCTGCCTGTGCGCGCCGGCCGCGGCGCAATCGCTGAAGGTCGAGGTGTTGATGACCGACACCGACCTGCAGACGCCGCCGGTGGGCGCGCCGGTGATGCGCAGCCTGACCGCCGAGCGTCCCGACGACGTCATCCGCTTCAGCCTGCCGCGCCGCTCGGAGGGTTACTGGCTGCGCCTGACCAGCCAGCGCTCGATCAAGCCCGGCGACGGCCTGATGCTGGTGGTGCGCGGCTCGCGCGCGATGGGGCCGCTGCTGTACTACCCGCCGGGCGCGGCGCATCTGCGCGAAATCCAGGACGCCGAACGCGGCGGCGTGCCGCTGATGCGGCGCGGCTGGGTGCTGTCGCTGCCCAACGGCTGGCCGACTTCGACCGTGGCCTATGTGCGCATCAAGGGCCGCGCGGCGATGAGCGAAATCCGCCTGTCGTTCGCGAGCATTCCCGAACTGGCCCGGCAGGAGCGCGGCGACGCGCGTTTCATGGCCGCCGCCTTCACCGCGATGATGCTGATGGCGGTGGCGATGGTCGGCGTGTGGGTGGCGTTCCGCGACTTCGTCTACCTGGGCTACGGCGCCTATCTGGCGTGCATGGCCACCTACCTGCTGCTGCGATCGGGCGATGCCTCGGAAATGTGGGGGCTGGCCGGCATGGCCAGCGAACCGGCGGTGGGGTGGGCGCTGGCGACCCTGGCGACGATCTTCCAGATCGGCTTCAGCCTGCGCTTCCTCGACCTGCCGCGATTGATGCCGCGCACCACCTGGGTGCTGCGCAGCATCCAGTGGGCGAACATGTTCTGGCTGTTGGTCCTGGTGCTGCTGCGCGAACACGTCTACGGCTGGTGGTACATCGGCGGCAACGCGCTGTTGCTGCTGGGCGTGCCGCTGATGCTGGTGATCGCGGTGGTGGCCTGGCGCAAGGGCGCGCCCTACGCCGGCTATTACCTGCTGGGCTGGACGCCGATGCTGGTGCTGGCCGCCGCGCTGGCGGCGAACATCCTGGGCCTGCAGGACGCCGAATGGGCCGAACGCGGCCTGGCCCTGACCGCGGTGCTGGAATCGGCGGTGCTGGCGCTGGCCCTGAGCCAGCACGCCGCCAACCGCCATCGCATCGTGCTGCTGGCGCGGCAGTCGGTCGAACGCGATCCGCTCACCGGCGCGCTCAACGCCCAGGTGCTGGAGCAGATGCTGGAAGCCTGGTCCTCGCCGGGCAGCCTCAACGTCAACACCTACGGCCTGCTGCTGGTGGATCTGGACGGTTTCGGCGAGGTCAACGCGCGCTACGGCCGCGCGGTCGGCGATGCGCTGCTGCAGCAGGCCCTGTCGCGCATGCGCGGGGTGCTGAGCCCGGACGACACCATCGCGCGCATGGAGGGCGATTGCTTCGGCATCGTCAGCGAATGCGAGCGCGGCGAATGCGAGCTGCTGGCGCGGCGCATCGGCGAGACCTTCGCCCAGCGTCCGTTCCGCATCGACGGCCACGAAATCACCATCAGCGTGAGCATCGGCCTGGCCATGTCGCAACGCGGCGAGCAGGTGGCGGCATTGTTCGAACGCGTGCGCTTCGCCCTGCGCAACGCCACCGCCGCCGGCCGCAACGCGGTCAGCGTGGCGCAGAGCGGCAGCCGCGATATCGCGGTGGTGCTGCAGGCCGAGTAAGCGCCCGCGGCCTCGGTATCGGCGCTCGTCCGAGCATCGCCTGAACACTCGGCCGATGCCGCGTATCGGCCTTCGCCCAGCCTGTGGCGGATCGAAATCCTCACGCGGCGCTAACGCTGCTGAGCGCGACGCGAACTTTAGCTGAACATCGCCGCCGTCACGCCGCGTCTTCACCTGCATTGCATCCGCCAGGGCCTAGCGTGGGCTCATGGACGCGTTTGGCGTTTAAGGCAAGTCGATGCAAGCCATGAGCAAACACGACGAAACCCAGGTCGGCGCCGCCGTCGCGCAGGCAATCGACCCTGGGGAGTACCGCGAACACTTTCACCGTGAATTCCGTTTCGCCGCGTATTACAGCGCCGGTCGCGAATGGCCCGATTACGAGCCGGCCTATCGCTACGGTTACGACAGCTATCTGCATTGCGGCGGACGCCGCTTCGAGGAGGTCGAGGACGAACTCGCGCGCGACTGGACCCATTGCCGGGCCTCGTCGCGACTGCACTGGGCCGAAGCGCGCGACGCCGTGCGCGACGGTTGGCACCACATCGAGCGCAATCTGCCCCACGCGCTCGACCGGCCGGAGCGCTGACAACCCGCGCACCGGCTCTGCTCCCTAGGTCTCTCTCCCCCGGGGAGTCAACTGGTCGCCTGCTTTGGGCGACCTTTTTTTTGCCGGGAATCGGGAATCGGGAATCGTAAAAGCCTAAAGCTGGGAGGCCTGGCGGCTTTTCTACGATTCCCGATTCCCGATTCCCGTCCAACCAATCCCCAATCCCGAATCCCGGCTTGATAGCATTCCCCTCCCACCGAACGAGGCCGACTCATGGCCGACACCCCCGACAAGCCCAGCCGCGATCAAGCCGAAGCCGCGGTCCGCACTCTGCTGGCCTGGGCCGGCGAAGATCCCGCCCGCGAAGGTCTGCTGGACACGCCCAAGCGCGTGGTCGAGGCCTACGGCGACTGGTTCAGCGGCTACGACGACGATCCGCGCGAGTACCTGGCGCGCACCTTCGAGGAAGTCGCCGGCTACGACGAGATGATCGTGTTGCGCGACATCGAGTTCGAAAGCCACTGCGAGCACCACATGGCGCCGATCATCGGCAAGGCCCACGTCGGCTATCTGCCCAGCGGCAAGGTCGTGGGCATCAGCAAGCTGGCGCGCGTGGTCGAGACCTATGCGCGGCGCTTCCAGGTGCAGGAAAAGATGACCGCGCAGATCGCGCAATCGATCCAGGACGTGCTGCAGCCGCTCGGCGTGGGCGTGGTGATCGAGGGCGCGCACGAGTGCATGACCACCCGCGGCGTGCACAAGCGCGGCGTGAGCATGATCACCTCGAAGATGCTCGGCATGTTCCGCGACGATGCGCGCACGCGCGCGGAGTTCCTGCGGTTCATCGATGTGGGTCCGGGGCGCTGATTCTGCTTCTGTGATCTGCTCCTCTCCCTCTCCCGCTTGCGGGAGAGGGTTGGGGTGAGGGCACGCGACGTGGCAACTTGCGTCGCAAACCAGATCGCGCATGCCCTCATCCGCCCTCCGGGCACCTTCTCCCGCAAGCGGGAGAAGGGAACGACGCTAGCCGAACTTCGCCTGCTTCGAATCGCTGCGCACCGCCACCGGCGCGCGCTCGCTGAGCAGCGATACGATTCCCGCCGCCGCCTCGCGCCCTTCGAACGCCGCGGTCACCACCAGGTCCGCGCCGCGCACCGCGTCGCCGCCGGCGAACACCTTCGGATTCGTGGTCTGGTACGGCAAGCCCGTCGTCGTCTTGCGCTTGGTCGCGCAGCTGCCGGAGGTGGCCAGCACCTTGATGCGGCCGTTGTCGGCCAGCTCGATGCCCTGCTGCGCCAGCCACGCCGGCGGGTCGGGCTGGAAGCCGAAGGCGATGATGACCACGTCGGCGTCCAGCACCGATTCGCTGCCTTCGACGATTTCCGCGCGCTGGCGGCCGCGCGCATCCGGCGGACCCAGGCGGGTTTCGGCCACGCGCACCGCGCTGACGGTGGTGCCGTCGCCGAGCAACTCCAGCGGCTGGCGGTTGAACAGGAACTCCACGCCTTCCTCGCGCGCGTTGGCGACTTCGCGCGCCGAACCGGGCATGTTGGCCTCGTCGCGGCGGTACACGCAGCGCACCTGCGCCGCGCCCATGCGCACGGCGCTGCGCACGCAGTCCA
The DNA here is from genome assembly GCF_018612875.1 of Lysobacter sp. ISL-50. Lineage (GTDB taxonomy): Bacteria > Pseudomonadota > Gammaproteobacteria > Xanthomonadales > Xanthomonadaceae > Lysobacter. Next base: position 34,292 of record NZ_JAGGRI010000003.1, on the reverse strand, counting down.
TGCCGGTATCGCCGCCGCCGAGCACGATCACGCGCTTGCCGCGCAGGTCCGGCAGTTCCAGTTGATCTTCCCAGCCGGCGATCGGCGCCGAGCGCAGGGTCTCGCCGTCGCCATGCACGACGCGGCCGTTCTGCACCAGGAACGGCAGCGCCGGCAGCACGTTGCGCAGGTCCTGGCCGGGCAGGCCGCCGTCGGTGTAGCGGTACGAGCCCAGGCCCAGGAACACCGCGTCGAATTCCTCGATCAATGCATCCAGGCTGATGTCGCGGCCGATCTCGACGCCGAGGCGGAACTGCACGCCCATGCCTTCGAGCACGTCGCGGCGTTGAACCATCACCGATTTTTCGAGCTTGAAGCTCGGAATGCCGAAATGCAGCAGGCCGCCGATGGCTTCGTAGCGATCGAACACCACCGCCTGGATGCCGGCGCGCGCCAGCCGATCCGCGCACGACAGGCCCGCGGGCCCGGCGCCGACCACGGCGACGCGGTGGCCGCTGGCCTTGACCGTGGACAGGTCCGGGCGCCAGCCGTCGGCGAGCGCGTTATCGACGATGTATTTCTCGACCGCGCCGATGGTGACCGCGCCGAAGCCGTCGTTGAGCGTGCAACTGCCTTCGCACAGACGGTCCTGCGGGCACACGCGGCCGCAGACTTCGGGCAGCGGATTGGTTTCGTGGCACAGCGCCGCGGCTTCGTGCAGGCGGCCTTCGCGCGCCAGTTCCAGCCATTGCGGGATGTAGTTGTGCAGCGGGCAGGCCCAGCCGCAGTACGGGTTGCCGCAGTCCAGGCAGCGGCCGGCCTGCTTCTTGGCTTCGACCTCGGCGAAGCGGCCGTAGAGTTCGCCCCAGTCGCCGTTGAGGCGCAGTTGCAGGGGGATGCGCGAGGGCATCTCGCGCGGGGCGTCGCGGAATTGGAAGACTGGCTTCTTGCTCATTGCTGCGGGCCCGGTTGGCGTTGTCGATGGCGGTTGGTGGCGTCAGGAGCGACAGCCAAAGCGAATCCCCCCTGGCCCCCCTTTTTCAAAGGGGGGAACCCGGTCGGTTTTACCGTCGGGGCGGGCAGATGCTTGCTTGAATGCTCGAACCGCGAAATTCCAATCATCGTCGTCACCGTCGCCCAATCAGCCGTTGCCGTTCCCCCCTTTGAAAAAGGGGGGCAGGGGGGATTCGCCGTTGCCGTTGCCGCAAACCAGCCCCCCATCACGCCGCACTCCTCAACGTCTCGGCCAGCGACTCCAGGCTCGCCGCCTTCGGCTTCACCAGCCAGAACTTGCCCAGGTAGTCGCGCATCTCATCCAGAATCCGCCGCGCCCACACGCTGCCGGTCAATGCCACATGCGTTTCCAGCAGGTCGTGCAGGTGCGAGCGGTGATGCTCGAAGCCGTCGGCGGAAATGCGCAGGATGTCGATCAGCTCATGGTTGTAGCGATCGACGAAATCGCGCTCGGTATCGAGCACATACGCCATGCCGCCGGTAAACCCCGCGCCGAAGTTCAACCCGGTGCGGCCCAGCACCGCGACCACGCCGCCGGTCATGTATTCGCAGCAGTGATCGCCGGCGCCTTCCACCACCGCGGTCGCGCCGGAATTGCGCACGCCGAAACGCTCGCCGGCGCGGCCGGCGGCGTACAGCTCGCCGCCGGTGGCGCCGTACAGACAGGTGTTGCCGAGAATCGGTGTCTCATTGGCGACATAACGCGCGCCCGCCGGCGGACGCAGCACGATGCGGCCGCCCGCCATGCCCTTGCCGACGTAGTCGTTGGCTTCGCCCGACAGCTCGAAATGCAGGCCGCCGGCCTGGAATGCGCCGAAGCTCTGCCCGGCGGTGCCGTTGAAGCGCAGGGTGATCGGCGCATCGTTCATGCCGCGATCGCCGTGGGCGCGGGCGATGCGCCCGGACAGGCGCGCGCCGATGCTGCGGTCGGTGTTGCGGATCTTGTAGCTGAAATCGCCGCCGGCCTTGTTCGCGATCACCTCGGCCAGTTCGGCTTCCAACTGCGCCGACAGGCCGTCGGGTTCCGCCGCCGGCGCCGGCATGCCGCAATGGCCGCCGTGGGCCAGACCCGATCCGGCCAGCAGCGGCGACAGGTCCAGGCATTGCTGGCGCGCGCTGTCGCCTTCGCTTTGCTTGAGCAGATCGGTGCGGCCGACCAGTTCGCCGAGCGTGCGCACGCCCAGCGAGGCCAGCCAATGCCGCACTTCCTCGGCCAGCAGGCGGAAGAAGTTCTCCACGCGCTCGGGCAGGCCGGTGAAATGATCGCGGCGCAGGCCGGCGTCCTGGGTGGCGACGCCGGTGGCGCAATTGTTGAGGTGGCAGATGCGCAGGTACTTGCAGCCCAGCGCGATCATCGGCGCGGTGCCGAAGCCGAAGCTCTCCGCGCCCAGCAGCGCGGCCTTGATCACGTCCAGCCCGCTCTTCAGGCCGCCATCGGTTTGAAGAATCACCCGCTCGCGCAGATCGTTGGCGATCAGCGCCTGACGCGCTTCGGCCAGGCCCAGTTCCCACGGCGTGCCGGCGTAGCGGATCGACGACAGCGGACTGGCGCCGGTGCCGCCGTCGTGGCCCGACACCGTCACCAGGTCGGCGCCGGCTTTCGCCACGCCAGTGGCGATGGTGCCCACGCCCGCGTGCGACACCAGCTTGACCGAGATCAGCGCCTGCGGATTGACCTGGCGCAGGTCGTGGATCAACTGCGCGAGGTCTTCGATCGAATAGATGTCGTGATGCGGCGGCGGCGAAATCAGGCCGATGCCGGGCATCGCGTAGCGCAGGCGCGCGATCAGTTCGTTGACCTTATGGCCGGGCAGCTGGCCGCCTTCGCCGGGCTTGGCGCCCTGGGCGATCTTGATCTGCAGCACTTCGGCGTTGACCAGATACTCCGGTGTCACGCCGAAACGGCCCGAGGCGATCTGCTTGATCTTCGAGACCTTGTCGCTGCGATAACGCGCCGGGTCTTCGCCGCCTTCGCCCGAATTGGAGCGCCCGCCCAGACGGTTCATCGCGATCGCCAGCGCTTCGTGCGCTTCCGGCGACAACGCGCCCAGGCTCATCGCCGCCGAATCGAAGCGGCGCACGATGTCGGCGACCGGTTCGACCTCCTCGATCGCAATCGCCTTGGCCGGATCGGCGTTGAGCTCCAGCAGATCTCGCAGCGCCGCGGTCGGGCGTTCGTTGACCGCCTCGGCGTAGTGCTGCCAGTCGCTCCACTCGCCGCTGCCGACCGCGCGCTGCAGGCGCGTGACCACGTCGGGATTGAACAGGTGATATTCGCCGCCCGGCGTGTACTTGAGCAGGCCGCCGATCTCGGGCAGGCGATTGGCATCCCAACCGATGTCGGCCAGGGTCTGGTTGTCTTCCTGCAACAGCTCGAAACCGGCGCCGGCGATGCGCGAAGGCGCGCCGGTGAAGCACATATCGACGACTTCCTTGTCCAGGCCGATGATCTCGAACAACTGCGCGCCGCGATAACTGCCGATGGTGGCGATGCCCATCTTCGAGATGATCTTCAGCAGGCCCTTCTTGATCGCGCGGCGGTAGCTGCGGCCGATCTGCGCGACCTCGCCGTGCTTGGTGCGCAGGATGCCGCGCGCGCCTAGGTCGTGCAGGGTCTGGTAGGCCAGGTACGGATACACCGCGGTCGCGCCGAAGCCGATCAGGCAGGCGAAATGATGCGGATCGCGCGCGGTGCCGGTCTCGATGATCAGATTGGCCTCGCAGCGCAGGCCGACCCGGGTCAGGTGCTGGTGGATCGCGCCGGTGGCGAGCAGCGCGTGCATCATCAGCGCGTCGCGGCGCGGACGCCGGTCGGTGACGATCAGCAGCACGTTGCCGTCGCGCGTGGCCTGCTCGGCTTGCGCGCACAGCCGCAACAGCGCGGCCTTGAGACCTTCCTCGGCGGTGTAGTTCAGGTCGATGTAGTGGTGCGACTGATCGTAAGGCGCCATCGACAGCAACTGGCGCAGCTTGCGCTGGGCGAGCACCGGCGAGTTCAGATGGATGTGGCCGACATTGCCCGGGCCATCGACGAAGACGTTGCCCTCGCGCCCGATCTGGGTCGCCAGCGACATCACGCAATCCTCGCGCAACGGGTCCATCGGCGGATTGGTGACCTGGGCGAAGGCCTGGCGGAAGTGGTCGTACAGCGGCCGCACCTGTTGCGACAGCACCGCCATCGGCACGTCGTCGCCCATCGAGCCGGTGGCTTCCTGTTCGATCTCGGCCAGCGGGCGCAGCACCTGCTCGCGTTCTTCGCGGGTCAGCTGGAACAGCTTCTGGAAACCGGCCAGGGTTTCGTGATCGAACGGCTCGGCGGCGAGGTTGGGATCGATCAGCTCGCTGTGCAGGTAGGTCATGCCCTGCTTGAGCCAGCGCTTGTACGGCGCGCGCGCGCGGTTGATGCGGTCGATGGCTTCCGAATCGAGCAGCTCGCCCTGGTACAGGTCGGCGGCGATCATCTCGCCCGGGCCGAGCTTGCCCTTGGCTTCGATCTCCTCCACCGGCAGCTCCCACACCCCGGCCTCGGAAGCGATCAGGAAATGGCGATCGCGCGAGCGCAGCCAGCGCGCCGGGCGCAGGCCGTTGCGGTCGAGCGTGCAGGCGGCGTAGCGGCCGTCGCAGGTGACGATGCCGGCCGGGCCGTCCCACGGCTCGGTGTTGAGCGCGTAGTACTCGTAGAACGCGGCCAGATCGGCGTCCTTGTATTCCAGCGACTGGGTCGCCGGCGGAATCAGGATGCGCATCGCCTTGAGCAGGTCCATGCCGCCGGCCTGCAGCACTTCGAGCATGTTGTCCAGGCTCTGCGAATCCGAGCCGTCGGTGCTGACGACCTGATCGAACTCGCGCAGGTCCAGGCTCGGCGTGCGCCAGGTGTAGGCGCGCGCCTGCGCCCAGGCGCGGTTGCCGGCGATGGTGTTGATCTCGCCGTTGTGCGCGAGCAGGCGGAACGGCTGCGCCAGCGGCCAGCGCGGCGTGGTGTTGGTGGAGAAGCGCTGGTGGAACACCACCGCGCTGGCGGCCAGCTCGGCGCGCTGCAGGTCCGGATACAGCTGCATCAGCCGGTCCGGCAGCACCATGCCCTTGTAGCCGATGCTGGCCGAGGACAGGCTGACCACATAGAAGTCCTTGATCGCGCGCAGGCGCTGTTCGGCGCGGCGGCGCGCCAGGAACAAGGAGCGCTGGAAGCCGGCCGGGTCGAACGGCGCGGCGGCATCGACGAAAATCTGCTCGATGCGCGGCATGGTCTTGCGCGCCAGATCGCCGCAGGCGTCCAGGTTCACCGGCACCACGCGCCAACCGGTCACGCGCATGCCTTCGCTGCGCAGGGTTTCGTTGAGCGTGTCGCGGGCGACGCCGGCCTGGCTGGCGTCGTGCGGCAGGAACACCAGGCCGGCGGCGAAATGCGGGCCCGGGCGGATGTTGGCTTCGCGCGCGATCAGGCGCAAAAACGCGTCGGGATGGCGGATCAGCAGACCGCAGCCGTCGCCGCTGAGGCCGTCGGCGGCGACGCCGCCGCGGTGGGTCATGCGCGAGAGCGCCTCCAGGGCGCGATCGACCAGGGCTCGGCTAGGGCGATCGTCGAGTTGCGCGATCAGTCCGAAACCGCAGCTGTCCCGCTCGTCGCGGGGGTCGTACAAACTTTGTTGCGTGGCTTGCATCGCATCTCCGGACGTGAGTGTTCCGTGGATCGCTAGCTCGCTACCGCCTTCGCGTTGTGGCCGTGCCTGTGTCGCGCCTCTCTCACTGGTTCCGCGGGCGCGCATCTCTGATGCGGCGGCCGTGGAGATCGGCTTCGACGTAATGCTCTCCAACGCGAGTCGTGGTCGCGATATCGCTGTGTCGTTTTGCCGTCGCGCAAGGCGAGTCCGCCACTGGCGCGGGATTTCTCCTGCACCGGCGGTGTAATAACCGAGCGTGTTCCGACTAAAGCACAAATTGTGCGATGCGGCAATTCACCCGGGGGCACGGGAATTACGGCGCTTGCGCCGGCACGGCTTTGTGAGCGCGCGCGCTCACAGGCGATTTCGTAAGCAGATGATCCGACAGGAAAAATATATGCTTCGCGGGGCAATTGGTAACGTCGGAAACCATCGCCGCGTGACAATCGTCCATGGCGGCCGCGGGCTCGCGCGCTAGACTGCGCCGATCGGATCATCCAGGCCGGCCGCCTACTTTCATGACCTCTGCTTCCGCTCCCGCCTCGGGCGCGCGTCGTGCTGCGCTCGTTTTCATCTTCATCACCGTCCTGATCGACGTGCTGTCGTTCGGCCTGATCATTCCGGTGCTGCCGCATCTGATCGAAAACTTCGTCAACGGCGACACCGCCGTGGCGGCGTGGTGGGTCGGCCTGTTCGGCACGGTGTTCGCGCTGGTGCAGTTCGTGTTCTCGCCGATCCAGGGCAGCCTGTCGGACCGCTTCGGGCGGCGCCCGGTGATCCTGCTGTCGTGCCTGGGGCTGGGCCTGGACTTCGTGTTGATGGCGGTGGCCGACACCCTGCCGCTGCTGCTGATCGGGCGGATCGTCTCCGGCATCACCGCGGCCAGCTTCACCACCGCCAACGCCTACATCGCCGACATCACCCCGCCGGAACAGCGCGCCAAGAGCTTCGGCATGATCGGCGCTGCATTCGGCCTGGGCTTCGTGGTCGGGCCGGTGATCGGCGCCTACCTGGGCGAGATCGACCTGCGCCTGCCGTTCTGGTTCTCCGCCGGCCTGGCGCTGCTGAACTTCCTCTACGGCCTGTTCGTGCTGCCCGAATCGTTGCCGCCGCAGCGGCGCAGCCCGCGCTTCGACTGGGCCCACGCCAATCCGTTCGGCGCGCTGGTGCTGCTCAAGCGCTACCCGCAGGTGTTCGGCCTGGCCGCGGTGGTGTTCATCGCCAACATGGCGCACTACGTGTATCCGAGCATCTTCGTGTTGTTCGCCGACTACCAGTACCACTGGGGCCTGCGCGAAGTCGGCTGGGTGCTGCTGGTGGTGGGCGTGTGCAACATCATCGTCAATGTCTTCCTGATCGGCCGCATGGTGGCCAAGTTCGGCGAACGGCGCACGCTGCTGATCGGCCTGAGCTGCGGCGTGATCGGCTTCGTTATTTACGGGCTGTCCGACACCGGGCTGTACTTCCTGCTCGGCCTGCCGATCAGCGCCTTGTGGGCGATGGCCGCGCCGGCCACGCAGGCGCTGGTCACGCGCCAGGTCGGGCCCGAAGTGCAGGGGCGCATCCAGGGTTCGCTGATGAGCCTGATTTCGCTGGCCGGCGTGCTGGGCCCGGCGATCTTCGCCGGCAGCTTCGGCTACTTCATCGGCAAGAGCTCGCCGATCCACCTGCCCGGCGCGCCGTGGTTCATCGCCGCGGCCCTGTTGTTCGCCGGCTTGTTGATCGCCTGGCGCTACGCGCGCGCGCCGGCGGCGGTGCCGGTCGCCGTCATGGCCGAGGCCGAGGCCGAAGCGGCGGTCTGAACCGGCGCGGTCCCTGCCTGACCGATGGCACAGGTGCGGTTGGGATCGGCGCGGCATCGTCGCGGTGAAGCAGACAGGAGCCTGAGCATGCGTGCAGTCATCGTTTCGATCGCGGTCGCCATGGCGCTGAGCGCCTGCGGCGGTGTGGAATACCGGGACACCAACGCCGCCGTCGATGCGCGGCCCGAATGCGCCAGCGGCCCGTCGCGGCCCGGCGAGACGCCGCCGGGCTGGTGCGAGCGCAAGCTCGAGACCGTGCGCAGCGAGGCCAAGAGCGAGCCGGTCGATTTCAAGAAGAAGGACGACGGCGGGCGCTGAATCGCGCCCGTCCGCGAGCGCTTCCTTGCCGCATTCTTGACGCCGCGGCCCGTATTGCTGGGGCATGAGCGAGCGCACCGGACCGGACGTTCCCGCCGCGAGCAACCGCCGCACCGCGCGCGCGGCCGGCCTGCGTTACGTCAACGACGGCGAGCCGGGCATCGCCCGCCGCCGCGCCGGCCGCGGTTTCGCTTATCGCGACGCGCGCGGCAAGCCGCTGCGCGCGGCCAAGACGCTCGAACGCATCCGCGCCCTGGCGATTCCGCCGGCCTACACCGAGGTGTGGATCTGCGCCGACGCGCGCGGCCACCTGCAGGCGACCGGCCGCGATGCGCGCGGGCGCAAGCAGTATCGCTATCACCGGCAATGGCGCTCGCTCCGCGATGAAGGCAAGTTCGAGCGCGTGATCGCCTTCGGCCGCGCGTTGCCGGCGTTGCGCCGGCGGGTGCGGCGCGATCTCAAGCGCCCCGGCTTTCCGCGCGAGAAGGTGCTGGCGATGGTGGTGGCGGTGATGGCGCAGACCCTGCTGCGCATCGGCAACGACGAATACGCGCGCAGCAATCGCTCCTTCGGCCTGACCACGCTGCGCAACCGTCACGTCGAGTTCCTGCGCGGCGGCCGCGCGCGTTTTCGTTTCCGCGGCAAGGGCGGGCAGGCGCAGGAGGCCGAACTCGACAACGCCCGGCTGACGCGGCTGGTCCGCGCCTGCCAGCAATTGCCGGGGCAGGCGCTGTTCCAGTACCGCGACGACGACGGCCGCGTGCAGCCGGTGGATTCCGGCGCGGTCAACGCCTACCTGCACGAGGCCATGGGCGCGGATTTCACCGCGAAGGATTTCCGCACCTGGGGCGGGACGCTGGCGGCGTTCCGTCGGCTGGCTCATCTGCCGCTGCCGGCGCCCGCGCGCGGCGGCGCGCCGAGCGAACGCGCGTTGGCCTCGCTGCAGAACGAAGTGATCGGCGAGGTCGCGCGCGCGTTGCGCAACACGCCGTCGGTATGCCGCAAGGCGTACATCGATCCGGCCGTGTTCGCCGGTTGGCGCGAAGGGCGCCTGGGCCGCTACGCGCAGGATGCGCGCGGCGAATTGCAGTGGGAGCGCGCGGCGTTGCGGTTTCTCGCGCAGTCGCGGCGCAACGGGATTTGATGCGGCGTCGCCGCGAATCGCCGCGATGGCGAACCGCGGTTACGGCGCCATCTTCGCCAGTTCGGCCGCCGGCAACGGCAGCAGCGCCCAGAACGCGACCCGCGCCCGGGCCCAGTCCTGCGCGGCGTCGTTGAGGATTTCGACCAGGATCGTCGCTTCGTCGGTGTACTGCGACTGCCACGCGCCGGCGTGTTCGATCAGCAGCAGATAACCCGGCGCCGGCCACCACGACAGATCGTTGACGCTGTCGTTGAGCGCGTCCCAGTTGCCGCCGAACCATTCCGGAAACCGCAGCGCGCGCGCGATCCGCTGCAGGGCTTCGTCCTTGCCCGCGCAGCCGGCGAAATCGACCCGCGCCACCGCGTAGTCGAGATCGGCCGCGGCATCGGCCAGGGCGCGCGCGTCGCGCGCATCGATGAAGTACGCGCCGGCCTGGGCCGGATCGGCGAGCAGTTCGCGCGGATCGACGGCGCTCATCGCGCGGCTCCTCCGCTCGCCACGTCGAAGCGGCGGAAACTGCGGTAGTGATCGTCGCTGTAGTAGAACTCGCGCGGCGGATCGCCGCCGGTGACGATGCGGCGCGCGCCGCGATCGTCCGAACCGGGCGTTTCCACCGTGTACTCGTGGTAATAGCCGCGCGGCTGCCGCGGCAGGCGGTTCTCGCGGTTCTGGAACACGCTGCCGTCCTGGCGGTGGTCGAACGGGCCGCCGGCGGCGATGCGGCGCAGCACCTCGTGGGCTTGGCTCGGCAGGAACTCGGGATAGCTGTGAGCCGGATTGGCGCGGGGCGGGCGGGTATCGCGTTCGCCGCGGGGCAGGTCGGCTTCGGCGGCGGGGCCGGACGCCTGCGTGGTGCGATCGCTGCCGTGGCGTGCCGATCCGTTCCAATACAACACGCCGATCGCCAGGACCGCTATCGCGAGCCAGAGGTAACGGGAGGACACGCGCATGGCAAAGCTCCGGGTGCGACAAGCCGGATCAGTTTAGGTCAATGCGTCGTTGGCGGCGCGGTCGCGACGCGTGATGCGTTGGAACCGCGGCGCGGCAATCGGATTGCCGCGCCGGGACATGACGATGAGGGCGCTGCGCCTCAGCCGCAGCCGACTTCGACGATCACGTTCTTCTCATCGACGTGCACGTTGACCCGGCCGTCCATGTATTCCTTCGTGATCATCTGGCCGGGCTTGAGCACGCGCACGGTGTGGCCGCCGGCGGCGGTGCGGGCGCGTTCTACGGTGGCGGCGTCGGCGGTCTTGCCGATCGCGGATTTGGCCGCTTCGGCGTTGCAAGTCGGTGCTGCGGGCATGGGCGCGGGCTGCGTGGGCGTGGCGGGTTCGGATGCCGGTTGCCCGGCGGCGGCGGCTTGCTCGGCCGAGCTGGCCATTTCGGCGGCGGGGCGCGGGCTGGCGCAGGCGCTCAGCGCCAGGGACAAGCCGAGCGCCAGCACGGCCACGGGCAGCAGACGGTGCAGCGGATGCGATGCGTCGTTTCGGTTCGGCATGGCGGTTTCCTTCGCGGGTGCGCGCTCGGCGCGATGCGGCGAGCCTGCGCCGCCGCGGCTGTGTCGCAGGTTAACGCGCCGGATCGATGCGCGGTTTCGCGACTGTGCGCACAGGGGCGCGGTCGCGATCGCGTGCGCGAACCGCATCGCTGCCGCGCTGCAACAAGGCGCGGCGCCGTCGCCGTCGGATCGGGCCGGCGACGAACGCTGTTGCCGCCGGCCCGATCGCGAGTCGCTTAGCCGCAGCGCAGACCGGTGATGGCGCCGCGATCGTTGACGTCGATGTTCAAGCGGTCGGGCCGGAAATCCATCGTCGCCGCGGTGCCGGGCTTGAGCACGCGCACCGACCGGCTGCCGGTTTCGGTGCGGGCGCGTTCGACCGTGGCGTCGTCGGGCGCGCGGCCGATCGCCCAACGCGCGGCTTCGGCGTTGCAGGCGGCGGGGCTGATGTTGGTCGGCGGAATCGGCGTGGCGCAGGCGGCCAGGACGAGGCTCAGCGCGGCGACGGGCAGGGTGATGCGGATGAAGGCGTTGGGGGACATGGCGATGCTCCTGGCGATGCTCGTCAGATCGGTGCCGCGAGCCTGCGGGCGGCGGCGTGTGCGGCGCATGAAGGCCGGGGCGCGCAGTGTAGCGGGGCGATGCGACGCGGCGATGGTCGCGATCGGGCGTGATGCGCGATGCGTTCATGCCGGGCGTGGCGGCGATGTCGCGGCCGCGTCGCGCGTGGTCGCTATGCGGAAGACAACGCGCGTTCGTCGTGGCTCTGGATCAGTCTGAGCATCAGCTGCGCCAGTGTCGCCACGTCCTGGTGATTGTGCGCGACCACGCGCCGCAGCAGCGACGACGAGCCGCCGCGCAGGTAATGCAGCCACGCCGCCGGTGCCTGCGAGCCGGGCAGGTCGTCCTCGCGCACGATCCGCAGCAGCTCGCGTTCCATCGTCGCCAGTCGGCAGTTTTCCCACACGCCGCGATACATGCGCCGCGCCGGGAACAGCAGATCGACGTGATCGAGCCCGCTCAGCGGATTGGCGATGCGCGCCAATCGATAGCGCGTGTTGAGCAGCGGCGTGTCGTAGCAGCGGCCGTTGTAGCTCGACAGCACCGTGTCGGGCGCGAGCCATTGCGCGAACGCGCGCAGCATCGCCGGCTCGGCGGACAGGGTCGAGATCATCAGCTGGCGGATGCGCAGGCCGTCGCCGTGGTGCGGGTCGCGATGCCAGTCGGCCGCGCCGATCATGAAGGCGCGGGTGCCGGTGCCGCCGGCCAGGCCGGTGGTTTCGGTGTCGAAGAACAGCAGGCGGCGCGGGTCGAGCGCGTCGTCGGGGCGCTTGGCGAAGGCCAGCGACAAGGCCGCGGCCGGCGCCGGCATGGGCAAGTGCGCCTGGATCAGGTGCAGGCCCGGGGCGATCTGCTCGCCGGGGAGCGAGCGGTCGGCGGGCAGGCGGGCGAGCGGCGACGATGCTTTGGGCGCGGTCGACGACGACGGCGCGGCGGCAGGTTTGCGTTCGCGTTGTGCGATCAGGCGGCGCAGGGCGTCGAGGTCGGGGCGGGGAGATTCGCTTTTCCTCCATCGACCGACGCAGCCTCAACCTCGACCCGCCCGGCCTGCCGCTGCAACGCCCGCAACTTGGCGAGACTGACCGTCATGCCGCGTCGTCTTCAAGCAGGCGCAACACCCGCAGCGCCAGCGACTTCGGCGTCGCCGCGCCGCGCTCTTCATCCGACGCCAGCACCGGCCCGACGCAGGCCGGGCAGCCGGCGCGGCAATCGCAGCGTTCGATCAGTTCGCGCGAGCGCGTCACCAATTCGGCCTGACGCAACCACAAGGGCTCGCTGAGCCCCACGCCGCCGGGGAAATTGTCGTACAGGTACACGGTCGGCACGAACTGCTGCACTTCCAGCATCGACAGCGCGCCGCCGTGCGGCGGATCGTGCTCGCCGCCGCGCAGCTGGCCGCGGCCGTCCGCGTCTTGCGTCGCGAACCAGGCGCCGTCGCCGTTGCCGACCGACTTCTGCAGATCGCGCGCATCGGCCATCACCGCGACCGTGGCGACGATGTGCAGCGCGTGCGCGGCGCCGAGAAAACCGTCCAGCGCCTCTTGCCTGGATTCAAACCGCGACAGCAACACGCCCTGCGGCAACTGCCACCACAGCGCGGTCGTGTGCAATTCCTGATCGGGCAGATTCACCGGCCCGTAGCCGATGCTTTCGTGGGTGTAGTAACGGATCTTCTTGTAGCCGGCGACGCGCCGCACCACGTGCACTTCGCCGTGATGGCTGTCGCCGCGCCCGGCCGGGCCGCCGTCGAAGCGTTCGAGCACCTTGAGCTTGGTGTAGTCGATCGAGTCGGTGTAGTAATCGACATGGGTGCGGGTGACGTAGGCCTTGCGCCCCTCCCAGTCCAGCCGCTCGACCTGATACGGCACCGACTGGATCATGTGGATGGCGCCTTCGTACAAGGTCAACGCGGCGGCCGAGTAATCGACCTCGGCGATGATCGACTGACGCCCGCCGCTGCGATCGACCACGACGAAGTTGCCGTCGGCGACCGAGCGCAGGCTCACCGCGTTGGCCGGATAGCTGTCGGCGATCCACTCCCAGCGCTCGCCCTCGCGATGGACCACGCCGGTTTCGGCCAGCGCCTGCAGGAACACGTCCGGATCGATCGGGCCGAAGCTCTCGCCGTGCTGGAATGGCAGCTCGAAGGCGGCGCAGCGGATGTGATCGAACAGGATCAGCGGCTGGTCCGGCGCGATCCGCGCGTGCTCGGGTGAGGCGTCGGCGAAGAAATCCGGATGCCGCACCACGTACTGGTCCAGCGGCTGCGAGCTGGCGACCATCACCCCCAGCGACGGCTGCTGGCGGCGGCCGGCGCGGCCGAAGCGTTGCCAGGTCGCGGCGACCGAGCCGGGATAACCGTTGAGCACCACCACATCCAGGCTGCCGATATCGACGCCCAACTCCAGCGCCGAAGTCGAGACGATGCCGTCGATGCGGCCGTCGCGCATCGCCCGTTCGGCCTCGCGCCGTTCGCTGGGCAGATAACCGCCGCGGTAGGCGCGGATGCGCGCGGGCTTGCGCGGGTCGTGATCGAACACGTCTTTCAGATATTTGGTGAGTACCTCGACCATCAAGCGGGTCTGCGCGAACACCAGCGTCTTCAGGCCGGCCTTGATCGCGATGCGGGCGATGCGGTTGCTCTGCGAACGCGCCGAGGCGCGCAGGCCCAGGTCGGCGTTGACCACCGGCGGGTTCCACAGCAGCACGTGCTTGTCGCCGGTGGGCGCGCCGGAGTCGAGGATCGCACGCACCGGTTGTTCGATCAGCGCCTCGGCGTGCGCCTTGGGATTGCCGATCGTCGCCGAGCACAGGATGAATTGCGGCCGGGCCCCGTAGAACGCGCAGATGCGCCGCAGGCGCCGCAGCACCCCGGCGACGTGGCTGCCGAACACGCCGCGGTAGGTGTGGATTTCGTCGATGACGATGTAGCGCAGGTTCTCGAAGAACTGCGCCCACTTGGTGTGATGCGGCAGGATCGCCTGATGCAGCATGTCCGGGTTGGACACGACGATGTCGCCGTGCAGGCGGATCGCCTGGCGCGCATCGCCGGGGGTATCGCCGTCGAAGGTGAAGGCTTTGACGCCCAACTCGCCGGCGCGGTTGAGTTCCAGCAGCTCGGCGACCTGATCCTGCGCCAGCGCCTTGGTCGGAAACAGGTACAGCGCCTTGGCCCCGGACGTCATCGCCGCGGCCACCACCGGCAAGATGTAGCACAGCGATTTGCCCGAGGCGGTCGGGGTGACCACGGCCACGTGTTCGCCGGCCTGGGCCGCGTCCCAGGCTTCGGCCTGATGGCTGTAGAGCCGCTCGATGCCGCGCGCGCGCAACGCCGCCTTCAGCGATTCGGGCAGGTCGTCGGGCAGCGGCGCGTAGCGGCCGTCGCGGCCGGGCAGGGTGAAGTGACCGGTGATGCGGTCGCGGTAGCGGCGCTGCAGGCGCTCGGCCAGGGCGCCGCCGTGGCGTGCGTCGATGGCTTCTTCGTTATCGCTGCGCGCCAGGGCGCGGGCGCTGGCGGCGGACGGGACGAGGTCGCGCGAGGACGGATCGATCAGGGCGGACATGGCGCGGCTTGAGCGGGCGGAGTCTCGTTGTACGCGACGCTGATCTCAGCGTGTGAGACGGCGGCGTGGCGCGGGGAATCGGGAATCGGGAA
>NZ_JAGGRI010000003.1:0-19597 GCF_018612875.1 Lysobacter sp. ISL-50 | reverse complement strand
AATCGGGAATCGGGAATCGGCTTTGCCGAGTCTGCTTTCGCGCATGGTCCGCGAAGGCACGGGCGGCGGGCTGGGCGGCGCAAGCGCCCGCGGGCGACGGAAATTCAGGTCGCATCGCCCCGCAGCGAGTATTCTTGCGCGCCGCGAACCAGACCCGGCGTCATGAAGATCGGCATCGATTTCGGCACCAGCTATTCCGCCGCCGCCGCGGTGATCGACGGCCGCGTGCGCACCGTGCGCTTCGGCGAGGAACAGCAGTTCCGCACCACCGTGTACTTCCCCGAGGCGGTGCCCGATCCGAGCCAGTTCGAGCTGACCGACGCGCTCGAAGCCCAGGTCGATGCCCTGGTGCGCAGCGCCCGCGCCCAGCACACCCGCGCCGCCAACGAGGCCCAGGCCGCGCGCCGCGAACAGGCCGCGCGCCTGCCCGCCGATCAGCGCGAGGCGGCGCTGGCCTTGATCGCCACGCCCGCGCCGCGTTCGGAGACCGACCTGCGCCGCGACGCCGTGCGCGCCGTGCGCCGGCAATGGCTGGAAGAACAGGTGCGCGAAGCGCGCGCCTCGGCGGCCTCGCTGCAGAACGCGGTCTACGGCGAGGACGCGGTCGAGGCCTACCTGACGGAAGGCTTCGGCAATCTGGTGCAGTCGCCCAAGTCGATGCTGGGCTACCAACTGGCGCCGCACGTGCGCCAGACCATCGTCGGCATCGCCGGCTACATCCTCGAACACATCCGCCTGAGCGCCAGCCAGCAGCTCGGCGTCAACGTGCGCTCGGCCGTGCTCGGCCGGCCGGTGCAGTTCCGCAGCTCGATGGGCGATGCCGGCGGCGATCAGGCGCTGGCGATCCTGACCGAGGCCGCGGCCGGCGCCGGTTTCGACGAGGTCAGCTTTCTCGAAGAACCGGTCGCCGCGGCGCTGGGCTATCACGCCCAGAGCGCGCAGCGGCACCGCACCCTGGTGGTGGACATCGGCGGCGGCACCACCGACATCACTCTGGCCGAAGTCGGCGGCGCGGACGCGCCGGTCGTGCTGGGCTCATGGGGCATCGCGCGCGGCGGCGTCGACGTGGATTTGTCGCTGAGCCTGTCGCGCTTCATGCCGCTGTTCGGCAAGGCGGTGACGCGGGTGCCGGCGCATCATTTCGTCGAGGCCGCGACCGTGCACGACGTGATGCGCCAGCGCGATTTCCAGCGCCGCGACGCCTACCGCGAAGTCGCCGAGCCGTTCGGCCCGCGCCTGATCGCGCTGCAGCAGCCGGGCAACACCACGCGCCTGAGCCGCGCGGTGGAATCGGCCAAGATCGAATTAAGCACGCGCGACGACCATCGCGCCGAGCTGGGTTATATCGAGCCGGGCCTGGCGCTGGCGACCAGCGCGCGCGACCTGGGCGAATCGGCCGGGCCGTTCCTGGGCTTCGTGTCCGACTTGCTGCGCGAGGTTGCCGCCGAGATCGACGCGCGCCTGGGCGAGGCGCCGAGCGCGGTGTTCCTGACCGGCGGCATGTCGCGCGCGCCGTACGTGCGCGAGGCGGTGCAGCGTTGTTTCCCGCAGGCGCGGCTGGTGGCGGGCGATCCGTCGCTGGGCGTGGTCTCGGGTCTGGCGTTCGCGGCGGCGCAGGCGGCTTGAGCTGGGTTGGGGGCTGCGACAAAACTATCTGATAGCGTCGATTGAGCCCCTCTCTCGCTCGTCGGAGAGGGCGACTGAGGTTTTGTCAGTCCGGCTTGATTTAGCCCGCGTCGCGCACCGACGATACGCCGGTTCGAGCAGCCACTCACAGGAGCCCACCGCGCGATGAAACCCTATTCGCCCTCATGCGAGCGCAATCGCGACCCGATCCTGGCGGTGTTGCGCGAGCGCTTCGCCGATCGCCGCAAGGTGCTGGAGATCGGCAGCGGCACCGGCCAGCACGCGGTGCATTTCGCCGCGGCGATGCCGTGGCTGAGCTGGCAATGCGCGGATCGCGCCGAGTACTTGCCCGGTATCGAACTGTGGCTGGAGGAAGCGGCGCTGGCGAATACGCCGCCGCCGCTGGAACTGGAAGCGGTGGCGGCGCCGGCCGCGGGATTCATGCCGGCGCCGGTGTCGGCCACGGACGCATCCGGTTTCGACGCGGCGTTCAGCGCCAACACCCTGCACATCATGGGCTGGCCGCAGGTCGAGGGATTTTTCGCCGGGTTGGACACGGCGCTGGCGGCCGAGGCGACGGTCGCGATCTACGGGCCGTTCAACTACGGCGGGCAGTTCAGCAGCGACAGCAATCGCGAATTCGATGCCTGGCTGAAAGCGCGCGATCCGGTGTCGGGCGTACGTGATTTCGAAGCGGTGAATGCGCTGGCGGCCGGCATTGGTTTGCGCCTGATCGATGATGTGGCGATGCCGGCGAACAATCGCTGTCTGGTTTGGCGCAGGGCTGCGTAGTCTTTTGTGGGAGGGGCTTCAGCCCCGATGCTTTTCGCTCAGATTGCCGTTGTCTGACCTCGACTGAGCGGAAAGCATCGGGGCTGAAGCCCCTCCCACAAAAGACTTCGCCGCCGGCGAGATCGCCGGTCCGTTCAACGGCACCGTGCCGCGAGCGCGGCCGTACATCTTCCAGACCAGCTAGGAGCCGCTAAACCGGCGCATCGGCGGGCGCGGTCGAGAACAGGCGCAGGTCTTCTTCGCCGATGCGCACCATGCCTTCGAAGCGCAGGCCCAACCGTTCCAGCACCTTGATCGAGGACTGGTTGTCGGGGTCGGTGATCGCCAGCACCCGCGGCAACTCCAGCGCACCGCGCGCGTGCCGCAGCACCGCCGTGCCGGATTCGACCGCGTAGCCGCGCGACCAGTGCCGCGGCAGGAAGGCGTAGCCCAGGTCGGGATCGGGCAGGGTGTCGCGCTTGAGCAGGCCGCACATGCCGATCGCTTCGCCGCTGTCGCGCAGGTCCACCCGCCACAGGCCGTAGCCGTTGCGCGCGTAGCTTTGCACCGGGCCGTCGAGGATGTAGCGCACCGCGCCGTCCAGGTCGCGCACGCCGCGGTCGCCGATGTTGTCGATGAAGGACGGCTCGTTGAGCAGTTCGAGAATGAAGCCGGCGTCGTCGGCGGTGAGTTCGTTGAGCACGAGGCGTTCGGTCTGTATCGGCGGCATGGGCGGATCGGTCGATGGGCGGTGTCGGCAACGATACGACAGCGAGCGCGGACAATGACGGCCCCGGGTGAGGCGGGAATGAAGCGGCGCCGTGCCGCTACACTGTCGGCCCCGAACACGCATCGCCGCCATGTCCGACCCCGCCCATCCGCACGACATCCCCCCGGTGTCCGACGCCAAGCGCCGGGCGGTGCTCGACGCGTTGGCGTCGATCGACGCGTTGCTGGTGCGCAAGCGCCTCAGCGCCGAAGTCGCGGCCGGGCCGCGGATCGCGGCGATCAGCGATTTTCTCGAAGCGCAGATCGAGCGCATGCAGGCCTTGCAGCCGCAGTTGCCGGCCGGCACGGGGCGCGGCGAGCGATTGGACGAATTCTTCCGCTCGGCATTGGCGTAGCCCGAGGTCTTTTGTAGGAGGGGCTTCAGCCCCGATGCTTTTGTCTCAGGCCAGGCCTGACTGGCAAGCGGCGATCTGAGAGAAAAGCATCGGGGCTGAAGCCCCTCCTACAAAAGCGGGCGAGGCTCTCAGTTCGACAGCGGCAGGTTCTGCTGCAACGGCTCGATCGTCCCTTCGCCGCGCATGACCTTCTTGTATTCCGCGCGCGACACCGAGACGTAGCGGTCGTTGCCGCCGATCTCCACCTGCGGCCCGTCCTGGACCGCGCGGCCGGCTTCGTCCACGCGCACGGTCATGGTCGCTTTCTTGCCGGAATGGCAGATGGTCTTGATCTCGGTCAGCTCATCGGCCCAGGCCAGCAGGTATTGGCTGCCTTCGAACAACTCGCCGCGAAAATCCGTGCGCAGGCCGTAGCACAGCACCGGGATGCGCAAGTTGTCGACGATTTCGCTGAGCTGCCACACCTGCGAACGGCTCATGAACTGGGCCTCGTCCACCAGCACGCAATGCAGCGCGCCGCGCGCGGCGATGTCGGCGCGGATCAGCGTTTCCAGGTCGGCGTCGCGATCGAAGGCGACTGCGTCGGCGCGCAGGCCGATGCGCGAGGCGACCGTGCCGGCGCCGGCGCGATCGTCCAGGCGCGGGGTCAGGATCGCCACGCGCATGCCGCGCTCCTGATAGTTGTGCGCCGACTGCAGCAGCGTCGTGGTCTTGCCGGCGTTCATCGCCGAATAATAGAAATAGAGCTTGGCCATGGACGAAGTGTAGGCCGCGCGGGCGCGGCGCTACAGACTTGACGCCGCGACGATTGCGTTACGGGCGCGGCGCGCCCGTCGCCGCGCCGGGTCAGGGCGTCGGTTCGGGTGCCGGCTTCGGCGCGGGCTTCGCTTCCGCTTCGGGCGCGGGCTGGAGTTTTTCCGCGCCCGGCTCGCCCTGGCTCAGGGTCTCGATGTCGCCGACGTTGACCGTGCCGCCGAAGCGCCGCTGCCAGAACGTGTCCTGGCGGATCCAGTACTGCTTGGCGTCCCAGTTGGCGCGGGCGTAGAGGCCGCCGACCTTGCTCTGTTCCTGGAACATGCCCTCGTTGCCGGCGCTCGCGCCGACGCCGACGTCCACGCCGATGTGGCTGCCGGTGATCTGGTTGCGCAGGCGCGTGAGCCGGCGCTCGTAACGCGGCTTTACCGTCGGGTCGCCGTAGATCTTGTACAGCGCCGGGCCCAGTTCGAGCGCGCGCTTGCGCTCCTCGGGCGTCATCGCCGCCCAATAGCGCTCGCGCAGCGAGACCAGGTCGCGGTAGCCGCGCTCGGCGGCCATGTCCATCCACACATAGGCGAGCGCGCGATCGACCGGTGTGCCTTCGCCCTTCCAGTACATCTCCGCGGCCAGGCCCTGCGAGGGCTTGTCGCCGAAGAAGCCGGCGCGGCGGAAATGTTCCAACGCGGTCTGGTAGTGGCCGCGACGGTGCGACTGCATGGCGAGCTGGCGGTACTCCACGTCCGGATGCAGTTCCATGTAGCCGACTTCGGCCATGAACGGGTCTTCGGCCGGGTCCGAGCCGGCCGGCGTGGCGCTTTGGCCATGCGCGCCGACGCAGGCGGCGGCCAGCGCGGCCGCGAGCAAGAGGGATATCGAATGGCGATGCGGTGCCGTCATGGCGTTGTCTCTCCGTGGAATGCGCTGTCGGCGCGTTTGCGGCGAGGGTAGCAGCGCGCGCGGCTTCGCGCCTGACTTCGGGCGGGGGAAACCTGCGCGATCCGCGCGACTTTCCGCTGCCCTGTTCAGGCGCCGGACGCGGCTTAAGGGCGGCCCCGGTCGATCAGGGTATCCAGCGGCCCGACCTCGACGTTGCCGCTTTGTTGCCAGACCACGTCCTCCACCGCCCAGTAGCGCTTGGGGTCCAGGCGCCAGCCGGCGTACATCGGCTTGAGATCGATGAAGTTCGATCCCTTCAAATCGCCGTCGCGCGTGGCGAACACCGTCAGCTCGCCGCTGGTGGCGCCGGCGCGGCTGCCGGTCATGTTGGCGCGGGCGCGGGCCACGGCGCGTTCGAAGCGCGGCTTGGCGACCGCGTCGGCGTATTCGTCGAACAGCGCGCCGCCTTCGCGCAGGGCGCGCGCGCGTTGCGCTTCGTCCATGTCCTGCCACATCTTTTCCCGGATCAGCACGAACTGCGGATACAGGCGCTCGGCCGCCAGATCGGCCCAGGCATAGGCCAGCGCGGAGTCCTTGGGCACGCCCAGGCCGTGCCAGTACATCAGGCTCAGCCGGTGCTGCGAATACTTGTCGGCATAGCGCGCGGCGCGGCGGAACTGCACCGCGGCGTCGCCCCACTGGCCCTTGCCGGCGGCTTCCGAGCCGTACAGCCGGTGCAACTCGTTGGGATGGTTGGCGGCGAAGCGCTGGCGCGCGTCGAATTCCTGCAGATGGATATGGTCGGTCTCGGCCGTGGCCAGTTGCTCCGCGGTCGTGGCGGCCTGCGGCGCGCTGGCGTGGACGCACGGCGCGGCGCAGGCGCCGGCCCCGATGAGCATCAGTACGAAACCCGTTTTCATGGCCCGCTCCGACCGCCCGGCACCGTCCGGGCGCTGCTCGCCCAGCTTACCCCAGCTACGGCGGCGTGGCGGTTAGACTGTCCGGCCGCACCGGCCCCGCCGACGACTCAGTTTTCCATGCACGGCCTCAATCCCCCCCAACGCGCCGCCGTCCTGCACACCGATGGCCCCTTGCTCGTGCTCGCCGGCGCGGGCAGCGGCAAGACCCGCGTGATCGTCGAGAAGATCGCCCACCTGATCGCCTCGGGCCGGATGCCGGCCAAGCGCATCGCCGCGATCACCTTCACGAACAAATCCGCGAAGGAAATGCGCGAACGCGTGGCCAAGCGCATCCGCGGCGACGCCGCCGACGGCCTGACCATCTGCACCTTCCACGCGCTGGGTTTGAAGTTCCTGCAGATCGAGCACGCCAAGCTCGGCCTGCGCCGCGGCTTCAGCGTGTTCGACAGCGACGACAGCAACGCCCAGATCAAGGACCTGCTGCCGGCCGGCACCAAGCCCGACGTGCTCGACGACATGCGCAACCTGATCTCGCGCGCGAAGAACGCCGGCCTGTCGCCGCAGCAGGCGCTGGCGCAATCGCGCAGCCCGCGCGAGATCGAGGCGGCGACCATGTACGAGATGTACCAGGCGCGCCTGACCACCTTCAACGCGGTGGATTTCGACGACCTGATCCGCCTGCCGGTGCAATTGCTGGAAGCCGACAGCGAGGTCCAGCTGGCCTGGCGCGAGCGCATCGGCTATCTGCTGGTGGACGAGTGCCAGGACACCAACGACGCCCAGTACCGCCTGCTCAAGGCCATCGCCGGCCCGCGCGGGTTGTTCACCTGCGTGGGCGACGACGACCAGTCGATCTACGCCTGGCGCGGCGCCAATCCGGACAATCTGCTGGAGCTGGGCAAGGACTATCCGAGCCTGCAGATCGTCAAGCTCGAACAGAACTACCGTTGCAGCAACCGCGTCCTGCGCGCGGCCAACGCGCTGATCGCCAACAACCCGCACGAGCATCCCAAGACGCTGTGGAGCGACCAGGCCGACGGCGAACGCATCCGCGTGTGGGAATGCCGCGACAGCGCGCACGAAGCGGAAAAAGTCGCCAGCGAAATCCAGTTCCTGGCGCAGAAGAACGAAGCGCCGTGGCTGGATTTCTGCATCCTGTTCCGCGGCAATCATCAAAGCCGCGTGCTGGAAAAAGCCCTGCAGTTGCTGCGCGTGCCGTATCACCTCAGCGGCGGCACCGCGTTCCTGGAGCGGCACGAGGTCAAGGACGCGCTGTCGTGGCTGCGCCTGATCGCCAACCCCGACGACGATGCCGCGTTCCTGCGCGCGGTGACCTCGCCCAAGCGCGAGATCGGCGCCACCACGCTGGCCAAGCTGGCGGAAATGGCCCAGCACGCGCATCTGCCGATGTCGCGCATGGCCGAGTCGATCAACGCGATCAAGCAACTCACGCCGCGCGCCGGCAATGCGCTGGATGGCTTCGTGCAGATCGTGCGTTCGCTGCGCGAAGAGGCCCAGCGCATCAGCCCGGCCGAGCTGGTGGACGTGCTGGCCGAGCGCAGCGGTCTGCTCGCTTCGATCCGCGCGCAGTGCAAGGACGAAGCCAGTTATCAGCGGCGCAAGGAAAACCTGGCCGAGCTGTCGGGTTGGTTCGACGGCGGCAAGGGCTCGGGCCCGGGCGAACTGGCCGCGCAGCTGGCGCTGCTGTCGCATGCCGACAAGGGCGAGGCCGGCAACCAGGTGCGGCTGATGAGCCTGCATGCGGCGAAGGGGCTGGAATACCGATATGTGTTTATCGTCGGCGTGGAAGACGGCAACCTGCCGCACGACGCCAGTCTCGACGAAGGCCGTTTGGACGAAGAGCGCCGGCTGATGTACGTGGGCATCACCCGCGCCAAGGAAGCGCTGTATCTGTCGCATTCGCGCGAGACGCAGCGCTGGGGCGAGCGCATCCGGCTCAAGCCGAGCCGTTTCATCGACGAACTGCCGGCGGCGGAATTGCAGCGCGACGGCGCCGATCCGGTGGCCGATGCGGCGCGCAAGCATGAGCGGGCTGCGGCGGGGTTCGCGGCGATCAAGGCGTTGTTGGAAGGGTAGGGCGGGGAGCCAAAGCGAATCCCCCCTGCCCCCCTTTTTCAAAGGGGGGAACAGCAACAGCGTTCTCGCAACGACACCCACAGACAATGCGCCCCCTTTGCAAAAAGGGACTGGCGCCTGCGCAGCCGCAAGCAAGCGACATCACTTTCTGCGCCGGGGATTTGGCCCCACAGCCAGCGCCGCAACACCCCCAGACAATGCGCCCCCTTTGCAAAAGGGGGCTGGCGCCTGCGCAGCCGCAAGCAAGCGACATCACTTTCTGCGCCGGGGGATTTGCCCCCACAGCCAGCGCCGCAACACTCCCAGACAATGCGCCCCCTTTGCAAAAGGGGGCTGGCGCCTGCGCAGCCGCAAGCAAGCGACATCACTTTCTGCGCCGGGGGATTTGCCCCACAGCCAACGCAAACCCCAACCCCTCGCCACGACCCCGCCGCCCGAATCGGCTAGGCTTGCCCCACGTCCCCCGATCGCGCAACGCCATGTCCCTGCTGATCAACGCCTACTCCACGCTCGCCTCGCCGCCGCCGCCGGAATTCCTGCGCGCCACGCCGTCCCGCCGCGATCGCAGCGATCCGGAACTGGTGCCGCATCTGCAAGGCTTCGTCGGCTACGTGCTGAGCACCGTCACCGAAGGCATGGACGCGCGCACCTTCGGCGTGCTGCGCCACCTGCAGCGCGTGCAGACCCACTACAGCTTCGAAGTCGAAGACCGCGATTTCGACGCGCTCGCCGCCTGGGGCGAGGCCGCCAACGTGCTGTGCTTCCTGCCCGACGGCAGCGTGCGCGACGCCGCCGGCAACGTCCTGGTCAGCCGCGGCGAGCCCGCGGTCGAAGCCGACGCCACCCTGCCGTATCCGCCCGACGCGCGCGAACGCAAGCAGCGCAGCGAGGCCGAACTCAAGCTACTGGGCGCGCAGCCGCCCGCGCACCTGCCGCCGGTGCTCGGCGAAGGCGAGGTGCGCCTGCGTTCGGCGCAGGAAACCATGCGCCGCATGCTCGCGCTGTGCGCGGTCGCGGTGCGCGCCGAATCGCTGAGTTCGCAGCCGCTGTCGGTGGACGACATCCAGGCCAAGCTCGGCCCCGGCGTCGCCGCGCTGACCCCGGCCGAGCGCGCCTTCATCGACACCGACGCGCCCGACGAGGAAACCTGGGCCAATCACGGCTGGCGCTACGAAAGCGCGGCGCTGCTGCAATGGGCGCTGGGCCTGAGCGACGCGCTGCCGCCGCCGACCGCGATCTGCGATGCCGGCGCGATCGCGCGGGTGGCGATCGAGCACGCCGATGAGGCATCGATCGCGAGCGCGCGGCTGCGGCCGGTGGCGGAGTTGCTCGACGCGCTCGACGCCGTGTACCGGCGCCACTGGCTGGTGCGGCAGGCGCGCCTGGACGAGCGCGATCCGTCGATCGGCCTGCATCCGAGCGTCGTCTACGAACGCCACTACGCCTTGAACTGGCTGCTGCGCTTCGACGAACAGGATTGGGACGAAGTCGGCACGCCGACCTGAGCGCCGTGGCGCGCGGCTCGGGCCGCGACGCCGCCGCGATCGGCGGATTCGCGCATACTTCCGGCATGAGCCTGAGCCTTCGCAACGTCACCGCCGCCGACTATCCGGCGGTCCTCGCGCTGAACCTGGAATCCGAAGCGCTGATGAGCCCGCTCGACGCGCGGCGCCTGGCCGCGCTCGATCGCGAATCGGTCTATCACCGCGTCGCCTGCGACGGCGACGACATCGTCGCCTTCCTGCTCGCGTTGCGCGAAGGCGCCGACTACGACAGCCCCAACTACGTCTGGTTCGCCCGGCACTATCCGCGGTTTCTGTACGTCGATCGCATCGCCGTGGCCGCCAGCCATCGCGGCCGCAAACTCGGCGGACTGCTCTACGACGACCTGTTCGCGTTCGCGCGCGAGCGCGGCTTCGCGCAGATCGCCTGCGAGTTCTACATCGTGCCCTTCAACGAAGTGTCCAGCCGCTTCCACGCGCGCTATGGCTTCGGCGAAGTCGGCACCCAGTGGGTGGCCGACGGCGCCAAGCAGGTCTCGCTGCAGATCGCGCCGGTGCCGGCCGCCGCCGCGCCGGCATGATGCCGCAGCTGCATCGCGTCGGCCTGCACCTGCGGCCGATCGCGATGAGCGATGCGCCGGCGTGGTTCGACTACCTGTCGATGCCGGGCGCGGTCGAACACACCAGCTGGACGCTCGACGGCCTGCAAGTCCTGTATCCGCAGATCGCCGCGTCGAATCCGTTCAATCCCGACGCCGCCGCGCTGTTCGCGATCGTCGACGACCTGGACGAACTGATCGGCACGGTCGGCTTCCACACCGTCTGGACCGCGCCGCGCGGCGGCGAGATCGCCTACAACCTGCATCCGGCGCATTGGGGTTTGGGCATCGCCAGCGAAGCCTGCGACGCGGTCGCGCAATGGGCGTTCGCCGAGCGCGACTATGCGCGCATCGATGCCTACGCGCTCGACAGCAACGCGGCGAGCATGCGCGTGCTGGAGAAAAGCGGCTTCCAGCCGGTCGAACTGATGCGCGCCCTGCGCGTGGTGGACGGGCAGCCGCGCGACTTCTGGCGCTATCGGCGCGAAGCCGGCTGAGGCCGTCCGCTGCCGGCACTGAGCGCTGCGTCCTTGCCAGCGCAGCGGGCCGGGTCGATGATCGCGGCACTTCATCGTCGAAGACGGAGATTGCCATGCGCCTGGTCCGATCGCTTCCGCTGCTGTGCCTGCTGCTTGCGAATGCCGCCTTCGCCGGCGCGGCGAACAAGCCCGAGTTCCTGAATTCGCCCGACCCGGGCATGACTCAGCTGCCGTTCTCCGAAGCGGTGCGCAGCGGCGATCTGCTGTTCCTGTCGGGCCAGATCGGCACCGTGCCGGGCAAGAACAACGCCTTGGCGCAGGGCGGTATCCGCGGCGAAGCCGAGCAGACCTTGAACAATGTGCGCGAGGTGCTGCAACGCCACGGCGCATCGATGCGCGATGTCGTCAAGTGCACGGTGTTCCTGGCCGACATCGGCGACTGGCCGGCGTTCAACGAAGTCTATCGCAAGCATTTCAGCGCGCCGTTCCCGGCGCGCAGCGCGTTGGCGGCGTCGGGCCTGGCGTTGGGGGCGAAGATCGAGCTCGAATGCATCGCCCATTCGCCACGCAAAGACAAATAAGCACCGATATCCAACCGTTGCCTGCACGCGGCTATTGCTTATTCGGTGCATGAGGCTGACATTCCCCCGACTGTACGATCACAGGAATGGGTAATGACGCTTAGAATTATCAGCAGCGAGCACGTCGAGCTTCACACGCAGGCCTTCGGCGATCCCGCGCATCCGCCGGTGCTGCTGGTGATGGGGATGATGGCGTCGATGCTGTGGTGGCCACAGGGCTTCTGCGAAGCGCTGGCGCGCAGCGGACGCTACGTGATCCGCTACGACCAGCGCGACACCGGCCTGTCCACGAACTGCCCGCCCGGCGAGCCGAACTACGGCATGTTGGATCTGGCCGAGGACGTGTTCCTCATCGCCGACGTTTACGGTTTCGATGCGATCCATCTGGTCGGCATGTCGATGGGCGGGATGGTGGTTCAGCGCGCGGCGCTGGCGCATCCCGAGCGCGTTCTCAGCCTGTGCCTGGTCGGCACCTCGCCGCTGGGCCTCGACGGCCTGCCACCGATGGACGCGGCCTACGCCGAACACTGCGAAAACGGCGAGTCGGTGAATTGGTCCGATCCGGCCGCGGCCCTGGATTACGTGAGCCGCGACGTCGCCGCCGTCGCCTCGATCCGGCATCCGCACGATGCCGCCGCGGCCAGGGAGTTCGTTCGCGGCGACATCGCGCGCGCGCGCAACTTCGCCAGCGCGACCAATCATTTCGTGCTGGTGGACGGCGACGACACCCAGTTCCGCCACGTGCGCGAACTGAAAATGCCGGTGCTGGCGATCCACGGCAGCTCGGACCCGATCTTCCCGATCGGCCACGCCGAAGCGCTGGTGGCGGCGGTGAACGGCGCGAAATTGCTGCGCGTGGAAGGCGGCGGACACGATTTGCATCCGGCGGATTGGGCGGCGATGACCGAGGCGATCGTCGCGCATACCGCTTGAGCCGACACGCGCGGGCCGTCGGCTTGCATCGATTCTTGCGAGCGCCCTTCGCCAGAATTCACTCCCGCAGATCCATCGGCCGTCTCGGGTATCGGGCAGCATCTGGCCGATGGTCGAGAAGCCCGAGCGTGCCGACGATCGGCTGGGAATCGACAGGGTTTCGCGCCCGGGCCTACACTCCCTGCCTTTCCCACGGACCCATCGCGCATGCAGATCCGCGCCCTGCCTCTGACCGCCCTGGCCTGCGCGCTCGCGCTGAGCGCCTGCAAGCCCCAGCCGGGCCGGCCCGCCGATGCCGCCGCGCCCGTCGCCGAGGCCAAGCCCGCGGCCGCGCCGGCCGCGGCCAAGACCGGCGACGGGGCCGACGACAACCTCAACGCGGTGCTGTGGATGCAGCGCTCGGTCGAGTACCGCGCCAGCACCGAAACCATTTACCGCGCCGCCGCGGACAAGCTCGAGGTCGCGCTCAAGCAGCCCAACTGGGACGCGCTGGTGCCGGAAGAACGCGGCAATTCGGCCAAGGGCCTCAAGCCGGCGGTGGTGATGGACGTGGACGAAACCGTGCTCGACAACTCGCCGTATCAGGCGCGGCTGGTGCGCGACGGTAAGGAATACGACGAAGTCACCTGGGACGCCTGGGTCGCGGAGAAAAAGGCCAAGCCGCTGCCGGGCGTGGTCGATTTCGCCAAGGCCGCGCAGGCCAAGGGCATCACCGTGCTGTACCTGTCCAACCGCGCCGTGCACCTGAAGGACGCGACCTTGGCCAACCTGCGCAGCGCCGGCCTGCCGGTCGCCGACGACTCGGTCTTCCTCGGCCTGGGCACGGTGGTCGAAGGCTGCGAGCAGAACGGCAGCGAGAAGAATTGCCGGCGCCTGCTGGCGGGCAAGCAGTACCGCGTGCTGATGCAGTTCGGCGACCAGATCGGCGATTTCGTCCAGGTCGTGGCGAACACGCCCGAAGGCCGCGACGCGCTGCTGAGCCAGTACCACGACTGGTTCGGCGAACGCTGGTGGATGCTGCCGAACCCGAGCTACGGCTCGTGGGAGGCGATGACCTTCAACAACGATTACAGCCAGCCGCGCGAAGCGCGCCGGCAGGCCAAGCGCGCCGCGCTGGATGTGGCGCCCTGAGCCCATCTCAGCCGTCGGAGCGATTTGCAGTTATTTATAATCAATAAGTTACATCGCAATACTTCAGGTGTTGCATTAACTTTAGTGCGGCGTTAGGCTGCCGCCATCCCGGTGCCAGCCGGGGCCATGCCACAACTCGAAATCTATCGGCGCAAGCCGATTTGCAAGGAGGCTTCGGCCTCCTTTTCTTTTTGTGTTCGAGGTGGGAGCTGCGCGCTGCTGCGCGAATCCGTCGCGACCCGCGGGCCTCCGAAGCAACGCGCTCAATACGTCACAGTCACCGTAATCGTATCGCTGTAACTGCCCACGTTCGGCGTCTGCGGCGCGACGCGGCCGAATACGGTCTGCGATTGCGCGGTGCCGGTTCCGGTGCCGGTCTGGGTGTCGGTGCCGAGGGTGTTGCCCCAGCGCAGGGTGCGGCCGCTGTTGCGGTATAGCTCGTAGGTGACGAACTGGCCGCCGGCGTTGCGCATGCGGCGGATGGCGCCGCTGGCGTTGAGGCCGTTGTTCAAGCCGATCTGCCAGGCGGTGCGGCCGGTGCAGACCAGGCCGATGTCGGTGGTGCGATCGACGTTGGAGGTGATCAGGCCCGGCACGTTGCCGAAAGCGAGGTCGGGCACCGGCTTGGGCGTGAGCGTGCAGGTGTTGGGCACCGAGCCGTTGGCGGTGAACGGAAACGAGCTGGGCGTGCCGGCGCTGCCGCCGCTGGTGCACGAGGCCGGCATCGGCGGAGTGCCGAGCAGCTGTTCGGCGTAACGGAACTCGATGCGCGTGTCGGCGGCGGCGGTGAAACGGTTGGTGTACGTGCCGGCGTTGAGCGCGGTCTGCGCGGGGATGCGGCCGTACAAGGTCGCGGTGAGGGTCTGGCTGCCGCCGATCAGCAACACGTCGTAATCGAATTGCAGCGGCAGGAAATTGGGCACGGTGGCGTCGCCGCGCGCGCCCCAGATCGAACTGCGCGCGGCGTCGGTGTAGAACTGCATCTGCAGCGGATCGTTGAAGCTGTTGATCATGCGCCGCGGCGCCAGCGTGCCGCCGCCGTCGGTGCCGCTGAAGATGCTCACGCACATGTTGACGCGCGCACGCGCCAGCAGCGACAGCGCGCCGGTCGTGCAGGTCACGGTGAGCGTGGCGGTGGCGTCGCTGATCGCGCCGGTGGTGGCCGGGAAGGTCAGGTTGGTCATGCTCGCGGTGCAGGTGGTGGTGGCGCGCGCCGGTTGCCAGACCAGCAGCAAGCCCACGATCAGTACGAGCAGCCAACGGCTCACGGCGACACCTGCGCGGCGCACGACAGCGGACCGATGCGGGCGATGCCCTGCGCGTGCGCCGGATAATCGAAACGCACGCGGCACGCACCGGCCGGCGTATCGATGCGCAGATCGTTGTGGTCCTGCAGCGATTCCAGATAGACCTCGCCGTCGTAGCCCACCACCGCATCGGTACCGCCGGGGCCGTGCACGCGCGTGCCGACGGGCAGCGCCTGGCCGGCGGCGTCGTGCAGGATCAGCACCGCCGCGCGGATCTTCTGGATCGAGAAACGCACCAGCGTGCCCGAACGATCCTTCGGCGTGGCTTGGGTTTCGACCTCATCGAGTTTGGTATCGGACGGCAGTTCCATCGGATCGATGCCGATGCGATTGCGTTGCCAGGCGTTGAGCGGCGTCACCAGCAGCATGCCGTCGCGATCGGTGCGGCCGTAAGGCCGGTTTTCCAGCAGCACCGGCACGCCGGCCACGCCGGTGGACACCACCGCGAACGCGTCGCTGACGTTGCGCGAGGCGAACACGTGGCCGCCCATCCACACCAGCGCGCCGCTGGCGCTGGCGTAGCCGTAGTCGTTGTCGCCCTGGCGGGCCAGTCCGAGGTTGTAGCGGCCGGTTTCGGTCAGCCAGCCCGCTTCGGCCAGTCCGCCTTCCTCGCCGTCGCCGCCGCGCGCTTGCAGGCGCCAGCCGAAACCGCCGTCGCCGGGGATCGGACGGGTCAGCTCGACCACGCCCTGGTCGAGATCGCGCGCGCGCTGCACCGACACGTTGAGTTGGGTGCTGCGATGGTCGCGGTCTTCCAGGTTCAGGCTGAAACCCAGGAACACGTTGCGGTCTTCGTCGCGGTCCAGATTCTGGTTGTAGGACAGGCTCAGCGCGGCGCGGCCGCCGAAGCTGCGGCTCCAGGTCGCGCTGGCGTAGCGCGCCGGCGTTTCGCCACGATAGAGCAAGCGCACGTAGCTCAGGCCCAGGCTGCCCAGGCGCGAGTCGCTCCAGCTGATCACCGCGCGTTCGCTGACGCGCGGCGCGCCCAGGCCGTAACGCGAGGCGATGTCGCGGTAATCGCCGTGCGTGCGTTGCGTGTCGGCGGAGAAATTGAAGCGGCCGTTGCTCCAGTTGTAGGCCGCCGCCTACAGCCAGCCGCTGTCGCCGCCGTCGCGCCCGTGCGCGAGCGAGGCGCTGACCACGCCGGCCCGGCCGAGCAGCCACACGCCGCCGGCGCCGGCATTGACCACGCCGTCGCCGCCTTCGCCGTGCGCTTCGACGGTGAAGCGGTCGCTGACGCCGTAACGCAGATCGCCGCTGAGCAAGGGCTCGTTGCCGTAAGAGAACGAACGCACCGCATAGTCTTCGCGCGCCAGGCCGACGCTCAGCGACCAGTCCGACAGGCCCTTGGCCAGCAGTTGTTGCGCGGCATAGAACGGGAAGTCGAGCGTGCGCGTGCGGCCGAAGGCATCGGTGACCACCAGCTGCGCGTTGCCGGCGCCGGTGATGCCGGGAATGGTCGCCAATTGGAACGGCCCGGGCGCGACTTCGCCGCTGTACTGGCGGATGCCGTTGACGTACAGATCCACCGCCGAAGGCACCGCGACTTCGCCGAGCAAGGTCGGCAGCGGCGTGGTGATGCGATACGGCTGCAGGCCGAAGTCGCGGCCGATGCGCACGCCGCCCAGGCGCAGCGGCCGGGTCCAGTCGAGCTGGCCGCTGATCACGTCGCCCACGGTCACGCTGAACATCGATTCGGGTTTCGACCAGCGCCAGCTGCTGTCCAATCGCACCGAGTCGGTGCGGCGCGGGTCGCCCTGCGTCTTGTAGCTGCGGGTGACCGCGGTCTGGCTGAGCACGCCGCCGCCCAGGCCGAAGGCGCGCAGTTCGGCGAAGGCGGTGGTGTTGTCGCCGCGGTCGTCGGCGCTGGCGTAGACGTCGTAGTTGAGCAGCAGGCCGGGCGAGGCGCTGGCGACGGGAATGTCCGCGCCGGGCGTGTTGAGGCGTGCGGTCGCCAGCGACAACAGCGACAGCGGCGCATCGATCGCCACGCGCTGGACCGAGGCGTCGTAACGCACCGCGACGCCGGGCAGGCTGTCGGGGGCGAGGCTTTCGCCGTCGTCGCGGCCGTCCAGCACGAAGCCGATCGCGCGCAGCGTGGCGACGCTGGCGTAGAGGCGGCCGTCGCGCAGCTCGAACGGATGCGGCGCGCCGTAGGGCGTCTGGTTGAGGCTGACTTCCAGGTACACCGCCATGTTGGCGGCGGCCGCGTGGCCTCCCGCCTGCCAGCCATCGGCGTGGGCGACAGGCAACGGCGGCGGTTCGGCCGCATGGCCCAGCGTCGATGCCAGGAGCAGTCCGGCCGGCATGGCTTCAGCGAGCCGGCGGGTCCAGCGCCAGGGGCTGCTCGTCGGATTCGCCATTGATCCTCGCCTTGAACGTACCCGGACCGCGCAGCAGATCCGCCGGAGCCTGCAAGGCCCAGCGCATGCGCTGGCCGGGCAGGGCGTAGCCCAGCAGGCCGGGCGCGATCGGATGACGGCTTCCCTGCGCATCGACGAACGTCAGATCGGCCAGTTGCGCGTGCTGGCCGCCGCGGTTGGCGACCGCCAGCCACGGGCGCTCGCCTTCGAAACTCAGCTGCGCGCGCAGCTCGGGCCGGATCGGCGCGTCCGAGGCCGGCGCCACGAACACCGGCACCGAGTAGCGCAGCACGAACTGCAGACCGCTTTGTTCCGGGTCCTGCGGCGGCGGCAGCTCATCGACGATCAACCGATAGCTGGTTTCGCTGTCCGGCGGCGCGCCCAGGCGGATCACCCGCACCAACTGCCGCGCGCCCGGCGCCAGTTCGATCATCGGCGGGCTGATCGCCAGGCCCTGGCTGGACTCGAAACGCTCGACGCCGTTTTCCTGCAGCCAGCGGAACACCCGCACCTGCGCGCGCAGCGTCGTGGTGCCGGTGTTGTTGAGCCACAGCGCGTCGGCCTGCTGGCGGGCGCGCAGCGTCAGCGAAGTCGGCGTGACCTGCAGCCCGGCCGCTTCGGCCGGGGCCGACCCGAGCGCCAGCGCCAGGACGGCGCATAGCGCGAGCGTGGCGGCGCGGACTGCCTGAGGGAGCCGGCCGCTGATCATCGCTGGATTCAGTACGTGACCGTGGCGACTACCAGGTCATTGTAAGTACCAGCGGGAAAGTTGGCGCTGGGGGTCCGGCCGTAGACCGGCACGTCGACCGCCGCGCCGGTGCCGCTGCCGGCCAGGACGTTGCCGCCGACGCCGGTGGTGCTGCCCCAGACATCGGCGGCGCCGCGCGCGCTGGCCCGGTACAGCTGATACGGCACCAGATTGGCGCCGGAGGCCATCTTGCGGGTGTTGACGTCGGTGCCGTTCTGGCCGTTGTCCAGGGCGATGGTGTACGCCGTGCCCGGGGTGCAGTTGATGGTCAGCTGGCCCTGCTGGTCTACGTTGGTGGCGATCGAGGAGACCGAGCCGAAATTGACCGGCAGCGTCGCGACGGTGTGGATGTCGCAGATGCTGGTGATGGTGATGGTGACGTTGAGATTGGCCGTATCGACCGCCGCGAAGGCGGGACCGGCGGCGGCCAGGGCGAGTACGGCTACGAAAAGACGGCTCGGGGTAGGACGCATGATCGTTCTCCTGCGCGTGTGCGCGTTGGCTAGCGGAAGTCACCGGTTTTGCCTGTTTTGAACGCATAAAACATGCCAGAGGCCGCACCTTATCCGGACATAAACGGACAGAGGGTGATGAGGATCACGGGATGCTCTCTTTGCCCTGTTCAGGGACGAAACTGCGAATCAGGTCGAACCTTGGTCGAGACAAATTCGGGCGCAGGCTGTACCTATCGGGTCAGCTACTGTCGGTTCGCGGCGCAAAAGTGAGGAAGCGTGAGCCGACGGCTTGTGCCGGTCGGGAGGCCCGGCCAAGATGCCTGCCTGCGGATGCTCCTCCGCGAATGGGGGAGCCCCGATGTCCATCATCCGACACGCCCGCATCGCCGTGCTGACGACCGCCGTGCTGCTGGCGGCCGCCGCGTGCGGGCCCGAGCCGACCGCGGTCGAGCCCGTGCCGACCCTGCCGGCCCAGGCGGTGAGCCAGCTGGCCAGCGACCTGCGCCGCAACGATCTGGCCGGCTACGCTCGCCACGCCGTGCCGCCGGCCCTGCACGCCCGATTGGAAACCGCCTGGAGCGAGGGCCGCACGGTCTGGCCGCTGACCGAACTGCCGCTGGACGACCGCTTCCCCGGCTTCATCGCCGCGCTGGCCGAGCAGGACGCCGAACGCAAGCTGGTGGCGACCTACCGCCGCCAGTTCGCCGGCGCCGATGCCGAACTGCGCTCGGCCGCCAAGACCCTGGGCCTGTTCGCGACCCAGTACGTGCGCAGCGAGCCGGACTACAGCGAGGCCGAGCGCGATCACCATGCGCAGTTGATCGGGGTGATGAGCGATTGGGCGCAGGTGGCGCCGCTGGGCGATTCGAAGCGGGCGCGGGAGGCGATTCCGCAGTTGGTCTCGGCCGCGCGCGCCACCGGCCTGGCCGCGCCGGACGCCTTCGCCAAGGCCGGCATGGACCGCAGCCTGCGCCGGCTCGGGCCGTTCGTGGAGCGGCTCAAGCAGGTGCTCGGCGGCTACGGCCTCAACCTGGATGCGGCGCTGGACGGCCTCGACGCCAGCCTGGCCGAGCAGACCGGCGACACCGCGCGGGTGCGGATTCGCTATGAACTGGCCGGCGCAGCGGTCGATGCCTACGTGCTGGTCGAGCGCATCGACGACCGCTGGTACCTCAGCGACGTGCTGCGCCATGCCCAGCGCGAGGCCGACGCCCCGGCCAAGGCGCCGTCCTCGCCGGCGGTCGCCGAGCGGCTGGCGGCGGTGGCCAAGCTGCAGGGCCGCGCGCCGGTGCCCGCGGCCAAGCCGGCGGCGCCCGCTAGTACCGCCGG
>NZ_JAGGRI010000038.1:180801-181309 GCF_018612875.1 Lysobacter sp. ISL-50 | reverse complement strand
CGCGAGACCAGGGACACCCGAAGGGCGGCGCACATGGACGTGCGCCGGGTGCCACCTTGGGCAGGATGCCCAATGTGGGACCTGCCTGCGAAAGCACCGCACTCGTGGCTTTTGATTCGAAACAGCTAAAGCCCTTTCTTTGGTTACTTTCTTTGTGGCTTTGGACAAAGAAAGTGACCCGCCGCTCTATGGCGGAAGCGTTTAGCGTTTGATCTTGCTCTTGCTTGAGGCCTCCGTTTTTGCTCGTCATTCCCGCGAACGCGGGAATCCAAAGACTTCAGCGTCATCCTTCCAGTTCGTCATTCCCGCGAACGCGGGAATCCAGTGTCTTTCATGCGAGAACGTTTGAAGTCTCTGGATTCCCGCGTTCGCGGGAATGACGGTAGGAGGCAGGGCGCGGGTCTGGTTGTTTCGTCGACCAGGGACTTTCAGGTTCCTTAGAAGCTTCAAGCAAGATCAAACGCTAAACGCTTCCGCCATAAAGCGGCGGGTCACTTTCTTTGTCCAA
>NZ_JAGGRI010000038.1:113119-180748 GCF_018612875.1 Lysobacter sp. ISL-50 | reverse complement strand
GGGACCCGGCGCACGTCCATGTGCGCCGCCCTTCGGGTGTCCCTGGTCTCGCGAGTTACAAGCGGCGCCAGGCAATAGCAAAGCCGAAACACACAGCAAAGCGAAGCCGAAGCAAAATCTCGGCAACGGCAACGGCAACGGCAACCGCACAGCACAGCACAGCACAGCAACAGCTATAGCAGCGCCCACGGCACTTCCATCCACACCGCCACCCCGGCACTCTTACCCCACCCCATGCAGGAGCAACGACATGGCCCATCGCAGCCGTCTGGCCGGCTTCATCATCGATTGCGAAACCGGCGATATCGACACCGCCGCTGATTTCTGGAGCGGCGCCCTGGGCCTGGCCCGCGTCGATACCTACGACGACGAAGGCGCGCAGTACGCCGAACTCGCCAATGCCGCCGGCGAACTGCACGTGGAAGTGCAGAAGGTCGATCACCCCTCGCGCGTGCACCTGGACATCGAAAGCGACGACCTCGACGCCGAAGCCGAGCGCCTGGAAAAACTCGGCGCCAAGCGGATCAAGTTCATCAAGCGCTGGTGGGTGATGGAAGCGCCGACCGGCCACCGCTTCTGCATCGTCCGCATGAAGCATCCCGAACTCGGAACGCCGCCCAACGTCTGGGAATGAGCCCGCGCCCTCGACGCGGCGGCGGCATCGCGCCGCGCCCTCAACCGGCTCGCGCCAACCAGATCGCCAACCCCTGCGCATTAAGCTCGACATCCACCGCCAGCACCGCGCGCGTCTGTTCGTCGCTGATCGGGCTGGCATGCGCCTGCGCACGCTCGACGAAGTAGTCCGCCAGTGACTCGGTCAGGCGCGCATGCAGACCGTCGCCGGCTGACTGCGCTTCGCGCGCCATCCGCACCATCGCGTCGATCTGTTCGATCAAGTCCGCGCCCAGCCGTTGCGTGTCGCCGATGCGGCCGTAGTGGGTTATGTACATCCAGTCCGGATCGCGCGCGAGCAAGGTGCGGATCGAAGCTTTCAGCGGTTCGGGCTCGAACTGCACCGGCGATGAGGTCGGCACGATGAAAGGTCCGTGCGCGGAATCGAATTCGCGGTACGACAAGCCGAAGGTGTCGCCGGTGAACCAGCCGCGGCTGCGCTCGTCCCACACGCACAGGTGATGGCGCGCATGGCCGGGCGTATCCACGCACAGCAACGCGCGGCCGGCGAGATCGACGACGTGACCGTCTTCGGCGACGACTACGCGCGGCGCCGGTACCGGCACGATCTCGCCGTAACTGCGCGCCATTTCCTCCGCGCCGTAAACCGCGGTGGCGCCGGCGACCAGGCGCGAGGGATCGATCATGTGCGCCGCGCCGCGCGGATGCACGACCAGGCGCGCGTTGGGCAGACGCTGCATCAGCGCGCCGGCACCGCCGGCGTGGTCCAGGTGCACGTGGGTCAGGATCAGCCAATCGACTTCGGCCGGGGTCAGGCCATGCCGCGCCAGCGCGTCGAGCAAGGCCGGAATCGAATGCTGGGTGCCGCAATCGATGAAGGCCGCGCGACCGTTTTCGATCACCAGGTAGGCGGCATCGAATACCGGCCGGTGGAAACCGGTGTCGATGGTGACGATGCCATGCTCGGCGGAATCGTGCGGCGCAAGTTCGCGGATGGAGGTCATGGCGAAAGCATCGGCGGTGACTGAGCCCGAGTCTATGCCCTCGCAGGTCATGGCGGCGATGCGGCTTTGGTCGGAACGATCTTTTGTGGGAGGGGCTTCAGCCCCGATGCTTTTGGCTCAGATCGCGATGACGGCCCAGGTGATCTGAGCGAAGAGCATCGGGGCTGAAGCCCCTCCTACAAAAGACCTCGATGCTACTCGCGGTAGTCTTTCACTCCGCGCAACCAGCGCCAACGCAGCGCGAAGGCCAACGCCAGCACCGCGAGAAACACGCCATAGCCCAAGGACGTGGCCAGTATCTGCGGCCACATCGCGCCATGCCCGTGCCCGGCATTCATATGCGCCCAATGCACGGCCAGCACGAAGGCGCATACCGACACCGCCAGCGACACCGCATCGAACAACTGCCGCGCCGGTGTCCGCGGCTTGCGCGGATACAGCCAGAACAAGGCGCCGAGGATCGCGAACCACGGCAGA
Organism: Lysobacter sp. ISL-50; assembly: GCF_018612875.1. Classification (GTDB taxonomy): domain Bacteria; phylum Pseudomonadota; class Gammaproteobacteria; order Xanthomonadales; family Xanthomonadaceae; genus Lysobacter. The sequence continues at coordinate 178,634 of NZ_JAGGRI010000038.1, read as the reverse complement.
AACAGGATCAACGCCAGGTTGAGTTCGACGAAGCGGCTCACGAATCGGCCGACTCCCGCGCCGCGCCGTCCTTGGCCGCGCGCGCATCGGCTTCGGCTTGGGCGATCGCCGCCACCGCCGCCGCGATCCGCGCCTGCCGCGCGGCATCGACCGGTTCGGCCGCCGCCAGCAACTGCGCCAGCTCCAGGCGCCCGGCCTTGGCCGCGCCGATCAGCTGCCCGATCTCCTTGGGCGCGGCGAAGCCGCGACTTTGCAGCAGCACTTGCTCGCCATCGGCCAGCTTGAAATAGAACTGGCCGTCGGCTTCGCGGTACTGCTTGAACGCCGGCAGCGACGCAGTCTTCGCATCGGCCTTGGCCTCGCCCGCTGGCACCGCGGTCTGCGAAAGATCGCGCAGGCCCACCGCTTCGCGCAGACGCTTCATCATCCCTACGCCGTAGCGCTCGCGCACGCGGCGCGCGCCGTCGATCAGGATCGCTTCGATGTCCTGCGGGCGCGCCATCAGGTTTTCGTACTTCTCGCGCAGCGGCGTAATCTCCGCGTCGATGCGCTCGAACAAGGCCTGCTTGGCTTCGCCCCAGGCGATGCCGTCGGCGAAAGCGCGGCGCATCGCCTGCGTTTCTTCCTCGCTGGCGAAGGCCTGATAAATCTGGAACAAGGCCGAGCCTTCGGTGTCCTTCGGCTCGCCCGGCAAGCGCGAATCGGTAACGATCGAATAGATCAGCTTCTTGAGCTGATCGCGCGGCGCGAACAGCGGGATCGTGTTGTCGTAGCTCTTGCTCATCTTGCGGCCGTCCAGGCCGGGCAAGGTCGCCACGTTTTCTTCGATCAGGGCCTCGGGCAGGACGAAATGCTCGCCGTACAGATGATTGAAGCGCTGGGCGAAATCGCGCGCCATCTCGATGTGCTGGATCTGGTCGCGGCCGACCGGCACCTTGTGCGCGTTGAACACCAGGATGTCGGCCGACATCAGCACCGGATACATGAAAAGGCCCGCGTTGATGCCGGCGTCGTCGTCTTCGCCCTCGTCCCGGTTCTTGTCGACCGCGGCCTTGTAGGCGTGCGCGCGGTTGAGGATGCCCTTGCCGGCGACGCAGGTCAGGAACCAGGCCAGTTCGGGAATCTCGACGATTTCGCTCTGCCGGTAGAACCACACCGTGGCCGGGTCCAGGCCGCAGGCCAGCCATGCCGCGGCGATTTCCAGGGTCGAGCGCTGCACGCGCTCGGGTTCTTGCACCTTGATCAGCGCGTGCAGATCGGCCAGGAAGTAATAGCTCTCCACCTGCGGGGTCCGGCTGGCGGCGATGGCCGGGCGGATCGCGCCGACGTAGTTGCCGAGGTGCGGAGTGCCGGAGGTGGTGATGCCGGTGAGAACGCGGGTCTGGGTCATGGGGATCGCTGGTGGAGCGTGATCGGCCAGTTTAATGGGAAAGCCCGCGCCGGCGCAGGCGACCGGGGCGGCGGCAGGTGCGCGCGGTCGGCGGGGCCCGCCGGCCGGCAAACCCGGCCCGCGGGCGCTTAACCCCACCGCCCGCGACCCGGCGTTTGCAGACTCGAACCCCAAGGAGATCACGCCATGTTCCGCTCGCTAGTCCTGCTCGCCGGCGCCGTGCTGACCGCCGGCGCCTGCACCCCGAGCTACGCCCGCCCCCTGGTCGATGTCGCGGTGATCGACCGCGACAACGGCGACTGGCTGCAGAACTGGTCGCACCGCGGCCAGCAGTGGATCGCCGGCACGCCCGGTCACCGCTATTCGGTGCGCCTGACCAACAGCAGCGACCGGCGCGTGCTGGTGGTGCTGTCGGTGGACGGCGTCAACGCCGTCAGCGGCCAGACCGCCAGCCCGTCGCAGGCCGGTTACGTGCTCGAAGCCTGGCAATCGACCGAGATCAACGGCTGGCGCAAGTCGATGGACGATGTCGCCCAGTTCGTATTCACTGACCTGCCCGACAGCTACGCCGCGCGCACCGGCCGGCCGGACAACGTCGGCGTGATCGGCGTGGCGGTGTTCCAGGAGCGCCAGATCTACCGCCCGGTGTACGAGCAACCGCGCCCGTATCCCTCGCCCTATCCGTACCCTCCCTACGCCCGCGGCGAGCGCGAGAGCGACGCCTCGTCGGCCAAGGCCGAACGCCGCGCCGGCAATGCCGCGCCCGCGCCGGCCGGCGCCGCGCGCGAACAGAACATGACCGCCGACAGCGCCGCCGCGCAATCGATCGGCACCGGCCACGGTGCGCGCGAATGGTCGCCGGTGTCGCAGACCCAGTTCGTCCGCGCGTCGCGTTCGCCGGCGCAGGTGATCCAGTTGCGTTACGACGACTACGCCAACCTGGTCGCGCGCGGCGTGGTGCCGCGTTATCGCGATCCGTATTACTCGCGCAACGTCGAGCCGCGCGCGTTCCCGAACGGCTTCGTCGCCGATCCGCCGTCGCGCGGTTGGTAAGCCACGACAATCGCAGGCGCAGAAAAAACGGGCCGGATGCGAATCCGGCCCGTTTCTCCTCGTACTTGTTCCTCGTAACTCGCCAGCGCGGCGGTCCACACGCCGCGCGGCGATCTCGCCCGATTCACCCGGCCGCGGGCTGCACCGCGGCCGGGGCCTCGGTCACCGCGTTCAGTTCAAGGTCTTGCTGAAGTCGCGCACTTCCTTCTCGGCGCGGTCGCGTTCCCAACCGTAGCGTTCCTGCAATTTACCGGCGAGGTATTCGGAATTGCCCTCGGCGACATCGAACACGTCGTCGGTCAGATCGCCCCACTTGGCCTTGGCCTGGCCCTTGAGCTGGGTCCACTTGCCGGCAATGATGTCTTTGTTCATCGTAAGAACTCCTTCGTTGGGGGATGCGGATTTCGCAAGATGCGCCGATGCAGGCGCTCACTCGCAAGATTCGTGAGGGCAAGGATCGAAACCCGCCCGCACGTACCCGGCTTGCTGCTTGCCGATATCGCGATGCCAGTGTCGCAGCACTCCCATTCGAATCCGGTCACGATTGCGTTAGCCGCGGCTTGATGTCGATGAACACTTTGAATTCTTCAGCTTGGGCTGTGCGCGCGATCGCATCGCGCGCGGTCGCGCGAAAACTTCAGGCAAAAGAAAAGGCCGGATCGCTCCGGCCTTTCCTTGCAGCGAAATCGTTGCGGCTTACTTGCCGTCGCGTACGTCTTCGGCCTTCTGCTCGACCTTTTCACCGGCCTTCTTCACGTCCTTGCCGGCGCCGGCCACGGTGTTGCAGGCGGTCAGGGTGCCGATCGAGAACAGGGCGAGCAGCAACAGGGCAGTCAAACGCTTCATGGGAACTCCTTAGGTCGGTTGCGGGTACCGGATGGGCCGCGCCATTCGTCGCGTCCTGGGCACCGATCAAACGCGAGCGGATGTGAAGCCTGCGTGCAGCGCACGTCGGAGACCCAACAAAACAAAGGCTTGCGCAGCGATCCCTGGGATTGGCGTCAGCCGCGATTCATCGCCGCCAAGCTATCCACGCACGGCGTTTTCAATCGCGCATCAACGTCGATTTTCCGAACAGGCTTTCGACCAGATCCACCGACAGCTTCGCGGTGCGGTTGCGCTTGTCGAGGATCGGATTGAGTTCGACGATGTCCAGCGATGCCAGGCGTCCGTTGTCGGCGATCATCTCCATCACCAACTGCGCTTCGCGATAATTCGGCCCGCCCGGCACAGTGGTGCCCACGCCCGGAGCGATGCTCGGATCGAGGAAGTCCACGTCGAAGCTGACGTGCAGATGGGTGTTGTCGTCCACGCCTTCCAGCGCTTCCTCCATCACCCGCTTCATGCCGATCTCGTCGATGTAGCGCATGTCGTAGACGTCCAGGCCGTACTGCTTGATCAACTGCTTCTCGCCCGGATCGACCGAGCGGATGCCGATCTGGCGGATGTCTTCGGCGCGCATCGCCGGCGCCGGGCCGCCGAGCGTGGTCAGCGCTTCCGGACCGATGCCGCACAGGCACGACACCGGCATGCCGTGGATGTTGCCCGAGGGCGTGACCTGGCTGGTGTTGAAGTCGGCATGCGCGTCGAGCCACAGCACGCGCAGCTGCTTGCCGGTTTCGCGGCAGTGGCGCGCGATCGCGGTGATCGATCCCAGGCCCAGGCAGTGATCGCCGCCGAGCAAGATCGGCATGCGCCCTTCGCGCAGTTCCGCGCCGACCGCGTCCATGACCAGGCGATTCCAGGCCACCACTTCGGGCAGATGGCGATAGCCGTCGACCGGCCTCTGCCAGGGATTGCGCGGGCCGTCCAGATTGCCGCGATCGAGCACATCGACGCCGCGCGCGGCCAGGGCCTCGCCGAGGCCGGCGATGCGCAGCGCTTCCGGTCCCAGGCGCGCGCCGCGATGGCCGGCGCCGACATCGGTGGGGGCGCCGATCAGCGAAACCCGGGGATACGTACGATTCATAAGAATTCCTCTGGCCGCGCTGGCTGACGGATGAGCGCGCGGCATCGATAGGTGAACGCGGCGGATGCCCGCGGCATCGCGCGATCGCCGCAACAGGGCCGCGCATTGCGCTGCGGCCGCCGACGATGCGGCCATTCTAGTGCCTAAGCCCGAGGCTGGCCTACACCGGGGATCTACCGCCGGTTGTGCGCCGACGCGCAGCAACCGTCTTCACGTTCTCGGCGATCCGATCACGGACAACGGCGAGGACGCGTACGTACTCCTGAATTGCGTCAAGCCGGCCCCATCGATGTTGAGATCGTGGAGCGACTGCCTGGTCGGCGCGTGAAGATGTCGCGGTCTGCGGCGTGCGGCAAGAAGCGCAAACGCGGACGTGGCGATCAGGCCAGTGCTTGGCGAAGCACGGGGAAGGTTGATCGAAGCCGAAGATTGCAAATAGGCGATCGCATACCGGGATCGCCCCATCGGGCCAGGACCGCCCGGATCTGCGTGGTGCCGCTTGTCCGAATCGAACGGACGACCGCTCGCTTACAAGGCGAGTGCTCTACCAACTGAGCTAAAGCGGCAAGGTACGTATCGCGGCCACGCGGTGGATCGGTGGCGCCGGCGCATTCTATCGCGCCCGGGTCTCATCGCGACAGCGCGACGCGACCTCGAACGCTCCGGTCAGCCCAATCCGGCGCAGGAACGGCCGCGCCAGCGCGAGGCGCCGGCGGCGCGGCGCAAGGTATCGCCGTTGGCGGTGGTGGTGGCGACGTCGATCCAGGTGGCGCCGCTCGCGCTTTCGCCCAGCGCTTCCACGCGCACGGCGAAACCGGCGGCGCTCAGTTCGTTGCCGCGTTTGCGCGCCGATTCCTCGCTGCGGAAACGCCCCAGGGCGATGGCGTTGGCTTCCGCGCCGCTCATCACGAACAGATCGTTGAAGCCGGCCGCGCGGATGCGTTGCGCGGTGGCCTGCGCGGCTTCGGCGTTGGCGGTCGGCAGATACACGCGCCAGCCGCGCGAACTCTTGGGGCTGGCGCCTTCGCTGCGGCTGGCCATTTTTTGTGCCAGCGGCTGCAGTTTCGCCCGCGCCGCATCGGCCGCGGCGGCATCGGCGAAGGGGCCGACGCTGAAGCATTGCGCCTTGGCCGCGGGTTCAGGCGCGGGCAACGGCGAGGTCGGCGGCGCAGCCGCGGCGGTGACCGCGGCGGGCGGCGTGACCGGCGCTGCCGGTTTTACTGCCTCGGGTGTCGGCGTGGCCGTCGCGCCCGGGGCCGGCGCGCTGTGCGCGGGAGTGTTGGCGACCGGCGGGGCGGCGGCGCTCTGCGTCGCTGACGCGGCCGGACTCGCCGGCGCGGCCGTCGCCGAGCGCTCGATGAGCCGGTCTTCGCCGACGATCTGCAGACGCGCCACGCCCATCGGCAGTTTTTCTTCGGCCGGCGGCGGCGGCGCGGGACGCGCGATCCACCACGCGGCGACGCCGATGTTGAGCGCAAGCAGCAAGACGATGAGGGCGCGGACAAGCATGTGCGGATTCTAGCCTGACGATTCAGCGCGGAGTTTCGACGCCGGCCCAGATCGCGAGGCCTTCCAGCACCAGCGTCGGCGAAGCGATCGGCGTGGGCAGCGCGGCGGCGAGCGCGTCGCTGCCGCCGCCGTGCAGCAACAGGCGCGGCACCGCGCCGAGTTTCAACTTGCCCGCCAGCAGGCTGCGCTCGATCAAGGCCAGGGCGGCGCCGTCGCAGCCCGAGGCCAGCGCGTCCTCGGTGTCGGCGGCGAAGGCCATGCGCTCGCCGCCGAGTTCGGGCAATTGCGGCGCGCGCGCGTGCAGCGCTTCGCGCATCAGCGTCGGCGACGGCGCGATCAGGCCGCCGTGGTGCTGGCCGCGGGCGTCGATCAGGTCGATGGTCAGCGCGGTACCGACACCGCAGATCAGCGCCGCGCCCTGCCCTTGCGCATGCGCGCCGAGCAAGGCGAGAAACCGGTCGACGCCCAACTTGCGCGGCTCGGCATAGGCGATGCGCACTTCGCCGAAACCGGGCAGCGCGAAGCGCGTTTGCGTGCGCGCGATCGAGATCCGCGCGCAGCGCTCGCTCAGCGCCTGCAGCACGGCCATGCGCTGGGCCGGATGGGCGACGCTGGCCAGATAAGCCACGTCGATGCGTTCGCGCGGCAGCGCCTGCGCCAACGCCGCGGCGATGTCTTCTTCGCGATGCGGCAAGGCCAGCGCCGGGCCGGGGCGGCCGTCGGCGCGCAGCGGCGCGCACTTGAGCCGGGTATTGCCCAGGTCGAACAACCACGCGTTCATCGCGCGTCCTCGCCGGTGCGGCGCACGCTGACTTCGCCGGCATGGAAGCGGCGTTCTTCGCCGGAAGGCAGGCGCACGCGCAAGGCGCCGTCGTCGGCCAGTCCGACCGCGTGGCCTTGGTGCTCGGCGTCGGCGCCGTGCACGCTCACCGCCTGCCCGGCCAATGCGTCGAAGGCCGCGTAGCGTTCGATGAAAGGCGCCAGGCCGGCGCCGTCGAATTCATCCAGCGCCGGCAGCAGCGCATCCAGCAACGCCGCGGCGACCGCGTTGCGCGACAGCGCGCGCGGGTCCGCCAAGCTCGCCAGATCGCACCAGGGCTGATCGATCTGCGCGGCCGCGGCGGCCGGCATGCGCACGTTGAGGCCCAGGCCGATCACCGCGCGCGCCGGGCCGGCGTATTCGCCGCCGCCTTCGATCAACAGGCCGCCGAGCTTGCGCAGGCCGGCGCGGTCGAGCACGACCAGATCGTTCGGCCACTTCAGCCGCACCGCATCGAAACCCAGGCCGTGCAGGGCCTGGACCGCGGCGATGCCGGCGACCAGGCTCAATCCGCCCAGCCGGGCCAGACCACCGCCGAAGGAACGCACCAGCGACAGATAGACATGCGCCGCCAGCGGCGAGGCCCAGACCCGCCCGCGCCGTCCGCGGCCGCCGGTCTGGCGTTCGGCCAGCAGCACCGCCGCGCCCTGCGCGGGCGTGGCCCGGCGCAGCAGCTCGCTGTTGGTCGAATCGATGCTCCAGGCGACGTCGAGTTCGGCCAAGCGTTCACGCGCACCGGCGTCCAGGGCCGAGGCGATCGCCTCGGCGTCGAGCAGATCCAGCGGCTGCGACAGCGCGTAGCCGCGGCCGGGCTTGGCCTCGATCGCCACGCCGGCGTCGCGCAGGGCCTCGATCCGCTTCCAAACCGCGGCGCGGGTCTGCCCGGCCGCGCTGGCCAAGGCGTCGCCGGTGGCCGGACCTGCGATCAGGCGTTGCAGCAGTGCGCGATCGTCCATCAGCTCCGGCGCCAACGCTGCAGCAGGCGCGCCCGGGCGAAGCGCGATTCGGTGCCGGCGCGCAACCGCGCCAGATTGCCGCGATGGGTGAACACGATCAGCGCCGCGGCCGCGAGCGAAAACCACAGGCGCGGCATGCCGGCATCGGTGATCCAGGCCAGCAGCGGCAGGCTCAGCGCCGCGATCACCGTGGCCAGCCCGACGTACCCGCTGGCCACGAGCACCAGCGCCCAGATCGCCACCAGCACCGGCAGCGCGAACGGCCACAGCACCGCCAGCCCGCCGACCAGGGTCGCCGCGCCCTTGCCGCCGCGAAAACCGTGCCAGATCGGCCAGACGTGACCGAGCGCCGCGGCGAACGCGGCCAGATAGCCGTGCGAAGTCACCGACCAATTCGCCGCGACCGGCGCGAAGCGCAGCGCCAGCCAGGTCGCGAGCGCGCCCTTGCCGATATCGATCGCGACCACGCCGAGGGCGAAGCGCAGCCCTTGGGTGCGAAACGCGTTGGTGCCGCCGGCGTTGCCGCTGCCGTGCTGGCGGATGTCCACGCCGCGCAACTTGCCGAGCAGCAGGCTGCCCGACAGCGAACCGATCAAGTAAGCGGCCACCAGCAACAGCACCGACAGCGGCGCCACGGCGGTGGCGGCGGACAACGGCGGTGTGAGAGCGGCGAACGGCATGCGCGGATTATGCGGGACGGCGCCGGGTTTGCAGCGTCGCGCCGGCGGGACCGGGCATTGCGCGGACGGCTATTGCACGTCGCGATCGCGGTTCCGCGGCGGGTTGCGAGCGACGCGAGTCGGGGCTGAAGCCCCTCCCACAAGAAACGCCGATGCGGCGATGGCTTTTTGTGAGAGGGGCCAACACCGATGCGGCGAGGTCTGTTATGGCAGGGGCCAGCACCGATCGCGATCGTGGTTTCGCGGCGGGTGCGAGCGGCGCGAGTCGGGGCTGAAGCCCCTCCCACAAGAAACGCCGATGCAACGAGGGCTTTTGTGGGAAGGGCCAGCACCGATGCGACGAGGTCTTTCTGGGAGGGACTAGCGCCGAGGCAGCGAGGTCTTTTGTGGGAGGGGCTTCAGCCCCGACTCGCGCCACCCCGCCATCGAAGAACTGCGATCGCCCGCTTATGCCGCCGAGTCCGCCACCGGCTGTAACGACACCAGCAAGGCGCCGCGCCCGGCATGCGCGCCCAGCGCCGGCCCGGTCTCGACCACCCAGGCCTGCTCCAGGTCCAGCCGCCGGCGCAGCGCTTCGAGCAGGCGCTCGCCGTCCATGCGCGCATCGCAATGGCCGACGATCGCGCGCCACCGCAGCCCGCGCGGGCTGCGTTTGGCGATGTAGCGGGCGAACGCCTCTGGCGCGCCGGCCTTGGCGAACAGCCCGCCGCTGACGCCGAGACGCCCATCGGGCCTGACCTTGGCGATCGGGGTCAAGCCGGTGAAGCGCACCACCGGCCCGGCCCAGGGCGGAATGCGGCCGCCGCGCACGGCATGCGAGATGTCGCGCGCCATCGCCCAGGTGGCGGTCAGCGGACGCAGGCGTTCGAGCTCGGCGACGATCGCCGCCAGCTCGATCCCGTCCGCCGCCAGCTCGGCCGCGCGCCAGGCCAGCAAGGCCTGCCCGCCGGCGGCGTTGAAGGTGTCGAACACCTGCACCCGCCCGCTGCCGTCGGCGCGTCCGGCGGCCTGCTCGCCCGACTGCAAGGTGCCCGAGACCGCGCGCGACAGGCCCACGTACAGCACCTGGGCGCGATGGCCCAGGAGGAATTCGAAGACCCGGCGGAAATCGCCGGGCGGCGGCTGGCTGGTGCGCGGCTGCTCGGCCTGCGGCCGGGCCGCGCCGGCGGCCATGCGACGGTAGAACTCGGCGGTGGCCAGGCCGACCTTGTCCAGGTAATCGCGACCGTCCACCGACACCCGCACCGGCACGGTGTGCAGGCCGTAGCGTTCGGCCAGTTCCTCCGGCAGGTCGGCGGCGCTGTCGGTGACCACCGCCACCCGCTGCACCCGTTCCACGCTGCGTTGCTGCGCCAGCATGTCGTCGGCCTTCATGCCTTCAACCGCGCCGTGGCCGGCGCAGACATCGAACAAAGCCTGCGGCGAGGCGACGTGGCCGTGCACGCGCAGACGCGTGCTGCCGCCGGCCAGCACCAGCGAGTCGGCGCCGATCGCTTCCAGCGCGTCGCGCACGGCTTCGCGCGACAGTTCGGTGCCGATCAGCAGGCATTCGCTGCACCAGCGCCGGTGCGGGTCCACCGTGTCGTGCCGGATCGGAATCTGCGCATCGCCGGCGCCGTGCGCATGGCCGGCGCAGGCTTCGTTCGCGGCCCCGGCGGCGCCGTGCATGCGCAGCGTGCGCGGCCCGCCATCGACGAATTCGGCGATGCCTTCGAGCAGATCGACGAAGCCCTGCGCGCCGGCATCGACCACGCCGGCTCGCTGCAGCAAGGCCATCTGCTGGGGCGTGCGGGCCAGGGCGATGCGGGCGCGCGCCAGCGCGGCCGCGAAGCCCGGACGCGGATCGCCGTCGGCGCTGGCCCGGGCGGCTTCGTCCAGGGCGTCGGCGAAGGCGTTGATCACGCTCAGGATGGTGCCCTCGACCGGGTGCGCGAGCGCGGCGCGGGCGTTGCCGGCGCCATGGCGCACCGAGGCGGCCAGGGTGGTCGCGTCCAGTTCCGGCTGGGTGCGCGCGTGCTCGGCGACCCCGTACAGGAACTGCGCCAGGATCGCCCCGGAATTGCCGCGCGCGCCGTCGATGGCGTCGTCGCCGATGCGCCGCAGCAGTTCGCCGATATGCCGGCTGCGCCGGCTCAGCGCCCCGTTCAGCAGGCTGCCCAGGGTGTGTGCGAGGTTGTTGCCGGTGTCGCCGTCGGCGACCGGGAAAACGTTGATCCGATTGAGGGTGTCGCGGCCGGCGATGACCCGCCGGGCGCCCGCGATCAGGGCCCGGCGCAGCGCCGGAGCGGTCAGCGGAAGACGGGCGATCGCCATGGCCGCAGTCTGGCGCAAACCTGAGCAGGCCCTTGCTGCGCCGCAGCACGCCCGGCCCGGCCGAGTCGCCGGATTCGGTATGCAATTCGCGTTATAGTCGGCAATCGCTCACGGCCTGTCGGGCCGCGCCGACCCCCAAGGATTCCGCCATGTTACGGATCTGCCTGTGCCTGCTGTTCGCTTTCGCCAGCCTGGCCATTACCGAGGTCAGCGCGCGCGAGGTCAACAAGCTCAGCCCCAACGACGCCTGCTCCGACAGCGCCGCATCGCGCAAGGACACGGCGGTACGCAGCACCGGCCGCAACACCGCTCCGGCGACCGCGCGCGACACCAAGGCCAAGCCGAGCATGCACAGCGACTCCGACAACAGCAATCGCCTGCAGTCGCCGCGCTGGCACAATTTCCTGCCGGGCATGTTCCGCTGATCATTCGGCCTTAAGTCAACCGGCTCGCCCGTTTCCACCACCGCGCTTCGCAGATCCCCTTGTTCGAGTTCCTGCGCCGTCTGCGGCGCCCTCCCGCACCTGTCGGCGACACCGTCTGGCGCGACGCCGTCGCCGCCGTGCCGTGGGCGCGAGCGCTGGATGAAACCCGCCGCGAACGCCTGCGCGCGCTGACCGCTCGGTTCCTGCACGAGAAGACCATCAGCCCGATCGGCGAGCTGGAACTGGGCCCGGCCCAGCGCGCGCAACTGGCCATGCTGTGCTGCCTGCCGCTGCTGGAATTCGGCGAAGAAGGTTTGCGCGGCTGGTCGCAGCTGATCGTTTATCCCGATGCGTTCCGGGTCAATCGAAGCCACACCGACGCGGCCGGGGTTCTGCACGAATGGCAGGACGAATTGATCGGCGAATCCTGGGACGCCGGGCCGCTGATCCTGTCCTGGGCCGATGTCCAGGCCGACTGCGAAGACCCGCGCGCGGGCTTCTGCGTGGCCGCGCACGAGATGGCGCACAAGCTCGATGTGCTGGACGGCGTGCTCGACGGCACGCCGCCGTTGCCGCGTCCGTGGCAGCGCGAGTGGGCGCGCGATTTCCAGCTCGCTTACGACGATTTCATCGAACGGGTGGACGACCGGCGCGAAACGCTGATCGATCCCTATGCCGCTGAAGCGCCGGAAGAGTTCTTTGCTGTGGTTACCGAATACCACTTCAGCGATCCGGCGGCGCTGCGCGGGCAGATGCCGGCGGTCGCCGGGCATCTGCAGCGCTTTTACGGGCCGTCGCCGTTTGCTTGAAAGGATTTTGTGGGAGGGGCGGCTCTTGTGGGAGGAGGCTCTTGTGGGAGGGGCTTCAGCCCCGATGCTTTTCGATCAGGCCTGTGGAAAGTTCATGGCGAGCTGAGAGAAAAGCATCGGGGCTGAAGCCCCTCCCACAAGAGCCGCCCCTCCTACAAGAGCCGCCCTTCCCACAAAAACAGCGTCAGCCGCACCGAGTCGATCACAACCCCGGCGGCAACTTCACTTCGAACCGCGTGCCGCCCAGTTCCTGCGACGGGGTGACATCCAAAGTGCCGCGGTAACCACGCACCAGGTCCTGCACGATCGCCAGACCGATGCCGTGGCCCTGCACGCGTTCGTCGCCGCGCACGCCGCGCTGGAGGATCGAGGCGACTTTATCCGGGGCGATGCCGGGGCCGTCGTCGTCCACCGCCAGCAGCAGGCCCGGACGGCGGTTGGCCGCGACTTCGCCGGGCTTCACCGTCAGCAGCACCCGCGAGTTCGCCCACTTGAACGCGTTCTCCAGCAGGTTGCCGAGCAGTTCCTGCAGATCGCCCGGCTCGCCGTGGAATTGCACGCCGTCGGCCAGGTCGAATTCGCACAGGATGCCCTTGGGCGCGTAGACCTTTTCCAGGCCGCGCACGATCTCTTCCGCATGCGGCTCGATCGCCACGGGCGCGGCGAACAAGGCGTGGCCGCCGGAAGCCGCGCGCGCGAGCTGGTAGGACACCAGATCGTTCATGCGCCGCAGCTGGATGTCGACGTCTTCGCGCAATTCCGGATCGATCGGCACCGGGCCGTTCTGATCGTCCAGGCGCGCGCGCAGCACCGCCAGCGGGGTTTTCAGGCTGTGGGCCAGATCGGCCAGGGTGTTGCGCTGGCGGTCGAGGTTTTCGCGCTCGCTCTCGATGAAGGCGTTGATGCTCTCGGTCAGCGGCTCCAGCTCGCGCGGGTGGCGCTCGCTCATGCGCGAGGCCAGGCCGCGCTGCACGCGCTTGAGTTCCTCGATCACCCGCTTCAGCGGACGCAGGCTCCATTGCATGATCAAGGCCTGCAGCAACAGCAGGATCACGCCGGCGCCGCCCAGATAACGCCACAGCGCCTGACGGAACACCGCGACCTGATGGCGCAGCGCGCTGGTGTCTTCGAGGATGTAGATCGTGTACTGGAACTCGGACTTGGAATCGCCGTCCACGCTCCAGATCAGGCCGCGGCCGTAGCGGTAGGCCTCGCCGGAGCGGCCGCTGATTTCGGTCAGCGGCAGCGGGCCGTCGAAGGTTTCCTGCGTCGGCTTGAGCATGCCGCCGTCGGGCAGCACCGGGCCCTGGGCCGATACCGAGTCCCAGTGGTCGTTGGGCAGGATCACTTCGGCGTACAAGCCGCTGCCGGGCCGGTCGAAGCGCGGATCGGGCGGGTCGTAGGGCGGGATGATTTCGCCGCCGCGGCCGAAATCGGTGTCGGCGGCGTAGGCCAGCGCGTAACTGGTCAGGCGCTGGCGCAGGTTGTTTTCCGCGGTTTCCAGGAAGGCGCGGTCCAGCGCCACGCCGGCCAGGGCCAGGAACGCGAGCAGGCCGAGGCTGGCGGCCAGCAACTGGCGCGCGCGCAACGACCGGGGCTGTCCCCAGCTCATGGCGTCGGGCGGGCCGTCCGGCCCGCATCGGTGGGAGGCGCGGGCCTCATGGATCGGTGAAACTCCTGGAAAACGCTCGCCGCGGGCGGATACGGCCTAGTAGATCGCCGCCGCGCGAACGCTGTCAAACCTCATCGGCGGCGACGGCCGAAGCTCAGTCGCCGCTGCGCGGGATGGCGAAACGGTAGCCGCGGCCGCGCACGGTCTCGATCGGCTTGAGCGCGCCGTCCGGGTCGAGCTTCTTGCGCAGACGGCCGATGAAGACTTCCAGCACGTTGGAGTCGCGGTCGAAGTCCTGCTGGTAGATGTGCTCGGTGAGGTCGGCCTTCGAGACCAGCTCGCCGGCGTGCATCATCAGGTACTCCAGCACCTTGTATTCGTAGCTGGTCAGGTCGACGTTGCCGCCGTTGACGCTGACCGTCTGCGCGGCCAGATCCAGCATCACCGGGCCGCATTCCAGGGTGGGCTTGCTCCAGCCGGCGGCGCGGCGGACCAGCGCGTTGAGGCGGGCGAGCAGTTCTTCGACGTGGAAGGGCTTGACCAGGTAGTCGTCGGCGCCCTGCTTGAGGCCTTCGACCTTGTCCTGCCAGCTCGAGCGCGCGGTGAGGATCAGCACCGGGAATTTCTTGCCCTCGTCGCGCAGGGCCTTGATCAGTTCCATGCCGGACATCTTCGGCAGGCCCAGATCGATGATTCCCAGGTCGAACGGCACCTCGCGGCCCATGTACAGGCCTTCCTCGCCGTCTTGCGCGGCATCGACCGCGAAGCCCTCGCGCTTCAGGCGCGCGGCCAGGGTCTCGCGCAACGGCGCTTCGTCTTCGACCAGCAGAATTCGCATGGGCACTCCCTTGATGATATGCAGCCCGACAGGATCGTTTTGTGGACTGTCGGTGCGAAGGTTAGTCGTTGTCGTTGTCTTCGCGGCGTGTAGGACGGTCGTCGTCGCGGCGCCCCCGCTGCTGCGGGTCGTCCATATAGATCTTGACCCGGCCGGTGGAGTCCACCACCTTGACCCGGTTTACGTCGCGACCGTCGAAAGGGATGCGTTCGGCGCTGAGCACCTGGCCGCCGCCGCTTTCGCGCTCGAACCGGCGGACCGAGTTGGACAGCGAACTGCGGTCCTCGCGGCGCTCGTGGCCGCGCCAGGGGCGGCCGCCGTCGTCTTGCTGCGCCCAGGCGCCGCCGGCCGCCGCCAGGGAGGCGACGAGCAGCAACAACGACGGGACGCGGGCGGACCGGATGCTCATGACGTTCGAGGATGACCCCAGCGGAACAATAATGTGGCGAAGTTGCAGCGTGCAGGCATTTTCGAAACGTTGCGGTGAATCCGATCTGAACTTTTCCGCCTTATCCCAGCCGCCATTCAGGCCGGCCGGACCCCGGTCACACGTTGCGACCGCGGCCGCCCAGGCGACAGGCCCATCAAAAGATCTCGCCGACGCAGCAGCGCAGCGAGCCGCCGCCGGCCTCGATGGCGTCCAGCTCGACCGTGGACACGGCGAACCCGGCGCGGGCCAGCGCCGCGCGCGTGGGCTCGCTCAGCGCCCGTCCGGCGGCGGCGCTCATCCACAGGCCATAGGTCGATAAAGCGATCGAATTGGCGACGAAAGCCGCATGTTCGGCCGCCGGCAGAACGATGCCGTTGGGCGCGTAGAACCCGGCGATGGCCTCGGCCACGGCCGGATCGGCGAATCCGCCCGGGCACACCAGCGCGGCGCGCCCGGCCAGCACCGCCAGGATCACGTTGGTGTGGTATTCGCCCGGCGCCAGCTCGAACATCAGGGTCGCGCGCAGGCCCAGGGCGCGGTGCATCAGCCGCGCGCCCTGCTCGTCGCAGCGCTCCGACAAGCCGGCGAAGCCCAGGCCGCGGGCGCGGTCGATCACCAGCGCGCCGGTGAGTTCGCAGGCATGCGGTTGGGTGGACAGGTCCACTTCCGGATACCCCAGCACCTCGCCGAAGAAGGCGCGGATGTCCTCGCGCCGGGCTTCGCGCTGGCGCACCGGATGGCGCATGCGCCCGACCACGTAGCGCGGTTGCGCGCCGACGGCGGCGTCGCCGCGGCCGGTGGCGAAGACGTTGTTCGGGAACAGCGCGTCCGGGGTGACCGGGTCGCCGGCGAAGCAGATCGTCGGCAGCGACAGCGACAAGGCGCGGTGCAGGTCGCGGTGCTGGGCGCTGGCGCGATCGGGGTCGAAGGCGGCGGCCTGGGCCATGTAGCGGTTGTCGCCGGCCGATTGCTCGGCGCGGGCGAAGCCGTCGGGCGCGACCAGGAACGCTGCGCGCGCCGTGGCCGGGCCGAAATCCGATCCGAGTGTGCGGGCATGGTCGAAGAAGCTGTGCAGGTCGCGGGTGATCATCGGCTTGAGCTCATGCGCAAGGGCGACAGGCGCCGGCCGTGGCGGCTGCGGCGATCGCGTTGTTGGGACGGCGGGGTCGCGACAGCGGTTGCGGAACAGCGAGCGTGATGCGGGCTCGCGCCCGCCGTCAGGTCTGCGGGCGCGGCCTCAGGCCGCATCGCGCGCGGCGAAGGATTCGGTCACCGCCAGCGCCTGCTCGATCAGCGTCCAGTCCGCGCCGGGCTTGTGCGCGCCTTCGCTGAGCACCTGCCGGAACGCGCGGCCGCCGCGCTCGCCGTGGAACAGGCCGAGCATGTGCCGGGTCATGTGCTTGAGGAACACGCCGCGTTCGAGCTGGCTTTCCACGTAGGGCCGCAGCGAACGCAGCAACTCGGCGCGACTGCGCAACTCGCCGCCGAACCAGGCGGTATCGAGCCGGTGCAGCACGTAGGGTTCGTGATACGCGGCGCGGCCGAGCATCGCGCCGTCGGCGTGATCCAGGTGCGAGGCGGCTTCTTCCGGCGTGGCGATGCCGCCGTTGACGATCACCTGCAAATGCGGGCGTTCGCGCTTGAGCCGGTAGGCCCAGTCGTAGCGCAGCGGCGGCACTTCGCGGTTTTCCTTCGGCGACAGGCCCTTGAGCCAGGCGTTGCGCGCATGCACGACGAACATGCCGCAACCGGCCGCGGCGACCTCGTCGATGAAGGCGAGGAAGCCTTCGAAGCGATGATCGTCGTCCACGCCGAGCCGGCACTTCACCGTCACCGGCACGTCGCAGGCCGCGACCATCGCCGCGACCGACGCGGCCACCAGCGCCGGCTCGCGCATCAGGCAGGCGCCGAAGCGTCCGGCCTGGACCCGGTCGGACGGGCAGCCGCAATTGAGGTTGATCTCATCGAAACCGCGCTCGGCGCCGATCCGCGCCGCCTGCGCCAGCAACGCCGGCTCGCTGCCGCCGAGCTGCAGCGCCACCGGATGCTCGACCGGGTCCATCGCCAGCAAACGCGCGCGATCGCCGTGGATGACCGCGTTGGCGTGGACCATTTCGGTATACAGCCGAGCATGCGGGGCCAGGACGCGGTGGAAGACGCGGCAGTGGGAATCGGTCCAGTCCATCATCGGGGCGACCGATAACCGAATCGCTTGCGGGGTCAACGATTTTTCTATTTTTTCAATCACTTACAAAATCCGCCCTGCCCATTGAGTCCTGCAAAATCCTGCTAAATCCGCCCCACGATGTAGTAACCAGTTTACCAAGCGCTGGGGTGCTACACCGGATGGCAACACTGCAACCGCGCGGCACCAAATGTGTGGCCATTGTCCGTCGAAAGGGCTTCAAGGCGGTAACTCGGACGTTCCCCACCAAGACCGCCGCCAAAGAATGGGCCGAACGCATGGAGCGCGATCTAGGCGCTCAAGAGGCCCGCGGGGCGTCCGCGAATTTGACAGGTGGGCCCTCGCTGGAGTGGTGGATTGGTACAAGCATTATGTCAAACCGCTGAAAACGGTCAGCAAGACTCAGACCGGAAATCTCACTCGCGTTACCGAAGGGCTCGGGCACATCGTAGCTAGCAAACTTTCGCCGGGTGACGTCGTGGAGTACACGTGGAAGCGCTGACAGGGTGAGCACGTGCCGAAAGGTCAGGCGGTCACGGGTGCAACGATGAGGCGCAGGCGTTTAGCCAGCATTACGAGCTGCAACAGGCCAAAAAACGAGAGCTAGCGCAGCACGGACAAAACCAAAAGCAAACCGATGCCATACGTCCGCAACTCTGAACACCTACCCACTCATTTAGAAAAATACGCGCTCCGTCTCGCCCCTAGCGATGGCACCAGGTAATGATGGAAAGGATTCGCGAAAGCGTGTTCAGACAGCACGCCATCGCGAAATACAACCAACGCCAAGCGGTCCCAGCTTTGAATTCCAGGGCAGGCGCGAAGTGATTGGGCATTGGGTGACACACCTCACATGGAGAATAGTGAAATGTTGCGAGCTTTATTATTTTCGGCCTTAGCGGTCGGATTCTGCGTGTCCACCCCGACATTTGCGCAAGCCAACAAAGCCACGTTAGAAGCTAGGCAGCAAGCGGTACAAAAGAATCAACAAAAGCGTCTCCAAGCGATTACGCGACGCGGCCGACTCACTACCTACGAGCAGCTACTCGGCACAGGCAAAGTACGGATTGCGTCTTCCGCGAGCGCAACCGAGACAGCATCGCGCAGCGCGGCGATCGACCTAGCAGCATTGGGTTTCACGGCGGCCGATGTTCAGGCTTATAAGAAGCGCAACATCAATCTTTTCGATGTGGCCCACAGATTTTTCGAGGGTGTGACTTCTTCATCTGAGGCAATGCTGATGGCCGACACCGTGGTGATTGCAACGGCGGGCGAAGTAAATGCGGGGCGCAGTCGCAGCGACGGATTCTTATCCGAAACCCCCTTCACTGTCGTGAAATCCCTGAAAGGCTCTCGCGCACCGAGTGATGTAATTCTCGTCCCAAGCAACTCCGGTCCTTTGCCGAACGGCAACTATCGGACTAATTCCTCTGACACCACCTTCACGGCCGGAAAAAAGTACCTGTTGGTTCTGTCGAAGAACTGGTATGAGCAGTTCGTCGCGCTGAGTGATAAGCGATCCGAAAGTAACTTCACCGCGTTGCCCTACGACGCCTACGAAGTTGCTGACAACGGCACTCTGCTCCGTCGCTCCCATTCGATGCAAGCTGGCGCCGGCCCCAAAGACCTTCGATCTGTTGAAGTGGATCTGAGCAATCTCCCCCGAAGCAAGGGCAAGATGGGGGGCGCGCAATGAATCACATTCCGCTGCGTATTCTTTTAGTTGCGGGAGCAATGGCCTGGGCGGGGTTGGCCCAGGCCGCGGCCCCCACCGCGGTAGGACATTATGTCCGCGCCTCCGTGATTTCTGGAATGCACAACTCAGTTCCGCCGAACTGCGTCGAGGCCACCACTAGCGCCATCACTACATGGAACACAGTGGGTGCGAACTTCTCTATATTCCCGGACTTCTTAGTCTCCACACCTCGGCCAGACGAGCAAACGGTCGAGTACAACGAAGCGAATATCACCATTGACACGGGGCTCTTTTCGGAGCCCCGCGCCGTCATGGGAACGGCGAGGGACGTCAACCCTACAACAAAGATCATTACCAACTCCGACATCAGGGTAGATGATAGACGCGTGTGGAATCACGACCCGTCCGTCGAGCAGCTATCTTGCTCGACGCTACCCCCTACGATTAACCAAGTTGACTGGCAAACTGTGATGCTCCACGAACTCGGCCATGCTATCGGCTTCTTGCATGACGCAAGCATCGGTTGCGCGATGTACGGGGGTGGATCGCCGGGTACGATGCAGCGCACGCTATGCGCAGATGAGAAGCAGGCGTACATAGACAATTACAAGGCCCTTCGGATCACAAGCATTCCGAATGTGTCAGGGCCTCAGCAAGTCAACATTCCCGCCAAAATCTTCTATGCCGGCACTCCAGTGTTCCCGGTCAAAAGGAGGACGCAAACCATTCAGTGCGCGAGCGGATGGTCATGCAGTGATTACAACGGAAGCTACGCCACCAGCGCCCCTTCCCCGCTGACGTTCAATTTCAAATGCACCCCGGGCGACCCACTGCCTACAGCTACATTCAAGTGGCGCACAACCTTGACCGACGCCAATGGCGTCGTAACAAACGCGGTGGACCATACGAGCACATGCACTAGGCCGGCCGGGTCGCTGAAGGAACGTCCGAGCGGCGAACCGAAGCGAATCAACCGAGTCATTATCACCGACTGACCCACGTTCCTTAGTGCAACCTGATCCGCGTCAACCGTCGCGCCATGCTCTTCGCATGGCGCGACACGTACCAGCCAGTTGCGCAAGTTGTACTCGCCAGCCGGATTACTCGATGACGCAGCTAGATAAGCTCATATGGCACGAATTTCACAACTTCGTCGCCAATCCATCATCGGCGCGACCGACAGGCGCTCGAACACGGCCTGACGCGGCGGCTTGGGGATGGATGGATCGGGAGCGGTCATGGAGGCGAATGTGACGCGTGGAGGCTAATCTCGCCGATAACGGGCTAAGCCGCCTGCCCGAAAGTGAACCGGTCCCGTTTCTGGCCATGGACCGCGCCGGTACGGACGGCCAGCATGAGCCGATCGCCCAGGCCGATCCGATGGTGCTTTCGACCTCTTGGAACCTGTTCCAACAAACCCCGCTCGCCGGTCGGCCATGAAACTCCCGCCTCCGCCGTACGCCGGAATCCCTGAGATCAGCGCCGCCCTACGATCGCAATCGGCGCGGTGCACACCACGCGCTGCAGTTTGACCAGGGCCGGATCGTGATACGTCGCCACGCCGCCGTCAGCTTGTCGCGAACTATGCGGAAACCGTGCGTCGGCATCGATCACGCCGATGCATACGCGCACCGTCGTCGGCGTGGCGATATCGACCGGTGACCGATACGGTTCGAAGCTACGCAACGGCAAGGCAACGTGCGCCGTGCCTTGCAGGCGCTGACCGGGCGCGAGCGGTTTGGCGCCGATCCGGTCTTGCGCCGCGACCGCGCCGTCGGCGGCGAACGCGCGCAGCGCGAGCACGACCGCGCCGTCTTCGCCGCGGCTCACGTAGATGGTCTGTTCGCCGGCGGACTCGTCGTGTTTGAGCGGAGCGACCAGCGCCAGCAACGGCCGTTGCCCGCGATTGAGCAGCGACCATTCGATGTCCAGCCGGGTATTGGCGTCGCGCACCGTGGCGCTGATTTCGACTGCGTCCTCGCTCATCGCCTTCCCCGCGCCGCAGGCGCTCGCTGCGAATACCTGCGCCACCGCCAACAACCCCGTCGCCCAACCTCGCGCGCCACGCCCGGCGGCGCGCGCGCGGCGCGGCGTCGGACCGTCGGCGTTACCGCAACCGGCCTGGATGCCGGTGCATGTCGTCATCGCGATCGGCGCAAGCTCATCAGCGATAGTCATTGCGCGGACCATAGCCCATTTCCTCACGGATCGCATTTTCCGTCAGGGCGGCGGGCGTGTCCGGCGCGGGCACGGCCGGGGTCTTGGGATCGTTGTCGTGATCCACGGGCAGACCGACCGCCTGGCGTTCGGCGTTCTCGATGCCGTCGTCGGACTTATTCGGATCGGCGTCGTCGTGATATTGGCCGCCCGCCCAGTTATCGCTCATCGAAGCGCGAGCGTGAGCCAGTTCGTGATAGAGCACGGTGATCGGCGGCACCCGGCCGTCGTCGTCGTCCAGATGGAAGGCCGGGTTGATCTCGGCGAAACCGTCGCCGCCGGACTGGCCGCCGCCCTTGCCGTTCTCGATGCTCAATTCGCGGATGGTGAGCTTGTTGTCGTCGTCGAACCACAGGAACCCGCCGTCGTTGCCTTGCTTGTCGAGGTCCTTGAGCATCTGCTGCCCGGTCGGCGAGGCGGCCAGGGTTTCCAGATCCGCGCGCATGCGCGCCTGGAACTCCGGCGAGCCTTCGATCTGGATCGTGTCGGGCACGCCGATGATTTCCACGGTCACGGTCTTGGCGTTGTTGCGCGTGGCCTCGTTGACCGAAAGGTTGTCCTCGCCCTGGTAATAGACCGCGTTGGTTCCGTCGAAGTCGCCGACGAAATCGCGGCCGGCGCCGGTGTAGATCACATCGTTGCCCTTGTCGCCGAACAGGCTGTCCTCGCCCTGTCCGCCGGAGACCACGTCCTTGCCGTCGCCGCCGGAGATGCTGTCGTTGCCGAGATAGCCGTCGAGGTAATCGTCGCCTTCGCCGCCATCGACGTTGTCGTCGCCTTCGCCGCCGTAAATGGTGTCGGCGCCCGCGCCGCCCTTGAGCTGATCGTGGCCGGTGAAGCCGTCGAGGTAATCGTCGCCCTCGCCGCCGTCGACCTGATCGTGGCCCGCGCCGCCTTGAACGCGATCGTCGCCCGCGCCGCCATCGACCACGTCCTGGCCTTCGCCGGCATCGATCTTGTCGTCGTCGGCGCCGCCGTCGATCTTGTCGTCGCCGCTGCCGGCCTTGATCGTGTCGATGCCGTCGCCGCCTTCGATCACGTCGTTGCCGCCGCCGCTGCGCGCCGCGATGCCGCGGGACAACAGGCTGAAATCCAGCAGGCTGGAGGAATCGCCGAGATTATCGCTGCCGCTGCCGCCGATCATGCGATCGCTGCCGAGGCCGCCGATGATGCGGTCGTCGCCGGCGCCGCCGTCGAGCGTGTCCGCGCCCGCGCCGCCGGCGATGATGTCGTTGCCGTCGCCGCCTTCGACGCTGAAGTTGACCTGCATGTCCGGCGCCACGCCGATCACGTCGTTGCCGCCGTGGGTGCGGATGGTGATGTGCTCGGCCTGTGCGGCGCTGTAGCGATGCTCCTGGCCGTTGACGTTGACCGTGACATCGCCGGTCTGGGCGTCGCGGCTGACGCGCACGTTGTCGTCGTTGTCGCTGGTTTCGACCGTGACCTGATTGCCCTTCTGGGTGACGCTGCCGCCGGGGCTCTGCCGCGCGTAGTCCTCGCGCACGGTCGCGCTGGCGTGCGATTCGACCGCTTGCTTGACCGTGTCCTTGCCGAACACCGATTCCAGCTTGGTCAGTTGCGGCGCTTCGAGCTTGCCGGCCAGGCCGTTGATGAGGTGTTCGCGCTCGGCGACCGGGAGTTTGTCGACTTCGGTCTTGAGCGCCTTCTGGCTGTCGGGCGTGAGCGCATCGATCTGCTGGCGCGCCTGCTCGGGCGTGGCGGTTTCCAGTTGCTTGACGGTCGGCGGCGTCAGCTCGCGCGTTACCGGCGGCGACGGCGGCGACGGCGGCGGAAAATCGGGGATGGCCATGCCTGCGTCCTTGGGTCATGCGGGGGATGCGCCTGTAATACGCGCGCCACCGGGGCCGCACAATCTCGGGACTACCCTACGTAATGCGCTGCTTTTCCCTGGCTTGGAGCACGAAAGCTGCCGGATCGCGCTTTGTTTCATGACCTCATGCGTCGAGGCCGCGGCAATGCACCGAAACCGCCCGAAATCGAGGTAAAACACTGATTAAAAACAATAAAAATAGAACGTCGGCCTGGCGCCTGAATGTGGAGCCAGATGAGTTCGCGCGGCAGCGGCCGGACGTTGAAATTGCGCTCGAGTTCTTCCATGGTCACGGCCGGACACTCGCGTAAACGTCCGCGGATCATGCCGTTCGAGCACGTGGACCTTCGCCGCGACCCATGCCGTCATCGACCACCGGAGAACCATCGCCATGCAGATCCACTATCTCGAAATCGTGACCAAGCACGTCGATGCCGTATGCGCGGCCTACGCGGCGGCGAATGCAGTGCGGTTCGGCGAGCCCGATGCCGGCCTCGGCAATGCCCGCACCGCGATCATGGCCGGCGGCGGGCTGGTGGGCGTGCGCGCACCGTTGCGCACGACCGAGGCGCCGGTGGTCCGGCCGTATTGGCTGGTGAAGGACATCGAAGCCGCGGTGGCGGCGGTGGTCCAGGCGGGCGGCACGGTCGCGGTCGAACCCACGCCGATACCCGGTCATGGAACCTTCGCGATCTATCTGCAGGGCGGCAACGATCACGGCTTGTGGCAGCTCTAGCCGGTTGCGCGCCTGCATGGGCGCCGGCCGCCTGTCTGCGTGCGCGGCGCTGGCCGCTTTTGCCCGCCGCTGCGATGGCGGGCTGAGGCGTCGTCCAAGCCGGGCCCGCTGCGCGGCCGTCGGCAATCCAGACGACTTGGGGCGCTGAGTTCCGCCTCCTCGCGGCACACGGGCCCTCGACGCAAGCCGCGTGTCCTCCCGCGGCCTTTTACCCGCCGATTTGCGACCCAGCCCCCGGATCGGGATTACCACGCACACTTAAATCACTCTTTTTACCCAAATTTCATCCCCGCAGGCCGATGTTGATGCCGTGCCGGAGCGCATCCATTGGGGACGCCGGCGTGAGTTGGGGATCGACATGTTGATATCGCATCGTGGCCTTCGTGCCGGCTTTCCGGCACTTACGGTTCTGGCCGCGGCGGCGTTGTTCATGTCCAGCGCCCAGGCCCAGTTCAAGGTCACCTCGCCGTTCCGCAACAGCACCGAGGCCGGCTGGACCATCACCGGCACCAACAACACCGGCATCAACGACAGCGGCATCCTGACCGGCGGCTACGGCGCCATTCCCAACAACGTCAACGACGCCAACGGCAGCGGCTGGCTGCGCCTGAGCACCAACAGCAACAACCAGCAAGGCCTGGCCCTGTACACCGGCGGCTCGTTTCCGTCCTCGCAGGGCGTGATCGTCGAGTTCGACTACGTCAACTGGGGCGGCAACGGCGCCGACGGCACCACGTTCTTCCTCTACGACGCCACCGGCACCATGGCCGGCGCCCAGCCCGGCGGCAGCCTGGGCTATTGCGGCGGCAACGGCGGTTACCTGGGCATCGGCCTGGACGAATTCGGCAATTTCTCCGGCTCGCAGCCCGGCGTCGTCGGCGGCTGTCCGGCCAACAGCAGCAGTCCGGGCAGCCAGGCCGACCGGGTGGTATTGCGCGGCCCGCTCAGCGACAACAACCGCTGGCTCTCCAGCGGCGCGGTTACCGGCGGCATCGACACGCCCACCGTGACCACCCGCCCGACCGGCGACCGCCTGCGCGTGGCGCTGCTGCCGAACACGCCGTCGCCGGGCTACACCGTGACCGTCTCGCTCGGCCTGGACGGCACCACGCCGACGGTGCTGCTCAACAACGTCAACTTCCCTTATGCCGCGCCGGCCAATCTGCGCATGGGCTACGCCGGCTCGACCGGCGGCCTCAACAACATCCACGAAGTGCGCAACTTCATCGCCTCGGTGCCGGCCAACGTCGGCATCACCAAGACCGTCTCGGCGCCGCGCGTGCTCCGCGGTCAGCCGGTGACCTACACCGTCGTGGTCAGCAATCTCGACATCAACCCGATCGTCGCCGGCAATCAGGCGCCGACGATTCCGGGCACCGACGCGCCGGACATCGCCGACGCCCTGCCCGCGCAAGTCTCCGGCGCGACCTGGACCTGCGCCGCCAGCGCCGGCTCGACGTGCTCGGCGGCCAGCGGCACCGGCAACATCGCCATCACCGGCGGCTACACGCTCGCGCCCGGCGGCACGCTCACCTTCACCGTCACCGGTAACGTCGCCAACAACGCGGTGTGCAACGCCACCGTGCCCAATACCGCCACCGTCGAGTTCTCCGCGACCGACCGCTTCGGCGACATCGATCCGACCAACAACAGCGCCAGCGCCAATTTCGCGGTGGACTGCATCAACCTGGCGATCGACAAGACCACGCCGCAGACCCAGTTCACCGCCGGCGGCACCGGCACCTACTACATCGCGGTCAACAACAGCGGCAACATCGCCACGATCGGCCAGCTCACCGTCACCGACACCTTGCCGGCGGGCCTCAACGTTCCCGACGGCGCGGTCGCCCTGAGCGGCGCCAACGCCGCCAACTGGGCCTGCACCGCGGCCTCCAACACGCTGACGTGCATCAGCAATACCGCGATCGCGGCGGCGGCCAGCTCGACCTTCGGCTTCACCGTCAACGTGGACTTCGCCGCCTCCGGCAACATGGTCAACACCGCGCGCGTGGGCGGTGGCGGCGACGCCAACTGCCCGATCGCCACGCCCTGCCCCGACCCGACGCCGCCGAGCACGCCGGTGGTGCGTCCGTCGGTGAGCCTGCGCATCAGCAAGTCCGACGTCCCCACCACGTACACGCCCGGCGGCAGCACGACCTATGTCATCACCGCCTGCAACCAGACCGGACCGGACGTAGCCAACGGCGCCACCATCGCCGACACCCTGCCGCCCGGCGCGACCCTGAGCGGCCCGTGGAGTTGCGCCGGCAGCGGCCCCACGCTCGGCACCTGCCCGGCCAGCGGCGGTGCGGCAGGGGGCAACGCGGTATCGGTCACCGGCGTGGTCCTGCCGGTAGGCGGCTGCGTGAGCGTCAGCGTGCCGGTGAGTTTCAGTTCGAATCCGGCGGATTATTGAGGCGATGCGCCCGGGCCGATTTTCGACCCGATCAAACGCTTCTTGTACAGCCGGCCGCGCAAACGCCGCTGCCTCGACCCAGGCCGAGGCAGCGGCTTGCGACCTCAGTGTGCGTTGGCCAGAGCATCCTGCCCGGCGGTAGTAACGGTGCTGCCTATGCCCTTGACCACGCGGCCATCGCAATAGAACGTCACTTCGAAGTAACCGCTGACCAACCGGACCCCGCCATTCGGGCTGAGGCATGCGCCACCTCCGGCTGCGTGCAACTCCGCGAAACCCAGCGCATTGCGGCCCGCATCCGTCGCGGTGCTGCCCATGCCGCTGAGCACCGCGCCGTTGCATTGGAAGTTGGCGCGAAACCCGCCGACGAACTGGGTCAGATCGCCCGCCTGATGCAGGCAAGGATGATTGCCCGCCGCCGCGTCGAGCTGAGCGAAGCCCAGGGCATTGCTGCCGGTATCGGTCGCGGTACTGCCGATGCCGCTGATGATTTTCCCGCCGCACTGAAAGCTGGCGCGGAAGCCGCCGGGATACTTGCCGATGTTGCCGGTGTTCAACAAACAGCTGTAGCCCTTCGGAATGAAAGCGCTGAAGCCGCCCGCGTTCTGGCTGGCATCGGCGAGCGTGGTGCCTAATCCATTCACCGGCCAGCCATCGCAGTAACGCGTCGCGATCGCGCCTCCGTCGAACAATTGCGAGGTCGCCGTACCGCAAGCCGCCGCCGCGGACTCGACGAACCCCATCTGCAGCAGCAGCGCAAACGCCGCGGCGACGAATTTTCCTTTAACGGACATGGTCTTTCTCCTGATGTTTGACGATCGCAATCCCGGTAGCGAATGCGGGATTGCCCAGCGATGTAAGGGTCCGGCAAAGCACCTGTCGAGATTGCGCCCGCCGAATCGATGAATGCGAGCCGCGATGCATGCATCGCGGCTCGCAGCCATGCTATGTAGGGCCGAATTGAAACAGGGGACGAACTGTAAAAAATGACAGTGCCCCGTATTTGCACATCGCTTATGGCTTAGGCAATCCGAACCGGTTCCGGAAAAAATTCCCGTCTCTGCGGCAACGCCAGCAAATCGCAGCGCAACTAAGAGCTGACCGTCACCCGCCAGCAACGCTTATCGACCTGCGCCCAATCGATCTCAACCGGCAGGAACTTCTCGATCAGGCGCGCGTTGCTGGACAGGTGATCGCTGATGAAGGCGGTGGTGAATTCGCCACCGCCGGCCAGCGCCATCGGCAACAGCAACTGGTCCGACAGATGCTCGCCGACCGCGGCGCTGGAGGCCAGATAGCGCTCGACTTTCTTGACCACGCCGATGGCGACTTGTTCGGCGCTGATCCCGCGCTCGCCCAGCGCGTCGAACAACTCGGTGTGCTGCGCATCGCCGCTCACGCGCAGCATCAGCACGTTGCCCGGGCTTTGCGCATCGGCGGCGCGGCGCAGATGCAGGGCGTCCTCGCCCAGGTTCAGGCGCTCGCCGATCACCTGCAGTTCGCGATAGCCGATCTGATCGTGCAAGGCCGACAACAATGCCGTCGCCTCCAGGCGCGGCGCCGGGTCGCGCCGATCGAACGCGCACGGGCCCAGCCGCGCGCCGCCCGCCACGCGCAGTTGCACGCTGCCGCCGCCGGCCGGGAAGAAACCGTGGCGCTGCAAGGCGGACGCGGTGTCCACGCCCATGCGGCGCAGCGCCGGCAGATAAGCCTGCGCGATGAAGTCCGCGCTCGGCGCGAGCGGATTGTAGGTGCCGCCTTCCACGATCAGTTCCGAGGCCTGCGCGCACGACCACAGCGCCGGCAACACGGTCTGCAGCACCAGCGTCGCCGAGCCGGCCGTGCCGATCGAGAAACGATAGCGGCCGGCCTGCACCTGCCCGGGAACGAAGCGCAGCGTGGTCGCGCCCAGTTGCGCGCCATCGACGTGGGCGCGGCCGATCTGCGCCGCCGCGCCGACCGCGGTCAGATGCTGGCGCATCAGGCCCGGGCGCGAACGCTTGGCGCGGATGTGCTGCATCTCGAACGCGGTGCCGGTGCACAGGCTCAGGCTCAATGCGGTGCGCAGCAGCTGTCCGCCGCCTTCCTGCCCGCTGATTTCGATCAATTCCATCTTGCGATCCATGACAGTGAGCGGCCTTGCGGTCGCCCGTACTCCTTATCCATTGCGAACGGTCCGCGCCGTTCGCCGATTTCGATTGCCGCGCGGTGCCGCACGCGAAAACTGATACCTCCCGCGCCGCCGCTCAACCCTTCACGCACACCACCTGACGCAGGGTATGCACGATCTCGACCAGGTCGCTCTGCGCGGCCATGACCGCGTCGATCGACTTGTACGCGGCCGGCGACTCGTCCACGACGTCGGCGTCCTTGCGGCATTCCACATGCGCGGTCGCCTTGGCGTGATCGTCCAGGCTGATGCGCTTCTTCGCCTCGGTGCGGCTCATCACGCGGCCGGCGCCGTGGCTGCAGCTATGGAAGCTGTCCGCATTGCCCAGGCCGCGGACGATGAAGCTCTTCGCGCCCATGCTGCCGGGAATGATGCCCAGCTCGCCCTTGCGCGCGCTCACCGCGCCCTTGCGCGTCACCAGCACGTCCTTGCCGAAATGATGCTCGCGGTTGACGTAGTTGTGATGGCAGTTGACCGCTTCGGCCTGCGCCTGGAACGGCTTGGCGATCACCGTGCGCACCGCTTCGACCACGTGCTGCATCATGATCTGGCGATTGTTGCGGGCGAATTGCTGCGCCCACTCGACCGCGAACACGTAGTCGTCGTAGTGCTCGCTGCCTTCGGGCAGATACGCCAGGTCCTGATCCGGCAGATTGATCATCCAGCGGCGCATGTCCTGCTTGGCCAGCTCGATGAAGTGGCTGCCGATCGCGTTGCCGACGCCGCGCGAACCGGAGTGCAGCATGAACCACACGCGGCTCTCCTCGTCCAGGCAGACCTCGACGAAGTGATTGCCGGTGCCGAGCGTACCCAGATGACTCAAGTGGTTGCTGCGCTCCAGCTTCGGGTGCTTGGCGACGATGCGATCAAAGCCCTCGTGCAGACCGGCCCAGCGCTGCAGCGAGGCCTCGGGCGGATTCGCCCAGGCGCCCTTGTCGCGCTGGCCGCGGCCGACGGTGCGACCGTGCGGCACGGCCTTCTCGATCGCCGCGCGCACTTCGCCGAGCTGGTCCGGCAGATCCTCGGCCATCAGCGTGGTGCGCACCGCGATCATGCCGCAGCCGATATCCACGCCGACCGCCGCCGGCACGATCGCGCCCACGGTCGGCACCACCGAACCCACGGTCGCGCCCTTGCCCAGGTGCACGTCGGGCATCACCGCGACCCAGCGGTGGATGAAGGGCAGCCTGGCGATGTTCTGCAACTGACGGCGCGCCTCGTCTTCCAGCGGCACGCCGCGGGTCCAGTGCTTGATCGGCACCGCGCCCGGCTCGTTGATGACGTCGTAATGGACTTCGGCGTTGCTATTGGCGTTCATGGCCTTGCTCTCTGTGTTGCGGGCCTTGCGGCCCTGCCTCCCGCCGGCGCTCGTGGCCGGCGGGAAAGTGAAGGATGCAGCGTCGCGGTGCGCGCGGCCAGCGCTGTTCAGCGCATGGGGCATTGCGACCGCTCGCGGCGGTAAAGGGCGCGGCACGATGCGACCATAAAAAGCGGAAAGTTGAACGTTGGAGGTTGTAGTTCCGCCCGCATTCGCGTCGTGACGCGCTTGAAACAAAAACCGATGCATCGCGACCAGGTGATGCGGAACATTCTGCGCTCTACCGACTGAGCTACCGTTTCGCAACGGGCGGGATTCGAACCCACGACACCAGGATTAATGTAGTTCCACAAGCATTCGCGATACAGCGGCGAAACGATGAGCGCACGGCTCGAACAGCATGAAACCGGCGCGCTGCGACAAGTTTTTCCGCGAAACGACTTACTCACCGTTCTACCCGGCTGAACTACCGCCTTGCGGCGGGCGGGATTCGAACCCGCGTCTGTGAGTCCCGATGTAGTTTCGCGAGCATTCGCAGTACGACGGCCGGACCGATCCAACCCGGCCCGAACCCACCCGCAAACCCGATGCCCTTGCACTGCGACAAGAAGCGACGAAACGTTTTCCCGCTCTATCCGACTGAGCTACCGCCCTTGCGGGCGGGCGGGACTCGAACCCGCGACCTGGCACGTGATAGGTGTAGTTTCGCCAAGCATTCGCAATACAACGGCAAACTCGAATCCTTCGAAGCCGGCCGGCGGACCCCATTGTCCGCCGGCCGCATCCTGCGCCGCCTCGCACCGGCCTGGCGCGTGCGGCGGACGGGCATCCGCTCCCGTCCTCGCGAACGCGTTCCCTGCGTTCGCGCCGCGGCGCGTCCTTGCGCCCCGGCGGCGCGATCCCTGCGCCGCCTTACAACGGTATCGATCCGATCCGATCGACCCAGCGCGCGGCATCGCTGCCCTGCGCCGCGTAGACCGCCAACAGATCGAACACCGCATCGCTGAAGCCGCCGATATGCAACACGTCCAGCGACTCGACCGCCTGGCTGGTCGCGGTCGGCTGCAAGTCGATGCAGACCAGCCGCGCGTCCGGGCAACGCGCCTTGATCCGCGCCCACTCGCGCATCGTCGCGGTCGCACCGCCGCTGCGGGTGTCGCGCCAGCTCTCGTTGTCGGACACCATCACCAACAGATCGACCTTGGCCTTCTCCCGGTTCAACTGCGCCAACGGCGCGCTCACCGCGGTACCGCCGCCGCACAACGACGCCAACTGCGCCGCCTGGGTGGTGACGCTGTCGCGCGGGTTCAGCCGCAACCGGCGCACTTCGGTGTCGAACGGCATCACCCGCGCGGCCGCATGATTGCGCTGGATGCACGCCGCGATCAGCGCCGCCACGTCCACGCACCGCACCTTGCTGGTCGCGCCCTTGCGGTAACCGCTGATCGACGCGCTCATCGAACCCGACACGTCCACTGCGACCACCACCTCGCCCTGCAGCGCCGGCACCTGGCCGGTCGCGATCTCCATCGCCTTCTGCAGGGCGGCAATGATCGGCGCCGGCAATTCGCCGCCAGCGTGATACGCGCTCAACAACTGGTACGGGAACACGCGGGCATTGCGGATTTCATCGGCGTCGGCCAGACGCGCGGCGATCTCGGTCACCACCGCCGGATCGGCGAACACCCCATGTCGCTGGAAGGTGTTGAGGTTCATGCGCAAGGTCTGCCACGACACCGTGCGCGCCAACTGGGTCCAGTGCGCCACGCTTAACGGCAGCGAGGTGAAGTACTGGAACGGCAGCTTCGGCATCGGCGCATCGGTCGAGCGCTTGAAGGCCTCGAACGCGCGCACCTTGGCCGGCAGCGCCGCTTCGTCGAACGGCTTGCCGATCAGCCACGCATACAGCGCCGCGCGCTCGGCATCGGCCGGCTTGGGATGGACCATCTTGATCACGTCGGCCAGCGAGGGCTGCTGGCCGATCGCCGCGGCCAACAACTGCTCCACCGAGGCGTTGTCCAACCACTGCCGCACCAGGCGCTTGGGCTGCGAACCCAGCGACTTGCGACCGATCCGGCCGCTGCGCACGATCTGGACGAACGTGCGCAGCATGCGGCCGTTATCAATCACCCGGCCGAACGCACGCTCGAACGCGGCGCCATCGCGGGCGGTCAGGCTGGCCAGCAGCAACGCCGGCATGTCCTTCATATGGCCGCGTTGGCGGGTGTGGATCGCGGTCTTGGCCACGAAGTCCGGCTGGACCTGCGCGCACAGGGCCAGGACGTGATCGAGCTGCTCCTCGGCGCTGGCGTAGTAAGTGTTGTTCAAACAGCCGGTGGCCGCGTACAGCGCCAGCGCCGTCTGCGGGCGGCGCACATACGCCAGGCCGCCGGCCTCGTTGCGCGAGGTGGCCGCCGGTGCCGAAGCGCCACGGGCGGAAGCGAAGAGATTGAAGTTGGCCATCGGGGCATTCCGTCTGGGGACTTGCCTGTACCAGAGCAAGTGCCGTGCCAACTTCGGAGACGGAACACCATCGCATTGATTTAAAAGAAATTTACCTGAATACCCATATTCCAATCGCGTCTTTGATCCGGAAAATATCTATACTAAAAGATAAGAATCTATCCAATCGGATCACCATGAAACGCCAAGTAGTGATCGGCATGCTCGGCACCCAGCTCGACGCGGCCGGCTATGGCCCGGGCCGCTGGGAGAAGTGGCGGCCGACCGTGTCGCTGGGCATGCATGAGGATTTCCTGCTCGACCGGCTGGAGCTGCTGGTCGATGAGCACCGCTTCGCTCAACTCGCCCATCAGGTCGGGGAGGATCTGGCCCAGGTCTCGCCCGAGACCCGCGTCCGCCGCCACGACACCTTCCTCGCCGATCCGTGGGATTTCGAAGCCGTCTACGGCGTGCTCGACGACTTCGTGCGCGGTTACGACTTCCGCCCCGAGGAAGAGGACTACTACGTCCACATCACCACCGGCACCCACGTCAGCCAGATCTGCTGGTTCCTGCTCACCGAAAGCCGCCTGTTCCCTGGCCGCCTGCTGCAGACCGCGCCGCCGCGCAAACAAAAAGGCACCGATCCGGGTTCGTATGCGTTGATCGATCTGGACCTGTCGCGCTACGACCGCATCGCCCAGCGCTTCGCCGAGCAGCGCCTGCACGATCGCGACCTGCTCAAGAGCGGCATCGCCACGCGCAATCCCGCGTTCAACCGCATGATCGAGCAGATCGAAACGGTGGCCACGCGCTCGAAGTCGCCGATGCTGCTGATGGGCCCGACCGGCGCCGGCAAGAGTCAACTGGCGCGGCGGGTGTTCGATCTGAAGAAACAGAAGCATCAGCTGCCCGGACGCTTCGTCGAG
This sequence comes from Lysobacter sp. ISL-50, assembly GCF_018612875.1. Taxonomy (GTDB): domain Bacteria; phylum Pseudomonadota; class Gammaproteobacteria; order Xanthomonadales; family Xanthomonadaceae; genus Lysobacter. The sequence continues at coordinate 145,890 of NZ_JAGGRI010000038.1, read as the reverse complement.
GTGAACTGCGCGACGCTGCGCGGCGACGGCGCGATGAGCACCTTGTTCGGCCACATCAAGGGCGCTTACACCGGCGCTTCGGCCGATCGCGCCGGCCTGCTGCGTTCGGCGCACCAGGGCCTGCTGTTCCTCGACGAAATCGGCGAGCTGGGCCTGGACGAACAGGCCATGCTGCTGCGCGCGCTGGAGGAGAAACGCTTCCTGCCAGTCGGCGGCGACAAGGAAGTCGAAAGCGATTTCCAGCTGATCGCCGGCACCAACCGCGACTTGCAGTTGTCGGTGCTGGAAGGCCGCTTCCGCGAGGATCTGCTGGCGCGGCTGAATCTGTGGACCTACCGCCTGCCCGGCCTGGCCGAGCGCGCGGAAGACATCGAGCCCAACCTGGATTTCGAACTCGAACGGCATTCGCGCGAGAACCACCAGCGGGTCATGTTCAACAAGGAAGCGCGCGAACGTTATCTCGCCTTCGCCCGCGGCGGCGATGCGAGCTGGAGCGGAAATTTCCGCGATCTGGGCGCCTCAGTGATGCGTCTGGCGACCCTGGCCGAAGGCGGACGCATCCGCATCGATCTGGTCGAAGAGGAGATCACGCGCCTGCGCCGGCAATGGCACGGCGCGCCGGCGCAGGCCTCGGCGCTGGAGCGCGTACTCGGCGAAGACGCCGCGCGACTGGACCGTTTCGAGCGCGTGCAACTGGAGGACGTGCTGCGCGCGTGCGCTCAGGCCAAAAGCCTGTCGCAAGCCGGCCGCGAATTGTTCGCGGTGTCGCGCGCGAGCAAGGCCAGCAGCAACGACGCCGACCGGCTGCGCAAGTATCTGGCGCGGTTCGGGCTGGATTGGGAGCGGGTGAAGGCGCGGGACTGAGGCGACGGCGCGGATCGTCCGCGCCGCCGTTCGCGCGCAATTGAGTTAGAGCGCCCCGCCGTTGCGCAACTCGGCCGCCGCCAGCACCGCCGCGGCATTGCGCGGCAGACTGCGCGGCCCGGTCACGCAGCTGACGAAGACGAAGCGGCGGCTGCCGCGGTCGATCTGGCCGACCTGCCAACTGATCGCTTCATTGCCGACCACCAGCGAAGCGCTCTTGCCGATCACCGAGGTGTCGCCGATCCGCGGGACGCGCACGATCGCCACGCCGTTGCGGCCGACCATCACTTCCGGCGGCTGGCCCAGCATGGCCTGCACTTCGGTCATGGCCTGACGGCTGGCCGGCAATTCGTTGCGGAACAGGCGGCTCAGGAAGTGCATCTGCTCGCTGGGCGAAATCTCCAGCGAACCGCCGTTCCAGTACTCGCCGCCGCTGCGGGTGTCGGCGTTGCCGTAGGTGAATCGGCTCAGGTACTCGCCCATGCGGCCGGCACCCAGGTTCTGCACCTGTTCGCGCGCGTCGCCCGGCGGCGCATAGCCCAGGGCCGCTTCGAGGTTCTGCGCGCCGCGGGTCGCCGCGTTGCCGCGCACCACACCCGCGTCCAGTCCGGCCAGGTTCGCGGCGATCTCGAAGGTCTCTCCCGGCGCGACCCGGCGCGCGCAGCCTTGCGCGGGCGAACGCCGGACTTCGCCGCCGTTGACGTCGAACAGCAGGAAACAGGCGCTGAGCGACGGTTCCTTCGGCTGCGCGGCCGGATCGGGAAAGACCTCGAAGTCGCCGGGCGGGCGCATCTGCTGCGGCGCGGCGACGACGGCGCCGACCCACAGCGTCACCACGGACATCACGGCGGCGAATCCGCCTTTCACGGCTGTCATGCCTGCATTGCTCCTTGCTCGGATACGGCTGATCGACTGCGGCTGGTTCCATCGTTAGCCCGGCGGCCATGCCGGCGCGGCGGGATCGTACAGGCACGGCGCCTTGCGGCGACACGCGGCCGCACCCAGGATGCCACGCCTCGCCCGCGCTTTTCGAGCGCGATCCCGCAGTCGCGCCGCCTTCGGCTTGACCGCAAGCGCGCTTGAGGTTCTATCCTCAGCCGCCACCGCCCGCCAAGGACCGCATGACCGCCATCCCGCCCGTCGAGACGCCCGCCGCCGACCACCCCACCGACGGCGCCGCGCCGGTCGCGCGCGCCAGCGAGCGGCGCAGCGAATGGTCGGTGATCGCCTCGCTGCTGCCGTACCTGCGGCCCTATGTGGGCCGGATCGCGCTGGCGCTGGCGATGGTGCTCGCGGCCAAGCTGATCAATCTGTACGTGCCGCTGGCGCTCAAGCATCTGATCGACCGCCTCAACGTGCCGGTGACCCCGCTGCTGTTGCCGGTCGGCCTGCTGCTGTCGTACGGCATCGCGCGCATCGGCGTGACCTTGTTCACCGAACTGCGCCAGGTGGTGTTCGCGCGGGTCATGGCGCGCACCTCGCGCCAGGTGACCTTGCAAGTGTTCAAGCATCTGCACGGACTGAGCCTGAAATTCCATCTCGCCCGCCGCACCGGCGGCGTCGCCCGCGATGTCGAGCGTGGCGGCAGCTCGATCGCCGAACTGCTGGACTGGACCATCTACACCATCATCCCGGTCTTGCTGGAAGTGGCGATGGTGACCACGGTGCTGGTGTGGATCTACGACTGGCGCTTCGCCGCCGTCGCGATCGGCACCCTGGTGCTCTACGGCGCATGGACGTTCTCGGTGACCGAGTGGCGCACGCGTTATTACCGCGCGCTGGTCGAGGCCGACACCCGCTCCAACGAGCGCGCGGTGGATTCGCTGCTCAACTACGAGACGGTCAAGTACTTCAACAACGAAGAGCACGAAGCGCGCCGCTACGACGACAACCTGCGCCATGTGGAAAATTCCATGGTGATGTCGATCAAGACCCTGGCGGTGCTCAATCTCGGCCAGAGCCTGGTGGTCGCGCTGGGCGTGACGGCGATGATGTGGCTGGCCGCGCACGGCGTGGTCGAGGGCACGATGACGGTCGGCGACCTGGTCCTGGTCAACGCGTACCTGCTGCAGCTGTCGGCGCCGTTGTTCATGCTCGGCATGATGTACCGCGAAGTGAAGCAGGCCCTGACCAACATGGAGCGGTTGTTCGGCCTGCTCGACGAACGCCAGGACGTGCGCGATGCGCCCGACGCGCAGACGCTGACCGCGGCGCAGCCCAGCGTGGCCTTCCGCGATGTGCGCTTCAGCTACGACACCCGCCGCGAAATCCTGCGCGGCATCGATTTCGAGATTCCCGCCGGCGCCACCGTCGCGGTGGTCGGCCACTCGGGCTCGGGCAAATCGACGCTGGCGCGGTTGCTGTATCGCTTCTACGACATCGACAGCGGCGCGATCGAGATCGACGGCCGCGATCTGCGCGCGCTGACGCAATCCTCGCTGCGCGGCGCGATCGGCATCGTTCCGCAGGACACGGTGCTGTTCAACGACACCATCGGCTACAACATCCGTTACGGCCGGCCCGAAGCGCAGGACGCCGACGTCGAAACGGCCGCGCGCGCCGCGCACATCCACGACTTCATCGTCGGCCTGCCCGACGGTTACGAAACCCCGGTCGGCGAGCGCGGCCTCAAGCTGTCGGGCGGCGAGAAGCAGCGCGTGGCGATCGCGCGCGCGTTGCTCAAGAACCCGTCGATCCTGATCTTCGACGAAGCCACCTCGGCCCTGGATTCCAAGTCCGAACGCGCGATCCAGGACGAACTGGACCGGCTCGCGGTGGGCCGCACGACCCTGGTGATCGCGCATCGCCTATCGACGGTGATGGATGCGGACCAGATCCTGGTGATGGACGCCGGCCGCATCCTCGAACGCGGCACCCACAGCCAGTTGCTGGCGATGGACGGGGTGTATGCGCAGATGTGGGATCTGCAGCAGCGGCAGGAAGACGAAGTGGTCGCTTAGACCTCCCTCTCGCGCTCCCTCTCCCGCTCCGTCTCCCTCTCATGCTCCCTCTCCCGCTTGCGGGAGAGGGCTGGGGTGAGGGATGAGCGCCGCAGGCGCGAATGCTGTTGCCTGGATTCCGCGCCGGCCCGCGCACCTTCAACCCAACCCCACCCCGGCCCAAACGCATAGCGTTTGGGCGTTCGCGGACGTGTGAGCCAGTGGCTCGCAAGCAACGTCCGCTCCCCCCGCGCCCCGAAGGCAGTCACCTTGGGTGGCAAGCGGGAGAGAGGCTCAATCGGGGTTCCATCAACCGGTGATCACGCCGCCGGATCGGGCTCCCAGATCATGTACACATCGGCGCGCTGATAATGCGAGCCCGGCCGCGGCGCCGGGTGATGGCGGAAGCCCACGCTTTCGTACAGTTTCAGCGCCGGCCCGAGTTTCTTGCTCGACTCCAGGAACAGCTCGCGCCCGCCCATCTGCACGAACGCTTCGATCGCCCCGCGCATCAGCTTGCGGCCGATGCCGCCGCCGCGCAGCGCCGGTTCCACCGCCATCTTGGTCAGCTCGACCAAGCCGTCGTCGTAACGCAGCAGGGCGACCGTGCCGAGCACGCGATCGCTGTCGTCCACCGCGAACAGCACCCGGCCGCCGCCGTCGAGCAGATGGGTCTGCGGATCGCCGAGCACTTCGCGATCGACCGGTTCGACCTTGAACCAGCGTTCCAGCCATTCGATGTTGAGGCGAGCGAAATCCTCGCGCCAGCGCGGATGGAAATCGACGATGCGCACCTCGCCGACGATCTCGATCGGGACGGGGTTGGCGGAAGAGGACGAGTCGTTCATGGGCCGATGATAGCCGCCGAAAGGCCTGCCGGCGCCACCTGGATGGGCGAAGCTTCGCGGCGACGATACGCACCAACGAAAGCGGCGGCCTCGCGGCCGCCGTCGTTCGGATTCACATCAAGTGGCGCAACGCTCAGCCCTGCCCCGGCGCCTTGCCGTGGCCGCGGTTCGCCGGCTTGGCCTTGTCCTTGCCGCCATGGGCTTTTTCGCCGCCGCCCTTGCCGGCCTTGCTCTTGGCCGGCGCGGCATCGGCGTAATCGCGATACGGGCGATTGGGAAAATCGCGGCGCAATTCGCTGTCGATGACGATCGGCCGGCCCCAGCGGTCGTAGGTCGGCACGAAGCCGCGCTTGAGCTTGTGGAACTCGCTCGAACCGGGCTTCACCCCGAGCCGCAGCGCCACCCCGCCCCAGCCTTCGACATGATCGCGGTCCCATTCGTCCACCACGTAGCGGCAGGGACGGCCCAGCACCTGGGCGATCGCGCAGGCGTAGTAGACATCGCCTGGCGTCCAGCGGCGGCGGTCGAGCAGATCGCTGACCAATTCGCGCGGCGCGCCGTAGTAACGCACCATCTCGTCCACGAACGGTTCGCGATAACGCGCGCCATAGCGGCTGATGTCGCCCAACCACGCATCCACCCAGCCGTCGCCGCTGCGCGGGTCCCAACCCGCCGGCAGATCCTGCGCGTGCGCGGACGCACCCAGCAAGGCCGCGATGGACGCGGTCAGGGCGAAGAAACGGGTCTTGAGTTTGTCGGTCATGGCGGGCTCCCTCGGACCGTCGGTCCCATGGCGTCTGCGATCGCGCAGCGGGCGGTGGCTATCGACTCAACTCACTAGATCGGGGGCGATGCGCCCGGATCAAACCGCGGGGCGCGCGCGCGTTCATCCGGCAGCCACCGAGCGCGCCGCGTCAGCGCGAAATCGTGAACTTGCCGAAGGCCACGCCCAGATCCCAACCCTGGCCGGTGCCGGCCAAGGCCAGCGAGACCTCGCCCTTGGTCATGACCTGGGCCTTGCTCGACCTGGACGCGCCGGCATGCGCTTCGGCGGTGGCGTAATTGCCGAGGGTGTCGCTGATGCCGTGCACGCCGGAGAACTCGCCGGTGCCGTGGTCGATGCGCGACTTGCCCACGGTCAGGCCGCCGCCCTTGGCGCTGATCTTCACCGCCATGCTCTGGCCGTTACTGCAGCTGATGGTGCCGCGGCCGGAGGAGGTCTTGTAGAACACCGACCAGCCGGACATGGAGAACTTGAGCTTGCAGGTGATGGTGCCGTGCGCCGACGCCGCGCCCGGTACCGCGATCGCCGCCAGCAGCAGCGCCGCGAGCAGCGCGCGCGGCGCGCGGCGGCGGGAAACGGTATGGATGGCGGAACCTTCGCTATCGATGCGCATGGCGAACCTCACGGGATCTGAGCTCACAATTATGGGAACGCTGCCGCGAACGGCGGCAGCAACGCAAGCGCAGGCTACCACCGCGCGATGACCGCGGCGCCTGTCGGCTCCGACAGTGGCAGCGGCATCGCCGGCCCAACGCTTCGGTCGAACGCGCCGACCGAAACGGCGACGGCGCCATGGGGCGCCGTCGCGGGGGCGAGGGTGACGGCCGGAACAGCTCAGCCGGCGCACGGATCACCGGCGTGAATCAATCGCCCCGATCAGAGACCTGGATCAATCGTCGTGGCGCCAATGGCCGTTACCGCGGCCGTTGCCGTGACCGCGTCCGTCACGGCGGTCGTAGTAGCGATTGTCGTAACGGTTGTCGTAACGATTGTCGTAGCGGGCGTCGTAGTACGTGGTGCGGCACTTGCCGTGGCGGTTGCAGTCGCGGTCGTAATAGCCGCGATTGTTGTCGTAGCGGTTGTAGCCGTAATAACGCGGCGGCGGCGCCGGGCGGTAGCGGTAATCGACGTAGCGCGGGACGTTGCGGTAATAGGTCGGGCGGCCCCAGCGGTCGCGGACCACGACCAGGCGGTCGGCGTAGCCGTAGTTGCCGTAACGGTAATAGGGGGTGTTGTTGCGCACGATCACGTCGGCGATATCGACGATCACGCGGGCCAGCTGATCGTCGGCACGGGCCGGCGCGGGCAACGCCGTCGCCACCGCGCCGAAACCGGCGGCGAGTACGACGGGTGCAAGCCAGCGAGAGAAAGCGGTCATGGCGGGGCTCCTGGGACGCCTGCATCGTCGGCAGGCACGGTGCGACTGTGAGCCCGCGACAGTGAACCGGTTTTTAATGATTCCGCCCGGGCGTCGCCGCCGCCGGATCGCGTGAGCGGCCGTTCAGTTCGCCGCGATCGCGGCCAGCTCGCGCACCGTCCGCGGCAGCTGCGCCGCCTGCTCGACCCGGCGCAGGCGCGGCGCGTCGGCGGCGATGTCCGCCTCGTTTTCGTGCGCCCAGGTGGTGTGATACGGGACATGAATGCCCCAGCCGCCCAGCGCCAGCACCGGCGCGATGTCCGAGCGCAACGAATTGCCGACCATGACGAACTGCGACGCCGGCAGATCGAACTCGCGCAGCAGGCGCGCGTAGGTTTCCACGTCCTTCTCGCTGACGATCTCGATGCGCCGGAACAGGTTGGCCAGCCCGCACTGCCTGACCTTGGCTTCCTGATGGAACAGATCGCCCTTGGTGATCAGCACCACCTCGAACTCGGCCGCGATATCCGCCACCGCTTCGGGAATGCCCGGCAGGATCTCCACCGGATGGCGCAGCAAGTCCTTGCCCAGCTCGACGATGCGATGCAGATCGGCCGCGCTGATGCGCTGGCCGGTGATCTCCACCGCCGCCTCGATCATCGACAAGGTCATGCCTTTGACGCCGTAGCCGAACACGCCGATGTTGCTTTTCTCGATGGCGTACAGGCGCTCGTGCAGGCGCGAGTCGTGCAGATCGACGTAGGCGCCGACGATGCGCTCGAAATCGAGCTGGGCCTGGTCGAAATAATCCTGGCTGCGCCAGAGGGTGTCGTCGGCGTCGAAGCCGACCATGCGGATGGGGGAAGCGCTCATGCCGGCATTATCCCGCATTGCCGCGCGCGCGGACAAAAAAAGGGCGGCCGAAGCCGCCCTTCACACAACGCAGGAACTCCTGCACCCCAAGGGCGCGGCCGGAATCAGCCGCCCTTCTTGCCGCCACCGTTGGATTGGACCTTGGCGACGTAATTCTTGTATTCGTCCGGCGTCAGCGAACCGTTGGCGTCGGAATCGGCCTGATCGAACACCTGACCCAGCGCCGGTACCGCGGCGGCCTCGGTCTTGCTCAGATTGCCGTCCTTGTCGCCGTCCACGTCGGACCAGCTCTTCTTCTGCGGAGCCGCCGCCGGCTGCGCGGCGGTGGCCGCGCCGGTGTCCTGCGCCGCGCTGGCCGCGGTCGCGGCGTCGCTGCTCGGCGGCGCCTGTTCGCCGGCCGATTGCGCGAAGGCGAGCGGCGCCGACAAGGTGGCGGCCAGAGCCATCGCGAGGATCATCGGCTTGCGGGACTTATGCTTGAAATTCATGTCGGTTCTCCTGGAATGAATGTGCTGAGCCGCGCGGTTGCGTTACCTGGGACTGGTTCGGCTTGTTCGCGCAGTGGGGCTTACCGCACGGCCCCAACCTTGCCCTCGCGCTTGTGAACGAAACGGAGCGCGCGGGTGTTAAAGCTACGTTCGCTTAACCACAGCGCGGCGCGCACGCGTTAGGCCGGCGGCCACTTGGGCGCGGACAGGCCGCAAAACGTGACCTGCGCCGGTAATTGCACAGCGCGCGGTCGGCGCGAATTCGCTGAACGCAACACAACCTTTACGAATGCGCCGGTCAACGGCGCCCGCCGCGCCGCGGCGGCCGGTTTCGAAAGCCCGGTTGACCGGATTGCGACCGCGGTTACTTGCGCACCGCCGCGAACCGCACCTCGCGCCGCGTCTGCTCCGGCGCGGCCACGCTTAGGCAATCTTCGGCCTCGGTTTCCAACGCGGCGCGGTCGGCCGCGCTCAGGCGCTTGAACGGGGCGATCGTCAAGGTCGCCAGCGCGGCCTCGCGCTGCAATTTCCACACGCCGCCGACGAAACCGTCGATCAGCACGGTCGCGGCGACCAGCCCGTTGCGGGTGAACACCGATGCGCGCCGCGATTCGGGCAGAATCCGCGCCCGCTGCGCATGCGCCAGCAGCACGTTGTCGAATTCCGGCAACAGCCGCGGCGGCGCCGGCGTGTCTTCGTGCGGGCGCGGCGCATCGGGCAGATCGAACAGCTCGGTGCCGTCTTCATCGCGGAACACACGCAATCGCGGACGCAGCCGCTGCAGATGCTGGCGCGTCGCGGTCAGCCCCGACCACACGCTGGCGTCGCGCGCGCTGGCCGGGCCGAACGCGCCCAGGTAACGCAGCAGCATCGCCTCGATCGCGGCATCGTCGGCTTCCTCGGCGATGGCCGCGCCGAGCCAGTCCTGCGCGGTCGCGAAGCTGGCGGCCTTGTGCGAATCCCAGATTCCGGCCGGCGGCACGTGCACGAGCGGCTCGACGCTGCGCACCAACAGCGCGAGTTCGTTGCTGTCGTGCGCCGGCCAATGCGCGCTCAGGGCCGCGCCCAGCGCGGTCGCGCTGAGCGGCTGCTCGCGCAAGGCGTCGGCGCCGGCCCGGCGCACCGTCGCCAGATCGAGTCCGTCGAGGGCCTTGGCGTGCGCGCTTTGCATCGACAGACGCCGCAGCACCGGCTGCAGCACCGGACGCAAGGCGCGGTAGTCGTCCGCGCTGACCAGATGCAAGGTGCCGCGCATCATCGTCGCGCGCACGATCCGGCGCTCGTGCATGGCCTGCGACAAATCGTCCAGCGAAAATTCTTGCAGGCGCGTCCACAGCCCAAGGTACGGCGGGTTCGGCGCCTGTGCCTGCAGCCCGATCAAGCGCTCGATCATCTGCAGCGGCGATTGCACGCTGCGTTCGAGCAAGGACTGCCGCGCGAGCAGGGCGCGATTGAGCGCGCGCACGCGCAAGACCTCGCCCTCGCCGCCTGACGCCGCGGCGGCGCGCGGTTTGACCGGCATCGTCCGCGGCCTCAGCGCGGCCGCGGGCAACGCGGCGGCCAACTGGCGTCGTCGCGGCCGTCGCGCCACAGGAACAGTTCGCCCGACTGCTGGTCCTTGGGACCGCGCGAGAACAGCATCGAATGCCCGTCCGGCGACAGCAGCGCGCCGATCTCGCTGGCGATGCGCGGCGGGCTCCATTGCTGGACGCTGGAGCCCGCGGGTGCGGTGGACGCGGCGTGGGCCGCGAACGCGCAGGCGAACACGGTCAACACGAGCGCTGAAAAATGCACGCGCGCACACCTCATGCCTCGTCCTCGCCGAACACATCCACGCGCGGTTCGCCGTCCTCGTCCAGGCTGACCGCGACCACGATCGGGCGGCAGCAGACCTGGCAGTCTTCGATATAACGCTGATCGCCGGCGGAGTCGTCGATGACCAGTTCGATCGGTTCGCCGCAATACGGGCAGAAGACTTCGGCGCTCGGCAACATGGCGGACTCCGGCAGCGGTGGCTGACGCAGGATGCGGCGCGAAACCGGCCGCGTCCAGTGACGTTCTTCATTCCTGGCGGCCATGGCGCAAACCCGGTCGCGGCGAAAATCGGGCCGGCGACGCGACGCCGCGCGCAGTCGGTTCAGCTGCCGAATTCCTGCTCTGTCCGCGCGCCGGCGCCGCTGGTCGCGACAAGTTTCGCGCCGTTCACCCGGCACTAACCCGCTCGGGCGGACGCTGGACATACATGGCCCGGGCTGGCATCAGCCGTCGTGCCCGTCCGGTGCGAACGGCGCTGTTCGACGGCGCCCACGGCGGCCGCGCGCGGAGAGCAAGCATGAAAACCCGCCATGTGTTCAGCACCCCCGATCTGGCCACTGCGCAAGCGGCGATGGACGCCGCGCGCGAGGCCGGCGTGCACGACAACGACATTCTTCTGATCGCGCGTGCGGACATCGAACTCGAATCGATTCCCAACGAACGCCGCGAAGCCGACACCGACCTCATGCCGGCCGCGGTGCGCGGCGCCGGTTACGGCGGCGCCGCCGGCCTGTTGGCCGGATTGCTCGCGGTGGTGATCGCGCCGATCGGCCTGACCATCGCTGGCGCCGCCGCGGCGACCATCGCAGGCGCGATGGTCGGCTGCTGGGCCTCGGCGCTGGTGGGCTCGTCCCTGCCCGATCCGATCCGGCGCAAGTTCGACGCGCATATCCAGGCCGGCCGCATCCTGGTGGTGATCGACGGCGATCGCGAAGTGCTCACCCAGGCCGAAGCGCGCATGCTCGCCAACACCATCGGCGCGGAAATCCTGCCGTTCGATTCGTTGGCCGCATTCGCTTAGCGCAACGGCATAGATGGCGTGATGCCAGTGCAGCATCGATGTGGCCGCGTTCGCGGCGCGATCTCGCATGCTTACGATTTCCTAGCGCGCAAGCCTCATTGCGCGCGTGATCGCGGTTGAAGATCGCGGGCGGTGCACGCCCGTGCGCCGCGAACTGCCGAGCCGGTCGCAAGAACGCTTCGGCTTCGATGGCACTCTCGGCCCGGCTTCACCCCCATGCTCAAGCCGGAGAACCGCAATGAAACGCTCGACGCTCTCCCTGCTGTATTCCAGCGCGCTGCTGGCCGCGTTCGCCGCGCCGGCGGCGCAAGCGCGCGACGATGCCGCAACCACGCAGGCCGCCAAGGCCAATCCGTTCACCGCGACCGAAGTCGCGCGCTTCAACGAACCGTGGGCGATGACCTTCCTGCCCAACGGCCGCTTGTTGGTCACCGAAAAACGCGGTGTGCTCAAGGTGCTGACCATCGGCGGCACCGCGCAGACCATCACCGGCGTGCCGGCGGTGGCCTACGGCGGCCAGGGCGGTTTCGGCGATGTGATCCTGCATCCGTCCTATGCCAGCAACGGCCTGATCTACATCAGCTACGCCGAGAGAGGCAGCACCAGCGGCACCGCCGGCGCCACCGTCGCGCGCGCCAAGCTCACCCTCACCAGCAGCGGCGGTTCGCTGAGCAATCTGCAGGTGCTGTGGCGCCAGCCCAAGGTCAGCGGCAGCAATCACTACGGCCATCGCCTCGCCTTCGGTCCCGACCGCAAGCTGTGGATCACCTCCAGCGAACGGCAGAAGTTCGATCCGGCGCAGGATCTGAATTCGCCGCTGGGCAAGGTGATCCGGCTCAACGACGACGGCAGCGTGCCCAGCGACAATCCCTTCTACAGCCGCGGCGGCGTCGCCGCGACGGTGTGGTCCTACGGCCACCGCAATCTGCTCGGCATCGCGTTCGATGCGCAGAACAAGCTGTGGATCCACGAGATGGGGCCGAAGGGCGGCGACGAACTCAACCTGATCGAACGCGGCTCCAACTATGGTTGGCCGCTGGTGTCGCAGGGCGATCACTACGACGGCACGCCGATCCCGCGCCACAGCACGCGCCCGGATCTCAACGCGCCCGAAGCGTGGTGGACCCCGGTGATCGCGCCGGCCGGCTTCGTCATTTACTCCGGCACGCGCTTCCCCAACTGGAGCGGCAGCGGCCTGATCGGCGGCCTGGCTTCGCAGGCGCTGGTGCGGGTGCGCTTCAACGGCAACACCGCCGCCGAAGCCGAGCGCTATCCGATGGGCAAGCGCATTCGCGAAGTCGAGCAAGGGCCGAATGGCGATGTCTGGCTGCTGGAAGACGGGACCAGTGCGCGGTTGTTGCGGTTGACGCCGATTTGAAGCGGGAATGAGTTGAGAGGAGTGAGGAGTGAATCGCGGCGAATAACGCGCTTCGGCCAACGCCTTCCACCAACCAATAAAAAAGCGGGCTTCGGCCCGCTTTTTTTGTTTCGGACAAGACAACAGCGCCCCGCTCTACTCACTCCTCTCCACTCGCTCCTCCCACTCGTTCCTGCTTCACTGAGCCGCGCGCAGCGCAGGTCCACGCGTCCCCAACGCAAGCTGATAGCGCTGATGCAGCGCCTGCACCTTGGCGATGTATTCCTGCGTTTCCCGATACGGCGGCACGCCGCCGTAGCGCGCGACCGTGCCGATGCCGGCGTTGTACGCGGCCGCGACCAGGGTCAGGTCGTTGTGATAGCGGCGCATCAGCGACTTGATATGGCGCGCGCCGGCGCTGATCGATTCGGCCGAGGAGAACGGATCGGCGACGCCGTATTCCTTCGCCGTGTCCGGCATCAACTGCATCACCCCTTGCGCGCCCTTGTTCGACACCGCCTTGGCGTCGAAGCCGCTTTCGGCGTGCGCGATCGCGCGCAGCCACGCATCGTCCAGGCCGTTGGCCTTGGCCGCGCTGCGGAACTGCGCGGGGAATTTGTCCAGTTGCGGCTTGCCGACCTTGCCCAGGCCCGGATGCGCCGGTTCGCCCGGTGGGGTTTCCACGGTGAAGCCCATCAACCGCACCGAGCCGGGCAGCTTGCGCGTGCTGTAGACGGTCTTGCCGTCCTGCTGGCGCTCGTACAGATTTCCGTTGATCACGCCCATTTCGCCCCACAGATTGGGCAGCTTGACCGCGTTGTCGTCGATCTCTTTCGGCGTGCAGCGCGAACCGGGCTCCGGCGCGGTCGCCAGGCTGACGGTGCCGTCGCGCACGCAGCGATACACGGTGCGCGCTTGCGCACCGGCGCTCAGCGCCAGCAGCACGAGGGCGGCGGCGATGCGCAGGGCGGGACGGGGCGGACGCGCGTTCATGAGCCGCGATTTTAGGGCGGCGCGCCCGCTACGCCAGCGCCACAGGTCAGGGCGGCGGCGTGGCGTTCACGTAGGCGACCGGCGCGTTCAGGCGGCGACGCGCTTCGTTCAGCGTCGGCGGCCGCGAAGACGCGCCAGGACGGATAAGCGACGGGCGGCCCCGTGGCCGCCCGTGTGATGCGACGACAGCGGCGCGAGGAACGAGCGCTGGCCCGATCCTCGCGCCGCCTTGGCTGGCCTCAGCCGCCGGAACCGCCGCCGTTGGACGGCGGCGCGGCGGTGTCCGCGGGTGCGGCGTCGGTCGCCGGTGGCGCGGTGGACGCGGCCGGCGCGTCGGTGGTCCCGCCCTTGCTCGCGCAGGCGGCAAGCGAAAGCGTGGCCACGGCGGCCGTTACGTACAGCGCGTTGCGGATGTCGATCTTCATCAGAGCGGTTACCTCCAGGAATGGGCCGGGTTCGCGGGGGACGAACGGCGGCCGGACTGCCAGTCGCGGCGGCGGCGGACGCGGTGCGGGGGAACACCGGGATCGCCCGGCCGCTCGCCGGTTACGCGTGCCAGGGGAAGCGACGGCACGCGCTGCACACTGCGGTCACCGGCATGAACGCAAACGGATGCCGCGCCGGCGTCCGCTACGTTTCCTTAACCCGGTGCGCGCCGACTTGCGTTAGCCGCGCGGCCTGAACAGCGCGAAAGCGTGAACCAGGGCTCGTTTGCGCGCATTGCGCGGCCGCGTGTGCGGCTGAACACAACAAAACGTTTACGTACACAGCGCTGCGAAGTGGTTTCTCGATGGGCCGTGGTTGTTCGCGTCGTCGAGGAACGCTAGCCCCGCGTTCGCGCCGCGCGCGAGGCGATGCCGAAGCCACGACGTGGCGAACGCGCGGCTCGCAACGATCGAACGCCTCGATCGCCGTCGCGCGCATCCGCGCCGAACCGCCGCGCGCACTCGCCTCGCCACCGCCCGCACCACCGCCCTCGCCGCCACGCCCACGCCCGGCTCATATCGCCATGCCGCGCTGCGGATTGAAACCCGCCGCCGACTCGGCCTATGGTGCGATCACAGCGGCGCAGCGCGCCGCACGCCATCGAGCGAGGGGAACCACCTTTTGAGCCAGCCGCCGAGCCAGCCGACGCCGTCGCGCGCGTCCGTTCCGTCCTCCCGTCCCGAAACCCCGGCCGATCATCCCAATACCGTGCGCGCGGTCAGCCGTTGGCAGATCGTCGGCCTGTCGATCAACGACGTCATCGGCAGCGGCATCTACCTGTTGCCGGCGACCGCCGCGCTGCTGCTCGGCCCGTCCAGCCTGTGGGCGGTACTGCTGGCCGGCTTCGCGGTCGCGCTGCTGGTGCTGTGCTACGCCCAGGCCGCGAGTTATTTCGACCAGCCCGGCGGCGGCTATCTGTACGCACGCGAAGCCTTCGGCCCGTTCGCCGGTTTCGAAGTGGGCTGGATGCTGCTGGTCACGCGCATCTCCACCGCCGCCTCGCTGAGCAACGGCCTGGCCGAAGCGGTGGCGCTGTTCTGGCCGGCGGCCAAGGGCGGGCCGGCGCGGTTGTTCGTGGTCGCCGGTTCCCTCGGCCTGCTGGTGCTGATCAACGTTCTGGGCGTGCGCACCGCGGCGCGCGCCGGCGTGGCGCTGGCGATCGGCAAGCTGGTGCCGCTGGTGTTGTTCGTCGCCGTCGGCGCGTTCTACTTCGATCCCTCGCTGCTGCATTCCGACGCGCCGCTGAAGATGGAAAATCTCGGCGAGGCCGCGTTGCTGCTGCTGTTCGCCTATGCCGGGTTCGAGAATCTGCCGGCGGCCGCGGGCGAATACCGCAATCCGCGCCGCGACGTGCCGTTCGCGTTGCTGACCATGATCACCTTGGTCACGATTATTTACTTCACCGTGCAGCTCGTCGCGCTGGGGACGCTGCCCGACATCGCGACATCGTCCAGTCCTTTGGCCGAAGCCGCCGCCCACTTCAGCGGCACCGGTCTGGCGCTGGTGCTGACCATCGGCGCGGCGATCTCGATCCTGGGCACCAACAGCAACACGGTGATGATGGGGCCGCGCTATCTGCTGGCCTTGTCGCAGGACGGCTACGGCCCGCGCGCGCTCGGCGCGATCCATCCGCGCTTCCACACGCCGGCGCGGGCGGTGCTGGTCATCGGCGTGATCGCGCTGGCGCTGGCGCTGACCGGCTCGTTCCAGCAACTGGCGCTGTTGTCGGTGGTCGCGCGCCTGTGCACCTACATCGGCACCGCGGTGTCGGTGCTGGTGCTGCAAAAGCGCCATCGCGAACGCGAAGGCGCCTTGCACCTGCCCGGCGGCCCGCTGATTCCGGTCGCCGCGATCGTGCTGTCGCTGGGCTTGTTGGCCAGCGCCAGCGCGAAGAATCTGATCGCCGGCGCGGTCGCGCTGCTGGTCGGCGCGGTGATCTACAAGCTGCGGCGCAAGCCGGACGCGGCCTGAGCGTTCGGCGATGCGGGCCGCTTCGGCGGCCCGCTCGGATGCCTGGCGGATAACACGATCGCGATCGCGCGCCGATGCCGCCCGCGCGGGCGGGGTTGGCTTGACCTCAATCTTGCTTGAGGTCGTAGCCTGCCGGCTTCTTCATCTGCGAGTGATCGCCATGACCTCTTCCCTACGGCTCGCGCTGATCCTTGGCAGCGCGCGCGAAGGCCGCTTCTGCGACGTGGTCGCCGAATGGGCGCGGCGCCGCGTCGCGCGCCACGGCGGTTTCGAGATCGACCGCATCGATCCGCTCGACTGGCCGCTGTCGGGCCGCATCGACCGAGGCGACGAAGCGCAATTGCAGCAACTGCGCGAACGCCTGCACGCGGCCGATGCGTTCCTGGTGATCACGCCCGAGTACAACCACGGCTATACGGCCGCGCTCAAGGCCTTGATCGACGCGTGCTACGAACCCTGGCGCGCCAAGCCGGTGGCGTTCGTCAGCTACGGCGCCAGTTCCGGCGGCCTGCGCGCGATCGAGCAATTGCGCCAGGTGTACGGCGAACTGCATGCGGTGACCTTGCGCGACTGCGTCAACCTGGTCCATGCCGGGCGCCAGTTCGGCGCCGACGGCGAATTGCGCGAGCCGCAGGCCGCGCATCAGGCCATGACCACCACGCTTTCGCGCCTGAGCTGGTGGGCCTGGGCGCTGCGCGACGCGCGCACGGCGATGCCGTACGAAGCGGCGGCCTGACTCAGCGCAACGGCGGCGCGGCCGGCGGCGTCGGCGCGCCTTCGGGCAGCGCCATCAATTGCCGTTGCAGATCGTAGAGGATCTCCGCATCGCCCGGCTGCCATTCGCGCGCTTCGTTGCCGCGGAAGTGACGATGGAACGCGGCCAGGGCCGCGCCGGGTTCGCGCAGGTCGTAACCGACCAGACGCAGCGCC
Organism: Lysobacter sp. ISL-50; assembly: GCF_018612875.1. Taxonomy (GTDB): domain Bacteria; phylum Pseudomonadota; class Gammaproteobacteria; order Xanthomonadales; family Xanthomonadaceae; genus Lysobacter. The sequence goes on along the minus strand of NZ_JAGGRI010000038.1, from coordinate 129,164 downwards.
GCCCAGGCGTCGAATCCCGGCGGCGGCGAGGGCCGGTCGTCGCGCGGCCACAGGCCGAAACCGGCCTGCGCCAGACGCGCCCACGGGAACAGCACGCTGGGATCGGTCTTGCGCGTGGGCGCGATGTCGCCGTGGGCGACGATCATGTAACGCGGAATGCCCAGCCGCGTGGTGATGTCGCCGAGCAGCTTCAGCAGGCTGCGAATTTGCGGCTCGGCGAACGGCTCGCTGCCGTCGTTGTCGATCTCGATGCCGATGGACGTCGAATTCAAATCCCAGATATCGCCCCAGCGGCCGGCGCCGGCGTGCCAGGCGCGCTGGTCTTCGGCGACCAGCTGATAGATGCGGCCGTCCTCGCCGATCAGATAGTGCGCGCTGACCTGCCCTTGCGAGTTGCGCGTGCGCAAGGTCAACAGCGAGCGCTCGACGCTGTCCTGCTGGGTGTGGTGCAGCACGATCAGCTGCGCGTGGCGTTCGTTGTAGTTCGGCGAGGGATGCCACTGCGCCAGCGGATTGTGCGGCGGCGCGCTGGCGCAACCGGCCGCGGCGAGCACGCTGACGGCCAACGCGAAGGCGAACGGATGCCAGGAACGGAACGGAAACGTCATGCGACTGCGCTCGTGCTGCGATCGAGCGGTCAGTGTAGAGGATGCCGTGGCGGCTGAATGCGCGCGCGCCGATGCAGGCCGCGAACATTTGCCATCATCGGCCTGTACGCGCCGCATCGTTACAACTGTCACCCGGCGCGGCTTTGGTGACGCGCTGGACAGTTCGGCCGACTCGGCGGACCTACAGTGCCGCCGACGCGGGCCCCTGCCCGCGCGCCGGCGACCGCGCCCAACCGATCGCACCTCGTCGATCGCGCGGCGGTCGGAAATCTCGCCACGACAGGAGGATCGCGCATGAAACGCAAGTCTTACGGCTATCTGGCCGCGTTCGCGTTGGCCGCTTTCGGATTCGGATTCGGCGTGCAGGCCGCGGGTTCGGCCCCGCCGGACAAGGCGCTGTGCAGCATCAAAGTCTGCCAGGACCGCTGCGGCGGCCTGCCGGGCTGGAGCCCGGGCAACGGCGAGCCTTGCCGTTGCTGCGATTGATCGCCGTCAGTGGCCGGCGCTGCTGAAGCCGGCCCGTCGAAATCCATCAGGTGCATCGGACGCCGCGCGGGCCTTGCCCGCGCGGCTGCGCTTGGCCTCAGTTGCGAACGCCGGGCGTGTCGAGCTTGGGATCGACGCGGTTCTTCTGCTCGTCGCGACGCTGCGATGCGCTCTTGCACACGCGCTCGACGCGGTTGCTGCCGATCGCGCGCACGCGTTCGCAGGTGACCCGGTCTTCGACCTTGTCCGCCCCGGCCGACTGGATCCAGCTCAGGTCCTGATGGGCCTGCTCGCGATCGCCGGCGCTGAGGTCTTCGTAGCGGCGGCCGTCGAGCAGCTTGCTCAGACGGTCCTGGCGCGAACGCAGCTCCTGGCGCGTGGCCGCATTCAATTTGCCGTAGTTGCCGCGACCGGCGTCGATGTCGCCGCGGATCAGCTTCTGCTGCTCCAGCACCGCCGTCGCATCGAACGGCGCGGGCGTGTCGGAGGCGATCGCCGCGGCGCAGGCCGTGGCGAGGATCAGGCTCAGTAACGTCTTGCTCAACGAAAACTCGATTTTGCGCATGGTTCCATATGCCTCGTCGGTGCGGCCGCGAACGCCGCAGGTACGGACCGAACGGGTCCGCTCGCCTTCCATAGGTGCCGGCTGGTGTGACCGGGCCGGCTTCGCGGACGATCCCCATCGTGGCCGGCGTCCCGATCCTAATCGAGACGCCGGCCACACTCCATGGACTTTCGACCTATGCGGCCGGGCACGACCTTGCCGACTTGGGCGATAAGACACACATGCGCCACGCGAGCGGTACGCCCTGCCGGTGCGGCGCGCGCTTCAACGCGGCCGGATCAGGGTTTGATCCAGTTATTCGACACCGCCAGCATCGACAGCAGCTTGACGCTGTCGCCGTAGTAATCGCCGGGCGCGCCGGTGGCCATGTAGGTCCACAGCTTGTCGAGCCACGCCTGCGCATCGGGATCGACGGTGGCGGCGACCGCGAACGGCGCGGTGAAGAACACTTCGTTGTAGTTGTCGATCACCGCGCCGTCGAGCTTGTAGCCGGCCTTTATGTTGTTGGGATTGTTCCCGGCCTTGGCCCGGATCCATTGGCTGAGCTTGCGCGCGGCGTTGCGCGAACGCGTGTCGCCGCTGACCGCCGCGTCGATGCCGATGCGCCACGGCACCCGCCCGGCGTTCCACGAATACGCACCGTCGTAGTCGCCTTCAAGGAAGCCGGCCGGCGCCGGCTTGGCGGTGGTGTTGGTGTTGACGATGAAGTCCGGCAGCAGGCCGGTGTTCGGCGCGTAGGTGCTCTGCATCTTCACGATCAGGTTCTGGTGCGCGTCGAGCACGCCGGTCCAGTAGCTGTCACCGAGCTTGGCGCCAAAGGCGCGGAAGTGGCCGAGCATCCAGTCCGAGCTGCGGGTGGAGTTGTAGTACGCCGGCGAGCTGCTATCGACCCAGTCGCCCAGATTCACCAGCCTGGTGGTGGGATGCACGTTGCTGCGGCGGATCGCGGCGATCACCTTGCGCGCTTCGCTGAGGTAGTTGATCGAGCCGGCCGAGCCCCATTGCGCATCGGCCAGCAGCAAGGCGTAGGCGATGTCGAGATCGCCGTCGGTGGCCGAATCGGCGCCGACCACGTTCTTGCAGTTCACGTCCTGCGCCCACGCCAACAGGTCGGGGTCGTTGACGCTGGGATGGCCGCGGTTGTAGCGGTGCAGTCCGTCGAAGTACGTCTGCGCCTGCGGATCGTTGCCGGCCATCATTACCGTGATCAGCATGCCGTAGCCCTGGCCCTCGGAGACCACGTAGGCATCGCCGGTGTCGGCCTTGATGCGATATTCGCCCGACTTGCACGCGGTCTTGAGGTAGCGCTGTTTCCAGCTGTTGTAGAACGAAGCGGTGGACTGATCGGCCGAGGCGCGGCCGACGCTCGGACTGAGCGTACCGCTGACATAGGCCTGGCGATGACTGCCGAAGGGATAGTTGGGCGCGGCCTGCGCGGCGCCGATGAAGGCGGTGGCGGCGACGGCCAGGGCGAGCCATTGCAGGCCGCGGCGTACCGCGGTGCGATGCGTGGATTTCGTGACGATAGCCATGAGGTATCTCCGAAGTGGGGAACGACAACCGGACAAGGCCGCGCGCGCGCTCGCCCGCTTCACGCGCATGAAAGCGCATGTGGGAGAGGATCGATTCGACGAAACAAGGTCGGTGCGAAAGCGGCGAGGGGTGCAGCCGTGCTCGCGCATGCTCGAGCACGGACTGCCTGCGCAGGCTAGCGCGGCGCGAGAGAAGACATCGTTGTCATCCGTGACCGCACGTGTGAAAGCGGCATGCGCCGCCTCTCAATTAGACCAAGGTCTTAGATCACAAATAACTCAACCAGGGGTCGCGGCGGCGGCGTTTGACTCCGGCGAACCAGCGAGACAACGGATACAGGATCGCCAGGACCAGCAGCCACATGCCGAACACCGCCGGCAGTCCCATGCCCCAGCCCGCTTCGAGCAGGCGCTGGCCGTTGCCGATGATGCCGGGGAACGCCGACGCCGGAATGCCGCCGGCGACGCCGATCGCCACGGCCAGGCCGTGCGCCAGGTAGATGTGCAGCAGGTAGGTGAACAACGGCGTTCGCCCGTACGCGAGCAGCACCGGGCGCAACGGCCCGCGCAATCGCTCCAGGGCGAGCATCAGCAGCAACGACACGCCCAATGTCGCCAGGACATATTGCAACGACGGCGGATACTTGGAGACGTTGACGAACGACATCGCATCGAAGAGCGGATCGGCCATGCGTCGCCACGGCCTGGGATCGCCGAACGCCAACACGCCGCGCAGGATCGCGAACGTCGCCAACAACGCCAGCGCGAGCGCCGCGATCGCGCGCCGGCGCCGCCCGGCTTCGAGCATGAACATCGGCCCCAGGCCGTAACCAATCAGCATCACCCCGGTCCACGGCAGCGCCGGATAGGCGACGAAACTCTCGATGCCCGGCAACGGGCCCGGCCGCATCAGCACGGTCCACAGCGGCGCCCACGCGCCCAGCGACTGCGCATCGAATCCGGCCAAAAATCCGTGCCCGGCGACGATCAGCATGCCCAGCGCCAACACCGCTTGGCGCGGCAGCCACAGCAACGCGGACATCGCGATCATGGCGAAGCCGATCGCCCAGATCACCTGCAGGAACACGAACGGCCACAGGAACTGGAAGCCGAACCCGACCACGGTCAGTTCCAGCAGCACCAGCCAGGCGCCGCGCGAGAGCGTGAAGCGCGACAGTTCGGCGCGGCTCTTGCCGCCAACGCTCTGCAGGTAGATCGATACGCCGGCGAGAAAGACGAAACTCGGCGCGCACAGGTGCGTGACCCAGCGCGTGGCGAACAGCACGGGCGTGGTCTGATCCAGATCGGTGGGACTGAACTGCAGCGCCTGGCGATGGAAGAAATCGCGGACGTGATCGAGCACCATCAGCGCGATCACCAGACCGCGCAGGGTATCGATCATGTCCAGCCGCGCCGCGCCCAGGCGGGTCAGGCCGGGGGCGTCGGTATCGCTCGCGGGCGGCGCGGAAACGGCGGCGTCGGCCGGGATCGATGACGGCGACGATGGCATGGACATGCGCGGGCCCCGAAGCGCCGCCGGATGCGCGGCTGGCCGCGAGCATAGCGCGGCCGCCGCGACGCGCGCCGGATTCAGCCCGGCGGCGTCGATTCATTCCTTGCGGATCGCGTGCCCGCCGAACTCGTTGCGCATCGCCGCGAGCAGTTTGTCCGCGAAGGAGTCCTTGTCGCGCGAGCGCAGGCGTTCGAGCAAGGACGCGGTGATCACCGGCGCGGAGACGTTGAGGTCGATCGCCTCGGCCACGGTCCAGCGGCCTTCTCCGGAGTCTTCGACGTAAGGCGCGATGCCGTCCAGGCTCGGGTTCTTGCCGAGCGCGTCCGAGCTCAGGTCCAGCAGCCAGGAACGCACGACGCTGCCGTGGCGCCAGATTTCGGCGATCTGGTGCAGGTCCAGGCCGAAGTCGGCCTTGTGGCCCATGATCGCGAAGCCTTCCGCGTAGGCCTGCATCAGGCCGTACTCGATGCCGTTGTGGACCATCTTGGTGAAGTGTCCGGCGCCGCTGGGCCCGACCCGGCCCCAGCCGCGATCGGCCGCCGGCGCCAGGGTTTCGAAGATCGGCCGCAGGCGTTCGACCGCGGCTTCTTCGCCGCCGATCATCAGGCTGTAGCCCTCCTTCAATCCCCATACGCCGCCGCTGGTGCCCGAATCGACGTAGTGCAGGCCGTGCCCGGACAGTTCCGCGGCGCGGCGCAGGGTGTCTTTGTAGTTGGAGTTGCCGCCGTCGATGATCGTGTCGCCGGGCGCGAGCAGCGGCACCAGCTCGGCGATGGTCGCATCGACCACCTTTCCGGCCGGCACCATCAGCCACAGCGCGCGCGGCGCCGGCAGCGCGGCGACCAGTTCGGCCAGCGACGCGGGCGTGCCCACGCCGCGCGCGGCGGCCTGCTCGCGCGCCGCCGGGCCGGGATCGTAACCGCTGACCGTGTGTCCGCCGCGCACCAATCGCTCGGCCATATTGGCGCCCATGCGCCCGAGGCCGACCATGCCCAGTTCCATGCTGACTCCTTCGTGTTTATGCGTTCGAATGCGGTGACGCGGCGGGCGCCGACGGCGCCGCCGCGAAGTTGCCGATATTCCGGCTTGTCGCGGTAAAGAAGTGTGAGCGTGTTGGCGTTGGGCAAGGGGGGCGTGGGTGCGACGGTACATTCCATCTTGGCGATGGGACGACCTCGCGGAAGACCGCGCGGAGTGGACGCTCTTCTGCGTGGGGGCTTGGCGGCGCAACCGCGCCACTTACTCAAGCGTTCTTACCTACCGTCATTCCCGCGAAGGCGGGAATCCAGCGACTTCAAACGTTCTCGCACGAAAGGCCCTGGATTCCCGCCTTCGCGGGAATGACGGGCTTGAGGGGACGCGGTTACCTTGCACGAAAGACGCTGGATTCCCGCGTTCGCGGGAATGACGGGCTGGGGGCGACGGAACGCAAACGGGGCGACGATGAGTGAAGCGGCATCGGATGCCTTACGACTTTTACCTCTCCTCCGCCATCTCTCGCTTGTCGCTACCTTCCACCGTGCAGCCCACTACCGTCCCTCACCCCGCTTGCGCATCTGTATCGCCTCGAACACCGCAATAGCCGGCGCCGCGGGCTGATCGCCGGGAATGTCGTGCGAGCTGTTGGCGATGGTCACCCGCTTGGCCAGCCGCGAGGTCGCGATCAACGCCATATGCGTCTGTTCGCGCGCATCGGTCAGCGCCTTGAGATCGTCCGGCGGCGCGCCCGCGTACGGCTGGTCGGCGCTGAGCACGATCACCGGTTTACCGTCGTGACGCTCGCTCTTGGGCACGGCGCTGCCGTACATCGACAGGCGGTCCTGCGAGCCGGAAATCATAGTCTGCCAGAACGCCGGCCTGGAGCGCCAGGCGCGGATCGCGGCGTTCAATTTGTCGCTGTGGTTCGGGTTCGGCCCGCGCAGGCAGTTGCGCAGATCCGACGGCGGCCTGGCCGCGCTCAGCCGGCCGTCCTTCGCGCCCCGCTCGCAGGCGGCGTACAGCGCGAGCATCTTCGGCGCGATCGCGGCCTCGGTCCTGGCATAGCCGGCGGAAAACTCGCCGACGTTCTGCTCCGGCGGATCGACCAGCACCAGCGCCGCGACCTGCTTGGGATAACGCTCGTCGAAGCGGCGCACAATCTGGCTGCCGTAGGAGTGGCCGACCAGGATCAGCGGCGTGTCCAGTTCGGCGGCATCGATCAACGCGCGCAGGTCGGCGACATCGGCCTGCAGGTCGCGCGGCAAGGGGCCGGCGTCGCTGTGGCCCAGGCCGGCGCGATCGTAGGAGCACACCCGGTTCTGCAGCGCGATCTGCGGCTGCGACTTGGCCCAGGCCAGCGAGTCGGCGCCGAAGCCCGACTCCAGCAGCACGGTCGGTTCGCCCTGGCCGGTGCAGCGCAGGTTGAGCCGGCGGCCGCCGCCGATGTCCACGAGCCGGTCGGGTTCGGCGTACAGGTCCAGGCTCGTATCCGGCGCCGGCCGCGCCTTCGAGGCGCCCTTGCCGGCAACCGCCGGCGTGGCCTTGGCCGCGGCCGGTCGCGCCGGCGCCGGCGCATCTTCGGCCCGGGCCGCGCCCAGGCTCAGCAGCAGTCCGGTCAGGGTTCCGGCCCATGCGCTGCGTGTGATCCGCCCATTGCTCATTACCGGCCTCACCTTCGGTCAATGAAGGCGCGATGGTAAGCAGTCCCTTGGTCATCGCTGCGGCGTCGCGGCACACGCAAGACAGATTCGATTCAGTTCCGCGGCGCCTGCCGCGTGGATCGCCGCCGCGGGCGGCGCGAAATATTTTTCGCCCGCGTGTCGAACCGGCGCGCGCCGGTTCGTCGTCCTTGCAAGAACGCGGCACTGCAACCGGCTTAAACCCCAAGCCCGCCCGCCGCGTCGACCCGACGACAAGCACAGGAGAAACACCCATGCGCTACATGATGCTGATGATTCCGCAAGGCTACGAATCCGCCAAGGCCGGCACGCTGCCCAGCGCCGAACAGATCGAGACGATGCGGGCTTACAACCAGGAACTGCAGGAGGCCGGCGTGCTGATCTCGCTCGACGGCCTGCACCCGCCGTCGATGGGCGCGCGGGTCAGCTTCCGCGGCGGCCGGCCCACGGTCACCGACGGCCCCTTCCCGGAGGCCAAGGAAGTGCTCGGCGGCTTCTGGATGCTCGATGTGGCTTCGCGCGATGAGGCCATCGCCTGGGCCAAGCGCTGCCCGGGCTCGGACAACGAGACCATCGAGATCCGCAAGGTCATGGAAATCGAGGATTTTCCCGCCGACGTGCAAGAATCGGTCGAGCGCCTGGAATCGCAAGGTCGCTGATCGCGGCATCGTTCACTTCCCCGAACCTCAGGACGCCTCGCCATGTTGCAGATCATTATTTTCGCCATCGCCGCGCTCATCGTGTTGTTCCTGGTCGTGGCGGCGATGCGGCCATCGGCTTTCCGGGTCGAACGCAGCCTCCTCATCGACGCGCCGCCCGCGGCCGCGTTCGCCCAGGTGCAGGATTTCCATCGCTGGCCGCAGTGGTCGCCGTTCGAAAACGTCGATCCCGACCTGCGCCGCAGCTATGAAGGCGCCGAGTCGGGCGAAGGCGCGATCTACGGCTGGGTCGGCAACAAGAACGTCGGCGAGGGCCGCATGCTGATCCTGGAAACCCGGCCGGATCAGTACATCAAGATCCAACTGGATTTCCTCAAGCCCTTCGAAGCCCACAACCTGGCCGAATTCACCTTCACGCCGGTCGGCGCGCGAACCGAGGTGACCTGGGCCATGAGCGGCCGCCACAGCTTCCTGTTCAAGGCGATGGGCATTTTCATGAGCATGGACAAGATGGTCGGCGGCATGTTCGAAAAAGGCCTGCGCGACCTCAAGCAGCTCAGCGAGAACTCGCTGGCGCAATAAGCCGCCGCCGACCCGCGCAAACACGAAGGCCGCCGGAACACCGGCGGCCTTTTTGTTGGCGCGATGGCGCCCGCGGCCTCAGGCCACTTCGCGGCCTGCGGCGGTCTGCCAGATTTCGTACCAGTCCTGCGCGCTCAGCTCGATCGCCAACGCCTGCACAGCATCGCGCAGGCCCTGCACGCGGCCGCTGCCGGTGATCGGCCACGGCCGCGAGGGATGCCGCAGCAACCACGCATACGCCATCGTCGCCACCGACGCGCCGCCGTAGCGTTCGCCCACCGCCGCCAGCACTTCGCGCACCTCCCGGGCGTGCGTGTCGGCATCGTCGAACAAGCGCCCGCCGCCGAGCGGCGACCAGATCATCGGCCGCATCGCCAGCGCCTGGCATTGCTCCAGCGTGCCGTCGTCGAGCGGCGGCAGATGCAGCGGCGACAGTTCGATCTGGTGCGTGGCCAGGCGATGGCGCGAGTTCAACAGCGCCAGCTGCGCTGGCGTGTGATTGGACACGCCGACATGCAGCACCTTGCCGGCGGCCTTCAGGTCCTCGAAGGTGCGCGCCAGGGCGTCGGCGTCCATCAGCAGATCGGGGCGATGGATCAGCAGCAGATCGAGGCGATCGGTACGCAGCGCGCGCAGCGAGTTCTCGACCGAAGCCAGCACGTGCTCGCGCGAACTGTCGTAGGACTTGATCCGGTGTTCGGGCCGCTGCGCCGAGGTCAGCTTGATCCCGCACTTGCTGACGATCCTGATGCGATCGCGCAAGGACGGCTCAGCCGCCAGCGCCTCGCCGAACAGCGACTCCACCCGGTAGTCGCCGTAGATATCGGCGTGATCGAAGCTGTCGATGCCCAGCGCCAGGGCCTGATGAATCCAGTCCCGGCGCTGATCGACATCGAAGTTCCATTCGGCCATGCGCCATACGCCGGCGACGATGGGCGACAGTTGCAAGGCGGGCGTGTCGGTTTCGGTATTGGCGGGCATGGCGCGGGCGCGAATCGGGGGGAGCCAGTCTATCCTGCGGCCTCAGCCGGCCAATGCGGCGAAGGCCTCGATCTCGAACAACATCCCGTCCAGGGCCAGACGCGGCACCGGAATCAAGGTGCAGGCGGGGCGGTGATCGGCGCCGAACGCCGCGGCCAGTTCTTCGCCGAACACGTGCAGGCGCTCGTGGCTGTGATCGACCACCAGCACGGTCAGCTTGACCACATCGCGCGGGCCGGCGCCGGCCGCGGCCAGGGCGGTGATCAGGTTGGCCATGGCCTGGCGCACCTGCGCGCGGAAGTCGGGGTCGAGCGCGCCGTCGGCGGTTTCGCCGCCCTGCCCGGCGACCAGGAGCCAGCGCGCGCCGGCCTCGACCTGAGCCAGATGCGAATAGCCGTTGGGCGCGGGATCGTACAGGCCGGCGGGATTGCTGAGGACGAAGACCGGCCGGGATGATGCGGGATTCATGCGGATTCCTTGCGAATGGGGGAAGGCGATGAAGCGGTGCGGACGCGTCGATGCGCGTATTCGAATCGCTCGTCACGATACGACGATCCACCCCGCGCCGCCGTGACATGCCCGCTGCGAAGAAATTTTATGTTCAGGCCCCGCTGTGCCCGACGGGCAATGCGAACACCTCGCTCAAGGCCCGCGGCATCGCGATGGCGTACCCCTGCCTTGTCGATGCCCAGCGCCCGCACCAGTTCCAGAGTCTTGCGTGTCCTCGACATATCAGCGCGGTATAGGTGATTTCCAGGCTCAGCCGTCCCGGCGCCAGCGTGGCGCGACGCAGTTCGTCGCGCAGGAACGGCCACAGCCGCGGATCGCTGAGCGAGTTGGCGGACAGGTTCACCGACGGCGCAATATCCGGGGTCGCGCGCAAGGCCCCGATGTAGTCGCGCAGCAAGGTGCCGACGACCCAGCGGTCCAGGTCGATCATCAACCCGTAGCGCTCGGCTGCCGGCACGAACTGCGCCGGCTCGATGATCGCGCCGTGCTCGTCGCGCATGCGCAGCAGGATCTCGTAATGCCGCTGTGGGCCCGGATGCGGGCCGAGCTCGCGGATCTCCTGCGCGAACAGCGAGAAGCGGTTCTCGGCGATGGCGTCGCGGAAGCCGGACACGATCAGGTTCTCGCGGCGGTAGCGGCGCGCGCTGTTGCGGGTGCCTTGCGCACGCGGCCGACGTCAGCGCTTCGCTCAAGCCGCCGCGTCGTCCTCCCCGCTCGCCAGCGCGAAGCCTTCGTCGAGCCAGCCGGTGACGCCGCCGGCCATCAGCTTGACCGCATAGCCCAGCCCGGCCAGCCGCACCGCGCCGCGCGCGGCGCCGTTGCAATGCGGGCCGGCGCAGTAGGTCACGAACAACGTCGAAGCCGGGTACGCGGCCATGCGCGAGGCGATCATCTTGCGATGCGGCAGATTGATCGCGCCAGGCAGGTGGCCGCGTGCGTACAGCTCGGGGCTGCGCGTATCGACCAGCACGAAGCCGGGCTCGGCCGTGGCCATCGCGGCATGGGTGTCCCAGCAATCGGTCTCGAAGGCGAACTGCGCCTGGAAGTGCGCCAGCGCCATTGCGGGCGCGGCGGCGGGAATCTCGGTGACGGCATTGCGCATGATCAACTCCGGCGGGGTGAGGACGACGCGCTCATTGTCGGCAGCGCCCGCCTGCGCCACCATTGGCAGGATTGCCACACTTCGATCAAATCATGCCGAAGTCCGCCGCCGTGCTCCGCAAGCCCGCGCGCGCCGCCGCGAAGACCGGCGCGCCGATCAATCCGCGCGTGGCGGTGCTGGCCTACGAGGGCCTGTGCGCGTTCGAGTTTTCCTGCGCGGCGGAAGTGTTCGGGCTGGCGCGGCCGGAACTGACCCGCGAACGCCTGGGCCGCGATTGGTACCGCTTCGAAACCTGCGCCGCCCAGCGCCGCCCCTTGCGCGGCCAATACGGCCTGAAGATCCAGGCCGACGCCGGACTGGACCGGCTGGCGCGCGCCGGCACGGTGATCGTTCCGGGCTGGAGCGGCAGCGACACGCCGGTGCCGGCCGCCATCGTCGATGCCCTGCGCGAAGCGCATGCGCGCGGCGCGCGGCTGCTGTCGATCTGCTCGGGCGTGTTAGTGCTGGCCGCGACCGGACTGCTCGACGGCCGCCGCGCCACCACCCATTGGCGTTACCTCGAGACCCTGCGCGAACGCTATCCGCGCATCCGCATCGACGCCAACGCCTTGTACGTGGACGAAGGCCGCCTGCTGACGTCGGCCGGCAGCGCCGCCGGGCTGGACCTGTGCCTGCATCTGGTGCGGCGCGACTGGGGCCCGCGCATCGCCAATCACGTCGCGCGGCGCCTGGTGATCGCACCGCATCGCGAAGGCGGCCAGGCGCAGTACATCGAACGGCCGGTGCAGCGCAGCGAACGCGGCGCGCTGGCGCCGCTGCTGGACGACATGCGCCGACGCCTGGCCGAGCCGCTGACGATCGCCGAACTGGCGCGGATCGCGGCGATGAGCGAGCGCAGTTTCATGCGCCATTTCAAGCAGGCCACCGGCGCCACGCCGGCCGACTGGCTGATCCAGGCGCGGGTCGAACGCGCGCGCGAGCTGCTGGAAACCACGCCCGCCTCGATCGACCGCATCGCCGGCGAGACCGGTTTCGGCAGCGCGATCACCATGCGCCATCACTTCCGCCGCAAGCTCGGCGTCAGCCCGCGCGACTATCGCCGACGCTTCGCGCGCGAACGCGGCTGAGGCGCGGCGGCGCTCGGCAATGAGCGCACGCGCCAAACCCGATCGCGATAACCGTCACGGATCGGCAACTACGCTGTCCGCCGCCGCCGGCTTTGTCCGTCGACCGTTAATGGGCCGCGTCCTCGCGCCGCCCGTTCTCCAGCTTCCGCCAGGATGGCATGCCGCGAACGGCCGCCCTGGCCGTGCGCGGTCTGCTTCCACGCGGGCGCCCCACAGACCACGGAGCCCCCATGAGCACCTTCACCACGCGCGCCGGCATCGAGCTGTACTACAAGGATTGGGGCAGCGGCCCCGCAGTGGTGTTCTGCCACGGCTGGCCGTTGACCGCCGACAGTTGGGAAGCGCAGATGTTCTTCCTGGCCGGCAACGGTTTTCGCTGCATCGCCCACGACCGCCGCGGCCACGGCCGTTCCGCCCAACCTTGGGACGGCAACGACATGGATCATTACGCCGACGATCTGGCCGAACTGATCGAACACCTGGACCTGCGCGATGCGAGTCTGTTCGGTTTCTCCACCGGTGGCGGCGAAGTGGCGCGCTACATCGGCCGTCACGGCACCGCGCGGGTCAAGAAAGCCGGACTGATTTCGGCGGTGCCGCCGCTGATGCTCAAGACCGACCGCAATCCCGGCGGCCTGCCGATCGACGTGTTCGACGGCCTGCGCGCGGCCTCGCTCGCCGACCGTTCGCAGTTGTACAAGGATCTGGCCGCCGGCCCGTTCTTCGGCTTCAACCGGCCCGGCGCCAAGCCTTCGCAAGGCGCGATCGACTGGTTCTGGGTGCAAGGCATGGCCGGCGGCCACAAGAACACCTACGACTCCATCGCCGCGTTCTCGGCCACCGATTTCACCGAAGACCTGAAGAAATTCGACGTGCCGACCTTGATCGTGCACGGCGACGACGATCAGGTCGTACCGATCGACGCCGCCGGCCGCGCCTCGGCCAAGTTGATCAAGGACAGCAAGCTCATCGTCTACCCGGGCGCGCCGCATGGATTGACCGACACCCACAAGGACCGGCTCAACGCCGATCTGCTGGCGTTCTTGCAAGGCTGAAACTTCGCGGCGCGATCTCGATCGCGCCGCGATATTTGCATCCCCCGCCCGAAGAACTTATCCAGCCGTTGACCGCCGTCAGGGCGGTCAACGGCGCCTCACTCAAGGCGCCGCCGGCTTGCGCGCCTGCAACTGCCGCTCCAGGTCGCGCTCGAAGGCTTCGCTTTCGGCCAGCTTGCGATCGATCTGCGCCATCGACAGCCAGCGCCCCTGCGCGAACACGCCGTCGATCTTCGCCACGTTCTGGATATCGGCCAGCGGATCGGCGTTGAGCAAGACCAGGTTCGCGCTTTCGCCCTCGCGCACCGCGCCGCTGCCGGCGCCCGGGTCGAACAGGCGATGGGCGTTGATCGAGGCCGCGCGCAGCACTTCCACCGGCTTGAGGCCGATCTCGCGCAGTTCGATCATTTCCTGCTGCGCCGACACGCCGAACGGCAGCCCGGGCAAGGGCGCGTCGGTGCCGACGGTGAAGCCGACCCCGCGTTTCCATAGTTCGCGCGTGAGCACGCGGCCGAAGTCGTAGCCGGCCGAGAAACGGTCGGCATTCTCCTGATCGCGGAAGGCCTGGCTCAGATAGCGGTTGGCCGGCGGCGCCCAATCGCGGCGGGTGACCGGATCGACCAGTTTCAGCCACTGGCTGGATACCGGCGGCACTTCGCGCTGCACGTACATGCCGACGATGGTCTTGAGCGTGATCAGGCCCGGCGATACCGACATGCGGCTATCGACCATCGCCTGCGCCAGCGCGTCGATGTCCTTCGGCGCCAGATCGCTGCCGACACGGGCGAAGCGCGCCAGCTCTTCGATGTGGGCGACGTTGGTCATCGGATGGGCGAAGGCGAAGTCCCGGTCGGCGCAGCTGTCGCACCCAAGTTGCGGCAGATGGCCGGTGGTGATGAAGCCTTGCCGCTTGGCTTCCTCGACCACGGCCAGATAGGTTTCGCGATTTAGGAACTGATACGGCTTGATGAAATCGTAGCCGCGTTCGCGCGCGCGGCGCACCGCGGTGACGCCGTCGGCGGCGGTGGTCGGCGCTTCGGGTTTCGACGCCGGCACCGCGCCTTCGGGCTTGGCCTCGACCGCCGCGCGCGGGCCGTTGATGAGCTTGCCGACGTACAGCTTCGGCCCGTCGATGCGGCCGGCGTCGATTTCGCCGCGCAGCCACAGCAGGTCGTCGTCGCTGCTCACGCTGCCGCCCAGATTGGCCGCGCCGGTGACGCCGGCCTTGAGCAGGCTCAGCATCACCTGGCGGTCGTAGCGGTGGTCGCCGCCCAGATCCAGGCCGGACAGCGTCGCGTCCTTGCTGCCGCGAATCGCGCCCTCGGTGGCGATATGCAGGTGCGCATCGACGAAACCGGGCACCAGGAACTTGCCGCGCCCGTCCACCACGGTCGCGTCCTTGACCTTCGCCACCGCGCCGGGCAGCAGAATCCGGGCGATCTTGCCGTCGCGGATCAGCACCGTGCGATGCGCCAGCACTTCATCGGTATCGGCCGGAATGACGGTGACGTCGCGGACCACCCAACTGCCGGCGGGCTCGACGGAGGCCGCGGCCGGCGGCGCCGTCGCGGTTGCGGCGGCGGCCGTCGCCGGCGCCGCGCCCAAGACCATGCCCAGCAGATAAGCGATCATTCCTGTCTCCCACTCGTGACGTGTCGATGATAAGCGCCGGCCGTGAAGCCGCGGCGGCCGGAATCGGGCGGCGCGCGCGCAGCGTCCGCCCTCAACAGATGCGCGTGGTTGCGCTATGGTTGAAAGCCCCGTCGCAATCGTCGTCGCCCGTCGCGAACGCCCTGGCGGGCGCGGCGCGCGCGATCGCGGCGCCGGTTCCCGATTCAGAGTGTCGAACATGAAACCGAACATCGTCGTATTCACCGGCGCCGGCGTCAGCGCCGAAAGCGGCCTGAAGACCTTCCGCGACATGGGCGGCCTGTGGCACGAGTACCGTCTGCAGGACGTCGCCTCGCCGCAGGCGTTCGAGCGCGATCCCGCGACGGTGCTGCGTTTCTATAACGAACGCCGCAAGGCCGTGCTGGCCGCGCGCCCGAACGCGGCGCACGAAGCCATCGCGCGGCTGGAAGACAAGTACAACGTCGTCGTCATCACGCAGAACATCGACGACCTGCACGAGCGCGCCGGCTCCACCCACGTGATCCACGTGCACGGCGAAATCCTCAAGGCGCGCAGCAGCGCCGACGAATCGCGCATCTACACGCTCAAGGGCCCGCTGATCGAAATCGGCGATCTGTGCGAGTTGGGCAGCCAGTTGCGTCCGGACGTGGTCTGGTTCGGCGAAGGCGTCCTGCATCTGGAGCAGGCGGCGCAGCATTTCTCCAACGCCGACAAGGTGCTGGCGATCGGCACCTCGCTGACCGTGTTCCCGGCCGCTGGGTTGGTCGATTACGCCCCGCCCACCGCCGAGCGCGTGTTCGTGTCGCCGGAACTGCAGGAGGTGCCGCGTTATTACCGTTTCCTGCAGGGCACCGCGGTGAAGACGGTGCCGCCGTTGGTGGCGCAGTGGTTGTCGCGCTGAGACGGTTCATCGCGCTTCGATAAGGCTGACCGCGGCAGTCAAGTCGCACCGTCGCCAGGCACATTCATTCGACCTTGAAGGTTATGTCCCCACGACATAGCCTCGAATCCAGTTGCTTCAAGGATTGGATATGCG
>NZ_JAGGRI010000038.1:112351-112939 GCF_018612875.1 Lysobacter sp. ISL-50 | reverse complement strand
CCGCTGGAAATTGATGCAAGCAGGCGCCGCATTGAAAGCGACAGGAGCGGATCGGGAAACTCGTTTTGCACCGAATATTCATCCTGAAAAATTGATCGCTCAGCAAGCTGAAATTACGTACCTGATAAGGGATAGCTACCCTCGCCATCCTGAAGCCGCATCAGAAAACCCAGTTAGTTTCGGTCAGACCGATCGTTCGAAAATGACTCATCTCCGGGATGACGAGTTGTTCACTATCACTCTCACGCCCAAGGCGGTTACGCCATGACAATCCCTACCCAGCAGTACGCCAATCTCCTGGAGCAATCCTACGGTGAAGATCGCAATGACCTAAATCGCCGAGCGCGTATTGGTGTCGCCAGAATTGCAGGAGGTGCCGCGTTACTGCCGCTTCCTGCAGGGCACCGCGGTAGAGACGTTGCAGCCGTTGATGGCGCAGCGGTTGTCGCACTGAGACGGTGCATCGCCTTCGACGCAGCTGACTACAGCAATTAAGTCGCACCTTCCTCAGGCACATTTATTCGACCTTGAAGGTCGTATCCACACGACGTAGCCTCGAACCTAGCCGCTTCAAGGATTGGATATGCG
>NZ_JAGGRI010000038.1:0-112178 GCF_018612875.1 Lysobacter sp. ISL-50 | reverse complement strand
CCGCTGGAAATTGATGCAAGCGCGCGCCACTCTGAAGGCGACGGGTGCAAAGGGCGAAACGCGGTTCGTTCCGAATATTTATCCTGAAAAGCTAGTCGCGCAGCAGGCTGAAATCACGTACTTCGCGAAAGCTAGCTATTTGGATGATGAAGTCACCACTCTGGACAATCCGGTGAGCTATGGTCGAACCGACCGTTCAAAAATGACCCACCTCCGGGATGACGAGTTGTTCACCATCACTCTCACGCCCAAGGCGGCTACGCCATGACCATCCCAACCCAGCAGTACGCCAATCTGGCGGAGCAATCCTACGGCGACGATATCAATGGCCTAAAAGGCCAATGGCAACATCCGATCGATCAAGTGTTCGAACTGGAGGGTGTGAAATACAAAACGTTGGAATACATGGACCGTCCATCCGGCTACCAAGGCGCAATCTATCAGCGCGTGGACACCGGCGAGATCGTAGTTGCCCACCGCGGTACCGAGTTCGACCGTGAAGCCAAGCAGGATGGACTCATCTCGGACGGCGGCATGGTGTTTAAAGGCGTCAACGCCCAGGTTAACGATGCTATGGCATTGACCAGACATGCACTGGATCATGCCAAGAAAAGTGCTCACGATTATGGCTTCGCACCCGAAGTCACCACCACCGGCCACTCCTTAGGCGGCGGCCTGGCCCAGATCACCGCGCACAAATTCGGCCTGCGCGGCGAAGCCTTCAACCCTTACGGCGCCGCCAGCCTCGACTACGGCGTGCCCGAAGGCGGTAACCGTTTCGTCAATCACGTCATGGCCGGCGATGCGGTCAGCGCGGCGAGCCCGCACTACGGCCAGGTGCGCGTCTACGCCAAGCCGGAAGAAATCAACAGCCTGAAAGGCGCGGGCTACAACAACCATGAAGGCCTTTCGACCGACGCACTGCATCGCGCTCCGATCGTGGCGGCGGTGCTGTCCGGAACCAAGGGCACCTCGCACAACATGGATAACTTCCTCAACACTAATGGCGACCAAAAGGTGGACGTGTCCGTACTCAGAGATCCCAGAACCCAGGCCTTGGCGAAGCAATACGAGCCGATGATCGACAAGTACCGGGATGATGTTCGCCACCTGCGCGGCGGCATTACCACGACGATCGAAATCGGCGAGAAGGTGGTCGATCTTCACGAAAAGGCCGCCAAGAGAGCGGTCGAGGCCGGCGCACAGACCGGCAAGGCGGTCGTCGACACCGGCGAGAAGATTCTTGAGCTGCACGAGAAAGCCGGCAGAAAAGCCGCCGAGGTGGGCGTGCAAGCCGGAAAGAAAGCCGTCGAAACCGGCGAGAAAGCGGTCGATCTGGGCGTTCATGCCGGCAAGAAAGCCATCGAGGCGGGCGAGCAGGTCGGCAGGAAGGTCGTCGAGATCGGCGAAAGCGTCGGCCGGAAGGCCGCGGAGGTCGGGGAGACCGTCGGCAAGAAGGCGCATGAAGCGGCCGACGGCATCGGCGACTTCCTGCATTCCAAGGCCGCCGCTCTCGGCGCGGGCACCGCGCTGCTCAGCAAAGACCCCTTGGCCTTCGTCAAACAAATGACCCAGGCGCATGCCTCCGGCGATCAGGACACCTTCCGCGCGATGACCCAGTCCGCCGCGAACCACGGCGCCGGGCAACAGCTACGCCAACAGGCCATCGCCACCGTCGATCGGCAAGAGCAGCAGGCGGCCGAACACCTGGCCGCGCAACAGCGCGAACAGCAGCAACGCGAACAGCAGCAAGCCGCACCGCACAGCCACGGCGGCCGCTCGCGCTGAGCAGCCCGCCATCGCTGGCAATTGCCGTGACCGTTCGTCAAAGGAGCAACACCCCGTATGGACCAGCAGGAAATGACCCAGCTGATCAGCGCGACCGCCACGCTGATGGAACAGTTCGAACGCAACTGCACTCAGATCGAACAGCAGCAACGTGCGTTGTCGCAACAGTTGCAAACGCTGTCGCTGCAGCTCCCGCAGGCCGTCCGGCAATCGGCCGACGCCACCTTGAGCCATCTGCCCGGCGCACTGATGGGCAAACTGCAAAGCGGCCTGGAACAGCCGGTTGACGACTATCAAAAGCGCTTGAGCCAGGCCGGCGCGCTTTTGGGCAACGGGTCGCAGGCGCTCGCCCAGCAATTGCAGCGCATGGAAGCTCTGCACAAGAACCTGCTCTGGAAAACGTCCGCCGTGCTTATCGGTTGCATCGGGCTGCTGCTGGTCGGCGGCGCCTGGCTGTCGATGCACTATGCCGGCGTGATCCGCGACAACCAGATCGCGGCCGACAAACTCAAAGCCATCAACAACGCCGATATCACCCTGTGCGGCGGCCGTCTGTGCGCCAACATCGATCGCAAGGCCCAGGGGTACGGCGACAGGCGTCAGTACCTGCCGGTGCAACAACGATAATCGACGACACGGCCGCTACTTCGCCCCGATTGGGAAGCGGACAGGCAGTGGTGCTGATCGCATGTAACGCACGGCAGATGGGTTCGCGGGCATGACCGCATTCCGGAGTGTCCGCGGCAACCTACGAACACCCGCCCACATCCAGACAGCGGCGGCGACTAACCTGACAAGAGCAGCGGATCGCACCGATCGCGCAGAACCGGCTGGCCCGCCCCAAAACATACGCAAGCGTGTGGACAACCCCCTGAGCCGCTCCTAGACTCCGGCCATGCGCCTGTCCCTCACCGCCGAACGCAGCATCGCCGCCGCGCCCGAGGCGGTGTTCGCCCTCGCCCTCGACAGCGAGCGTTTCCCGGCGCTGTTCGACGGCTACGGGCCGATTCCCGGACTCAGGCGCATCACGCCGCTGGCGCCGGCCGCGGTCGGCAGTCTGCGCGCGCTGGAAAACCGCGACGGTTCGAAGTTGATGGAGCGCATTACCGCGCTCGATCCGCCGCGCCGGCACGCCTATGTGCTCAGCGGCTTGCGGCCGCCGCTGTCGTGGCTGGCGCGCGAAGGCCACGCCGACTGGCGCTTCGAAGCCGAGCACGGCAACGGCAGCGAAGCGACGCGGGTGGTGTGGCGCTACGAATTCGAACTCACCAGCGTGCTGGCGTGGCCGCTGGCCGCGCCGCTGCTGCGCGGCTTCATGCGCGCGGCGATGCGGCGCTGCCTGGACCGCATGGCGCAGAGCCTGGAAGGCGCATGGCGCAGGGAGCGCGACTGATGCAGGACTGGATTCTGCTGGCGCTGGCGCCCGTGTTCTTGTTGCTGATCGCATTGGAGGCCTGGTATTGGCGCAAGCGCCGCCCCAACCAGTACAGCCTGCGCGACACCTTGTCGAACGCGGCGCTGGCGCTGATGCACCAGGCCAGCGACGCGGTCGCGTGGCTGATCGTGATCGGCATCTACTACGCGGTGTACGCGCACCGCTTGTTCGAACTGCCGCCGGCCTCGCTGTGGACCATCGCCACGCTGTTCGTCGCGCAGGATTTCTTCTATTACTGGTTCCATCGCGCCAGCCACCGCATCCGCTGGATGTGGGCCTCGCATGTCACCCATCACTCTTCCGAACGCCTGAACCTGTCCACCGCGTTCCGCCAGAGCCTGACCTACCCGATCTCGGGCATGTGGCTGTTCTGGTTGCCGCTGGCCTGGATCGGCTTCGAGCCCAAGCACATCGTCGCGGTGGTGGCGATCAATCTGGCCTTCCAGTTCTTCGTCCACACCCAGGCGGTGGGCAAGCTGGGCTGGCTGGAGAAAATCTTCAACACGCCCTCGCACCATCGCGTGCATCACGCCCGCAACGCGCAGTACATCGATCGCAACTACGCCGGCGTGCTGATCGTCTGGGACAAGTGGTTCGGCACCTATGTGGAAGAAGACGAGCAGGTGCCGTGCGAGTACGGCATCGTCGGGCAGGTGCACGGGCACAATCCGATCCGGCTGACCTTCCATGAATGGATCGCGATGTTCCGCGATGCCTGGCGCGCGCGCGGACTGCGCGGCGTGTTCGGGCAGTTGTTCGGGCCGCCGGAACGCTCGCTGTCGCATCTGGATGCGGCCGCGGGAAACGAAGGCGGCCGCTAGGATCGGCCGCTATTCGCGACTATCGCCGCGGCCGGCGGATGGGCTCAGACCGAAATAGGCATAGGCCGCCGACACCGCCAGCCCCAGCCAGGCCTGGCCGTGCGTGGTCAGCACCGGCAGCGCGGTCGGGTGATACAGCCCGACCAGGAACGCGGTGAGTCCGGCGCCGATCCACACCAGCACGAACAGCACCGACACCACCGTTACCGTGCGCACCGCGCCGGTGGAGGCATCGCTGTCCAGCACGCGCGCGCCCGGCGCCTCGCCGGGCTTGGCCAGGGCCAGCTCGGCGATGACCAGCGCCGAGATCAGGCCGCCGATCACCGACAGCGCCTGCGCCATGCCGTCGTTGAAATAGGCCGCCACGTAGGTCTTGCAGCCGACGGCGCCGACGCAGTTGGCGACGTTCACCGCCACGTAGATCAGATGCACGTAGATGCCCAGCAGGATTACCGAAACAAATCCTCCGAAGATCTTCTTCATCTCGCCCTCTGGCATGGCCCGGTTCGCGGATCCTACGCAGGAACGGATACAACCGCGATCGTTCGCGGACGCGCATCCGTCGCTGTCGTCTGGTTCAACGCGGCGCAGGCGGCCGGCAGGACAGCGCCGGCCCGTTACGAGGGGCGCGGGCCCGCCTCAGTCCTGGGTTTCGCCCGACAGCGGCGTCGCCCGCATCGATTCGCGGCGCTCGAACGCATCCAGCCATGCGCTCAGCCGCGGCCGGCCGGCGCGGAAATCGGGCAGCTCGCGGAACTCCAGCCAGCTCAGCGCCGTCGCCACCGCGATATGGCCCACGTGCACGGCCGCGTCGGTGTCGAGCTCGCGTTCCAGCCAGTCGTAGCTTTCGATCAGCTTTTGCGTGTAACCCGCGCGCAGCGGCTCATAGCGCAGCGCTTCGGGCCGGCGCACGGTTTCCCAGCGCACCTTGATGCCGAAGTCGGCCAGGCCCTGCGCCAGCGCCTGCAGTTGCAGCACGTGCCAGCGCGCTTCGCCGTCGCGCGGAATCAGCGGCGCGCCATCGTGCAGCGTGTCCAGATAGGCGCAGATCACGTCCGAATCGAAAATCGGCGTTTGCCCGGAGCGAATCAGCACCGGCACCTTGCCGAGCGGATTTTGCGCGTAGACCGTTTCGTTGCGCAGGGTCGGGCTGGTCTCGTGATGCACGACTTCGATGCGATCGGCCAGACCGGCCTCGTGCGCGAACACCAGCGCCTTGCGCGCATACGGCGAGTGGGTTTGATAGAGCAATTTCATGGCGGGCCTGTGGGTGTGCGAAAACGTAAAGGTGGACGCGAACGATCGCGGCGAGGCGCTACGCGACAACGCTCAGGCTATCGGTTCGCGCCGCGTCGTGGGCGATATGCGCCGCGTCGTGCAACAGCTGCGCCAAGGCCGCGGTGAGCCGGCGCGCGGTGGGCAGGTGCAGGAATTCGTTCGGCCCGTGCGCGTTGGATTGCGGACCCAGCACGCCGGTGACCAGGAACTGCGCGCGCGGATAGCGCTCGCCGAGCATGGCCAGGAACGGAATGCCTCCTCCTCCGCCGATCAGCGCGCTGGCGCGGCCGAAGGCGCGTTGCGAAGCGCGCTCCAGACTCTCGGCCAGCCACGGCGCCGCCTCCGGCGCATGCCAGCCGCGGCTGGCGAAATCCAGTTCGAAGCGCACTTCGCTGCAATACGGCGGATCGGATTCGAGCAAGGCCTGCAAGCGTTTGGCCGCCGCGTCCGGGTCCAGGGTCGGCGGCAGGCGCAGGCCCAGCTTGAGCGCGGTAAACGGCTGCATCACCGCGGCCGCGTCGACCACGCGCGGGACGCCGTCGATGCCGGTGATCGCCAGCTGCGGCCGCCAGGAACGATTGAGCGCGAGTTCGCACAAGTCGTCCTGCACCGGCCGCGTCTGCGCGTGGAACGGAAAGCTATCGAGCAGCCCCTGCCCCAATGCGGCCGCCGCCACGGCGGCCTGTTCGCGCCGGTGACGCGGAATCTCGGCGTGGAAGTCGGCGACGATCTCGCCGGTCGCGGGATCTTCCAGCCGCGACAACACCTGCCGGGCGATGCGGAAACTCGACGGCACGATCCCGGACGCATCGCCGGAATGCACGCCTTCATCGAGCACCCGCACCGTCAGCGTGCCGGCCACCTGCCCGCGCAGCGAAGTCGTGGTCCACAGCTGCTCATAGTTGCCGCAACCGGCATCGAGCGCGACGATCAGCGCAGGCTCGCCTAAACGCGGCGCGAGTTGCTCGATATAGGCCGGCAGATCGACGCTGCTGGATTCTTCGCTGGCCTCGATCAGAATCTGGCAGCGCGGATGCGCCAGCGACTGTTCACGCAAGGCCAGCAATGCCGCGATCGCGGCGAAGATCGCATAGCCGTCGTCGGCGCCGCCGCGGCCGTAGAGGCGATCGCCCTCGAACACTGGCGTCCACGCATCGCGTCCCGGCGCCCAGCCCGGCATCGGCGGCTGTTTGTCCAGGTGGCCGTAGATCAGCACCGGCGCGTCGGCCGCGGCGCGGCCATGCGCCGGGATATCGATGAAGATCAGCGGCGTGCGGCCGGGCAGATGCAGCGCTTCGACGCTGGCGCCGGTCACCGCGGCCAGATGCTCGCGCGCCCAGGCGGTCATCAGGTCGACCGCCTGTTGCATATGGCCGTGCGCGGCCCAGTCGGGATCGAAGGCCGGCGACTGGCAGGGAATGGCGATGTAGTCGCACAGCGCCGGCAGGATCCGCACCTGCCAGACGCTATCGACATGGCGTTGCAGCGCGGCGAAATCCAACGCGGCGGAATCCAGCTTGGGAGCATCCATGACGGCACCTCGGGGGGAGGCGGAAAGGCTAACGGCGCCGGCGCGCGTTTGCGCCGCATAGCGACAGCGCCGGACGCGGTTTTTCCGCGACTGCCGCCCGCGCCGGGTGATTTTTCGCCGACGCCTGGATTTAAGATGCGCGCATGAAACTCGACCGCTTCGATCGCCAACTGCTCAATCTGGTGCAGGAAGACGCCGGCCAGACCGCCGAGCGCCTGGCCGAACAGGTCGCGCTGTCGCCCTCGGCGATCCAGCGCCGCCTGCGGCGCATGCGCGAAGACGGGGTGATCGTGCGCCAGGCGGCGCTGCTCGACCCCAGGCAAGTCGGCAAGCCCACCTTCTTCATCGTCTCGCTGCAGGTCGAGCGCGAACGCCCGGAACTGCTGGCGCAACTGCGCCGCTGGCTGTCCGCGCAGGATCAGGTGCAGCAGGTGTTCTACGTCACCGGCGAGGCCGACTTCGTCCTGGTGGTGACCGCGCCGGATACGGAGAACTTCGACGCGTTGATGATCCGCATGGTCGAAGACAACCCCAACATCAAGCGCTTCACCACCAATGTCGCGCTCAGCCTGGTCAAGCGCGGGCTGACGATTCCGGTGTCGCTGGACGAAGACGACTGAGCCGCGCGCACGGCGGCGCGATCGCGCGGTTTTTCCGCATCGCGTCGCTCATGGATGCGGCGCAAGCGCGCGGCCGCGCCGCCACACTTTCGGCATGAACGACTCCTGGCTTACCGACCCGGCGCAACTGTGGCCGGATTACCGCCCCACTTCGCTGCTCGATCTGCCCGAACTGGCGCGGCGCTGCGGCGTGCGGCGCGTGCTGGCCAAGGCCGAGAACGAACGGCCGCTGGGTAATTTCAAAGTCCTCGGCGGCATGGTCGCCGGCCTGCGCGCGTTGAGCCGGCTGACCGGCGCGCGTTCGCTGGAGCAATTGCGCCGGGCCTGCGGCGACAGCGCGGCGAGGCCGCGATTGATCTGCGCCAGCGACGGCAATCACGGCCTGTCGGTGAGCGCGGCGGCGCAGCGCGCAGGCGCGGCGGCGCGCGTCTACTTGCCCGCGGCGGTGTCGCCGGCGCGCGCCGCGCGCATCCGCGCGCTCGGCGGCAAGGTGGTGCGCGTGGACGGCAGCTACGACGACGCGGTGTTGGCCGCGCACGCCGCGGCGGCACGCGGCGACGGCGTGCTGATCGCCGATACCAGCGCCGACCCGGCCGATCCGGTGGTCGCCGACGTCATGGCCGGTTACGGCCTGATCGCGCGCGAACTGCATGAACAGCTGCGCGAGCGCGCCCACGAACCACCCAGCCACGTCTTCGTGCAGGCCGGCGTCGGCGGACTCGCCGCGGCGATGGCCGAAGGCTTGCATGCGCAGCTGCGCGCGCCCGCGCGCATCGTCGGGGTCGAGCCGCGATCGGCCGCCTGCGTCACCCGCGCTTTGGCGACGGCGGCGCCGGTGCGGATCGACGGCGACCTCGACACCTGTGCGGAAATGCTTTCGTGCGGTCTGGCGTCGGCCTCGGCGCTGGCCGTGCTGCTGCGTCATCGGGTGAGCGCGTTGAGCGTCGATGAAGCGCAGTTGTCGGCCGCGCCCGCGCTGCTGCGTGCCGGCGGCGGGCCCGACAGCAGCGCATCCGGCGCCGCCGGATGGGCCGGGCTGCTGCACGCGGCGACCGATTCCGCTCTGCGCGACGCGCACGAGCTGGATGCCGACAGCAGCGTGCTGTTGCTGATCACCGAAGGCGCGGTGCGCGAATAGAGCGGCGAACACGGCGCGCAGCCGCTCGCAAGTCACGCACGAACCGGCGACGACGCGGCCGCGGACGGCCGCGCCGCGGCCTCACCGCCGCGACAGGCAATCGAGCAGAAATTCCACGGTCGCGCGCACGCCGGGCAACTGGCCGCGGCGATGCGGCATCACCAGCGTCGTCGTCACCTGCCCCGCGCTCCATTGCGGCAGCACCCGGCGCAGGCGACCGTCTTCGAGTTCGTCGCGGCACATGCGCTGCGGCAGCACGGTCACGCCGAGCCCGGCGACCGCGGCGGTGCGCAGCACGCGGCCTTCGTTGGCGGTCATGCGCGCGATCGGCTCGACCTCGATGCGAGCGCCGGCCGCGTCTTCCAGCGTCCACGCCGTGCGCCCGGACAGACCGGTCAGCAGCGCGTCGTGGCCGGCCAGATCCTGCGGCCGCTGCGGTTCGCCGCGCTGCGCCAGATACGCCGGCGCGGCGACCACGACGATGGTTTCGACCAGCGCCTGCCGCTGGATCAAGCCCGAATCGGGCAACGGCGCGAAGTGGCTGCGCACGCCGATGTCGTAGCCCTCCTGGACCAGATCGACCCAGCGGTCGCTGACGTCCAATTGCACATGCAGGCGCGGATATGCCCGCGCCAGCGCCGGCAGATGTTCGGCCAGATAGTCCTGCGCGGTCGGCACGCCGCAGGTGATGCGGACCTTGCCGCTGGGTTCGGCGACGCGGCGGCGCACGATGTTCTCCGCCGCCTCGGTTTCGATCAGCGCCGCGCGCGCGTGCTCGTGGAAGTCGCGGCCGGTGTCGGTGAGGGTGAAGCTGCGCGAGGTGCGGTGGATCAGGCGCACGCCGAGTTCCTCCTCCAACGCCGCCACCCGCTTGCTGACCGTGGACTTGGGCACGCCGAGCCGGCGCGAGGCCGCGGCGAAGCCGCCGTGCTCGACGGCGGCGGCGAACAGGACCAGATCGTTGAGGTTGAGCATGCCCGCAAAGTACACACGCATGGACTTTGAGTCCACTTTTGGCCGACTACACAGCCAAAGTCCACGAATCTACAGTGACTCCACCGCCGCGACACGCGCACCGCCTGTGGCCCGGCCCACTCACTTAAGAAGGAAGCCCCATGTCCCCGATCCTTTACTACGGCGTCCCCTCCGGCTGCTCGTTCGGCTCCATCGTCGCGCTGGAATGGTCCGGCCTGCCCTACCGGCTGGCGCGGGTGGAGATGCCCGAGATGATCCACACCGCCGCCTACCGCGCCATCAACCCGGTCGGCGAAACCCCGGCGCTGCTGACCGAGTCGGGCGACGCCCTGGTCGAAAGCATGGCCATCCTCAACCACATCGGCGCCAATGCCGTCGCCAGCGGCATCGCCTACCGGCAGGGCACGCGCGAGTTCGACGAGCTCAACCGCATGCTCGCTTTCCTCAACACCACTTTCTTCAATTCCTTCGCCTCGCTGTGGCATGTGCTGGAGCACGAAGTGGACGAGGCGACGAAGGCCGCGCTGACCGAGTACGGTCGCGGCCGCGTGGTGCGGGCGCATGAGGAGTTGGAGCGCATGCTCGGCGAGCGGCCGTGGCTGCTGGGCGAACATCGCACCTTGGCCGATGCGTATTTCGTCGGCATCGCCCGCTGGACCAAGTATCACGAGGTCGTCGATCGTCGCGACTATCCGAACTTGCAGCGCCTGTACGACAAGCTGCAGGCCGATCCGGCGGTGGTTTTCGCGCATGCGATCGAACAGCAGCAACCGGCTCGCAGCAGCGGCGGGTTTCTGGGCGAGGTCGCTTTGGATGAGGCGGTTCGGTACAAGCGGGCGGCTTGATCGGCGCTTGGAATAAGAGCAAATCCCCCCTACCCCCCTTTTTCAAAGGGGGGAACGGCAACAGCGGGGGTGCGGCGATCATCGCGATCGTTGTCGCAGCCGCAGCCGTGGTTATCGCTGCAGTTGTTGCGGCCGTTGCCCTTGCCGTTGCCCCCTTTAGAAAAGGGGGCGAGCATCCGCGAAGCGGATGCGGGGGATTTGAGCTGTTGCTGCTGCTGTTGCTGTTGCCGCTGCTGTTGCTCTCAAGCCTCAGCAACCGCCTCAGCCCGCACCAGCGGCCGCCGCTTGCCCGGCCGGCTAGGCCACGCATGCCGCAAGATCCGCCAAATCACCTGTGCGAACTGCTTAGGCAGCGAACCAGTATCGTAATGCTGGCCATAACGCCCGCAGATCTCCCGAACCTCCACCGCCAGCGCCGCATAGCGCCGCGCCGGAATGTCCGGATAGAAATGATGCTCGATCTGATGACTCAGATTGCCCGTCATCAGATCCATCCACTTGCCCCCGGTGAGATTCGCAGAGCCGCGCAACTGGCGCAGATACCAATGCCCGCGCGACTCGTTGCGCACCGATTCCTTCGGGAACACTTCCACATCCGTAGTGAAGTGACCGCAGAAGATCACCGTGTAGGTCCAGATGTTGCGCATCACGTTGGCGATCAGATTGCCGATCAGCACCGGCAGGAAAAACGGCCCGGCCAGCGCCGGAAACAGCACGTAGTCCTTCAACAACTGCTTGCCCATCTTGCGGCCGACCGGCGCGAACTTGCGCCACATCGCCCGATGCGTGGTCTTGCCGGCCAGCCAGCGGCCCACGCGCAGTTCCTGGATCGCCACGCCCCACTCGAACAGGATCGCGAACACCACCGCGACGAACGGCTGCAGCAGATAGAACGCGCGCCAGCGCTGCTCGGGGAACAGACGCAACAGGCCGTAGCCGATGTCGTCGTCCATGCCGCGCACGTTGGTCCAGGTGTGATGCATGTAGTTGTGGGTTTTGCGCCAGTTGTCGCCGGTGGCGACGATGTCCCACTCGTAGGTCTTGCCGTCCAGGTGCGGATCGCGCATCCAGTCGTACTGGCCGTGCATGACGTTGTGGCCGACTTCCATGTTCTCCAGGATCTTCGCCAGGCCCAGCAGCACGGTGCCGGCGATGCACGCCGGCCAGAACAGCCACGACACGAACGCGCCGCCGATCGCGCCGACGAACAGCAGCAGGCGGCCGAACAGGCTGATGTAGCGCACGGCCGCGACCACGCGGCGGATGTAGTCGGCATCGACCCGGCCCAGTTGGGCGACGGTGCGCGCGCGCAGCGCGTCGAGTTCTTCGCCGAAGCGGTCGAGTTCGGTCGGGGTCAGCGGACGATTGCGGGCAGTGGTCATGGGCGGATCACAGATCGAGGACGAGATGGCTGGTCGCGCTGTTCACGCACAGACGCAGCGAAGACACCGGTTCGGCCTGGACATCGCCGGTGTGCAGATGACGGGTGGTGCCGGAGGTTTTGCCGCACGAGCAGGTGTTGCACAGGCCCATGCGGCAACCCGAGGGCAGCTTCAGGCCTTGCGATTCCAGCGCGGTCAGCAAGGACTCGCCGCGCGGCAGTTCCACGGTGCGGCCGCTGCGCGCGAGCAGGACTTCGACCGTGCCGGTCTCTTCCAGCGTGCGCGGCGGCGGAGTGAAGGCTTCCGCGGCGAAGGCGCGCGCCTGCGCGGCGCCGGACTCGCGCGCCTGCACGATGAAACCACCCGGGCCGCAGGCATAGACCTGACGCGCGGACAGATCGCCGACGTGCCTGGCCAACAGCGCCGGATCGATGCGGCCAGCGTCTTCGTCCTCGTCGCGCGGTTCCTGCCGGGTCAGCAGGAAACGCACGCGGAAATTCGGATGCCGGGCCGCGATCTCGCGCAGCTCATCGACGAAACACAATTCTTCGCGGCGACGCGCCCAATACAACACGGTCAGCGGCGCCGGCATGCCTTGCGCGGCCAGTTCGCGCGTCATCGCCATCAACGGCGTGATGCCGCTGCCGGCGGCGAGAAACAGCCACGCGCCATCGACGCGTTCGGGCAGCACCATGTCGCCGAAAGCGGCGCCGAGTTCCAGCACGTCGCCGACCTTGGCCTCGCCGTGCAGATGACGGCTGAGCTTGCCGCCCTCGATCGCCTTGACCGTGATGGCGATGCGGCCATCGCCGCGCGGCGCGTCCGACAGGCTGTAGCTGCGCTGCACCAGGACGCCGTCGATGCGCGCACCGACCATCAGATGCTGGCCCGCGCGGGCGCCGCGCCAGTGCCGGTTCGGCGCCAGCAGCAGGGTCACCGCGTCGGCCGAGGCCTCGCTGCGGCCGACGATGCGCGCCAGCGAGCGCTCCCAGGACCAGGTCGGATGGAGCCTGGAGGCCCAGAAATCAAAGACTTGCGGAACCACCAAGGGCGCGATGAGCCGTCGCAGACGGCTGTGGGGGCGGCGGGCGGAGGGGCGGATGGCAGCGTTCATGGGCGGAACTATACACATATCCGCACAGATGTGTGCACAACCGTATATTAATTCCGTAACAGAGGTATCATGTGCGCTGCCCGTCTTCGCGCCAGCCATCCGTGAGCCAACGCCTCCATACCGATATCGACGCCGATACGCACCCGGGCCGCAAGGCGACAATCTCCCGTGAGGACCTGATCGCCGCCGCGCTGAAGCTGATCGGACCGCACCGCAGCGTGTCCAGCCTGAGCCTGCGCGAGGTCGCGCGCGAAGCCGGCATCGCCCCGAACAGTTTCTATCGCCAGTTCCGCGACACCGACGAGCTGGCGGTGGCGTTGATCGATCTGGCCGGCCAGTCGCTGCGCCAGATCGTCGGCGAAGCGCGCCAGCGCGTGGCCGCGCGCCGCAGCATCGTGCGCACCTCGATCGAAGCGTTCATGGACCAACTGCGCGCCGACGACAAACTGCTGCACGTGCTGTTGCGCGAAGGCACGGTCGGCTCGGACGCGTTCAAGCGCGCGGTCGATCGCGAGCTCTCATTTTTCGAAGAAGAGCTGCGGGTCGATCTGATCCGCCTGGCCGCGATCGACAAGGTCACCTTGTACGAACCGGCCCTGGTCGCGCGTTCGATCACCCGCCTGGTGTTCGCCATGGGCGCCACCGCGATGGACATGCCGCGCGAGAAAGACCCCGAGCTGATCGAGCAGATGAGCGTGATGGTGCGGATGATCCTGGCCGGCTCGCGGGCGATGTCGATGGCGGCGAAGAACGCGGCCAGAAGCGCGGCCAATCGCTGAGTGCGTTCCGGCGCGGCCGGCGTCGCGCGCGGATCAGCGCAGCGGCAATTCGAAGGGCGCTCCGAGGCCTTCGCCGGACCCGAGCCGAGGCGCGGCCGCGGCCCCCACCGGCGCGACTAGCGCAGATCCTTGACCACGATGCCGCGCTTACGCAGGCGCTCGATGATTTCCCAGCCGTGGTACTTCCACAGGTCGCCGGCCACCACCGCCTCGGTGCTGCCGTCGTCGTACCTCGCCGTCCACACTTCCTCGCTCACCCGCCGGCCGCGCCGCGCCGTGCGTTCGCGCACGCTGATCGCGATCTCGCGCACCCGCGCCAGATCGAAACCTTTCGGCCCGTAGCCGGGCATGAACCAGATCCCGTGCGGCTGCTCCAGGCGTCGCTGATCGAAGGTCACCCGATCGAGAAACATGCCCGGCGCCATCACCCCGCCGACCAGCGCCGCCATCAGGAAACATACGAAGGCGAAACGCAGCGCCAGCTTTTGCTTATGACGCCGCTTGACGAAGAACACGCCCAGGGCGGCCAGCGCCAGGGCAACCGCGGTTACGGCCAGCGGGATGTAGAGCGCGAGCTTGTAGGTCATTGCGGGTGTTCCTGGGCAAGGCTGGCGACAATCCGGCGCGGATGTTCGCATGCGTGCTGAAGCAACGCCGCTAGGGAAAACCCCACGCGACAGGCATCCGCCAAGCATCATGTTCAGACCTCGCCGCACCCCCGACTACGCCAGCTCGATCCGTTCGAGTATCGCGCTCCAGATCGCACGGGGCGGCGCCGCGGCGTAGCCCGACTCCTGCGCGTCGTTGCATTCGATGACGATCCAGCGGCCGTCCGCGGTCCTGGCGATATCGACCACCAGGAACGGCACTTGCAGGCGCCGCGCCGCCTCCTGCGCCAACGCGAGTCCGGCGTCGATGTCGTCGCAGGCATAGTCGGCCGCCTGATACCAATAGCGTCCCCAGCCCACGCAATGCCCGTGCCACCAGAAACTGCGGAACTCCATCGACGCCGGCACTTTCCCGGCGATACCGCCGGCCACCGGTTGCAGCGGCACGAACTCGCGCACGACCGGCCTTTGCCAATGCAGCACCGGATCGCGGCGATATTGCTCGGCCGCCCAAACGTATTGATCGCGATCGCGAATGATCGACAGTTTCAGATTGTGCTTGTTGGTCTGACGCGAGCCCTTGAGGAAGATCGGCCAGGCGAACTCGCGTTCTATCTCCGCCGCGTCCGGCAATTGTTCGAAAATCCGCGTGCGAGGCGTCATGTCGGCCAATAGCGGATACCACACCGCCAACTCGCTGGCCCGCTCGTGCTGCTCGGGTGTGTTCACCGGACGCAGGCCCCAATCGAGCTTTTCCTGGTACTGCGCGGCATAGTCCTCGACCGCGCCGATGCGCAGGACGCAGGGAGTGTCGCCTTCGAAAAATGCCGGATGGCTGCAGCGGAAATATAGTTCGAAATCGAAGTCGTAGACCGCGACGCCGACCGGCGCGCTGACGACCGTCAACTTGTCTTCCAATAATGCGATCCGCAGCATGGCTCGTGTCCCTACGATGGCCGCGGACGCCGTCCGGCGTCGCGTGCTCTGGGGGGAACGATAACGTCTGGTCTGGAAAAAACCACTGTGGCCGGGTTTGGTCCGGTCTGTGGCCTCGTCATGCGGATGTCGTTAAGAGCGAATCCCCCGCGCGGCGGGTGTTCCTGTACTTCGGTCTTCCATCGCGCGCAGCCCCCTTTTTCAAAGAGGGCGAATTTGTGTTTCGGGGCTCTGTCGAACCGCGGTCAGGGCAGGTACTTCAACGCATTATCCGCATCGGACTGCGAGAGCCGGCCGGCCTTCACCGCATCGCCGATCGCGGCCCGGGCGTCGCCGCTCCACAGATCGCCGTAGCCGGAAATGAACTGGGTGAAGCTTTCCAGCCGCCCATCCTGCCGCAGCCGGCCGTTCGGGCCGCATCGGGACAGCGCGCGATGAGGTGCGCAGTACGGCGAATACGTAGTGCGATGAACATCGCGCTCGTTTTTTGCCGCGTCGCTCGGCGCCGTGATCCCAGGCGGTCATGCGACTGAAACGCGGGTCCCGCAAAGTGTGGCTCCCTCGATCCCCCGATCCCGAGCCCTCCATGCGCCAGACTCCCAATTCCGTCGCCGCCACCGTTCTCGGCGGCGCCATCTTCACCGCCCTCATCGCCCTGCCCGTGCTGGCCGCGCCCAAGCAGGCCGCGCCCAAGGCGCCGGCCCGCCAGGAAAGCGCCCAGCGCTGGTTCGAGGAAGGCGCGCAGACCGCGCGCGACGGCGCCAACCTGCGCCCGAGCCCGTTCAAGGCCAAGAACGTCATCCTGTTCGTCGGCGACGGCATGGGCATCTCCACCGTCGCCGCCGCGCGCATCCGCGAAGGCCAGCTCAAGGGCGGCAGCGGCGAAGAGAATTCGCTGTCGTTCGAACGCCTGCCGTATGTGAGTCTGTCCAAGACCTACTCGGTCGACGGCCAGACGCCGGACTCGGCGCCGACCATGACCGCGATGGTCACCGGCATCAAGACCAACCAGGGCGTGCTCAGCGTCACCCAGAAGGCCAAGTACGGCGACTGCGCCTCCGCGCGCGGCCAGGGCGTGGTCACCATGCTGGAACTGTCCGAGGCGCTGGGCCTTGCGACCGGCATCGTCAGCACCGCGCGCATCACCCACGCCACGCCGGCGGCGACGTATTCGCACGCGCCCAACCGCGATTGGGAAAGCGACGCCGAGCTGACCGCCGAAGCCAAGGCCAACGGCTGCAAGGACATCGCCCGCCAGCTGGTCGAATTCCCCTACGGCGACGGCCTGGAAGTCGCGCTCGGCGGCGGCCGCGGCTACTTCCTGCCCAACACCGTGAGCGATCCGGAAGACGCCGGCGCTGCCGGCCGCCGCAAGGACGGCCGCAACCTGACGCAGGAATGGGCCGCGCGCTCAGCTTCGCCTTACGTGTGGAACAAGGCCCAGTTCGACGCCGTCGATCCGCGCCGCACTCGCCATCTGCTGGGCCTGTTCGAACGCTCGCACATGGAATACGAGCAGGACCGCCCGAACGACAGCGGCAAGGAACCGAGCCTGGCCGACATGACCTCGAAGGCCATCGACGTGCTGGAAGCCAACAGCCGCAAGGGCTACTTCCTGATGGTCGAAGGCGGCCGCGTCGATCACGCGCATCACGCCGGCAACGCCAGCCGCGCCCTCACCGACACCATCGCGCTGTCGGACGCGGTACGCAAGGCGCTGCAGAAAACCTCCGAGCGCGACACCCTGATCATCGTCACCGCCGACCACAGCCACACCTTCACCCTCGCCGGTTATCCCGACCGCGGCAACGACATCCTCGGCAAGGTCGTCACCAACGGCCAACTGGCGCTGGACAAGAACGGCAAGCCCTACACCACGCTGGGCTACGTCAACGGCCCCGGCTACCGCGGCCCGAACGCGCGTCCGGACCTGACCGCGATCGACACCGCCCAGCCTGATTACCTGCAGGAAGCGACCGTGCCGCTGGGCGATGAAACCCACGCCGCGGAAGACGTCGCCATCTACGCCCGTGGCCCCGGCGCGCATTCGTTCCAGGGCGTGGTCGAGCAGAACACGATCTTCCACGTGATGGCGCAATCGCAGCGCAACACCAGCATTTTCCTGTGCACCCTGCTGGGCCAGTGCGGCAACGGCCGCGGCCGTTCCGCGATCGCCGCGCCGCTGATGGAAGAAGACCTGCGCGCGGGCATGGCGCGTCAGTCGGCCAAGCTGTGATGCGCTGCGGATCGACCACGCTGGCAGCGTTGTCGCTGTCCATCGTGGTGTCCTTCGCGTTCGCCGGTCCCTCGCGGGCCGGCGGCGCGACGCAAAGCGGCGACGATACGAAGTACGTCGCGCCGGCGCCGGCGTCCGCTTCGCAAGCGCTGATCGCCGAGTACCAGGTCCGCGACGCCAAGGGCGAGCGGACCCTGGTGCTGGTGCGCTCGGCCGACCGCATCGAATACCGCATGCAGGGCGAACCGGTGGAGCAGTGGCGCAAGACGCCCGACGGCATCGCGCGGCTGGAGCTGTTCGCCAAGGAACAGCGCAGCGTTTCGTGGTCTCCGGGCGATCTGCGCACCATCGGGCAGATGCCGCAGTGGCCGCAACTCGCCAGCCTGATCAGCCCCGAACTGTGCACGGCGCTCAAGCGCGACGGCCAGATTAAAGCGTTCGGCACCACCGCCGCGCGTTACAGCGGCGAAAGCGCCGAAGGCCAGCCAATCGCGCTGGAATGGATCGAAGCCGACGCCCTGCCCGCGTATTACCGCACCGGTAAGCGCAAAGCCAAGACCGGCGAACCCGGTCTCTACGAACTGCGTCTGCGCAAGCTGGAACGGGTGAGCGCGGATGCGGCGTTCACCGCGACGGTCGACTATCGCGAGACCGATTACGCGGATCTGGGCGATATGGAGCTGGATCCGTTCGCGGCGAATTACGTGAAGCAGCACAGCGGTCATACGCACTGAAACAACCGGCCTGCCGGCGGCATCGAACCGCCCGCAGGCCGATACCGCCGCATCCGGTCAATCCGCGGCAGCGTCCCGCAGCGACCAATTGGCCACGAAAAAGCCGGAGGAATCGCCGGGCACGTGCCTGCGCTCGCTGTCGCCGGCGACCACGGCCTCCATCCTCCACGGCGAACGCGGGTAGTGGAACTGCGCCAGATGCCTGCCGTGTTCGTCGAACGCGCCCAACTCCGGCATATCCGCGCAATACGGATTTAACGGCGGCTTGTATTCGCCGGGCCGTTTTTCCCCGGCCTGGAAATCCCCGTGAAGGCAGCGGCTGCTCTTGCGGGGCACCCAGCCCATCGCCAGCGCCGCCTTGCGGAAATCGGCGTAGCCGTCTCCGGCGTTGAGGCTATTTTTTGACCTCTCGACGAAGCCCTGGAGGGTTTCGGCGTGGGATCGACGCGGCTTCTTGTCGGCCGCGGGCTCGCAGGCGGTCAGCGCCAGGCAAATCAGCGCCAGCATCGGCAGACGGAAATTCATCGGTCACTCCCCAGGCATCTTTCTTTCGTCGAAAATCGAGCACGTGCCCGGACATCGCACCGGCGGGTTTGCGCGTACCGGCAGCTGCTGGGTGCGCAAGGTCAAGCCACTTAGCGAAGGCCCCGGCTGTGGGCTTGTCGCAACCATATTCGCATCAGCCCGGCATCGTCTACGATCTGCCGAACGCCCTCAGCCGATCGCCCGCCAATGACCGCGCTCAACCTGCGAACCGTCGAAGCCAAAGCCTTCGTGCCCGCCCGCGACTTCGACTTGTCGAAACGCTTCTACACCGCGATTGGTTTCTCGATCCCCTGGTCGTCGGACGATCTGGCCTACGTCCATCACGGCGACTGCGGCTTTCTGCTGCAGAAGTTCTACCTCGCCCAGCATGCGCAGAACTTCCAGATGCATCTGCTGGTGGAAAACGCCGACGACTGGTGGCGGCATCTGACCGAGCAGAACATCGCGCGGACCTTCGGCGTGGGCATCGGCGCGCCCGAGGATCGGCCGTGGATGATTCGCGATTTCACCCTGGTCGATCCGACGGGGGTGTTGTGGCGGATTGGGCATAACTTGCCGGAAGGAAACTAGACGCCGACACAGCCAAGGTTTGCCCTCGTCTGCAACGCGCTGTCGCATCGCCTCCAGAAATACTCATAGCCACGAAGTCACTTCGGCGATGCCTCGTACTCGCGTTGCTTGCGACACTCATCCGGCCATTTGCAATCGACGATCGACTCCTGCTCCCAGCGCTGGCTGAAATACCAGCAACCCGAATTCAATTTGTAGGTATCGATATCGCTCTTGTCGTACTCAACGTCGTACTGAGCATCAGAGACCCGATGAATCCGGAAGTTGCGCAACTGCGCATAAGACGTCGGTTTCTCATCGATATCGATGCTGGTCCAGCGCTGTCCCTGTCTGAGCTTCTTGCTCACCCATACGAACTTATCGGTGGCGGCGTCATATCGATACTTCACCCTCGCCGGGCCTGGCTCGTCGTCGATCACCCACTTGGGATTAGCCGGGTCACCCGGTTGGCTGTTGTGCTTCCAGTAGTACGGATACTTGTGCTTGACCGGTTTGGAAGAGAACGCGTCCTGGAGGTTCGCGTCGTTAGCGAACTGCTTGATGAATTCTTTGAAATCCGCGGATGGGCAAGTAACCGCAACCACGGTCTGCACTGGTGGGGAATCACCGATTCCGCCGGGCGCCGTACCCGTTACAGCCTCATTAGAAACGGCGTTTTCTACTGCATTGCCATTGCATCCCAACAGGCCAATCGCAGCCAGAGCACTGAACGGACAGAACGCCCTCCAATGCATCACCGACCGGGATTGAGCCGAGCACTTCTCCAAGCGGTCCATTCACTTTCCCCTCTGGCGCCAGAGGAAACCTTACGCCGCCTCTGGTGGCGGCGTAAGCACCTGTTGAATGCGAATGGAGTGGTACGTATCGCATGCACACATCGTGCGTATACCACCTTCGTTTAACGCGACAAAGGTAGAAAGTTTCGCCATCCATCACCCGATCCGCTGGAGCAAGCTCACAACATCGGAAATAAAAATTCCCGCCTTGTTGCAGATCTGTGCTTGGCAGCGTCAACAGATTGAAGCAAGGCGCCACAGAAGCACAGGAAGATGCACAATTGGTATAGGTCAGCTATTTTTTCGCCGACAACTCTCTCTCTTCCGGGCCCGAATTTTGGCCGCGCACTTTAAGCACCGCAGACATGATCAAAATCGCCAGAGCGATCACATAAGTCACCGCCCCAAGATCCTGGGCGAGATATGCCCACCCTCTTAGCTCAAAAAAAACATCCTCCGCCACCTTATTGGCCAGAACATCAAGCGCGGCCTCAGCGGTGAGATAATTGAGATAGATACCTAGGCCACACAACACCAGCGACATGGCGAACAACGTCCATGAAATGAAGACTGTGCGACGCTGGAGTTGATTGCCGGCCTGATAATTGATTATTTTCTCGGAAAATGTAACGGAGAAGACCAACGTTGCTGAAATGAGTGTCAGGAAATGCTTGAGCAGATCTTTTATCTCGGGATAGTTGAACTGGACATAGATTTTATAAGGGGAGTCCAATAACGTTAGAGCATCCATATCCGTACCGCCTCTTTGACTTGAGAGTGCGAACGACCGGCCTATGCGTTAAACAAAGAATTATGGATATACACGGAGTTACCGCCGGATTACGGACATCCAAACTCAAAGAACGATCCAATTCGGGATCAGACAAGAATCCCAAAGCCACAGTCGCATTCGTTCGCTACTGCCGATTCGTTAATCACCATCCGGCGCTCGGTGCATACTGGCGCTGTGCTCTTCCGCCGTCACATCAACCCTGTGAGACAAGCTCCAGCCGAAGGCCCCCGGCCATTTGACTGGCCACAATCTCCACCCCCTCCCCCGAATCCAGATCGAACCCCACCGTGGCCGACTCCATCCGATCCGGCTTCTCCGGGTCCCACTCGCGCAAGGTGACGGTGTGCGAGCCAGCGGACAAACGCACGTATACGGCGTTGGCCGGGGCGTGGTCGGCGAGGTAGCTCGGGGTGCGGGCGATGTTGCGGTCGACGTAGAGCTTGTGTTCGGCCAACAACAGGCCGCCGACGGCGCGCACCAGCAGGCTGCAGGTCTGCGAGCGTTCGGCAAGTTTGTGCCGGCTCGGCAAGGGCGGCGGCCATTCGCCGGGTTTCAGGTCGCTGCCGCGGACGTAGCGGTGGCCGCGTTCGAGTTCGAACAACCAGTGCTCGCGCGCTTGTACTTGACCGTCCTTCACCGGGACGTAGGCGCCGGGGCCGCCGAAGCGTTCGCTCATGCACAGCCAGAAGTCGCCCGGCATCGCTTCGTTGACGATGTCGGCGGGGCGGCCTTCGTGGAAGGGATAGTCGAAAGCGACCAGCGAGATCCGCGCGTCGGCATCCACTCGATACACGCAGCGATAGCCGGCCCACAGCGCCGAGCACAGGAAGCGCCGGTCGGGCGTGGCCTGCGCGTGCGGGCGGTAGAGATCGCCCCATTGCCGCGGCGCGTCGGGGTCGCACAGCAATACGTTGCGCAGGTGCAGGCCGTCGAAGTCGAGGGCCTCGCATTCGTTGAGCAGGACGTGGGGCGTTTGCGCGGTCATCGGGGCCTGTCCGTGGCGGGTGTGTCGCCCTTGCGGGCGACGGAAACGAACGCGGCCGCGCGGAGGCAAGCTCCGGCGCGGCCGCGACGTCCAGCGTCGCGCCGGCATCGGCCGGCGCGATTGAACCGTGTTACTTGGCGCCGCGCTCGGCCGCGCTCGCATCGCGCGCCGCGCGGAACTCCGAATCCTGGCTCCAGTTCGGCCAGCGGTTCGAATTGGCCAGATCATTGCCCAGGGTGTAGAGCACCTGCAGGTCGCGCGCCATGCCGGCGAAGGTCCAGGTGGACTCCCACTGGTCGGCGGGCTGGTGGTAGCGATCGCGGGTGTAGGCCTCTTGCTCGGCCTTGCCCGCCGCTTGCCCGCCATCGACCTTGTCTTCGCCTGAACCGAACGAGATCGCCGGGACGCCGCGCTTGGCGAAGGGGAAGTGATCGGAGCGGAAGAAGTGGCCGGCTTCCGGCTTCGGGTCGGTGACGTAGTTGAGGTTCCAGCGCTGGCCGGTGGCGATCAGCTCATCCAGCAGTTCCTGCTTGGCGCTGCCGGAGGTGGTGAAGTCACGCGACGGGCCGGTCGGATCGAGCGCGTCCATGTTGATGACGGCGACGGTCTTGGACAGCGGGTACAGCGGACGCGCGGAGTAGTACTCCGAGCCCAGCAGGCCCTTTTCTTCCGCGGTGACGTTGAGCAGCACCACCGAGCGCTGCGGCTTCTTGCCCTTGGCGAAAGCGCGGCCGATTTCGATCAGCGCGGCGGTGCCGGTGGCGTTGTCCACCGCGCCGTTGTAGATCTTGTCGCCCTTCGCATCGGGCTGACCGACGCCCAGGTGATCCCAGTGGGCGCTGTAGATGACGGTCTCATCGGGCTTCTTGCTGCCTTCGATGCGGCCGACGATGTTCTGCGAGGTGATCACCGCGCTGTCGACGACGTAGTTGGCCGAGAGGGTGACGTTCTTCAGCGTGACCGGCTTGAACTCGCGGGTCTGCGCCTGCTTCTTGAGCTTGTCGAAGTCCAGGCCGGCGCTCTTGAGCAGGCTCACGGCGAAGTCGCGCTGAATCCAGCCTTCCATGGTCGGGTGCGAGGCGCCGGGCTTGTCGCGGACCACGTCGAACATGGTGTTGGTGTTGGAGTTCTTGACCGTGGCCCAGCCGTAGGAGGCCGGATCGGTCTCGTGCACGATCAGCAGGCCGACCGCGCCGCGGCGCGCGGCTTCCTCGTACTTGTAGGTCCAGCGGCCGTAGTAGGTCATGGCCTTGCCGCCGAAGTCGCCCTGGCCGGATTCGAAGTCCGGGTCGTTGATCAGGACGATGGCGATCTTGCCTTTCAGATCGACGTTCTTGAAGTCGTCCCACTGGCGCTCGGGCGCGGTGATGCCGTAGCCGGCGAACACCAGCGGGGCGTTCTTGATGGCGACGTTGGTGGAGCCGTCGAGCGCGGCGCGCACGGCGATCTCGTTGCCCTGGGTCAGGGCGCGGGCTTTCTTCTTCACCGACACCGACAGGCTCGGCGTGCCGGCGATTTCCGCGCGCAGCAGCGGCACCGGCTGGGTCCACAGGCGCTTGCCGTCCTTGAGCTCGCCGCCGGGCTGGACGCCGGCCGCCTTGAGCTGGGCGACGACGTAGTCGATGGTCCTGGTCTCGCCGGCGGTGGCCGGGCCGCGGCCCTCGAACTCATCGGAGGACAGCACCTTCACTTCCTCCGACAGGCGCTTGGTATCGAAGACGGGCGCTTTCGGGGCCTTCGGGGCTTTGGCCGGCTTGGCGGCGATGGCCGGCATCGAAAGAACGGCGGCGCAGAGCACCGCCAGCGGGGTGGCGATTGGGAACTTCATGGGGAGGCCCTCGGATGGTCCGGCCGATACTAGCCAGGAGGGCGTGATGGGTCTATCGGCCGTTGGGCATTTGTGGCGTGGGGCGGAGGTCGGGTTGGCGGCTGGTCTGGCGGGGGCGGGGTGGGCCGCGGCTTTGCGGCAGCCGGATGCGGCGCAGGCCGTGATGGGCGCAGAGCGGTGCT
Source organism: Lysobacter sp. ISL-50 (assembly GCF_018612875.1). Taxonomy (GTDB): domain Bacteria; phylum Pseudomonadota; class Gammaproteobacteria; order Xanthomonadales; family Xanthomonadaceae; genus Lysobacter. The sequence goes on along the minus strand of NZ_JAGGRI010000038.1, from coordinate 88,278 downwards.
GTGAGGCTCGACTTGGCTGGCGTTGGTCGCCGCTTGCGCCGCTCAAGGGGCACGCGGATTGGCGCGAGCCGCGACCGCGCGGCGACCAGGTACGCCCGCATGGGCAACGCCGCGAAACGGGATTCTGCCTTCGCTGGATCGCCGCGATGATGTCGTGAACTTCGGTGAGCGCGAAGCACTGTCCGACCGTCGCGCGCGAACCGCCGCATGACCGTTCGCCGGATGCTTGCGCATTGATTAGATACAAACACAGCGCATCTGCCCTGGAGGCTTCGTGTAGCACAACCTCGCTGGCCGTGCATGCCATTACCGCTGCCTCGACGCTATCGGCCGCAATGCGCAAGCGGTTCGCGGACTAGTATCCGAACATGCATTCGAACCGGCTCCGCCTGCCCGCAGCGGCAGGCCATGCAGTCTCCACTGCGAATTGTCGCGCAGCGACGATCGACGCCTGCCGCCGAGCAAACCCTCCGTCTCACACGGCGAGAACATGCGGCCAGCCTGGAGGCGGCAGGGGATCGAAGTGAAAAGCTCCCGATTGAACTTTGGCGGACGTCGCTAATCGTGACAAGCAATCCCTCGGGTAAGGTCGGCAACCCACTGCCTAGCTGTACCGCGGCTGGCGTCACTGAATCCGGACAATGGCCACTGAGAATCCCGCTACAAGGATGAGACCGTCTAGGGATACCATCTAAGTTAGGCTGCACATGAAGAACTGAGCAACCGCCTTCATGCCCACACGATCAGGCATGCGCCTGCATATTCACCAACGACCAAAATCCCAGGAGCTTTTATTGACCATAGCGATGTAAATTGACTCCCCTCCTTAAAATTAGGCCCATGCAACTAGCCGCACTCGTAGGAATCACCTTGGCCAGGTCACGAGGGATGAGTCCAACATTCGAATGGAGAGATCAGGATGCGCTTGCGCTTGAGATTGCTCAACTCGGTGCTTTCTACCGGCCTTTTTACTTTTTCTTTTGTGCTTGCGGCACCTTCCGCCCACGCGAGTGATGGTCCAACTCAAGAGCATGTGACCCTAGTCCGCCTAAAACCGGACCCGAACGCCGTCTCACTGACGGCGCGACTGGAAGGCAGATTGCAGATACGCAATGGCTGCGTCTATTTAATTTCAAAGAAAAGCAAGCTTCCCGTACTGACGGTCTGGCCATCAACTTATCGTTTGCTCAGCCCCAAAAGCGTGGCAACTGGCGTAATCGATACGCTGACTGGGAAATCATTGAAGTTCGGAGTCAACGCGGTATTCGGCGGTGGCGGAACCCGATCGCTGCCGACAGATATATTGGAAACGCCAGCACCTGCTGGTTGTGACGGGGAAATCGCTTTCGTGGAGTTCCCTGACTAACATATGGAGATGTTTTCTAATGGAAATCACGCACAAAAAGGTTGCAGCGCCCCAAAAAGCACTCTTGCTCACAGCTCTGTTGTGCGCAGCGAGCATCGCTAACGCGAGCGACGGCGATCCTATCGCTGTGTCATATGCGCAGATGCACGGGGTTTCTCTTGTCGAAGCAAAAAGGCGACTCGCGCGAGTGCCCTACATAGGGCAACTGGATAAACGGCTACAGCGGGAGCTTCCTGACACCTTCGCCGGCCTTTACATCGAACACGAACCCTCATACAGGGTCGTGGTGAGATTTACCAAGGATGCCCAGGCACAGCTCGCGCGCTATACCTCTGACTCTATCTTCGTTGCGGAGACTGCGCCGTATTCGCTCGAATTTTTGTTGAGTGCACAGGACGAGTTAGGGGAACAGCTCGCGAGTTCTAAAACCGAGTTCCAATCAGGCTTGGATCTAAGCGCTTCGGCCATTGACATGTTCGTTCGTGACCCGACTGCCATATCTGCTCAACTTGCCGGATTCAAGTCAACGAAAGATTTCCTCAGGTTGCACCGAGCCGAAGGCTTTATCGAGCCAACAGCCGACATTGTTGGTGGCGGACAACTCGATGGCGCTAATCTCCGCTGCACGGCCGGATTCAATGTTGTCAACTCCGTGAAGATACTTGGCCTCGTTACAGCGGGTCACTGCGACAACGCCGCCACCTACATGACCGGCCTCTCTGTCCCGTTGATTCACGTCACCGAGATGGACAAAGGGTCGTATGATCTCCAGTGGCACACGCAATCCTCTAGCGGGGTTCGACGAACGCAACCGAACCAGATCCGCATCCCAGGCGGACCCGTGGTCACCATGTCGATAACCAGCGCCCCTGACTCAACTACTCTCCCGGTGGGGACTACCGTTTGCAAGAGCGGGATCACTACACGGTACACATGCGGAGAAATCGCAGACAAGAATGCTCAAGCCATGTACAACGGCGAAATCGGCAGCTACATCCGAGTTCATAACGCTCAAAACAAAGTCATGAATGAAGTCGGCGATAGCGGTGGACCTGTATTTGGGACCAATGCCGCCTATGGCATAGTCCATGGCCGCGGTGGCTCTGGCACACCGACTCGCAACGATTTGTATTACATGCCCATTGAGCGCCTTTCGATACTTGGCCTGTCGGTGGTGACGGCGCCCTTTGCTATTTCCAGCATCCCCAACGTCGCAGGGCCGCAGAATGTGAACATCCCGGCGAAGGTATTTTTTACGGGATACACTCACTTCCCAGTGTTGCGGCATACAGCGATAGTTTCATGCCCCTCCGGCTGGAGCTGCAGCGACTACGATGCGACTTATCAGAGCGCGACTGCGTCGCCATTGACCTTCAACTTCCTATGCTCTGCTTCTAGCCCAACGGCTACCTTTCGTTGGAAGACGACGTTGAAGGGCGCTGATGGCGTGGAATCTAACGCCGTCGAGCACACGAGTACCTGCACAGCCAATCCCGGAGTCGTTGCGAAATCCCGACGCGCTACTGGTCGGCCAAAGATCGAGATCGTTCCCTGACCAAGAACACCTGATCAGTTTTGGCAATGGAGCCGCATCTTGCGGCTTCATTGTTTCATGCAGGTTCGCCAAGAGCGCGCAGATCAGCCAGGAGGCGCGCCGGCAAAGGCGACCCGCGGAAGATCGAATACGCGCGACCGGATACGCCGCAAGTTCGAATCAGGCGCCTTGCGAAGATGCCGCGCCGGCGTAAGCCGCATGGCCGGACATGGCGCGGAACGCAACCGCGCCTACGGCAACTCCAACACCAACTTGCCGAACTCCGCCACCGCCGGCGTGCATCCGCCCGGCCGGCGCAGCAGCACGAATTCGGCCGGCGGAAGCGACGGCAGGCCGTATTGGCCGTCGACGATGCGCATGCCGGGCAGGACGTCGTCCTCGATCATCACGGTGATGCCCAGGCCGGCGGAGATCGCCGCGTTCAAGCCTTGCGGGCTCGGCGAGGTGAACATCACGTGCCACTCCACGTCGGTGCCATCGAGCGCGGACACGCCGATCTGGCGGTTGATGCACGGCGAGGGGAAAAACGCGAACGGCAGCGAGCGGCCGGGGGCGACGTCGAAGGTCTCCGACGCGACCCAGACGAAGCGCGTGCGCCGCAGCACCGTGTCGGCGGTGCTGTCGGGCAAGGCGACGACGACGGCCAGATCGAGTTCGTCGGCATCGACCATCTGCCGCAGGTCCATGCTCATGCTCACGCTGATGTCCATGCGCACTGCCGGAAACGCGCGGGTGAACTGGCACAGCAGGTTGGGCAGGCGGTCGCCGATGAAATTTTCCGGCACGCCGAATCGCACCACGCCGGTGATCGGCGAAGGCTGGAAGCGCCGCGACAGCGCGTCCAGCGATTGCAGGATCTGTTCGGCGTGGCGCAGGAAGTCTTCGCCGTCCTCGGTCAGGGTCAGCCGGCGCGTGGTGCGGTGAAGCAGCGAGCAGCCCAGTTGTTCCTCCAGGCGGCGGATCTGGTGACTGACCGCGGACTGGGTCAGGTGCAGGCGCTCGGCGGCGCGGGTGAAGCCGCCGGATTCGGTCACGGCGACGAAGGTCCGCAGCAGGATCGGGTCCAGGTCCATGCCGCCAGCATACGTCGATTGATGATTGCGATTAATAGACCCTACAAAATTAAATCATTTCCCTCATGAGTCGGGTTTGGCCAGAATCGTCGCCATCGATTCGTCTCTTCTGAGCAAGCCGCTGTTGTGGGAGGGGCTTTAGCCCCGATGCTTTCCGATCAGTGCTTGCATTTAATCGGTATCTGATCGGAAAGCATCGGGGCTGAAGCCCCTCCTACAAGAGCCGCCAGCCCTCCCACTTGCCTAATCCCCGAACCGCGCCGCCCCGGCGTGCGCGGCGACGCTGCGCCGTGGCCTCGCCATCGGCCGCTTTCACGAAGGACGCTGCAATGACCTTGTCCCCCGCCGCCCGGAACACCCTCGCCCTCGCCGCCGTCAGCCTGGCCGCGCTGATGTTCGGCCTGGAAATCTCCAGCGTGCCGGTGATCCTGCCGACCCTGGAGCAGCAACTGCACGGCGACCTGCGCGACATGCAGTGGGTGATGAACGCCTACACCCTCGCCTGCACCACCGTGCTGATGGCCGCCGGCACCCTCGCCGACCGCTACGGCCGCCGCCGCGTGTTCGTGATCAGCGTGATCGCCTTCGGCCTGACCTCGTTGTTGTGCGGCTGGGCGCAGAGCATGCCGGTGCTGATCGGCGGGCGCTTCCTGCAAGGCCTCGCCGGCGGTGCGATGCTGACCAGCCAGTTCGCGATCCTCTCGCATCAGTTCCGCGAAGGCCGCGAACGCAGCCGCGCGTTCGCGGTGTTCGGCATCGTGTTCGGCGCCGGGCTGGGCTTCGGGCCGATCATCGGCGGCGCGATCGTGGCGCTGTCGAACTGGCATTGGGTGTTCCTGGTGCACGCGCCGCTGGCGCTGCTGACCTGGGTGCTGATCGCGCTGGGCGCGCAGGAATCGCGCGAGGCGCAATCGCACAAGCTCGACCGCGCCGGCCTGCTGACCTTGTCGCTGGGCGTGCTCGGGCTGACTTGTTACATCACCCAGGCGCCGGAATCGGGCTATGCCGATCCGCTGCTGCTGGGCGTGCTCGCGCTCACCGCGCTGAGCCTGATCGCGTTCGTGCGGGTGGAAAAACGCCATCCGCATCCGATGTTCGACTTCGGCGTGTTCCGCATCCGCGAATTTTCCGGCGCGATCATGGGCTCGATCGGCATGAACTTCAGTTTCTGGCCTTTCATGATCTACCTGCCGATCTATTTCCAGAGCGCGCTGGGCTACGACACCGTCACCGCCGGTCTGGCCCTGCTGGCCTACACCTTGCCGACGCTGGCGATGCCGCCGTTGGCCGAGCGCTGGTCGGCGCGCTATCGCCCGGGCTGGATCATTCCGCTGGGCTTGTTCGCGATCGGCCTGGGCTTCGTGGCGATGCGCTACGGCAGCGCGCGATCCGACGCGAGTTGGTTGACGATGTTGCCCGGCGCCCTGCTCGCCGGCTGCGGCCTGGGACTTACGAATACGCCGGTCAGCAACACCACGACCGGATCGGTGCCGGCCTCGCGCACCGGCATGGCCTCGGGCATCGACATGAGCGCGCGGCTGATCACGCTGGCGATCAATATCGCGCTGATGGGTTTGATCCTGATCGCCGGCATCGCCGCGCATCTGCGCTCGGTGTACGGCGCCGCGCTCGACGGCGCGCAGTTGCGCGCGTTGGCGGGACGGGTGGCGGCGGGCGATCTGAGCGCGGCGCAGGCCCTGCACTTGCCGGGCCAAGGATCGGAGATAGCGCGCGAGGCCTTGATCCACGGCTTCGGCTGGGTGCTGTGGTACGGCGGCCTGGGCGTGTGGGTGCTGGCGGCGCTGAACCTGGCGCTGTTCGCGCCCGCGCGCGCGGCGACGCCGGCGGCGGGCGCGAAGGCGGAGGCCTGCGGTCAGTAGACGCCGATCGCCTGATCAGAAGAACGCGATCCCCGGCCGCAACGCGAACTGGAAGATCAACAGCTGCGCCACCACCGTCAGCGCCGCGCCCAGCGCCGATGGCGCGGATTCGACCTGCCCGATCCGTTGCGGCTTGGCGAACCAGGCATAGGCCTGCAGCCAGAACACGCCGATCACGAACTCCGCCACCGGCACGATCGCGACCTGATCCAGACTGCCCGGCACCCGCATCGCCACGATCACCGGCAAGGCCAGCAACGCCGGCAAGGTCGCGGTGCGCAGCATGAAACCGCTGCGGCGCAGCGGCGTGGCGACATCGCCCGCGTTCGCGGCGAACTCCAGCAACGGCCGGGCGAACCGCGTCGCCAGGATCACGATGACCGGCAGCGCGATGCCGGCCAGCACGAGCTTGGTCGCTTCGCTCAACTGCAGATAGTCGAAGGCCATGCCGACATCGTTCTGCGGAATCACCGCGCCCACCACCACCTGCGGCAGCGATTGGAAGAAGCCGTGGAAGGCGGTCCACAGCACGAACAATCGCAAGGTCGCCGAACGCGGCGGGCGCAGCTTCAACCACAGACTGAAGCCGATCGCCGTCAGCAAAATCGCCAATGCGCCGGTGCCCTGGAACAAATGCGCGAGCGGGTTGTCGCCGTCCCAATGATGATTGTTGTGGAACAGCGTCGCCTTCAATCCCGGCGTCAACGCCTTGGGCAGCACCAGGAACAATTCCTGGATGAAAAAGATCAGGCTGAAGCTGAACGCGTACATCAGGCCCGAGTTGAGCGACAGCCGCCAATCCCAGCGCGCGCGCGGCGGCACCGGCCCGCGTTCGCGGCGCAGCAGGCCGAACAGCGCGAACGCCAGCGGCGCTGCGACCACGGCGAACAAAGAGGCGTAGACGACACAGGCGGTACTTGCGTTCATGCGGGCGCTCGCAGGATGTTCACAGGTGTTGATGCGAACACCGCCGCCGCGGTTGCAGGTGCTGCAAGGATTTCTTTTGCCTGCCGCGAGAAATCCTCGTTTGTCGGCGCCGCAGCGGCTGCGAATAATCCAGGCTCGCCCCGAAGGAGATCCCCCGATGCAACGACGTCACTTTCTGCAATGCGCCAGCGGCCTGCTGCTGGCCGCCGGCACCGGCGCCGCGTTCGGCGCCGCCGCGCCCAAGGTCGCGCCCGAGCCCGACTGGAACGCCCGCCTGCGCGCACTGGAGAAGCCCACCGGCGGCCGCCTCGGCGTGGCCGCGCTCGACACCGGCAGCGGCCGGCGCATGCAATGGCGCGGCGATGAGCGCTTCCGCATGTGCAGCTCGTTCAAGTACCTGCTGGCCGCGGCGGTGTTGCGTCAGGTCGAACTGGGCAAGCTGACGCTGGAGCGGAAAATTCCGATCACCGCCGCCGACATGATCTCGCACGCGCCGTTCACCCAGCCGCTGGTGGGCTCCAGCGCCACCGTCGCGCAGTTGTGCGAAGCCACCACCACGCTCAGCGACAATCCGGCGGCGAACCTGCTGCTGCCGCTGGTCGGCGGCCCGCAGGGGCTGACGCGTTTCTTGCGCGACATCGGCGACACCGTCACCCGTTGCGATCGCACCGAGCCCGAGCTCAACCGCGGCGCGGCCGACGATCCGCGCGACACCAGCTCGCCGCTGGCGCAAGTGGCGACGATGCGCGCGCTGCTGCTCGGCGATGCGCTGAAGCCGGCGTCCAGGGACCAGCTGACCGCGTGGCTGATCGCGAACAAGACCGGCGACAAGCGCCTGCGCGCGGGCCTGCCGGCGGGCGTGCGGGTCGGCGACAAGACCGGCACCGCCGGCGAGGCCAACAACGATGTCGGCATCGTCTGGCCGCCGGGGCGCGCGCCGATCCTGATCGTGAGTTATGTGCAGACCGCCAAGCTCGACGACGCCGGGCGCGATGCGGTGCATGCGCAGGTGGCGCGGCTGGTGTACTCGGCCTGGGGCGGCGCGGCGGCTTGACCTCGCATTGCGTCGAGCGCAAGCGACCGATGGCGTCGCTTGCGCTCGCCGTAACGGCGTTGGCGCGCGGCAGCGATGACGGCGCTCGTCCGGACCGAGTGACTTAGAATCCAGCTCAGGAGGACAGCGCCGCGACGGCGCCGTCCACGCGCCAAGGAACCGCATGACCCGCAAAACCTGGATCTGGCTCGCCGCCGGCCTCACCGCCGCGGCGCTCGCCGCGACCTTCGTGTTCGAACCCGGCACCCGCCGCCTGATCGCAACGGTCGCGGCGCCGCCGGCGCCGACGCCGATCGGCTGGATCGCGCAACTGGAACTGGTCGCCGGCGACGGCGTGCGCGGCCTGCGCGACGGCGCCGCCGCGCAGGCGCGCTTCGCCGATCCCTACGGGCTGGCGCGCAGCGGCAACGGCACGCTGTATCTGAGCGATGCCGGCGACAGCAATCGCATCCGCATGATCCGCCCCGACGGCAGCGTGGCGACGGTGGCCGGTTCGCGGGAAGGCTTCACCGACGGCGTCGGCACCGCCGCGGCGTTCAACACGCCGTCGGGGCTGGCCCTGGACAGCGCGGGCAATCTGTATGTGGCCGACACCGGCAACCATGCGATCCGCAAGATTTCCAAGCTCGGCGCCGTCACCACGCTGGCCGGCACCGGCATCGCCGGTTATCGCGACGGCCCCGGCGCGCAGGCGCAGTTCAACGGGCCGATCGGCGTCGCCGTGGATCAGCGCGGCCGCGTGTTCGTCGCCGACACCTACAACGACCGCATCCGCGTGATCCAGCCCGACGGCACGGTCGGCACCTTGGCCGGCGGCGACAGGCCCGGATTCCAGGACGGCGCCGCGGCGATCGCGCGCTTCGACACGCCGACCGCGCTGGCGCTGGACGCGCAGGGCCTGCTGTGGGTCGCCGACACGCGCAACAAGGCGCTGCGCAAGGTCGAGCCCGACGGCGACGTGATCACCCTGACCCTGGTGCCGGACAGCGAAGGCGGCAATCCGCTGTATCGGCCGTCGGCGCTGGCGATCGCCCACGACGGCGTGATGTACGTCGGCGACCTGCTGTCGGGCCTGACCTTGCAGATCCGCCCCGACGGCAACTGGACGGTGCTGACCGGACAGGCGCAGGAGCAACGCCTGTCGCTGCCGGCCGCCATGACCCTGGATCGCGACGGCGCGGTGTACGTGACCGACGCGGCGAGTTATCGCGTGCACCGCATCGCCCCGGCCGCGGCGCAACCAATCGCCAGCGTGGCCGGGCCGTCGCCGCAGGACCCGCTGCCGTTCACCGCCGGACGCTGGCCGTTGCAGCCGCAGGACGGCTGGCACGAAGTGGTCGGCACGCTCGGCGAAGTGCGCGGCGACGGCCAACACGAAAGCCGCGACCATCTGCACGGCGGCCTCGACATCCGCGGCGACATCGGCCAGCAGGTGCTGGCGATCGCCGATGCGAAGGTCAGCAATCCGTCCAGCGCATGGGGCTTCGGCAATCTCGGCGAAGGCGCGGCGCTGGATCAGATCAGCTACATCCACATGCGCGTCGGCCGCACCGCCAAGGGCGAGCCGATCGACCCGGCGCGGTTCCAGCCCATCATCGACGACGCCGGCAAGATCGAACGCATGCGCCTGTTGCGCGGCACCCGCTTCAAGGCCGGCGATGCGCTGGGCACCATCAACGCGATGGCGCACGTGCATCTGAGTCTGGGCGCCGCCGGTTACGAGCGCAACGCGATCAGCCTGGACTTCAACCACTACGCCGACCACTACCCGCCACGCATTCAGCGCATCGAATTGCTGGACGCGCTGGCGCAGCCGCTGCATACGAAGCTCAAGGGCCGCGTGCTGGTGTCGCGCGCTCTGTCGGGTTTGCAGATCGTCGCCGAAGCCTGGGACCAGGTGGACGACAACCTGCCGCGCCGGCGCCTGGGCCTGTATGCGCTGGGCTATCAGTGGCTGGACGCGACCGGGCAACCGCTGCCGGGCTATGCAAGCCCGCGCATGAATATCGAATTCAATCGCCTGCCCTCGCAGGCCGACGCGACCAAGACCGTGTACGCGCCCGACAGCGGCATCACCGTGCACGGCAGCGCGATCACCCGCTTCCGCTACGTGCTGACCAACACCGTGCGCGACGGCAAGTTGAGCGCCGGGCTGTGGCTGCCCAGCGAACTGCCGCCGGGCGATTACACCTTGCGCGTCACCGCCCGCGACTACAGCGGCAACGAAGCGGCGGCGAATCGCGATCTGGCGGTGACCTTGCAGTAAAGCCTGATTCCACCCTCTCCTGCTTGCGACCCGAGACGACTATCCTTGAGCGCGACAGGGATCTTGATTCATGCGGTCGATACCGGCGACCGCTGCGCGAACTATGTCCGACTGTTTCCGCCGCCGCCACGACGGCGTGGCGATGAAGCCTTGTCCGGCTCGCGCGGCGATGTCTTCGCCCGCGACTCGACCTTGCCCGACAACAGCAACTCGATCGCCAACCCCGCCTCGGCCGCATCCACGCGTTGTCCGCTGATCACATCGGCATACAGGAACGACTCGCACAAGCGCACGATCAGGTACGACAAGGTGTCGACATTGAGCGGCAGCACCAGCGCGCCCTGATCGGCCTGATGGCGCAGCAGTTCGCGCACCTGGCCGATCACCCGCTCCTGCACCGGCCCTTGTTTCGACGTCAGCAGGCGCAGGGCGAATTCGGCGTCCTGCTCGATGAAACGGCGCAGCGGCGGATACACCAGCATCGCCCGGATCGCGTATTCGCAGATCGCCGCGACGCGGCGCGGGCCGCGTCCGGAGGTCGCCGCCGCGGCCTGTTGCAGCAAGGGCTCGCACAGCGACCACACCACTTCGCCGAGCAATTGCTCACGGCTGCCGACCCAGCGGAACGCGGTGGCGCGGCCGATGCCCAACTCGGCGGCCAATGCGCCGATGTCCAGTCGCTCGCCCGCGATCCAGCCGCGGCGCGCGGCGCGGAACAGGTCCAGCGGCGTGGCGCGACGCGGCGTGGGTTCGCGCAAGACCTGCCCGAGCCGGGTCCGGGCCGCGCGCGGCGCCGGCGCCGGTTCGGCCTGGACCGCGGCGCGCTTGGCCGAAACCGGCCTGGACGGGCCTTTCGGCGGGGCTGCGGGCTTGCGCGCGGGCGACTTGGGCATGGTCTGGGCGAATTCACGGCTTGACTCCCAATGAGTCACATGTGAAGAATGACTCACCCAATCCCGGAGCGCAAGCATGAGTTCCAGTCCGCTGATCGACCGCCGCCATCTGGATTTCATGCTGTACGAGCTGCTCGACGTGGAGCGCCTGGCGCGCTATCCGCGCTTCGCCGAGCACGGCCGCGAAACCTTCGACGCGGCGATCGAACTGGCGCATCAACTGGCGGTGAGCAAGTTCCTGCCGCACAACCGCAAGAGCGATCTCAACGAACCGCGCATGGTCGATGGCCGGGTCGAGCTGATTCCGGAAATCGGCGAAAGCCTGCAGGCCTTCAACGAAGCCGGCTTCATGGCGGTGCTGGCCGACTTCGAGGACGGCGGCATGCAATTGCCGTTCGTGATCGGCGCGGTCTGCGACTGCATGTTCTCCGCGGCCAATCCGTCCACCGTCGCCTATCCGGCGCTGGCGCGCGGCGTGGCCAACCTGCTGGATGTTTATGCCAGCGACGAACAGAAACGGCTGTACATGAAGCCGATCGTCGATGGCCGCTACTACGGCACCATGTGCCTGTCCGAGCCGCAGGCGGGCTCGTCGCTCGCCGACATCAAGACCCAGGCCGAACCGCAGGCCGACGGCAGTTATCGCCTCAGCGGCGCGAAGATGTGGATCTCCGCCGGCGACCACGAGCTAGGCGAAAACATCGTGCATCTGGTGCTGGCGAAGATTCCCGGCGGGCCGCCCGGCGTGCGCGGCATCAGCTTGTTCATCGTGCCGCGCTGGCGCGTCGATGGCGACGGCGCGCGCGGGCCGCGCAACGATGTCAGCCTGGCCGGACTGAACCACAAGATGGGCCAACGCGGCAGCGTCAACACCTTCCTCAAGTTCGGCGAGTCCGGCGACTGCCACGGCTATCTGGTCGGCCAGCCGCACCAGGGCCTGACGTACATGTTCCACATGATGAACGAGGAACGCATCGGCGTCGGCCTGGGCGCGGTGCAGCAAGGCAGCGCGGCGTATCTGTATTCGCTGCAGTACGCGCGCGAACGCCATCAGGGACGTCATCCGGACCAGAAAGATCCGGCCTCGCCGCCGCTGCCGCTGATCGAGCACGCCGACGTGCGGCGCATGCTGCTGTTGCAGAAATGCTGGGTCGAGGGCGCGCAGGCGCTGGGCTTCTACACCGCGCTGCTGGTCGATCAGGCGCGCGATCCGGACGAAACCGTGCGTGGCGAAAGCGCGCTGCTGCTGGATCTGCTGACGCCGATCATCAAGGCCTGGGGTTCGGATTACTCGCTCAAGGCCAACGAACTGGCGATCCAGATTCTCGGCGGCTATGGCTACACCCGCGAGTATCCGGTCGAGCAATGCTATCGCGACAACCGCATCAACCCGATCCACGAAGGCACCAACGGCATCCAGGCGCTGGACCTGCTCGGGCGCAAGGCGATGATGCAAAACGGCGCGGCGTTGAAGCTGCTGTTGCGCGAGATCGGCGCGAGTTGCGCGCAGGCCGCCGCGTTGCCGGAACTGCAGGCGCTGGCCGCGCAACTGGGCGCCGCGGCGAAGCTCGCTGGCGCCACCACCGCCGCGGTAGGCCAGCGCATGGCCGCCGGCGAGGTGCGCCTGGGTTTGGCCAACGCCGGGCACTACATGACCCTGCTCGGCCATGTCGTCATCGGCTGGTTGTGGCTGCGTCAGGCGACGATCGCGCAAGGCGCGCTGGCCACCACCAACGAAGCCGATACCGCGTTCTATCAAGGCAAGCTGCAGGCTTGCCGGTTCTTCTTCGCCCATGAATTGCCACAGGTGGAACTGGCGGCGAAGCTGGTGAGCGAAGCCGAGCCGAGCGCGCATGCGATGCGGGCGGAGTGGTTTTGATGGTGGCGCCGGCGGCGCGGCCCGGGGGCTTTTGTGGGAGGGGCTTCAGCCCCGATGCTCTTGGCTCAAATCGCCTTGAACTGTCCGCGGATCTGGCCGAAAAGCATCGGGGCTGAAGCCCCTCCTACAAAAGACCTCGAGCTATCGCCGCAACTCGAAATCAACGCCCGGCGATGCCGATGCCGTCGATCCTCAGCATTTGATCGTGACGCCGGCCGACGCGGCTTGGACGTCTTTTGTGGGAGGGGCTTCAGCCCCGATGCTCTTGGCACAAATCGCCTTGAACTGTCCGCGGATCTGGCCGAAAAGCATCGGGGCTGAAGCCCCTCCTACAAAAGACCTCGAGCTATCGCCGCAGCTTGAACTCAACGCCCGGCGATGCCGATGCCATCGATCCTCAGCATTTGATAGTGGCGCCGGCCGACGCGGCTTGGACGTCTTTTGTGGGAGGGGCTTCAGCCCCGATGCTCTTGGCACAAATCGCCTTGAACTGTCCGCGGATCTGGCCGAAAAGCATCGGGGCTGAAGCCCCTCCTACAAAAGACCTCGAGCTATCGCCGCAGCTTGAACTCAACGCCCGGCGATGCCGATGCCGTCGATCCTCAGCATTTGATCGTGGCGCCGGTCGACGTGGCTTGGACGTCTTTTGTGGGAGGGGCTTCAGCCCCGATGCTTTTGGCTCAAATCGCCTTGAACTTTCCGCGGATCTGGCCGAAAAGCATCGGGGCTGAAGCCCCTCCTACAAAAGACCTCGAGGTATCGCCGCAGCTCGAAATCAACGCCCGGCGATGCCGATGCCGTCGATCCTCAGCATTTGATCGTGACGCCGGCCGACGCGGCTTGGACGTCTTTTGTGGGAGGGGCTTCAGCCCCGATGCTCTTGGCTCAAATCGCCTTGAACTTTCCGCGGATCTGACCGAAAAGCATCGGGGCTGAAGCCCCTCCTACAAAAGACCTCGAGCTATCGCCGCAGCTTGAATTCAACGCCCGGCGATGCCGATGCCCACCGGCGCGCCGTTGCCGAATACGATCGGCGCCCGCGCCGGCTTCAGCGTGTCGCCGTCGATCCTCAGCACATGCAGCGCGCGATCGTCGATGCTCTGCGCCAGCACGGTCCTGGAATCCTCGCCGAATACCAGGCCCTCGGCCCAGGCGCCGATCGGCGCTTCGGCCACGCGCCGCAGCCGGCGGTCTTCGAGCTTCAACAACACCACCAGGCTGTTCGGCGAATAGAAGGGATGATCCTTCGGCCGGTTGCTCATGTTCTGCACCGTCGCCGCCGCATAGCGGCCGTCGGGCGAACAGGCGACGTCTTCCGGCGCCGAACCGACAGCGACGGTGTCGATCACGCGCGGCTTGGCGCCGGTGGTGTCGATCAGGCTGACCGTGTCGATATCGCCGTTGCCGGCATCGGGAATGCCGAAGTTGCCGACCACGGCCAGTCCGCTGTCGCCGCAGTAGGCGACGGTGAACGGCGTGACGCCGGCGACCATGTCGCGGATCGGCGGGGTCTTGATGCGCTCGTTTTCCAATGCATACAACGACACGCGCTGGGCGTCGGCCTGGGCGACCAGCATGCGCTTGCCGTCGGCCGAGAACGACGCGGTGAGCGGCCCGCGCCCTGCGTCCAGGATTTGCTTGCCGGCGATGGCGACCTTGCCGTCGCGGATCGACAGCCACACCAGCGCGTTGTCGGGATTGGACGCCACCACCGCCATCGCGCCGCCGGGATGGAACTTGACCGAGGACGGCCGCACGCCGAGCGCCAAGGTCTGGGTCACGCGCGGGGTCTTGCCGGACAGATCGACGACCGACAAGGTGTCATCGTTGGCGTAAGCCTTCGGGTCGGCCGCATCCACGCGCGAGGACGACACCACCAGCGCCAGATCGCCGCGTGCGGACACCGCCAGCGATTCGGGCGGGCCCAGGTAACTGGTCGGCAGCTTCACTTCGCCGAGCCTGCGCAGCTGGCCGTCGTCGAGCTTGAAGAACACCGCCGAATCGCCGGCCGGCCTGGCCGCGATCACGCTCTGGCCATCGACCAGGATCGCCTTGGAATCCACGGCGACACCGACGACCTGCGCGTTGGCGGCCAGCGCGGCGAGGATCAGGCTCAGGGCGAGCGGCAGGCGACGTGCGTTCATGCGGGCATCCTTCGGGGGCGGGGAATGCCGATGATCGGCAACGGGGCTGCGCAAGGCCCCTGTCGAATGTCACGTTGGGGTCATGCGATCTTGGCGAATCCGGACAAAACCGCATTTCGTCCGCAACGCCCGCCGATGAAACTCTCCGTGCGGCCATACCCGCTGGTGCCAGCCACCGGCGAGGTGCGCATCGCGACCCGCCTGGACGCGGCGCGAGCCTGAGCCGCGGCGACCGCGCGCAGCGGTCGCCGCATGCCGTCACTGCGCCGGCGCCGCCGCGGCGGTGCGGTGGAAGCTGTGGAACACCCGCTGCACCAGCACGAAGAACAGCGGAATGAAGATCACGCCGAGGAAGGTGCCGGCGAGCATGCCGCCGAACACGCCGGTGCCGATCGCGCGCTGGGCGCCGGCGCCGGCGCCGGTCGCGACCGCCAGCGGCAACACGCCGAAGCCGAACGCCAATGACGTCATCAGGATCGGGCGCAGGCGGCTGTGCGCGGCCAGCACCGTGGCTTCGATCAGCGACTTGCCCTGCTCGACATAGTGCTTGGCGAACTCGACGATCAAGATCGCGTTCTTCGAGGTCAGCCCGACCGTGGTCAACACCGCCACCTGGAAGTACACATCGCGTTCCATGCCGCGCATCGCGGTGAACACGACGACGCCGATGATGCCCAGCGGCACCGCCAGCAGAATCGCCACCGGCATCGACCAGCTTTCGTACAAGGCCGCCAGCCACAGGAACACCACCAGCAGCGACAGCGCGTACAGCAGCGGCGCCTGCGACACCGCCTCGCGCTCCTCGAACGACTGGCCGACGAACTCGGCGGCGAAGCCCTGCGGCAATTGCGCGACCAGGCGCTCGACTTCCTGCATCGCCTCGCCGGTGCTCAGGCCTTCCACCGCTTCGCCGTTGAGGTTCATCGCCGACACGCCGTTGTAGCGCTCCAACTGCGGCGGGCCGTGTTCCCAGCGCGAGGTCGCGAACGCCGCCACCGACACCATCTCGCCCTGCGTGTTGCGCACGTGCCAGCGGCCGAAATCCTCCGGCCGCATGCGGAACGGCGCGTCGGCCTGCATCACCACGCGCTTGACCCGGCCGCGATCGATGAAGTCGTCGATGTAGCGCCCGCCCCAGGCCACCGACAGCATGTCCTCGACATCGCTCATCGACAGCCCCAGCGAGGCGACCTTCTGCGGATCGATGTTGATGTACAGCTGCGGCGTGTCGTCCTGGCCGTTGGCGCGCACGTTGGCCAGCAAGGGGCTTTTGGCCGCCAGCTCCAGGAACTTGTCGCGCGCCGCGGTCAGCGCCTTGTGGCCCTGGCCGTAGCTGTCCTGCAGATAGAAATCGAAACCCACCGAATCGCTGAGCTGGACCACCGGCGGCGGCGCGAAGGCGAACACGCGCGCATCGGTGATCTTCGACAGTTGCTTGGCTGCGCGCTGCTGCACCGCCTTGACCCCGAGCTCGGCGGGCTTGCGCTCGCTCCAGTCGCGCAGCTGGATGAAGCCGAAGCCGGCGTTCTGGCCCTTGCCGCTGAAGTTGGACCCGGCCACGGTGAAGGTCGCCGCCACCGCCTTGCTTTCGTCCTTCAGGAAGATGTGTTCGACCTGATCGAGCACCTTCAAGGTCCGCGCCTGGGTCGCGCCGACCGGGCCTTGCACCATCGTCAGCAGATAGCCCTGGTCCTCGGCGGGCAGGAACGCGGTCGGCAGGCGGAAGAACAGCACCGCCATCAGCACGCCCAGGCCCAGGTACACCGCCACCCAGCGCAGCGGCCGCTTGAGCATGCCGGCGATAAAACCCTCGTAACGCCGCCCGCCCTGGTCGAACTTGGTGTTGAACCAATGGAAGAACCCGCGCTGGCGCCGCGGCGCGGCCGGATCATAGGGCTTGAGCAAGGTCACGCACAGCGCCGGGGTGAGCACGATGGCGACGATCACCGACAGCACCATCGCCGAGACGATGGTGATCGAGAACTGCCGGTAGATGACCCCGGCCGAGCCTTGCAGGAACGACATCGGAATGAAGATCACCGACAGCACCGAGGCGATGCCGATCAGCGCGCCGGTGATCTGCCGCATCGACTGCGAGGTCGCCTCCACCGGCGTCATCCCCTCTTCGTGCATCAGCCGCTCGACGTTCTCGACCACGATGATCGCATCGTCCACCAGCAGGCCGATCGCCAGCACCACCGCGAACATGGTCAGCATGTTGATCGACAGCCCGACCACGGCCAGCACGATGCAGGTTCCCAGCAGCACCACCGGCACGGCGATGGTCGGGATCAGGGTGGCGCGGATGTCCTGCAGGAACAGGTACATCACCACGAACACCAGGAAGATCGCCACGAACAAGGTTTCGATCACGCCGAGGATCGACATGCGCACGTAAGGCGAGGTGTCGAACGGAAACACCGCGGTCAGCCCGCGCGGCATCTGCGGCTTGAGCCGGTCGAGCTGGGCCTTGACGCCTTCCACCATCGCCAGCGAGTTGGCGCCGTTGGCCAGGGTGATGCCGATGCCCGAGGTGGGCTTGCCGTTGTAGCGCGCCAGGCGGCTGTAGTCGGCGCGGCCCAGTTCGATCCGGGCGACATCGCCCAGGCGCAGGCTCGCGCCGCTGCCGCTTTCGTTGCGCAGGATGATGTTGCGAAACTGCTCCGGCGTGCGCAGCCGGCCCAGCGCGATCACCGAGGCGTTGAGCTGCTGGCCCTGCACCGACGGCGTGTCGCCGAGCTGGCCGATGGAGGCCTGCGAGTTCTGCGCCTGCACCGCCGCCGACACGTCGGCGGGGGTGAGCTTGTACGAGTTGAGCTTGTCCGCGTCCAGCCAGATCCGCATCGCCCGCTTGGAGCCGAACAACTGCACGGTGCCGACGCCGGGCACGCGGCTGAGCGAATCGAACACGGTGGTGGCGACGAAGTCGTCGATTTCATCCGTGCGCAGATTGCCGTTGGTGGAGACGAAGGCGACCACCAACTGGCGCGCGCCGCTGGCCTTGGTGACCGAAATCCCCTGCTGCTGCACGATCTGCGGCAGCAGCGGCGTGGCCTGCTGCAGCTTGTTCTGCACCTGGATCTGGGCGAAGTCCTGATCGGTGCCGTTGACGAAGGTCAGGCTGACGGTGACGTTGCCGTAACGGTCGCTGGTGGAGACGATGTCCTTGAGCCCCTCCAGCCCGGTCACGTTCTGCTCGATGATCTGCGTGACCGACTCCTCCACGGTTTCGGCCGAGGCGCCCGGATAGCTGGCCTCGATATCCACCGACGGCGGCGCGATATCGGGATAGCGCGAAATCGGCAACCGCGTCAGCGCATACAGCCCGGCCAGCACGGTGACGATCGCGAGCACCCACGCGAGGATGGGACGCTTGATGAAAAAATGCGACATCCAGTCTTCCCTGAGTTAACGGCCGGCGCTCGCGGCCGGCGCCGGCTTGGACGCCGGCACCGCCTGCACGAGCATGTCGGGCTCCACCTTCTGCCCGCCTTCCACGATCACGCGTTCGCCCGCCTTGAGCCCGTCCTCGACCAGCCACTGGTCGCCGACCGTGCGCGACACGCGCACGCTGCGCAGCTTGACCTTGTTGTCCTTGTCCACGACCCAGGCGCTGGCCTTGCCGTCGGCGTCCAGGGTCACCGCCTGCTGCGGCGCCAGCAAGGCATCGGCGAGCGTGCCCTCCTTGACGATCGCGCGCACGTACATGCCCGGCAGCAAAGTCAGCTTCGGATTGGGCACCACCGCGCGCAGCAGGAAGTTGCCCGTGGTCGGGTCGACGGTCACGTCGGAGAACTGCAACTTGCCTTCGTGAGCGTAAGCCGCGCCGTTTTCCAGCTGGATGCTGACCGCCGCGCCGGCGTCGCTGGATTGCAGCCGGCCCGAATCGATCGCCTGCTTCAATGCCAGCCAATTGGCGCTGGGCTGGTTGACATCGACGTAGATCGGATCGAGCTTCTGCACCAGCGCCAACGGCTCGTCCTGGTTGGCGGTGACCAGCGAACCTTCGGTGACGTTGGACTTGCCGATGCGCCCGCTGATCGGCGCGACGATATTGGCGTAAGCCAGATTGACGCGCGCGCTTTGCAAAGTGGCGCGCGCCACGCCGACTTCGGCCTGGGCCTGGTCGGCGGCCATGACGGCGCTCTCGTTGTCCTGCTCGCTGACCGCGTGGATCTTGTTCAACTCGCGCGAACGCTTGGCCGCCAGTTGCGCGGCATGGGCGGTGACCTCGGCCTTGCGCAGATTGGCCTGCGCGCTGTCGAAGCTCGCCCGGTACACCGCGTCGTCGAGCTGGTACAGCGCCTGCCCGGCCTGGACGAATTCGCCCTCGACGAACAAGCGCTTTTTCACGATGCCGCTGACCTGCGGGCGGATGTCGGCGACCTGCATCGCGCGGGTGCGGCCCGGCAGTTCCTGGGTCAGGACCAACGGGGCATCGACGAGCGTGACCACACCGACCTGCTGCGGCGGCTTGCTGCCGTCCTCCTGCGAGCGGCTTTCGCCGCAAGCAGGCAACACAAGCGCGAGCGCGCATCCGGCGGCGAGCGCCATGGCATTGCTGACTGACGAACGCACTGCAGTTTCTCCTAGCGGCTGCCGGGCATGGAATCATGTCCGGTATCGAGAACGACGGGATCGATGTAGCTCACGCTCTCGAGAATGTAGAACTTGCGCAGATGGAACGCGTCGCGATAGATCGGCTCGTCGTTCTTGGTGATCGAAGGGCATTCGCCATCCGGGCACAGGCCGCCGAGCGGATCGATCAGGGTCGCGTTGTTGTCCTTGGCGATCTGCCGCAACCGTACCAGGAACGGCTCGTACGCGGTCAACAGGTGCTGCTTGCTCGCCGGCTCGCTGTTGACGCGGAAACCAGGCGCAAAAATGGTGCGCTGAACCATCTGCCGCGGCGCGAAACCGGGGTTGAGCGGCGCGTTCTGCATGATGTAGACCTTCTTGCCCGAGGCGGCGAATCCCTCGACCATGCGGCGCACGTTCTCCAGCGCCGGATCGGCCACCGGCAGCAGCGGGCGCACTTCGCCGACGTGATCGCTGTCGCGGTTGCCGGTCAGGTACGAATACCAGGAGAAGCCGATCACCACCGATTCGATCGGCGCGGTCTTGGCCATGGCGATGGCATCGACCAGCAGCTGCCGGCACTTGGCGTGGGCGACGCGGGTGATTTCGTCGTGCGGGGCGCAACCCGGGCGCCAGGCGAAGATCGCGCCGCGGCTGTTGCCCGGATGCTCCTTGAGCACCTTGTCCACGCGCCAGTGGTACTGCGCCAGGGTGCTGTCGCCGATGAACAAGACCTTCTTCGCGCCGGTGCCGACATTCAGGAAGCCCGGCTCCTTCGGATACGGGAAGTCCTCGTTCTCGGCGGCGAGGATCTTGGCCACATCGGCCGGGATCGGACGCGCCGGGATCTGGGTCTTGTAGGTCAGCCAGCCGCCGACCGCGCACACCGCCATCGTCGCGAACAGGCCGCTGGCGACCTTGAGCGTCTTCGTCGAGCCGCGCAGCGGCCGCTCGATGTAGCGATAGGTCAGCCACGCCAGCACGAACGACAAGGCCAACACGCCCACGCGCAGGGCCGGGGTGTAGTCGCGCCAGTCGATGGTGTGGGCCAGCGACAGCAGCGGCCAATGCCACAGGTACAGCGGGTAGCTGATCAGGCCGACGAACACCATCCAGCGCTGGCTCAGCACGCGGCGGCTGATGAAGCTGCCGGGGCCGGCGGAAATCAGCAGCACCGAACCGATCACCGGTGCCAGCGCCCACCAGCCCGGGAACTCCATCTTGTTGTGCAGGAACGCGAACGAACCGATCAGCAGCACCGCGCCGAGATTGGCGCGGGCGTTGTCGCCGAACACACCGTTGTGCGGAATCCACGACGGCAGGCTTTCATGTCCGCCATGGGCGGCCTTGTTCTGGGTGGCGAAGGCTAGCAGGCCGCCGAGCGACAGCTCCCACAGGCGCGCGGTCGGCAGATAGAACGACTGCAGCGGTTCTTCGTGCACGGCCGAGACGTTCAGGTAGAACGACACCACGGTGATCGCGCCGAGCAGCGCCACCTGCCAGCGGCCCAGCCGCCACGTAGCCCACAGCAGCAGCGGCCACACCAGGTAGAACTGCTCTTCCACGCCCAGCGACCACAAATGCACCAGCGGCGCCTCGATCGCGCCGAAGTACAGGTTGGTGTCGATGAACAGACTCAGATTGAGCACGAAGGCCGCGCCGGCCGCTATGTGTTTGCCCAGTTGCTCGAATTCGTCCGGCAACAGCACCAGCCAGCCGAGCAGGAACACGGTGATCATCATGGTGATCAGCGCCGGGAAGATGCGCTTGATGCGGCGGCCGTAGAAGCCCAGCAGGCTGAACTGCTGCTTGTTCAAGGCGCGCAGCAGGATGCCGGTGATCAGATAACCGGAGATGACGAAGAAGATATCCACGCCGACGAAGCCGCCGGGTATCAGCGCCGGGAACGCGTGGAAGATCACCACCGGCAATACCGCGATGGCGCGCAGGCCATCGACGTCGGGTCGGTAATCCAGGTGCGGCGCCGCGGGTTTTTCCTTGACCGGCGCGATGGCGTCGGTTGTGACTGCAATGGACATGGGGCTACCTGTGCTTGGCAAGAGTTGAATGGAATCCGCTAAAGGCCCGCGCGTTGGCGCCGGGCCGGCATGGACCGTCCGGGTTCATCCGTCGCCGGGTTTGCGCCTGCCCTCCTCTTGCCAACGCTTGCTGTGCACCTTCAGCCACTCCACCCGGTCCATCAGCACCTTCACGTAGGCGTCGGTGTAGACCTGCGCCCCGGATTGCGAGAGGTGCGACCACTCGGGAATGTCGAGGTTGTGCATCTGGGTGTAGTCCTCGAAATGGATGCCGAACGAGTTGGTCTCGCGCATCAATCGATCCCAGCCCACCGCGCGCGGGAAGCGCACGCGCTCCACATCCAGCAGATGGCCGGCCGAAGGCGTGCGCAACCACACCACTTCACCGCCCCTGGCGCGGATGCGATCGATGTCGGGCTTGGTCTTGGCGATCACGCGATCGACCAGGTCCTTTTCGATCGGATCGCCGATCCAGTACTGGCCCCAGACGTAGCGCGCGTGTTCGTTCAGGCGCGGATCGGTCTCGATCCGGTTCCACAGATACATCTGACGGTCGTCGTAGGACTCGGCGATCTTCCATACCGACAGCGGCGCCACGCCTTCGCGTTGCGGCCAGTCGGCCCGTTCGAGCAGCTTGAACAAGGTGTAGTTGCTGTCCAGGAACGCCATCTCGCGCGAGGCGGCCTTGTACAGCAGATGGCCGGACTGCTGAGAAGGCGTCTGGTGATCGATGTACTTCAGCACCGTCACGCGCCGGCCCAGCTCATCGCTGAAATAGCTCGATTCGCTGATGCCGACCACCACCAGCCCGGCGAAGCGCTCGTCGGAGGCCAGATCGTGCAGGAACGGCTGCGCGCTGGTCGCAGGCAAGGCGAGCTGCAGCGGCTTGCGTCCGGTGAGTTCCTCCCACTTGCTCAGCTCGGTGCCGAACAGCACGCGCGAGTCGCCGATGATCACCACCGAGTCGGCCGGCATCTTGTCGAGCCGGCGCCGTTGTTCGACCCAGTAGTCGCGATCGTCGTCCAGATCGCCCGCCTGCAGGCCGAGTTGGCGCATCGCGATCTCCCAGCCCAGCACCAGCAGGAAGGTGCTGATCAGCACCTTCAGCATCAGCTTCGGCCAGGGCTGATCCGGTACCGGACGCGCCAGCCCAGTGCCGAAGCTGCTCTCCGAATCGGCGGTGGAAATCGCCGAATGCGGACGCTGCGACGGATCGGGCCCGAGCAGATCGGGGGCGACGGCGCCAGCGTCAAAACTGGAAGTAGATGAAACCATCGCCATTCCCTTGCGTAATGATGGTCAGAAACAGCATGCCGCTCATGGCCGAAACCAGCAGCCATTGCGGAGCGCGCGCAACCACGTGTTCCAGCTCCTTGTCGCGCATATGCCAATGCGCGAACAGGGTCAGGACCACGCAGACCAGGCTCAGAACGATCTGATACAGCGACAGGATCGGCGCGGCATCGGCATGCAGGCCGATCATGCTGCGGTAGATCGACATCGCCTCGGCCAGCGTCGGCGAACGGAACAGCACGCGGGTGCAGGTGACGATCCAGAACGTCAGCAACATCATGCTGACCTGGAACCACAGCCCCGTGGGAATGTTCCAGGCCTTGGTCTTGCGCCGCATCCAGCGCTCGCCGCACAGCAGCAGGCCGAATACGCCGCCCCAGATCACGAAGGTCCAGTTCGCGCCGTGCCACAGGCCGCTGATCAACAAGGTGATCATCAGATTGAGGTAGGTGCGCGCTTCGCCGTCGCGACTGCCGCCCAGCGGGTAGTACACGTAGTCGCGCAGCCAGGTCGAAAACGAAATATGCCAGCGCCGCCAGTATTCCGCGATGCCGATCGCCGCCAGCGGCGCGCGGAAGTTGTTCGGAATGCTGAAGCCCAGGCACATGGCCGCGCCGATGGCGGTGACCGAGTAACCGGCGAAGTCGAAGAAAATCTGCGTGGCGAACGAGGCCGTTCCGACCCAGGCGTCGATACCGGTGATCGGCTCGCCGTTGCCGTAGACCGCATCCACCGCCGGCGCGAACACGCCGTCGGCCAGCACCACTTTCTCGAACATGCCGAAGATCATCAGCGCGAACCCCCAGCACAGCTGATTGGCCGTGGCGGTGCGCGGACGCTGGAACTGCGGCACCAGATCGGCGGTGCGCAGGATCGGGCCGGCCACCAACTGGGTGAAGAACGACACGAACAAGGCGAAGTCGAACAGCTTCGCGATCGGCTCGACCCGCTTCCAATAGATGTCCAGCGTGTAGGACATCGAATGGAAGATGTAGAACGAGATGCCGACCGGCAGCAGGATGTTCCACTTCGGCGCGGTGTACTGCACGCCGATCAACTGCATCAGCGCATGCCAGTTCTCCTGCGCCCAGTTGCCGTACTTGAAGAAACCCAGGAAGCTCAGGTTGAAGATGATCGACACGATCAGCCAGGCCCGTCGCCGGCCTTGATCGGTCTGGCGATGGATCTTCAGCGCCACGGCCCAATCGACCACGGTGGACGCCCACAGCAGCAACAGGAACGGCGGGTTCCAGGCGGCGTAGAACAGAAAACTCGCCACCAGCAGATTGGCTTTCTTGACCGACCACGGCAGCCGCAGGTTGTGCAGGAACAGCACCACGGCGAAAAACACCAGGAACGTGAGCGAGTTAAAGACCACGGCGAGCCTCCATTCCCTGTGAGCGCCGATCCATCCGCGACCGGCCCGTGCGCGGGCCGGTGCGGGCCATTACGAGCACGGCCGTCATCGCAGCCACCACCAGGCCGCCGCGGCGACGCCGCACACCGCGACCGCGGCCAGCGCCTTCGCCGAGCGCAGCAGGATCGCGTCCTGCTGGCGGGCGCGGGCGCGCGCTTCGCCGTAGGGCATGGTCGTGTGCGCGATCATCGAGTACAGCGGCAGCCAGCGCTTGGGCCACACGCGGTTGAGGGCGATGTCCAGGCGCTTGCGCGCGACGAACCACGGCGACTGCACCTTCTTGCGCAGCTCGACGAAGTTCTCCTTCGACAGCTCGCAAAGCACGTCGGTGTGCTGGCGCCGGGACTGCTCGTAGGCGTGGAACGCCGCGGCGGTGTCGCCCGGGTTCGCGCCCAGCGCGGACACCAGCACGCAGCAATCCTCGAACGCCGAGTTCATGCCCTGGCCGTAGAACGGATACACCGCATGGCAGGCATCGCCGACCAGCACCGCCCAATCGCCGAAGGTCCACGGCGCGGTGCGGGTGGTGATCAGCGAGCCGACCGGATGCTTCATCCATTCCTCGATCAGCCCCGGCAGCAACCGCACCAGATCGGGGAAGTACTTGCTGATCAGCGCGGTGATTTCTTCCGGCGTGCGCACCGTGGCGAAGCTGTCCTCGCCTTCGAACGGCAGGAACAAGGTCAGAGTGTGCGAGCCGTCGCGGTTGGGATGGGAGACGAACAGGCAATGGCTGCGCGGCCACACGTGCAGCGCGGTCAGCTCGATCACCGACTGGCCGTCGGCGCCGGGCGCCAGGGTCAGTTCCTTGTAGCCCCACTCCAGGTATTCCTGCTGGTAGTTGGCGCGCTCGCCGCGCTGCAGTTCACGCCGCGCGCTGGAGAACGCGCCGTCGGCGCCGACCATCCACTGCGGATGCGCGACCACGCGGCCCTGCGCGGTTTCGAACTCGACCGTGCGCGCGGCCTTGTCTACCTGCGCCAGACGATGGCCGAAGTGCAGGCGCACCTGCGGATGGCGCTCGGCGTGATCCAGCAGCAGATGGCCCAGCTCGTTGCGGTCGATCGAATGCAGGACTTCGCTGGCGTCCTTGCCGTAGGGCTGATAGCGCGTGCTGCCGTCGGGCGCGTGGATCACCCGGCCGCTCATCACCACCGCGGTATCGAGCACGGTCTGCAGCAGGCCGACCATCTCCAGCGCCTGCATGCCGCGCTTGGACAAGCCCAGGTTGATCGAACGGCCGGCGCGGCCGCCCTGCGTGCGCGGATCGGGCTGGCGCTCGTACAGATCGACCGCGTAGCCCTTCTGCGCCAGCGCCAGGGTCAGCATCGAACCGGCCAGGCCGCCGCCGACGATGGCGATACGCTCGCTGGATGGCGTGTCGCTGGCGATCGTCTCGGCCTTGCCCAGGCTGGCGCTGCCATCGGCGTGTTCTCGCGTATGCAGGTTCATGCCGGCTCCACCGCCGCTTCGGCGGCGTCGGCCGGCACGGCGCGCATGGCGACCTCGGCGACGATCAGCTTCTCCAGCGCTTCGTTGAACTTGGACGGCTTGAGCGATCCGCCCAGGCGATACAGGTACGAGCGCAGGAACGCGGCACGCTCTTGCGGCGCATACAGATCGCGGGTCATGAACGGCAGATCCGATTCGACCATCAGGCGGATGGCGAGCATCGGCACCGGGCTGCGCAACGGACGGAAGTCGGGATTGCGCAGGCCCGGGCTTTCGTTCATCGAATGGAACTCGCCCAGCATCATGCCCTGATCGACGAAGTACGGCTTGAGCCGGTACTGCACCTTATCGACCAGCGCCGCGCCTTCCGCGCCGCGCGCGGTCAGGGTCGGGAACGCGACCAGGAACGCCTTGTTGATCGAGTCCGGCGACTTGGTCGGCTCGGTCGCCAGGAATACGTTGCGGTATTCCTTGATGATCTGCGAGATGCTGTCCACGGTGGGCTCGGCGTCGGCGACCTCGGAAATCCAGATCGTGTCCATGTTCAAGGCGCCCGGGACGAACGGGCAGATCGAACCGGAGCGGCCGAGGTCGGGATGCGGCGCGCCGATGAATTCGCGCACCCACTTGAGCATGCCGGCCAAGGTCGAAGACGGCTCGCATTCGCGCTCCACTTCCGAGACCCGCATCAGTCGCGGCA
Source organism: Lysobacter sp. ISL-50 (assembly GCF_018612875.1). GTDB lineage: Bacteria > Pseudomonadota > Gammaproteobacteria > Xanthomonadales > Xanthomonadaceae > Lysobacter. The sequence continues at coordinate 61,762 of NZ_JAGGRI010000038.1, read as the reverse complement.
CCGCCGACGACTGCACCGCCGCCGGCGCCTGGTCGTTGTGTCCGGCGGCCGCGGCGGCGTGCTTGCACGGCGCCGGGGATTGCCCTGACTCAGTCTTCATTTCGCACTCCTTGCCTTCACGTTGTCGCGCCAGCCTTGCTGACCTGCTCGATACTTCCTGTTCATCGCTGCACTTCCTGTCGTTGTGAACCGGCCGTCCCCTAGAGGCCGCCTGGTGACCCGCGCCGCGCCTCAGTAAGAGGGCTCGGCGATGATTTGATTCTTTTCTTCGGCTGCCGCCACGTCTTCGAGTTCGTCGATGCGGCGGATCGCCGGCACGCCGTAGGCCCACAGCGCGACCAGGCTCATCGACACGCCCAGCAGCACGAACATCAGGCCGATGCCGCGGCCGGGGCCCACGCCGATCACGCTGCCGACGCTGTCGGCCAGCCATCCGTTTTCAAGCAGGGCCGGGCCGAACACGTAATCCGACAACGGCCCGGCCAGGCAGTAACCGATCGCCATCGCCACGTTGAGCACCAGGTCCTGGATCGCGAAGCAACGGCCCAGCAACTGCGGCGGAACCTTGCTCTGCCACAGCGAGTTGTTGGAGGCGTCGATCGCCGGCAACATCGTGAACAACACGAAACCCGCCACCGCGACCAGAAGGAACGTGGGATGCAGCCCATGCACGGCCAGGAACACGCCGCCGAGCATCGAGAACACCAGCACCCCGTTGATGCGCTTCTTCGGCCCGCCCAATACCGTCATCGCCAGTCCGCCGAGCAGCAGGCCGCAGCCGCTGATGGCGTATTGCATGCCGACCCGCTCCGGCGTGGAGAACGACAGCAGCAAGGGCGCGATAAGCACGCTGGCGATGGCGAACACGAAATGGTTATAGCCATACACCTTCAACAGGCCGAGCAGCCCTGGTCGGCCGTGCACGTAGCGCCAGCCGATCATCGCTTCGCGCAAGGCGCTTTCGGGAGCGGCGCCGGTGGTCGCCGGCGCGCGCGGGATCGTCACCAGCAACAAAGTCACGATGCCGACGGCGAAGGTCGAGGCGTCGATCAACAGCACGCCCTTGAAATCGATGGCGCTGACCAGGAAACCGGCCAGCAGCGGCCCGCAGATCGACGCCGCGGCTTCGCCGGAGTGGACCAGCCCGTTCGCGCGCGGCAGATGCTGCGCCGGCACCAGCAGCGGCACGCTGGCGAGGAAGGCCGGCTTGCGAAAGGTTTCCAGCAGCGAGGCCGTCGCGGCGACCGCGTACACGTGCCAGACTGCGAGTTGGCCGGCGGACAGCAGCAAGGCCAGCGACGCCATCAGCGTCATCGCCGCCACGTCGCAGACCATCAGGATCGTGCGCCGGTCCCAGCGATCGACCAGCGCGCCGGCCCAGGGCGCGGCGAAGATCGCCGGCAGCGCGGTGACGATGAAGGTGATCGCGAACTGGGTGGTCGAGCCGGTGGTGCGCAGCACCCACAGCCCCAGGGCGAAGCTCGACAGCTTCGAGCCGATGCCCGAGAGCATCTGCCCGATCCACACCAGCAGGAAATTCCGCGACAGCACGAACCGGCTCATACCCGTATTGCTCCCTTGCATGACTGCACCGGCATGCGGCCGCGCCATCGCTTCGTGATGGTTCTCATAGCGGCAGCTCCGCCGGTGCGTCATCGGCTTGGAAATCGACTGTCGACGTCTTCGCACAGGCGCCGGTACGCGTCGCTTGCGCGCGTGCGCGGCGGTCGCTTACGCGTGACGCCAGCGCGGCGAGCGTGGGTTGTTCGAACAGATCGGCCAGGGCCAGATCGAAACCGGCCGCGTGCATGCGGCCTTGCACCTGCAAGGCCAGCAGCGAATGGCCGCCGAGATCGAAGAAGCGATCGTTGCGGCCGACGCGGTCTAGCTTGAGCGCGTCGGCCCATAGCTGCGCCAGCAGGGTTTCGGTCTCGCCCAGCGGAGCTTCGTAGTCGCGGCGGCGGTAAGCATCGGCGTCGGGTGCCGGAAGCGCCTTGCGATCGAGCTTGCCGTTGAAAGTGCGCGGCAGGCTCTGCAGATGGAGATAAGCCGACGGCAACATGTAGTCGGGTAGCGTCGCGCTCAGGTGGGAGCGCAACGCATCCGAGTCCATGGCCGCGCCGTCTTCGGTGACGACGTAGGCCACCAGGCGCTTGTCGCCCGGCTGGTCTTCGCGCGCCAGCACCACGGCGTCGCGCACGGATTCGTGTTCGACCAAGCGCGATTCGATCTCGCCCAGTTCGATGCGGAAGCCGCGGATCTTGACCTGGAAATCGTTACGGCCCAGATACTCGATATTGCCGTCGGCGCGCCAGCGACCCAGGTCGCCGGTCTTGTACATCCGTTCGCCGTCGATGAACGGATTCGGCAGGAAGCGTTCGGCCGTCAGTTCATCGCGATTGAAGTAACCGCGGGCCACACCGGCACCACCGATATACAACTCGCCGCTGGCGCCCATCGGCACCGGCTGCAAGTGGCGGTCGAGCAGGTAGACCTGGGTATTCGCCAGCGGACGGCCGATGTGCGGGGCGAAGCCGCTGTCGCGGTCCATCGCGACCCAAGTCGAATAGGTCGTGGTTTCGGTCGGGCCGTACAGATTGCACAAGCGCTGTATCGGGGTCTGCGCGAACAGGCGTTCGGCGAGTTCGTGCTTCAGGGCTTCGCCGGCGACGTTGACGACTTCGACCTTGGGGTCGATGGCCTGCGCGTCCAGCAGCGCTTGCAGTGCCGACGGCACGGTGTTGATCAGGCGGATGTCGTGTTCGCCTTCCTGCAACGCCAATGCGTCATCGACCACTTCCGTGCAACCACCGACCATCAGCGGCGCGAAGCATTCGTAGATCGACAGGTCGAAGTTCAACGAGGTCGAGAACAGGGTCTTCGCCAGCACCGACGAGTCGAACGACTCCTTCGCCCAGCTCAGGAAGTTCACCGCATTGCGGTGTTCGATCATCACGCCCTTCGGCATGCCGGTCGAACCGGAGGTGTAGATCAGGTAGGCCAGATGAGCCGACGTCAGGCCGCTGACAGCCGGCGAATCGGAAGATTCGCTCCGCCACTCTGCATTCGAATCAACCAGATCGATCAACGGCGCCGATACGACTTCCGGCAACGACTCCCGCGCCGTCGCCGAAGTCAGCACCGCCATCGGTGCGCTGTCTGCGAGCATGTGCGCGAGACGATGGCGCGGATACACCGGGTCCAGCGGCACGTAGGCGCCGCCGGCCTTGAGCACGCCGAATACGCCGATCACCATCGATAGACCGCGCTCGATGCTGATGCCGACGCGGTCATCGGGCTTCACGCCCAGGCCGATCAAATGATTCGCGAGTCGATTGGCCTGACGATCCAACTCGGCATAGCTCAGCGACTCGCCGCCATGCACCACCGCCGTCGCATCCGGTGTCCGCGCGACCTGCGCTTCGAACAACTGATGGATGCAGGCCTGCTCGGGATACGCCTTGCCGGTATCGTTGAAATCGGCCAGGACGCGCTGCCGCTCGGCCGCCGGCAACACCTCCAACTGCGTCAGCGCCGAACCCGGCGCCTGTTCCAGCGCCTGCGCCAACGACGCCAGCGCGGTGTCGAACATCGCGCAGATCAGACCCGGATCGACCGACTCATCGACCTGGACGTTGAAGCTCAAGCCGCCATCGGCCTCATCGTTGACCGACACGGTCAAGGGATAGTTGGTGCGCTCCGACCACTGCAGCAGTTCCAGGCCGGTCGAGAAACCGTCCTGCGCATCGCCGCCCTCGCCCGCCGCCTGATAGCGATAGTTGAGCAGCGAGTTGAACAACGGCAGCGGCGACGGCACCGCGCTGCAACGCTGGGCCAGATTGAACGGCGCGTGCTCGTGACGCAGCAACTCGGTCAAGCGCGCGTGCGCCAGCCGCACCTTGTCGCGCACGCTGCCCTCGCCCAGCGCCAGGCGTAGCGGCAAGGTGTTGATGAACACGCCCATGCCGCGATCGGCGCCTTCGCCGCCGTGCATGCGGCCGAACATCACCGTGCCGAACACGACGTCGTCGCGGCCGCTGACCCGCGCCAGCACCATCGCCCAGGCCAGATGGCACAGCGTCGCCGGGCCCACGCCGGCGGCGCGCGCCGCCGCGCGCAGGCGGCGGCTGAGATCGGCCGCGACTTCGAAATCGGCTTCGGCGATGCGGCTGCCATCGCCCTGAGTGTCGAGCAAACCGAACGCCGCGGTCGGCTCGTCGATGTCGCCCAGCAGGTCGCGGAAATAGCTTTCGTGTTCTTCGCGGCTCACGCCCAGGCGGGCCTGAGCGACGAAGTTGCGGAACGGCACCGGCGCCGGCAGTCCGCTCGCGCGGCCGCGCAGGATCGCCTCGACCTCCTCATGAATCAGCTGCAGCGCGGTGTGATCGCTGGTCAGGTGATGCATCAGTTCCAGCGCGACCCAGCGCTGGTTGCGCTCATCGCGGGCGATGAACCAGCGCCATGCCGGCGCCTGGCGCAGATCCAGACGGTAGCGGCGCGGGTCGAAACGCTCGCGCAGCTGTCCGGCGATGTCGCCGTCGGCCGGATCGAGTTCGACCTGCTCGATCACCAGCGGCGCGCGCCGCCACACCACCTGCACCGGTTCGGGCAGGCCTTCCCAGGCCAGCGCGGTGCGCAGGATGTCGTGACGGTCGATCACCGTCTGCAAGGCTTCGGCGTAGAGGTCGAAATCTTCGCGATGCTGCACGGCGTACAGCGTCGGCGACAGGAACACGTCGCCGTGGCGGCCGAGCGCGTGATGGAACAGGAAGCTTTCCTGCAGCGGCGCCAGCGGATAGATGTCCTGGACATTGGCCGCGCCGCCGGGCACCGCCGCGACGATGCGGTCGATGTCGGCCTGCTGCAACCGCACCAGCGGCAACATCGCCGGCACGATGGCGTCGCAGTCGGGCGCGATCGCGTTGGCCGGCACCGCCACGCTGGCGTAGTCCCCGCCGACCGCCGCGGCCAGCGCCTGCAAGGTCGGCGCGGCGAACAAGGCGCGCACGTCGATGGCCAGCCCGGCGTTGCGCATGCGCTCGATCAGGCTCACCGCCAGCAGCGAATGACCGCCGAGTTCGAAGAAATTATCGTGGCGGCCGACCTGATCGAGCTTGAGCACTTCGCTCCACAACTGCGCGATCGCGATTTCGACCGCGCCGACCGGCGCTTCATACGCGCGCGACAGATACGCGTCGGCCTGCGGCGCCGGCAGCGCCTTGCGGTCCAGTTTGCCGTTGGTGGTCAGCGGCATGCGTTCGAGCACCACGTACGCCGCCGGCACCATGTACTCGGGCAGCGCGGCGCTCAAATGCGCGCGCAGGGTTTCGATTTCGATGCCGGCTTCGTCGTTGCCGCGAACGTAGGCGACCAGACGCTTGTCGCCGGGGCGATCTTCGCGCGCCAGCACCGCGACTTCGCCGACGCCGGGGCAACCGGCCAGACAGGCCTCGATCTCGCCCAGCTCGATACGGAAGCCGCGGATCTTGACCTGGAAATCGCCGCGGCCGAGGAACTGCAGGCTGCCGTCGGCGTTCCAGCGCGTGCGGTCGCCGGTGCGGTACAACTTCGCCCCGGCCTGCGCCGCGAACGGGTCGTCGAGGAAGCGCGCCGCGGTGAGATCCGGCGCGCCCAGATAACCGTGCGCGACACCGACGCCGCCGATGCACAGCTCGCCTTCGGCGCCGCGCGGCAACAGCCGCAGCTGCGCGTCGAGCACGTAGGTGCGCACGCCTGGCAGCGGCCGGCCGATCGGCAGCTCGGCGCCGGACAGCTCCGAGCCGTCGCGGGTGGCCAGCATGGTGGCGCAGACCGAGGCCTCGGTCGGGCCGTAGTGGTTGCTCAGCGCGACCCGGCCTTGCGTGAGTTCCGCGAAGCGGCGCACCAGTTCCAGCGGAACGCTTTCGCCGCCGAACATCAGCAGGCGCAGATCGGGCAGCACCGGCGCATCGCGGCCGGCGCGCAGATCGATCAGGCCGTCGGTCCAGCGCCGCCACAACGCCGCCGGCGCGTCGATCGCGCTGATGCGGTGTTCGCGGCAATAGTCTTCCAGCGCGCTCGCGGTCAAATCGGCGGGCGAAGGATGCAGCACCAGCGCCGCGCCGACCGACAGGACCGGAAAGACATCGCCGACCGAGGCATCGAACACCAGCGGCGGAATCATCAGCAGGCGTTGGCCGGCGAAATCGTGCCCGGCGACGAAGCCGCGCACCAGATTCATCGCGCCGCGGTGGCTGACGACCACGCCCTTCGGCGTGCCGGTCGAGCCGGAGGTGTAGATCACATACGCGGTGGCGTCGGCATCGGCGTTCAGCGACGGCGCGCGGTTGTGCGCCGGCAATCCGGCCACGGTGGCGATGTGGCCGGCCAGGCTTTCGCGCCATTGCACGGCCTTGCCGGCATATTCGGCGAACGCATCGTTCGGCAGCAGCAGGGCCAAAACTTGCGCATCGTTGAGCACGTAGGCGATGCGCTCGTCGGGATAACCCGGATCGACCGGCACATAGGCCGCGCCCGCGGCCAGGATGCCGAGCACGCCGATCAGCGAATCGATCGAGCGATCGGCCAGGATCGCGATGCGGCTGTCGGCATCGGCGCCGAGTTCGCGCAGATGCCGGGCGACGCCGTTGGCGCGCGCGACCAGTTCTCGGTAGTTCAATTCGCGGCCGGGTTCGACCACCGCGGTGGCCTGCGGCGTGCGTTCGGCCTGGGCCAGAATCCAGGTGTACAGCGATTGCGCATCGGCATCGAGGTGGCCGTGGGCATGCGTGCCGCCGTCGCCGAGCGCGAGCAGCTCGGCGCGTTCGATCGCGTCGGGCAACTCGATGTCGGCGATCGCCTGATGCTCGTCGGCGACCATCGCCTGCAGCATCCGCCGCAGATAACCCAGATGGCGTTCGATGCTGGAGCGGTCGAACAAGGCGCTGGCGTATTCCAGCTGGCCGACGATGCGCTCGCCGACTTCGCTCAGATCCAGGCCGAGATCGAACTTGGCGATGCCGTAGGCCGGATTGACTTCCGACACGCTCAGGCCGGGCAGGCGCAGGGATTCTTCGTCGAGGTTCTGCCAGGCCAGCATCACCTGGAAGATCGGCGCATGCGCCAGGCTGCGCAGCGGGTTGACGAGTTCCACCACTTGTTCGAACGGCAGATCCTGATGGTCCTGCGCTTCCAGCACCCGGCTCTTGACCTGCTGCAGCAGTTGCGCGGCGCTGCCGTCGATCTGCGCGCGCTGCGCCTGGGTGTTGACGAAGAAGCCGATCAGCGGCTCGATTTCCGGGCGCGTGCGATTGGCCACGGCGGTGCCGACGACGACATCGTCCTGGCCGGACAGACGCGACAACACCGCCATCCACGCCGCCAGCACGGTCATGTACAAAGTCGCGCCGTGGCGCTGGCCGAGCTTGCGCAGGGCCTGGGTGAGTTCGGCGTCGAACTCGACCGGCACCACGTCGCCGATGAAGGATTGCTGCGTCGGGCGCGGGCGATCGGTCGGCAATTCCAGCAGCGCCGGCGCGCCGGCCAGCGCCTGCCGCCAGTAGTCGCTCTGCTTGGCCAACACCTCGCCCTGCAGCCAATGCCGTTGCCACACCGCGTAATCGGCGTACTGGATCGGCAACGGCGGCAGCGGATCGTCTTCGCCGGCCAGATAGGCGGCGTACAAGGCGCTCAGCTCTTCGGTGAACACGCCCGCCGACCAGCCGTCGGAGGCGATGTGATGCATGGTGATCGACAGGACGTGTTCGTCGTCCGCGGTCTGCAACAGTTCGCCGCGCAGCAGCGGGCCGTGTTCCAGATCGAAGGCGCGGATGGTGGCCTCGGCCAGATTTCGGTCCAGCGCCGCGGCGTCGGCGCCGCGCAGATCGCGCATGCGCAAATCGAAGCCGGTATCGGCCGGGCCGATGTGCTGCACGGTCTGGCCATCGACGCGGCGGAAGGTGGTGCGCAGCACTTCGTGCCGCGCGACGATGCGGTCGAGCGCGCGCTGCAGCGCGCTGCGATCCAGCGCGCCGCGCAGGCGCAGCGCCATCGGGATGTGATACGCCTCGCTGCCGCCGTCGAGCTGGCTGAAGAACCACAGGCGTTGCTGCGCGTACGACAGCGGCAAGGCCTGATCGCGCGGCACCGGCAGGATCGGCTGCTGCTCGCTGCGGGTGCGGCCGTGCAGATGCCCGGCCAGTTCGGCCAGCACCGGTCGCGCGAACAGGTCCTTGAGCGAGACCTCGACTTCGAGCGCGCGGCGCAGGCGCGACAGCAGCGTCACCGCGAGCAGCGAATGCCCGCCGAGTTCGAAGAAGTTGTCGTGGCGGCCGACCCGTTCGAGCTTAAGCACGTCGGTCCACAGCTGCGCCAGGACGGATTCGACCTCGCCGACCGGCGCCTCGTATTCGCGCACCCGGTAGGCGGAGGCATCCGGCGCCGGCAACGCCTGGCGGTCGAGCTTGCCGTTGCCGGTCATCGGCATGCGTTCCAGCACCACGTACGCGCCCGGCACCATGTAGGCCGGCAGGCTCGCGGCCAGATGCGCGCGCAGGGCTTCGACGTCGATCTGGCCGGGATCGGCGGCCGACACGTAACCGACCAGGCGCTTGTCGCCGGGCTGGTCTTCGCGCGCCAGCACCGCGCTTTCGCGCACGCCGGGGAACTGCGCCAGGCGCGCTTCGATCTCGCCCAGCTCGATGCGGAAGCCGCGGATCTTGACCTGGAAATCGTTGCGGCCGAGGTATTCGATATGGCCGTCGCCGCGCCAGCGGCACAGGTCGCCGGTCTTGTACAGACGCTCGCCGGCCACGAACGGGCTGGCGATGAAACGTTCTTCGGTCAGCTGGGCGCGGTTGAGATAGCCGCGCGCGACCTGCGCGCCGCCGACATAGAGCTCGCCCGCCACGCCGATCGGCGCCGGCTGCAGGTGCTGATCGAGAATGTAGATGCGGGTGTGCACGATCGGCTTGCCGATCAGCAGTTGCGAAGACGGATCGCCATCGAGCACGCACATGGTCGCGTCCACCGTCGCCTCGGTCGGGCCGTAGGCGTTGATCAGGCGCGGCAGGTGGCCGTCGCGCTGGAACCAGCGCGCGACCATTTCCGAATTGACCTTCTCGCCGCCGATCATGATCTGGCGAACGCCGCGCGGAATCTCGCCGCCGCGTTCGTCGGCCAGTTGGTGCCAGAACGCGGTGGGCAGATTCAGCACGCTGATGCGCTGTTCTTCGCAGTGGCGCCAGAACGTGGTCGCATCGGCGATCCATTCGTCGCTGCGCAGCACCAGGGTGCAGCCGGTGCACAGCGCCCCGAAGTATTCCTCCACCGACATGTCGAAGCTCAGCGCGGCGAACTGCAGCAGGCGATCGTCGGGTTCGAGCGCGTAGCCGACCGCCAGCGCATGCACCAGCGTGGTCAGGCTGCGGTGCTCGATCATCACGCCCTTGGGCAGGCCGGTCGAGCCGGAGGTGTAGATCACGTAGGCCAGGTGATCCGGCCGCAGACCCAGCGCGGCCGGGTCCGGATTGCCGTCGTCGTGCGCGGAACGCGCATCGTCGCCGTCGAGCACGCGCACCTGCGCGTTCGTCGCCGGCAACGAAGCGCGCAATGCCGGCTGAGTCAGCACCACCTTCGGGCCGACATCGGCGAGCATGTATTCCAGACGATCCGGCGGATACGCCGGGTCCAGCGGCACGTAAGCGCCGCCGGCCTTGAGCGTGGCCAGGATGCCCACGACCATCTCGGCGCTGCGTTCCATGTAGATGGCGACGCGGTCGTCGGGCTTCAGGCCGTCCGCGATCAGGCTGTGCGCAAGACGGTTGGCGCGACGGTTGAGTTCGTCGTAGCTGACATCAGTACCCTGATGCACCAGGGCGATGGCGTCGGGACGCTGCGCGACCTGCGCTTCGAACAGGGCCTGCACGCATTGCGGCGGCGGCGGTTCGGCGGCGGTGTCGTTCCAGGCTTCCAGCACCTGATGGCGCTCGTCGGCGCCGAGCAGCTCGATCCGATCGACCGCCTGCGCGTCGTCGGCGGCCATCGCCGCGAGCATGCAGCGCAGGTAGCCGACGCCGCGCTCGACCGTCTCGCGGTCGAACAACGAGGTCGCGTATTCCATGCGGCCGACGATGCAGCCCTCGCTCTCGCCCAGGTCCAGGCTCAGGTCGAACTTGGCCACGTCGTAGGTCGAGGCTTCCAGCGAAGCCTCGATGCCGGGAAATTCGAGCACGCCTTCGGCCGTGTTCTGCCAGGCCAGCATCACCTGGAAGATCGGCGCATGCGCCATGCTGCGCACCGGATTGACCCGTTCCACGATCTGTTCGAACGGCAGATCCTGGTGATCCTGCGCTTCCAGCACCCGCGTCTTGACCCGCTGCAACAGCTGCGAGGCGCTGCCATCGACCGTGACGCGCAGGGCCTGGGTGTTGACGAAGAAGCCGATCAGGCCTTCGATTTCCGCGCGCGTGCGGTTGGCCACGGCGGTGCCGACGACGATGTCGTCCTGGCCCGACAGGCGCGACAGCACCGCCGTCCACGCGGCCAGCACGGTCATGTACAAGGTCGCGCCGTGGCGCTGGCTGAGCCTGCGCACGGCCTGGCTCAACTCGGCGTCGAAACGCACCGGCACGATGGCGCCGTCGAAGGATTGCTGCGGCGGACGCGGGCGATCGGTCGGCAGTTCCAGCACCGCCGGCGCGCCGGCCAGGGTCTTGTGCCAGTAATCGCTTTGCTTGCTCAGGACATCGCCGACCAGCCATTGCCGTTGCCAGACCGCGTAGTCGCTGTACTGGATCGGCAGCGGCGGCAGCGGATCGTCTTCGCCGGCCAAGTACGCCGCATACAACGCACTCAGTTCATCGCTGAACACGGCCAGCGACCAGCCGTCGGACACGATGTGGTGCATCGTGATCGCCAGCAGATGTTCGTCGTCGCCGACTTGCAGCAACAGGCCGCGGGCCAGCGGGCCGCGCTCCATGTCGAAGGGTCGCTCGGCCTCTTCGTCCAGGCGCCGGCGCACCGCTGCCGCGTCCGCGCCGCGCAGATCCGCGCGCTGCAGCGAGAAGCCGATATCGGCCGGGGCGATGCGCTGCACGGTCTGTTCCCGATCGCGCAGGAACGTGGTCCGCAGCACTTCGTGCCGCCATACGATGCGGTCGAGCGCGCGCTGCAGGGCGGCGCGATCGAGCGCGCCGCGCAGGCGCAGGGCCAGCGGAATGTGATACGCCTCGCTGCCGCCATCGACCTGGGCCAGGAACCACAGGCGCTGCTGCGCATACGACAGCGGCAGTTCCTGATCGCGCGGCGCCGGCAGGATCGGCTGCTGTTCGCTGCGCGCCTGGCCTTGCAGATGCGCGACCAGTTCCGACAGCACCGGCCGGGCGAACAGATCCTTCAGCGAGACTTCAACCGCCATCGCGCTGCGCACGCGCGACAGTAGCGTCACCGCCAGCAGCGAGTGGCCGCCGAGTTCGAAGAAATGATCGTGGCGGCCGACTTGGTCGAGCTTGAGCACGCCGGCCCAGATCTGCGCCAGCGCGGTTTCGGTTTCGGTCAACGGCGCTTCGTAGTCGCGGCGGCGGTAGGCATCGGCATCGGGCGCCGGCAGGGCCTTGCGGTCGAGTTTTCCGTTGGAGGTGCGCGGCAAGCTCTGCAGGTGCAGGTAGGCCGACGGCAGCATGTAGTCGGGCAGCGTTGCGCTCAGGTGGGAGCGCAATGCATCCGCGTCCATGGCTGCGCCGTCTTCAGTGACGACGTAGGCCACCAGGCGCTTGTCGCCCGGCTGATCTTCGCGCGCCAGTACCACGGCGTCGCGCACCGCTTCGTGTTCGACCAAGCGCGATTCGATCTCGCCCAGTTCGATACGGAAGCCACGGATCTTGACCTGGAAGTCGTTGCGGCCCAGGTATTCGATATTGCCGTCGGCGCGCCAGCGACCCAGGTCGCCGGTCTTGTACATCCGTTCGCCGTCGATGAACGGATTGGGGAGGAAGCGTTCCGCGGTCAGCTCATCGCGATTGAAATAACCGCGCGCCACACCCGCGCCGCCGATGTACAACTCGCCGCTGGCGCCCATCGGCACCGGCTGCAAGTGGCGGTCGAGCAGGTAAACCTGCGTGTTCGCCAGCGGCCGGCCGATATGTGGAGCAAAGCCGCTGTCGCGGTCCATCGCCACCCAGGTCGAATAGGTGGTGGTTTCGGTCGGGCCGTACAAGTTGCACAAGCGCTGCACTGGGGCCTGCATGAACAGACGTTCGGCAAGTTCGCGCTTGAGTGCTTCGCCGGCAACGTTGACGACTTCAACCTTGGGGTCGATGGCCTGCGCGTCCAGCAGCGCTTGCAGCGCCGACGGCACGGTGTTGATCAGGCGGATGTCGTGTTCGCCCTCTTGCAACGACAACGCATCATCGACGACTTCGGTGCAGCCGCCGACGATCAGCGGGGCGAAGCATTCGTAGATCGACAGATCGAAGTTCAGCGAGGTCGAGAACAGGGTCTTGGCCAGCACCGATGCCTCGAACGACTCCTTCGCCCATACCAGGAAGTTCACCGCATTGCGGTGTTCGATCATCACGCCTTTGGGCGTGCCGGTTGAACCGGAGGTGTAGATCAGGTATGCCAGATGAGCCGACGTCAGGCCGCTGACGGCCGGCGCTTCCGCCGATTCACTCCGCCACGCCGCATTCGAATCAACCAGATCGACCAATGGCGCCGCCACGACGTCCGGCAACGACTCGCGCGCAGCAGCCGAGGTCAACACCGCCATCGGCGCGCTGTCGGCGAGCATGTGCGCCAATCGATCGCGCGGGTACACCGGGTCCAACGGCACATAGGCGCCCCCGGCCTTGAGCACGCCGAACACGCCCACCACCATCGACAGACCGCGTTCGATGCTGATGCCGACCCGGTCATCGGGCTTGACGCCCAGGCCGATCAAATGATTCGCGAGTCGATTGGCCTGACGATCCAGCTCGGCATAGCTCAGCGATTCGCCGCCATGCACCACCGCTGTCGCATCCGGCGTCCGCGCGACCTGCGCTTGGAACAGCTCATGGATGCAGGCGGCGTGCGGATACTCAGCCTGGGTCTGATTGAGATCGCTCAGCACCAACCGGCGTTCGTCGGCATCGAGCAGATCGATGCGATCCACCGGCTGCGCATCGTCGCTCGCCAGCGCCTGCAGCATCCGGCGCAGATACCCCACGTAACGCTCGGCGGTGGCGCGGTCGAACAGCGCGGTCGCATATTCCAGGCGGCCGGCGATGCGGTCTTCGACTTCCGACAGTTCCAGGCCGAGATCGAGCTTGGCCAGATCGTAGGGCATCTCGATCGGGGTCGCGCTCAGATCCGGCAACGCCAACTCGCCCGCGTCGGTGTTCTGCCAGGCCAGCAGCACCTGGAAAATCGGCGCGTGCGACAGGCTGCGCGGCGGATTGACGATCTCCACCACTTGTTCGAACGGCAGGTCCTGGTGTTCCTGCGCATCCAGCACGCGGCCCTTGACCTGCTGCAACAGCTCGCCCACGGTACCGGCGATGTTGGCGCGCAACGCCTGCGTATTGACGAAGAAGCCGATCAGATCCTCGATCTCGGTGCGCGTGCGATTGGCCACCACGCTGCCGACCACGACATCCTCCTGACCGGACAGGCGCGACAACACCGCCATCCACGCGCTCAGAACGGTCATGTAGAGGGTGATGCCGTGACGCTGGCTCAGCCGCTTCAGGCTTTGGGTCAGCGCGGCGTCCAGTTCGACCGCGACGCTGGCGCCGACGAACACCGGCTGCGCCGGGCGCGGGCGGTCGGTCGGCAATTCCAGCAGCACCGGCGCGCCGTCCAATGCGTTGCGCCAGTACGCGCTCTGCCGGGACAACTGGTCGCCGCGCATCCACTGGCGTTGCCACACGGCGTAATCGGCGTACTGGATCGGCAGCGGCGGCAGCGGATCGTCCTGGCCGCGCGCGTAAGCGCTGTACAACGCATCCAGTTCGCGGATCAGCAGGCCCTTCGACCAACCGTCGGACACGGTGTGGTGCATGGTTACGACCAGCACGTGTTCGTCGTCCGCGGTCTGCAGCAGTTGCCCGCGAATCAGCGGGCCGCGCTCCAGATCGAACGGTGCTTCGGCTTCCGCGTGCAGATGCCGCTGCAGCGATTCGACATCGCCGCGCAGGTCGCGGTGTTGCAGCGCGAAGCCCAGTTCCGGCGCGGCGATGCGCTGCACGGTCTGCTCGTGCTCGCGCACGAACGTTGTGCGCAGTGCTTCGTGTCGCCACACGATGCGGTCGAGCGTGCGCTGCAGGGCGTCGCGGTCGAGCCGGCCGCGCAGGCGCAGGGCCAGCGGGACGTGATACGAGCCGCTGGCGCCATCGACCTGGGCCAGGAACCACAGGCGCTGCTGCGCATACGACAGCGGAAGTTCCTGATCGCGCGGCGCCGGCAGAATCGGCTGCTGTTCGCTGCGCGCTTGGCCTTGCAGATGCGCGGCCAGTTCCGACAACACCGGCCGCGCGAACAGATCGCGCAGCGAGACATCGACCGACAGCGCGCGGCGCAGACGCGAGAGCGAGGTGACCGCGAGCAGCGAGTGCCCGCCGAGTTCGAAGAAATGGTCGTTGCGGCCGACGCGGTCGAGCTTGAGCACATCGGCCCACAACTGCGCCAGCAGGGTTTCGGTCTCGCCCTGCGGAGCTTCGTAGTCGCGGCGGCGGTAGGCGTCGGCGTCGGGTGCCGGCAGCGCCTTGCGATCGAGCTTGCCGTTGGAGGTGCGCGGCAGGCTATGCAGGTGCAGGTAGGCCGACGGCAGCATGTAGTCGGGCAGGGTCGCGCTCAGGTGGGAGCGCAATGCATCCGCGTCCATGGCTGCGCCGTCTTCAGTGACGACGTAGGCCACCAGGCGCTTGTCGCCCGGCTGGTCCTCGCGCGCGAGCACCACCGCGTCGCGCACGGCTTCATGTTCGACCAAGCGCGATTCGATCTCGCCCAGCTCGATGCGGAAGCCGCGGATCTTGACCTGGAAATCGTTGCGGCCCAGGTACTCGATATTGCCATCGGCACGCCAGCGACCCAGGTCGCCGGTCTTGTACATCCGCTCGCCGTCGATGAACGGATTGGCCAGGAAGCGTTCGGCCGTCAGCTCATCGCGGTTGAAGTAACCGCGGGCCACGCCGGCACCGCCGATGTACAACTCGCCACTGGCGCCCATCGGCACCGGCTGCAAGTGGCGGTCGAGCAGGTAAACCTGCGTGTTCGCCAGCGGACGGCCGATATGCGGGGCGAAGCCGCTGTCGCGGTCCATCGCGACCCAGGTCGAATAGGTCGTGGTTTCGGTCGGGCCGTACAGATTGCACAGGCGCTGCACCGGGGTCTGCGCGAACAGGCGCTCGGCGAGCTCGCGCTTCAGGGCTTCGCCGGCGACGTTGACGACTTCGACCTTGGGATCGATGGCCTGCGCGTCCAGCAGCGCTTGCAGCGCCGACGGCACGGTGTTGATCAGGCGGATGTCGTGTTCGCCCTCTTGCAGCGCCAGCGCATCATCGACGACTTCCGTGCAACCGCCGACGATCAGCGGCGCGAAGCATTCGTAGATCGACAGATCGAAGTTCAGCGAGGTCGAGAACAGGGTCTTGGCCAGCACCGATGCCTCGAACGACTCTTTCGCCCATACCAGGAAGTTCACCGCATTGCGATGTTCGATCATCACGCCCTTCGGCGTGCCGGTCGAACCGGAGGTGTAGATCAGATAGGCGAGATGAGCCGACGTCAGGCCGCCGACAACCGGCGCATCGGAAGATTCGCTGCGCCACGCCGCATTCGAATCAACCAGATCGACCAATGGCGCCGCCACGACGTCCGGCAACGACTCGCGCGCGGCAGCCGAGGTCAACACCGCCATCGGCGCGCTGTCGGCGAGCATGTGCGCCAATCGATCGCGCGGATACACCGGGTCCAGCGGCACGTAGGCGCCGCCGGCCTTGAGCACGCCGAACACGCCCACCACCATCGACAGACCGCGTTCGATGCTGATCCCGACGCGGTCATCGGGCTTGACGCCCAGGCCGATCAGATGATTCGCGAGTCGATTGGCCTGACGATCCAGCTCGGCATAGCTCAGCGATTCGCCGCCATGCACCACCGCCGTCGCATCCGGCGCTCGCGCGACCTGCGCTTCGAACAGCTCATGGATGCAAGTCGCCTGCGGATACTCGGCCTGGGTCTGATTGAGATCGCTCAGCACCAACCGGCGTTCGTCGGCATCGAGCAGATCGATGCGATCCACCGGCTGAGCATCGTCGGCCGCCATCGCCCCGATCGCGCGCCGCAGATAGCCGGCGCAACGCTGGGCCATGGCCGGATCGAACAGCGTCGAGGCATAGCTCAGCCGGCCGACCATGCCGTCATCGGCGGCGCTCAGCTGCAAATGCAGCTCGAACGTTTCCCCACGCGCGAAAAACAGCGAGATTTCGCCACTGTCCGCGGCCTCGCCCGCATCCATCGCAACCAACCGGCCCACGTCGGCCAGCCATTGGCCGACGGACTGCGTCGCATCGATCGGCAAGCTGCGCGCATCGACGAAGCGGCCGGCGACGCCGTCGCGCTGCGCGTGTTCGCCGCGCGCCAGCGACACGCCGATCAACAGGCTGTCGTGCTCGCTGAGCTTCGCCAACACCGCCGCGCCAGCCGCCGCGACGACACTGCCGCGGCTCGATCGATGAGCGCGCTCCAGCGACTCCAGTTCGCGCAGCAATGCCGCGTCCCACCGTAGCGACAGCGCGCGGTCGAAGTGACCTTCGGCGCAGAACTTCAGCGTCGCGACCTGCGCGGACAGCGATTGCGCGATGGAAGCTGCAGACAATTCCGAATCTTCCGTCTGCACGGAGGACGTGTTTCGATCGCGTGTATTCACTGCTAGATCCCTTAGCCTGTGACTCAATTCCGTTCGAGTTGTATTGGTTCGCTCGAACCCCGCTACCTTCAGGCGACGAGGTGGCTAGCCGCTTGCATCGCGCATTCGCGACGCTTCCTTTCCACAAGAATCGCGCCGAGCCGTCGCTGCCTCTGCGACGGACGCCGGCGGCGCGCATCGCGGCGGGATGCGCAGCGCCCGAGTGGCAGCACCGGGCTGCCTTGGGCCGCAGGCATCGGATTCGGCATCGACCTCGACGGTGCGAGGCTCGGCCGTGATCCTGCGACCCTTGGCAACGAGTACGGAGAAATCGCCACGTTCCGGACACGAAATGTGACGTGCGTTGTGAACATGAATGATGTTCAGGAAACGCCGGGGAAACTCAGCGCGCACGCAGCCGGTCGCTGCGACAGGCATGTGCCGCAGCGGAATCGCATGGCGAAACCGTTGTTTTTCTTCGACATTCACCCACGCGCCCAGATCCGGCGCCGACGCGCTCCTGCAGTTCCCGCTGTCCATTTCGCCCCCCGGCGATGCTGCCCTGCGAACCTGCTCCGATGCCGATTCCCCGGCACTCACGCAGTGGCCTACAAATCCCTTCTGCGTGGCGAATTTGTCTACGGGATCATTATTGGGTTGTCAATTTGTGTCGCGTCGCTTGATGGAACTTGCGTGTTGAGTCGCCAGATTCGCTGTGATGGAGTTTGCGGTCCGCATGCGTAGCGGCCAAAAAAATCACAATTCAGAGTTGAACTTAAATCGAATTAGCGGTCGGCATCGTGATCGATAACGTGATTGGCATCACCGAGTTTTTCCCGCTCAAGCGACGGAATTACGAACAAACAAACTGTGCGTGGTTCACGTTGCCGCATCATCGGCGAGGCTGTTTTTCGCGCACGGCGAAACCTCGCCGAATCTCGTCGAACGGGCGACCGCTTCGATGCTGGCCGCGCCCCATTGCAAGACATCGATCGGATGCGACGTCAACGGATTTTCGTGTTGCACGAATGCAACGCAATCGTTCGGCATCGCCACTGGAAGTCGCAATCCGGCACCAACATGGCGATGCGATGCGAGCGATACACACGCGCTCGCCACCCCGATTTCAATCGGAGTGGCGAGCCTTGCCCGTAGATTTCAACGCCGATTCGCTGCCGCGTGTATTGGCAGATGAATTCGTCCGCCATGTAGTCGCTTTCGATACCGCGGGCGCCTGCCCGTCGGGCGAACGGCGACCCGGCGGAAGATCACGCGCGTTCGATGCGGGGCCGTCGAGACCGAGCCCTCGCCGATCCCGCTCCGGCAGCTTGGCGAACGCGCGCGGCGGCGAACTCGCACAGGCGGTCGGCAACGATGGCAGCCGCACAGTCGCCGGCACATCGGCTCGGCAGCGACTGCGCGCGGGCATTCGCCCGCCCGGCCGCGGGCGTCGCCGCGCCTCGCCTCACCCCTTGCCGATGACAACCCTTCATACCGTTGATGAGAGCGGTGCCGTAGTCTATGGCGCAGGCGGTTTCGCACTGCTCGATCGCGCAAGTCCGCCGGAGTTTACGGCGCGCAACCCTCTCCACCCTGCCTTGAAGAACCGCCATGTCGACAGTGTCCGAAACGCGTTCGAACGCGCCGCCCGCCCGCATCGCGGCCTGGATACTGGCCCTGATCGGATTGTTCCTGATTCTGCGGCTCGGACTGTTGAGCGCGGTGCTGGCCGGTCTGCTGGTGTTCCAGTTGATCCACGTTCTGGCGCCGCTGGTCGATCGCAAAGTACGCGGACGCCGCGCCCGGCTGATCGCGGTGGCGTTGCTGGCGATCCTGATCATCGGCTTCCTGACCCTGGCCACCCTGGGCCTGATCGCGTTCTTCCGCGCCGACACCGGCGGCGAACAGGCGCTGCTGGCGCGGCTGATGGACGTCATCGACGCCTCGCGCAATCAGGTTCCGCTGTGGGCGCAGCCCTACCTGCCCGACGACATGTCCGACCTCAAGCGCGGGCTCAATGCCTGGCTGGACGAGCATCGCGGCGAGTTGAGCCTGGTCGGCGCCGAAGCCGCGCAGTTGAGCGCGCGCCTGCTGGTGGGCATGGTGCTGGGCGCGATGATCGCGCTGCAGGAAGAACTGCCGGCGCTGCACCTGGGCCCGCTCGGGCAGGAATTGCTGGCGCGGGTCAGCCGCCTGTCGGATGCGTTCCGCCGGGTGGTGTTCGCGCAGATCAAGATATCCGCGCTCAATACCGCGTTCACCGCGGTGTTCCTGCTGATCGTGCTGCCGCTGTTCGGCATCCACGTGCCGATGGCGAAGACGCTGATCGTGGTGACCTTCATCGCCGGCCTGTTGCCGGTGGTGGGCAATCTGATCTCGAACACCCTGATCACCATCGCCGCGCTGTCGGTGTCGATCTATGTCGCGATCACCGCGCTGGTCTATCTGGTGCTGATCCACAAGCTGGAATACTTCCTCAACGCGCGGATCGTCGGCGGCGAAATCAAGGCGCGCGCCTGGGAGCTGCTGCTGGCGATGCTGATGATGGAAGCGGCGTTCGGCATCCCCGGCCTTATCGCCGGCCCGATCTATTACGCCTATATCAAGCGCGAGTTGGTCGATCAGTCCTGGATCTGATGCGCCGGCCGTCGCTCGCGCCGGTCAGCGCGCGTTCGCCGGCGGCGATCCGGGCGCGGTCTTCAGATTGTCGATGTAGCGGATGCCCAGCAGCTTGAGCACCAGATTGCGGATCGCCTTGCTCAGCGGATAGAAGATCCGCGCGCGCCGGGTTCCGCCGAAAAACCAGTAACTGATGCGATTGAAGTAACCCGACGGCGTGCTCAGCAAGGTCAGCATCCGGATCGCCTCCGGGCCGTAGTACATGACGTTCTCGAACTTGAGGACCATGCCCTGGTCGATATCCAGCCCGGCCGCGGTGATTTCGTCCATCAACGCGCCCGGTTCGCGCGCATCGACCAGATGCAGCCGGCCGACGGCCTCGCTCACGCGCGCATGCTTGCAGTAGGCGTTGCACAGCGGACATTCGCCGTCGTAGACCAGCCAGACGTCCCCGCGTCCCGGCCCTGCTTCCGATTCCCGACTCATGGCTGGCTCCTTTCAGGCTCGCGCTGGAAATGCCGCTGCGTTGGGCGTACCTTACACAATAATTAACAAAATAGCTAATTGATTAATTCCAGCCTCACCCGGCCGATCCCGCGCGATGCCCACGTCGGGAACAAGTTCATCCGTCCGCACGAACTGGCCGCGTCGATGAATCGCCATGGCCTGCGCGAACACGAATTCGCCGGCCTGTCACCGGACATCAATCCATTGACCGCGCTCAACGCCCTGGTGCGCAACAAGCTCGGACGCATGAGCTTCGCCGAGTTGGGCTCGAAGCTGAAACTCAAGCGCAGCGACGACTTGTCGATTTCCTACATGGGCTTCGCCCGGGCGCGGGCGCGCTGAACCCGTTCCGCGGATCAACGACGGAACCCGCGCGCGCGGCGGCATCGTCCGGCCATCGCGGCGCGCGCCGGACGACCGCCGGCACGTCGCCGTCGTCGCGCGTGGCGGAGACGCTGAAGGCGGCTCGCGATCACCACGACCCGGATTGGCCATATAATCGCCACCGCCGCGGCTTCCGCCCGCGCGCGACGTCCCCTCGAGCCGCCGCCAGAGGAACCACTCTCTCTGGAAGCGCTTGCCATGTCCGTTCGTTACGCCCTGCGTGGGCTCCCTCCTCATCCCTTGTTCCGCGCCGCCTCCGCGCGGTCGCTGAGCGCCTGCCTGCGCATCGCGCTCACGGCCGGCGCGCTCGGCCTGAGCGGCGCCGGCGCCGCCTGGGCGCAGTCGCCGAGGGCCGCCGATGAACCCGCGCCGCCGTCGCCGGACGACGCGCAGACCCTGGAAACGGTGCGGGTCACCGCCAACCAGCTCGGCACCGTCACCGAAGGCAGCGGCGCCTACACGCCGGGCACCATCGCCACCGCCACCCGCCTGGTGCTGACGCCGCGGCAGACGCCGCAGACGATCAGCGTCATCACCCGTCAGGAAATGGACGACTTCGGCCTGACCGGCATCGACGATGTCGTGCGCGTCACGCCCGGGCTGAGCATCGTCACCTACGACAGCGAGCGCACCGAGTACTACGCGCGCGGCTTCCCGGTGAACAACTTCCAGTACGACGGCATTCCGATGCAGCGCGATTCGGCCTACTCGGCCGGCAACACGCTCAGCGACATGGCGATCTACGACCGCGTCGAAGTGCTCAAGGGCGCGACCGGACTGCTGACCGGCATCGGCGATCCCGGCGCCACCATCAACCTGATCCGCAAGAAGCCTTCGCGCAACGAAGTACGCGGCAGCGTCACGCTCGGCGCCGGTTCCTGGGACGACTACCGCGGCGAGTTCGATATCGGCGGGCCGCTCAGCGCCGACGGCCGCATCCGCGGCCGCGCCGTCGCCACCTACCAGGACGCGCATGCGCACACCGATCACTATCAGCGCCGGACCGAGGTGCTGTACGGCGTGCTGGAAGCCGATATCGGCGAGGCCACGCTGCTGACCGTCGGCGCCGATTATCAGGACAGCGATCCGCGCGGTTCCAGCTGGGGCGGCATCCCGCTGCTGGACAGCCGCGGCGATTTCAATCGCAAGCCGCGCTCGTTCAACAACGGCGCGCGCTGGAGCCGCTGGCGCCAGTACACCCGCACCGGCTTCGCCACGCTGGAACACCACTTTGGCAACGACTGGGTCGCCAAGCTGCAGCTCAACCATCAGGTCAACGGCTACGACGCCGCGCTCGGCGCCGGCGCATCCGGCAATCCCGATCCGGTCACCGGCACCGGCGTCGGCCTGTGGCTGGGCCAGTACATCGGCAAGACCGTCAGCAACGCGGCCGATGTCTACCTCAGCGGCAAGTTCGCCTGGCTGGGCCGCGAGCACGAGCTGGTGATCGGCGGCAGCGTGTCGCGCAAGCGCTGGACCAACGACGGCTACTTCGCGCCGGCCGACTATCCGCTGCAAGTGCCCGACTACCGCAGCTGGAACGGCGATATCCCGGAACCGGCGTGGGTGCCGGCGTTCGCCAACGACGAAGTCACCCGCGAGAGCGGCGCCTACATCGTCGGCCGCTTCGATGTGGCCGATCCGTTGAAGGTCATCGTCGGCAGCCGCATCGCCAACTACAAGGCCGTGGATATCGACAAGAGCGGTATCCTGGTGCCCTACGCCGGCGCGGTCTACGACCTCAACGACAACCTGTCCGCCTTCGTCAGCTACAGCAGCATCTTCAAGCCGCAGAGCAATCAGGACGAGCAAGGACGCCGGCTCGATCCTCTTGAAGGCCGCAACTACGAGCTGGGCCTGAAGGGCGAGTTCCACGACGGCCGCCTCAACGCCAGCGCCGCCGTGTTCCGGCTCGATCAGGACAACTACCCCGACCCGACCGGCGGCCGCACGCCCAGCGGCGGCATCGCCTATCGCGCTTTGCCCGGCGTGCGCACCGAGGGTTATGAGCTGGAACTGTCCGGCCAACTGCGCCCGGGCTGGCAGATCCAGGGCGGCTACGCGCACAAGATCGCGCGCAAGGACGGCGGCAAGATTTCAACGCTGGAACCGGAAGATCAGTTCAGCGTGCACACCAGCTATCGCCTGCGCGGCGGCCTGCAGGGCTGGACCGTCGGCGGCGGCGCGCGCTGGCAGAGCCCGACCTGGGGTGATATCCCGCACCCGACGCTCGGCACGATCGAACACCGCACCCAGCCCTATTGGGTGTTCGACGCGATGGCGCGCTATCAGGTCAGCGAGCAACTGTCGGCGACGCTTAACATCGGCAACCTGTTCGACAAGCGCTATTACACGATCTTCGACGCCTACAGCACCTACACCTGGGGCGAGCCGCGCAATGTGCGGGTGGCGGTTACGTATCGGTTTTGAAGCGGGCGTCGGCGCTCGTGGACAAAAAAGAAGGGCTCCCGCGTGGGAGCCCTTCGTGTATTCAAGCCGTCGATCAAGCCGCCGGCCGAAGCCCCCTCAACCGCATTTCGAATAACCGCAGTTGAGGCAGGTCGCGCAGCCGTCCATCAGCACCAGCGCCTTGGTGCTGCACTTGTGGCAGACCGTGGCCGAAGGCGGGAACGAGGCGCCGTCGCCGGTGACGGTGACATCTTCGTTGCGCGGCTCGACCACGGTGATGCTGGCCGAACGGGTTACTTCAGCGTTTTTTTTTGCGCCGCGCTGTTCGTAGGCGGCGCGCTTCTCGGCGATGAGTTCGCGCTGGGCGTCGCTCATCTCCGGGTCGTGGATCATGCCGATCGACTTGAGGTGGTCTTCGACGATGGCGCCCATCTCGGCCACCAAGGACGGCATGTAAACCCCGCCGGCCTTGAAGTAGCCGCCGCGCGGGTCGAACACCGCCTTCATTTCATCGACCAGGAAGGTCACGTCGCCGCCCTTGCGGAACACCGCCGACATGATCCGCGTGAGCGCCACGATCCACTGGAAGTGGTCCATGTTCTTGGAGTTGATGAAGATCTCGAACGGCCGGCGCGATTCGTGTTCGGTGCCGGCGTTGAGCACGATGTCGTTGATGGTCACGTACAAGGCGTGCTCGAACAGCGGCGATTTGATCTTGTAGGTCGAGCCGATCAGGATCTCGGGACGCTCGATGCGTTCGTGCATCTGGATGACGTTGTCCGCCGGCAGTTCCTCGGCCTTCACGGCCGCGGCGCTGGCCGCGGCTGCCTTCGCCGCTTCCTTCGCCTTGTCTTCCGGGGTGACGACGCTGTAGCCCTTGATTTTCTTTTCGATCTTGACGGCCATGGGCCCGACTCCTACTGCGTTGCGTGTTCTGGTGTGGGGTGACGCTGGAACGGGTGCGGCGCGGCTGGGGCGGCCCTCACCCTAGCCCTCTCCCGCCAAGCGGGAGAGGGAATGGAGCGTTGAGGCTTAACGTTTGGCGGCTTTCTTGGCGGCTTTTTTCGCAGCCTTCTTCGCCGGCGCCTTCTTGGCGGCGGCCTTCTTCACGGCTTTCTTCGCGGGCGCCTTCTTGGTCGCGGCTTTCTTGGGCGCTACCTTCTTGGCCGCCTTCTTCGCGGTCTTCTTCACGGCCTTGACCGCCTTCTTCGCGGCCTTGGCTACTTTCTTCGCGGCTTTTTTCGGCGCGGCTTTCTTTGCGGCCTTCTTCGCCGCCTTCTTGGCCGGTTTCTTGCCGGTGGCCTTGTCCTTCAGCGCGGAGGCTTCCTTCTTGGCCTTGGCGCTGGCGGAGGCGAGTTTCTTCTTCGCCGAGCCGACGGCTTTCTTGGCGGCCTTGCGGGCCTTGGTCGCGGTCTTCTTGACCGAGGCCACGGCTTCCTCGGCGCGGGTTGCGATGGCGCTGCCGATGTTGGACGCGGTTTCTTTCACGTTCTCGGCGGCCTGGGTCAGGGTTGCCGTCACTCCATTACCGTTGCTCATGATGCCCTCCTGGTGGGCGATTTCTAATAGCGGTACGCGTGGCTACGTGCAGCAATCGGGGTGTTGCCGGAGTGATGCTATACCCGTGGCGCGAGAGAAAAACAGTGGCGGCTGATACCCGATCGCATCCGGGAGATTCGTCGCGGTTACCGGCGCTGCCGGGGCGGTCGTTGGCGCCGGCCCGGGACGCCGGACCGGACCGGTCGCGGGCCTGCGCGAAGACGCTCGGCGGGCGCCGCGGCTGAATGCGACCGCCCGCCTTGCGCGTCCCCGGAATCGATCCGACTTCCCGGGCCGCGCGCGGCGGGCGCGCCGTCAGAACTTGCCGTAATAGCCTTCTTTCAGGGCGTCGAACAGGTTCGCGGCGGTGTGCATCTCGCCGTCGTATTCGATCTGTTCGTTGCCCTTGACCTCGAGCACGCTGCCGTCTTCGAGCTCGAAACGGTAGGTGGTGTTCTCCAGGTCCGCTTCCTTGACCAGCACGCCCTGGAAGGCGGCCGGGTTGAAACGGAAGGTGGTGCAACCCTTCAGGCCTTGCTCGTGGGCGTAGCGGTAGATGTCCTTGAAGTCCTCGTACGGATAGTCCGTGGGGACGTTCGCGGTCTTGGAAATCGAGCTGTCGACCCATTTCTGCGCAGCGGCCTGGACATCGACGTGCTCTTTCGGGCTGATGTCGTCGGCGGAAATGAAGTAGTCGGGCAGCCTGGAGTCGGCCTCTTCGCTGAACGGCATGGCGCGGGCGTTGATCAGCTCGCGGTAGGCCAGCAGCTCGAAGGAATAGACGTCGACCTTTTCCTTGGACTTCTTGCCTTCGCGGATCACGTTGCGGCTGTAGTGATGGGCAAAGGACGGCTCGATGCCGTTGGAGGCGTTGTTGGCCAGCGACAGCGAGATGGTGCCGGTCGGCGCGATCGAGCTGTGGTGGGTGAAGCGGCTGCCGATGTCGGCCAGTTCCTCGACCAGTTCCGGCGCCACTTCGGCCACCCGCTGCATGTAGCGCGAGTACTTGGCGTGCAGGACCTTGCCCGGGATCTCCTGGCCGATCTTCCAGCCATCGGCCTTCATCTCCGGACGCTTGCGCAGCATTTCGGCGGTGACCTCGAAGCGCTCTTCCATGATCGGGGCGGCGCCCTTCTCCTTGGCCAGCGCCAGGCCCATTTCCCAGCCGGCCACGGCCATTTCGCGGGCGATGCGCTCGGTGAACTCGCACGACTGCTCCGAGCCGTACTTCATCTTGAGCATGGTCACGGTGCTGCCCAGGCCGAGGAAGCCCATGCCGTGGCGGCGCTTGCGCATGATTTCGTCGCGCTGGCGCTGCAGCGGCAGTCCGTTCACTTCGACCACGTTGTCGAGCATGCGGGTGAACACGCGCACGACTTCCTTGTATTCCTCCCAGTCGAACTCGGCCCGGTCGGTGAAGGCGTTGCGCACGAACTTGGTCAGGTTGACCGAACCCAGCAGGCAGGCGCCGTAGGGCGGCAGCGGTTGTTCGCCGCAGGGGTTGGTGGCGCGGATGGTCTCGCACCACCAGTTGTTGTTCATCTCGTTGACGCGGTCGATCAGGATGAACCCGGGCTCGGCGTAGTCGTAGGTGGAGACCATGATCATGTCCCACAGGTGGCGGGCGCGGATGTGGCCGTAGATCTTGCAGGCGACCAGGCCGTCTTCGCGCGAGATGTAGTTGCGCGCGGTCGGCCAGTCGCGCCAGACCACTTGCTCGGCGTTGTCCAGATCGACGTCGCCGCGCTCCTTGATGTTGACCGGGAACACCAGCGGCCAGTCGGCGTCCACTTTCACCGCGTCCATGAAGCCGTCGGTGATCAGCAGCGACAGGTTGAACTGGCGCAGGCGGCCGTCTTCGCGCTTGGCGCGGATGAAGTCCTTCACGTCGGGGTGGCTGACGTCGAAGGTGCCCATCTGGGCGCCGCGGCGGCCGCCGGCGGAGGACACGGTGAAGCACATCTTGTCGTAGATATCCATGAAGGACATCGGACCGGACGTGTACGCCCCGGCGCCGGCGACGAAGGCGCCGCGCGGCCGCAGGGTGCTGAATTCGTAACCGATGCCGCAACCCGCCTTGAGGGTGAGGCCGGCTTCGTGGACCTTCTCCAGGATGCCGTCCATCGAGTCTTCGATGGTGCCCGAGACGGTGCAGTTGATCGTCGAGGTCGCCGGCTTGTGTTCCAGGGCGCCGGCGTTGGAGGTGATGCGCCCGGCCGGGATCGCGCCGCGGCGCAGGGCCCAGGCGAAGCGCTCGTACCAGTACTGCTGCTTCTCGGCGTTGGGCTCGGCATCGGCCAGAGCGCGGGCGACTCGCAGATAGGTGCCGTCGATATCGGCGTCTACCGCTTCGCCGCTCTTGGTCTTGAGGCGGTACTTCTTGTCCCAGATGTCCTGGGACGCGGGCTGCAGGGCGATCTCTTGCTCTGCCGCCGGATTCTTGACCGCCTCGAGGCGCACGGTGCTCATGCCTGTTTCATCTCCTTCTATTGGCGGCGGGCCGTTGGGTTGCGCCCGCCGCCGGTGGTTTCTTTTTTGTACGAGGTAATCGGGGTGTAGCCGATGGTGTCGCGGTGCTGCGGTGAAGCGGTTGGATCGGGTCGAACGGTAATCGGGACGATCGTATGTGTTCCGCTTCGGATGTCCTTACCTACATGTTGTGTATCGATTCACGTGTGTACGGACCGTCGCGGGTGTTGCAGCCTGCGCCGGACCAGGTCCGGCGCGGGGATTTCCAGCCGTCGTCAGCCCCCCGCCGACGACAAAGCGCGCGAGCGCGTTGTTACGCGCCGCGAGCGGCTGATTTGGATGTTTTGAGGTTCGCGTCCGCTCTCGTCATGAGCCCGCTCACTTCTAAGGAGACGCTGAGACCATCCCAAGCTGAACCCCTACGCTTGGGCTCCCTCCACGGAACCAACCACTAGATGTTGTGGCCCCGCAGGGAACTCAAGCTACGCCCGGCTTTCCTGGAAGTCAACGGCTTGTTGATGACTATCACGCTTTTCGCGACATGGCACCGTCACAAAATGCGTATCCCGATGCGTGTCCGATTCAGTCCCGGGACGCCATTACTCGTGCCTGGATGCGCCCTCGATGGCCGCGGCCGCGGCGGCGCGCGATGGCGGCGCTGCGCCGACGCACTTCATCGGTTATTTATTGCCGGTCTTCGACACTGAACGCGGCCGGCACTGAACGAGTCGCGGCGG
This sequence comes from Lysobacter sp. ISL-50, assembly GCF_018612875.1. Classification (GTDB taxonomy): domain Bacteria; phylum Pseudomonadota; class Gammaproteobacteria; order Xanthomonadales; family Xanthomonadaceae; genus Lysobacter. The sequence goes on along the minus strand of NZ_JAGGRI010000038.1, from coordinate 34,234 downwards.
TCGCAGTCCAAGTTCGTCGCCCGCCGGCGGTGGATTCGTACCCCGCGGTTGGCTCTGCCCCGTCGCGCCCACATCGTTAGTCAGACCGCTCCGCTCCCTTTCACGCTCAACCGGAACCGCAACGCGATGCGCCCCTTGCCGACCCTGATGACTCTTGCCCTGGCCGCTGCCTTCGGCGGCTTCGCCGCCACCGCGATCCGCGACGGATTGCAGGCCCCGGCCCAGGCCTCGCCGGCCGCGTCCGCCCTGCTGCCCGTCCCCACCACCGCCGCGTTGCCGGCCTCGGTGAGCGGACAGGCCCTGCCTTCGCTGGCGCCGATGCTGCAGAAGGTCACCCCGGCCGTGGTCAGCGTGCACACCAAGCAGACCGTGCGCATCCGCAATCCATTCGCCAACGATCCGATCTTCCGCCGCATGTTTCCCAACATCCCGCAGGAACGGATCAACGAGTCGCTGGGCTCTGGCGTGATCATCGATGCCAGGAACGGCTACGTGCTGACCAATCACCATGTGATCGAAGGCGCGGACGAGGTCTCGGTGACCCTGGCCGACGGGCGCACGGTCAAGGCCGACTTCATCGGTTCGGACCCGGACACCGACGTGGCGCTGATGCGGATTCCGGCGCAGAACCTCAGCGCGATCGTCCTGGCCGACTCCGACGGATTGAAGGTCGGCGATTTCGTGGTCGCGGTCGGCAATCCCTTCGGCATCGGCCAGACCGTGACTTCGGGCATCGTCTCGGCGGTGGGCCGCAGCGGTCTGCGCGGGCTGGGCTACCAGAACTTCATCCAGACCGACGCCTCGATCAATCCGGGCAACTCCGGCGGCGCGCTGGTCAATCTCAACGGCGAACTGGTCGGCATCAATACCGCCAGCTTCAATCCGCAGGGCAGCATGGCCGGCAACATCGGCCTGGGCTTCGCGATTCCGGTCAATCTGGCGCGCAACATCAAGGACCAGCTGATCGCCAACAACGGCGTTGTGCGCCGCGGCACGCTGGGCCTGGAGACGCAGGACGTGACACCGCAGCTCGCCGCCGGCCTCAAGCTGGGCGAAGCGCGCGGCGCACTGGTCTCGCGCGTGTTCGCCGGCAGCGCGGCGGCGGCGGCGGGGCTCAAGCCGGGCGATGTGATCCTCGGCGCCAACGGCCAGCGCCTGGACGGGCGCGATGCGCTGCGCAATTTCGAAGGCCTGCAGTCGATCGGCAGCAAGATCGCGCTGGAGGTGCGCCGCGACGGCCAGCCGCTGCAGCTCAACGCCACCTTGCGTGAACAGCCCAAGTCCATCGCCGGCACCGAACTGGACCCGCGCCTGAGCGGCGCGACCTTCGGCGAATTGCCCGAACGCCTGCGCCAATCGGGTTTCTCCGGCGTGGTGGTGGAAAACGTGGCCCGCGGCAGTCGCGCCGAGGCGAACAATTTGCGCAAGGACGACATCGTGCTTGCGGCCAGCAGCGGCGAATTCGACGATCTTCCGGGTTTCCGCGCGAGCTTCACGCGCAATCCGGCACAGTTGATCCTGCGCATCCAGCGCGGCAACGGCGGCGGCAATCTGCAGATGCAATAACCGCATCGACACGCGCGGCCGTTAAGATCGGCTCACGCGGCGCGATGCCTGGTCGATCGCACTGCGTCGGCCGATGTCGAATCCGTCGCCGCGGTCGCGGCGATGAGGTTCAACGATCCGGAATCCATCGGCCCGCGCGCCGGCCGGTCCGGAGGTTCCACCGACAAGCAATCCGTTGCACCCGGGCGCCGCGCGCGGCGCGTCGCTTACCACCGTCGAGGGCAGGCACCGCCCGGCCCCGCGACGGCCCGCTAGAGCCCTGGATTCGTTCAGCGGTTCCATTCCATGCAGCACGGAGGAACACCCGATGACCCCTACCTCGACTGACGCCATCAAGAGCAACCTCGGCGAAGCCGGCACCCATCTCAAGCAGGCCGCCAGCGATGCCGGCGAAGCGATCCGCAACGCCGCCGGCGTGGCCGGCGAAGAATTGAAGATCGGCAAGGCCAACGTGAAGTCCGGCCTGGCCGACAGCGCGCTGGCCGGCATCGCCGCGGCCGAGAACGCCGGCGGCGCCGCGCGCGAGCAAGTCGATGCGCTCATGGACAAGGGCCGCGACCTGATCGAAAGCGCCGCCGAACTGGTGCGCGAGCGTCCGCTGGCCTCCTTCGGCGTGGCCTTCGCCGCCGGCTTCATCATCGCCAAGCTCGCCCGCAGCGGCGACAAGTAAGCGTGAGCGACACGCCGCCCACCGATCGCGAGGCGGACGACGCCGCGCACGCCGGCCGCGCGCCCCGCCAGGGGCCGCCGCCGTCGATCGACGATGCCTTCCGCGAGATCAGCGACGCCGGGCGCGAAGGCCTTTCCGCCGCGCTCGACACCGGCCGCGCGCTGCGCGGCCTGCTGATCGCGGACTTCGCCCTCGCCCGCAGCGCCCTGGGCCGGGCTTTGCTGTGGGTGAGCGTGGCGATCATCTTCGGCGCGTCGTCGTGGCTGTTGCTGATGGCGGCGTTGATCGCGCTGCTGCAGGGCATCCTGGGCTGGTCGTGGCTGGCGTCGATGTCGGCTGCGGCCGGACTGAGCCTGGTGGTGACCGCCGTCGGCGTGTGGCAGGCGCTGCGTTATTTCGAATACACCCGCTTGTCGGCGACGCGGCGGCAACTGCGCCGGCTGGGCCTGGGCGACGACGACGACGACGATCGCGAGATCGGATCGCACAAGACGGAGGCGCGATGAGCCGGTTCGATCGTCTGCAACGGCGGGTGGACAAGCGCGAGCAGTTGCTGGAGGGGCGCTTTCAGCAGGCTGTCGAGCGCAAGGAAGTGTTGAAGAAAACCTGGCGGGAGGCGTGGACGCCGGGGCGGATCATCATTGCGGGGTTGGTGAGCGGTTTCGTCATGGGCCGCGCCGAACCGGTCAAGATCGCGGTCAAGAGCGGCACCTTGATGCAGATGGTGACGATGCTGTCCGGGCTGTTCGCCGGCAGCGGCGCGCAGGAAGCCGCCGAACATGCGGATCAGGCCGCCAGTCAGGCCGGCCATGCCGCGCGCGAGGCGGGGCATGCGGCCGATAGCGCGCAGGCGGCGACGGGCGCGCCGGCGTCGGCTGCACGGCGCGACGCGGCTTGATTCAGTAGTGAAACTTTTGCGGGAGGAAGCTTTTGTGGGGGAGCTTTTGTGGGGGAGCTTTTGTGGGAGGGAGCTTTAGCCCCGATGCTTTTGTCTCCGCTCGTACCCGACTCTCACCACTGCTGATCGAACAGCGTCGGGCCTGAAAGGCCCTCCCACAGTGGACCTCCAAGCCACGAGCGATAGCTTTTTTGTGGGAGGGAGCTTTAGCCCCGATGCTTTTGTCTCCGCTCGCACCCGACTCTCACCACTGCTGATCGAACAGCATCGGGCCTGAAAGGCCCTCCCACAGTGGACCTCCAAGCCACGAGCGATAGCTTTTGTGGGAGGGAGCTTTAGCCCCGATGCTTTTGTCTCCGCTCGCACCCGACTCTCACCACTGCTGATCGAACAGCATCGGGGCTAAAGCTCCCTCCCACAAAAACACCCCTCCCACAAAAGCTCCCTCCCACCACCGCCCCCGGATCGCGCAGGCCCTACCCCACACGCATGCTGGCGCCCTCACGCACGACGGCGCACAGTGCGCGTCTGCCGAATGCACGATCCCGCCGCCTTGAATCCGTCCACGCCGCCACCGCCCGACGCCGCCGATCCCGCCTCGCCGCCTGAGCCGATCACGCCCCGGCCGGGATCGCCGGAAACGGCCGCCGCCGACCCCGGCGCCGACTCCGCGCAAACCTCCGCCACCCCGCCGCGCCCGCCCGGCCCGGTCTCGCTGCTGGTCCTGGCCGCGCTGGCCGTCGGCTACACCCTGTGGGCCGCGCAGGAACTGATCCTGCCGATCCTGCTCGCGGCGTTCTTCGCCCTGGTCGGCAATCCGATCCTGCGCCTGCTCGGCAAGCTGCGCTTGCCGCGGGCGCTGGCGGCGCTGATCGTGCTGATCGGCGGGCTGGCCATCGCCGGCACGCTGACCCTGCAACTGGCCGAGCCGGCCAGCGAGTGGGTGCGGCAGGTGCCGCGCGAACTCAAGCAGGTCGGGCCGAAGCTGCGGCAGATGACCAAGCCGCTGCAGGAGGCCAACCGCGCCGCGCAGAATTTCGCCCGCGCCGCCGGCGGCGAAAGCACGGCCAAGCCGGTGCAGGTGGTCAAGACCGAACTCAACGATCCCTATCGCTCGCTGACCGCGACGCCGCGCTACGTCGCCCAGGTGCTGGCGGTGGTGCTGCTGACCTTCTTCTTCATGGTCTTCGGCGAATCGCTGCAACGCAATGCGATCGCGCTGCTGCCGAATCAGCAGAAGAAAAAACTCACCATCGACATCCTGCATTCGATCGAGCGCGAAATCTCGCGCTACGTGCTGACCATCAGCCTGATCAACAGCGGCCTGGGCCTGGCGCTGGCCTGCGCGCTGTTTGCGCTGGGCGTGCCGCCGCAGGAGTCGCTGCTGTGGGGCACGATGGCGGCGATCCTGAATTTCGCGCCGTTCGTGGGGCCGTTGATCGGCATCGCGGTGATGCTGCTGATGGGCTTCGTCGCTTTCGACGATCCGGGCGCGTCGCTGCTGCCGGCGGGCTTGTACCTGTTGCTGCACACCATCGAATCGCAGGCGGTGACGCCGATCGTGCTGGGCCGGCGCATGCGCCTGTCGCCGCTGGTGCTCATGCTGGCGTTGATGTTCTTCGGTTGGCTGTGGGGCATCGTCGGCCTGCTGCTGGCGGTGCCGTTGCTGGTGTGCGTGAAGCTGGTGCTGGCGCGCATCGAAGGCATGGAGGGGTGGTCGAAGTTGATGGAGTGAGGGCGCGGGGCCGGGTCTGCCGGCCGCCGCAATCGCGGCCTGCCTTTCGCGATTTCGGCGACCGGAACCAACAGCGTCGGGCCTGAAGGCCCTCCCACAGGGATTCGCCGGCCGCGGCCGGCGTGTGCCGCGGCCGGCCTGTCGCCTGCATCACCCATTCAGCGGCGCGGCGCGCGCTAAAATGGGCGGATGAGCTTTCCCGTCCGTGCCATCACCCTGGACCTCGACGACACTGTCTGGCCGATCGCGCCGGTCATGCTGCGCGCCGAAGGCGTACTCGACGACTGGCTGCGCCAGCACGCGCCCAATACCGCGCAGCGGTTTCCGGTGCAGGCCATGCGCGCGTTGCGCGATGAGATCGCCGTGCAACGGCCCGATCTGGCCCACGACTACACCACCCAGCGCCGCCTCACCCTGGAACGCATGCTGCGCGAGTCCGGCGACGACATCGCCCTGGCCGCGCCGGCCTTCGACGTGTTCTTCGCCGCGCGCTGCGAGGTCGAGCACTACGCCGACAGCGAAGCCGCGCTGCAGCGGCTGGCGGCGCGGCTGCCGCTGGCCGCGCTCACCAACGGCAACGCCGATCTGGTCAAGATCGGGCTGATGCCGCTGTTCCGCTTCCAGCTGGGCGCGCGCGAACACGGCCGCGCCAAGCCCGATGCGAGCATCTTCCACGCCGCCTGCTCGCGCCTGGAGCTGGAGCCGGCGCAGGTGCTGCACGTCGGCGACGACATCGAACTCGACATCGTCGGCGGCGCCCAGGCCGGCCTGCGCACGTGCTGGATCAATCGCGAAGACCGCCGCTGGCCGCACGCGCACCTGCGGCCCGACCTGGAATTCACCACCCTTGCCGAACTGGCCGACTGGCTGGACACGGCGCATCGCACGGACACCGCAGCCGCATGACTCTGCCTTTGGGCTTCACCTCTTCCGACGCCGACGCCCTGCCGCTGGCCCTGGTCGGCCGCGTCGGCTTCAACGCCTGGCGCGACGCGCTCACGCCCGCGGCCGCGGCCTGGGCCCAGGCGCAGGGTTTCGACGGCTCCGCCGGCACCGTGCTGGTACTGCCCGGCGAACACGGCGAACTGGCCGGCGCCGCGCTCGGCATCGGCGACGCGCTCGATCCCTATTCCTACGGCCACGCGCCGTTCGCGCTGCCGGCGCGCAGCTGGCGCCTGCAGGGCGAGCACGACGCGGCGATCCGCGATGCCTTGCGCCTGGGCTGGGGCTTGGGCAGCTACCGCTTCAGCCGCTACAAGACGCCTTCGCGCGCACCGGCGCTGTTGCACACCGACGCCGCGACCGACGACGAAATCTTCGCCCTGCTCGCGGCCAGCCTGCGCGTGCGCGATCTGGTCAACACCCCGACCGAGCACATGGGCCCGGAGGAACTGGAAGCGGTCTCGCGCGAGATCGCGCAGCGCTTCGGCGCCGACATCGATGTGGTTACCGGCGATGCGCTGATCGCGCAGAACTTCCCCGCGATCCACGCCGTCGGCCGCGCCTCGCATCGCGCCCCGCGCCTGATCGCGTTGCGCTGGGGCGATGAATCGCATCCGCATATCGCCATCGTCGGCAAGGGCGTGTGCTTCGACACCGGCGGCCTGGACCTCAAGCCGGCCGACGGCATGCGCTGGATGAAGAAGGACATGGGCGGCGCGGCGCACGCGATCGCGCTGGCCGAACTGATCATGGCGCGCAAGCTGCCGCTGCGGATCACGATGCTGGTGCCGGCGGTCGAGAACGCAGTCGGTCCGGATGCGTTCCGGCCGGGCGAGGTGATCGCCACGCGCCAGGGCATCAGCGTGGAGATCGACAACACCGACGCCGAGGGCCGCGTGATCCTGTGCGACGCGCTGACCTACGCCGGCGAGCAATCGCCCGAACTCCTGCTGGATTTCGCCACCCTCACCGGCGCGGCGCGGATCGCGCTGGGCCCGGATCTGCCGGCGCTGTATTCCAATCAGGACGAGATCGCCAACCAATGGCTGGACGCCGGCGCGCATCAGCGCGATCAAGTCTGGCGCATGCCGCTGTGGCGTCCGTATCTGCGCTATCTGACCAGCCACATCGCCGACATCGCCAACGGCGGGCCGTCGAAGATGGCCGGCTCGGTGACCGCGGCGCTGTATCTGGAGCGCTTCGTCCCGGCCGACCTGGCCTGGGCGCACCTGGACGTCTACAGCTGGAACGACGCCGACCGCCCGGGCCGTCCGGCCGGCGGCGAGGCGCAGGGGCTGCGCGCGGTGTACGCCATGCTGAAGGCGCGCGCGGCGGCTTGATCGCTTCGCTACGCAGACCGCGGATGGCGCCCGTTGTCCGCGGCCCGTCCGTCCCTCCGCGCCCGGGTTCGCCGCGATGAAAGCTGTGTTGGTGTCGATCACTTTGGCGATGGCGACGATGACGACGCTGCCGACCCAGGCCAGCGAAACTCCCGCCCCGGCCGGCGTCTCGGTCACCGTGCGCTCGCCGCAACCGCTGCCGCGCGACGGCCGGCTGACGGTGTTCCTGGCCGGCAGCATCGACATGGGCGGTTCCAGCGACTGGCAGGCGCAGGCGGCGCGCGAACTCGCCGACGAAGGGGTGATCCTGCTCAATCCGCGCCGCGAGGACTGGAACCCGGCCTGGAAACCGGTGGCGCAGGAGCCCGAATTCCGCCGCCAGGTCGAATGGGAACTGGCGGCGCTGCAGCGCGCGGACGTGATCCTGATGTATCTGCAGCCCGGCTCGCAAAGCCCGGTAAGCCTGCTCGAACTCGGCCTGCATGCCGCCTCCGGGAAGTTGTTGCTGGCCTGCCCGGACGGGTTCTGGCGCAAGGGCAATGTCGATATCACCGCCGACCGCTACGGTGTGCCGCGCTATGAGTCGCTGCCGGCCCTGATCGAGGCGGTGCGCGCGCGTCTGGCGCGGTTGCGCCGCGAACGGCCGGGCCGCGCCGCGGACTGACCCGGCCGCGGCGATCCGCAGGCTCCCCTTCTCTTTAATGACCTTGCGGCCAGACCGGTTCGAATCCGTCCGCGCCTGAGCGACGGCCCGGCCCGGCCGGTTCGCCGCCGCTCCCGTCCCGGCCGGGAGCCCAGTTCAGCCCTTTTACGCTCCGTGCCTCCCCGGGCTTGGCATTCGCCCCCGCTTTCAGACAAAATGTGATTGTCGGCACATTTTTAATGCCGCGAATCATCAAACGGCGACCCGGGCATCGGCCAGGGGGCCGGGGCAGCCAGGCAGCGTCAGCGCGCCCGAACCTTCGCAGTAAGGCTCGTAATAGGGGATTACATGAATCGTTTGACCCGCATCGGTCGCAGGACCGCCTGGACGCTGTGCGTGTGCCTGATGACTTTGGCCGGCGCGGCCCACGGCAACGGCGCCACCACCCAGCGCGCGGCCAACAGCACCGGCGGCGTGCTCGCCAACGGCTCCGACGGTCTGCTGGTGACCTGGGGCAGCAACAGCCAGTTCCAGGTACGGCTGGCCAATGCCAATCAGGTGTATTCGAACACCGCCTTGCCGAACTCGGGCTCGATGTTCAACAGCGTCTATCTGCGCGTGGACCGCGGCACCAACGCCACCACCCGCATCTACACCAACGCCGACAACGCCGCGGGCGCGCCGTTCTCGACCTTCACCCAGGTCTCGCAAACCGCGCTCGCCGGCACCGGCACGGCGGCCTCGCCGTATACGACGACCACGGTGCTGCGGCCCGGGGCTCCGGACAACGCCATCACCGTCACCATCGTCGATAGCTACATCATCCCGCAGGCCTGGTTCACTCGCCGGGTCGCGGTGAGCGGCATGCCGGCCACCGGCGCGACGATCAAGCTGTATCAGAACGTAGACACCTATCTGCTGGGCGGCGATAACGGCCCGGGTTTCACCCGCACCACGCCGGGCAACACCAGCGGCCGGCCGGATCTGGTCGGCGTGATCAAGAACAATCAGTTCGAAGCGCTGTGGTGGGAGCCGTCCTCGGGCACGCCGAACTGGGACCGCTATTTCAGCGCGACCTACAGCCAGGCGCAGTCGCTGATCTGCAACGGCACCACCACCACGACCACGCCCTGCACCACCGGCACCGGCAACCTCAACAACACCATCGATGCCAACGCCGCCACCGACAACGGCATGGCCGCGCAGTGGAACGTGCCGTCCGGCGCGGCCAGCTTCACCGCCGAATACCGCATCACCTTCGCCTTGAGCGCGGTCGATCTGACCAAGAGCTTCGCGCCGACCACGATCAACACCGGCGGCATTTCCACGCTGACCTTCGATCTGGCCAACAAGAGCGTCAACGCCACCGCCAGCATCAATTTTCTCGACACTCTGCCGACCAACGTGGTGGTTGCGCCGACTCCGAACATCCGCACCAGCTGCCCCTCGGGCGCCACCATGGGCAGCGCCTTGCCGGCGGGCATGACGGTCGCCGCAGGCGCGGGGACCGGCACGATTACCGTGACCGGCGCCAGCGTGAACGGTGCCAGCGCGGTCGGCAATCAGGTCGTCTGCCAGATCGCGGTGGACGTCACTTCGAACACGGTCGGCGTCTACCACAACACCAATTCCAGCATCAGCAACACCAACAACCTGGTGAATCTGGTCGCCGACGAAGTGCTGACCGTGGTGCAGGCGCAGTTGACCGCGAGCAAGACCGTCAACGGCACCCTCGCCGCCGGCCAGACCGGCGCGGCCGCCGACGGTTATTTCTCGATCGGCCTGCAGAACAACGGCAGCGGCCCGACCGTGGGGGCGATCACCGTGGTCGATACCCTGCCGGCCGGCTTCACCCTGACGGCGGCATCGAGCGCGCAGGGCACGGTCAACTGCGGCACCTTGCCGGCGACCGGCACGGTGACCTGCACGTTCACTCCGACCACGCCGATCGCGGTCGGCGCCAGCGCCAGCGTGCGCTTGAACGTGGCGATCGCCGCCGCGACCAGCGGTTCGCCGACCAACCACGTCGCGGTCGCCGGCGGCGGCGATCCCGATCCGCTGCCGACCTGTCCCGCCGCGGGCAATCCGCAGTGCGCGCAGGTGACGGTACCGGTCGCGGTCAACATCGCCCTGAGCCTGACCAAGAACGAGGTCGGCGGCGCCACCGCCTACACTCCGGGCGGCACCACCACCTACACCCTGAGCGCCTGCAATCCGACCGGCCCGGCCGTGGCCAGCGGCGCCACGGTCAACGATCCGCTGCCCAACGGCGTGACCCTCACCGGCCCATGGAGCTGCACCGCCACCGGCACCGCGACCTGCCCGGCCAGCGGCGGCGCGGCCGGCGGCAACAGCGTGCAGATCACCGGCGTGGTCCTGCCGGTCGGCACCTGCATCAACGTGCAGGTGCCGGTGCGGTTCAGCGCGAACCCGGGCGACTACTGAGTCATGACGCGTCCGGCGCCTTCGCGGCGCCGGGCGCGGACTGCCTGCCCCGCTTCCGCGATCCGGCTCCGGCCGGGGCCTGCCTGACCGATCGCCCCAGCCGTCGCCGCGGCCACCGTCCGACCCCGATTCCACGCCCAGGCACCGTGGCGGCGCGGACCTCCGGCACCCGCTCCGCCCCGTGCATACGCCCCGGGTTCGCGCAAACCACCCGCCAATCCGGCCGATCAGGACCGGAATCGCCCGCCGGCGCGCGCGAAATTCACGCCATTACGGCCCCCGATCACGCACCGTGGCCGCACCAATACACAAATTACGTGTTGAGTCTTAAGGCTTGAATCCGTATTGGATGTGCCAGTCGTAGAGTGCGCCTGTACGTCATTGCATCAGGGCTCCTTGCCCGCGGGCAGGGTTTGCAACGCGTCATCAGGGGAAATCGCTATGGGGAAGCAGGCGCGCTCACAGCGGAACTGGCGTCTGGCGACGCTGGCGGCGGGTATGGCCCTGATGGCATGGGGCTCCACGGCGGGCGCGGTCCAGCGCAACAACGCCACCGCGACCGGAACGACCGGCCTCAACGCCACCTCGACCAAACCTTATCCGTCGAATCTGACCGCGAGTTACGCGGTCTCCGGCGCCAACCTTCAGATCGATTCCAACACCGCGCTGATGAACGCGATCGGCGGCGCGGCGGACACGATGTACACCCCGAACTTGCCCGTCAACGCCACGACGGCGATCCAGTTTCAAACACTCGATGCCGGCTGCCCCTTCACTGTCGGCGCATCGACGGTGCTCTGCAACCGCGGCACCCTGACCATCACCTACAGCCGGCCGGTCACCAATCCGACGCTGCATTTCGTCGGACTCGGCGGCCAGAACGCCAGCGCGGTCGACATCATCTCCTCGCGCACCGTGCATACGCTGACCACCGCAGGCGTCAGCATGACCTTGCTGGGCGGCGCGACCAATCTGCAAGTGACCGGTTCGACCCTGGACCTGGTCAACACTTCGTTCAACGGCACCAGTTGCACCGCGCCCGCCGCGCCGGCCAACCAACTCGCCGGCTGCGGCAGCGTGCGCATCAACGGCACGGTGACGACGCTTACGTTCAATGTGCAGCTCGCGGCCAGGCGCAATAACGTGGCGTTCGGCCTGCAGGCGACGGCGGACGCCTACCTGATCACCACCACCGTCGACGAAGACTACGGCGACGCGCCCGCGAGCTACGACTCCGTCGCAGCAGCCAGCCACATCGTCGATGGCATCCGCCTGGGCGCCACCGTCGATCTCGACAACCCGACGCTGTTCAACGACACCACGCCGGTCACGCCCAGTCCGTTCGCGGTCGCCGCCGGCGGCGACAACAACGGCGCGGCCGGCGACGGCAACGACGAAGACGGCCTGAGCACGCCGCTGGCGAACCTGCATACCGGATTGATCGGACAGACCTATACGCTTTCGCCCAGCCTGAGCGGCAGCACCGCCGCCGGCACGGTGTGCGGCTGGATCGACTTCAACCGCAACAACGTGTTCGACACCAGTGAGGGCGTGTGCAACGCCGTCGCCAGCGGCGCCACCGGCACCGCGCTGAATTGGACCGTGCCGATCGCGACCACCGCCGGCCGCAGCTACGTGCGCCTGCGCGCGACCCAGGGCACCCAGCTCACCACCGCCACCCCGACCGGCCGCGTGGACAGCGGCGAGGTCGAGGACTACATGATCGAGATCAAGCCGGCGGTGCGGGTGATCAAACTGCTCAATCCGACCAGCGCCACCGGCCGCTTCGACCTGGGCATCGGCGGCACCGCCTTCGCCCTGGCCGCGGGCCACAACGACACCACCGGCTTCCGCACGCTGTACCACAACAGCGCCTCGGGAGCGCCCGACCTCACCGTCGCGCAGAACATCACCACCACCGCGATCACCACCACGGTCAGCGAAGTGCCGACGCCGGCGACCACCGCGCTGTACGTCAGCACCTACGCCTGCGTGAACGGCTCCGGCGCCAGCGTCGCCACCGGCACCGGCACCAGCGTCAACATCACCTTGCCGGTCTCGGTGACCGGCGCGGCCGCCAACGGCCGCGCGCAGACGATCACCTGCACCTTCACCAACCGTCTGGCGTCCGCGGCGCTGTCGATCGCCAAGACCGAGAGCCCCGTGCGGACCACCTACACCCCGGGCGGCTCGACCACCTACACGATCCAGGCCTGCAACGCGGCCGGCGCCGACCCGGCCGACGGCGCGGCCGTCGCCGACACCTTGCCGCCGGGCGCGACCCTGTCGGCGCCGTGGAGTTGCACCGGCAGCGGCGGCGCCACCTGCTCGGCCGCCAGCGGCGGCACCGTCGGCAGCAATCTGATCTCGCTGACCGCCGCCACGCTGCCGGCCGGCGGTTGCATCAACATCAGCGTGCCGGCTGTCTTCAGCTCGAATCCGGCCGATTACTGATCGCCGATCGCGACATGCTTGCGCCCTCTGCCGTTGACCGCAGAGGGCGCATGGCCCGGCCGGGCGGCCGAACCGCAAGCGCCGCATAACCGGTTGCCGCTACGGTTCGCGGGCGTCGACACATGCCCGGCATGACAGTTGTCAGGCAAAACCGGCGACGGCCCAGCTGACAAAAACTGACTTTCCGCAGGTTGGCGCCCTCCCCTGGCGCAGTCACACTAGGCGACATCTGGCGTCCTGGTTGGAACACATGAGTGCATCTGCCGATCTGCTGAAGGAACTTCGCATCGACCGCGACCGGCCGGCCCAGTCCTCCGGTCCCGGCCGCGGCACGATCGTCGGCATCGTCGTGCTGGTGCTGATCGTGCTGGCCGTCGCCGGCTGGTTCGCGTTCGGCCGCGGCGGCGCGCCGCAGGTCAAGACCGCCAGCGTCACCGCGATCGGCGGCGGCAACGGCGCCGGCAGCTCGGTGCTCGACGCCACCGGTTACATCGTCGCCCGCCGCATCGCCACGGTCTCGGCCAAGATCACCGGCAAGGTGCGCGAGGTGATGATCGAAGAAGGCCAGCGCGTGGAGGCCGGCCAGATCATGGCCACGCTCGACCCGATCGACGCCGACGCCCAGCGCTCGCTCAGCGCCGCCCAGCTCGCCGCCGCGCAAAGCGATACCGCGCGCGTGCAGGCCCAGCTCAAGGAAGCCGAAGCCAACGCCACCCGACTGGCGGCGCTGGTCAGGCAGCAACTGGTGTCCAAGTCGCAGTACGACCAGGCCGTGGCCTCGCGCGATTCGCTGCGCGCGCAGGTGGACACCGCGCAACGCAACGTCAAGGTGTCGCGCGACAGCCTGCACATCTCCGACCTGGGCGTGGACAACACCATCGTGCGCGCGCCCTTCTCCGGCGTGGTCACCGCCAAGGCCGCGCAGCCGGGCGAAATCGTCTCGCCCTTGTCGGCCGGCGGCGGCTTCACCCGCACCGGCATCGGCACCATCGTCGATATGGATTCGCTGGAAATCGAAGTCGATGTCGGCGAAGCCTTCATCGGCCGCGTGCAGCCGAAGATGCCGGTCGAGGCCGTCCTCAACGCCTACCCGGACTGGAAGATTCCGGCCGAGGTGATCGCCATCATCCCCACCGCCGATCGCGGCAAGGCCACGGTCAAGGTGCGCATCGCGATCAAGAGCCGCGATCCGCGCATCGTCCCGGAGATGGGCGTGCGGGTCAGCTTCCTGGAAGCGGCCAAGCCGGCCAACGCCGTGCAGACCAAGCCCAGCGCGATGGCGCCCAACGCCGCGCTGGCCCAGCGCGACGGCAAGGACGTGGTGTTCGTGGTCGCGCAGGACAAAGTCGCGCAGACCGCGGTGACCCTGGGCCGCAAGCTCGGCGACGACCGCGAAGTCACCGCCGGCCTGAGCGGCGGCGAGAGCATCGTGCTCGACCCGCCCGAATCGCTGAAAGACGGATCGCGCGTGCGTGTCGAAAACGCCGGCGCCGATTCGTCGGACAAGTAGGCCCTGATGCCCGCACCGCTTTAGGCGCCCACCGGCGCGGCCGCGAAATCCGCGGCCGGTCGCGACAACGAGTTCGAACCGTCGCGCACCCGCGCGGCCGCTCCACCGATCTGCGACCGGCGCGCAGCGCGCCCCTCGCCCATTCACCGCAATCAACACGCTCGAGGACGTCGAAGATGGAAACCCTGGTTTCGATCCATAACCTCACCAAGACCTACCAGCGCGGCCCGGAAAAGGTCGAAGTGCTGCACGGCATCAACCTGGACATCGCCAAGGGCGATTTCGTCGCGCTGATGGGGCCATCGGGTTCGGGCAAGACCACCTTGCTCAATCTGATCGGCGGCCTGGACAACCCCAGCGGCGGCGAAATCTCGATCGAAGGCGAGCGCATCGACCGCATGAGCCCGGGCCAGCTGTCGCAGTGGCGCAGCCGCCACGTCGGCTTCGTGTTCCAGTTCTACAACCTGATGCCGGCCTTGAGCGCGCAGAAGAACGTAGAACTGCCGCTGCTGCTGTCGCCGCTGGGCGGCGCCCAGCGCAAGCGCAATGCCGAGATCGCCCTGACCCTGGTCGGCCTGGCCGATCGCGGCAAGCACCGCCCCAACGAATTGTCCGGCGGCCAGCAGCAGCGCGTGGCGATCGCGCGCGCGATCGTGTCCGACCCGACCCTGCTGATCTGCGACGAACCCACCGGCGACCTGGACCGGCACGCGGCGGAGGAAATCCTCAACCTGCTGCAGTTGCTCAATCGCGAACACGGCAAGACCATCGTCATGGTGACCCATGACCCGAAGGCCGCCGAGTACGCCACCCACACACTGCACCTCGACAAGGGCACCCTGGTCGAGCAGCAGTCGCACGCGGCCTGAGCCGGGAGCGGCCACCATGAAATATTTCCATCTGATCTGGGCCGAGCTGATGCGTCGCAAGACGCGCACGCTGCTGACCCTGCTGTCGATCATCGCCGCGTTCTTGTTGTTCGGCCTGCTCGATGGCGTGCGCGAGAGCTTCGAGCAAGCCGGCAACAGCGCCAACGGCGCCAGGCGGCTGCAGACCGGCTCGCGCCTGTCCTTCATCCAACAGCTGCCGATGTCGCTCAACGACCGCATCGCGCAGGTACCGGGCGTCAAGCAGGTCACCTATGCGAACTGGTTCGGCGGCGCCTATCAGGACCCGCACAACCAGATTTTCAGCTTCGGCGTGGCCGATAACTATCTCGATCTGTATCCGGAAATGGCCGTGTCCGCCGCACACCGCAAGGCGTTCGCCGCCACCCGCACTGGCGTGCTGGTCGGCGAAGGCCTGATGACGCGCTTCGGCTGGAAGCTCGGACAGAAACTGCCGCTGCAGTCGACGATCTTCACCAGCAGCGATGGCACCAAGAACTGGAGCTTCGATATCGTCGGCACGCTCGCGGCCACCGACAAAAAATCCGGCGGTTGGTTCGACCAGATGATCCTGCTGCATTGGAAGTACTTCGACGATTCCACGCCCTACAACCGCGGTCAGGTCGGCTGGTACGTCACCGAGGTCAATGACGTGAACCAGGGCGACCGCGTGGCCAAGGCCATCGACGCGATCTCGGCCAATTCCGATCACGAAACCAAGACCCAGACCGAAGCGGCGGCGACCGCGAGCTGGATGAAGCAGATGGCCGACGTCGGCCTGATCGTCGGTTCGATCATGGGCGCGGTGTTCTTCACTCTGGTGCTGCTGACCGGCAACACCATGGCCCAGGCGGTGCGCGAGCGAACTTCCGAACTCGCCGTGCTCAAGACGATCGGTTTCCCCGACCGCAGCGTGTTGATGCTGGTGCTGGCCGAGTCGATGCTGTTGATGCTGATCGGCGGGGTTCTCGGCGTTCTCATAGCCAGCGGGCTCGGCCCGGCCGTCGGCGTGATGAGCCGCGGCGCCATCACCGTTCCGCCGATCGGGCTGAACAGTTGGTCGTTGGCGCTGGTGTTGATGATCGGCATCGGCCTGGTGGTCGGCGCGTTGCCGGCGATCCGGGCGATGCGCTTGAACATCGTCGATGCATTGGCCGGACGCTAACGGAGAGCGCACATGAAAAAGTTCCTATCGTTTCTGCGCGGCCTGGCCACGTTCCTGGGCCTGATCGCCGGTCTGGCGCTATGGGCGATGGCGCCCTGGCCGGTCCTGCTCGCCATCGCCGCGCTGATCGCGCTGTGGATGCTGCTGACCCGCAGCGGCAAACAGGCCGCGTCGGTGGCCGGCGTCGGCATCAGCACGCTGAGCCAACGCCTGGGTTCGTCCTCGGTGGTGGTGATCGGCATCGCCGGCGTGGTCGCGGTGCTGGTGGCGATGCTGTCGATGGCCGAGGGCTATCAACAGACGCTGCGCCGCACCGGCAGCGAAGACAGCGTCATCGTCTTGCGCGGCGCGTCCGCGGCCGAGGTGATGTCCACGCTCGATCTGGCCAGCATCAACGTGATCGAACAGGCGCCCGGCATCGCCCGCAGCGCCGACGGCCGTCCGTTGGCGTCGCCGGAGACCGTGGTCGCGGCGAACCTGCCGATCATGGGCGGCGCGCCGGACGAAGACGGCAGCGTGCAATTGCGCGGCGTCGGCGATCGCGCCTGGCAAGTACGTAAGCAGGTCAAGATCGTCGAAGGCCGCAAATTCGAAACCGGAAAGCGCGAAGTCGTCGTCGGCAGCGGCGCGCGACGTCAGTTCCGCGGCATGGAGGTCGGCAAACAGATCCGTCTGGGCAGCGAGATGTGGACGGTCGTCGGTATCTTCAAATCCGGCGATGCGATGGATTCGGAACTGTGGGCCGATGCCGAGATGGTCGCCTCCACATATCGTCGCGGCGCCTCGCGCAACTCGGTCATCGCCCAGCTCGCCGACGCCAGGCAGTTCAAGCAGTTCAAGGCCGCACTCGCCGGCGATCCGCGTCTGCAGGTCGATACCACCACGACCTCGGAGTATTTCGCCAAGCAATCGGAAACCATGACCAAGATCATCCGCACCATCGGCATCATCGTCGGTTCGATCATGGCCATCGGTGCGGTGTTCGGCGCACTCAACACCATGTTCGCCACGGTGGCCACGCGTGCGCGCGAGATCGCGACCCTGCGCGCGATCGGCTTCCGCGGCGTACCGGTGGTGGTCGCGGTGATGCTGGAAACCATGCTGCTGGCGTTGCTCGGCGGCCTGATCGGCGGCGCGCTGGCCTGGGTGATATTCAACGGCTACACCGCATCGACCATCGCCGGCGGCGTCGGACAGTTGACCTTCGACTTCCGCGTCACCGGCGGGCTGCTGTGGAGCGGCTTGAAGTGGGCGCTGGCGATCGGTTTCGTCGGCGGCCTGTTCCCGGCGCTGCGCGCGGCGACCTTGCCGGTGACTTCGGCGTTGCGCGATTCGTAAGCCGGCGCCGCGCGAGTCCATCGTGCGAAGCAAAGCCCCCTTCGCGAGAAGGGGGCTTTTTTGTTCGGTTGGATTCGCGCTGCCGCGGGAAGAGCAAATCCCCCCTGCCCCCCTTTTTCAAAGGGGGGAACTCGTCTTGGGGACGGTGGTGGTTGTGGCCATGTCGCTTCGTTCAATCGTGAGCCGATGCCGGCTCAGTTCACAGCGACCATCGCCGAAGTTCCCCCCTTTGAAAAAGGGGGGCCAGGGGGGATTCGCTCTTAAGCGCAGATCAAGCCGCCTGCGCAGCCGCCGCCATCCGCCGCGAGCGCAGCACGCCCTCGCTGGCGAACAGCATCAAGCCCAGCCAGATGATCACGAAGCCGATCGCGCGTTCGCGGTCGAACGGCTCGCGCAGGATCAGCACGCCGATCATGAACTGCAGGGTCGGGGCGACGTACTGCAGCAGCCCGATCGCGGTCAGCGACACGCGCCGCACCGCATAGGCGAAGCCGATCAGCGGCAACGCGGTCAGCGCGCCGGCGATGATCAGCAGCACGTCGATGCCCAGGCCCCAGCCGCCGAGGAAACCGCCCTGGCCGTGGCTTTCGCCCCACAGCAGCAGCCCCAGCGCCGGCACGAACAGATAGACGTTCTCCACGCCCAGCCCGGTCACCGCTTCGACCGCGACCAGCTTGCGCACCAGTCCGTACACCGCGAACGACACCGCCAGGCCGAGCGCGATCAACGGCGGGCGCCCGTACTCCATGGTCAGCCACAGCACGCCGGCGAACGCCAGCGCGATCGAAATCCATTGCACCGGGCGCAACCGCTCGCCGAGGAACAGCACGCCGAGCATCACGCTGACCAGGGGGCCGATGAAGTAGCCCAGGCTGGTTTCGATCACGTGTCCGGCGTTGACCGCCCAGATGTACAGGCCCCAGTTGAACGCGATCAGCACGCCGCTCAACGCCAGCATCGCCGCCTTGCGCGGTTCGCGCAGGATGTCGCGCAACCAGTGGCGGCCGAACTTCCAGCACAGATAGCCGGTGACCAGCAGCGTGCTCCAGACGATGCGGTGAGCGACGATCTGCAAGGACGGCACCGAATGCAGCAGGTGCCAGTACAGCGGCATCAGCCCCCACAGGACGAACGACGCGACCGCGATCCAGAGCCCGCGGCGGTCGGTTGTGGCGGCGGTCATGCCTGTTTCTCCAGTTCAGCGGCTTGCGGCGGCGCGACCGCCGCGACCGCCGGTGCGGCCTTGGCGGCGCGCGCCTTGGCCAGGGTGATGATGACCACCCCGACCAGGATCACCGCCATCGCGCCCAGGTCGTGCGAGGTGAAACGCTCGCCCGCCAGCAGCGCGCCGAACAGCACCGCGATGGGCGGATTGACGTAGGCGTAGCTGGTCGCCAGCGCCGGGCGCACGTGATGCAGCAGCCAGATGTAGGCGGTGAAGCCGAAGATCGAGCCGGCCACGACCAGATACAGCAGCGCCGCGGTGGCGCTGAAGGTCGGCATCGTGGTGATCCGCTCACCGGTCACCACCGCCGCGCCGAGCATCCACGCGCTGCCGGTCAGCATCTGCGCGCTGGCGGCCATGAACGGCGACGGCAGGTCCTGGTCGCGGCTCCAGATCGAGCCCCAGGCCCAGGCGATCGGCGCGACGATCAGGCACACCAGCCCGAGCGTGGACGCCGACAGCTTGCCGCCGGCGTTGAGCCAGATGACGCCGAGAAAACCGATCGCCAGGCCGACCCATTCGATCTTCGACGGATGCCGTCCACGCAGCATCGCGAACACGCCGGCGAACAGCGGCATCGACGCCACCGCGATCGCGGCCAGGCCGGAATCGACCTGGGTCTCGGCCAGGTTCACCAGGCCGTTGGACAACAGCACCATCCAGATCGACAGCAGCCACAGCGTGCGCCATTGCTTGCGCGTCGGCGCCGGCGTGCCGCGCCAGCGCAGCACCGCGTACATCAATACGCCGGCCAGGAACATCCGCGCCGCGCCCAGCAGGAACGGTGGATAGCTTTGCAGGGCGAAACGGATGCCGAGGTAGGTCGATCCCCACAGCACGTACACCGATCCCAGGGCGAAAGCGACCGCGAGGGCGCTGGGAGCGTGGCGTTCGACGGTCGATGGTGCGGCGCTCATGACGCGGATACTCGGGGGAAGTGAATGGGATAGCTTGAAGCCAATGCGCGGCGAGCGGGAGCGAGAAAAACTTGCTACAGCCTGTAGAAATTCGCGGGGTCCGCGGGCTGGCGTCGGCGCCGACGGCGGCGCGAACACCGATGCGCGGAAACGGCGCGGGGGCCGGACGACGCGAGCCGGCCGCAGATCGAATTAAGAGTCGGTCGCGGCCACACGCCGCCGCGACATCACAAAGAAAGCGAATCGGACGAAGCTACACGTACAAGCCGGTGCCGACGAAGGTGCCGCCCGCGGCGCGCGCATCGGCGCGGCGCCACGCAAGGATCAAGGATGCGGCCGGTAGCGCGACACCGTGGTGCGGCGGCTGCCTGCATCGCGGCGGCGCGGATCGTCGAACACGTCGATGACCACGAAACCGGCGTTGCGCATCATCCCCGCCGAGCCCTCGTTGTCCTCGTGGCGCTCGACGTAGATTTCGATCAACCCCATCTGCTGCAGCCGCGCCACCGCCGCCTTCAACAGCTGCGTGCCCAGCCCCTGCCCGCGATGCTGGCGATGCACGACCGCTTCGCCGATATGGCCCTGCCACTCGATCTCGCGCCCGCCGGGCTGATAGCGATGGAACGCATCGCTGGGTTCAAATGTGACGACCGCCACAATTTGGTTTTCGAGCAAAGCGACTACCGCCTGCGTGCGGCCGCGCCGGATCGCCGACAGATGCGCGGCGAGCTCGACCTCGGGCAGGTAATTCCAGGGGTTGGGACCGTGTTCGCGGATCAGCGTCAGAATCTCGCCGATCTGCTCGGGTACTGCGGCTTGCGTCACGTACCGGGACATCCCGGGGGCGTCCGTATGTAGGGTTTCGGGGGGATTGCGCCGCCACATAAAAATTCCTTATGTGCCTGGCACACGAATAGCGTATCGATGTCAGTCAAATTCCGGTTGAATATTTGTCCGCGTGGACGCAAAAATCTTGCATGAGTGCTGCCCCCCTGATTTTGGACGAGTTCGACCACAAGTTGCTCGAACTGTTGCAACAAGACGCCTCCTCGACCCTGAGCGAGCTCGGCGACGCGGTCGGGCTGTCGCCGAGCGCGGTGCAGCGACGCATGACCCGTTACCGCCAGGACGGCCTGATGCGGCAGGTCGCGGTGCTCGACCCGCTGGCGCTGGGCAGCACCCTGGCGGCGGTATGGGTGACGATGGAGCGCGAGTCGGTCGAACGCCACGCCGCCTTCCACGCCCGGGTCCGCGCCGCGCCGGAGGTGCAGCAGTGCTACACCCTGGCCGGCGAATGGGACTACCTGGTGATCCTGGCCACCACCGGCGTCCTGCATTGCCGGCAGGTGGTGGACCGTTTGTTCCTCGATGAGGGCAACGTCAAGCGCTACGACACCCATCTGGTGTTCGACGTGGTCAAGCATGGCTTGGAGCTGCCGACTCGCGATGCGCCGCGTGCTGCGCGTAAGCGGCGGGGGTGAGGTGGCTTTTGGTTGGGGCAGGTTTTTAGAGCAAGAGCGAATCCCCCCTCCCCCCCTTTTTCAAAGGGGGGAAATGCTTGGGGTTGATTTTCGGCAGGTGGGGCCTCGGCTGCTTCTCGCTTTCCGCTGCTTCTTACTTCCGCTTTCCGCCTGCGGCTTTCCGTTTCTCGCTTTTGCGCTCTTCGCAACGAAGATCCGCAACTGCACGTCATCGCTCTCCCCACAAAACAGGTTCCCCCCTTTGAAAAAGGGGGGCCAGGGGGGATTCGATTTTGCTTTGCTTAGCCCCCAACCCTCAAGCCGCCCGCTCCCGCTGCAGCAACTTCTCCTTGAGCGGCAGCCCCCAGCGATACCCGCCCAGCGAGCCGTCGCCGCGCACCACGCGATGGCAAGGCACGACCACCGCTACACGATTGTTCGCGCAGGCACGCGCGACCGCGCGCGCGCCGCGCGGGGAACCGATCTGCCGCGCGATCTGCTCGTAGCTGCGGGTCTGCCCGGCCGGAATCTTCATCAGCGCATCCCAGACTTTTTTCTGGAACGCGGTGCCGATCAGATCCACCGGCACCGATTGCTTCTGCCCGCCGAGCGTTTCCGCCACCGCCTGCACGCGCGGGGCGAGGAATTCGTCGCGGCCGGCGTCCACGCGCTCCAGCGCGGCCTGCGGGAACTCGCTGCGCAGCTTGGCTTCCAGCGCGGCCGGATCGTCGCCGAGTTCGATCATGCAGATGCCCCGCGTGGTGGTCGCGATCAGCGCGGTGCCGATCGCGGTCCTGGCCAGGCTCCAGCGGATCTGCTCGCCGGCGCCGCCGGCGCGGTAGCGCGCGGGCGTCATGCCCAGGCGCGCGGCGCCGCTCTCGTACACCCGCGAAGGCGAGCCGTAGCCGGCGTCGTACAACGCGGCGCTGACGTCGCTGCCTTCGCGCAATGCCGAACGCAGGCTGCCCAGTTTGCGCTGGGCCAGATACTCGGCCGGGCTCAGGCCGAAGCGCGCGCTGAAGCGGCGCTGCAGGTGCGAGGGGCTCAGGCCGACGGCGTCGGCGAGGTCGGTCAATGAGGGTTCGCCGGCTTCGAGCAGGATGCGCGCCTGTTCGAGTTTGTCCGCCTTGATGGAAGCCGGCGGGACGAGGGTGGAATCGCGGGCGGCCGACACGTCAGCGGCGTGGCCGGATTCGGGCTTGCGCGGAGTGGTTTTGGCGTTCATGGCGCAAGACTAGGCCTCATCCGCGGGGGCCGCTATCCGCATCTTGCGAGGGAGGGGGTCGGGTTTTCTGCCTGGATTCAGGTCGGATTTTTCTTGGGTGCGTGGGTAACTGAGCGAAAAGCTTCGGGGCTAAAGCTCCCTCCCACAAGAGCCGCCCCCGCACAAAAGCGGTCCTGCCGAAGCACAGGTCGGACTCGGACCCGGAAAAAGAAAACGCGCCCGAAGGCGCGTTTTCTGTCGACCTCTAAGCCTTCCGGCTCAGTCGGCCCAATGCCCGGGCCGGGTCGCGGTCGGCAGCACTTGCGCCGACAGCTGACGGTCGTTGTTGAGCAGGCGCACCGCGTCGGCCAGGATCGCCGCCGATTCGCGCAGCAACGGGTCCGGACGCTTGTCGGCGAGCTTCTCGCGCGCGGCGTCCTTGACGATGTCGCGCTCGGACGAAGCCAGGCCGTCGTCGTTGGAGTCGTCGCCGAGCGGGTCCAGGGTCAGGCCCAGTTGCTTGCGCTCGCTCTGACGCTGCTTGCGCTTGGCGTCTTCGCGATCGCGTTCGGCGCGGCGGTCGGCTTCGTTGAGCGAGATCCACTTCTTGGCGCGTTCCTCGCGGAACTGGGCCACGTCCTGCGACCACCACTGGAATTCCTTGTCGCTGCCGATGCGGCTGGAGTGCAGCGTTTCCAGCTTCGGCAGCAGCGGCGCGAAATTGCCGTAGCTGGTGTGCGGCACCGCGGCGATCTTGGTCCACGGCAAGGCGTTGTCGTAGGTGCTCTCGCCGTACTCGGTCGCGTCCACCGACACCGGGAACGCGATGTCCGGCACTACGCCCTTGTTCTGGGTGGAGCCGCCGCTGACGCGGAAGAACTGCGCGATGGTCAGCTTGACCTGGCCGAAGCGCGCGCTCTCGTTGGCCGGCCAGCGGTCCAGATCGACCAGGTTCTGCACCGTGCCCTTGCCGAAGGTGGTTTCGCCGATGACGAGGCCGCGGCCGTAGTCCTGGATGGCGCCGGCGAAGATCTCCGAAGCCGAGGCCGAGCCGCGATTGATCAACACCGCCAGCGGGCCTTCCCAGGCGATGCCGGTATCGCTGTCGCCTTCGACGCTGACGCGGCCGCCGGATTCGCGCACCTGCACCACCGGGCCGCGATCGATGAACAGACCGGTGAGCTCGATGGCTTCGTTGAGCGAGCCGCCGCCGTTGTTGCGCAGGTCCAGCACCACGCCATCGACCTTGTCGGCGCGCAGCTTGACCAGCAGCTTGGCGACGTCGCGGGTGGCCGAGGCGTAATCGTTGGCGTTCTTGCGGCGGCCTTCGAAGTCCTGATAGAAGCCCGGCAGCTTGATCACGCCCACGCGCTTGGCCGGCACGCCGTCGGTGGCGGGAATGTCGATGATTTCCGACTTGGCCGCCTGTTCTTCCAGACGCACCTTGTCGCGCACCAGCACGATCCGGTTGGGCTTGCTGTCCGGGCCGGATTCGGCCGGGATCACGTCCAGGCGCACCTTGGTGCCCTTGGCGCCGCGGATCTTGGCGACGACATCGTCGATGCGCCAGCCGATCACGTCGTCCATCGCGCCGCTGTCGCCCTGGCCGACGCCGACGATGCGGTCGCCGGGCTTGAGCAGGTTGCTGCGCGCGGCCGGGCCGCCGGGGATGATTTCGCGGATCGCGACCACGTCGTCCTGCTTCTGCAGTTGCGCGCCGATGCCGTCGAGCGACAGCGACATGGTCATGTTGAAGTTGTCGGCCGACTTCGGCGTGAGGTAGTCGGTGTGCGGATCGATCGCGTTGGCGTAGCTATTGACGAAGGTCTGGAACACGTCCTCGCCCTTGAGCTCGGAAATGCCCTTCGCCATGTTGGTGTAGCGCTTGTCCAGGGTCTTGGCGATGTCGTCGTTCTTCTTGCCGGCCAGTTTCAGGCGCAGCCAGTCGTTGCGCACCGACTGCTTCCACAACCCATCCAGCGCCGCCGTGTCGGCGACCCAGGGCGCGTCCTTGCGGTCGTAGTCGTAACGGTCGGCGCCGTTGAACTCGAAGTTGGCCGGCTGCTTGAGCAGGCCGCGCGCGTAGGCGACGCGTTCGTCCACGCGCTGCTTGTAGGTGGAGAAGATCGAGTACGCCGGCGACAGGTCGCCGCTCTTGATCGCGTCGTCGAGCTTGTTCTTGTAGGCGTCGAAGCGGGCGATATCGACGGCGGTGAAGAACTGCTTGCCGCCGTCGAGCGATTCTAGATAACGCTTGTACATGTCGGCCGACAGCGCGTCGTCGAGCGCGCGCGGCCGATAGGCGTAGCGGCTGTCGGAGAGCAGGCCGTACACCAGCTTGGCGGCGGTGGTCTGGTCGGCGGTGGGTGCGCTGGGCAGGCTGATCGCACCGCCCGTGGCCGCCGGAGCGGTGGCGGAGTCGGGCCGCGCGAGCAGCGCCAGCGGAGCGGTCAGCAGGAAGCCTGCGACGAGGGTCAGGGCACGCGTGTTCTTGAGGGTCATCGCGAAGTCTTCCCGGCCGGGGAGAGCCGGACTTTAAGAGAGGATGCAACAGGAGGATGGTGCGGCTTTCGACAAGGCCACAGTGCCGAAAGTTGCCTGCGCTGTCACCTTCGCTGCCGAAATTGCCCGTTGCGGGCGTGAATGCGGTTCAGTTTGGACGGCGCGGGCGTTATTGGGCCGTTATCGCGCGGCCGGATCGTGACCGCCGGGCCGTTTTCGCAAGGCCCGCGGGCCGATCCGGACAGACGATGACAGCGGCCGATCCGCGCGTGCCGGGCGGCGCCGGCGCGCGGGCCGCGGCTAGGGCGGCCCGTGGTCGCCGCGCGAGGCGCGGCGAATGCGGCTCAGGCGTCCGCGAAACCGGCGTCGATGGCCTGCCGGTCGGCGTGATAGGACGAACGCACCAGCGGGCCGGAGGCGACGTGGGTGAAGCCCAGCGACATGCCGTAGACCTCCAGCTCCTTGAACTCTTCCGGCGTCCAGTAACGCAGCACCGGGTGATGGTGCGGAGTCGGCTGCAGGTACTGGCCGATGGTGATCATGTCCACGTCGTGCGCGCGCAGATCGCGCAAGGTGGCCTGCACCTGCTCCATCGTCTCGCCCAGGCCGAGCATGATCCCGGACTTGGTCGCGACCTGCGGATGCTGGGCCTTGAACTTCTGCAGCAGGGTCAGCGACCACTGGTAGTCGGCGCCCGGACGCACGTTGGCGTACAAGTCCGGCACGGTCTCGACGTTGTGATTGAACACGTCCGGCGGGCTGGTGGCGAGGATCTCCAGCGCGCGTTCCATGCGGCCCTTGCCGCGGAAATCCGGGGTCAGCACTTCGATCTTGGTGCGCGGGCTCTGCTCGCGGACGGCCTTGATGCAATCGACGAAATGCTGCGCGCCGCCGTCGCGCAGGTCGTCGCGATCGACGCTGGTGATGACCACGTACTTCAGGCCCATGTCGGCGACGGTGCGGGCCAGATTGGCCGGTTCGCTCGCGTCCGGCGGCTTGGGCCGGCCGTGGGCGACGTCGCAGAACGAGCAGCGGCGGGTGCAGACCTCGCCGAGGATCATGAAGGTCGCGGTGCCGTGGCTGAAGCACTCGTGGATGTTCGGGCAGCTGGCCTCTTCGCAGACCGTGACCAGGCGGTTCTCGCGCAGCTTGGCCTTGAGCACGGCGACCGAATTGCCCGACGGGATGCGCACCCGGATCCACGACGGCTTGCGCAGCACCGGCACGTCGGCGAACTGCACCGGCGAGCGGCTGATCTTGTCGCCGCCGATCTGCTTGGCGCCGGGCGTCATCGTGGTCGATTCCAGCACCGCCGGCACGAAATCCTCGGACGCGCCGACGACCGTGAGCGGGATGGACTTGGAGGCGGGGTTGGTCATGGGGGTCGCTTCGACTCTTGGCTGTTAGCTCCCTCTCCCGCGCGGGAGAGGGGCGGGGTGAGGGTCCGCGGATTCGCGCGCCCTCATCCGTCCTCCGGGCACCTTCTCCCGCACGCGGGGGAAGGAAGATCAAACACTCCTCCCGCCGGGCGGGAGAAGGGAAATCGGTGCTTCTCCCGCTGCGCGGGAGAGGCTGTCAAAAGCTCAACGGCTCTGCTGCCTCGACCGTCAGTCCGAACTGCCGCGCGAGCTGCGCGACCAGCACCGGCTTGACCTGCTCCATGCCCGAGGGGCCGCCCAAGTCTAGCACCGAGGTCACCTGCAGCCCCTGATAACCGCAGGGATTGATGCGCTGGTAGGGCGACAGGTCCATGGCGATATTGAAGGCCAGCCCGTGGAAGGTGCAGCCGCGGCGCACCCGGATGCCCAGGGCCATGACCTTGGCCCCGGCCACGTACACGCCCGGCGCGCCGTCCTTGCGGGCGCCTTCGATGTTCCATTCGGCCAGGGTGTCGATCACCGCCTGTTCGATCCGGTCCACGTACTCGCGCACCCCGACCTTGAGCCGGCGCAGGTCCAGCAGCGGGTACAGCACGATCTGGCCGGGACCGTGGTAGGTCACCTGGCCGCCGCGATCGACGTGGATCACCGGGATATCGCCCGGCATCAGCACGTGTTCTTCCTTGCCGGCCTGGCCCAGGGTGAACACCGGGTCGTGCTCGACCAGCCACAGCTCGTCGGGGGTGTCGGCGTCGCGCGCGTCGGTGAAGGCCTGCATCGCCCGCCAGACCGGCTCGTACGGTTGCCGGCCCAGGTCGCGCAGTTGCGCGGCCGGGGGCGCGACCACGCCGCCGAGCACCGCGGCGACGGTGTCGATCACAGTGTCCACTTCACTTCCGGATGCTCGCGCAGCACCTGGTGGGCCAGGTCGTACTGCTCGCGATTATTGGCGCGGAAGGTGATCCGTACCGACACGTACTTGCCGGTCGAGGAATGCTTCCACTGGATGGTCTCGGTTTCCACCTCGAGGCCGGCCTGAAGCAGCAACCGCGGCAGTTCGCGCTCCAGGCCCGCCTCGGCCGCGCCCATCGCGCTGAGTTCGAAGGTGCCGGGGAACTGGAAGCCGTGATCGGGATTGTCGGAATTAATGTCCATGGCGGCCATTATGGGTCCGCGTGGGGGGCAACCCAAGCGCAGCGGTGGGACGGCGGTGTCGCTCGGATGGAACGGCCCCGCGGCGCGGCCGCGGACGCTTGATCGCGCCGTGGACCGCCAGATCCGGCATCGCCCGCGGCCCAGGTGAATATGCTGTCCGGACCGCGCGGCGGCGGCTCGATCGCCCTGCCGCGCCGGCACGCGAACCGTTAACCTCATCGACTGTTTCGCACGGACGCCGCGATGGCCTCGAAAGCGACCTTGAACTCGGTGAAACCCCGCGTGCGCGGGCTGTTGGCGCTGGCGCTCGCCACCGTGCTGCTGTCGCTGGCCGTGACCGTGCTGCGCAAACCCGAGCGCGACGGCTGGATCGCGCTGCCGCCGCAGCCGATGGACGCGACCGATCCGGATATCCGCCAGTTGCTGAGCAAATCCGAAATGCTGACGCCGCGCCAGCGCGTCGGCGAAGGCCCGGCCGATGCGAGCCTGGCGCAGCGCTGCGGCGAAGCGGATACGGAAGCCGAAATCGTGCCGGCCGGCCAGCCCGCGGCGGGACCGGTCACGGACTGGGTTTCGCCCGGCCCGCCGCCCCCGCCGCCGCTGCCCGATGAGCGCTACATCATGGTGATCGCCGGCGCGCCGGCCGGTCCGTCGTATACCCGGCGCGTGCAGATCGATATCGATGGCGGACGCGCGCGGGTACTCATGAGCAACGGCGACTGGCTCCATGCCGGCACGACAGCGGGGGCGGCCGCCGACATCCGCAGCGAACAGCGTCTGCCGCTGAGCGCCCTGGCGCCGTTGCGCGAAGCCTGGCAAGTGCCCGAGCTGTGGAGCGCCAACCAGCGCAGCGGCGTGTGGTGCGCCGACCACAACGGCTTGCGCGAGGCGTTCTTCGAAGCCTGCGTGCAAGGTCGCTACTACGCCCGCGACCGCGCCTGCGATCGCAATGCGCAGGAGCCGTTGGCGGAGTTGTGGAAGCGCGTGGTCGAACTCACTCCGTCGTCGAAGCCTGCGCGTTGAATCGCGACTGTGAATAACTCAAGCGCAAGCGACCGCGGAAACTCAAACCTCACTTGGAATGCCTACTGGCGATCGACGGCAAGCCCAGGAAGCACGCATGAACCTGCGGCGATCCGCAGCCTCGAAGTCTTTTGTGGGAGGGGCTTTTGTGGGAGGGGCTTCAGCCCCGATGCTTTTCGATCAGATATGGTCGAAACCCATCGCAATCTGGAACAAGAGCATCGGGGCTGAAGCCCCTCCCACAAAAGCCCTTCCCACAAAAGCCCCTCCTACAAGGGCTTGCAACAGCGCCCCATGGCCTGCGTCGGACCGGGCGAGCGTTCTCAACCACTGAGCAGCACGTGCGCTATCAACATGCTGTAGCACGCAGCGTTTAGAACTTGGCCCATCGCGCACCGGATGCGCATTCAGGAGATCCCCATGCCCGCCAGCCAATCCGTCGCCCTACCCTTGCGCGGGCAGTTCCGCAGCCTCTACACCCAGCTCAAGCGCGCCCGTCTGCTGGAGCGCACGCCGGTGATCTTCTGCGAAGGCGATTCGTGGTTCTCCACGCCGCTGGCGATGAACCTGCTCGACTGGATCGTGTCGCCGGCCCCGGAGGACGAGGAACGCGGCGTCCCGCTGCTCGGCAACGGCGGCCTGTTCTTCCGCGCCGAACACAGCGGCGACCACGCTTCGCGCAATCCCGACGATCCCAAGCGCTCGATGTTCGTGCGCGACAACATCGACGACGTCATCGGCTGGTACGACCGGTTCGATTTCGACATGATCCTGCTCAGCGCCGGCGGCAACGATTTCGTCGATGAATTCCTCAAGCGCACTCTGCGCGGCCAGACCGCGTTGTCGGCCGAGGCGGCGTTCCAGCTGGTGCTGGATTCGGGCAAGTACGAAACCGTGCGCAAGGCCTACGCGCTGTTCCTGCAGGCCGCGCTGGCGGCCAAGCCCGACACGCCGATCCTGGCCCACACCTACGATCATCCGCAGCTGATCGGCCGCCCCGGCGCGCTGACGCCGGGCAATATCGGCGTCGCCGCGCTGCTGAAGAAGAAGGTCGGGCCGTGGATCGGGCCGCATATCAACGCGGTGGTCAACGCCGATCCGGCCAAGACCCCGGACGAGCGGCGCCGCTTCGTGCGCATGCTGATCGACGGCTTCGAGAAGAACGTCCTGCGCGAACTCAAGCACGATCCGCGCTTCGGCGGCCGCTTCGACTACGTCGATCTGCGCGGCACCCTGACCGGCGAAAGCCAGTGGTTCGACGAGATGCATCCCACCGAAGCCGGCTTCCACGCTCTGGCGACCAAGTTCCGCGGCGCGATCATCGGCAAGTTGCCGGCGGCCAAGCGCTGAGTCCACTCGCCCGCATCAAGCGGCGCTAAGCGCTCGCGACACGATGGCCGAAGCCATCGCGTCGCGCCAGCCGGACAACGGTCCGCACCTGCGTCTTCCAGCGCGTCCTTCGAGCCCGAAACCGAATGCGCGCGGACCTCGATCGTCCGCGTGCCGCCGCCACGCGCGCCGCCCGCATCGCTGCCGCACCTCGCGCGGTACCGCGAATTCACAAACTTCCTCGCGCACCGCTTAACACGAGTGTCGCCCCGGCGCTGCCGGCTACCGCGACGCCACCGGTCCCGTCCGCAGGATGCTTCCACTATGAAAAACGTGTTCTTCGGCTTAGGCCTTCAGTACGAAGACGGTTCCGCGCCAAGCATCGCCATGAGCCGGGACGGCCGCGTCATGGAAGTCCACGAATCCTTCGGCGACGGCGATTTGGCCTATCGCCTCGGAAAGCGGCGGCAGATGGGACTGCTGTGGGCGAAACAGAACGTGGTCTACGGCCGCGGCCTGACTCCGTCCATCGCCTTCAACGGCAGCCTGTTGATGGAGGTGCACAAGGAAATATTCGGCGACGACGACCTCGCCTGGCGCACCGCCGTGTGGGACGACGGCGATGAAGGGCCTTCGGAAATCCGATTCAGCGACCCGGTCAAGTACGCCAGCGGAAAGATGCCGCGCATCGCGATGAACGACCGTATTGCCGTCGCGGTCCATCAATCTCCCACCGGTCCGGCGGTCTGGTACAACGTGTGCGATATCGGCGACGCGGCGCTGCGCTGGCGCGGCAACGTCGGACTGGGGCCGGGAATCCAGCCCAATATCGCGATCAATCACGACAACGTCGCGGTGGTCGTGTATCGCTCGCCATCGGATTCCAATCTGTACTACCGCATCGGCGCGGTCCGCGATCTCGAAGTCGTGTGGGGGCAAGCGATCGTGTTCGGCAACGGCAGCGATGCCGCGGTGGCGCTGACCGACGACGGCGAGGTCATCGTCGTCTTCCAGTCCAGCCAGTCCAGGACCTTGTTGCAGCGCTTCGGAAAGATCGGCGACAACGGCATCCAGTGGGCCGGCGAAGCGGTCCATTTCGACAATGGGGAGCATGCCTGCGTGGCCTGCGCCGGCCACATGGCGATCCAGGCGCACGAATCGGAAAACTCGGAGACGCTGTGGGCCTCGACCTCGCGCATCACCAACCGCGCGCGATGGATGCATCACAACCTGGACGTCCTGGGCGACATGACCCTGTCGCAACTCACCACCGGCGCCTCGCACGACGCGGGCATGTACCAGCACGGCGCCCTGGCCACGCTGGGCAAGACCCAGAACCTCAGTATTTACCAGCAACTGCGCAACGGCATTCGCTATTTCGACCTGCGGCCGAAATGGAGCGGCAGCACCCTTTACGTTCATCACGGCGGAGTCAGCGGCCCGACCGTGGCGGAGATCGTCGACGACGTCGCCAGCTTCATGCGCGAGGGACACCGAGAGCTGGTGGTGCTCAAGTTTTCGCATTACGAGAAATTCACCGGCGCGGCCTACGAAGCGCTGGTCGCGATGCTGCAGGACAAACTGCGCGACTGGCTGTATCGGCAGCCGTTGCAGGACAGGCGCCTGGCGAACATCCCGATGCGGGAATTCATTGCCGAATCCGGTGTGGTCCTGGTCGTGTGCGACGACGATTATCCGATCGCGTTCCCGGCGGCCGGCGTCTGGATCTATCGGGATTTCGACGCGGCCCATCCGGAACTCGGCGACCTGCGCGTCTACGACAAGTACTCCAATTCCATGATCTACGAAACCATGAAAGCCGGCCAGCTCAGGCAGTTCCAGGCCTACAACGGCCTTTGCGCCGCGCCCAACGCCGCCGTGCCCTGCGATCAGTTCCTGCTGTCGTGGACGCTGACGCCGCTGACCGGGGTCTGGCTGCTGTCGCAGGAGGCCAACCGCAATCTCGGCGAAGTCATGTCGGTGCAGGGCGAGCCCAACCCTGCGGGCTTCGTGATCAATTACCTGTATGTCGACTACGAGGAATACTCGCGCGCCACCGACGTGGCGATGTTCATGAACGGAATCGAGTAAGCGATCGGCCGCCCAAAACGCAACGAGCCGGCAATGCCGGCTCGTTGTATTTCATCCGCGGTGTCGGGCGATCGCAGCGATCACTCCGATTCCCACCACATCCAGAACTCGTCCCACAGCCGCTTGAAGAAGCCGCCTTCCTCGACCGCGGCGATCGCCACCAGCGGACGCTGGGCGATGACCTTGCCGTCGAGCATGACCTTGACCGTGCCGATGGCCTGGCCCTTCTTGATCGGCGCGACCAGGCTCTTGGGAATGTCGATGCTGGGCTTGAGCTGCGCGTACTTGCCGCGCGGCACGGTCACCAGCATCGGCTCGGCGACGCCGAGCTGGACTTCGGGCGACTGACCCTTCCACACCTTCTGCTTGGCCACGGCCTTGCCGGCGTCGTACAGCTTGTGCGTTTCGAAGAAGCGGAAGCCCCAGTTGAGCAGCGCCTGGCTGTCGGTGGCGCGCTGGGCTTCGGAGGTCGAACCCATGACCACCGAGATCAGGCGCTGGTCGCCGCGCAGGGCCGAGGCCATCAGGCAGTAGCCGGCCTTGGAGTGGTGACCGGTCTTGATGCCGTCGACGGTGTTGTCGCGCCACAGCAGCAGGTTGCGGTTGGGCTGGGTGATCGGCCCGACTTTCAGTTCCTTGATCTTGTTGTACGAGTACGCGACCGGGAAATCGTGGATCAGCGCGCGTCCCAGCAGGGCCAGATCGTGCGCGGTGGAGTAGTGATTCTCCTGCGACAGGCCGTGCGGATTCATGAAGTGCGAATTCTTCAGGCCGATGCGCGCGGCGTACTGGTTCATCAGCGCGGCGAAGGCGTCTTCGCTGCCGGCGACGTGCTCGGCCAGGGCGATCGCGGCGTCGTTGCCGGACTGCACCACCATGCCCTTTTCCATCTCGGTCAGCGGCGCGGTCTGGTTGACCGCGAAGCCGGAGTAGCTGCCGTCGGTGGCCGCGCCGCCTTTGCGCCAGGCGTTCTCGGTCATCATCACCTGGTCGGTTTCCTTGACCTTGCCGCCCTTGAGTTCGGCGGCGATGACGTAGCTGGTCATGACCTTGGTGATGCTGGCCGGCTCGACCCGCAGGTCCGGATTGAAGCTGGCCAGGATGTTGCCGCTGGCCGCGTCGATCAGCACCCACGCGGTGCCCTGGATCTGCGGCGGCGGCGGAACCGGCAGCGAATCGCTGGCCGGCGGCAAGGCCGCGGCCGGGGTCGCCGCGGCGGTGGCGGCGGGCTTGGCCGGCGCCTGCGCGCTGGCGAATCCGGCGAAGGCGGTGACCAGAAAGGCCGAGGTCAGCGCGGCGAAGGCGGCCGCGCGAGGGGTGAAGCGAACGATCATCTGTGAACTACTCCGGAGGCCGGAACCGTGCCGGCCGAGGGGGTGGGTGTTGGGGCGCGGCGCCCGCGTCCTGCGGCAAACCGTCGAATGTGGCCGGACCGTGCCTTCCTGCTGCGGTCCGCGAGCCGTGCATCGTGCCTCAGATACGCGGCGCTTGCAGCCGCCGGCAGCGCCGGACGGCGGCGGAGGTTCAGTCGCGAACGCGTTGGGGCTGACCGAATCCCAGACCCACGATACGGGCGGCGAGTTCCGGAGCGGCGTCGGCCTGCAGCGGCCCGACCCGCAAACGCCAGACTTTCTGGCCGTTGGCGGCGCTGCCGTCGAGCAGCCGCGCGGCGGCGATGCCGGCGCCGCGCAGCATGGTCAGGGCGCGATCGGCGTTGCTGCGCGCGGAGAAACTGGCGACCTGCAAAGTCACGTCGCCGGCGCTGGGCGTGTTGGCGGCGACCACGGCGGCGGCCTTGGACGGGCTCGGCGGCGGCGGCGCGGCGGGCGGCGCCGGCAGCGCGGCGGCGGAGGCAGCGGCCACGACGGTGGCCGGCGGCGTCTTGCCGGCCTTCTTCGCGGCTTTCTCGGCCTGCGCCAGGGCGCGCTGCTGTTCCTTCTGCTGCTTGGCCAGAGCGCGTTTTTCCGCCTTGGTCAGCGGCTTGGGCGGCGGCGCGTCGATGCCCTTGCCGGTGGCGACCCGGACCTGGCGCGACTTCATCCAGGCGTCGAACTCGTCCGCGGTCATCGACTTGCCGTTCTGCATCATGTCGAAGCGGTAGTCCTGCGCGCCGCCGCTGAGCGGCTTGGCGGCGCCGGCGACCACGGCGGGCTTGCCGGTGGCCACGGTGGTCGGCAGCGAGGACGCCACCGGCGCGGGCTGTCCGGTCGCCACCGTGGTCTTGACCGACGCGACCGGGGTCACCGGCGCGGGCTTGCCGGTGGCGATCGTGGTCTTCGCCGAACCGTAGGTGCCGGTCTCGGCCTGGCTGGCGACCGGCGCCGGCTTGCCGGTGGCGATGCGCACGCCCGGCGGC
>NZ_JAGGRI010000037.1 GCF_018612875.1 Lysobacter sp. ISL-50 | reverse complement strand
CTCTTTTTCAAAGAGGGGAACGCGTTCGCGGTGGGGTGGTCGGACGCGGGATTTCAGGTGGTTCGCCGTCCGCCTTCGGCCACAACGCGGCTACGCAACCCCCAGCCCTGGCAGACAGGTTCCCCTCTTTGAAAAAGAGGGGCTAGGGGAGATTTGCTTTCCGCCCAAACAAAAACGCCGCCACGTTTCCGTAGCGGCGTCTTGCACCGAAACGTAACCCCGCCTCAGCTCTTGCCGTCGAACAACTCGCGTCCGATCAGCATGCGTCGGATCTCGTTGGTCCCCGCGCCGATCGCATACAACTTCGCGTCGCGCAGAATCCGCCCGGTCGGATACTCATTGATGTAGCCGTTGCCGCCCAGGGTCTGGATCGCTTCCAGCGCCACCTGCACCGCCGCATCGGAGGCATGCAGCAAACACGACGCCGAATCGATCCGGCTCTTATGCCCGGCATCGAAATCGCGCCCGACCTGATACGCGAACGCGCGGCTGGACTGCAGCGCGGTGTACATGTCGGCGATCTTGCCCTGCATCAGGCTGAAGGTGCCGATGGCGACGTCGAACTGCTTGCGCTCGCGCACGTAGGGCAGGGCGATGTCCAGCGCCGACTGCATCAAGCCCAGCGGGCCGCCGGTCAACACCAGGCGCTCGGTGTTGAGGCCGCTCATCAGCACCTTGACGCCGTGATGCACTTCGCCGAGCACGTTCTCGGCCGGAATCTCGCAGTCCTCGAACACCAGCTCGCAGGTGTTCGAGCCGCGCATGCCCAGCTTGTCGAGTTTCTGCGCGGTGGAAAACCCCTTCATGCCCTTTTCGACGATGAACGCCGTCATGCACTTGCTGCCCGCGTTCTTGCCCGCGGTGCGCATGTACACGATCAGCACGTCGGCCTCGGGGCCGTTGGTGATCCACATCTTGTTGCCGTTGGCGACCCACACGCCGTCCTTGAGTTCGGCGCGGCAGCTCATCGAGCCGACCACGTCGGAACCGGCGCCCGGTTCGCTCATCGCCAGCGCGCCCTTCCACTCGCCGCTGCACAGCTTGGGCAGGTACTTGCGGCGCTGGGCCTCGTTGGCGTTGGCGTAGAGGTTGGATACGCACAGGTTGGAGTGCGCGCCATAGGAAAGACCGACCGAACCGGACGCGCGCGAAATCTCTTCCATCGCCACCAGATGGGCCAGATAGCCCATCTCGCTGCCGCCGTATTCGCCCGGCACGGTCATGCCGAGCAGACCCATCTCGCCCAATTTGAGCCACAGGTCTTGCGGAAACGCGTTGTCGTGATCGATCTGCTCCGCGCGCGGAGCGATTTCGGCGTCGGCGAAACGGCGCACTGCATCGCGCAGCGCGTCGATCTCTTCACCCAGGGGAAAACTGCGCATATCAGCCCTCGTAACGAATCAGCGGCCGCCCGTTGAGCGGTTGGATGTTGCGGTTGTTGCGACGGTAGTGGGACAAGAATCCGTCGATCTGCTTCTTCGACATCGTCACCGGCGCCGGCAGCACGTACCACTCCACATTTTCCGTCAACGGCGGGGTGGTGAGCGAACCCAGGTAGTGGAAGTAGCCGCGCGACTTCGGCAGCAGGCCTTCGATGTCGATCTCTTGCTGGGCCGGCTTGGCCTTATTCTTGCGCGGCTTGAGGTCGTCGAGCACTTCCTGCGCGACGGCATTGGCCTTGCCCTGTTCATACATCACGCCGACCACCGCCAGACGGCCGTCCTGCGCCTTGAACACGAAGTGGCCTTCCAGCGGGAAATGCTTGCCGTCCAGGGTGTGCTCGCTCTGGGCGTGGAAATGGAACTGCGCCAGGGTGAAGCGGCGGCCGCGGATGGTCGCCTGCGTGGCGTGGGTATCCACCTGCACCGCATGGCCGTTGTCCTCGACCTTGTCGATCCCGCCGCGGGTGTGCTGGAACTCCAGCGCGCGCGGCTCGTCGTCGGCGGCGGCGACCGCGGAGGCGGCGACGATGTCGATCGGCGACTGCGACTTGTCGTGCGCGGCCTGCCATTGTTCCTGATGTTCGTAGTCCAGCGCGTCGTGAGCGGCGTGCGCGGCCGGCTTGGCCGGCTCGCCGGCCTGCGCGGCGAAAGCCAGGCTCAGTGCGATGAGCGTGGCGAAAGTGTGTTTGCGCATGGCGGAATCCTTTACGTATACACAGCGATTTGGGAACCAATCGCGCTGCGGCGCGATCGGCGGACAGGCCGGCGCATTCCATCAACGCAGATCGACGGTGAAAACCCTACTCCGAATACGACGACGGGGCCGATGGCCCCGTCGAAGTGTGCGTCAGTGGCCGCTGCGGATGCGTCCGCGGAAGCTGGGGTTGGAGCGGCCGAGCGGCAGCTTCAACTTGCCGATCGCGCTGATGCGCTCTTCGGCCAGGCGGTCGGCGGCGGTGTAGGTCGGGATGCTGTCGCGCTCGGCGATCTCGAAGATGCGGCCGAGGTTGTGATAGATCGTGCGCATCATGCGCATGGCGCGCTCGCGGTTGTAGCCGTCGAGTTCCAGCGCCACGTTCATCACGCCGCCGGCGTTCACCGCGTAATCCGGTGCGTACAGGATGCCGCGCTTGGCGACTTCGTCGCCGATGGCGTTGTTGGCCAGCTGGTTGTTGGCCGCGCCGCAGATGATCTTGGCCTTCAGGCGCGGCAAGGTCTGCTCATTGACGGTGCCGCCCAGCGCGCACGGCGAGTATACGTCGGCGTTGACGTCGTAGATTTCGTCCAGGCCGACGGCTTCGGCGCCGTATTCGGACACGGCCTTCTCGACCAGACCCTTGTTGATGTCGGTGACGAAGATCTTCGCGCCGCGCTCCTTGAGCAACTTCACGAATTCCATGCCGACATGGCCCAGGCCCTGCACGGCGTAGCTGTACTTGCCGACTTCCTCGTCGCCGAAGCGCTTGTTCAGCGACGCCATCAGGCCCTGCAGGGTGCCGTAGGCGGTGAACGGCGAGGGATCGCCCGAACCGCCGTGGACTTGGTGCACGCCGGTGACGTATTCGGTCTCGCGGTACACGTATTCCATGTCGTTGACATCGATGCCGACGTCTTCCGCGGTGATGTAACGGCCGCCCAGCGAATCGACGAACTTGCCGAACGCGCGGAACAGCGCTTCGGACTTGTCCGCGGAAGGATCGCCGATGATCACCGCCTTGCCGCCGCCGATGTTCAAGCCGGCGACCGCGTTCTTGTAGGTCATGCCGCGGCTCAGGCGCAGCACGTCGTTCAGCGCGTCCTGCTCGGTCTTGTACGGCCACATCCGCAGGCCACCCAGGGCCGGGCCGAGCACGGTGTTATGGATCGCGATGATGGCCTTCAGGCCGGCGTCCTTGTTATGGCAGAACACGACCTGCTCATGGCCGAAGGTGTCGAGGGTTTCGAAAATCATCGGGTGCTCCGAACCGGGCGGGAGTGCGCGGAAGATTGCGCTTACGCGTCGCGCCTGGCTGTGGGTTAAGTCGTTGAAATGAAATGAATTCGCTTGTGCGGCGGTGGAATGGCGGCCGGCGCAGGGGCGCTAGTCTAAAGCAATCGGGCAATACGGCTAGGTACGTGTTCCGTAGGGTAGGCGCGGCCGGCGGCGGGTTTGCCGGGACGGTCGTTTGCCACGATCCAAAGCGCGCGGCCGGTGGACGCCGATGATGCGAGCGATCCGCCGCTCGGCCGCCGCTTGTGCCGAAAACGGCTTTCCAAGTCTCTGATCATGTGGAGCATAAACACGATAATGATGGATTCGATTTGTCCGGAGCCGCCGCTCGACGGCGTTAGCCCGGATGCAGATCGCACCATCATCGCCACAGGACGCCGACTTCATGGCCACCGCAAGGAACGCCGCCGCTTCACGCAAGCGCACCATCGCCGCTGGCGCCGCCGCCGAACGCCCGGCCCGGCGCGCGGGCAAGACCGCGACTAAGACCGCGGTGAAGAAAACCGCGCCGAAACTGCGCTCGCGCCTGCTCGATGCGCGCCCGGACACCGCCGACTTCCGCGACAGCATGTTCGAGCCGACCCTGGTCGAAGTGCCCTCGCACAAACCCTTGAGCGAACACCTGAAACTGCGCCTGCCGATCCTCGACCAGGGCGACGAAGGCGCCTGCACCGCGTTCGGCCTCGCCGCGGTCGCGCACGCGCTGCTGCGCCGGCGCAATCCGCGCGCGAAGCTGGCCCCGGTCAGCACCCGCATGCTCTACGACATGGCCCGCCGTTACGACGAATGGCGCGGCGAAAAATATTCCGGCTCCAGTTGCCGTGGGGCGATGAAAGGCTGGCATCACCACGGCGTGTGTTCGGAAAAAATCTGGCCGTACAAAGTCGGCGACAGCATCGAGACCTATACCGAGCAACGCGCCCGCGACGCGACGCTGCGTCCGCTCGGCGCCTATTTCCGCGTCAATCACAAGGATCTGGTGGCGATGCACGCAGCCTTCGCCGAAGTCGGCGTGCTGTACGCCTCGGCCGCGGTGCACGACGGCTGGGACGCTCCCGTGCGCGGCCGCATCGCATGGAAACGCCAGGAGATCGCCGGCTACCACGCCTTCGCCATCGTCGGTTACGACGAAGACGGCTTCTGGATTCAGAACTCCTGGGGCAAGACCTGGGGCTTGAACGGCTACGGCTACATCAGCTACGACGAATGGCTGGAACGCGGCACCGACGTGTGGGTGGCGCGGCTGGCGGTGCCGGTGCGTCTGCACAACGCTCAGTCCAGCGCGGTCAGCCATTCCAGCGTGGCGCGCCAGTCCACCGGTTACTCGCAGGCCGATCTGCGTCCGCACATCGTCAGCCTCGGCAACAACGGCTGCCTGCGCGACGACGGCCGCTTCGGCACCAACGCCGACGACGTGCGCAATCTGATCCGCAAGGACTTGCCGCGCATCACCGCCGACTGGGAGAAAAAACGCGTGCTGCTGTACGCGCACGGCGGACTGGTGCCGGAGCAGGGCGCGATCCAGCGAGTCGCCGATTACCGCCAGACGCTGCTCGGCAAACAGATCTATCCGCTGTCCTTCATCTGGAAGACCGACGCCTGGACCACGCTGGGCAACATCCTGCGCGATGTCGCCAAGCCGCGCAGCGAAGGCGTGGTCGATAAAGCCAAGGATCTGCTGCTGGACCGCTTCGACGACACCCTGGAACCGCTCGCGCGCGCCGCCGGCGGCAAGCTGATGTGGGACGAGATCAAGGAAAACGGCCTGCTCGCGACCACCGCGCGCACGCCGCTGGCCGACGGCACGGTGCGCGAAGCCGGCGGCGCGGCGCTGGTCGCGCGACTGCTCGACGAATGGATCGCGCGCGATCCCAAGCTGGAATTGCATCTGGCCGGACACAGCGCCGGCTCGATCCTGCTGGCGCCGCTGGTGCAGTTGCTGACCACGCAAGGCGTCGTGCCCAGCGGCCCCGCGGTCGGCATGCAGGGCCTGGGCCGGCAGATCGAAACCCTGACCCTGTGGGCGCCGGCGATCACCGTCGATCTGTTCCTAGACACCTACGCGCCAGCGCTGCGCAGCGGCGCGATCAAGCGCATGGCCTTGTTCACCCTGACCGACAAGGCCGAGAACGACGACCACTGCGCCGGCATCTACCACAAGTCGCTGCTGTACCTGGTCGCGCATGCTTTCGAACGCCAGCCGCGCACCTGGATCAACAAGCGCTATCGGCACGGCACGCCCTTGCTCGGCATGGCGCGGTTCCTGGATCGCG
The DNA here is from genome assembly GCF_018612875.1 of Lysobacter sp. ISL-50. GTDB lineage: Bacteria > Pseudomonadota > Gammaproteobacteria > Xanthomonadales > Xanthomonadaceae > Lysobacter. The sequence goes on along the minus strand of NZ_JAGGRI010000037.1, from coordinate 140,497 downwards.
ACGCCGCGCAAGGTTCGGTGGAATTGCGCGAACTCATCGACAGCGGCCGCATCGACTGGATCCAGTCGCCGACCGCCGGCGCGCCCGATGGCTCGCCGGACGCATCGGCCTCGACCACGCACGGCGGCTTCGACGACGACCGCGCGACCTTGGCCGCGACCCTCGCGCGCATCCTCGGCCAGACCGGCACCACCGCCAGCTTCGACATCCACCGCTCCGAAGCCGGCAACGCCGACCGGCGCAGCGCCATCGCCCGCGCTGTCAACAAATGATCATGTTGGCGAGATAAAAATGATTCACCGGAGCCGTACCGCCGCAGGGATCGCGGCAGCCAGCAGCGGTGCGACGCGTCCACTATCGAGACGCGTCGCACCCGGCAGGCGAGGCCATCACAGCGCAGCCCCCAGATCGCCGCGCCAGCAGTCTCCCCCTTTGAAAAAGGGGGATTAAGGGGGATTAGCTTCAATCTGACCGCGCACCATCACCCAGTAGCTCAACGACGCTCCCAACGCCCCGGATGGAACCGCCACGCCGGCCCGTACGCATGCCAGCGCGGCCCCACGTACACATAGCCCGGGCGCGAAACCACATAGGCCCCGCCGACCCAGTAATAACCGCGGCCGTCCCAACGCCAATGCCCCGGCGCCCACACATATCCCGACCGCACCCGCACCCGCTCATACCGCGGCGGCGGAGGCGCCACGCGCACGTCCACGCCCACATAGGTGCGCGCCTGCGCCAGCGGCGCATGCGCACCCGCCAGCGTCGCCACGCCCAGTACCGCCGTCAGCATCAAAGGACGCATTGCCATGACCGTTCTCCTCGGATTCGGCGGCCACCCGCCGTTACCGATGGCAACGCCGCGGCTTCGGGCGTGTTGACCTGGGGCGGGAAAGCGTTCAGAGGCGTGCCAGATTGCTGAAGGGCGGCTGCATGGATCGGCCGGATGTGTGTGCGGGCAGTGCGAGCGTCATCTCTCCAGGCCGTCATTCCCGCGAACGCGGGAATCCAGAGACCTCAAACGTTCTCGCACGAAAGGCCCTGGATTCCCGCGTTCGCGGGAATGACGGCCTGGAGGGTTCGCGCTCGAAAGGCTCTGGATTCCCGCGTTCGCGGGAATGACGGCCTGAAAGATGGCGCTGAAGTTTCCGACGATTCGGCTCCGCCGAAGCAAAACGCAGCCCGCGTTCGCGAAACCACGGCACGAGGATTCCGCAAACCCCATTGACACCGCATCCCATCCTCTGCCAAAGCCGACCATCCTGCACCGCACGGCCACCCGCCGAACCGGGCCTGCTTCACGGAGCTACAATACGCACAGCCAGACCCGCGTATCGAGAAGCCGATGAGCACGACCGCCGCCAAAATTCCCGCCGCCCAGCCCGACGCCACGCCGCTGCGTTTCGTCACCGCCGCCAGTCTGTTCGACGGCCACGACGCCGCGATCAACATCATGCGTCGCCTGATCCAGGGGCAGGGCGCCGAAGTCGTCCACCTCGGCCACAACCGCTCGGTCGAGGACGTCGTCCGCGCCGCGCTGCAGGAAGACGCCGACGGCATCGCCCTGTCCAGCTACCAGGGCGGCCACGTCGAATACTTCAAGTACATGGTCGATATGCTGCGCGAGCGCGGCGCCGGCCACATCCGCGTGTTCGGCGGCGGCGGCGGCACCATCACTCCGGAAGAAATCCGCGAACTGCAGGCTTACGGCGTCGAGCGCATCTACCATCCCAACGACGGCATGCACATGGGCCTGGTGGCGATGATCGAAGACGTGGTCCGCCGCGCCAGCGAAGGCCGCATCGCCGACACCGCCCCGGACAAGCCGGCCGCGATCGACGACGAAATCACCATCGGCAAGATGCTCTCGGCGATCGAAGAGGGCACCCTCGACGAAAGCCAGCTGGCCCACCTGCGCAAGCAATGGCAACTGGCCGGCGGCAAGACCCCGGTGGTCGGCATCACCGGCACCGGTGGCGCCGGCAAGTCGTCGGTCACCGACGAACTGCTCAACCGTTTCCTGGCCAATTTCCCCGACATGCGCATGGCGGTGATCTCGGTCGATCCGACCCGCCGCCGCACCGGCGGCGCGCTGCTCGGCGACCGCATCCGCATGAACTCGCTGCGCAGCCCGCGCGTGTACATGCGCTCGATGGCCACCCGCCGCCAGAACGCCGCCACCAACACCGTGCTGAAGGACTGCATCGGCCTGCTGCGCGGCCTGGGCTACGACCTGGTCATCGTCGAAACCGCCGGCATCGGCCAGAGCGATTCGGAAATCGTCGATCTGGTCGATTTCCCGATGTATGTCATGACCAGCGACTTCGGCGCGCCGAGCCAGCTGGAAAAGATCGACATGCTCGACTACGCCGAACTGGTGGTGTTGAACAAGTTCGACAAGCGCGGCGCCGAAGACGCCTTGCGCGACGTGCGCAAGCAGTGGAAGCGCAACCGCGTCGCCTTCGCCACGCCCGACGAAGACGTGCCCGTCTACCCGACCATCGCCAGCCAGTTCAACGACCCCGGCATCAGCTGGATGTTCGTCAACCTGTGCCGCCTGCTGCGCGAGAAGCTGTCGCTGCCGGCCGAGAAGTGGTCGCCGCAAGTCGATACCTCGCTGAAGGAACCGCGCGCCACCGTGCTGATTCCCGGCGCGCGCGTGCGTTACCTCGCCGAGATCGCCGAGCAGGGCCGTTCGATCAATCGCCAGATCGAAAGCCAGTCGGAAGTCGCCGATCGCGCGCAGTCGTATTGGCAGTCGCTGCACGATCTCGAAGACGCCGAACTGCCGAAGGCGCTGAATCTCTACGCCGCCGAAGCCTTGCTGCCCGGACACCCTCACCCCAGCCCTCTCCCGCAAGCGGGAGAGGGAGCCGACGCTACATCGAATACCTCTCCCGCTGGCGGGAGAGGTCGCGCCGAAGGCGCGGGTGAGGGCCGCCCGGTCGCCGCGGACCGCACCCTGCTGACCTTGCGCCAGCGCTACAACGACGCCGTCCAGACCCTGTCCTCGGAAGCCCTCAAGCTCCTGCGCGACTGGCCGCAGCGCCTCAAGTCCATCACCGACGACATCACCGAATACGAAGTCCGCGGCAAGGCCATCCGCGTCGAAAATTACCGCGACTCGCTGAGCCACCAGAAAATCCCGAAGATCGCCGCGCCCACCTACAAGAGCTGGGGCGAACTGCTGACCTTCCTGCAGAAAGAAAACCTGCCGGGCTATTACCCCTACACCGGCGGCGTCTACCCGTACCGCCGCAGCGGCGAAGACCCGATCCGCATGTTCGCCGGCGAAGGCACGCCCGAGCGCACCAACCGCCGCTTCCATTACCTGTCGGTCGGCCAGCCCGCCGCGCGCCTGTCCACCGCCTTCGACAGCGTGACCTTGTACGGCGAAGACCCCGCCGTGCGTCCGGACATCTTCGGCAAGATCGGCAACTCCGGCGTCAACATCGCGTCTCTGGACGACATGAAGAAGCTGTACTCCGGCTTCGACCTGTGCGCGCCGACCACGTCGGTGTCGATGACCATCAACGGCCCGGCGCCGATGCTGCTGGCGATGTTCATGAACACCGCCATCGATCAGCAGGTCGAGAAATACCTGCGCGAAGACGGCGCCCGCTGGGACGCCGCGCACGACAAGATCGAAGCCATCTTCGCGGATCGCAAGCGCCCGCAATACAGCGGCCTGCTGCCGGAAACCAACGACGGCCTCGGCCTGGGCCTGCTAGGCATCACCGGCGATCAGGTCGTCGAACCCGATGTCTACCAGCGCATCAAGGACAAGACCCTTGCCACCGTGCGCGGCACCGTCCAGGCCGACATCCTGAAAGAGGACCAGGCGCAGAACACCTGCATCTTCAGCACCGAATTCGCCCTGCGCATGATGGGCGACATCCAGCAGTACTTCGTCGACAAGAACGTCCGCAACTTCTACTCGGTGTCGATCAGCGGTTACCACATCGCCGAAGCCGGCGCGAACCCGATCAGCCAGCTGGCTTTCACCCTGAGCAACGGTTTCACCATCGTCGAGTACTACCTCGCGCGCGGGATGAAGATCGACGACTTCGCGCCCAACCTGTCGTTCTTCTTCAGCAACGGCATGGACCCGGAGTACACCGTCATCGGCCGCGTCGCCCGCCGCATCTGGGCCCGCGCCATGCGCGAGCGCTACGGCGCCGACCCGCGCAGCCAGATGATGAAGTACCACATCCAGACCAGCGGCCGGTCGCTGCACGCGCAGGAAATCCAGTTCAACGACATCCGCACCACCTTGCAGGCCCTGTACGCGCTGTTCGACAACTGCAACAGCCTGCACACCAACGCCTACGATGAAGCCATCACCACGCCGACCGAAGAAAGCGTGCGCCGCGCGGTTGCGATCCAGATGATCATCAACAAGGAACTGGGCCTCAACTTCAACGAAAATCCCTGGCAGGGCAGCTTCGCCGTGGACTACCTCACCGACATCGTCGAAGAGGCCGTATACAAGGAGTTCGAAGCCATCAGCGAGCGCGGCGGCGTGCTCGGCGCCATGGACACCATGTATCAGCGCGGCAAGATCCAGGAAGAAAGCCTCTACTACGAACACAAGAAGCACGACGGCAGCCTGCCGCTGGTCGGCGTCAACACCTTCCTGCCGAAGGACCACGGCGGCGACATCGTCACCGAGATCGAACTGATCCGCTCCACCCCGGAAGAAAAGGGCCAGCAGATCGACAACGTGCTGTCGTACCAGCAGGGCCGCAACGACTACGCCAGCGACGGCCTGCGCAGCCTGCAGGCCGCCGCGCGCGACCGCAAGAACGTGTTCGCGTCGTTGATGGAAGCGGTGAAGACCCACAGCCTGGGCCAGATCAGCCATGCGCTGTACGACGTGGGCGGCGAGTACCGGCGCAATATGTAACCCGAAATCCTCTCCTCTCCCGCTTGCCACCCAAGGTGACTTCCTGCGGGGCGCGGGAGAGGGCCGGGGTGAGGGCCGCGCGCCCTCCCGCTGAACGCAGAGAACAAGCCCGCCCACACGCGGGCTTTTTTTCGCCGCGCCCGCGACACAGCGACGCAGCTTCCAGCTATCGACAGCCCAACCCGCCGCGACGGCGCATAGTCACCTCGCGCCACCACCCGCACACAACCTCCTGTGCGAATCGTCCCGATGGCCTCCAATGAGATGCCATCGCCGATCGAAGCAACACGCCGCCGCGAGCTCCCATCCATGCCGTGCACATGAAGAAAGGCGGCCATCGGCCGCCTTTCCTTCAGCGTGGTCCCGCCTTCTCAAAACGTCTTGCAGCAGCGCGCGTAAGTCGTCACATGGCGCACGCCGCCGACGTTGTGATGGACGACCCATGTGCGCCAACCGTTGTTGAGCGGGCCCGGCATCGCCCAGATGTTGGCCACGCCGCCGCTGCCCTCGTTGAAGAAATAACCGCCGCCGGTCGAAGTGCGGTCGGCGGGGCAGTACGCGTCCACCGCGGTCCAGGTGTTGTACGGAACGGCGACGATGGCCGAACTATAGGTCAAGCAATCCAGCGGCGCGGCCAAGGCGGCCGGCATGCAGGCGAACATCGAAGTCAGCAGCGAAACCTTCAGGGAATTGCGCAAGATGTTGATGCGGCGTTTCATGGTCGAGCTCCTTGAGTCGGATTGAGGAATCACCACAAACAAAACCGTCTCGATGTTCGGCGAAGGGCGTATACACACCGGCCCTGCTTCGCGGGCCTTATTTTCATGTGCGGTAGTGACTGCCAACTTGTTTCAGCGTCGCCTCCGGTGAAGAACGGTCTTCCCGAGCGGACGTAGGTTCGCGGCAGTGCGCGTGCAGGTGACGTCCATGACGGGCCTGAAGCGTTTGTGGGTGAGGGGCCTGCGCGGGCAAGCTTGAGCGAACGCAATTCAGCGTCCATCGCATGGTGATGCGACCATCGATTCGATATGCGACGTGGATCACGTCGGCAAGCGCTTGCGTGATCGCAAAACGCGCAGACGTTCATCAAGGCCGGCGGCTGCGAACACCGGCGCAATCAGGGCGTGCCGCAAGCCCGTTTATGAACTTCAAACCATGCGGCTTTTCTCATCAGGCCGGTTCGCATTCTGAGAAGATCGCCGCGCGTTACAGCGCCGGCAGGGGACGGCGACCCTTCGAGTCTTCCTCAGGAGAGGGCATATGACTATCCCCAAGCGGCGTTTGCGCGCATTGGCTTATCGCGCCTGCGCGCTCGTACTGGTGGCGCTCGCGGCGATGGTCGGCGCGCATGCGCAGGCCGCCGTTCCGTCCGCGGCCCGGGCCATCGGCGACTTCAGCCTCAGCATGGAACCGGCGGCCATCGCCACCAGCCGCGAAAGCGCGGTCAGCACCTATGTCGTGTTGACCAGCATCGAGCAGTACAACAAACCCACCGCGCTCAGTGTCGCGAATCTGCCGCAAGGCGTCACCGCGAGCTTCTCGCAGTCCTCGATCACTCCGCAGGCCAACGGCAGCGTGCGTTCCAGGCTCACCCTGGCCGTCGCCGCCAATGTGGCGGTCGGCAGCTATCCGATCACCGTCACCGGCAGCTACGGCGAACTCGCGCACAACGCCATGGTGAACCTCACCGTCACCGCCGACTCGGGTTTCAAAGTGACGGTGGCCGGAACCCAGCACATCACCTTGATCGGCGAAAGCAGCCAACTGCCCGTCACCGTCGCCGGCTACGCCTTCAACGATCCGGTGACCCTGACCGTGAGCGGAGTGCCCGCCGGCGTCAGCGCGAACTTCAGCCTCAACCCGGTGAACCCGGGCGCCAAGGCCGCGGTGAATTCCACCTTGACCTTCAACGCATCCACGCAAGCGGTGCAGGGCCAATACCCGATCACCATCACCGGCACCGCCGGCGACATCGTGCGCAGCGCGTCGCTGACGCTCTACGTCAACCCGAAGCCCGACTTCACGCTGTGGACCGTCGGCCGCAGCCGCGCGCTGGTGGCGGTGACGCAACATGCCGGCATCAGCGGATGGCTGGAGATCAACGCCCGCCCGCTGCACGCCTGGGACCAGCCCATCGCGCTCACGATCGAAGGCCTGCCGCCCGGCGTCAACGCGAGCTTCAGCCCGGCGATCGTGAATCCCTACGGCCCCGCCAGCGTCGCCTTCACCGCATCAGCCGAAACGCCGGTGGGCAACTACGAAGCGACGATCGTCGGCACAGGCGGATCGATAAGCCATCGCCTGCCGGTGCAACTGACCGTGCTGCCGTACCTGGATCCCAAGCGTCTGCTCAACAACGTCACGCGAGTCGGCATCTCGTTGCGGGCCGGCGAATCCATGCTCTTCAACATCATGAAGCCCGAGAGCGATGGCCGCTTCTACTCCTTCACCTCGCAGATCGGCTTCGGCACGGGCACCGGAACGTTCTACGTGCGCGAAGGCGCGCCGCCGACCGAGACCGACTTCCATTGCCGCTCGACCGGACGTTGGGGCACTTACTGCGAAATCGAGCGGAACCCACGCGCCTACTTCCCGATGACGTATTTCCTGCGCATCAAGGCCGACACCGACATGACCGGCGCCAGCATCATGGCCAACTACGGCTACGACGGCCGGTCATCCGAATGGCGTTCCAATCCGACCGATTACCTCATCAACGACAACACCGTCGTCGAAAGCCCCATTACCGCCAGCGACTTGAGCGGCAACGCCGGCTTCGTGTCCGTCACCTATCGCCTCAACCACCCGTACCGCACCGATCTCAAAGTCGAACTGATCGCCCCCGACGGTCAGGTCTACCTGCTGCGCGACCACGTCAACGGCCCGATCAATCCCAGCGCCGTGCACACCTTCGACTTCACCGACAAAGTGGCCAACGGCGTGTGGAAGCTGCGGGTAACCGACGATACCTTGGGCGGCTCGGGGGTCTTGCTCGATTGGAGCTTGGATTTCTTCGGTATCGCTCCACGTGTTCGATAGTCGGAGTTAGCGGTGCAAGCAAAAACAGGCCCGCAGATGCGGGCCTGTTTGTTATTGGGCGATGCTTTCGGTCGCGTGTGTTCTTGCGCATGCCAGGGTGATAGCGCGCCGCGACATCGGCGATAGCGAAACTGCCAGTTATGAAATGTGTGCCAGAGATTGCGCTGGACACCGAAATTCCGCCGGTTGAATGGCTATAGGCACACTTTCATGATGCCCCGTTCTTCCTGGCGACCGGACGAGTCAAATTTTACGCAACCGGCGGTTGCGCTAAATCACGATCACTGCGGCCAGTTAGCATCTCATTCGAAAAATTCAATGAAACGGGCTTGCAACGCCGGCCGCAATGCACGATGTTGCCTCCGTGTCAGGGGCTCAGGCCATGCGGGCACAGACGTCTCGCCAGCAAAAGGATTTCGAATGAGCATCTTCGGTCGGATGTTGAAGAACATCCTGAGTCCCGGTCGTTCTTCAGCACTGATTCCTCCAGAAGTTCCCGCTCAACTGCGCGAATTGCTCAAGGACTACCCGGCGTATGTCGAAAACTTACAAACAGTCCTGAATGAATTCGCAGAGCCGACGCCCCGAGTGCAGCCGTTGGACGAGGCCATCTGGGCGCTTCAGAACCGGCTCGACCGCTTCCTTCAAGAGGCCGTTCGACAGCTTGAAGCCGCGCGGGCCGACGGAAACCTCTTGTTGTTCGACGAGGCCGAACGCACAAGATCGACGATGGGCCGCGCGCTCCTGAGTTTCGACAGCGATCCTGATGGGCTTGGGCGCTACTTCAAGCTGCACAAGAAGGCATTCGAATGACTTCCCGAGAGCGCGCGTTGGACATAAGGATCGGCGAGATGATTTTCTGGGATCGGATCGTTCCCGACAGCGGCATGGAGCAGGCCGCATCCCACTCCCAACCCAAGGCGATCTTCTTGGTGGGCCAGCCGGGCGCAGGGAAAAGCGCCCTGACAGGCATGGCGAGAGCAGACCTGGGCATTGATCTGATCATGATCGACCCGGACAGGCTCCGCAGCTATTGGCCGGATGTGCGTGAACTGCGCAACGCGAGCCCATACACTTGGCCTCTCGATACCGACCACGATGTCGGTCTATGGACCGCGGCCTTGCAAGAGGTAGCGCTTCGAGGCCGTAAGAACATCATCATTGATACCGCGTTGAACGACGCGGAAAGCCTGCTTGAACAGATACGGCTACTGCAGGCCGAGGGCTATGAAGTTCAAGTCCGGGCCGTGGCCGTGCATAGATTGGAGAGCGAGCTCGCCGTCGATGCGCGCTTCCTGAGCGGCTTCCTCAGGGATGGCCACGGTCTTTATCACCAAGCAACCTTTCGTAAGCAAAGCTACGAGAACATGCCAAGCAGCTTGGACCATGTACGCAGTCAAGCAGAAATCCCGATCCGCATCTTCAATTGCGATGGTCTGGAGATCTACGACGGCCGCATCAACCCAGCGCCGCCCGGAGCGGCGCTTGAACGAGCCCGGGAGGCCCGGCTTACCGATCCGAAGGTGACCAAGGCAGTGCATATGGGGTTGCAAAAGCAATTGGCCCTGCACCGAGATCTTCCCGAGATACTTGCTCGCATGACCGGAGCGCCGATGATCTGAAGAGGAGGCTTTGCTGAACTGACCACTCCCGTGGTTCTGTTCAAATTGCTACAACTGTTCCTTTGCAGATCAGTCTTTGGCTGGGCGTTTCCTGCACTGCCCTAAATGAAACAAGGATTTTTTATGTCTAAGTTGGCCCCCCCTCCGGTTCCCTCCGTGTTGCGCGAAATCCTCAAGGACTACCCGGAACATATCGAACGCCTGCAAGAGCTTCTTGCTGAATTTCTTGAGCCAAAGTTGAGATTGCAGCCATACGACGAGGCAGTGTGGGCGCTTGAGGATGCAATGAGCGGCTTCCTCGGCGATGCCAACAAGGAACTCAAGGCCGCAGAGGCTAGTGGTGACGCGATGGCCATTGAGAAGGCGGCCGCGAAAGCGAAGGTAATGTCTCGTGCTCGCTCCGGAAATATCGGCCTAGGAGGAAGATCGCTCCAAGAGCTGTGGGAATACTTCCAGACGAATAAGGAAGCCTTCGAATGAGTGCTTCCGATACAACATTAGATAAGGAAACGTATGAGCGTGTGCTTCGAGAAAAAATTCTGCCGGACAGTGGTTTCTACGAAACAACTGCCCAAGCTAGACCCAAGGCCATTTTCCTTGCTGGCCAACCGGGTGCGGGCAAGGGCGGGCTAAAGACGGCCGCTCAGACCGAACTCGGTTTTGATGTGGTCGCCATCGATCCGGACGAACTTCGCGATCAGCATCCTGATGTGGAACGTTTTCGGGAGGAGCGGCCCGTCACCTGGGCCGATGATACTCACCCGGATGCCAGCAAGTGGGCCAAAGAGTTGCGCGGCATCATGGTCGAAGAACGAAGAAATATCATCGTAGACACCACCTTGGGCAACGGCCATTCCGTAGCTGAGCAGATCAAGGGGCTGCAAGCTCAAGGGTATGAAGTTGAGATTCGAGCGATGGCCGCTCATAGACTGGAAAGCGAGCTGGGTGTAGACCAACGTTTCACGAAGGGCATTAAGGAGCGGGGCTTCGGACGCTACGTTCCCGAAGACCTCCGCACACAGGTTTATAAAGATCTTCCTGGTAACCTGAATCATGTAAGTGCTGAAACAGGCGTTCAGATCCGCATATTCAATCGTGAAGGCGCCCTGCTATACGACAACCGCGCCAGTCCGCTCGCACCCGGCGCCGCGTTGGAACAAGCGCGCGATGCACGGCTCAAAGATCCAAAAGTCACACAGTTCGTCCATGAAGGACTCAAGGCTCAGCTGGTCGTACATCGCGACCTTGCTGAAGATCTGAAGCGCAACTCCAAAGTCCCACCCCCTATCGCGACGGCCTTGGTCGATCATCTCGGTAAGAGCGGCGCCGTAGAGTCCGTCCAACACCTTGCCAACGAGGCGGCTCCTATTGACCACGCTGTTCGCGTGCGTCCCGCTGAGTTGAAAGCCGCCGCCACAGGGGTTCTTCGCACTGCGGCCGTCGCGGCGGTCGCCTACGACGTGACCACCACCACCCACGAAGCCTCCCGCCAATACGACCAAGGCAACCTGACCGGCGTCGAATCCAAAATCGTCGGAACCGCATCGCGCAGCGTCGGCGGATTCGGCGGCATGGCGGCGGGCGCGGCGATCGGTGCGGGCGTTACAGCGGAAACCGGGCCCGGTGCGCTGGTCGGCTGCGCTATCGGCGGCATCGCGGGCGCGGTCGCGGGCGACAAAGCGGCCGAGTGGATCGACCAATACCGCATCAACCACCAGAACGATAAAGACGGCAACACCTGGACGTTCCTTCCCGCACAACCGCAGCAAGGCTGGACGCGGCGAGAACTCGACCTGGACGCGATGAGCCGCAGCGACGGCGCGCCGGTCTACAAGCCGCAAGTGCTCAAGGCCGATCCCGCGCTCGCCGACCGACTCAACTTCCAAGCCTCCGGTCGCGCGGTCGAATTGGCCTTGTCGGCCCCGCCGAAGCCGCAGAATCCCTACAGCCTCCCCGCCAGCGTCCAAGACGCGCGCGGCATCGAAGAGAGCAATTGGGAGCGCAACGCGGCCACCAAGCAATGGACGCGGCAAGTCGCCGTCGGCCAAGTCGACCTCGGCGCCACCAGTTACCGCACCGACCTCGCGACCCCGCAACGCGCGGCGGAACTCGAAAAACAATCGCAGGCCGTCATCGCCGACAACGCGACCCGAACCCCGCTCGCGCTCGCGGCCAACTACAAAACCGCTTACGACCAATACGATTGGTCCCGCCACGGCGAAATGCCGGCAGCGGTAAAAGACGCGATCAAACATCCCGGCCACATGCTGGCCTCCGACGGCGACACCTACGAGCGCAGCGCCGACGGCCAATGGACCAGTCGCGGCATGGTCTGGGACAGCAAAGCGCAAGGCAACATCAAACAGGAACTGGACGCGACCTATCAGCGCCAGCAATCCGGTCCCAAGATCACCACGCTGGAACCGGTGGAAGTGCACGCCGATCCCGAGCCCACGCGCACCGCATCGGCGGCGCCCACGCCGACCCAGCGCTCCACGCCCGAAGACCCCGGCCATCCCGATCGCGCCTTGTACGAGAAAGTCCGCGGCGCCGTCGAGCAACTCGATCGCCAAGCCGGAAAACCCTGGGACCAGCAGAGCGAGCGCATGACCGCCAGCGCGCTGGCGATGGCCGCGGAGAAAAAGTTCGAAGCCAAGGACGACATCCGCCTGGCGTTCAACCCGCCCACCGCGGATCTGGCCGCGGGCGAGAGGGTGCACGTGTACCGAGTCGGCCACCCATCGCCCGATCCCGCCGCGCACCAAGCCAGCATGAAGACCGCCGACGCGTTGTCGGTGCCGGTGGAAGCGCGCTATCAGCAAGTGGAGGCGACGCGCATCGCGCAGGCCGAGCAAGCGCAGCGCGAACAGCAGCAAGCGCAGGCGCGCGCGCAGGAACAGTCGAATCAAAGCGCGCCCAAGATGACGGTTTGAGGTCGCCGCCTTGCGCAGCGTTCCAGTTAACGCGAGCCATTCGACGCGACACGGGATGGCGCGACAGACGCGGCACCGACATGCCGTGCCCTCGTACCAGCCCGTAACGGCACCGTCCCGCCGAAAGCACGCACCACCCGATCCCCACCCACGGCGGACACCACCCACCCGTGCCCGCATCCCCTCGGTATTCGATAATGCGTCCATGACCATCATCCTCACCGACTTCGCCCGCACCCGCCTGTTCCCGCGCGAACCGCGCCGCAACACCATCCAGGACTGCACGCCCGAGCAATTCGAGCGTCACCTCAACGACGTCCCGCCGCTGACCGTCCTCGACGGCTACGCCCCGTTCTGCAAACTGCATGTCCACCGCAACTGGACCCGCACCCGCTGCCTGACGGTGCCGATCACCGACGACAACCGCCACCTGCTGCGCTCGGATTACGAGGCGCGCACCAAGGACGAACTGCCCGTGCTGGTGCGCTGGTTCGAAGGCATCGACCCGCCCGTGGCCGACTACTTCATCGTCATCCTCTACAGCCGCGAGCAACTGGCGAAAGAGGGCACCGACACCACCGCCGACTGGGGCGTGGTCGGGTGCATGTACACCGCCGAGCCGGTCGAGACGCCTATGGCGCCGATTACGATGATGCGTAATGCGCTAGGGGTGGAGGAGGGCGGGTCGGGGGTGGGGTTGGATCGGGAGGTTTACTTGCGTGCCGTGGAGTTTTGGAGTGGGCATGCTAATTGGCGAGGATAGGGTGATACGAATCAGCTATGAAACAAGGTACGTGTCTGTCGGCTTTTTTATAATTTAGGATTCGTCTTAACTGTTAACAATCAGCGTACTCTCTTGCTGGGCAAGGTTTCGTTTGGACTCGGGACGACTGACTAATGGCTACTCAAGATCGTTTTAAGCAATCGACCGTTGTTACGCTGGCAAAACGAGCTGCTAATCTTTGTTCCAATCCCGAGTGCAATGCAATCACAAGTGGCCCGGGCGTTGAAGTGGCAGATACGGTGAATGTTGGTGAGGCCGCTCACATCTACGGTGCGAATCCTGGCTCAGCACGCTACGACCCAGATATGGCGTCTATTGATCGCAGTGGCATCAATAATGCTATTTGGCTTTGCGCCAATTGTCACAAAATCGTAGATGACGACCCTAATAGATATCCGGCGGGACTGCTATTCGAGTGGCAGCGCGAACATGAGAGTTGTGTTGCACGGAAAGTTGGAAAAGTATCTGCTGAAGCGCGGCAGCGGTATGAGAAGCGACACCTCGAAGAGTTCGGTAAGTTGAGTTATCTCGCTGAACGATTGATTCTTGAAAAAGGAGTGGATTGGGAGTATCTGCTGACAGCCGAAGTTCTGCGTTACGAAATTGCCCCGATTGTACGAAGGTGGAACGCGCTTAAACGAGGTCTGTACGTTAAGCCATATCATCGTGTGGATAAATGGGGGTTTTTTACATGGATGCATGGTAAGTCTGATGAAATGCTTCGCATCGTACGGGCTTTCACAGCGCTGACGAATACGGAGTTCGCGCGTGCGTGGGGTGCGCCCGGTATCGCGGGAAATGATGTTGATATTGTTTCTGTGTGTCGGCTATATGGAGAGGTGTGCAGTAATACGCTTGCCTGGGAGGAGTCGGTACGGTTTACGCATGTTGACTAGGAGCTTGCGGAAGTCCGTGATCTCTATATAGGTGTGGCGGGAGATGTCATTGAACAGGCCGAAAGAATACCTAAATTTATAACTGATCTATTCGATGGCGCGCCTAAAGCAGGTTCCCATAATTTGGTTCTCAAGGTTACGCTTCCCGAGGGGTGGACTGATGCTGTTAACGCGGCAATGATTCGGTCTAGTTGCGCATTGGGGATCGGTGTATAGGCGGCTACGCACGGAATACGAAGTGCGCGAAGGACGAACTGCCCGTGCTGGTGCGCTGGTTCGAAGATATCGACCCGCCCGTAGCCGACTACCTCATCGTCATCCTCTACAGCCGCGAGCAACTGGCGAAAGAGGGCATCGATACCATCGCCGACTGGGGCCTGGTCGGCTGCATGTACACCGTCGAGACGCCTATGGTGCGATCACGATGATGCGTAATGCGCTTGGGGGGGCGGGTGTCCCCAAGGACCACGATGCCTACAAACATAGCGCCGGCTTCCGGCGCACCCACGCCAACTGGCGCGGCTGACCGCGCAGTCCCGTCTGTCCTGGCGGTGCGGTGCGGCGGTTCAAGGAGTGGAGGCGACTCGGAGGAGGATGCGCAACGGGAGCAGCATCAAGAACAGGCGCGAATGCAAGGGCAATCGGATCAGGGTGGGCCGAGGGGGTGGTGTGACGCCATTCCACCTGCTTCGACTTCCTGGCAATGCAGACTATTTTTGTGTAAGTAGGGCAGTAGGAAGGCTGACGCTGCCATCATGCTGCCTCCTTATTTCATGAGCTGGCTACAGTGGGGCTCCGTGCGTACCGTTAATTGCATGAAGCGAATCATCTGGCGCTATGGCATGCCATCAGCGCTGCAAGCAATTTGATCATATCCATATTCCGAGCTCGGGGGCGGTAGAGTGATAAGCAACAGTCAGATTGACAAGATCGGAGATAGGCTGCGTAAAGATGAGATAGATGAAGCCTGTTTGGGACGGCTTGAAGAATACAGGCAGCAGTTTGCTCAGGCATATGTCTATGTTGAAGATGTTTTAGTGAATAAAATGGGTCTAAAGATTACGGGAAGGCCATCGAAATCAACGGTTGCTATAGTCGAGAAGCTCAAAAGAGAAACCATTCGGCTTAGTCAGATGCAGGATATAGCGGGCTGTCGGATTTTGGTGCCAGGCCTCGCAACGCAAGACGATTTAGTTGCGAATATGCATATTTTATTTGCGGATGTTGAAGTCGATGACAAGCGGCGCGACCCTACAAACGGCTATCGGGCAGTTCATGTAATAGCAAAAAAACACAATAGGCCGGTGGAGATTCAAGTCCGTACAGCGTTACAGCATGCCTGGGCAAATATTTCTGAAAAGGTGGCTGATGAGTTTGGCCATTCTATAAAGTATGGTTTTGGTAATGAAGGGGCTATAAATTTTCTCGCGCAATTGTCGGATAGGACTGCGAAATTGGACAGGTTGCGGCATGAGCAAGTGGCGGCTTCTCAAGAAATGACCCGAGCCGGGAAGGCAAAAGATTCAGTTAGGTTGAAAAAAGAACTTAATTCGAAGGAGCGTGAAATCCTCCGTGAAATTAAGCGGATTTTCTCTGGTAAAATATTGTGAATATTTTATGATTTTTCTTATTCATTACAATCGAAAGCTTGGTGCTCTTGTGTCGGTTGCTACGTATCAAGATTCAGAACGGCTAGCGGCCTCGCAGGCGAAAATGAGCCTGGAAGTGTCATTGCTAGGTAGTAATGGTGCTAGTGAAGTCGTGTTGCTGGAAGCGGAGACTGAAGAGGATCTTCGAAAGACCCATGGGCGCTATTTCAAGACGCTTGAAGAATTGAAAGTTTCAGAGCGTAAAAGTTAGTTGAACAGATAGGATGGGTGCTTTTCAGATCGGATTGTTCAAGCAAGATAAGCCAAAATCCCGCGCTAGCGGGATTTTTTGTTGGGGCGTTATTTTATTCCGAACGGCTGCACATCTGCCTTTGTGCTTCGCTCAGTCTGCCGACTCCATTATATATATTGACATGGCTCGGCAGGGTTGCTTGTTTAAGAGTCCGAATCTGTTTTGGAATTCGTAAATGTGTATCGTGCGATCTGATGAGTCAGATTTAGTTGCTTGAAGCTTTAGATGGGGTGGTTCAAGTGGTGTGCTGCCAAAAGAGCAGCAAAGAGGGCCAGTGTCTCCGCTATCACCTAGCCAGTACAGTTCGTCTGAGTCGAAGATGCATTTAATTGCATGGTTTTCAAGTATAAATGGCTCACTTTCCCATAGGCTGATAATTTCTTCTATCGATGGGAGTCTTCTTACTGGATTAGCGATATTGATATGGTGCGGATATGTGGCTATTGGGGTGGCGCGGGAGTCAAACGTGTCTCTATATGGCATCCTGTCGGTTATTGATGAAATGTCATTAATCAACCAGCAGATCCCATGCGTTGGGTCGTAAACCTCGAACGCAGAAACATTGCCGGCAGACGATATGGGAATGACACGTAATGACTGATTCCTCCATGCGATAGGAATGCCCCTATCGTGGCGAAGTGAAATGTTTGATTTCCGAAGAATAGCTTTGCAGTCATTGTTGGACCTGCGCTGAGGTTCTCTTAGTGGGCTGGCCAAAGGAAACAGTCCGGTCAGTGTGTGGTCGCTATTGAGAAGTCGTGATACATTTTCTGCTCCTGCTGATTCAGTGTTTCCCCAGCTTACAAGCAGATCCTTCATTAGATCGGTCCACTCCACCTCGAAACACCTTGCATCCAGCGAGGTAGCTGCGAGGAGAAAAAGATATTCCATCACCGATCTATGAGCGAATTTAAACTGGCCTTCAATGTCTCGATTTAAAAGAGATCTTGATTTTAGCTTCCAGCTTTCCAGCGGGGTTCTATGCGCGGCTGCGAGTGCTTCAAGAAATGCAGGGGAAATTCGGTCGCCGAAGCCTCTTCTCTGTTGGCGGTGCGCTGTAACTGCGAGCTCTATCGAAATTTCCAGTAGGTCTTTTTTTTCGATCCATTCGCTTTCTCGTTCTAGCCATTGCTCAACGAGAAACTCATACAGGCCAAATAATTGTTTAATCGTGCGTCTCTCGCGCACTAAGTCCGGGACGAGTTCCAGAAGCATGGGGCGCGCGCTGAGTTCCGGAATTGATGCTACCAGTTGTGCTGCGAGCTTCCGTTTTTGCCAGTTGTAAATTGATGGTAAGGGGAATTGTTTTTTTAGATATACTTTGATTTGAAGAGGGGAAAATGGTGCCAGAAAAACTCGGTGTAAAGGGAACTCCCGCTTTCGTCCGGCTTTGCGCGGTGCGGCATACATGATCCCACTTCCGGTAGGAACAGCGTCGTCCTTTGCAAAGAATTGTGAGCGGCAAGTTACCACAATGTTTTTAAAATCTGCTGCGGCAGCCATTAGTTCTATTAAGCGTTTTCCTTGTTCGGCAGCGGCACGTGGGTCTTCATCGAAGGCATCTAGAAAACAGATGGTGCTTCGTTTATCTGGGATGGCTTTGATCTGATCTATTGCATCACCACGTCCAAGCGGGACTATCGCGATAGGAGTGCGCTTATTTTTCTTTTTCTTCAGCTCCCTCGCATAGTAGTTAATGCAAAAGCTGGTTTTTCCCATGCCTGAATCAGCGAGTAGGATGAGATGTCTTTTTTGCCCACCAGCGTTTAAGTGGTCGTCGATTGTCTCAAATAAAGGGGCGCGCGCGACTATGTTATGTAGTTCGTCCTCATCCGATGGGTCGGTCTGCATGCAGCTTGGGGGTAAATAGTTTTTACACGCGTAGGAGATGTCTTCTTTAGTGAATGATGCTATTCCTGTACTGGCCGATAGTGCGTCAGCCATGTGTTGCGCGCGAGTTTTATTGTTCCATTCGCGGACTGCGTTCATGAACTTAGGAATGCCGGTCAAAGATGAAAAAGTTGTACCGATTAGTGCCAGTAATATATATAGCGGGTGCTTGGCAATCATTGCCAGGATTACATCCATCATATTTTCCCTTGTGGTAACACGGCATCTAGAATCGAATCTTTCACTTGTTAGGCTGGGTTTTCGATTCGAAGCGTTTCACGAATGTTGTCAGCGAGACGCCGCATACTAAACAATACTGACGTAACTGTAGAAGATCGATCCTCTGGCTTCCGCCTTCGATCTTGCTTACGTAGGACTGTGGTTTGGCAAGCGCTTCCGAGCAGGCCGCCTGAGTTAGGCCCGCCGCAATGCGCATTTCACGCATCAGTTGGGTAAGGATTTCGTTCTCTTTCGTGTAAAGCGTGCTGCTTGGCATATGTGCGGTATCCGAAGGCCCGCACGAATGCTGTATCCTCTTTAAGAATATTCAAAAATAGAATAAAATTCTCCTGTCTTGGATCAACGACTCACGGGAGACACGCATGCGCAACGGACACCGCACCCCAATCAACGCTCCCTGCAACTATCTGCTCCCTACCACGGCCCTCCAAGCCCTAACCCAAACCCGCGACCACCTACGCCTTCTCGCGCAACTCACCGAGCCCCAAGGCGATGCCGGCCCCGACGTGGTCTATCTCTCGGCGCAGGCGCTGGCTCACTGCTTCGATCGCTTGGCCGATGACCTAGACCGAGTCGTCGAGGCCGTCGATCCGGTCACGCCGTAACGGCGCTTGCGTTGAACAGAGGTGCAGCGCCTGGCCGAGCGCGGCGAAGACACCGAGACTGCGCTGGGCGCGGACCTGATGGCTTTCGCGCTGGAGGGCTGCGGCCTGCTCAAGGTGTCCGGCAAGCACCAGGGCCTGGACGGCCCGCGCAAGGAGATGTCCGCGCGGTGGGGCCGCCGCGACACCGCTGCGCTGTCAGCGTGACGCGCTGTCCACGCTGGTGTCGATCTGCAGCGGTCTCTCTCATTCGTCTTCGGCTGGTGTCTCGGAACATGCCGATCGCATTTCCGAGCGAACTGTACGTTCGTTGGATATGTCTCAGTTCTCGCGAGAGGACCAGACAATGATGGCTTAGATTCGAGAGTGGGTGCCGGGTGACCCTGCTGGAGAGCATGCGGCGGTCGCCATGCTCGCCGCCATACGCAATCGCATCCCTGATGCGGATCGCCTGGGACCAACCGCTGTTGTGGGCGATACGTTGTAGATGGGGCGCGTGCTTACCGGCTTCCACGCGGCGGTCAATGTCGTGCAGCAGCGGGTGCCGCCGTTTGCGAGACACGCTGTGCGAAACGCAACGGTTCAACCAAGGTCAAGCATAGGAGGCGCAAGCAAGGTAGTAAGAGCAACAGCGACAGAACGAGAGACAAGCGAGCGTGATGCGGCCTCGGATTTGATGGTCGCGACAACTGCGTTACTACATGGGCACACATTGCCCTTCACACGGAGAAAGTGAAATGTGGCGAACTCTGGTATTTGTTGCAGCATTGGGTGGGCTCGGCACCTCCACGCCGCTACATGCGGCACTCAAGGAGCCAACCGCTGAAAGTCGGCGTGAAGAAGCTCAGAAGAATCAACAACAGCGTCTGCAGGCGCTCACGCGGCGTGGCCGGCTCACTGCCTATCAGCAGTTGCTAGGAACGGGCAAGGTGTCCGTTGCATCGTCCGCCACCGCGGCCGAAGCGTCTTCGCGTGATGCCGCGATCGACTTGGCGGCGTTAGGTTTCACGGCGGCGGACGTTAAGGCCTATCGTGGGCGTAACATCGATCTATTCGACGTGGCTCAAAGATTCTTTGAGGGGGCGACGTCGCCGACAGAGCAAATGGTGATGGCCGATACCGTCGTGATAGCTACGGCGGGCGAGGTGCAGGCGGGTCGAAATCGAATCGACGGGTTCCTGTCTGAAATCCCTTTCGCCATCGTTAAATCTTTAAAGGGGTCGCGAGTAGCTGGCGATGTTGTTTTCGTGCCCAGGAGCTCCGGCCCATTGGGGGATGGCACCGAACAGATTGATTTCTCGGATATCCAGTTCACACCCGGGAAAAAGTACCTGCTTGTTCTTTCCAAGAACTGGTACGAGCAATTCGTCGCTTTGGGCAAGAAGCAAGCCGAGACCAGCTTCACCGCGCTGCCTTACGTGGCATATGAGGTCGCCGGCAACAACACGCTCCTTCGTATCTCGCGCACGCTCAAGGCCGGTGCCGATCCGAAAAATGTTGAATCTGTCGAAGCTGAGTTGAAGCGTGTAACCGAAGGCAAGAGCCAAGCGCGGGGGCTGAAATGAAATCCAATCCCATGCGTATTGTGTTGGCGACCGGGGTGATGGCATGGGCGGGAATTACTCACGCCGCTCCGCCGGACTTCCTCGCGAAATGGCAAATCGACTCCGTCATCGTAGGAGTGCATAGCTCGATCCCACCGACTTGCGTGCAGCCCACGGCCAACGCGGTCAGCACGTGGAATGCCGTGGGCGCCAACTTCCTGTTGTTCCCGGATTTCATTGTCTCCCAGCCTCGCGTAGCCGAGCAAACGCAAGCCTACGACTATAAAAACGTCACCATCGAAGATGGTACGCCGCAGAATCCGCTGGCCATCATGGTAGCCAGAGTCAGGATGAACGTGACGACGAAAGTCCTGGAAAACGCCGACATCACCGTGGACAAAAGGCGAATAGGGAATAACGACCCAACCCAGATACAGCTGAGCTGCTCGACTGCGGACACTGTTCCGCCCGCACAGGTGGACTGGGAGTCCGCCATTCTCCACGAACTAGGGCACGTGGTCGGAATTAACGACAGTCAGTCCGACATCGGTTGTTCGATGTACTTTGAACTGGGCCCTGGGCAGAAACAGCGCAGTCTGTGTGCGGATGAAAAACAGGTGTATATCGACGGCTATAAGCCTTTTAAGATCGTGAGTCTTGCGAATGTAACCGGGCCACAGAACGTGAGCATCCCGGCTCAGATTTTCTATGAGGGCATACCCAGATTCCCCGTTCAAAGAAAGACAAAAATTATCGAGTGTGCGAGCGGCTGGACATGCTCCGACTACAACGGGGCCTACAGTACTTACGCAGCGTCACCGCTGACTTTCAATTTCAAATGCACGAACTCCTCGCCGCTGCCCACGGCAACATTCAAGTGGCGAACGACGTTGACCGATGCTAACGGCAAAGTGACCAACGCGGTGGACCATACGAGTACTTGCACCAGGCCGGCCGGGACGAAGGCGGAAGGTTCCGATGCCGTTTCGGGCGGCATCAATCGGGTCATCATCACCGACTGACGAAGCGGCAAAGCAAGACTCCAGACCGCTGGTCCTGCGGCCTTTCAGAAGCTACTTCAACCCTCGCGCCATGCGTCTTGCATGGCGCGAGGTTGAAGTAGAGCGAGCCGGGCAGGGCAGGAAGTCCTTTGGATGTCCGGCGTGGCCGAAATGGCTTCCGGCGCCTTGTCATTGGCATCACGGCCACAGTTGCGGGAGTTGTCCGCCTCCGCCGAAGGATGGGGGGAACTGGTCCAATGCCGGAAGGAAGAACGCGCACCGGTGCCGCCGTATTTTTGTAGGACGCTTAAGTTGAACGACTTGTAAAAGGAGCGCTATCCAATGGATGAAGATATCAAAGGTGTGGAAGAGGGAAAGGGTGGCCGCGTGCTGTCATCCGTGGCGAAGGTGTTGGCGGTTGCGACCGTTCTTGCTTCAGTGGGCGGCGTGTTTCTTCACCTGTGCGGATACATCGCGCAAAGAAGCTATCTGCGTGCATTCAATGTCGATCCCGACAGCTTCAAGCGTGAAGCTGATTGGTTGATGGTCAGCGGGTACTACTCGATCGTTCAACTCGGTTCGTCAGTAGCGCAGTCTGTGTTCAGTTGGCCATCCCTTTGGCTTTTACTCTTGTTGACTGTTGCGGTCGTGATCTTTCGATTGGGTTCCTCTCTGGAGACGCCTGAGTGGGCGAAGAAGATCAGAGCGAAAGCGAATGATCGGTCGTCCAAGAGAGCGAAATGGTTGAGCTTTTTCATTGAGTCATTTCTCTTCTCCGGGCTTGGCTGGAGCGGCGGCTACTTGCTAGTTATGTGCACTGTTTTGATAGTCCTTATCCCTGGGGTGATGGGGGAGAAATTCGGCGAAGAGACCGCCAGAAGGGATGCAGCCCGTTTCGAAAAAGGATGTCTCGCAAACAATCCATGCTCCGAGTTCTGGAAGGACGATCGGAAGATCGCATCCGGATTCGTTGTTGCGACCTCGTCGGAGCAAATCGCGTTCTTCGATACGCAGCTGAATATGGTGCGGCAATTGGAGCGTTCCGGTATCGAAGTGCGATCTCCCATCCAGCCTAAGTTCGAGCCCGCGCGCAAGGGCGCGCCGGCCACGCAAGCGGGTGTGGGGAGTCCGCCTTGATCGTCATTCTCGATCAAAAAAAAAGCGCCCCGGAACCCCGGGGCGCTCTTATGCCCATCCAAGCCGCAACGAATTACGGGCTGGTCCGCAACGTCAACGCATACGCACTCAAAATCGAATTGATAGGCGTGTAGTAGCTGTTACCACCTCCCGTACGCCCCTGCCGTCCCTTGCAGCTGCCGCTACCGCCCGACAGCACGCCCTGCGCTTGCCCCGCGCTGGTGATGAACGAACCGCCCGAGTCGCCGCCTTCCGAGCACGCGGTGGTCTGGGTCAGGCCGGTCACGGTGCCGTCCGGGTTGCCGGCGTCGTCCACATACGACACGGTCACGTTCTTGCTGCGGATCGCGCCGCAGCGCCAGCTGCTGGTGCGGCCCGAGCGGCACAGCGCGGCGCCGACGGCGCCTTCGGTGCTGCCGCGAACGGTGACGTCGCCGCTGCCGTAGCCGTAGACGCTGGCCGCCAGGGTGTGGGTGCTGTCGACCTGCACCCAGCCGCGGTCGGGGCCGGTCTGGTTGGCTTCGGGCATGGTCGAGGCGGCGAACGTGCCCAGGCGCAGGCCCGGAACCCACTGCGAGTCTTCGTTGTAGACCACTTCGCCGACGGTGCCGCAGTGGCCGGCGGTGGCGAAGCCCGGGGTGGTGCCCTCGGTCACCGAGAAGCCGACCGAACAGGCGTACAGGTAGCCGTCGCCCGGGTCGCGCAGGTAGCCGCGGCCGCCCTGGATGGTGGTGCGGCGCTGCGGGGCTTCGGCCATGGTTTCGAAGCGCACCGACGTGGTGTCCAGGCCGCTGCGGGCGACGAAGTCGACGGCGGCGTCTTCCGCGCCCGGGGCCACGCCGACGATCACGCTGTTGCTCGGCAGATCCACCGACCAGCTGTACACACCCTTCGGCGCCTTGCCGTTGCGCGCCAGTTGGCTGTCGAGCTGGCCCTTGGCGGCGTTGAGCGCGCTCAGGCTGTGGCGGGCCTGGCGGGTTTCGATGCCGGCCGCGGCCTTGGCCGCCTTGATCGAGGTGGTGGCGGCGACGAAGCCGAAGCTGCCGTCGGCCTTACGTTCCAGCCAGGCGCCGGCGAAGTTGCGGCCCAACTGCTTTGCCACGGTCTTTTCTTGTTGAGCGGCGAGGCGCTCGGCCTTGAGGTACTCGGTCACTTGCGTGCCGGACAGGCCGAGGTCGCGCTGCATGGCCGCCTTCAGGCCGGGGGCGAGGTCGTCGGCGGCGAGGGCCGCGCCGGAGACGGTCATGGCGACGGTGGCGGTGAGGATCGACAAACTGAACTTACGCATTCCGAAACTCCTTGGGTGAAAGAGGGACGCGAACTGCAGTGCGGCCCGCCAGACGCAGGCGCCGATCCTTTGGCGTTGGGGCAGCGTTTTGGCGGGCCGTAATGGTTACAACGGGCACTAATTGGCATCCCCCTACGTAGGAACTGAGATTTATTGCGTGTTTTTTGTGCGATAGATCGCGTGTTTCGTGAGTGCCGGGTGTTTGTTTTGGTACATGAACGAGTTCGCGGTCGTGAATCGACGGCTGTCGCGGCTGGCTGGCCGGCGTTTAGCCGCCCGGCGGCGGGCGTCCGGCGCGGTCGTGACCGGTGTTGGCCGGGTTCGTTTGAATTCGAGCGTGAAGCGCGCTGTGTCCTCGCCGCCGGTTCCGCTGAACTGCCCGGCGCGAGATTTTCCGCTATCCGGATGTTCTGCGGCGGCGCGTCCTGGATAGCCGACGGCCAGACCCGACATCGCGACGACGACTGCCGCGATCGAGTGCTTGCGATGCGCGCCATCTGTTTTTTGCGAGCATCGGGCGAAGCGGATCGCGACCGCGATACGTCTTGCCCGCTTAATCGCATAGTCGCGTTGTATTCGCGGCGTGCGCCACAGCGGTCGCATCGTCGCCTGCCGTCGCCCCGTTTTCGCGGACGAAAAAAAGTGCCCCGGAAATCCGCGGCGCTCGATTCGCACTTCGTTCGCGATGAATTACGAGCCGGCCTCATTTGCCTGGCCAGGAGCAATGAACCGGCTTATCGGCCTGAGTGCGATCGCCCGCCCCCCTCGGCAAGAAGCCACCGTATTCCACAGGGCCGATCGCGCGATCAGCCCGCGCCGCTCACCCTCAATACACCGTCACCCGAAACTCATCCGAACAAACAACCTGTCCGGCGGAATTGCGGATGCGATAGGTCAAATCGCGATACCCCGTCTGCGAGCCGCGGCCGACAAGCCAGGTGATGTACAGCGTCGTGCCGCTGCCGATGAAGCCTTTCACGCGGCTCGGCGGCTGGTAAGCGAAGCCGGGTACACCTTGGATCGACAGGTTGCCCAAGGAGGCGTTGCCGCCGCCGGCGCTGATTTCGAGAAAGTAGGTGGCGTAGGCGAGACCGGAGACGGTCGTGTACGCGGTGCTGGTGTTCATGAGCGGGGTGCTTTGGTCGGGCAGGATCGGGCATGCGGCTTCGGAGGCGAAGCTCAGCAGCAGCAAAGACGCGCCGATGGCGGCGTTGAATCCCAATGGCTTCATGGCGGATGAGTCCTGTGTGTATCGAGCGCGCGACGACGCCGACGCCGCGCGCGGGCGAAATCGGGCGGGTACCGAGGCGCTGGAGGGTGGCTGGAAGAGCGCCTGGAGGTTCCAGGCGCCCAGGGGCTGGAGCGATCACGAGTCGGGCGCTCGCGTGAGCGTCAGCCGCTGACGTTGACGCGGAACTGGTCGATGCAGATCACCTGTCCGGCGGCATTGAGGATGCGGTAGTTGACGTCGCGGTAGCCGCCGACCGGCGCCGAGGGTGCGACGAAGTAGCTGATGTACAGGTCGGCGCCGTTCCCGACGAATCCCTTCTGGCCGTTGCTGTAGCTGAAGCCGGGCAGGGCCTGGATCGACAAATTGATCAAGCCCGCGTTGCCGCCGCCCATCGAGGCTTCGACGAAGTAGGTGGCATACGACAGTCCGCCGACCGGGCTGTAAGCGGTGTTCGAGGTCGCACGGGCGTTACTGACGTCGGCAATGAAGGGGCAAGAAGCGGCTTGCGAGGCGAAGCTCAGGAGCAGGAGCGCCGACCCGATGACGGCTTTGAATCCTAGTGCGCGCATGACGTATTTCCTTTGGTTGAGCGCTGAAGCGCATCGAATGGATGACTGTGTCGATTCGGACCGGCGTCCCGGGGCCCGGAACGGAACGAATCAATGAGTAGTTCGTAATTCGATGTGCGAACCCGACATGCATGCGGTGCGAAAGCGTCCGGCGGTTCGTCGAGCCGGCGAAGACGGGCTGGGCGGGCGGCGGCTCGGTTTGCGCAAGCAGGCCGTCGTTGCCACCGGGGCGTTGTGCCCGGCGCGCGCGGCATGACGGTTGCTTCGTCGCCTGCCGCCAATCGCTATTTTCGCAGACGAAAAAAAAGCGCCCCGGAAACCGGGGCGCTCGACTCGCACTTCGTTAACGATGGGTTACGGGCTGGTACGCAAGGTCAACGCATACGCGCTGAGGATCGAGTTGATCGGCGTGTAGTAGCTGTTGCCGCCGCCGTTGTTGCCCTGGCTGCCCGAGCAGCTGCCGCTGCCGCCGGAGAGCACGCCCTGCGCTTGACCGGCGCCGGTGATGAACGAACCGCCGGAGTCGCCGCCTTCGGCGCAGGCGCTGGTGCGGGTCAGGCCGGTGACGGTGCCGTCCGGATTGCCCGCGTCGTCCACGTACGACACGGTGTTGTTCTTGCTGCGAATCGCGCCGCAATGCCAGCCGCTGGTGCGGCCGGAACGGCACAGCGCGGCGCCGACGGCGGCTTCGCTGCTGCCGCGCACGGTGACGTCGCCGCTGCCGTAACCGTAGACGCTGGGCGACAGCGTGTGCGTGGTATCGACCTTGACCCAACCGCGATCGGGGCCGGTCTGGTTGCCGCTGGGCATGGACGAAGCCGAGAACGTGCCGACGCGGACGCCCGGATTCCACTGCGAGACTTCCTGGTAAACGATCTCGCCCGCGGTGCCGCAATGGCCGGCGGTGGCGTAGCCCGGCGTGCTGCCCTTGGTCACGGTGAAGCCGACCGAGCACGCATACAGATAGCCGTCGCCGGGATCGCGCAGCATGCCGCGGCCGCCTTGCACCGCGATGCGCCGCTGCGGCGCTTCGTGCAGGGTTTCGAAGCGCACCACGCGCGCGTCGAGCCCGCTGCGGGCGACGAAATCGACACCGGCTTCTTCCGCGCCCGGCGCGACGCCGACGACGACGCTGTTGCTAGGCAGATCCACCGTCCAGCTGTACACGCCCTTCGGCACCTTGGCGCTGCGCGCGAGCAGGCTGTCGAGTTGTCCCTTCGCCGAATTGAGCGCGGCGAGGCTGTGACGCGCCTGACGCGTTTCGACGCCGGCGACGGCCTTGGCGTTCTTGATCGACGTGCTGGCCGCGACGAAGCCGAAGGAACCATCGGCCTTGCGTTCGACCCACGCACCGGCGAAGTTGCGGCCCAACTGCGCCTGCACGGTTTTTTCCTGCTGCTCGGCCAGACGTTCGACCTTGAGGTACTGGCTCAGCTGCGTGCTGGACAGACCCAGGTCGCGCTGCATGGCCGTCTTCAACGCGGGGGAGAGATCGTCGGCGGCGAAGGCCGCGCCGGATACGGTCATGGCTACGGTGGCAGCGAGAACCGACATACTGAACTTACGCATATCCAAAAGCTCCTTAAGCAAAGAGAGGGATGCGAACACAAGTTGCGGCGGGTCTGGGGCAAGTCGCGGTGCGTGCAGTGGAATGTCTAACGCTCAGTCGGGCCGCACTGACTAGAACGGGCCCTCATCGCCGCACCCCTACGTGAAAAGTGAGACGTCATCGGTGGTTCTGGAAAGCACGTAAAAAGAGCGGTTTGGCGCACACTTTCGCGCGCGCATTGTTTGCCGAATGAGGCGTGTGCGGGGGGCTACGTTCATTGCGCGGTGTGTGGCCGCGCTTCGATCATGTTTTGGAACATGAACCGTTGTGACGTAGATCGCTGCGCGAATGATTGGATGCGCGAATGTAGAAGCAGCCGTTGCCGATGCAGCAGATTGAAAGATCGCGCAGCGGTGCCCGCGCTCCGGCGAGTTGCGCACGATTTAGACAACATCCGCTTGTCTATTCGCGATCGCGCAAAAGCGAATAGAGCATCGTAGTAAGCAAGCCGGTTGGTTGAAAACCAATCCGCTGTTCGTATCGCCGCCTTCATGCACGACGCAATGTGTATGTTCGCTACCCGTGAAGAGCCGCCCACCCCGATTAGACCCGCTATTAACCGCCCAGCCCTCAGCGTGAATCATCGCCGGATCCAGCCGGAGCCGACGTCTTACGAGGACGACTCAGATGGGCAACGACACGAAGCAGACCGGGCCGAAGCGGGATCGACAAGGAAGCAGGGACGGGCCGCCGGGCGGTCAAGGGCATCAGCCGCTGCCGGGCGAGACTCCTTCGTCCGATGACGCGAAGGCCAAGCGCAAGCACGTTCAGAATGCGGACTTGCCGCCGGGGAAAGGGCATCAGCCGTTGCCGGGCGAGAACTCGCGGCCGGACGATTAAAGAGGCGATCGGGGGTGGGGCGATTGAATCGGCCGCGTTCGGCCCTGTTCCCACAATCAATTTATAGCGCGCCGGGGGGCTTGCGGCAAGGCCCTTGGCGTGCAACACAATCCGCGCCCTACGCCGAAACCGGCGGATAGGGAGCAGCGAAATGCGCATTTTGTTATCGACGTATGGGTCGCGCGGAGATGTCGAGCCGATGGCGGGTCTGGGCCTGCAGTTGCAGGCGCTCGGGGCGCAGGTGCGGGTGTGCGCGCCGCCGGATCAGGAGTTCGCGGACTTGCTGGAACGCGCCGGGGTGCCGCTGGCGCCGGCGTTCTCGTCGGTGCGCGAGTGGGTCGGCGAGGCGCTAAAGCGGCAGGCGGCGGAACCGCCCGGGCGCAAGGGCGAGACGATCGCCACGCACGCGGCCCGGATCGTCGCCGCGCAGTACGAAGCGATCTCCACCGCCGCGCAGGATTGCGATGCCATCGTCGCGGCCGGTCTGTTTCCGTCCACCGCCGCCGCGCGCTCGGTGGCCGAGCGCATGGGCATCGGCTATGTGTACGCCGCCTATTGCCCGCTGTTCCTGCCGTCCTCGCACCAGCGGCCTTACGAATACCCGGGCCATCCGCTGCCGGCGGACGTGAGCGACAACAAGCAGTTGTGGGAGTTCGACATCCAGGCCAAGAACGCTTTGTTCGGCGCCGGCGTCAACCATCTGCGCGCGTCGGTCGGCCTGCCGCCGGTGGACAACGTCCGCGATCACGTCCTGACCGATCGCCCGTGGCTGGCGTCGGACCCGACGCTATGTCCGTGGCCGCCGACGAGTTTGCGTGAGGTGGTGCAGACCGGCGCGTGGATATTGCCCGACGAACGTCCGCTGCCGGACGAACTGCTCGCGTTCCTCGATGCCGGCGCGCCGCCGGTGTATGTCGGCTTCGGCAGCATGCCGATGCAAGGATTGAAGGAGGCGGCGCGCGTGGTGATCGAAGCGATCCGCGCACAGGGCCACCGCGTATTGCTCTCGCAAGGCTGGGCCGAGTTGGCGTTGAACGACGATCGCGCGGATTGCTTCGTCGTCGGCGAGGTCAACCAGCAGGCTTTGTTCCGTCGCGTTGCCGTCGTCGTGCATCACGGCGGCGCCGGCACGACCACGACGGCCGCGCGCTCGGGTACGCCGCAGGTGGTGGTGCCGCAGATCGCCGATCAGCCGTACTGGGCCGGCCGCGTCGCCGACCTGAGCATCGGCGTCGCGCACGCCGGGCCGAATCCGGGCATGGAGTCGTTCTCGGCCGCACTCGATGCGGCGTTGAGCAGTGGAGTCCGCGCTCGGGCTAACGCAGTGGCGGGCATGATTCGCGGCGACGGCGCGGAAGTGGCGGCGAAGTTGTTGATCGATACGTTCGGGCAGGGGCAACGCCGCGGGTAACGGCAAGAGGCACCGCCCCAAATGCATTGAGGCGGTGCCGGCAATGTTCGGACTGAGTCGGCGGATGACGACGACTCAGTCCGCGCCGTCAATTGACGCCACCGCCGCAAGCCATCGCGGCCTTCGACGAAGCATGAAACTCGATCAGCAATCCCAGATCGCCCTGGGTCGGCGCCAGAAACGCTTCGCCGAGCGCGCCGCGGTAAGCGGTGAGCTGGGTTTCGTAGCCGCGTTCGATCTGTCGCTTCGCGATATCGAGATCGGCCACGCCGATGCTGAGCCCCAACAATTGTGGGCCGCCCTCGCGCAGGGCGTCGGCGGCGGTGCCCGGGCCGTCGGGTTGCAACGCCAGCAGGCGTTTGCCGTTCACCGGAACGCAATAGCCCTGGGCGGCGAGCTGCGGGATGCGGATGCGGGTCGCGCCGGCGAGACCGAGTCGCTCGAATTGTTTGCGATCGGCCTCGGCGTCGGCGGACAGCAGCCAGATCGAGGTCAGGGCTTGCGCGCCGTTGGGGTGCTGCGGCGCGATCTTGTGTTCGGACACGCGCGCGGGTGTGGTCTTGAGCGTGGCGTAGTCGATGAAGAACAGGTTGCTCGACAGCGGTGCGTGTTCGAAGGCGAACAGACGCCAGCGCGGCGGCGCCGTCGGGCCGTCGCCGTCCGGGTCGGTGAGCGCGGCGGTGAAGATCGGCGTGGGCGCGAAGGATTGTTGTTGCAGGAACGCATGCGCCTGTTCGAGCACGGTCGAACGCAGGCCGAAGGTGCGCGCGCCCGCTCCGCCGTGCAGCGAGGCTTGGTCGGCCTTCATGCCCGGGTCCATCGCGGCGTCGGCGCGGGTGATGCCGAACAACTCCATGTAGCTGCGATCGGCCATGCGCACATAGCGATTGGCGACGCCGTCGGTGTTGCGTCCGGGCCGGACCTGGAACCCGAGTTTGACCGCCATGACCGCGCTGATCTGGTCGATGTCGCGTCCCCACAGCAGGGCATGGTCGATGTCGTTGCTGTGTTCGGGCGGTGCGGCTGCGCTTGCGGCGGTTGGGGCGATGCCCAGGATCAGGGCGGACAGCAGGACGAACCCGCCGGCGATACGTTTGCTGCGCTGGAACCTCATTCCGACTCCTAGTGACCACGGTGCGATTGCCGCGCAGCATGCGAGGGCGGGCGGCGCGCAGGCGAGCACAAACGGCCGGCGGCGGACATGGATGGATGATTTTGCTTGGCGCGGCTGTGGCGGGCGGGGTATGGCTGGGCGAAATGGGACGCTTCAGTGAACGGGCCTGCGCGCTTCGTCGACGCCGATATCGCGAATCTCTTTACGGTCCGCTTACTCGTTTTTCACGGTCGCCTCCCTGGCGCATGCTCGAATGCCCCGGACTCACCGTCGGGAGCGCGAACATGAAGAGGCATTGCGTCGTCATCGCTTTAGCGTTGCTGTTGCCGGTATCAGGTTCGGCCTTGGCCGATGTCATCACCGTCAGCGGTCACGGCCAGAGTTACGACCCCGGCATCGCCCTGAGCGATGCCCGCGCCGACGCCGTCGGCAAATGCAGCGCGCAAGGCGGGACGCCGGTGGAAGAGATCTACAACCACATCACCCGCGCGAATCTGTGGCTGGCCGATTCGATCTGGAAATGCGAGGTGCCGTGATCCCGGGGATATGGGCCGACTCAGGCAGATCGCCTGGAACCTTCAGCGCCGGATCGCCAACACGCCGTCCAGCGCCAGCTGCGCCTTGAACCCGGCTTTTTCCAGGCGCTTGGCCACTTCGCGCGGCACATCGCGGCCGCTGGTGAGTTTGTTCGGGCTGCCGGTGTAGTGGAACATGCGTCCGCCGCGGCGCAGCACGCGCGCCAGCTGATCGTAGAACGCCTGCGAATACAGCTCGCCGGCGATGCCGAATCGCGGCGGGTCGTGGAGCAGGGCGTCCACCGAGTTGTCGGCGATCTGCGCGATCGCCTGCGACACGTCGGCGTGGGTCAGACGCAGGCGGCCGCCGCTGGCGTCGGCGTCGGGATCGGGCGACCACGGGTTGAGCGTGCGCAGCCACAGCACGTCTTCGTTCTTCTCGAACGAATGGATGCCGGTCGCGCCCGCTTCCAGACAGCACGCGGCGAAATACCCCAGCCCGCCGCAGGTATCGAGCACGAGCTTGCCGCGCGGCTCGATCAGCGCCACCTTGGCGCGCGCGTCCTCCAGCGGCGATGCCTTCATCGTCGGCAGCATCTTGATGCCGTCGATCTCGAAAGTGGGCGCGCCCCATTCGGTCGGCACCAGCTTGATCAGCGAACCTGAGAAGCGCGACACCGGCGCGAAGTCCTCGTCGTCCCAGTAATAGATCGTGCGGTCCTTGAGCGCGGGCGGATACGGATACTCGCGCTCGCGCCACAGCCAGGTATCGGCCTGCAGACGCGCTTCGCCGCTGGATCGGCCCAGATCCAGCGAGCCGGTCCACGCCGGCGCCCCGGTTTCGCGCGCGGCGCGCAAGGCTTCGGCCGAGGGCAGGGTGAGCAGGGGGCCTGAGTAATGCGGCATCGCGGATCGCGCCTGACGGAGGGAGGGAGAAGCTTAAGGGGCTGGAACGGATATCTCGACCGCAGGAGCGGTCGGTTCGGCGATGCGCAGTCACGCATCGCTGTGTCCCGTGAGCGAGACGCGTACTCGTATCTGCACATGCGACAGCCGGCATTTGTTGATTGCCGGTGAGATGAATGGATCATCGATGTGATTTTCGCCTACACGATATCGAATTCGCCTGCAATTGCGTTTGCAAGGCTTTGCTGTCCTTTGATTGACTTGTTTTGTGATTAATTTCACGATTGATGAAGCCGGAGTTTCACCAAGTCACCAGAACGGCACAAGTGAGGTAGGGCGATTCCGGAGACGATCCGTTTGCGTTCATGTCCCCGTGAAATCGCATGACTTGGTCGCGGCTTGGAGAAGGGGATATCCAACTCGCGATCGCACTCGAGGAATTGTTCGTTATGAAACATAAGAATCTGCTTTGCCTGGCGATGCTGGCCAGTGCGTCGGGGCTGGCGGGTACCGCCGCCGCCGGGGAAATGGGCTCCGCGCGGGTCACCGCCAAGCCGTTGGCGCGCGCGTTCGGCGCCGACGACTTCGCGACCACCAGCGATGCGGCCATCGCCCGCATTGTCGAGTTGGGCCGGCCGACCCATGAAATGCTGGACGCGCTGCGCGAGGGACGCGCGCTGCAAGGCAAACACGGGAAGCCGCTGAGCATCGGCATGGCCCGCACGGTCGAGCGCAGCCGCATCGATCTGAATTCGCTGGACTGGCAGACGCTTGCCAACGGCTCGCGCGGCGCCCGTTTCAGCCTTACCTCGACTCAGGCGGCGGCGCTGCGCGCCGGCCTGCGCCTGCGCGGCAACGGCCGTCCGGGCGCGGACCCCGCGGCGGTATCGTTGCGCTTCGCGGGCAACGACGGTCGCGTGTTCGGCGAGAGCGGCAAGGCCTTCGCCGGCGACCAGATCGCCTGGTCGCCGATCGTGGCCGGCGATACCATCGTCGTGGAAGTCGAACTGGCGCCGGGACAGCGGCCCGACGACTTCACTGTGGAGGTGCCGAAGCTTTCGCATCTGGACGTGGACCCGTCCCTGAGCTCGAGCGCCATGACCAAGGAGGTGGGCGTCATCGGGATCGGCGGCAGCCAGGACTGCCAGCGCGACGTGGTATGCCGGGTCAATCCTTCGCCCGGCTTCGTGGCGGCCAGCAAGGCTGTCGCGCGGATGGCGTTCACCAACCCGGATGGCAAGACCTACTACTGCACGGGCACCTTGCTCAATAACAGCAACACGCCCAAGCGCCACCTGCTGTGGTCCGCCGCGCACTGTTTCAGCACCCAGACCGTGGCCAACAGCCTGCAGACATACTGGTTCTTCGATTCCGCCGGGTGCGATACCGACACGCTCAGCCCGTCGGCGGTGACCGTTACCGGCGGCGCCTACCTGCGCCACGCCAACACCAGCCGCGATACCCTGCTGGTGGAACTCAAGAACGCTCCGCCGGCCGGCGCGTTCTACGCCGCCTGGAACAACGCCGCGTTGACCACCACTGGGACCGCGTTCGAAACGATCCATCATCCCTACGCGGACTTGAAGAAGTATTCGCTGGGCACGGTGACCGATCCGTCGACCGATTACTATTCGTACGAGCCGATGACCGAGGTTCGGTGGAATACCGGCGTCACCGAAGGCGGCTCGTCGGGTTCGGGCCTGTTTACGGTGGACGCCAGCGGCGAGTACCAGTTGCGCGGTGGCCTGACCGGCGGCAACTCGTCCTGCAAGGCCAATTTCCTGGTCGGGCCGAACAAGCCGGATTACTTCTCGCAATTCAGCGGGGTGTGGCCGAACATCTCGTCGTACTTCTCGCCGTAAGGCATAAACGCGCCGCCTCTTCCAGCTTGTGGAAGAGGCGGCGCTTCTGGCGCGGTTCACGCTCGCGCCATTGTCGTGCCGGCCTTGCCGACATGCGGGCAGGCCGGAATCGAGCGCGCAACGCGGCAGTTTTTCCAGGACTGGCGCTTGGCCAAGCCCAGCAGGCCGATTGCGTGCTCCCCCCGCAACGGCCCGCGACACTTCCCGTCCTGCTGCGCTAGGCTGCACCCTTTCCATCAGGGGATCGCCTATGAAGCCTTCACGTTTGAGTCTGAGCCTGGCGCTTGCCGCCGCGTTCGCCGTTTCCTCCGCCCACGGCGCCGACAGCGCGGTCAAGGGCAAGCCGCAGTTGGGCAGCTTCGGCGTGGACCTCAGTGCGCAGGACAAGAGCGTCAAGCCGGGCGACGATTTCAATCGCTATGTCAGCGGTCATTGGCTCGATACGTACCAGTTGAAGGACTACGAGACCACCTACGGCTCGTTCAACATCCTGCGCGACCAGTCCGAGGCGCAGGTGCACGCGATCATCGAGTCGCTGCAAAAGCGCAAGGATCTGGCGCGCGGCAGCGACGCGCAGAAGCTGCGCGACTACTACGCCAGCTACATGGACCGCGCCGCGCGCGATGCCGCCGGGATCGCGCCGTTGCAGCCGGTGCTGGATCGGATCGGCGCGATCAGCTCCAAGGCGGCGCTGATCGAGGTCTTCGGCAACAGCGATCTCGACAGCAGCGCGGCGCCGCTGCGTTTCAACGTCGAACTGGATCGCAAAGACCCGGACCAGTATCTGGTCGGTCTGCGCGTCGCCGGCCTGGGTCTGCCGGATCGCGATTACTACCTCAATCAGGATGCGCGCTTCGTCGGCATCCGCGCCGCGTATCTGGCCCATATCGAGCGCATGCTCGGCTTCGCCGGGGTCAAGGACGCGAAGGCGCGCGCGCAGGCGGTGCTGGCGCTGGAGACCGAGCTGGCCAAGCCGCAGTGGGAGCGCGCGCAGTTGCGCGATCGCGACAAGACCTACAACGTCGCCACCGTGGCCGAACTGGCGAAGCAGTACCCGGGTTACGACTGGGCCGCGCAGGCCAAGGCGCAGGGGCTGCCGGCGCTGAATCGCGTCAACGTGGTCACGCCGAGCGCGGTGCAGCCGGTGATCGACGTGGTCGCGCGCACGCCGCTGCCGGTGTGGCGCGATTACCTGACTTTCCACGCCGTGCGCGGCAACGCGCCGCTGCTCAGCCGCGAGATGGACGACGCCGCGTTCGCCTTCACCGGCACCGTGCTGGGCGGGCAGAAGGCGCAGCGCGACGACTGGAAGCGCGCGGTGGCCGCGGTCACCGGCACCGACGGTCTGGGCGATGCGATGGGCAAGCTCTACGTCGAGAAGAATTTCTCGCCGCAGGCCAAGGCGGCGATGCAGGCGCTGGTGGAGAACCTGCGCACCGCGCTGCGCAGCAATATCGAGAAGATCGACTGGATGGGCGATGCGACCAAGGCCGAGGCCTATCGCAAGCTGTCCACGTTCCGGCCCAAGGTCGGTTATCCGGACAAGTGGCGCGATTACTCCAGCGTGACCATCGTGCCGGGCGACCTGATGGCCAACGTGATGCAGATGCGCCGCTACGGCCGCGACGATCAGAACCGCCGCATCGGCACCCGCCCGGATCGCGACGAATGGTTCATGACGCCGCAGACGGTCAACGCGTACTACAACTCGACCTTCAACGAGATTGTGTTCCCGGCCGCGATCCTGCAGGCGCCGTTCTTCGATCTCAACGCCGACCCGGCGGTGAACTACGGCGGCATCGGCGCGGTGATCGGCCACGAGATGGGCCACGGCTTCGACGATCAGGGCAGCAAGTCCGACTACGCCGGCGTCCAGCGCAACTGGTGGACCGACGCCGACCGCGCCGGCTTCGAGCAGCGCACCAAGGCGCTCGGCGCGCAGTACAACGCGTTCTGCCCGCTGCCGGGGCAGTGCGTCAACGGCGCGCTGACGATGGGCGAGAACATCGGCGACCTGGGCGGCGTTTCGATGGCTTACACCGCGTATCAGCTGAGCCTGGGCGGCAAGCCCACGCCGGTGATCGACGGGGTGAGCGGCGATCAGCGTTTCTTCCTGTCGTGGGGGCAGGTGTGGAAGAGCAAGTATCGCGATGAGGCCTTGCTCAATCTGATCAAGACCAACCCGCATTCGCCGGGGCAGTACCGCGCTTATGGTCCGCTGCGCAATTTCGACCCGTGGTATCAGGCGTTCGATGTGAAGGCGGGCGACAAGTTGTATGTGGCGCCGGATCAGCGGGTGCGGATCTGGTGATGAAATGAAGATCTGCTGAGATCGGTTCGCGGGAGCGCCGACTCGGTCCCTCTCCCGCTTGCCATCCGGGGGAGGCGCGGCGGAGGGAGTCACTGCTCTGTTTAGCCCCTCTCCCGCAAGCGGGAGAGGGAGTCAATGTTCTGTTTTAGCCCC
This sequence comes from Lysobacter sp. ISL-50, assembly GCF_018612875.1. Taxonomy (GTDB): domain Bacteria; phylum Pseudomonadota; class Gammaproteobacteria; order Xanthomonadales; family Xanthomonadaceae; genus Lysobacter. The sequence continues at coordinate 104,192 of NZ_JAGGRI010000037.1, read as the reverse complement.
TCTCCCGCTTGCGGGAGAGGGGTTGGGGTGAGGGCGCGGTCAGCGGCAGAACTCGAAGCAACAGCATTCGCGCCTGCGGCGCTCATTCCCTCACCCCGGCCCTCTCCCGCAAGCGGGAGAGGGAGTCAATGTTCTGTTTTAGCCCCTCTCCCGCGTGCCACCCAAGGTGACTTCCTTCGGGGCGCGGGAGAGGGAGAGGGGCAATGCTCGGTTCAGCCTTCTCCCGCTTGCGATGGTTTCACCGTCGCGTGGATTCCGCCCGGGCGGATTCCGGTCTCAGCCAATGGTCTGCGCGTGGCATCGGACGAAAACGGCCTGGACATGGCGGCGGCGGTGATAAAATCCCGGATTCTCCCGTAACGCAGCCAAGCGAGCGACGCGATGACCAGCCAAGCCTTCTACCCGATCGGTACGCCCGGCCAGCCCTGGGGGCCGGCGGAGGTCGCCGAGTGGCGCTCGCGGCAGGTCCGCCATCGCAGCTACGAAGCCGAGGTGGCGAGCAAGATCGATTCGCTGCGCTCGCGTTTCGATGTGGTGGAGTACGGCGCACTGGATTACGCGCCCGATCGCTATCGGCTGTTCGCGATCAAGAGCCGCGACTGGCGCGACGACCTGCCCACGGCGTTGATCACAGGCGGCGTGCACGGCTACGAAACCAGCGGCGTGCACGGCGCGCTGCAATTCGTCGAGCGCCACGCCGCGGACTATGCCGGCAAGGCCAACCTGCTGGTCGCGCCCTGCGTCAGCCCGTGGGCTTACGAACGCATTCATCGCTGGAATATCGATGCGATCGATCCCAACCGCTCGTTCCGCGACAACAGCCCGGCGCAGGAATCGGCCGCGCTTATGGCGTTGGTGGCGCCGTGGCGCGATCGCGTGCTCATGCACATCGACCTGCACGAGACCACCGACACGGACGAATCCGAGTTCCGCCCGGCCTTGGCCGCGCGCGATGGCAAGCCGGACGAACCGGGCGAAATCCCGGACGGTTTCTATCTGGTCGGCGACAGCGAAGACCCGCAGCCCGAGTTCCAGCAGGCGGTGATCGCGGCGGTGGCGATGATCACCCACATCGCCCCGGCCGACGCCAAGGGCGAGATCATCGGCGCCACGGTCGTCGCCCCGGGCGTGATCAATTATCCGGTGCGTTCGCTGGGCCTGTGCGCCGGCATCACTGACGCGCGCTACCGCACCACCACCGAGGTCTATCCCGACAGCCCGCGCGCCACGCCCGAGCAATGCAATACCGCGCAGGCCGCGGCGGTGTGCGCGGCGGTCGATTTCGCCCTGGCGCAGGCCTGATCCGGGGCGCGTCGATCGGCCGGTGTCGATCGACGCGCGAACCGCCCGCCCGCGGCGGCGGTGTCAGCGCTTGTCGCCGAACAACTTGTTGGCGTTGCCCCAGCGGATCTTGCGTTTCTCTTCCGCGCTCAGGTCCAGCTTTTCCAACGCATCGCTGGCCTGCTTGAGCGAGAGCTGCGGATAGTCCGATCCGAGCATCACGTTGTCGATGCCGACATTGCGGATCGTCCACACAAACTCCGGCTCGACCGGCGAATCGGCCACCAGCACCACGGTGGCCGAGATGTCGAAGTGGATGTTGTCGAAGAAGAAATCCTTCGCCGTGCGCGCCAGGAACAGGCTGTTCCAGAAGCGGAAATCCAGGCCGCCCATGTGGGCGAAGACGAATTGCGTCTTGGGCAGTCCCACGGCCAGGTTGAACAGGTTCTGGCTGTCGCCCGGGACGATGTTGAAGTTGTCGAACAACACCGCCACGCCCAGTTCGCCGGCCAGTTTGCACAGCGCGCGCACCTGCGGGTCGGCGATGTCGAAGTGCTGCGTGTGCGGATGCAGCTTGATCGCTTTCACGCCCAGCCCGGCCAGCCGTTTCAACTCGTCGATGGCGACCTGTCCGTCGAGCGGATGCACCGAGGCGATCGGCATCAGTTTGGGATAGCGCTTCGACAAAGCGATCAACTCGTCGTTCTTGCGCCGGTTCTCTTCCGTTTCGCCCTTGATCGCCATGTAGATGCCGCTGTGGCGGGTGACCGGCTGGTGCTCGGCCTCCAGTTGCGCGTAGTACTCCTTGAGCGATTTCTCGCCGTGCCAGACATGGACGTGGACGTCGAATACTTCGTCCTGGGCCAGGGCGAGCGGGGACAGGCAGGACAGCATCAAACCCAGGAGGGCGTGCTTGATCATGGGGCGGGCCTCGTCGGAAATGCCGGAGCAGGGGACCGATGCCGCTGGCGACCGGCGAACCTTGCGGAGCGCGCGCGGGAGCGAGTCGGGCTGCGAGCCATATCGCATGTCTTTTCGCCCAAGGCAAATCCGATGGTGCGATGCGGCGCGGACCGGGTTGCATCGGCGAACCGCACGCACGCCCGCCGACCGGCTTATCTGCGCTCGCAGACCGCACCCAGCTGTCTTCACATCATCGATGCGTTCGCGTTTGAACCAGTGCGTGCGGCGTGGCATTCGATGCGCCGGAGCGGGCGGGCCGCTCGACACGGCGCGAACCGCTTCGTCGGCGAACCCTCGCCGCACGCACTCATCTTTGAACGCCACCCCGCAGGCCTCGCTGCATCCGCGCATTCCCCCGGCGAGGCCGCATCCCTCCGAACCCGATCGCATCGGCTCCCGCCAGGGAGCGCAGAAGGAGTTTCGACATGCCTATCAATTTGTACCGCGGCGACAGCCGGCCCCCCGCCGACATCAAGGCCGCGGGCGGCTTCAACGCCTGGGTTCCGCTGACTCAGCCGCTGGTCGTGGCGCTGGTCAATCGCTGCATGGGCCAGCCGCCGCCGTACGCGCCGGTGGCGTTGCCGCCGCCGGCCGACACCACGCCGCTGCAGGCCGCGCTCAACAGCAACAACCCGATCAACCTGCTGACCTTGATGGCCGAGATCAAGAAAGGCAAAAGCCACGACACCGTGCACATCTCCACCGACGTCAGTCCGGCGGCGGGCGGCTACGGCAGCAGTTACGTCTATCGAATGACCATGACCTTGAACTACCAGCGCAACGGACGTGGCGCGGTGATCCCGGTCGGCAACAACTCCGCGGTGCTGGCCTCGGCGGTGAGCACCAATCTGGTCTTCGACGCCGCCACCATGCCGGCTTCGCAGCTCATCGCCCTGACCGGCGTCGGTGCGGTCGGGCTGACCGAGGTGGCGTTCCTGACCTCGATTCCCTACGCGTACATCACCGACTATCAGGCGCCGGGCGGGAACGTGTGGCTGCCCATGCCGTAACGATGCGGTTAGCGGTGGCGCCGGGCCGTTCCCATGGGCGATGGGAGCGGCCCGATGTCGTCGGGCGGGTTCGCTAGTTCTTCCCGTCGTCGCCCGTTACCCGCAGCTCCAGTACCTCATCCGCGTTGGCATCGCGTGCGGTGCCGCCGGCGGGCGTGGTGACGAGGCGGATGCGCACGCGCGTGCCGCGGATCGCTTCGGCGGGCAGGGGAACGGTGTAGGTGCCCGCGTCGCGACCGGCGCGGATCGCGTGCGGCGAGATCACGCCCAGGCTGCGGCCGTCTTCGCCGAGCACTTCGATTTCCTGTCCGCCCGCCAACGCGCCCAGGCGCACTTCGAGATAGACGGCTTCGCCCGCGCGCGGCGGATGCGCGAGCGTCAGCGTGCGGTAGCCGCCGGCGGCCGCGCACCCGCTCTGCGCGATCAGCATCGCGAGAGCGAGAGCGACGGCGCGCCGGGGCATGTCCGCTCAACCGCCGGAGGTGATCGACACCGCGTGCACCGGCACCGGATCGGCCGGTTGCGTACCCGACGGCACCAGCCGGATATTCAGCCGCGTGCCGGCGCTTTCCGCGTTCGAGTTTGAGAACGCCTGCAAGGTCTTGCGCAGCGGGACCGCGAAGGTGGCCGAGTGCGACATCGCCATGTTGGGCATGGTCGGGCCGAAGAAGGCGAGGGTGCCGGCGTAGTACGGGCTGTCGGCATCGACGCGGCTGACGTTAGCGGGCGCGTTGACCAGCACGTCGAACTCGCGCGTCACCGCCAGGCCTTCGGGACGGTCCATGGTGACCTCGGCGATCAGCGGCGCCGGCAGCGCGTCGCTGAGGTGGCGCTTGACCAGGGCCGAGGGCAGCACGACGGAAGCGGCATCGGCCTGGATGTTGCCCTTGATCGCGCCGTAGCGGTTCGCGGACGAGGTCGGCTTGATCCGCGGAATGATCGGCATCTCGCTGCCGAAGCCCGGGCCGTAGTCGTAGTCGAACACGGTGGTGCTGACGTAGTCGCCGGCCTTGCTCGGGCCGACGAAACCGCCTTCGCCATCGACGTAGAACAGGAACGGCTCGTCCATGAAGGTCGCCAGGTCGTCGCCGGTCGGCAGGATCGGCTGCCCGGCGGCGAGCTGTTTCTTCGTCCACACGTCCCACAGCCGGTCCATGTTGGAGTGGTGAAGATAGAAGATCGGGTCCACCGGCGAGAGGAAGTTGGTCATATTGCCGTAGGGGCCCGGATCGATCGCGCCGACGCCGCCGATGTAGTTGTGCACCTTGTTGTGCGGAAAGCCTTCCAGGATCGAGAAGTTCGTCGAACCGTCGGGCTGCACCAGATGGGTCGCGGTCTTGGAACTGGCGAAGCTGTTGCTGATGCTGGGATCGTAGAACAAGGTCGGCATCAACCCGGAGCTGACGATGTGCGGCGAGACGTCGTAGGCGGTCTTCGGGTCGAGCTTGGGATTGGAGCGCGACAGATAGCGCGCGCCGCAGGTGATGGCGAAGCTCTGGTTGCCCGACAGGCCGGCTTTGTGCGCGACGCTGTAGCCGGTGACATCGTTCCAGACATCGTCGAAGGTGGGATAGCCGCGCGTTTGCAACTGCGCGCGCTGCGCGCTGCTGAGCGAGTTCCAGTACTTCAGCATTGCCGGTTTGACGAACTCGGTGAACTTGAACAGGTTGCCGGTGTAGGGCGCGTAGGCGCCGTCGGTCGGCGTGAGCACGCCGTCGAACATGCCGGAGGGAATCTCCGGATGCCGGGTCCAGTCCCAGAACGGCATGGCGAAGCTGGCGTCGCCGCTGAGCTTGCGGATGGTGCGTTCGAAGTAGCCCACGTAACCGCGGTGCCAGACGTAGAACCACCAGTTGCCGTGCGGGCAATCCAGGAAGTGGGTGAAGGCGTTGCGGAACCAGTTGTGCGGGTGTTCGGCCGGAAGCGCGAGCATGGCCTGGACGCCGCGCGCGTAGCTGGCGAGCATGCGCTGGCCTTCGACGGTGGCGACATCGTGGCGGCGATAGCGCGCGGTCGGGTCCGAGCCCTTGGCGCCGGGACCGGCGGCCAGCAGCGAGCCGAACGGCAGCAGCGAGCCGCCCACGGCGGTGGTGGCGGTGCTCAGAAATTCGCGGCGTGTGTAGCGCATCGGGCTCTCCTTTGGGTTCGTGGCGATCCTCAATCCCTTGCACGGACGACGGGGCGCGTGGTCCGCGTCGCCGTCGTGAGTGCGCGGCGGCGGCTGGATTCACTGCGATCGAGCCCAGGCGAGCGCGCTCGTGGTGGTGAGCGCGCGTGAGCCAGATCTCTTGTCCCCCGGTCGATCCGGATCGAGCATTGTCTGTGTGAACGGGGCGGAAGCCCGGTTTCGGACAGGCGCGGCGAGATAGATCCGGATTTGCAGTTGAGGTCACACAATGCAGCGATGCGCGCGGGCGCGAACACGGCGAGCGCTTCATCGATGCGGGCGGTGTCGCCGGGCGCTTCGACGCGGCGGCCGCGACGCGGCGCGTTCAATCCTTCCGCGTCGCGCCGCCCATTCGTGCCGGACAGGCCTCAACCTGCCCGGCACGTCGTCCTGCCCGGCGCGGCTCAGGTGCCGCAGATCTGCGGCGTGCCCGCATAGCCGCAGCACAGCTTGCCGTTGCTGTTGACCAGATTGCGGCCGCCGAAGGGATCGGAATAGCACTGGCCGAACTTGCTCATGTCGAAGGTGGCTTTGCGCCAGTTGCCGTTGGCCATGCGGCAGTTCGCCTGCAGGGTGCAGCCGTTCATGGTCACGTCGTTGCACGACTGCCAGAACGAGTACTGGGTGGTTTTCGGCGGCAGCGCGCACGTGGTCGCGGTGGATTGCGGAAACGCGTCGGTCAATTTCGCCGGCGCCTTGGCCGGCGGTTCGGCGGCGGCGGCGATGCCGGCAACGATCAACAGCAACGATGCGAGGATCAGGGACAACCGGTTCATGGCGATTTCCTTGTAGGCGTGGAAACGAGCGCAGGCGACCATCGCCTGGGCTTGCTCGCGCGGCGTCCGCGCCGCGCGACTTGCGTGGCCCGCTCGCGATCGCCGGCGCCGGTCGCTTGCGGCGAGCGGCTCTTGTGGCAACGGTCTATGGCGATCGCGAAGGACAAAAAATCCGCGTCATCGCAAGGATTGTGAGCCGCGTCACGCGCTGAAGACCGGCCCGCGCCTGGGTTGCGCCGTGCGCTTCGCCTGGCGTTCGGCTCCGGGGCGGGGCGGTTCGGCCGGGCCGGCGCGCGGCCGCGACGACCCGGCCGCGAATATTTTTCGACATCGTGTCGATCCGGCCGCCGCCCGTTCGTCGTCAAGGCAGGAGCGGGGTTTACGCGCCGGAACCGTCCGGCGGCCCGCGCTCCCCTTTCATGCCACCAGGAGACGACCGATGCGCTTTCTTTCGCTGATCCGGATCAACGAGACCACCAGCCAGGCGCCCAGCGAGCGCTTGCTCGCCGACATGGGCAAGTTGATGGAGCAGATGACCCGCGAGGGCGTGCTGATCGAGACCGCCGGGCTCAAGCCCAGCGCCGAAGGCGTGCGCCTGCGCCTGCGCGGCGGCAAGGTGGCCGCCACCGACGGGCCCTTCACCGAGGCCAAGGAAGTGATCGGCGGCTACGCCATGCTGGAAGCGAAGACGAAAGAGGAAGCGATCGCGCACACGCGGCGGTTCCTCGAAGTCCACGGCGACGAGTGGGACATCGAATGCGAACTGCGGCCGTTGCATGACGACGGCCGCTGCGGCCGCCAAGGCGCGGCGGTGGCCGACTGATTCGCCGCCGCGGTACGGGTCAGCGATTCGTCGCCGGCCCGTTCACCCCGGCGTATCCGTTCGCGCAGCCGGTGGTGCAGGTCGTCGCCAGCATGTTGTAGACGATGCGGCCGGCGTTGGTCTTGGAGCGGAAGTGGCCGACGCCGTTGCTGGTGTCGCCGCCGCCGGCGTTGTACGGGCTGCCGTCGCTCCAGTCCCAGTCGTAGGCATAGGCGCTGCTGCCGGCGCCGATGTCCACCTGCGCCTTGACGTTGCCCGCGGCGTTGAACAGCGCGCCGTTGGCGCATCCGGCCGAGTAGCTGGTGGTGAAGCACTGCACCTGGTCGTAGGCGCCGGCGGTGATGCTGTAGAAGGCGATGGTGCTGTACGTCGCCGGCATCGCCCGCAGGCTGTTGCTGCCGCTGCCGGTCCAGCGGTTGTAGCCGTAGTAGGCGACGCCGCTGCTGGGATACAGGCCGAAGGTGTAGTAGTCGTAGGGGAAGACATACGCCTCGGCGTTGCAGGTCGGCGCGTACACCGACTGATAGCCCGTGCTCAGGCAGGTCTGCAATCCGCGCAGGCCGCCGCCGATGTTGACGAAGCGGCGCACGCTGGCCTGGTAGCCGTAGTACTTCACCATCGCCAGACTCATCGACGAACCCAGCGAGTGCGAGACGATGTCCACCTGGCTGCGGCCGGTATAGGTTTTGACCTTGTCGATGAAGGTCCTGAGGATCTGGTACTTGGCCGGCTCGTGATAGTTGTATTGCGGCGAGCCGCGCTCGTCCGCGTCCAGGTAGCTGACGCCGAACAGCTCGCAATCGTTGTAGCCGCGCGACTTGAGTTCGTCGTAGATCGAATAGGCCGGCGTGGTGTAGCCGCTGACCGCGCCCGGCGGCATGTCGAAACTGATCGCGCTGTCGCCGTTGCCGGCGACGAACACCACCGGTGTGCGCGTGGCGATGCAATCGCCGCCGCCGAATCCGCCGCTGCCGACGCCGGGATTGAAGCCGCCCGCGTACTGGCTGGCGGCGCCCTGGCAGGTGTAGCCGTTGTTGGCGCCGCAGTCCAAGGCCCGCGCGGTGGAGGGGATCAGCGCGGTGCCGCCGCCCGAGGCGAGCAACAGCGCCATCAGTACCGGGCCGCCGGTTGAGACGCGGCGCAGATACGAACTAGTGGATTTCAGCATGCAGCGAAACATGATCGCCTCCTAGCGGCGGTTCGACAGCGGCAGGAACTGATCGGCCGATGGTGGGCGCCGCGAAGCGGCTTCGCTATTGCACCTATGGGCGATGGCCGGCCCGGGCGCGGGACGGCGTTTGCGATCGGCGGATCGACGGAGCAGTCATCGTCGAGGCCTTGCGTTCAACGCAGGTGGCGCGTCGGGGGATTCGCGCAAATACCGCGAGTCATCACTTTCGATGGCGATTCGCTTTCGCGCCTGCGTCACAAATATCGATCGTCGTCATTCAAATTTACGATCGATCGAATTCGATTCGTCAATCGGTTGGGGCGCGGGAACATTGATTCTGCGTGCGTGTTTGATGGGTTCTTGAGATGTTTAATCACCCTGAGTAGATGATTGTGGGTTGCCAGGGGCACGCGGCTGTTGAAGCAAGAAAAAGACGAAAGCATCCCGCATGCAGCGATTGTTCCGGCACCGTCGAGCCGCGTTCGCTGCGATGATCGTGATCGAATTGCGCCGCTTTCCAGCTGCGCGCGCTGCACTCGCACGGTTCAAGCCGTCGGTGGCGGCGATCCGGCCGTTTCCGCGAGGTGCGGTCTTATAGTGTTTTTCACTATCAAAAAGCGCGGTTAGTTGAACCTGTAAGGCACATCACGATCGATCCGTGGACATCGCGGCAAGACGGCGGCCGCTATCGCGAAAAAGCAAGCGGACATGCAATCGATGCCATCGGGCGGGCGATTGAATTTTGCCGGCGCGTGTTTAAGTTTTGCCCAGTGTCCGATCCGGACGGGCGCGCAACGAGCGACACAATCGCGCCGGGACTTCCCCGGTTACTCAAATGTCTCGATGGAGTTTACTCATGACTGTATCTCGTCGTTTTTTCTCGCCCCTGTTGATCGTCGCCGGCCTGCTGACGACGGGCTCCGCATTGGCGGGTGAAAGTTTCACCCTCTCTCTTTCCGATGGTTCGGTAAACACTTCGAAGGAAGAAATGATCGAAGTCGTCCGCGCCCAGTTGGTCAGCGCTTGCGAGGCCAAAGGCGGCACCGCGGGCGAATTCGTGGTCAACGGCACCTACTTCGATCCTTCCAGCGAGGTCCAGTTCGTCGAGGGAACCATCACCTGCCACAGGAACTGACGGCAGCGTTTGTCCGCCGCCGACGATCCCGATCGCCGGCGGCTCCGGCGCCGTTGCGGTGCGATGGACGGTGCGATCTGCGACGGATTTTCTCCGTCGTCGCGCTCAGGGAGTGTGCGCGGCCTGTTCGTCGGTGAACGGCCGCGCGTATTGCGCCACGCTGGGCCGCACTTTGCCGGGCTCTTCCCACTGGATCATGAGCGAGGAATGCCCGAACCACACGCCCCGCTTGCACGGCGCCTTGACTGGTTGAGCCAGGCTCCGGTGGGTTGCGACGGCGTGGTGCGGTCGTGGCGGCCCATGAGTATCGTCACCAGGACCGGCCGCGCATCCGGGTGCACGATCGGCTGCTTTAGACCCGGTCGCCTGCTCAGGAATCGATCGCGCTGGCGCCGAACAGCACGCCGTTGGCGCCGCCCGGCAGGGTGCACAACACCGAGGTATAGCCCCAGTAGCTGACCGTCGGCAGCGAGGTGTAGTTGCTGTAGGTCGCATCGCTGCGGGTGAAGCTGGTCGAGCTGAGGAAGGTGCCACTGTAGTTGTAGGCCGAGACCGTGCAGGTGGTGGACGCGCCGGCGTAGTTGCTGCCGTCCACGTAGTAAGCCTGGGCCGGCCCGGTGACCGGATGACGCACGATCGGGCAGATGACCGGTCGCGGGCTGGCGTTGAGGTTGCGCACGCCGCTGGTGAGGTAGTCGATGTCCAGCGCTTGCGATGCGTTGTAGTTGTTGCAGGCGGTGCCGCTGATGTTGATGTTCTGCGCGGTGGCCGCCTCGGCGCTTGCCGGAACGGCGCTGCCCAGCGCGCCCACAGTGAGGCTGAGGGCGAGGATCGTTGCATTGGCTTTCATGTATGACTCCGTGAGTTGAGTAGACGTTTCCCTGTCCTTCATCGCCGGCGTCGGTTCAGGGGGGCCGGCGCCGGGCTGAAGCTCGATGCTGCGCGGCGACCGCGCTCAGCCACGCGGGCCGCGCGTGGCGGCCGCGTCGGGCGCCATCAGATACAGCACGGTTTCGGTCTGGCCGTTGGCGCCGACCACGCTCTGTCCGACCATGCGCGGCAGCAGATCGCTCAGCTGCTGCGACCACAGCGGAAGATTCTTGTTGACGCTGCCGCGGCCGTCGTCGCTGACCTGGACCCGGCAGGTGGTCGCGCGGCATTCCACGTTGCGCATCGCGCCGCGCATGGTGGCGTCATGATTGATCGCATCCCGTAAACGTGTCGTAGCCGTGGGCGCCCAGCGCGGATCGACCCGTTCCCGGCCGAACGCGGCCTGCAGGCCGGCGACGAAGGCGGCGTGGCGCCGGCTGTCTTCTTCGATCGCGCGTTTTTGATCGGCCGGTGCTGCGTCGCCGTGCAAGCGCTGCGCGGCGGTCTGCGTGCGCAGCTTGTCGATCTGCGCCTGCAAGGCGGCGATCTGATCGGCCGAACCCGACGATTGCGTGGGATCGGCCGTCTGAGTTTGCGCGGAAACCGCGGGGCCCGATTGCGATACGGCCTGACGGGTATCGGAGTCGAGGTACAGGAAAATCGCGAGGCCGCCCAATCCGAGCAGCGCGCCACCGATCCATGTGGGCGAGATGGTTTTCATGATCGATGATGTACCAGATCCTTGCCGCGAAGGCATGTCGCTTAAACAACGACACCGCCCACGCTGCGCAGCGCTTCGCTCCAGATCTTCGCGATCAGCTTGCGCCGCGAATTCAGTCCGGTCTTGTGATAGATGCGTTGCCATAGCGTGCGCACGGTGGAGATCGAGCATTCCAGCGATGCGGCGATCTGCTTGTCTTCGGCGCCGCGCGCGGCGGCGATGAGCACCGATTGTTCCATCGGACTCAGCAGACAGTAAGTAGTTCGGGCGACCTCGCGTAGCAGGACGTCCCGGACCGTTTCGGGGCAGTGCGCAGAAGCCGATGACATCCGATGTCGGAAAATGCGGCGGGGGAGATGAAGCGAACGCAAGTTTCCGCGCAAGCAGGCCAATTCAAGGGGTTTCGCGTTTAGACACGGTTAAAAAGCATGAAGGAGACGGCGCGCCGTCTCCTTCATGTTTTGCCGAGAGCCTTGCGGTTCAACGCATGCGGCGGCGCTTGAATGGCTTCGGGGCGATGAATCCGCCGGCGTGGCCGCCGTTCGGTTCCACGACGTTGCGCCTGAACTTTGCCGCGCTTGGCGTTGGAATCGCGCGAATTCAGCGGCCGCGCCGCGGTTCAGGGTTTCGGCGCCGGTTGATCCAAGGCCAGCGGCCGCACGTACTGCACCAGGCTGAGGAGCACTTTGCCCGGCTCTTCCCACTGGATCATGTGCGAGGAATGCTCGAACCACACGCCGTGCTTGTACGGCGCCTTGACCTGCTTGAGCCAGGCCTGGGTCGGTTGCGACGGCGTGGTGTAGTCGTGGCGGCCCATGAACATCACCACCGGGATCGGAAATTCGCGCACCCGGCTCATGTCCACGTCGAGGAACTCCGGCAGGATGCGGCCCAGCGAGAACACATTGCCTTCGTCCACCGCGGCGCGATCGCAGTCCTCGTATTCCGGCGACAGCGACGGCGCGCGGTAGAAGTAGCTGGACTCGTCGCGATACGCGCTCAGGCCGCCGTAGTACTGCGCCCACTTGCGCGCGATGATGATGCGCTCGCGGGTGATCGGCTGGTTGCCGGGGTAGGGCGCGATGGTCTGCATTTCCTTGACCGCCTCGGTGTTGCCGTGCGCCTTGGCCTGCTCCATGCCGTAGTCGAAACTGATGCGCTCGTTCTCGCGCACGTTGATGGCCTGGCCGATGCCGACATAGGCGTAGAACAGGTCCGGACGCTTCAGCGCGGCTTTCATGCCGACGATGGTGCCCCAGCTGTGGCCGGCCAGCACGACCTTGCGCTTGCCGTAGCGCTTGCGCACGTACTCGGCGATTTCGATGGCGTCGTCGACGTAACGGTCGATATGGATGGTGTCGGCGTAGCTGTTCGGGTCCTGCAGGGTGTAGGTCTTGCCGGCGCCGCGCTGGTCCCAGTTGACGACGGTGAAGTATTCCTCGATCGGGCGCTGGAACTGCCACGCGGTGGGGATCAGCGGCGAAGCCGGGCCGCCGTGCGCCATCAACAGGATCGGATTGGCCTTGTCCTGGCCGCGCACGTTGATCCACTGCTCGATGCCGCCGATGCGCGCGGCGTAGGCTTCCTGCACGCCGCCGGGCGCGAGGATGCGGCCCAGGTCCTTGACGATGGCGCGCGCGTCGGCGTACTTCGAGGTGTCCTTGCATTCGGCGGCGATGGCGGTGGAACTGGCGGACAGCAGCAGGGCGAGCAGGACGTAAGCAGTCTTCATGGATTGGGTCCGGAGCGAAAGGCCAGTTGCCGGTGGCGGTCGATGATACGGTCCGCCGGGCGCGCCCGGCATCGCCGATCATGCGGCAACTGATGCGGCGCAGGCGACGGCGGTTGCATCGGCTGCGAGGCCGCAAACGAGAAAGGCGGCCGATGGCCGCCTTTCCGTGCACCTGCCCGGGTGGCGGATGCTTACGGCAACTTGGTGCCCTGGTCGGCGATGCTCAGCCACTTGAATCCGTCGTGGGTGTAAGTGACGCCGGTCAGGGCTTTCTGCCGATAGCCGATGCGCGGAATCTCGTAGACGGTTTCGTACAGGATGTAGGCCGAGCGGCAGCCGTCGACGACACGATAACGCTCGGTCCAGCTCCACTTGGCTTCGCGGTTGGCGAAGTGGCTGGCCAGCGCGGCCATGATCGCGTCGATGCCGATGCGCGTGCCGCCGCTGTCGAACACGGTGATGGCGCGTTCGTCGTGGATGGCGCGGAAGGTCGCGGCGTCGTAGTCGCGGAAGGATTCCATGTCGGTCTTCTGCGCGATTTCGAACTGGCGCGCGCAGATGCGATGCAGAATGTTCTGGCCCTGGTTCAGAGCTTGCGCCGACGCATCGGCGGCCGCTTCGCCGGCGAAGGCGCCGCCGCTGGCGCATAGGGCGATGATCGAGCACACCAGCGGAAGCCGCGCACGCGCGCTGCGGGATTGATTGGAGGTCATGTCCGTTCCTTGTTCACTGCGGAGGGTGTGCGCACGGTAGCCAAGGGCCGTGCGCGGTGTTGTCCCCGAATCGCGGGGCCGGATGCTCGCCGGCGACAATTGGACTTATGCGCTGCGCAGGGCGCGCGTAAGCGCAAGCGCAGGCAAACGCGGGCGCGCGTTCGGCGATCCGGTGCGGGCCGGATGCGACGAATGCGCGCCGGACCCGCGTCGCGGCCGCGCGTATCGCGCGCGGCCGACCCGCCGCCGCCCGATTACGCACAATCCGGCGCTCACCGGTCTGCCAAGCGCCCGCCGAACCCGGCTTTTATCGCGACACGCATCACAACTCAGTCGCGTGATGACAGCCTCCACTATTGAGCCATGACGGCCCATGGCATTTACCTGCGCAGCCCAGGCACGCGCCGGGACCGGAGCGGGGAGCGCTTCGGAACGCGCCCGTCGGCGGCCGTCATGGCCGCCGCGGCGAGGATCGCTGCGCGTGCGCGGCTACACCTTTCATATCGCCACCATCCACGGGGATTTCGCAGTGGCCATCGATCGACGCAAACCGTTGTCCGTATTCCATCGCAGGCTGCGCGGGCTGTGCCTGCCGGCCCTTTTGTTGAGTTGCGGTCTGATCCCACTGGCCGTGTCGGCGCAGGCGCGGATCGGCGGCGAAGGCCAGGCCCACACCGGCCTGCTGTGGCCGGCGCAGGCGCCGGCCAACTACTGCAGCGCCGGCGTCATGCCGACGGGCCCTGCGACCTTGCCCGAGGGCGCGATCCTCGTGCCGGCCGGCGACAACAGCCGTTTCGATTTCAATCGCAGCGGCGTGACGTTCTGGTTCGAAACCGGCGAGCACACCTTCGGCGAAGATATCTACGGCCAGATCATCGCCCGCCCGGGCAACACCTATCTGGGCGCGCCGGGCGCGATCCTGGACGGCAAGAACAAGAATCTGTACGCCTTCACCAACGCGGTCGATAACGTCGTCATCCGCTATCTGACCATCCGCAATTTCGGCCGCGACCGCGACAACTTCGACCAGGGCGTGGTCAACCACGATGCCGGCGACCACTGGACCATCGAATACAACACCATCGTCGACAACGACGGCGCCGGCGTGTTTCTCGGCAGCGACAACCGTGTGCGCTACAACTGCCTGAAGGACAACGGCCAGTACGGCTTCAGCATGTACAAGAAGCCGCTGCCCAGCGTCGAGCCGACTCCGGAGAATCCCATTCCGGGCCGCTCGGCCATCGTCGGCATCGAACTGAGCTACAACGAGATCGCCGGCAACAACACCGACGACTGGGAAACCTCGACCAAGTGCGGCTGCACCGGCGGCGGCAAGTTCTGGGACGTGCGCGGGGCGAAGGTGGTCGGCAATTACGTCCACAACAACCGCGGCACCGGCTTGTGGGCCGACACGAACAACATCGACTTCCTGTTCGAGAACAATTTCATCAAGGACAACGACGGCGTCGGCATCTGGTACGAGATCAGCTACAACGCCACGATCCGCAGCAACACCTTCATCAACAACGCCTGGGCGTCGGGCAACTCCGACCGCGGCTCGCCGGCGCCGGCGATCTACCTGTCCGAATCCGGCGGCGATTCGCGCCTGCAGTCGCAGATCAGCGGCTCCACCGCGCTGCGCATCTACGACAATTACTTCGAGAATAATTTCTCCGGCGTGTCGATCTACGAGAACGCCAACCGCTTCTGCAACTCCAACGGCAATACCAGTTCGGTGTACTGCACTCCGTTCGTGCATCCGGCGCTGATCGCCCGGCCCGATCCGGACCATCCGACCAAGTACCCCGATCCGGTCAGCAACCTGCATCCGTGCTACACCCAGATCGGCGCCGACCCGGTCCTGCAGCGCGATTGCCGCTGGCATGCGAAGAACATCGAAGTGACCAACAACGAGTTCTACTTCGATCCGGCCGTGGTGCCGTGCAACAGCTCCAGCTATTGCGGCGCGCAGGCGCTGTACGCGACCGGCGATAACAACCTGACCTGGTCGCCGTACACCGTGCAGCAGGTGCAGAGCGATGTGATGTTCAACAACAACAATCGCTTCGCGAACAATCACTACTACGGCCCGTGGCGCTTCGCCAAGCGCTACGGCGAGGCGATCAGCTTCAGCGCCTGGCAGGCCGCGCCGTACCATCAGGACGCCGGCAGCACCACCGACGGCTCGCCGTTCAATCTGCTCGATCCACCGACCGCCACGCTGGAGCCGTCGGCCGGTCTGTGGAATGCGTGGTATGGCAGCGCCATCGCCCGCGCCGATCAGGGCCACACCGGTACGCACAGCCTGCAGGTGGTCAGCAGTGGCTATTGGGGCGTGCAGGTCGCCAATCATCCCGGTTATCTGGCCGACAACGGCGCCAAGCGGGTGAGCCTTTGGGTCAAGCACGCGGCCGGCACGGCATCGTTGCCGGGTAATTCGCGCCTGCGTCTGCGCTGGCTCAAGGAAGACGGCACGCCGGCCACCGGCGATGAGGACACGTCCTTCAGCGACGTGATGTTCGGCGCGATCGGCGACGATTGGTCGCAGGTGACCGGCACCGTGCAGCCGCCGCCGCTGACCGCGAGCGTGTGGATCATGTTGCTGGGTTCGTCCGACTCGGGCCATGAGGATGCGACCTTCTACGTGGACGACGTCGTGGTCGAAGACGCGCCGCAGTAAGCGCCGCGAAGGCGCCGCCCGCGCAGTCAGCCGGCGCGGGCGAGGGTCGGCGGGATCGACCTCGAAGACGGAGCAGCGGTTCGCGCGCTGCTCCGTTTTTTTGTCCTCAAGCCGGTGCGTTTGACGTACTAACGAATGCCGCGTGCGAACCGGACCGGCCGCAGCCGACCGAGTCCCGCCGCAATCAGGCAAGGCGCGTCCCATTGCCTATCGCGCGTTCTGCGCCGTCTCGCGGCGCCGGACGCGCTCGCCCGCGCGACGTCATTCCGCTAACCAACGACGAGGCGAACCATGAGCCCGAGCAACGCGATGGCCCAACGAGCGACTTCCGATGTGCAATCGGTGTCCAATCCGACTCTCGACGCGACCTTGACCCTGGCCCTGGCGGCCGCGTCCAAGGCCGCTTACGACTATTACCAGGGCACGCCGTACCAGGCGCCCGCCGGTTACACCCAGGTCGGCGCCTGGACTGGTTGGGATGCGATCTTGTTCACCGGTTCGGAAGAAAAATACGGGCTGGTGTTCCAGTCCGACAGCGACCCGGGCACCTGCATCTTCGCCTTCCGCGGCACCGACTCGGACCTGGACGCGTACGAGGACGTGCATTTCATCCCGACCGATTTCGTTCCCACCAGCGGCAGCATCAGCCCGACGCCGCGGGTATCGTCGGGTTTCTACGGCATCTACGACGGCACCGGCGGCGGCATGAGCCAGTCGATGCGGCAGCAACTGTTCGCCTTGCTGCAACAGTTCCCGACCACGCAGTTGTATGTGACCGGCCACAGCCTGGGCGCGGCCTTGAGCCAGTTGTTCTCGCTGGATGTCGCCATCAGCCAACCGACCACGGCGTTGAACATCAACTTCTCCAGCCCGATGGTCGGCACCGACGACTGGGCGATCGCCTACGCCAGCAAGATCGCCGACAGCGACAGCGTGCGCGTCTACAACTATTGGGACTATGTGCCCTCGCTGCCGCCGTCGGCGTTCGACTACAGCGCGGTCGGCAGCGGATTCCGCACCGCGTTCTACGTCGATCACGAGTGGTTCCCGCATCTGCTGTCGCGCCACTCGCTGATCAATCTGTGCACGGTGCTGACCAACGCCCTGCCGGTAACGCCGCAGCAGTGGGCCGGCACGTTCCCGGACTACGTCGACGCTTCGCTGACCATGATCAGCACCGATCCGCCGGCCGGCGCGGACGTGCGCTGGGCCGATCAGGCCCAGGCGCAGATGGCGTTCGAGAACAACGTGGCCGTGCGCGGCTGACCGCCGCGACCGCTGCATGGCAAGGCGGGCGCTGCGCGCGGCCATCGCGCGCGGCGCCCTTCACTCCGGCGTGAACCGGGAAAACCCTATAGTGGCGGCCGTTTCCCGCGAGGTCCCGATCATGAATCAACGCGCTGTGTCGCCGCTGCTGTCGCTCGCCGTGCTGGCCCTGGCCGCCTGCAGCACCCCTTCGGCCCCGACCGCGGACAACACCGCTGCCGCCGCCAAGCCGACCGCGGTCGGCCTGGCCAACCCGGCCTCGGTGCATTGCGGGAAAGTCGGCGGCAAACTCGAAATCCGCACCGGCAAGGACGGCGGCCAGTACGGCCTGTGCACGCTGCCCGACGGGCGCGTGTGCGAAGAGTGGGCGCTGTTCCGCGACGGCAAGTGCGAGAAGCCGGCGGAATAACTCGGCCGGCGCGCGCTCAGGCGTGATGTCTCAGCCGGCGCGCGTGCCCGGCGAAACTTACGCCAGCGCCGCCTGCAATTCGGCGATCTCGCGCCGCAGCGCTTCGTTCTCCGCGGTCAATTCTTCGACCCGTTGACGCAAGGCCTGCAGCTCGGCGTCGTCGCCGGCCGAAGCCGCATCGTTCGCCTTGGGCTCGCGCGGCTTGCGCTTGGATTCGCGCGCGCGCTTGGCCGCCTGCTTGAGCTCGTCGCCACCGGCCATGGCCGCGGCGCGCTGCTCTTCGGCGGGCAGGGTGGCGACGGCGGCCGCGGCGTTGATCGAGATCGCGCCGGATTTCACCGCGGCCACGACTTCCGGCGTGGCCTGCTTCTGGATCTTCTCGATCAGCCCGACCTGATTGCTGCTCAGGCGCGCGGCCTTGGCCAGTGCTTCGCGGCTGTCGAACACGGTGGTGCCGGCGGGCGCGTCGCTGGACCACGGCGGCGCGCCGTCGGCGTCCTGATCGGACGCATCCGCCACTGCCGGCGCGGGTTCCGGCTCCGGCGCCGCCGCTTCGGCCTGGGCGCGCTGTTCCTCGGCCAGCGCGCGCCGCGCGGCGAGGATTTCGCGCTTGCGCAGCGCCAGCACGCCGCGCTGGAAATCGGAGACGCTGCGCCGGCCCAGGTGCTGGTCGATCATCCACAGGTGCACATCGTCCATCGACTGGAAGCGAGTGTTCTGCACGGTCTGGAACGGCAGATCGTGCTTGCGGCAGATGCCGTAGCGGTTGTGGCCGTCGATCAGCACGCTGCCCCACAGCACCAGCGCGTCGCGGCAGCCCTCGGCCAGGATGCTGGTTTCCAGCGCCTCGTATTCGTCCGGCGTGAGCGGATCGATATAGGCCTTGAGCGACTCGTTGATCAGGATTTCCATGAAACAGGGCCAGCCGACAACAGTGGGGGCGGCATTGTAGGCAGTTGCGGGCGCGGCGTCAGGCGTTGACAGACCGGATTTGTCGCGGGCGGGCGATCCGGGCGGCGGCGAACGCCCCAACGCCATGTGTTTGGGCCGATCCGATGGATCACGCCACGCGCTTGTACCGGGACACCCAATTGGTCTCCCAGGTCTTGCCGTCGTCCGGCGAAAACGCTTGCTCCCATTGCAGCGAGGTCGCGGTGATCCGCGACCACACGCCGCGGACCTTGACCGGCTGGTTGCGCACGGTGTTCTTGCCGAAGAAGGTGCCGATGCCGCCGGCGAAGCCGCCGAGCATGGGCGGGTCGAGCTTGTGCGGGTTGCGCGTGTCCAGCCACCAGTCGGCCCAGGTCTTGCTCGCGGGGTCGTAGCTGCGCAGGCCCAGGCCCTGATACGGCAAGCCCGGGCGGCGCACGCTGCTTTCGTCCATTTGGGCCAGGCCGCCGAACATCGGCTGCACTTTGCACACGCCTTCGAATTCTTCCCAATCGTGGTTGTCGAGCAGGCGTTCCTTGAGGCGGAGATAGCGGACTTGCCAGCTGCCGAGGAAGAAGTCGAACGCGCGCGCGGGATCGTCGGCGGTCGCGGTGCCGGTGTTGGTTTCGGCGCCGGCGACGCCGGCCGGAATCGCGCCGGCCACGGCGGCGAGCAGCGACAGTTGCACGATGCGGCGGCGGTCGGGGTCTGGCGTCATGAACGGTCTCGTTGAGTGAGGATGAAGCGCGATAGGGGTGGACGGCGCCGCACTAGGCGCGCTTTAACCGCCGTCGCGCACCCGCGTGTCCGTGCTGATCCAGTTCATTTCCCAGGTCTTGCCCGCATCGGCGGAGAAGGCTTGTTCGAACAGGCAGCGGTCGCGGGTTTCGCAACGGATCACGAAGCGCACGCGGATCGGCCGGTCGCCCAGGCGGTCGTCGCCGTAGAACTCGCCGCGCCCGTGTTCGAAGCGGCCGGCGATGGGGGCGGTCAGGGCGCCGTCGCGCAGGCTGGCGTAGTGGATCGTCCACTGCCGGTTTTGCGGCTCGTACAAGCGCAGCGACACGCCCTCGATGCGGCCGGCGGGGCCGGCGATATCGAGTTCGGCGATATTGGCGCGGCCGTCGAGGAGTTTGCGCACCACCGTCGTGCCCTGGTACTCGACCCACTCGTCGGAACCGCTCAAGGGCTGCTTCAGGCGTTTGACGTGGCTGTTCCAGCGGCCGAATTCGAAGTCGAAACTGTTTTGTCCGTCGGCGGGGGCGCCGTCCGCGTCGGGGTGGGCGCGTTGCGCGGCGGTGGGCGCGATCGCCAGCAAGGCCGCCAGGCCGCCGGCGATCACGGCGAAGGTCACGCTGTTTCGTGCGCTCATCGGGCGGTAGTCCTTTCCGGCCGCGCGGGGAGCGGCCGCCGCTGCACTGTGTGGCGTAGGCCGGGCCCACTCCAGGGCCAGTTAGGCGGCGCGCTCCAGGCCACTTTGCGCGGGCGGCGATTGCGCGCGATCGCGGCTTCGCCCGAGAATGATCGCGACCGGGGCGATGCGCTCGGCTGACTCTCACGCAGGATGCGACGCCGATGCCCACCGCACGCAAGACTCTGTCGATCCTCGCGCTGGCGGCGAGCCTGTGCACGGCCTGCGGCGAACGCCAGCCGCCGCCGCCCGCGCCGATCCCGACCCGCGCAGCCCCGGCGCCGGTGCGGATACCGCCGGGCGCGCAGGAGTTCCAGACCGATCACTACGCGATCTTCAGCACCGCCACGGCGAAACGCACGGTGCAGGTCGCGGCCGCCGTGGAGGCGCTGAACCGCGCCTACGGGCGCTTCTTCGATCTGCCGGCGGCCGCGGCGGATGCGCCGCGGCTCAAGCTGATTTTGTATCGCGACAAGCACGAATTCTCGCAATACAACACCAGCATGCCCTGGGCCGAGGCCTATTACCGCAAGCCGTACTGCCACGCCTACTACGCCGATGGCGGCGGCAACCCGTATCACTGGATGCTGCACGAAGCCACCCATCAGTTGAACGCCGAGCGCGCCGGCATGGCGACGGCGAAATGGATCAACGAAGGTCTGGCGACGTATTTCGGCGCCAGCCGGCTGGAGAACAATCGCCTGTCTCCGGGGCGGATCGATCCGGACACCTATCCGATCTGGTGGGTCGCCGACTTGCAGCTGAGCGGTTCGTTGCAGCGCGATCTCGACGAAGGCCGCTTGATCGAATTGCGCAAACTCATCGACGGCACCGGCCCGGACATCGGCGGGCGTTATCTCAATACCTATTACATCGAGTACTGGAGCCTGTCGCATTTCCTGTTCCACTACCAGGACGGCAAGTACGCGAGCGCCTATCGCGGACTGATTCGCGGCGGCGGATCGCTGAAGGAGTTCGAAGCCGCGCTGGGTCCGGTCGGGCGCCTGCAACAACAGTGGTACGACTATCTGCTGGAGCGGCAGGCCGAGCTGGCATTGCAAGAACAAGCGGTGCCGGCGACCGCGATCCGGCGTTGATCGCGTCCGACGTTGACACCGGCGGCGCGGGCGCTTTGAATCTGCGCACCCGGCCGATGCGGCATTCGCCCGCACGGGCCCATTCACTACTGGAAACGCCATGGCGCACGCCCGCATCAATCTCGGCGCACTGAAGGTCTTCGAAGCCGCGGCGCGCGCGCTCAGCCTGACCCGCGCGGCCGATGAGCTCAACGTCACCCAGGCGGCGGTCAGCCATCAGGTACGGCTGCTGGAGAATCAGCTCGGCGTGGAGTTGTTCCGCCGTCTGCCGCGCGGTCTGGCCCTGACCGACGAAGGGTTGAGCCTGCTGCCGGCGATCCAGGAGGCCTTCGGCCGCATCGACGATGCCCTGGACCGCGTCGGCGACGGTCTGGCGCGCGAAGTGGTGCATGTCGGCGCGGTCGGCACCTTCGCCAGCGGTTGGCTGCTGCCGCGGCTGGCCGAGTTCGCGCGCCTGCATCCGTCGGTGGACGTGCGCGTGAGCACGCACAACAACCGCGTCGATCCGGCCGCGGAAGGCCTGGACTACGCGATCCGCTACGGCCGCGGCGCATGGCCGGGGATGGAAAGCCGGTTCCTGATGAACGCGCCGGTCACGCCGCTGTGCACGCCGGTGATCGCCGCGCAACTGCGCCGCGCCGAAGAACTGCCGCGCTTCGCCTTGCTGCGCTCGTACTTCGTCGATGATTGGCGGCTGTGGTTCGAAGCGGCGCAGGCGGTGCCGAACGGCCCGATCAACGGGCCGATCTTCGATTCCTCGCTGACGATGGTGCAATGCGCGTTGCAGGGACTCGGCGTCGCGCTCGCGCCGGCCTCGATGTTCGCGCGCGAACTCGCCGAAGGCCGGTTGGTGCAGCCGTTTCCTACGATGTTGGACGCGGGCGGCTATTGGCTGACGCGGCTGGCGCTGAAACCGGCGGGCGACGGCGCCACGGCGTTTTCGCAGTGGATCGAAAAGACCGCGGCGTAAGCTTTCGCGGGGATACGCGCTTATCGCGGCGCGGGCGCGAACACCCCAGGAAAAACCGGACTTATCTAGAAGAAGCCGAAACCGTTTCGTCTATCGTTTCGGGAGCGGAACCTTTTCGGGAATGGCCTGCCAGAATGCGCGGGAAAATCCCGATTCCATCTGAGACCGCTCCCACCAGTCAGGATTTACCGACTCGACCAAGCGACGTTGCCAGCGATGCGGCCAGTTCCGGATTTCCGCCGCGCGCATGCGCGCAGCGTCATGGGTTTCCATCTGTTCGTACCACACCAAGCAGAAGGCAGCCAAGCCGTGATCATCTGCCGCGCAAGCGCGCTTGAAATGGGTCTCCTTGACCTCCCTCATCACGTCCGCGAGTAGGCCACCGACGCCGACCACATACGGGCCGGCGCGTTGATCGGCGAGCAAACAGGCCATGTATGGCGCGCTGGTCACCTTGATCTCTCTCGCCTATCTTCGCGGCCCCTGACTAGGGTCGTCCGGCCCACGCTGTGGGGCCTCCTGCGCCAGTTGCTGATTGAACGACTGCGTCTCGCGCAAAGTGTCCTGCATCGATGGGGCCGGGCCGGTGGTAGAGACACCGGTATGGAATCCAGGCGTGTGTGCGCCTACCCACAGCTTCCCATTGGCAACACCGACTGGCCCGATGCTCTCCGCGTCCGCTATACCGTTGCGTTTGGCCGCAAGCATTGCCGCCGCCACGGTTTCGTCGGGCACATCGGCCGATACGTTTCCGCGGATCTTCGCGAACATCTTCTGATCCGCTGGAGACAGGCGCGACAGGTCCGCAGTCTCTGCGGCCCGTTCGGGCGCGGTCTTATCCGCGGCTTCCTCGCTCGGTGCGTACTGCGGTCCACGCGTATTGGAAGGCGTTTCGTCAGGTGCTGTTGAAGGCTCCACGCGATTAGCTACAGCTTCGTTAGCGCGGGCGTCGGGCAACGGCGTATTCAGCGATGCTGTGGCTGGCTCGACTTTGCGCTCGTCGCGCGCCGCGAGCGCCGGCTCGGCTGATGCCGGGTTCTTCTCGGCGGCAGGAGCCTCAATTTCGTTTTTTGCGGTCTTCTGAGATTCGATCTTCGCTTGCTGCGCAACCGCGAGCGCTTGAATCGTATCCGGATCAACAATCCCCGTGTTGGGTAACCCGTGATCGCGTTGCAGTTGGCGAACGGCATGCTCGGTCGCGCCGTCGAAGTGTCCGCGCTCCGGAATCGGCGCTTCCTCGGGACCGCGATAGCCGACGCGTTGCAGACGGAACTGCAACATTTCGACGTCCTGTCCCCGGTCGCCGCGCCGCAACGTGCCATCGTCGGGTGCGGGTGAGGTGTCAACCGCCGCGACAGGCGCGACCTGCGCCGCGGTCGGGGAAGGCGCCTGGGTTGGCGCGCCGGGTGCGGACAGCGGCTGCGGCGCGGGTGCTTCTTGCTCCGGTGGCTTCGAGACCAAGACCTTCGGCTTTTCGGTCACGACCAACGGCACCGCGACCGGCGCAGGCTCGACCGGCTTCGGTGTTGACGGCGATGCTGGCTCGGCCACAGTGCGACTGTTTCCCGCAATGCTGGCGGGCGGCGCAGTCAGAGGACCGACGGGCGGGACGGCTGCGGTCCGCTGCGTGGCACTCGGGTCCGCTAATGTCGGCGGACCTTGGCCCCGTTCCTGGCCGCGCTGCACATCCTGCAGTGGTTCCACTGCAAGCTGTGCATTCACCGGCTTGATCGGCGCGGGCGATGGCGCATCGGACTCGCGTGCAGCCTCGGGCTTGGGTTGCGGTTGCACGCGATTTGGGTCAATTGCGCCCACGACGATTTCGGGTTCGCGATCAGCGGCACTCGCCACCGCTTGGCGGGCTGTCTCCTGAACATCATCCCGTTTCAGTCCCAAGCGATTGGCTTCGCGAACGACTTGCTCCAACGCCGCTTGCTGCTGCGCAGACAGATTCGCGATTCGCAACTCCGGCGCCTCGGGCGTTGTGGAAGGCGGAGAACGCAAATCCAGCATCGCCATCTGCACTTCAAGGGGACGGGTGACGGCGTAGACACGGTTCGCGCCGTCTGGGCCTCGGCCGATATGTTCGATCGGGCTATCGATATCGAACTCATTCTTCGCGTTGCGACCCAGGTGCAATAACGTCGCGAGCGGTGCAACGCCTTGTTCCTGCTGCGTGCGCCTCACGGCTTCCAGCGCCGCCTCAAGCTGTTCTGGATTGGGATTGGCCTTATGAACCCGATAGGTCGCCAACAAATCCGTCCGTTCAATGTCCTCAAGTGTCGGCGGTTGCCATTGCCGGATATCGGCAACCTGCTGCTTATGCTGCGCCAACTGCGGCTGCAGTTCCGCGCGTGTGCTCTCCAATTCCTGACGCAAGTTGCCGGAGGCCACGACGGATTCGCCGTTGCGCTGCCACTGCCCTTCCGGCGTGCGCTGGTACAGCTTCCCATCCGACGCGGTCAACGAATCATCACGAAGCGTCGATTCAATGGAGGGAGGTACGACGCCGAAGCGCTCCCAGCCTTCGCTACGATGCACCACTTCATAGCGAGCGGCCATCGGTGCGGGGCCGTTGGCGATGTTCTTGCGGATTACCTGCTGCGCAGCACGATCCAGCTCGGCCGCGCGCTCGGCGCTGGCAGGCTCGATTCGAACCATCGGCACGCCGGGCTGCTCAAAGCCGACGACCACCTTGCGATCCCATATGCCCGTTTGCGGATTACGCTCCCAATCGGCGCGGCGCAGGCTCGCCGGATCGTTCTCTGCCGCTAGCTGCGAGTACGGATTACGCGGCGGCTGCAGCTTGCCTATCGCCAGCTCCGTTGCGGAATTGCTGGCCCGATAACTGAGTTCGTTCGCCTTTTCCGGATCGGCGGAAAAGCGCTGCTCAACGGGTTTGTCCTGACCATCATCGAGCATATCGCCCAAGTCCTGCCGGACCCATTGCAGCCCATTGGACTTCCACTCAACGCCCTGCAGGTCCTTCTGCGTGAAGGTCTTGTAGCTGTCCAGCACCGTCGCGACGTGCTCACCTACATGCGCGCCGGCTACGGCGGCACCGCCGACGACGATGAAGCCAAGTACGCCAGGGCCGGTCGCTGCAGCGGTGGCAACAAGGCCGGCAGAAGCACCACCAATCCAGCCGCCCGTGCCGCGGGCGGCGTAGTGCGTCAGTTCGGATTGCGCGGCTAGTCGATTGTCTTGCGCGAGCAGGGTGTCCACGCGAGAACCAGTTTGTACCGCGTCGTAGGCGCTGGCGGCAACGCCCAGACCTACAGCAGCACCTATTCGTCTGATGGAAGCCGATTGCGCGGCCTCCCTCGCACCTGCGCTCTGTGCTAGCTGCGCTTGCCAGTCACTAATGTGCCGCTGCCCTGCAAGCGCGTACTCAGTCGGAGGGTTCATGGTTTCCGCGAGTGGCCGGGTGACTTCCGTAAACCCAGGCGCTTTACCTTCAATCTGGGTGCCGGCGAAGTAGGCCCGGCTATCCATTAGGATAGAACGCGACTCTCCCCGCAGTGGAGTTCCGGCATCGTCAACGGCCACTCGCAACCGAGCTACATTGTCGCGTGCACGCGCGACGATCATTTCGAACGCGGCTTGATCTCCATGAGTGGATTGACGTGCCACCAGTACTTCGCGTGGGATGCCCTCGATTGTAGTGACGTTCTGATTGGCGAGTACATGCGGTACCTCAATCGCGCCGAAGACGCGAGTAGGCTGCGCATCGCTAACGATGGCGCGGACCTCGCCGACCGTCTTATCCGCGAAGCGACCCGACGCATCCGCCCAAGGGCCTTCGGTGGGGTGGTAGAGCCAGTCTGTAGCGGGACCGCGGTAGTTTCCGGTGATCAACGGCTCCGGATCAGCCAAGCCATAAGATCTAGCAATTGCATACTTGAAATCGCGGGACTCTAAAAAGTCCGCTGCTTGACTGCCGTTAATAACGCGAACATCTTCGCCAGCGGCCCGCATCGCATTGATCACGTCGGTTGACCAAATATCTTTCGCAGTGGCCCCGCTGTACAGCACAGTCAGACGTCCAGAACTGTCTGCATCTACCTGCGCAGCTAGTTCTCGCAACTGCTGCGGTGTTGCGTAATGACTTGGACTCCCACGCAGAAGCGCGATCGCTTCGTCAGCGCTAAGTGCACTTGTCATGCAACGCATCCCTGGTCGATCTCCAGGATGACTCGATATCCCGACCAATCACGCGAGTAAACCCCGAAGCTTCTATACGCAACCAGTGCTTCTTTGAGGTCAGCGAGGATTTGTGACTTATGATCTTTCAAGTGCGGCGGGAGGCCGCTGCTCCCGTTGAGCCACATCAGCTTCCATTGCGACCAGCCGACGCGGTCTGATTCTTCTCCGCTAGATATGAGATCAAGCCGCAGGTAGATTAATTCACCGCCCCAAAAGAAATTCCATTCGGTGCGATTGCGGATTTCAGGATCGGCGCCGCCGCCAGAGGCAATATTCCTGAAGTAGATATTTCGCTCGCGGTCGACCGTCCAGTCCCGCGCTCTGGTTCGTCCTACATAGACTTTTTCATCAATTGTTTTGAGATCGAAGCGCTCGACATCCTCGGCAGGAATGAATTCGTTTACAAACGGCATTTCAGGCTCCGGGTCAGCTAGATAGTCCGTGCTTGAAGGTACGAGAATGTCCTTCCGCATCCAGGAATGGATGCAGCGCATCGGCAATAGGTCGGTAGCAGCGTGGGCACATAACTGTCCATGTTGGACCCGTGTAAATGTCCTTACCGCGAGTCCTAAGCGGTAAGGTCCTGGGGTGCCCGCGAAAGGGCCCGTCCAAGGAATTCG
This sequence comes from Lysobacter sp. ISL-50, assembly GCF_018612875.1. GTDB lineage: Bacteria > Pseudomonadota > Gammaproteobacteria > Xanthomonadales > Xanthomonadaceae > Lysobacter. The sequence goes on along the minus strand of NZ_JAGGRI010000037.1, from coordinate 77,241 downwards.
GGTCAAGCCGGAACGCCTACGTTGGGCACTTCCGCAGTAGTAGGGTAAAGCTGAGCTCAGCTTGTACCGTCGGCTCAGTGGGAGTCAAGACCGCCCACGGGTTTCTGTGGAAACGTTCCGGCAACGGTGCGAGCGTGATGCATAGCATGTGCTACGACAGCGCTTGGAGACCACCACGAATGCTCGTCTGAAGCAGGAGTTCCTCAAGCACGATCGATTCGCTCGGGGTAAGGCCGCCACCAATTTCCCTATGCGAAACGCCAGAGTGCAGCAACGATCGCGCCGAGAACGCTAAGGATGATGACGGCGCCCACGACTAGGAAGAACAACTGGGTTAGGAACCTGGCGGCTGTACTCGTCGTAGGCTTGACGAATGTCTTGGGTGGATGAACGTCGGCAGCGCTCCAAAAGTTCATGTGGGACGCTCCAGGGAAAGGGCGATGGAGCGGGCGTGTGCCGGCTCGGTTCCCATGCTGGGCAGCGGCGCTTTCAGGATTTGTCGGCAGTGATGCGGCGCCGCGGCGTTCAACGCTTGCGCGGTTTGGCGGCGGGCCGCTCCAGTACGCGTTGCAGCAACCACGCCATCGTCGCGCCCACGCGCTCGGCATCGGCGCCGGCGTCGATCTCCAGCGCGGCGCGGTCGAACGCGGCCGGCAGCAGTTTCGCCAGGGCCGGGACATCGACTTCGTGCTCGCCGAGCGCGGCGGCGAGGCCTTCGTGCAAGGTGTCGGCGGCGTTGGCGTCGTCGATCGCGGCGATGTCGGCCAGACCGAGTACCGCGGGGCCGTCGATCAGCAGCAGGCGAGTGCGGCCGGGCACGGTCATCGCGCGCAGATAGGCTTGAGCGCCGACGCTCAGCGCCGATTGCGGGTCCGGGTCGTTCGCGGTCGCCGCGACGATGTCCTCGCGCACGCTCCGCGCCTCGCGCTGCAAGACGTGGCGGAACAGATCGCGCTTGTCGATGAAGTGGTGATAGAGCGCGCCGCGGGTGATGCCGGCGGCGACCGCGACCTCGGGCGTGGACGTATCGCTGTAGCCCTTGCTCACGAACAGCGCGCGCGCGGCTTCAAGCAGGGCGTGGCGGGTGGCCTCGGTACGCTCGCGGTTGCTGCGCGGGCCGGGGGAAGGCGAACGGCGTGGACGGGGCTCTTGCATACATGCAGCCTGTACGTTAATGTCGGTTTACATACAGACTGTATGTCACCCGGACGAGGCCCACAACCGATGAAAGTCACCAGCTACTACCCCGTGATCATGACCGGCGATGTCGCCGGCACCGCCGCGTTCTACCAGCGCCATTTCGGCTTCGTCGCCTTGTTCACCGCCGACTGGTACATGCACCTGCAATCGGCCGAAGACCCGTCGGTGAATCTGGCGGTGCTGGACGGTGGTCACCCCACCATTCCCGAATCCGGGCGCGGGCGGGTCGGCGGCTTGCTGTTGAACTTCGAAGTCGAGGACGTGGACGTGGTCCACGAGCGGCTGCGCGAGGCAGGCCTGCCGCTGCTGCTGAGCCTGCGCGACGAAGCCTTCGGCCAGCGTCATTTCATCACCGCCGATCCCAACGGCGTGCTGATCGACATCATCCAGCCGATCGCGCCCAGCGCCGAATTCGCGGCGCAGTACCAGGCGGGCGCGTTGCCGACTTGATCGGGGAGCGACTGGAAGGCGGCCGTCAGCCGGCGCGGCGCAGGCGCGCCCAGATCAACAGGCTCGCGCCGAGCACGATCACGGCCGCGTCGATCGCCACAGCGAGGCTGCTGCGCTGCACGTGGAAATAGCTGCCCTTGGCGATGTGAACGACGCCGTCGTGAAAGTGCAGGTACACATCCACGGCCAGCAGCGACAAACCGCACAGCGACACGATCGCGCCGATCCACAGGGCCGCCGAGCGAAGATGAGTGGCTTGCGGCATCGGATCGTGGGCGCATCACAGCGAGGTGTCGGCCGATGCTAACGCGCGCCGCGACGCCGGCTCAATCCGCGCGGCCGCACATTCGACTCAAGCCGGCGCCGACGCGCGCCGGCCCGGCCTCAATGCCCGCCCGGCGGATACTTCTCGCCGTATTTCAGCTCCACCGGCACGAACGTGGTCAGGTTGATCGGGCAGTTGTAGTAGTCCGAATGCGCGCACAGGAAGCTGTACATCGTGTTCAAGTTGACGGTCATGGTCTTCGGCGCGGCGCCGGGCTCGAACGTGACTCCGAGCACGCGGCCGCCGCCGTAGCTGGTTTTCTTCGAGGTCTTGTCGGTCACGAACATCAGCACGTGGTTGATCTTCGACCAGTCGCGCTCCTTGTTGAACGCGCGCAAGGTGTAGGTCTTGCCCTGGACCGGCAGCTGCACGTCGCCGATCCAGTACATCAGCCCGGTGTGATTGCGCGAATCCAGATGGCTCACGCCGACCGGCGTGTCCTTGCGGGTGAAGCTCGCGGTGACCACGCCCTTGGGATCGTAGGGAAAGAACGACATTCCCTTGTAGTGCTTGGCGACCCGCGCCGGGTTGTACAGCCAGGTCTTGAGCGAATCTTCGTAGACGGTGCCGCGCACGGTCAGGCCGTTGGGCAGGACCTGCTGCTGATCCTTGGCCTTGAGCAGATCGGTGGCCGCCACGCCCGGGCCTTCGATGATCGCCTTGCCGTCGCGATAGCCGACGCGAACCTCGTCCTTGCCGCCGGCGTCCTTGGCCCAGCGCGCGTCGGCCGGTTTCTGTCCGGCGGGCAGATGCGCGCTGGCGCCGGCGGCGATGACGATCACGTCCTGGATCGCGTACATCCCGGTCGGCCCGCTGGCCTGCTGGATCATCGCGGCGCGGAAGGCGTCCCAGTCCTGGCGCGGGTCGGCGTGCGCCGCGCAGGACAGTGCGAGCAACAAGGCCGAATACAGTAGCGGGCGCATGGGCGGGTCTCATTGAAAGATGGGCCGACTGTGCCAGCGGCGGGCGCGGCGCGCCTGCGCCGAAAGTAGGGTGTCGTGAGGCGGCGAGCAACCGCCGTTGGGCCGCATTGCGTGTGCCGCGGTGTCATAAGCCGACGAACGGATGCGGCGCGCGCGCCGACGATCCTCGCGGCCTCATTCGCCGTCGCGCGCGGGTCTCGACGCCGCCGCGGCGCGCTCCACCGCCTCGATCCCCGCCAGCATCCGCGTCCGCGCCGCCGGATTGGCCGAATGCACGGCGATCCGCGGCGGCACGAAGCCGCGTTCGATCACCGCGCGCTCGATCCAGACGATCACCTCGTAACCGGTGCCGCGCGCGTCGTCGCCGAGATCGTGATCCAGACTCAGTTCGGCGACCTCGCCGGTTTCCAGCAGCGCGATCGCTTCGTCCGGCCAATAGACGCGCCGCCAACCCGGCGGCGTCACGCGTTCGTCATCGAGAAATACGCGCATCGTCCGCGGTCCCTGAGCAGAGTCGCCGCATCCTGACACCGCATCGATCGCATCGGCAAGATCGCGGCCGCGCGCGGCGCATGGCGAAAACTGCGGGCGCGGTCGGATTCCAGTGAGCGCTGTCGCACGATTCGGAATATCCGCGCTCACGGCGTGTCCTCCGCTGCCTGCCCGCGGGCGTTATCAGACGACACGGATGTCGTCCGCGGCGGCATCCTCTATTCCCGGTTGCGGTTTCGAATGCGCGCCGCATTGGCGCGGCGGTTTCGATACGGCGCCGGTCCTGATCACGGAGCCCTGCATGTCCTCGTTGTTGTCGCCCGCCGAACTGGCCTGGTACGTCACCGGGCGTTTTTACCGTACCGGCGAAGGTTGGCTGGCCGACTACGGCTATTTCCTGCATCTGTCGGGCATCGTCGGGGATATGTTCGACGGCGAACCCGGCGAGGGCGCGGCGTATTTCACCTTCGCGGCGAAGCCGTTCAAGGCGCGCGCGGCCACCAACGGCGCCTTGAGCCTGGGGCTGGACCCGGTCGGAGAGTTCTCGGTGTATCTGCAGCGCGTCCCGGGCGGCGATTTCGACCGGCCCGAGTCGTTCGCGCAGGGCGAGCGCATCGCCACGTTCCGGCGCACCGGGCTGGTGGTCGGCAGCACGGTGAGCGCGCAGGTCGGCGGCGCCCCGGTGCCGATCCTGGGCGACAACGTGTTCAGCGCCCGCCTGATCGACAGCCGCGGCTTCGAGTTCCAGGGCGCGCGTTACGACCTCGCCCGGATCCTGGGCCGCGGAGTGACCCAATTCGGTACCTCGGCCATGGTCCCCGTCGCATTTCCTGCACACGGAACGCATCCGCCTGCGTACGAACTCGTATTGCCGTTTACAGGGTCGGCGATCGCCTTGGCCGGGAATCCCGGCGGCGTCGTCGAAAGCGTGATTGGCAACTGATAATTGCTATTGATTGCAACCGAAAATACCGTTCCAGATGACCCTGGTCGAAGAATGCGCAGCGATCGATCACGCAGGCGATGCGGCGCCGTTACAGCGTCGTGCAGGCAGGGCTGGAGCATTCGGGAATGGAGGTGGGCGATGACCCGTTACTGGATCAAGGTCGGCGATACAACCAGCGGTGGCGGCACCGTGCTCAGCGGCGCGGCCAGCGACCCGGCCGGCGGCCTGGCCTGGGCGCGCATCGGCGATTCGGTGCAATGCGGCGTGCACGGCATGACCACCATCGTGACCGGCGACAGCGAGCATCCGATCGACGGCCGCGCGGCCGCGCGCCACGGCGATTTCTGCGCCTGCGGCTGCATCCTGATCTCGCGCAGCCAGATTCAATGCATCGCCGAGATGGGCGGCGGTTTCGCCGCGGCGCGGGGCAGGTAGCCGGGTCGAACGCGCGGGCGCGGCGAAGCGGCGGCGGCTAGACTGCGCGCGGGCGGCGTCGCCCGGGCTTCAGGATCAACCGCCGCATGGATCTGGCGTTATTCGATTTCGACGGCACCATCACTTACCGCGAAACCTTTCCGGGTTTCGTCCGCGCCAGCGTCGGCCGCCGGCGTCTGTGGCTGGGCAATGTCCTGCTCGCGCCGCATGTGATCGGCTACAAGCTGGGCTGGGTGTCGGGGCAGGCGGTGCGCCGGCGCATCGTCGCGTTCGGCTATCGCGGCCGGCGCGAGCACGAGGTGCGCGCCGCCGCCGCGCGTTATCTGTATGAAGTGGTCGCGGCGCAACTGCGGCCCGAAGCGATGCAGCGCATCGCCTGGCATCGCGAGCGCGGCGATCGCATCGTCGTGGTCACGGCTAATCTCGAACTGTTCGTTTCGGCCTGGTGCGATGCGCAGGGGCTGGAATACATCTGTTCGCATCTGGAAACCCGCGACGGCGTGCTGACCGGCCGCTATCTGGGCCGCGACTGCTGCGGCGCGGAGAAGCCGCGGCGTGTGTGCGAGCGCATCGAGCTGAGCGATTACGGCAGCGTGTACGCCTACGGCGACACGGTCGAGGATCTGGACTTGCTGGCATTGGCCGATCGCAAGTATTACCGCGGGCGGGAAGTGGCCTGAGCGCGGCGTCTGTGTGACCGGGTTCAAGCGCGGGCGAGGCGCGCGATCCATGCGCGCAGACAAAGGCAGAGCGTCGTCAGCCCGTCCGGGCGCGGGATGATAGGGGGCGCCGGAGCAGGCTGCGACGCCCTGCATGATGGAAAACGCGCGCGTATCGCCGTTGTGAATCGCCGTCGGTTCGCCGCCGCGCGGCCGCGGCGGCGAATCCCGCGATCGGCTCAGCGCCGATAGCGATTGGAACTGCCGTCCGCGCGCAAGGTTTCCAGCGCCGTCACCCGGCCGTCGTCGCCGCGCTCGAAGCGCACGCGCACGCCCGGGTTGCCATCGACGAAAAACAGATCGCGCTGCAGCGCGATCAGCGCTTGCGGCGGGCGCTGGCCGTTGCGCAGTACCAGTTGCCCGCCGTCGGCGCCGATCTGGATGCGATCGTATTGGCCCAGGTAATCGGCGGCGGCCGGCGTGTCGCGGTTCGGCGCGGACTGCGCGCGCAGCGCCTCCAGGGTCCAGCGCGCGTCCAGCGTGTCGGCGCCGGCCGGCGCCGCGGCGATCACCCGTTCCAATGCCAGTTGCTGCGCGGTCTGCAGCGCCTCGCGCTGCGCCACCGCGACATCCGGGGCGACGCCGCTGCCTTCCCAGTTTTTATGCGTGATCGGATTGGTCGGCGAGCCGCTGGAAACGAACACGCTGAAGCCGTCCTTCAAGGCGATCTCTTCGCCGGGATTGGCCGCGCCGGCGCTGGCCTCGCCGATCACCTTCGCCCGGCCCGCGCTTTGCAGGGTGTAGGCCAGCGCTTCGGCCGCCGAAGCGGTGCGCGGGCTGGTCAGCAGGTACAGCGGCACTTGCAGGCGCGGGTCGCGATACCAGTCGCGCGGCGCTTCGCTGTCGCTGCGCATGCGCTCGCCTTCGCGCCATCGGAAGGTGTTGTAGATGTCGGCGTTTTTGGCGGTGAAGGCGCTGGTCAAATAACCGACCGCGGCCGGCGAGCCGCCGCCGTTGTCGCGCAGGTCGATGATCACCGCGTCGGTGGCAAGGATGAGCTGCAAGGCCGCGTCGAGCGCGCGCCGCGCCGGCGCGGAGTCGTCGCCGAAGTCGAAGTCGGGAAGCTCGCGCAGATCGATATAGCCCAGATTGCCCGGCAGCACTTCGACCTTGCGCAGGCCGTAGTTGCGGCGGCGGCTGAAATCCACCGGCGCAGGTCCGGTCGCGGTGGCGGGCGCGGCGCCCGGCGGCGGCAAGCGGCGACGGCCTTGCGGCGCCGGGCCGGGCTGCGCCGGGTCGCGCCAGTTGACGCGGAAATGCGCGTCCAGCGGATGCAGGCGATCGCTCAAGGCCGTGGCCAGATCGCGCGGGTCGGGATAGCGGTCGTAACGGCCCTGGGCGGCCTCGCCGCGCAGTTCGTCGGCGATGGCATGCGCGCGCTGCGCGTCAAAGAAATTGCGTTCGATCGCCGAGGCGACCTCGGCGACGGCGTCGCGCGGCGATGCGGCGCCGGCGTGGGCGCCGCCGGCCAGCAGCAACAGCGCCAGCAGCGACGACAGACGGGACAGCGACGGGTGCGGCGGCTTGCGCATTGGATTCTCCCTGAGTGGACCCGTCGCGCGAGGGCGCGACGGGCGGCTTTCGATCGGCCTTTCCCACACAGATGCATGCAGGCGCCGGAGCGTCGCAAGGCGGGCTCAGGCAAAGCTGCTGGAGGCGTCGTTGTACCAGGCGCCGGGCGAGGGCAGCACCGCGATCGTCTTCAGCGCCGACATCTTGACGCTGCCGCCGCTGAAATCGACCTCGCTCAGATCGACCTTCTGCACCGTGGGATTGAACGCGGAGCTGAAGTAATAGACCGCATTGGTGTGATCGCGCGCGACCTGCCACATGGTCCAGTCGCCGACCGTGGGTGGAGCGGAGTCGGTGGCCGGGCTGATCAAGGCGCTGGCGTAGGGCGTGGCCTGGATGATCTGCACCAGCGACAGCGCGGCGCTGACGATGGTCTGGGTGCTGTCGGTCGCGCCGGCGTCGGGCACGGTGGGCAACCAGCCGGTGCCGTCGCTGGGCAGCTTGCCGTAGCCTTTGCGCAAGGTCGCGGCCTTGACGAAGCGCGAGGCCGACATGATGTCGCCGGGCAGGCCGAGCAGGCCGGCGCCGACCGGCGGGCCGGAGGTGTTGGTGCTCGACGTGCCGCTGCCCTCGACATTGAGGTTGACGTAGTCGGCCAGATTGGTGCGCTGCCAGTCGTAGGTCGGCGAGTTGGTCAGCACGCCGTCCTGGGTCGCGCCGCTGTCGTAGCTCGGCGGATAGACGTTCATCGCGCCGTTGATGAATTCGATCACCACGCTGGCCCCGGTCGGATCGGTGGCGATGAAATGCAGGGGCTTGTACAGATCCGAGCCCGGCGCCGGGCCGATGACGTTGATGCCGGCCAAGGCCGGCACTAACTCATCGACGGTGGCGAACTGGCTCATGATCCAGGCGCCCAGGTCGTAGTACTCCAGCGCGTCGCTGCTGGCGCTCGCGGCGTAGGCGGTGCCGGGCAGCCACAGCGAAGCGCAGGACAAGCCGGCGCTGTTGATGCCATCGACGAAGCACGGGAACACCGGCATGCCGGACGGATCGGCGAGGGCGACGAAGCCGTAAGTGCCGGTCCACGACACCGACCCGTTCTTGATCAGCGGAAAAACTTGCTGCGCGGGCACCAGGTACATCGAGGTCTTCATCACCCCGGTCAGTTCCATGCAGCGCGAGGAGATGTATTGGGTGGCGCTGCCGCCGGTGGCGGGGATGTTCGGAACGGCCAACAAGAAATTAGTGCACATGCGTAGCTCCTGTCCTGGGCGATCGAAGAAGGGACGAGTCGGTGCGGCGGAATGTCGCGGCCGCTGCGTTGCGTCGTGCGCAGGCTTGCGGTGCGATCGAGCGGGTGAAAACGGGCCGCCGCGACGGAGCGCGGCCATCAGGTGAGACCGTGCCGGAGGCGACGGCGGAATAAACAACGCGGCGACGGCGCGCGTGCGGCCAGGGGCGCCTGACTTTCATGACTCGGGCCGGCCGGCCGCGGCGGCGGGACTCGCTTCGACCTGTGCCGCCCAGGCCACTTCCGCGATTCGCGGATCGGGTTTAGTGTTGCTTTTGGCACGCGCAGTACGTGCCCGCGGCGGCCATGCTGCCCGCACGTCGGCCCGTGGCGGCCGGCTTGACTCACATCCAGGGACCGGTCGGCGCATGTTTCAATGTTTTTCGCACCCTTGCTTGTTGCTGGCCGGCATGGCCAGCGCCTGCGCGGCGGTGCTGCATCTGGGCGTGATCGTCGGCGGGCCGTCGTGGTACCGGTTCTTCGGCGCCGGCGAACGCATGGCGCGCATGGCCGAGGCCGGGCGCGCGTATCCGGCGGTGGTGACGGTCGGCATTTCCGCGGTGTTGATGCTGTGGGCGGGCTACGCCTTGTCCGGCGCTGGCGCGATCGGCCGCTTGCCCTTGCTCAAGCCCGCGCTGTGCCTGATCACCGCGGTGTATCTGCTGCACGGACTGGCGGTGGTGCCGATGGCGGTGGCCTCGGTGCCGCAGCCGGCGACGCCGTTCTGGTACTGGAGTTCGGGCATCTGCCTGGCGATCGGCATCGCCCATCTGACCGGTCTGATCGGCGCCTGGTCGGCCCTGTAGAGGCCGCGCGCGGGGCGGCGGAATCCGGCAGTCAGGCACAGGCGTGCTGACACTTTCCGTTTAGGCTGGGCGCCCTGAAAACGCATCGAGGACGCGGCCGTGATCAAGCAGCGTATCCAACAGGCCGTGTTCGCGGCCGGTTTGACCTTGGCGACCGCGCTCGCCGGAATCGGTCCGGTCGCGGTCGCGGCGCCCGCGGCGCAGGCGGCGTCGCCCGGTCATCCGCATCCGGACTACAGCCAGGCCTGGCCCGATTACCGCAAGCGCCAAGCGCGCGTGCCGCTGCGCTACGAAAGCCTCGGCCGCACCGTGCTCGACGGTGCGCAGAAGCGCAGCTACCGGCTGTACTCGCAGCGCTGGCCGGAAAGCGGCGGCGCGGTCCCGGACGAATGGACCCATCAGGTCGATATCTACATTCCCGACGTAGCGCGGCCCAAGTCGGCGCTGCTGGTGATCAACAACGGCAGCAACCGCGCCAACGGCAGCGACCCGGTGCGGCCGCCGGGCGATTTCGACGAATCCCTGGCGCTGGAAGTGGCCAAGACCACGCACACCATCGTGGTCAGCCTGTCGGATGTTCCCAACCAATACCTGACCCTGCCCGGCGAAGCGCCGAAGAAAGAGGACGTGCTGGTCGCCGCCACCTGGCGCCGCTTCATGGACGAACCGTCCGCGAGCAACGCCACGCTGCCCCTGCATGTGCCGATGGCCGAAAGCGCGGTCAAGGCGATGGATCTGGCCGAGCGCGAGCTGAGCGCGTGGCGGGTGCGTTCGTTCGTCGTCACCGGCGCGTCCAAGCGCGCCTGGACCGCGTGGCTGACCGCGATCGGCGATCCGCGCGTGCAGGGCCTGGTGTCGTACGTGATCGACATGCGCATCCAGAAACTGATCGAACACATCCACAAGACCTACGGCGGCGGTTGGCCGATCGCCTTGCTGCCTTATCACGCCGAGGGCGTGACCACGCGCTACGGGCAAACCGAATTCGCCGAGTTGATGCAGATCGAAGACCCCTACGCCTATCTGAGCACGCGCCATCGCCATCGCCTGCGGATTCCGAAGTACCTGGTCAACGCCAGCGGCGACGATTTCTTCCCCGCCGACGCGCAGCGTCTGTACCTGGACGATCTGCCCGGCGCGACCAGCCTGCGCGCGGCGCCCAATTCCGATCACGGCGGCATTCGCCGGCATATCCGCGAAACGCTGATCCCGGCGCTGCAACGCTGGAACCGCCATCAGGCGCTGGCTTCGGTGGAGTCGCGGCTGAGCGAGCGCGACGGCCGCCTGAGCCTGCGTGCGCGCGCTTCCGAGCGGCCGGTCGCGGCCAAGCTGTGGGTCGCCGACAACGCGTCGGGGCGCGATTTCCGTTTCGCCTGCGGCGTGCGTTATCGCGAACAGGCGGTGGCGTTGAATCGCAATGCGGTGGAGATCGCGCTGGAGAAGCCGGCCAGCGGTTGGTCGGCGGCGTTCGTGGAGTTCTCCTTCGCCGACGGCTTCATCGCGACCTCGCCGGTGTACGTGTACCCCGAGCACGATTACCCGCAACAGCCGCCGCCGAACGGCACTGGTGCGTGTTTGATGGTTCCGCAGTAACTCGCGACGATTCGCGCGCGGCGGCGGCGCTGCGCGCGTCGTCGCGAAGGAGTAGGCTGGCCGCCTCGACGGAGAAAGCGGCATGAACAAGATGATCGCGTGGCCGGCGATATGCGCGCTGGCGCTGTCCATCGGCGCTTGCGGCGGTAGCGACGACAACGCCGCGCCGGCCGCGGGTGCCGCGGGCGATTCCACGAGCGCCAAGCCGGCAGCCGCGTCCTTGTTCGATTTCGCCGCCTGGGTCGCCGCCAACGCCGATTGCAAGGGCGAATATTTTTCCGACGTGCAGGAACCGGACTTCGCCCATACCTTGCGCGACGCCGGCGTTTTGGTGAGCGCGGAAAGCTCGATCGGCGAAGTCGGCCCCGGCGGCGGCACGCTGACGCCGGGCCGGCCGATCCGCTTGCACGGCTTGCCGGTGCGGCGCGTGGACTACGACTTCGGCAGCGGTTCGACCTTCGCCGTGGTGGTCGACGCCAACCCCGAGCAGGCGCGCGCGGCGATCGACGCCAAGCCGCTGGCTGACATTTATCGCGAGTACTACAGCCTGGGCGTGGCGACCGCGCCGCCTAGCGAAGACGTGCCGATGCCGGATATCCAGTTCGTGCGCGCAGGTGAGCAGAAGGGTACGCAGGAAATTGGTTGCGCGGCGTTCGATATGTGATTGGTGGGGCGCGGGGGAGTTGTCGCGCGCTGATGCCGATGAACGCAGACGGGTTGACTAGACTGTGTTCAACCTTCCCGGGCTCGTCATTCCCGCGAACGCGGGAATCCAGTGACTTCAAACGTTCTCGCGCGAAAGTCCCTGGATTCCCGCGTTCGCGGGAATGACGTTCTGGGGGATGGCGCTGAAGTTTCTGGATGTTCGGCTTGGCTGAAGTAAGGCGGGGCTGCGTTGACTTCACTGTGTTCGAAGTCTCCAGGCTCGTCATCCCCGCATTCGCGGGAATGACGTTCTTGGAGATTCTCGACACGCCCGGCCGCGACTTCGCGGCCGGGCGCGCAAGCGCATCAACAGGTCTGGTTATTGCCCGGCGCGACGTTGAGGATCGCGGCGAAGTTGCGGTAGTAGGCACCGCGGTTGAGCATCTGCTGGTGGCCGATGCCGGTGGCGTTGCATTCGATGCCGCCGTTGATCGCGCGGATGGTTTCGCCGAACGCGCGCAGGTTCACCATCGCCTGGTGCGGAGTGTTGCTGGCGCCGCCGCGCTGGGTCATCCAGTACCACAGCGCGGTCTGCCAGGAGATCGCCGAATTGGTCGCGACCAGATCCGGATCGTTGAGCAGGTTCAACCCGAGCGCGCTGCCGGCGGAGGCGTAGTTGTAGTTCCAGCTCAACTGGATCGGGCCGCGGCCGTAGTACTGCTTGCCGCCGCAGGTGCCGGCCGGCTGGCAGTAGTGATCCCAGTTGGCCTGGTTCAATTCGCGGATGTACTGCAGCGCGCCGGTTTCCTGGTTGACGTTGGCCAGGAACGCCGCGGCTTCCTGGCGCGCGATGGTGTCGCCGCCTTCTTTCGCGAAGTTGGGATACGAGCGGATTGCCGCGACCAGCCCTGCGTAGGTGTAGAAGGGATTGCGGTTCGGGAACATCTGGTTGAACTGCGCTTCGGTCACCACGAAACCGCCGGCCGGCGGCGTGCCGTCGCAGGTGGTCGGCTGCCAGTACCAGGTGCTGATGGTCGGATCGGTGCCGTCGCTGCCGTTGGTGCCGACGTTGACCAGCTTGTAGTACTGGCCGTTGGGCGGATAACGCACGATCGTGCCGAGCGTGTAGTTCACCCCGCGCGTCCAGTCCACGAAGTTGCAGGCCGCGGCGGGTGCGACGACGGCGGTCGCGCGCGAGGTGTCGGATGCGTTCGCCGCCGCGGCTTGCGGAGCGGCGAAGGCGGCGGGGGCGCAGAGCAGGCCGAACAGGCCGGCGGCCCAGGCGCCAATGCGGCGCGAGTGGTGGGGTGCGTTCATTTCGTATCCTCAGGCAATGGGCTCTCGGTCCCCCCGGGGTACGCATGCCGCACAACCGCGACGAATGCGTGGACTTGCGATTGGCGGCGATCTGATCGTTATGGAATACGCTGCAGCGCGCCCGCGATGGAGCGCGGCCGCCGCATGCGTCGCGTTGCCGCGGCCGGTGCGATATCCGGACGCTGCCGCGTGTAGCGGCGTGGCGACGCTGGTGGGCGACCCGCGGGCGACTGTAACGATGCGGTAAAGATGAATCCGGGCAGCGGTCGCGAAAAAGGCCTCGGCCGCGCGATGCCTGCGCAATCCGGTGCGCGCGTACCGTACCGGGGCGACCGCGGTCGCATTTGCGTTGCGATGCGGCAACCGTTTTCACTCGCGGCGCGGTATAAACCGCAAGACGCAACACGGCGGACGCGGCCCACGCGGCCGCCGTCAACCGGCCCAGGGCGCCGCGCCCGGGGCCGCGCAGCAGCGAGGTGCAGCGATGAAGCGCAATGCGAACACGGCAATCGCGATGGCCACGGGACTGACGCTGAGCCTGCTCCTGGGCGCCTGCGGCGGCCAGGCCGAACGTCAGGCCGCGGCCAAGCCGCAGCCGCCCGCCGGCCAGCCGCTGGACCCGGCCAAGACCGCCGAACGCCTGGTCAAGATGCGCAGCCAGGCGCTCGGCGGCGATCAGCAGGGCCTGCAGCAGAACCTGAAGGCGCTCAACGAGGACGTCAATCGTTCGATCCGCCTGGCCGATCCGGGGCGCCGAATCGATCGCGAGAACGCGCGCATCGCCGCCAAGGGTGTCAAGGGCGTGCGTTCGGTGGTGTGGCTCGACAGCGAGAATCTGTTCGTGATCGTCAATCGCAACGCCGAGCGCAGCTACGGCACTATCGATTCGATCTGCGGTGAGCTCGAACCGCTGGGCGATACGCTCGGCGTGGTGGTCAATGTGCAAAGCGGCGCCGCGCGCAACGGCGACGAACTCGAAATCCTCAGCCGCAACTGCCAGCTCAAGCCCGGCGAGCGCGCGATGATGCAGGCCAATCGCCAGGTCGATGCCTTGCCGCCGCAAGTGCGCGCCCAGCACCGCGCCAACGCCGACGCGGCCCTGCGCGCCGAACGCGCGGAAGATCGCCAGGAAAGCGATCGCATCATCCAGACCGGGACGCCGGAGATGTAGGCGGCCGCGGCGGATGCGGGTCGAGGCGTGGTCCGCATCCGCGCTCGCATGGCTTCGAATCCGGGGCGCGCGCGGCCATCGCGCGCCGACAGGTGTGCGCGGGCGCGCGATGACCGACAATGCTCGCCCCACATCCATGAGGTGAACCCATGATCCAGCGATTCGACGTCGGCGCGCGCCTGTCCGAAATGGCAGTCTATAACGGCGTGGCTTATCTGGCCGGGCAAGTGCCCGACAGCGAGGACCTCGACATCGCCGGCCAGACCCGCGAAACCCTGGCCTCGATCGACGCGCTGCTCGCGCGCGCCGGCACCGACAAGAGCCGCATTTTGATGGCGCAGATTTTCCTGACCGACATGGCCGATTTCGCCGGCATGAACGCGGTATGGGACAGTTGGGTCGCCGCCGGCCACACGCCGCCGCGCGCGACCGTGCAGGCGCCGCTGGCGAATCCGAAGTTCAAGGTGGAAATCGTGGTGACGGCGGCGGTGGTCAGCGAGTAAGCGCCGCGCCACCGATGCGGCGCGAAGGTTTCGCGCCGCATCTTTCATGAATATTTTTCGCATCTTCGACCGCGCCATCCGATCCACGTCCGGATCGCATCGCCGCCGGTTTCGCCGGCAACCGCGGCGACATTCGCGATCGGCATCCGCCGCGAAAGCGCATTCGCGCCGATCCGCGGGAACGCATCGAGCCCCGCATCGATCGACGCAATCGTCCGATCTTTCGCCCGCGCCGATTCATGCACCTCTTCGAAGTTCTGTGATCGCCCTCAACGATCATTTGGAAGCGCCGTTCGTATTCGCGTGGACGCGGTCGCCCGCGCGGGCGCAGTGTCGGCGGGCGTCTTCGCGACGCGAGCAGCACGGACGTTGCCGTCCGGTGTTTTCCAAGATCGCACCCACCGAGCCGCCGCCCGTGCGGGCGGCGTTTGTCGAACCTTTCTGGAGAGAACCGCATGAACCGTCGCCGCATCCCGCTCACGGCCCTGGCCGTGGCGCTCGCCGTTACGCCGTTGCTGTCGCTCGCGCAGGCCGCGCCCACCGCGCCCGCGAGCGGTTTCGAACTCGATCTGGGCGGATTGCGTTTCGATCCGCTCAAAAGCAAACCCGTGCAGGCCACCAGCGCCTGGGGCCGCGCCCGCGCCGACGGCGAGGATTGGCGCCTGGTGCAATTCAAGGGCCCGGTGCAACAGGCGTGGCTGGACGAATTGCGCCGCGCCGGCCTGGAGCCGGTGCAATACCTGCATCCGTACACCTACATCGCCTGGGGCAAGCGCGATGCGCTCAACCGTCTGGCCGGACAGTCCGAAGTACGTTGGAGCGGCGACTTCCTGCCGGCGTATCGCGTGCAGCCGGAACTGCGCAAGGCCGCGACCGGACCGGTGCAGGTCAGCGTGATCAGTCATCGCGGCAGCGCTGAAGTCGGCGCCAGCCTGAGCAAGATCGGCGTGGCCGACGTCGGCGCCGGAAACAAGATCCTCGATCGCAGCCTGCAGACGCAGACCGTGCGGATTCCCGCCGACCAGATCGCCGCGCTGGCGCAGACGCCGGGCGTGTACAGCGTGCAGACCGTGCCCACCGACGGCGGCCTGCGCGGCGAGATGAGCAGCCAGATCAACGCCGGCAATGTCAACGCGAGCAATCTGGCCGTGCCCGGTTATCTGAGCTATCTCAGCGGCCTGGGCGTGAACGGCACCGGCGCGATCATCGCCAACGTCGATGGCGGCATCTATCACACCCATCCCGATCTCGTCGCGCGCATGACCACCTGCACCGGCACCACCTGCGGCGGTTCAGCCAGCAGCGCGCACGGCACCCACACCGCCGCGATCATGGCTGGCGACGGCGCGTCCAACGCGCGCGCCACCGCGTCCACCGGCAGCTTCCTGCGCGGACTGGGCGTCGCGCCGGGCGCCAAGCTGGTCGAGCAAGTGTATTCGCCGACTTACACTCAGGCCGGCGGCATGTTGGCGCTGATGACGCAGTCGGTGCGCAATCGCGCGACCATTTCCGGCAACAGTTGGGGCCCGTCGGGTACGCCGCGCGGTTACGACGGCGACACTCGCCAGGTCGATGTCGGCGTGCGCGACGCGGACCCGAACGCGCCCGGCGATCAGCCGCTGAACTACGTGCTGTCGTTCATGAACGGCAACGGCGGCACGCAGAGCCAGGGCTCGCCGGACGAAGCCAAGAACACCTTCACCATCGGTTCGACCAAGGGCCAGACCTCGGCGACCGTGCAGATCGCCGCGATCAACGATCTGTCCAGCAACACCGCGCACGGCCCGGCGCGCGATGGCCGCCGCATTCCGGGCATGGTCGCGCCGGGCTGCTCGATCGATTCGGCCAACAGCGCGAGCGGCCACGGCCTGATGTGCGGCACCAGCATGGCCTCGCCGCAAGTGGCCGGCGCCAGCGCCTTGTTCACGCAGTACTACCGCGCCCGCGCCGGCGTCGATCCGAGCCCGGCGTTGACCCGCGCCGCGTTCACGGCGGTCGCGCAGAACCTGGTCGGAAAACTCGATGCGGACGGTGTGGTCTTGACCACCGCGCCCGACGCCAAGCAGGGCTGGGGACGGATGCTGATCGAGCCGGTGCTGCGTCCGGCGCAGACGGTGCAGTACATCGACCAGAGCCACGTGTTCAACAGTTCCGGCGAAAGCTGGACGCGCACGTTCACCGCCGCCGATCCGGGCAAGCCGGTGCGGATCATGCTGGTGTGGACCGACGCCCCGGGCCATGGCCTGGGCGGCACCACGCCGGCCTGGAACAACAACCTGGATCTG
The DNA here is from genome assembly GCF_018612875.1 of Lysobacter sp. ISL-50. Taxonomy (GTDB): domain Bacteria; phylum Pseudomonadota; class Gammaproteobacteria; order Xanthomonadales; family Xanthomonadaceae; genus Lysobacter. The sequence goes on along the minus strand of NZ_JAGGRI010000037.1, from coordinate 60,625 downwards.
CGCGTGACCGCGGGCGGCAGCACCTACCTGGGCAACGTGTTCGCCGCCAGCGGCTGGTCGGCGACCGGCGGCGCGGCGGATGCGCGCAACAACAACGAAGGCGTGTTCCTGCAGTCGGCGCAGCATGGCGGCAGCGTCAGCATCGTGGTGCGCGCGACCGATATCAACTCGAATGGGTTGCCGAACTCCGGCGACGATACCGATCAGGATTTTGCGTTGGTTTGCTACAACTGTGCGGCGAGTTTGTAAACGGCATTGACGATAGCAACACGGTCTAAGCCCCTCTCCCGCTTGTGGGAGAGGGGTTGGGGGTGAGGGCACGAGTAGCGGTGAGGCTCAATGCAAGATCATTCGCGCCTCCGGCGCTCAGCCCTCACCCCAGCCCTCTCCCGCAAGCGGGAGAGGGAGCACCAGCAACACGGTCTAAGCCCCTCTCCCGCTTGCCACCCAAGGTGACTTCCTTCGGGGCGCGGGAGAGGGAGTTCAACAGCTTCGCCGGGAAAAGAAGTCATCACTTCGTTGCGTCAGGTCTTGATGTCGCTGCCGTCCACCCCTCACGCCGCCAGCGCCTGCTCCCGCCGCCGAGCCGCCTCCATGAACGCCATCAGCACCGGCCGCCCCGGCAACAGTTCCGGAAAACGATGATCGTGAAATTCCGGATGCCACTGCACGCCGACCACGAAGCTGTCGCCGTGGCCGCGGATGCATTCGGGAATGCCGTCCTCCGACCAGGCCTCGACTTCCAACCCCGCGCCCAGATCCTTGACGCCCTGGTGATGGATCGAGTTGACCCGCGGATCGGCCACCTGCGGATACAGCGACGACAGCCAGCCGTTCTCGCGCATGCGCAGCGAATGCGCGTGTTCGTCGTATTGCGCCGGAATATAGTGCTGCGCGCGCGTCGCGCCGCCGCCGACCAGATCCTGATACAGGCTGCCGCCATGGGCGACATTGATCAGCTGCATGCCGCGGCAGATGCCGAGCACGGGCTTGCCCGCATCGACGAAGGCGCGCAGCAGATTGAGTTCGAAACGGTCGCGCTCCGGATCGGTGGTCATCAGCAGTTCGCTGGGACGCTCGCCATAGGCGACCGGGTCGATGTCGGCGCCGCCTTGCAGGATCAACCCGTCCAGCGAACGCGCGTAATCGCGCACGGACAGATCGGTGGCCTGGACCGCGCCCTGAGCATCGACGGTGGGAATCATCACCACGATCGCGCCGCTGGCCATCACCCAATGCGCCATCGACTGCTCCAGATATTGCAGGGTCTTGTTGCGGAAGCCGTATTCGGGCGGCAGGTTGCGCATCAGGCGCGGCGACAGGCCGATCAGCAGTTTGCGGGCGGGCGAGGGCATGACGGATATCCGGAAGGGCGGGTGTCAGACGGTGGGGTCGATGGCGATGGTGGTTTCCAGCAGCCAGTCCACCACGGCCTTGAGCGCGTTGGCGCGGCTGGCGCCGCTTTCGCGATGCTGGCGATACAGCGCCAGCTGAGTGTGCGCGCTGGTGCCGCGCGCGACGATGTCGTCCAGGCTCGCCAGCGCCTGCGTGCAATCCAGTTGCCGCGCATCTTCCGCGCACAGCTCGCGCAGGCGCCGCAACTGCGCCAGCGCCGGCTCGGTGTTGCCGTGTTCGTCGATGAAATCCGCCTGCAGGCCGAAGCGTTTCGCGCGCCAGCGGTTCTCGTCGATGATGCGGCGGGTGGCGGCGTTGCACGGCGGCGCCTGCGCCGGGCGCTGCGACAGATGCCGCATCAGGCAGCGGTACAGGGCCGCGATCGCCAGACTGTCGTCCAGGCGCGTGCAGGCGTCGGCGATGCGCAGCTCGACGGTGGGAAAATTCGGCGACGGACGGATCGCCCACCACAGCGAGCCGGCGTCGGCGATCGCGCCGGCGCGCTGCAGCACCGCGGCGAAGGCGTCGTAATCGGCTTCGTCCTCAAAGAAATCCGGAATGCCGGTGCGCGGCCATTCGTCGTACATGGCCTGGCGGTAGCTCATCAGGCCGGTATTGCCGCGGTCCCAGAACGGCGAAGACGTGGACAGCGCCAGCAGTAGCGGCAGCCACGGCATCGCCCGGTTCATCACCTGCACCCGATCGACGCCATCGGGCAATTGCACATGCACGTGCAGGCCGCAGACCTGGCTGCGGCGGGCGACGATCTGGAAGTCCTCGACCAGACGCCGGTAACGCGGCTTGTCGGTCTGTGCTTGCTCGCGCCATTGCCCGAGCGGATGCGTGCCGGCGGCCAGCAAGGCCAGCCCGTGCTCGTGCGCCAGTTCCGACAGGCCGCGGCGCAGCTCGCCGAGTTGGCGCCGGGCCTGAGCGATGTCGCATTGCACCGGCGAGGCGATTTCGATCTGCGCCTGCTGCAGCTCGCTTTCGATCGCATCGCCGAGTTGGGCGCGGGCGCGCTTGAGCAGGCGGGCCGGGACTTGCGCGGCGAGCAGGCGGCTGTGCGGGCGGACGAGGAAGAATTCCTCCTCGATGCCGAAGCTGTAATCGCACAGCGCGCTCATGGCCGCCGGCCTGGGAACTGCGAACGGTGTGGGTTCGTCATGCGCCCAAGGTAGCGTTCCGGATGTAAGCGCGAGTTGAAGGGCGCGTGGGCCGGGCGTGCGGGGCGATGAATCTTGCCGCAACGGCAAAAAAAACGCACCGCATCGTCGCGACGATGCGGTGCGCCGGGTTGCGCGGATCGTCACGACCCGCGCGTTGCCGCAGTGGCGCGGATCAGTCGATGGTGACCGCCGAAACCGGACGGGTCGAGTTGACGGTGATGGTCGAGGGGCTGGCGCTGGCTTCCACGCGCACCGCGATCAAGCCCAGGCCGCCGACCGAGACGCTGCCGCCGAGGCCCAACTGCGCGGCCTGATGGGTCACCGTCACGTGGTTGGTGCCGGCGCCGCTCGCCGCGGCCTGGTTGAGCACCAGCGCGCCGCCGACCGGCACTTCCACCGGCAGGCCGAGCACGACCAGACGCAGGCGGCCGCCGACCGGCACGGTGAAGTTGCGCGGAATCGGCGTGGGCAGGGTGATGACGTTGCCGCCGGCGATGCGCACGTCGGCGACGGTCGATGTGGCCTGGCATTGCAGGCGGCTATCGCCCGACAGCGAATCGCACGACAGGCTGCCGCGCAGGCCCTGCGCGGTGACCAGGTTCTGCACCAGGCTTACGCCGGCGACTTCCGAGAAACCGTCGAGCGCGGTCGCGCCGGTCAGGTTGTTGTAGTCGGCGCGCTGGTGCACGGTGTCGAGCTTCACCACGTTGACCAGGCCGAGCAGGCTCAGATCGATGCCGAGCGCGCTCTTGTCGTCGTTGCCGGCGGCGGTGACTTGCGCTTGTCCGGCGCAGGGCAGCGGCAGGGTGGTGTTGATGCCGAGCACGGTGACGGTCACGCTGCCGCTGACAGCGCAGGCCTTGACCGCGGCCGAAGCCACTTCCGAGCTTTGCGCGGCGGCGTTGTTGGCGGCGAAAGCCAGGCCCAGGGCGCAGACGATGGCGCTCAGGCGGGCGGAGCGGAGAGTGCGGTGATTCATGGTGTTTACCTGCTCAGTTGAGTAATTAAGTCGCGGATGGAATCCGTCGAGGTGATGGCTGGCTCAAGTCGTTGTCGCTCGATGCCGGCATCGCGCAGCCGCCGACCACGGCGAGGGAAGCCGTGATCGGGCCGATTGCTTGAATGCCGCGGATAAACCCCTGGGTACGCGAAGCGGCCGTGGCCGTTTCGCCAACTGCAGTCAGGACGCAAGCCTCGCGATGGCGGGCTTGGACACAAAGTGTGGTGACACGTGATTCGTTCGGATTGTGAGCCGCATCCGTTGCGCCGGGGCGTCGGTGCTCAGGGGTGACCGACGCCTCGTGGTTGGTGCGGGCACAGAGTAGAAAACCGCCGGCGCGCGAAACCTTGATGCCTCGCGCATTAGTCGCCGGGCTTAAGTCCGTTTTGCCGATCTGCGATGGATTCGTCGCTGTGCATGTGCGCGCGGATCGGTTGAAACTCTATCCGCGCTTGCAATTCGATCGCGAAAGCGCGCGCGTGTGTGCGCGGGATCGATTCGCGGGCGTGATGCGCGGCGAGGTTTGGCGATCGCATCGCCGCGCATCTGAACATTTTTTGTTTTCGCTGTTTCCGCAGCGGAAGTTTAATTTCGCGCGGGTGCAAAAATACCGTGGCGCATGGTGGCGCATGGTGGCGAGGTGCACCTGCTTATGTGGGAGGGGCTTCAGCCCCGATGCTTTTCGATCCGCAGTGGGAAGACTCTCAGCATCGGATCGAAAAGCATCGGGGCTGAAGCCCCTCCCACATAAGCCCCTCCTACAAAAGACCTCGCTGTCGCTGATCAGCTTTGCGCGAACGCCTCGCGTTCCTGCGCGCTCAACCCCGGCGTCACCGCCCGCCCTTGCGCCGCCGATTCGACCGCCGCTTCCAGCACCGCCATCAACGCCACCGCCTGCGCGGGCGTGACCGGATTCGGACCCTGGCCGCGCAAGGCGTCGCGCACGGCCATGTAATAACGACGCTGATCGCCCGGCGGCGTCGGCACGCGGCTGACCGCGCCATGTTCGTCGTGCCACAGTTGCGCGTCGTCGTCCTCGCCCCAGCCGGCCGCGCCGGGCACGATTCCGGCCAGCAACTGCGCTTCCTGCCGATCGGCGCGCGGCTTGATCAGGCTGCCGCGGCTGCCGTGCACGATGAAGCGCGGGCTGCCGCCGGCGACCAGCATGCTGGCGTGAAGCACGACCCGGCGCTGGCCGTATTCGAACACCACGTGCGCCCAGTCGGCGACCGCGGCGCCGTCGCGCTGCACCGCCAGGCTGGCGATCACGCGCTCGGGCAGGCCGAACAACTGCAAGGCCTGATCGGCCAGATGCGGGCCCAGGTCCCACCACACGCCGGTGCCGGGGCCGGCCTGTTCGCGCCAGCGCTCGCGCACCTGCGGGCGAAAGCGGTCGATATGCGATTCCAGATGCACGACTTCGCCGAGGCGGCCGTCGTCGATGGCCTGCTTCACCGCGAGGTAGTCGCTGTCCCAGCGCCGGTTCTGGAACACCGACAGCAGCCGGCCGTGCTGCGAGGCCAAGGCCGCCAATTCGCGCGCTTCGGCCAGATCCAGAGTGAACGGCTTATCGACCACCACGTGCTTGCCGGCGGCGAGCGCGGCGCGGGCGAGCGGGGCATGGCTGTGGTTGGGCGTGGCGATCACCACCAGCTCCGCGCGTGCGTCGGTGACCGCGGCGATCGGGTCGTCGATCACGATCGCCCGCGGGTGATCGGCCCGCACCTTGGCGGCGTCGCGCGAGCCGACCAGGCTCAGCGCCAGTCCCGGCGTGGCCGCGATCAGCGGCGCGTGGAAGGTCTTGCCGGCGAAGCCGTAGCCAACCAGTGCGACGCGGATGGAGGCATCGTTCATCGTGCGGACTCGTTGGGGGGAAGTCGCACCTTGCCGGATCGCGCCGGCCGCGGCCAGAGGGCGCGGCACGGCCGGTATGCGCAATGTGCGCAAAAGCTTTGCGCGGCCGGGCCCGGATGGAGTATCAATTCACCGTCCCCTGTCCGGAAACCTCGATGACACCTGCCGCCGCGGCACCCGCCAACTCTCCCGCCCGCGTGTTGTTCGCGAGTTTGATCGGCACCACCATCGAGTTCTTCGATTTCTACATCTACGCCACCGCCGCGGTGCTGGTGTTTCCGAAACTGTTTTTCCCCGCGGCCGATCCCACCACCGCGACCTTGCAATCGCTGGCGACCTTCGCCCTGGCGTTCTTCGCCCGGCCGGTGGGCGCGGCGGTGTTCGGCCACTTCGGCGATCGCATCGGACGCAAGGCGACCTTGGTCGCGGCGCTGTTGACGATGGGCCTGTCCACGGTCGCGATCGGCCTGCTGCCCACGTACGCCAGCATCGGCATCCTCGCGCCGGCCTTGCTCGCGCTGTGCCGTTTCGGGCAGGGTCTGGGCCTGGGCGGCGAGTGGGGCGGCGCGGTGCTGCTGGCGACCGAGAACGCGCCGCCGGGTAAGCGCGCGTGGTACGGCATGTTTCCGCAGTTGGGCGCGCCGATCGGGTTTTTCCTGTCGACCGGCATCTTCCTGTTGCTGACCGACACCATGGGCGATGAAGCATTCTTCGCCTGGGGCTGGCGCATTCCGTTCCTGGCCAGCGCGGCGCTGGTGTTCGTGGGCTTATGGGTGCGCCTGCGCATCGCCGAAACACCGGCGTTCCAGAAGGCCATCGACCGGCACGAGCGGGTCAGGCTGCCGATGATCAAGGTGTTGACGCAACATCCGGGCGCGTTGATCGCGGGCACCTTCGCCGCCTTGGCGACCTTCGTGCTGTTCTATCTGATGACGGTGTTCGCGCTGAGCTGGGGCACGTCCAAGCTGGGTTATTCGCGCGAGCAGTTCCTGTTGCTGCAACTGGGCAGCGTGTTGTTCTTCGCCGCGACCATTCCGCTGGCGGCCTTATTCGCCGATCGCCGAGGCCGGCGTCTGGCGATGATCCTGTCCACGCTGGCGGTGATGGCGTTCGGGGTCTTGTTCGAGACGCTGTTTTCGAGCGGCAACGCCTGGGGCACCTTGCTGTTCCTCGGCCTGGGACTGGCGATCATGGGCCTGACCTACGGCCCGCTGGGCACGATCCTGTCGGAGATGTTTCCCACCTCGGTGCGCTACACCGGCGCTTCGCTGGCGTTCAATCTGGCCGGCATTCTGGGCGCCTCGCTGGCGCCGTCGATCGCGACCTGGCTGGCCAGCACGTACGGATTGGCTTATGTCGGCTATTACCTGAGCGCGGCCGGCGCGCTGACCTTGATCGCCTTGCTGATGGTGCGCGAGGGCGAGCAGACGGTCTGACGGCGAGTGCGCGCAGGTGTGGAGAACGCCTGCGCCGCCGCTACAGTCACGTTGCGTCCTTGCCGGATCTGGCCTGGATGTCCAACTGGGTCAGGTACAGGCGCAGATCGAATTCGAGCTGGTGGTAGTCGGCGCTCATGTGGGCGCACAGCTGGTAGAAGCTCTTGTCGTGCTCGCGATGCTTGAGGTGCGCGAGTTCATGCACCGCGATCATTTCCAGGAACTCGGCCGGCGCGTCGCGGAACAAGGTCGCGATGCGGATCTCGCGCGCGGCCTTGAGCCGGCCGCCGTGCACGCGTGAAATCGCGGTGTGCGTGCCCAGCGCGTGTTTCACCACGTGCAGCTTGTTGTCGTAGATCACCTTGTTGAGCGGATCGGCCTTGCGCATGTAGCGCTCTTTGATGTCGACCACGTATTCGAACAAGGCCTTGTCGTCGCGCACCTCATGGCCGGCGCTGTAACGGTCGCGCAGCATCTGCTGCAGGCGCCCGCTGTCGATCAGCGCGCGCACCTGGCTCAGTACGCGTTCGCCGTAACCTTGCAGGTAGCGCAGTTCGTCCATGCGCGCACGATACGGCAAACCCGTCCGGGGGCGCGAGATCGGGGTTGATGGCGGTCTCGATCCACGATTGAGGTCAGAAACTCCTGTAGAGAAGAAACTGTCCAGCCCAGGCAGAGGAACCTCAGTCATAAACGACGCCCGCTCGACTTGAGCCCGGCCACCCGCCGCCATACTCTTGCCCGGATACCTTTACCCGGCAGGCTTTGCGACATGCATTATCTGGACCAGGACGTTCGATGCCTCACGCAAAGCCAGTTCAGCGTCGGCATAGGCAGCGCGAATTTTCTCGCGGCCATGGCCGCGGCCGCAACCGAGTACGCAAGTGAACTGGCCGAGTACCCGCGCACGCAGCACGAAGCCTTGGCGAATCACTACATGAGCCTTCGCGGCATGGCCGCGCTCGATCTTTACCTGCTGCGCGATCTGTTGTCCGAACACGGCCCGCGCGGAGCGATATTCGGCGCATGGTTCGCGGCCTTGTCGCCGCATGCCTCGTATCGCCAGCCCTTGCTGGACGCGCTCGATCCGCGACACCGTCAGCATGCGCTTCATCTGGCGCTGCAGGCGATCGACGAATTGGACAGCGCGACGCCGACCGAATCGTCGATCGCGCTGGCGCGGATACGTTCTTCGCTGGAAGCGCTGCCCCGGCCCGAATTTCAACTGAGGCTCGCCCCGTCGCCGGAACACAGGTTGCAACTGGAAGAGGAACGCCAACGCGTCGCCGAGATCTATCGCCGCGACGGCGCTGAAGCCGCGCGCGACGGCTTGGACGGAACGATGCTCGCTTATTTCCAGATGGAACATCGTCAATGGCGCCGGCTGGGCTGCCCCAGCGTCGAGCGCTACATGGCCGGCGTCGAGGCGCCGCCGGCGTGACGGCGGCGCGCGATTATTCGCGACTGCGCTCGTTGCTCGCGCGGTTTCTCGACGGCGACAATAGCCGGGTCCTCCTTCACGAGCTTGAGGGCGAGCTTGCGGATTTGTTCTACGATGAAGACGACACCCCCGGCGAACGCTTGCTTCACTCGATGGCGCTGTATCGGCCCGGCGGCGGTCCTTACCTGCTTGGCGATGAAGAAATGAGCGGCGACGTTCGCCGCTTTCTCGTTTGGCTGGATCGCAACTTCGCTCCGTAGTCTGGCGGCCTGCCGGACGGACCGCGCCGGCCGCAAACCCGCCGGTCTCGCCGCGCGGAGCGATCCACCGACCTGGACCATTGCGATTGCGAATCCGCGATCGCGGCTGTGAGACGGGCGCTCGCCTCAGCCGAATCCCCGCTCGCGGGGCGCGGATTTCTTGCTGGTGTCCGTTTTCGCGACGGCTTCGCGTTGCCCAGGTGAAATCGACGCACCTCAGAGCAAGGAACGCAGGATTCTTCAGGGGGATTCCAGATGACCGCGATCGGTCCACCGGGCTTGCACTTCAGCCTGACCCAGGACGAGGCTGACCCGGGTCAGTGGCGGCTGCATGTTTCGCCCGAACCGCAGGCGAAAGGCCATTCGGCCGCACCGTCCCTGCGGGAATGGTGGCAGTTGGGTGGCGGCGCGGCTGAAGAGCTGCCCGCCTATGTCCAGAACCCCGCGGATCTGGCCGCCGATCCGGATCTGGTGCGGGCACTGTCGCGGCATTTGCTGGATTCGCTTCAGCGAAAGTTGTTGCAGGCGCGGCAAGCCGCTGGCGCGCGCGTAATGATCCAGCTCGATGGCGAGCTGGCCGAGACCGCGGTGTTTCGCAAAGCCCTGGCGGCTCCGTCGTTCCGCCCGCTGGCGCCGCCGTTGGGGTCGCCGGGCGCCGACCTGAGCTTGCCGTTGAACCTGTTGCTGATGCTGTGCGCGGATTCGCGCGAGGACCAGCACGACAAGACCAAAGGCGACCTGGGCGCCAGCTGGAGCCACGGCGACGCCCGCGAAGACTCGCGCGAAGACGGCGACGGCGATCGCTGATCCTCGTTGCGCCCGCGTAACCGAAAGCGCGCCGGCCGCGCCGGTGCCGTCATCGATCACTACGGCTATCAGGAAGGACGCCATGTCGAACGATCCAGCAAAGGACGCCGTATCCGCGCAAATTCCCGACCAGCGTTACCGCCATGTCAAGGTCGCCGGTACCGAGACGATCGCGTTCGGTTCGCGCCGAGACCTCGCCGCCGCTTCGGTGAATCTGCCCGCCGGCGAGCAGATCGTCGGTATCGACCTGGGCGAAGGCGTTTCGCTGTTCACCGGTTCGCAGGACCTGCCGGCGCAATTGGACGGCGAGATCGCGTCGCGTTCGACCGGCTCGCCGCTGCGCCTGAAGAGCGAGGCTTCGCTGGAGCGCGGCGGCGGCGATCTGATGGTGCACGCGCTGCGCATCATGGACGTGAACATCGACGATTGGCTGGGGCCGGTCAAGGACATGGCCGCCGACGCGATCGCGCGCGAGGTGGCCAGACGCATCGACCATCGTCCGCTCGAAGGCCGCGACGGCCTGGGATTGTGGCGCACCGATGAACGCACGCCCTACGCCAGCGCCGGCATGAGCGAGCGCAGCCCGGAGCCGGCCCTGGTGATGCTGCACGGCTTCTTCTCGAACGCCCGCGGCTCCTTCGGCGGATTGTGGGAACCGGCCGGCGCGCCGACGCTGGAGGCGCTGCGCCGCCGCTACGGCGAGGCGATGCTGGCGTTCGATCATTGCACCCTGGGCGAAAGTCCGGTACGCAACGCGTTGGACCTGGCGCGTGCGCTTCCGGAAGGACAGGAACTGCATTTGCTGGCGTATTCGCGCGGCGGTCTGGTCGGCGAGCTGCTGTCGCGGATCCAGGCCGAGGTGCCGTTCGGCGATCGCGAGCTGGAGCGCTATGCGCGCGGTTTTCCGGCCGATGCCGACGAACTGCGCGAACTGGTGCGGACCTTGCGCGACAAGGGCGTGCGCGTCACCCGCTACGTGCGCGTGGCCACGCCGGTGCGCGGCACCTGGTTGGCCAGCAACCGGCTCGACCGCTGGCTGAGCATCTTCTGGAACGTGCTGCGTCTGGCCGTGCCGCAGGGCGCTCAGCAAGTCGCCGACTTCGTGTTCGATCTGATCGCCACGGTGATCAAGAAGCGGCTGGACCGCAAACTGCTGCCGGGGATCGAGTCCATGAGCCCGGTCGGCGCGCTCGCGGGGTTGCTCAACGATGCGCCGCCGTCGCTGGATCAGCGGCTGACCATCGTCGGCGGCGACTGCGTCGGCCACGGCGTGCTGCATCGGCTCAAAGTGCTGGTCAGCGACGGCTTCTTCGGCGAGCGCCACGATCTGGTGGTGCCGACCGCGAGCATGTTCGGCGGCGCGCCGCGCAACGAGGGAATTCGCTATTTCTTTCACCAGACCCAGCGGGTCGATCACTTCAAGTATTTCGACAATCCCGAATCGCTGCAGCGCATCAGCACCGGCCTGATCGGCGATGCCGCCGATTACGCCAGATTGCAGGCGCTCGACCGTATCCAGCCGCGGCCGGAGCTGATCGCCAACCGGGTGCCGCCGCGTAACGACGCGCCGATCAACGTGGTGCTGCCCGGCATCATGGGCTCGGCGCTGGAACTGCGCGGCTACGGAAAGCTGTGGGTGGATTTGCGCGATTTCGCCCTCGGCCGCTTCGCCAAGCTGCATCTGAGCCAGAACCAGCAGGAGCAGCCTTATCCGCCGCAGGACAGCGCGCTGGTCTATCCGGGCGGGCCGCTGGATTCGTGGCCGGTGAATTCCTACGGCGATCTGATGGACGAAATCGGCCGCCGCGGCGAAATCGTGCTGCCGTCCGGCTACGACTGGCGCAAGCCGATCTGGATCGCCGCCGACGCGCTGGCCGCGCGCATTCGCCAGCAATGGCCCGAGGGCAGCGCGCGGCCGCTGCGCCTGATCGCGCATTCGATGGGCGGACTGGTGGCGCGGCTGATGTTCGCGCGCCATGCCGATCTCAAGCGGCGTTTCGAAGCCTCGCCGAACAACCGCCTGTTGATGTTGGGCACGCCCAATCGCGGCAGTCTGGCCGTGGTCAAAGCGCTGATGGGCGACAACAAGCTCATCGGCATGATCGACTGCATCTCGCTGCCGCAGGACCGCAAGCAGCTGTTGTCGGTCGCGGCGAGCTTTCCGGGGTTCCTGGAACTGCTGCCGGTACAGGGACTGGACTGGGCCAGCGAGGCGGTATGGACGCGCCTGTTCGAGCAGCGCGCGATCGCGCCCGAGCGGCGGCCGTCGCTGGATGCCGCCGCGCTGGCGTCGGCCGCGCGCGGCCGAAGGATGCTGGAAGCGTCGATGTCGGCGCTGCCGCTGAAGAACACGATCTACATCGCCGGTTTCGTCGCCGAGAGCGCGCGCGACGCGACCATCGTCGAGCTCGACGCGGCCGGCGGCTATGTGCTCGGACCGGGCGACGGCACCGTGCCTTACGCCTCGGGGGTGCTCGACAATGTGCCGACCTATTACGTCAACGCGTCGCATGGCGATCTGCCGGCGTACAAGGCGGCGTTCGCGGGCTATTTCGAACTTCTCGATCGCGGCGAAACCAGCAAGCTTGCCACGCACTACCGCGATTTCCGCGAGAGCCGCCGCGGCGTGCTGCTGGACAGCAGCGATCCGGCGCGGGGTCTGGACGCCTCGCAACTGCCGTACCGGCCCGCGCCGGCGGAAATCTATCGCGCGCTGATGGGCATGAGCCCGATGCCGGCCGAGCGCCTGGAACCGGAAGGCACGCAGCCGATCAAGCTGCGCGCGGTGCACGGCGGCCTGCGCTTCGCCCGTCATCCGATCATCGTCGGTCATTACCTGGGCGACACCATGCGCGGCTCGGAAGCCGAACTGGACCGGCTTTACGCCGGGCAGCTGCGCCGTTCGGCCGACCTGGGCGTGTATCCGGGCGAGATCGACAGCAGCCAGGTGTTCAAGCGCGAACAGAAGACGCCGGACAAGCGTTCGCCTTACGCGGTCGTGGTCGGCCTGGGCCGTCCGGGCGAACTCACCGTGGGCGGGCTGCGCCGCGCGGTGCGGCGCGGCATCCTCAATTGGTACGGCACCGCGGTCATCGAAGCGCTGGGCGACAGCGCGGTGGCCGGCGGCGGCACCGCCTTCAGTCTGGTGTTGCTCGGCAGTTCGCTCAGCGGCATGAACGTGGCCGAATGCACGCGCGCGATCCTGCAAGGCGTGCAGGACGCGCAAGAGCTGCTGATCGAAAGACGCGGTTCGGCCTGCGCGCCGGCGTTGCGGGTGATCGGCGAAATCGAGCTGATCGAAATCTATCAAGACAAAGCCCTGGAACTGGTCAGCGAACTCGAAGCGATCGTGGCCACCTCCGAATTCCGCGAGCGCTTCCAGCTGGCGGAAGCGGAAATGGAGCTGGAATGGCGCGCGGATGCGCGCCGGCGCCTGCGCGACGGCGCCAATGCGGTCGCCTCGATCCGGCGTCTGGAGATCCGCAGTCTCGGCGGCGGACGCATGAGCTATTCCTTGCCGGGCATCCAGGCCGCGGTGCCGATTTTCGGCCGCAGCTTCGACAACGCGGAAATTCGCGCCTACGCTTGCGAGGTCGATGTGCGCCGCAGCACCGATCCCAGCCTGGGCCGGGTGTTGTTCCACCAGTTGTTGCCGCTTGACCTCAAGCGCTTCGCGTTGGAGCAGTACGACTTGTTGCTGGGGCTGGATCAGGGCGCGGCGAGCATTCCCTGGGAATTGGCCGACGCGGGCGCTCGAACGCCGCTGTCGGTGCAGTCGGGCATGATCCGTCAGTTGCATAGCACCTGTTACGTGAGCCGCGAACGCGTGGTGCAGAACACCGCGCTGGTGATCGGCGAGCCGGCGGTGTCGGGACTGCCGCCGCTGCCGGGCGCGCGCCGCGAGGCGGCGGTGGTGGCCGAAGCGCTGCGCACGGCCGGTTTCGAAGTCGTCCATCTCGATCGGCCCAGCGCGCTGGAAGTGCGCGACGAACTCGGGCGCCGGCCGTACCGGATCATTCACTTCGCCGGCCACGGCGTCGTCGATTATGTCTCGCCATTGAGCGAGGAAGGCGGCACGCCCGCGGTCGGCATGGTCATCGGCAGCCTGCTGGCGTCGGAATCGCGGCGCTCGGAACCGTCCAAGACCGGCGCCGGCGCGCCCTCGCGGCCGCTCGCGAACGGCGACGGCGCGGCCCAGCGCGGCGATTCCAGCGAACGCCAGGCCGCCGCGGCCCAGCACCTGATTCTGCTGACGCCGGAGGACGTGCGCGAATGCGTGGCCCAGGTGCCGGAGGTGGTGTTCATCAACTGCTGCCATCTGGGCCGACAGGCCGGCGTCGCCTTGAACGCGCCCTTGCTGGCGAGCAATCTGGCGAACAGTTTCATGGACATCGGCTGCCGCGCCGTGGTCGCGGCCGGTTGGGCCGTCGATGACGCGGCGGCGCAATGCTTCGCGGAAGAGTTCTACGGCGCGCTGGTCGGGCGCGGACTGGACTACATCCGGGCGGTGCGCGAAGCGCGCGAACTCACCTATCGCCTGCATGGCGAGCGCACTTCGACCTGGGGCGCCTATCAGTGCTACGGCGACGCGCACTACGCGGTGGCGCGGCGGGATTCGGCGCTGACTCCGGCCCGCTTCGTCAGCGACAGCGAGTATCAATGCTGGCTCGAAGACCTGCCGGTGGCGGCGATGGGCGCCGCGCCCGAAGCGCTGGCGGCGATGCGCCAAGCCTTGACCGCGCGGGTAAAGGGCGGGCGCTGGCTGGCCGGCGAGGACGTGTGCATGGCGGCGATCGCGGCGCTGGAGAACCTGGGCCTGTATAGCCTGGCGCTGAAACTGGTCAAGGACCGGATCAGGGCGCGCAGGTCGCTGCCGCCCGCGCTGTGGCGCGCGCACGCCCGGCTGACATTGCGCGATCCCGGGCAGAGCATCCAGGAGGGCAATGCGGCGATGGCCAGGCTCAAGGACTACGCGACCTTCGAGAACAGCGCCGGTGTCTGGTTCTTCTACGGCACCTACTGCCGGCGCTGGTTCCTGCGCCGCAAGGGCCAGCCGCAGGCGCAGATAGAGGCTTTGCAGGACGTTGTGTACGGCACCTTCCGCGGCCTGGACAGCGCGTTGGAGAATCTTCGCGAGAAAACCGGCAAGCCGGCGCGCCGGCCCGAGCGCGACCTGTTCAAGGATCTGAGCGCCGAGTGGGCGCAGAAGGTGCTCAGCGCGATCATCATCGCCGACAGCCTGGGCAAGAACCTGCCCGACATGAACGACATCAGCTCCTACCGGCGTCGCAATGTCGCTTACGCCGAGATGGTGGCGATCTGCGAAGAGAAACTGCGCGGGCGCAAGGAAGCCTGCGAGTTCTGGAACGACGTGGACTCGACCGATCTGCGGCTGTTGCTGCTGGCCAGTCCGAAGGGTTCGTCCAGCTCGGATCACGAGCGCGAAGCGCGCGAGATATTCGCCAACTATCAGCGCGCCATGGACATATCGGCGACCGTGTCCGATCGCGATTCGATCATGGTCTACATGCGGTTTTGGTACGAGTTCGCCGAGTTCTGCGCCGGGCATGCCGACGCCGGACACTCGGTGCACTGGGCGCGGCTGATCTTGGCCTTGAAGCAGGCGGGAATGGCCGATCTGGGAGACGCCGCGGGCCCAGTGAGCGGCGCCATCAGAAACTCGACAATCCGCTCGCCTCGCTGAAGCGATACCAGACCTTGCGCCACGCCGATTCGTCGGCGTAGGCGGGGTAGTCGGTGCTGATGTTGCGGCCGCCGCCGTTGCTCCAGCTTTGCTCGAAATACGCCGCGGCCTTGCGCGCGACCGGCGCGTCGGCTTCGGCGACCACGCGCGCGCTGCTTTCCAGGTTGTAGTCGTCGAGGTTGCGGCGGGTGTAGTTGGCCGAGCCGGCGATCAATTCGATCTTGCCGTCGCGGTCGCTGCGCAGCAGCAGTTTGGCGTGGCATTGCTCGCCGTGGGTGTCGCACCAGCGCAGCGGCACGCCGGCCTCGTGCAGTTCGGCGGCGACCTGGCGGTTGGGCACGCCGTTCTTCTTGCGGCCGAAGGCGTCTTCGTTCGGGTCGAGCAACACGCGCACGCCGACGCCGCGTTTGTGCGCGGCGACCATGGCATCGACGAGGCGGCGATGGGAGAAGTAGAACACCGCGATGTCCAGCCGGTCGCCGCCGTGGGCGCCGTCGATCGCGGCGAGCAGGCCGTCGCGGATCTTGCCTTCGGTGAGGATCTGCACGCGCGGCGCCGAGGTGGTATCGACGATGCTTTCGCGCGGCACCGCGGTCGGCAGGCCTTGCGGCCATGCGCCTCCGGACAGCGCGACGACGGCGCGCTCGCTGGCCAGCAGGTCCAGCGCGGCGGTGCCGCTGAAGCGTAGCGCGAGGTTGCCGTGCAGGCTGCTGGCGTCGTGCGGATTGGCCGAGGCGACCAGCGCGGTCCAGTCTTCGCCCTGATCGACGATCAGGGTCTTGCGATGGTTGGCGTTGAGGTTCAGCAGCGCCAGCCAGCTGCGCAGGCCGACTTTGCCCGGGCCGAACGGATTGGGCAGCCAGCCGCCGGCGTCGCTGTTGCCGGCCCAGCTGCAGCACAGATGCCACAGGCCCGACCAGGCCGGGTTCGGCGCGCGCAGGCTGCGCAGATCGGTGATCACCACCTCGACCCCGGCCGCGCGTAGCGCGTCCAGGCGCTTTGATGCCAGGCCGCCGTAGACGGTGTTGATCGGGTCGGTGATCAGCACCGCGTGCAGCCCGGGCTGCGCGCGTTTGCGCGCGATCAACGCGTCGGCCAGTTCCTGGCTGAGCTTGCGGTACCGCGCGCCGCCGCTTTCGCTGCCGAAATCGTTGAACAGGAATTGGTCCGCGACCACGACGCGCTGGGCTTGGCCGATCAGGCGCAGGGTTTCGTCGAACACGTGCTGATCGCTGTGGCGGACCTGTCCGGCGTCGGTCCAGGTGATGTCGGTCAGCAGTTCGACGTTGCCGGCGGTGCGCAACGGGCCGGACTGGCTGACTCCGGCCGGCAGCGGCTTGTAGACCTGGTAGACGCCCATCGCGATCCAGGCCAGCAGCAGCGCGGCGAGCGCGCGCTTGAGCCAGCGGCGGAAGCGGCGCGGCGGCGGGGCGTCGCAGGGAGTGTGGGACGTCGAATCGGCGGAGAAGGGCATTTTCGTTCGGGATGCGGGGTGGCCTATGGTGTGAATGCGGGGTGGCTTATGCAACTACGCCGGTTTGCCTGCGGCCCTCACCCCAACCCCTCTCCCGCAAGCGGGAGAGGGGCTAGAAACACAGTATTCGGCATCTGCGAGGCCCCTCTCCCGCTTGCGGGAGAGGGGTTGGGGTGAGGGGCCGCAGGCCCAGACACAAATCGGTCACGCCCCGGGCCTAGGCTGGCCGGATGAACATCCTGATGCTGTCGGACGTGTACTTCCCTCGGGTCAACGGCGTTTCGACCTCGATCCGCACTTTCGCCCAGTCGCTGGCGCGCATGGGGCATTCGGTGACCCTGGTGGCGCCGGACTACGGGCCCGGCAGCGGCCAGGAACTGCACGACAGCGGCGAGTTCGAGATCATCCGCCTCGATTCGCGGGTGATCTTCTTCGATCCGGAAGACCGCCTGATCCGCGCGCCGGAGCTGCGCCGGGTGCTGCCGCAGCTGACCTCGCGGCATTGGGACGTCATCCACATCCACACCCCGTTCCGCGCCCATCGCCTGGGCGTGCAGCTGGCCGAGCTGAGCGGACGGCCGACGGTGGAGACGTATCACACCTATTTCGAGGAATACATCGGCCACTACCTGCCGTGGGCGCCGGTGGCGCTGTTGCGGCTGGTGGCGCGGCGGCTGTCGCGGTTCCTGTGTCACGGCGTGGATCATCTGATCGTGCCGACCGCGCAGATGGTCGAGGTGTTGAACCGCTACGGCATCACCACGCCTTCGACCGTGCTGCCGACCGGCATCGACCTGAGCGAGTTCGCGCAGGGCGACGGCGCGCGCTTCCGCGCCGAGCACGGCATCGATGCGTCGCGGCCGACCCTGGTCACGGTCAGCCGCCTGGCGGTGGAAAAGAACATCGCCTTCCTGCTGCAGGTCGCCAAGCGCCTGCTCGCGGATTTTCCCGAGCTGATGTTCATCATCGCCGGCGAAGGCCCGGACGCCGAGCGCCTCAAGCGTCTGTCGAAGGATTACGGCCTGGAGCGCAACGTGCGTTTCTTCGGCAATCTCGACCGGCGCACGACCTTGCTCGACGCCTATCGCGCCGGCGATGCGTTCGTGTTCGCCTCGCCGACCGAAACGCAGGGATTGGTGCTGATCGAAGCGATGGCGCTGGGCGTGCCGATCGTATCGACCGCGGTCATGGGCACCGCGACGGTGCTGCGCGACGCGCACAGCGCGGTGATCAGCGAAGAGGACATCGAAGCCTTCGCCGGCCACGTGACCCGGGTGCTGCGTTCGCCGCAGTTGCGTGCGCAGTTGTCCGCGGCCGGGCCGGTCGATGCCGGCGGCTGGAGCACGCAGGGGCTGATGGAGCAGGTGGTGGCTTTGTATCAGCGTCTGGCGCAGGCCGCGCCGCAACGCGCGCTGGCCTCGCCGCAGGCGACCCAGACCGCGCCCTAGGCGCGCGGCCTGACCCGCGCCGCCAGCATCCATCCCGACAGCGCCAAGGTCATGGCGATGGCGAATCCGCACACGTAGGCCATCGTGTGCGAGCGGCTCAGCAAGGCGGCGAACAGCGAGCCGCCGATCGCCAGCGCGGTGGCGGTGTAGATGGCGTCGCCCAGATGCAGCGCCGAGGAATTGACGCCCTGCCGCTCCGGCGGCGACAGCTCCAGCATCAGCACGGACAAGGTCGGATAGAACAATCCCATGCCCAGGCCGGCGAGAATCCAGCCGGCGATGCCGAGCGCCAGCGGCGTCTGCGGCGCGATCAGCGTGGCGACCGCGCCGATGCCGAGCGCGACCATCGCCATGCCGGCCTGCAGGAACCGCTGCGGCTTGCGCGCATCGGTGGTGCGGCCGCGGAACCACGCGCCGCACGACCAGCCCACCGCGCCCAGGGTCAGCACCAGGCCGCTCCAGGTCGGCGACAGCGCGCGTTCCTGCGACAGCAGCAAGGGGATGTAGGCCTCGGTCAGGAAGAACGCGCCCGAGCCGATGCCGCGCAGCGTGACCACGGTCGGCAGCCCGCGCGCGGCGCGCAGGGTGCCGCTGGGCAACAGCCGCGACGCGGCCAGGGCCAGCGCGGCGGTGGCCGGCAGCAGCCACAGCGGCGCCGTCCAGCCGCGCTGTTGCCCGCCGTAGTGCAGGGCCAGCAGGCTGGCGGTGGTCAGCAGCGCCCACAGCAGGCGCGTGGATTGTTCGCCGTTGGACGGCCCGCCGCCGGCCGCGGCCGACGGGCCCAGTCCGCGCAGCGCCGGCAACACCAGCGTCGCGGCGAGCGCGGCGGCGATCGGCACCGAC
This sequence comes from Lysobacter sp. ISL-50, assembly GCF_018612875.1. GTDB lineage: Bacteria > Pseudomonadota > Gammaproteobacteria > Xanthomonadales > Xanthomonadaceae > Lysobacter. Next base: position 41,797 of record NZ_JAGGRI010000037.1, on the reverse strand, counting down.
AGGAACACCCAGCGCCAGCCGGCGTGTTCGACGATGGCGCCGCTGATCGCCGGGCCGACTACCGCCGGGACCACCCAGGCGGCGGCGAAGGCGGCGAAAATCTTCGTCCGCAACTGCGATGGATAAACCCGTCCGACCACGACGTACAGCGCGACCGAAATCAATCCGCCGCCGAAGCCCTGGACCACGCGGCCGGCGATCAACCAGCCCATCGACGGCGCCAGCCCGGCGGCGATCAAACCCACCGCGAACCAGGCGATGCCGTGGCCCAGCGGCGCGGACGGCCCGCGCGCGTCGGCCCAGCGGCCGGCGGCGACCATGCCGATCACGCTCGCGGCCAGGGTGCCGCCGAAAGCCAGCGCGTACAGCGGCAGGCCGTTGAGCGCGCGCGCGACGGTGGGCATGGCGGTGGTGATGGCCAGCGCTTCGAACGCGACCAGCGCGACCAGGGCGACCGCGCCGGTGGTCAGGCTGCGGTAACGCGGCGCGAACAGGCTGGTGTGTTCGGTTGCGTCCGTGTTCGCGCTGTCCGGCGCGGTGTCGGTGGCTGCATTCATTGCGAAGTCTTGTGTCGCTGGGGCTTCGGGCCGTGTGTCGTCGGGGCCGCGAGCGTCGGCTTGGGTCATCGGATCGCGCGGCCGTGGCGAAGCAGGGGCGTCATCATCGCGGATCGGCGATGGCGGCGTCGCATGCGTGCGATTCGCTGCCCCAGGCGCTCCAGCCGCGACCGGACCGCTCCGCAGCGCCAGCGTGCTTTCGTCGGGTGTCGGGGCTGGAGCGCCTGGGGCAGCGGACTGCGCGGTTGTTTCGGTCTGGCCGGCGGACGCGTCGAGCGGCCGCGCGCGATCGAACGCATCGGCGTTCACGCGCTCAACCTCAGCGACGGCAGCGGCATGGCCTCGTAGACCATCAGCACCACTTTGCCGCGCGCCGGGCCGCGTTCGACCGCGCGATGGGCTTCGGCGGCGCGGGTCAGCGGAAACATTTCGCGCACGTGCACCAGCAGGCCGTGACGTTCGTGCAGGCTCGCCAGTTCGGCCAGGCGCTCGCGGCTGCGCTGGCTGTGCACGGTCCGCAGGCCCAGGCGACGGGTCTGTTCGGTATCGCACAGGGTGGCGATGCGCGCCGCGTCCGCGCCCAAGCCGATCCAATCGGCAAACTTTGCTTCGCCGCAAGCGTCGAACACCGCATCGGCGCCGCGCGGCGCCAACGCGCGCGCCTGCGCGATGCCGGCGTCGTCGTCGCCCACCGGATGCGCGCCGAGCGAGCGCAGGTAATCGTGATCGGCCGCGGCGGCGCTGGCGATCACCCGCGCGCCCCAGATCCGCGCGAGTTGCACGGCGACGCTGCCGATGCCGCTGGCGGCGCCGTGGATCAACACCGTGTCGCCCGCGCCGACCCGCAACTCGCGCAAGGCGGCGTGCGCGCTCTGGCCGGTGGAGGGCAGGGCGCCGGCCACGGCCCAGGACATCGTCAACGGTTTGCGCACCACCTGCGCGACCGGCACGGTCAAGGCTTCGGCATAACTCATCGCCGCGGCCCAGCCCATGACCTCGTCGCCGAGGGCGACGTCGCGCACGCCTTCGCCGAGCTGATCGACGACGCCGGCGAATTCGTTGCCGAGGCGGCGCGGAAACGCGGTCGGCGCATCGTTGCGCCCAATGTCGTTCGCGCCCGGGCCGCGGCGCAGGGCGATATCGCCGGGACGCACGCCGGCGGCGCGCACGCGCACCCGGATTTCGCCCGGACCGGCCTGCGGCATGGGCAGATCGATCGCGCGCAGCACATCGGCCGGGCCGTAGCGGTCGAATACCACCGCCTTGACTCGCGGCGGCGCGGGCGCGGTGTGGGACGCGCGCGGCTCAGCGTGGTGGAGGGCCATGACTTGACGCCGTGAGGGGATGGCGGCCAGGATAGAACCTCAATGTAGCTTGAGGTCAAGCGCCAATGTGCCGCACCTTCAATCCGCATCCGCCTTATGCCGGGAGCGCGCGCCGATGAGCATCACCGCAGAACTCAGCGTAGGCCAGGTCGCGGAACGTTCCGGCGTGGCGGTGTCGGCCCTGCATTTCTACGAAGCCAAGGGGCTGATCCACAGCCTGCGCACCGCCGGCAACCAGCGGCGCTACGGCCGCGACACCTTGCGCCGCATCGCGATCATCCGCGTCGCCCAGCGCGTGGGCATGCCGCTGGCGACGATCCGCGAAGCGCTCGACACCTTGCCCGACTCGCGCGTGCCTTCGCGCGCGGACTGGGCGCGGCTGTCGGCGTCGTGGAAAGACGAACTCGAACAACGCATCGCCAACCTCAGCCTGATGCGCGACACCCTGGACCAATGCATCGGCTGCGGCTGCCTGTCGCTGGATCGTTGCCGCCTGGCCAATCCCGACGACACCTGGGGCGACCAGGGCGCCGGCGCGCAGCGCTGGGCGGCGGCATTGAAGCAGGCCAGGCCGCGGCGGGGCGCGAAGAAGGCGCAGTGAACCCGGTGGCGACGGCGCGCGCGGCGAGGTCGTTGGTCTTGCGAAGACGGGCGTTTCGTCTGCGACCGCGCGCCGCGTCGTACCATGGGCGCTTCCCTCCGCTGACGATGTCGCCATGACCCTTTCGATTCACTCCGCCTGCGTTCCGGTGTTCAAGCAACTGCTCGGCAGCCTGAGCGAGATCCTCGCCCGCACGCAGGCCCACGCCGGCGAGCGCAAGATCGATCCGGACGCCTACCTGCAGGCGCGCCTGTTCCCGGACATGTTCCCGTTGCTGCGCCAAGTGCAGATCGCATGCGATTTCGCCAAGGGCGTCAGCGCGCGCCTGGCCGATGTCGATGTGCCGGTGTACGACGACAGCGAGCGCAGCTTCGCCGAGTTGCAGGCGCTGATCGCCAAGACCCAGGCCTTCATCGACGGCCTGGAACCGGCCTTGTTCGAAGGCGCGCAGGATCGCGAAATCGTGCTGCGCCCGGGCACGCCGAAGGAACGCCGCTTCGGCGGCCAGGACTATCTGATCCATTACGGCCTGCCGCAGTTCTTCTTCCACGTCACCACCGCTTACGCGATCCTGCGCGGCAACGGCGTGGAGATCGGCAAGCGCGATTTCATGGGCAAGTACTGAGCCTCGCCGCGTTCTCGACGCGATGCGTCGAGGCATTGCGATCGTGTCGCCAAAAAGCCCGCTTCGGCGGGCTTTTTCGTGGGCGCGAGAAAGCTTCCCAGCGGCGTTTTCTTCGCCCTGAAATCGGCCTGTTCGAAGACGATTTTTTCGATCGCCGTCGCCCCTGATCTCGGCCTGTGCGACACCTTGCTGCGATCATGTTTTCCCGTTGACGACAGGACGTCGCAAGCGGGTCCGGACCCTCTCAGGACCTCGACCGCGGAGCGGTCGGCGCAAGGACGCGCGGTCCGGAATCCCCCATCCGTTGCAACCCAGAAGGAGTTGGCATGCCGTACAAGAGTATCCAGGGGCCCTTCGTACTGAGTCTGGCGCTCGCCGCGCTGGTCGCCGGTGCGTCCGGTGCCCCGCAGTCGGACGATGTTCGCAAGCAAGCGGCGCAGCCGCTGCGATCGCAAGCCGCCGATACCGCCTCGCACGTCTCGCGCGATGGCGGCATCGACACCGCGTTGGCGCCGATCGAGCGCGATCTCGCGCGTCTGCGCCGTTACGAGCCGCTGGCCGCGTCGGATCTGGTCACCAACAGCGTCGATGGCGCCGATTCGACCATCGCCCTGCGCGGTTCGATCGGCAACGGCGATGCGCTGAGCTACAGCCTGGCGGTGGCGCCGCGCCATGGCCGGGTCACGATCGAGAACGGTCGCGCCACTTATCGGCCCGATCCGGACTTCGTCGGCGTCGACACCTATACCTATCGCGTGCATGCCGGCCAGGACAGCGCCGAAGCGGTGGTTGCGGTGACTTCGATCCGCGAACGCAGCCTGCCGGCGACGGCAGCCGCGGCCTTGTAACGGCCGCTCACCTTGCCGCCGCCGCGCGCACCGCGGCGGCGCTACCGGTACCCCTCGGAAAGGGGTAGGGGACGGCTTCGGGCGCTGGGCGCGCGAGCCGATACGCAGTGTTTCGGACCGGTCCGCGCGATGCGCGGCCGTTTCGCCGGCCCTCTCGTCGTGGTGATGGCCGGGCCGATCATGCCGGCGCGTCAGCCGCGGATCGGGACGAGGATTGCGCGATCCCCGGTGTCGGCCGGTCCGCGGCGTTCGCAGGTCTTCCGCCTGCGGCGTCGCGGCCCGGTACGGACCGAAACCGGCGGGCACGGCCCGTTCGGAGAGATTCGAGTCAGGACGCCTTTCATCTCCTCGTCAGTGATGAAAGTCGGAGCGGGCAGGGACGCCCGCATGTCGGCGGCTCCGGTCGCCGCCGGCCGCACTGGGCTTGCGGCGCGGCGGCCGGAGCCGGGGCGGTGCGATGCCCGCCGCCGGCATGTTCGCGATGAACCCTCCCGCGGCGAACGAATGCGCGTCGCCATCGCGCGTATGCGCGCACAGGCGCCCAGCGTGCGGCAAGCGACGGCGGATTGGCCGAATCCATCGCAGATTCACGCCGGGGGCTTGCATCTTGCCGCCGGCGCGACGACGATGCGGCCTCGGCTTGGGGAGGCCCTGAACGATGGAATTGCTGACGCTGGAACACTTCGCCGGGCATGTGAACGAGACCTACTCGGCGCAACTCAACGACAGCGAGGTGCCGTTCGTGCTGGTCGAGGCGCGCGCGCTGAGCACGCGGCCGCAGCAGGCCGCGCGAGCGCCGTTCTCGCTGCTGTTCCGCAATGCTTCGGCGTTTCTGTTTCCGCAGCAGACCTATGTGATGCGCCACGATTCGATCGGCGAGGTCGGCATTTTCCTGGTGCCGGTCGCGCGCGAACGCGACGGTTTTCTTTACCAGGCGATCTTCAACTGAGAGCGGATCGGGCCGATCGGCGGATCGGCTTGTTCGCGGGGTTTCATCGATGACCACCGCGTGCGCGGATCCAGGCGCGCAATCGTCTCGCGCGCGGCCGCGGCCACGCCTTGCCGGCGATCGATCGCCGGCGTACTCAACGCATATCCGATTCCCAGCGCATCAACGCATGCGTCGGCATCGCGTCCACGACCACGAAGCCCAGCCGTTCGTACAGACGCCGCGCGCCATGGTTGCCGTGTTCCACATGCAGGCGCATGCCGCGTCCCAGCGCGCGCGCCTCGTCCTGCGCCCATACGATCAGCGCCGCGCCGATGCCGCTGCCGCGCGCGGATTCGTCCAGGCTGATATCGACCAGCAGATGCTCCGGCGCGGTGCGTTGCAGATAGATTCGGCCCACCGCCGTGCTTTCGCGTTCCACCACCATGAAATCCGCGCGTTCGTAATAACGCACGTAATGCAGGTGCTGCATCGTGAACTGCTGATCGAGGAAGGCCTGCAAGGCTTGCGGCGGCCAGCCCATCGGTGCGAATTCGTCGGCACGCTGCGCGCGATACAGGGCGCGCAGCCAATCGATGTCGTGCGCCCGCGCCGAGCGCAGGCCGATCCCGCGTCCGCTCAGGGACGCGGGAAGCTCGAAGTCGTCGCCGCGGGCGTCGGGAAACGCGAGCGGCGGCGGGGGGGACTTCAAGGCGTGCACAGGCTCAGCCGAACGCCGGGAAGATGCCCTGCAGCGCGATGCAGAAATTCATCGCGAGGTAGGGCTGTCGGTTCTCGTGCGGCTGGCTGCTGCCGGTGGGCAGGATCGTCGTCGGCGAGAACGACGTGTTCGGCGTGCCCGTGGCGAAGGCGAAGCTCGCCGGCGTTCCCAGGCTGTTGCCCGAACTCGGCGAGCCGGCGCGCTTGCCGGTGTCGTTCTGGCCGTAGAGCTGGACGATGTGGGTGTGCGCCGGCATTTCGTTGGTGGTCAGGGTGACGCTGTTGGAGCCGAAAGTCTCGCCCATCGAGCGATCCGTCAAGCCCGGGCCCTGGCCTTGTTCGCAGCCGGCGCGGTTGACGAAGTTCGGCAACTGGAACGTGGTCTGGCCGTTGCCGCCGTACTGGGTGCCGAGCAGCGCGAACAAGGCGGTGTTCTGCTGGATCGGCAGGGTTTGGCCGGCGCAGGCGGCCCAGCCGCGCGGGGCGAAGTTGAAACCGAAGATCTGTACCTGGCCGATGAAGGGCTCAGTCATGGGTGTGTCCTCTTGAATCGGGTCTGGGCCGCGCGCGTGGCGCGCTGGCCTGGGACCGGGCGAATGGGATCAGGACTGCGACGGGAAGATGCCGGCCCAGGCGATGCAGTACTGCACCGTCAGCGTGGGCATCGTGTTGCCGTGCGGCTGGTTGTTGCCGGCCGAGCTTATGCAGTTGGCCGCCATCGGAATCGGGTCCAACCCGGTAATGTCGGTGACGTACATGGTGTCGCCGCTCAACGCGCCCAGTTGCAGATTCGGCGCCGGTGCGTTGGCGGTGGCCGCGCTGGTGGTCGCCAACAGCGTGTGGGTGTGCGACGGCATCTGATTGCCGATCAGGGTCACCGACTCGCTGCCCGACCTCTGGCCGATGACGTAGTTGCTCAGGCCGGGGCCAGTGCCCTGGTGGATCGGCACGCGGCCTCGCAGGTCGGGCAAGTTGAAAGTGGTTTGGCCGTCGCCGCCGTAAGTGGTGCCGATGAGGGTGAACAGCACCTCTTGCTCGGCGATGGATACCGCGGCGCCGTTGCAGGCAAACCAGCCGGTCGGCGTGCGGCCGAAAGCGAATAGGCGGATTTCTCCGACGAAGGGTTGGCTCATGAGATGAACTCCGTAAACAGTGGATCGTGCAAGTGGATCGCGGTCGGCGCGGACGCGGTTGCGCGTCGATGGCGTGGCGTCAGTTGCGCGACGGATAGATGCCTTGCAACGCGATACAGAAGTTGATCGTCAGATACGGCTGGATGTTGGAATGCGGCTGGGTGTTGCCGGCCGGCGCGAGCGTGTTCTGACCCAGCGGGACCTGCGGGCCGCCGATGTTGGCGTAGATCGCGGAGGTGTCGTTGCCGTATAGCGCATCGCGCGGGCTGCGGGTGGTCGCCGCGGCGGTGATGCCGGACATGAGGTGGTTGTGGGTCGGCAACTGCGGCGTCAGCAGGGTGACGTTCTCCACGCCGCCGGCTTCGCCGATGTTGTACGGCGACGGGTTCCAGCCGCCGTCGGCCGACTGGCCGGAGCCCACCGGCGTGCGGCTTTGCATGTTGGGCAGCGCGAAGTTGGTCGTGCCATTGCCGCCGTACTGGGTGCCCAGCAGCGAGAACAGGGCCTGGTTTTGCGCGATGGACAACAGTTGGCCGTTGCAGGTCGCGAATCCCTTGGGCGCGAACGCAAAGCCGACTGTGATGATTTGTCCTACGAATACTTCTGTCATCTCTTCCCCCAGAGAATGGTTCCGGGCGCCGTGCGCGCTTGCGGACGAAAATCCCGGGCCACCGCTCGGCCCCTCCGCGCACGGCGGGTGGGGCCGGTCCGATCGGCTCGGGCATGGCGCAGCGGGCGCCATGACCTTGCTTAACGCAATGTCGCGACAAAGGCGGCCGGTTTTGTGATCGAACTGCGTATTTGGTCATGAAAGGGGCGTGCCAGGAGCTGTGGGCGCGCGGACGAACGACTTATCCAGACAGCGGGAACGTCGGCAGGACACGCCTAGAAGGCGGTTTTGCCGACCTCAGGGGATCACAGCCATGCAGCAGCAGTCAGCGCGTCATTCGGGCGTTTCGTTGGCCCGTCCGGCCGTCTCGTCCGGGCCGGACCGGTTCGCACTACGTTGGATCGGGTCGGCCATGCGCCGGTTCGCGCTGTTGCTGATCTGCCTCGGCCTGACCGCCTGGTCCAGCGGCGCCTGGGCGGCGCCTTCGGTCTTTTGCGGGCCGTTCAATATCAGCGTGACCAACAACGGCGCGCACATCATCGACGCCAGCGCCTGCGACGGCCCGGACAACCTGGGCATCGGCGGCGTCGGCGCGCCGGGCTATGTTCCGCCTTCGCACGGCATCGTCACCATCTCGCAGTTCAGTCCGCAGACCGTCACCTATACCCACAACGGCGACAGCGCGACCAGCGACAGTTTCGTCTTCAACGACGGCACCGGCGGCACGGTCAACGTCAACGTGACCATCGCGCCGTCGGCGAGCCCGATCGTGGTGTCGCCGGCGTCGATCGCGCCCGCGCTGGGCCTGCCCTTCAGCCAGGCGCTGAGCGCCACCGGCGGCGTCGAGCCGTACGTGTTCAACCTCAGCGTCGGCACGCTGCCGACCGGCATGACCTTCAGCGGCGGCGCCTTCAACGGCACCCCGACCCGGCGCGGCAGCTTCACGGTCAACATCGGCGTGACCGATTCGACCGCGCCGACGCCGCTGACCACCACCAAGTCCTACACCTTCATCATTCCCAACACGCCGCCGGCGATCGGCCCGGCGGCGTTGCCGACGCCGGCGCGCACGGTGGCGTACTCGACCACGCTCACCAGCAGCGGCGCCGTGGCGCCGTACACCTACACCCTGGAAGCCGTGCCCGGCCCGCTTCCGCCCGGATTGAGCCTGAGCTCGGGCGGCGTGATCAGCGGAACGCCGACGGTCTCGGGCACGTACACATTCCGGGTCAAGTCGAAGGACAGCAGCACGGCCAACGACGGCTCGGATAATTTCGGACTCAAGGACTACACGGTCACGGTCATCGAACCGCCGACCATCGTGGTCAATCCGGCCACCATCGCGGGCGCCACCGTCGGCGTCGCCTACAGCCAGACCTTCACCGGCAGCGGCGGCACCGCGCCGTATACGTTCGCGATTTCCGCCGGCGCGCTGCCGGCCGGACTCACGCTCAACACCACCACCGGCGCCCTGACCGGCACGCCGACCGCGGCGGGCACGTTCAACTTCACCGTGCGCGCCACCGACAGCGCCAACTTCTCCGGTACCCGCGCCTATACCTTGGCGGTCGCTGCGCCGACCATCGTGATCGCGCCGACGACCTTGACCGGCGGCACGGTCGCCGCGGCCTACAGCCAGACCATCACCGCCAGCGGCGGCATCGGGCCGTACACCTTCGCGATCAGCGCCGGTGCGTTGCCGGCCGGGCTGAGCCTGGGCAGCGGCGGCGTCCTGAGCGGCACGCCCACCGCGGGCGGCACCTTCAACTTCACCGTCACCGCGACCGGCACCAGCACCGGCACCGGCGCGCCGCATACCGGTTCGCGCGCCTACAGTCTGGTCATCGCTGCGCCGACGGTCGTTCTGCCGGCGACCACGCTGGCCAATGCGACCCAGGATCAGGCCTACAGCGCGACCTTGAACGCCGCCAGCGGCGGCACCGCGCCGTACACCTACGCGGTCACCGTCGGCTCGCTGCCGGCGGGCATCAGCCTGAGCAGCGCCGGCGCCCTGTCGGGCACGCCGACCTTGGCCGGCACGTACAACTTCAGCGTCACCGCCACCGACAGCAGCACCGGCAGCGGGCCTTACAGCTCGGCGCCGCGCGGCTACTCGCTGCAGGTGACCAACATTCCGCCGGTGGCCAATCCGGTCACGCAGTCGGTGAACTACAACGCCGGCCCCACCGCGATCGCGCTGAACACCAGCGGCGGCGGCGTCGCCACCTCGGTGGCGATCGGCACCGCGCCGGCGCACGGCACGGCGATCGCGTCGGGTCTGGCAATCACTTACCAGCCCACCGCGGGCTATGCCGGTCCGGATACCTTCACCTACACCGCGACCAACAGCGCCGGGACCTCGGCGCCGGCCACGGTCACGATCAACGTGCAGCCCCCGGGCATCACGGTGACCGCGTCGGGTCCGTTGACCACCCAGGTCGGCACCGCCTACACCCAGACCTTCACCTGGAACGGCGGCGCGCAGCCGTTCACCGGCTACACCGTGACCGGCCTGCCGGCCGGCTTGAGCATCACCGGCAACACCGCCAACAGCGTCACCGTCAGCGGCACGCCGAGCGCGGCGGGCAGCTTCACGCTCAACGCCAGCGCGACCGACAGCAGCACCGGCAGCGGTCCGTTCACCACCGCCCAGGCCTTCGCCCTGACGGTGAGCGCGCCGACGCTGAGCATGACGCCGGCCGCGGGCACCTTGAGCGCGACTTACGGCGCGGCCTACAGCCAGGCCTTCGTCGCCAGCGGCGGTACGCCGACTTACGCCTACACCGTTTCGGCGGGCGCGCTGCCGGCCGGCCTGAGCCTGGCCGGCGCCACCGGCCTGTTGTCGGGTACGCCGACCGTGACCGGCCTGTTCACCTTCTCGGTGCGCGCGACCGACAGCTCCACCGGCGCCGGCGCACCGTTCTCGCGCACGCAGAACTACGTGTTGCAGGTGGCCGCGCCGACCATCGTGATCGCGCCGCCGACCTTGCCGGGCGCGCAGATCGCCGCGAGCTACAGCGAAGCGTTGAGCGCGAGCGGCGGTATCGCTCCGTATGCCTACACGATCACCGCCGGCGCCTTGCCGACCGGCGTGAGCCTGAGCAGCGCGGGCACGATCAGCGGCACGCCGACCGCGGGCGGCACCTTCAACTTCACCGTCACCGCGACCGATGCGCACAGCCAGAGCGGTTCGCGCGCCTATACGGTGGTCGTGGCCGCGGCGACGATCGTCGTCACGCCGGCCGCGCTGCCCGACGGCGGCGTCGCGCAGGCGTACAGCCAGGCGCTGACCGCGTCGGGCGGCACGCCGGGCTACAGCTTCGCGCTCAGCGCCGGCGCCTTGCCGGCCGGTGTGAGCCTGAGCAGCACTGGCACGATCAGCGGCACGCCCAGCGCGGGCGGCACCTTCAACTTCACCGTCACCGCGACCGACAGCAGCACCGGCAGCGGCCCGTACACCGGTTCGCGCGCTTACACGCTGACCATCGGCGCCTCGACCATCGTGTTGCCGCCGACATCGCTGGCGAACGCGACCGTGGCCTCGGCCTACAGCGCCAGCCTCAATCCGGCCACCGGCGGCACCTCGCCGTATTCGTACGCGCCGGCTTCGGGCAGCTTGCCCGCGGGCATCAGCTTCAGCAGCGCCGGTCAGCTGTCCGGCACGCCGAGCGCGCCGGGCACCTTCAACTTCACCGTCGTCGCCACCGACAGCAGCACCGGCACCGGTCCTTACAGCTCGGCGCCGCAGAGCTACACCCTGGTGGTCAACGACATCGTGCCGGTCGCCAATCCGCTGACGCCGCCGCCGGTCGCTTACGACAGCCCGCCGGTGTCCTTCGCCGCGAGCACCAGCGGCGGCATCGCGGCTTCGATCGCGATCGCGGCGCCACCCGCGCACGGCACCGCCAGCGTCAGCGGCTTGAACATCGTCTATCAGCCCAACCCGGGCTATGCCGGACCCGATCCGTTCACCTACACCGCCAGCAACAGCGTCGGCACCTCGGCTCCGGCCGCGGTGAACGTCACCGTGGCCAGTCCGATCATTTCGGTGACTGCGTCGGACCCGCTGACCACGCAGGTCGGCGCGGCCTACACCCAGACCTTCACCTGGAATGGCGGCGCGCAGCCGTTCAGCGGTTACAACGTCGCCGGTCTGCCGGCGGGCCTGAGCATCACCGGCAACACCGCCAACAGCGTGACCGTCAGCGGCACGCCGACCGCGGCCGGCTCCTTCCCGCTCAACGCCAGCGCCACCGACAGCAGCACCGGCACCGGCCCGTTCTTCCAGGCGCAGGCCTTCGTGTTGACGGTGAGCGCGCCGACCCTGGCGATGACTCCGGCGCCGGGTAATCTGCCGATGAACTACGGCGTCGCCTCGTCCATCAACTTCGCCGCTTCCGGCGGCACCGCGCCGTACAGCTTCAGCCTGGCCGCCGGCTCCTTGCCGGTCGGCGTGAGCTTCAGCTCGGCCGGCGTGCTCAGCGGTACGCCGACGGTGCCGGGCAACTACAACGTCGCGGTGCGCGTGCTCGATTCGAGCACCGGCACCGGCGCGCCGTTCGCGTTGCAGCAGAACTACACCATCGTGGTCGCGACCCCGGTCATCGCCATCGATCCGCCGACCCTGCCCAACGGCACCGCCGCGGTCGCCTACAGCGCCACCCTGAGCAGCACCGGCGGCGTCGCTCCGTACAGCTACTCGCTGCTCAGCGGCGCGTTACCGGTCGGCATGACCTTCAGTTCGGCCGGCGTGTTCTCCGGCGTGCCGCGCTCGGACGGCAACTTCAGCCTCACCGCGCGCTCCACCGACAGCAACGGCCAGACCGCGTCGAAGGTCTACACCTTCACCATCGACCCGGCGACCGTGGTGATCGCTCCGGCGACGTTGCCGGGCGGGATCGTCGGCGTGGCCTACAACCAGGCGCTGACCAGCAGCGGCGGCATCGCGCCGTACACCTACGCGATCGTCTCGGGCAATCTGCCGATCGGCGTCAGCTTCAGCTCGGCGGGTGTGTTGAGCGGCACGCCGATCACGGCCGGCAGCTACACCGCCAACATCCGCTCCACCGACGATGCCGGTTACAACACCACGGCGCCGTACACCATCGTGATCGCCGACGCGGTTCCGGTGGCGGTGGACGACACCGCGACCACGCCGTCCAACCAGCCGGTCACCGTGAACGTCACCGCCAACGACACCGGCATCATCACCGCCGTCGCGGTGGCCTCGGCGCCGGCGCACGGCACCGCGACCGCCAGCGGCATCAACGTGATCTACACGCCGGCCGCGAACTACTTCGGCAGCGACAGCTTCACCTACACCGCCAGCGGTCCCGGCGGCACCTCGGCGCCGGCCACGGTCAGCATCACCGTGACCGCCTTGCCGGTGCCGGTGGGCCAGCCGCAGAACGTGACCACGCTGCAGACGCAGGCGGTCACCATCGACGCCGCCAACGGCGCCAGCGGCAGTCCGTTCACCCGCGTGACCTTGCTGACGCCGCCGAGCTCGGGCACCGCGGTGGTGCAGGGCACGCAGATCCTCTACACGCCCGCGGCCGATACCGTCGGCGCGATCGCGTTGACCTACACCCTCAACAACGCCTTCGGCCCGTCCGCGCCGATCACCTCGACCATCACCGTCAACGCGGTGCCGGTCGCGCAATCGCGGCGCGTGCGTACCGTGGCCGGCGCGACGATCACCGTCGATCTGACCCTGGGCGCGCGCGGCGGTCCGTTCACCGCGGCCAACCTGGTGTCGCTGACGCCGGCCAACGCCGGCACGGCGACGGTCGGCGCATCCGGTGGCACCTACGAGCTGCGCTATACCTCGGTGATCGGCTACTCCGGCGTCACCGTGGCCAGCTTCACCCTCAACAACGCTTATGCGACCTCGGCGGTGGCGACGATCGAAATCGAAGTCATGCCGCGCAGCGATCCTTCCAAGGACCCGGAAGTGCTGGGCATCCTCAACGCCCAGACCGAGGCGGCGCGCCGCTTCGCCAGCTCGCAGATCGGCAACTTCCAGCAGCGCATGGAAGGCCTGCACGACGGCGGCACGGCGGGCACGCGCTTCGACAACGGCCTGAGTTTCTCGATCGACTCGCGTTGCCGCGACGAAGCGCGGCGCACGCCGGGCAGCGATTGCCGTCAACCGATGCTCGGCGACGAGCGCGCCTCGCTCGAACCCAAGCCGGCGGTGGAAGGCACCGGTCCGCAGTACGGCATCTGGACCGGCGGCACCATCAACAGCGGCAACCGCGACGGTCGCGGCGGCGGCTCGGCCGGGCTGGACTTCGAGACCAGCGGCATCAGCCTGGGCGCGGACTACCGCCTGCGTCGCGACTTCGCCTTCGGCGGCGGCATCGGCTACGGCCGCGACGACACCGATGTCGGCACGCGCGGCAGCCGCAGCAAGGGCGAGAGCTACAGCGCGGTGCTGTACGCCAGCTACCACCCGGGCGAGAGCTTCTATCTCGACGGCTTGCTGGGTTACCAGTGGATGTCGTTCGACTCGCGCCGCCACGTCACCGACACCGGCGGCATGGTCCGCGGCAGCCGCGACGGCAACCAGTGGTTCGCGTCGGTCTCCGCCGGCATGGACTACCAGCGCGATCGCCTGCGCGTGTCGCCCTATGCCCGCGTGGACGTGGCGCGCGCCACCCTCGACGGCTACACCGAGAACGGCGATCCGCAGTACGTGCTGGCTTATCGCGACCAGGATGTCGATACCACCACCACCAGCCTGGGCCTGCGCGTGGATTACCGGTACCCGGTGCGTTGGGGCACGTTCTCGCCGCAGTTGCGCCTGGAATACCAGCACGACTTCCAGGACGACAGCTTCGCGACGATGAGCTATGCCGACATGGTCGGCGGCCCGTTCTACCGTGCGCGCCTGCAGGGTCTGGACCGCAACCGCTTCGTGTTCGGCCTGGGCGCGGTGTTGCAGAGCGAGCGCGACTGGGCGCTGCGGTTGGAGTACCGCGGCTTGTTCGGCAGCGGCAATGACGACGACAACAGCTTCATGATCAACTTCGAGAAGAAGTACTGATCGGCGGTGCTGGTCTGGATCGGAAGGCAGTAGGTAGGTGAAGCGGGCGCGGCCTCAGGGCCGCGCCCGTTTTGTTTTTTGCGCGACGATGGAGCGACGCCCTGTTCCCCCGAAGCCCGTGCTGTTCCCCCCTTTGAAAAAGGGGGCAGGGGGGATTTCGCTTTTTGCTCCAAAAGCAAATCCCCCGGCGCATTCAAGCGTCCTGGTGCTTCGTACAACGCAGGCGCCAGCCCCCTTTTTCAAAGGGGGCGATTTGTCGTCGCGCCGATCCAATCTCCCACCCGAAGCCCGTGCTGTTCCCCCCTTTGAAAAAGGGGGGCAGGGGGGATTCGCTCTTCGCTCCAAAAGCAAATCCCCCGGCGCATTCAAGCGTCCCAACGCTTCGTACAACGCAGGCGCCAGCCCCCTTTTTCAAAGGGGGCGATTTGTCGAAGGGGCGATTGTCGGTGTGCGGTCGCGTTGCGACACGCCAACACAACCGCCACGCCGCGACAACGGCAAAAATGCCAAGATGCCTGCACCCCTTGGCAGCAGCCTCGCCGCTATGTCCGAAACCGCCGCCGCTTCGTCCGATTCCAAAGACCGCCTGCCCGAAACCGCGCTGGCGCAGTTGCCATTGCAGCTGGCGCCCGAGCAGCGCGCCGCGCTCGAAGCCGCCTACGCCACACCGCCGCGCGCTTACCACAACATCGGCCACGTCGCCGAAGTGCTGCGCCATTACGCCGACGTCGCCGCCGGCCCCGGCTGGACGCAGCCGCGCGAGGTCGCGCTGGCGGTGCTGTACCACGATGCCATCTACGAAGCCGGACGCCGAGACAACGAAGCGCGCTCGGCGCTGCTAGCGCGCGAACACATCGCGCGCTGGATGGGCGGCGCCGGCATCGACAGCGACCGCGTCGTCGAACTGATCGAACTCACCGCGCGCCACGGCGCGATCGCGCGCGACGATGTCGACGAACAAACCCGCCTGTTCCTCGACGGCGACATGGCCATCCTCGGCGCCGAGCCGGCGGCGTTCGACGCTTACGACCGCGGCATCGCTTCAGAGTACCGCGGCCACGTGCCGGGGCCGCTGTTCCGGCTCAATCGCCGGCGCTTTCTCAAAGGGCTGCTGAAACGCGAGCGGATCTTCCTCAGCGATTACTACCACCAGCGCTTCGACGCGGCCGCGCGCAACAACTTGCGGCGTTCGATCACGACCAAGCGTTGAGCGCGCGCCGCGCCTGAAAACCAGAACGGCCGCTGCGATGACGCAGCGGCCGTTTGTTGCGATATCTCACCTGATTACCCAGCAGCCTCATCCAGAGCGATCTCTTCCGGACCGGCCGCTTGCGAATAGAACATCGCAGCGCCTCATCCGCCGCGATGAAATGAAAGCGGCGGCGAAGGTCACTGCGACAGGTACCTGACTCAACCCGACAATCGCCCCAGCGAACTGTCCAACACCCGCTGCAACTTGCGCGCCGCGCCGCTGATCGCGCCGCGCATGGTGGCGGCGTCTTCGGTCACGGCCACGGGCGGTCGGCCTTCCAGCCGCGCTTCCATCGCGCAGTGCTTGTCGCCGCCGCCGGCCTTGGGGCCGTTGACGTCGCGCAAATGCACTTCCACCCGCGTGACCTGGTCGCGGAAGCGGCTCAGGCTGTGATCGATCACGCCTTCGACGTGGTGGGTCAGCGATTCGTCGCCGCGCAGGTGATGGTCGGTGTTGAGCTGAATCTTCATGCAAACGCCTCCTTATGGCGCAGATGTCGGGGCGACGCCGGGCCCTTGCCGCGGCGTCTGCGCGGTCCGTCGGCTTTATCAGCCTTCGCGATACGGCCACGCAAAACTTGGGACCGCGGCTGTCGCGGAAGGTTCGCGGCGCGGTTCAGCTTCGGCCCAGCGCGACCGTGTCAGGCTCGCAAAGGCGCCGCCGCCCGGGGGTGCTTTAGAATGGCGGCATGATCGTCAACATCGCCGCCTACCATTTCACCGTCATCGACGATCCGCCGCAGCTCGCCCGGCAATTGCGTGAACAGGCCGAGACCCTGCAACTGCGGGGCACCGCGCTGGTCGCGGGCGAGGGCATCAACCTGTTCCTGGCCGGCCCGGCCGCGGCCATCGAAACCCTGCTCGATGGCCTGCGCGCCGACCCGCGTTTCCAGACGCTGGCGGTGAAGTACAGCCACAGCCAGTCCCAGCCGTTCGCCCGGCTCAAGGTCAAGGTCAAGCGCGAGATCATCGCGTTCCGCCGCGATCAGGCCTCGCCGCTGCAAGAACGCGCGCCGACTGTGACGCCCGGCACACTCGAACGCTGGCTCGACCGCGGCGTCGATGACGACGGCCGCCGCGTCGTGTTGCTGGATACGCGCAATCGCGAAGAGGTCGGCTACGGCAGTTTCGAACACGCGCTGACCCTGCCGATCGACAACTTCACCGAGTTGCCCGAAGCGCTCGCGCCGCACCGCGAAGCCTTGCGCGACGCCACCGTGGTCAGCTTCTGCACCGGCGGAATCCGCTGCGAAAAAGCCGCGTTGTGGCTGCGCGCGGACGGCATGGACAACGTGCTCCAGCTCGACGGCGGCATCCTGGGTTACTTCGAGCGCGTCGGCGGCAAGCACTATCAGGGCCATTGCTTCGTCTTCGACGAACGCGTGGCGCTGGACCCGCAGTTGCGGCCTTTGCGCGACGCGGCCGCCTGATCGGCAATTTTTGCCATTTATTACAAACTATTAACCCGTCCAAACGCGGCCTGCGGTTAGGCTGCGCGTTCGCATCGCGCCGGCGCCCGCGCGCCGGGTCCCCTTCGCGTTGCCGATGGACGCCAGGCCGGTTGCCGTTGCCGGCCGAATTTGAATCGAATTGAGGACCCTCGATGAACCGACGCTCGTTCCCCGCTCTGAGTCTGCTCGCGCTCGCCGTTCTGGCGTTGGCCGCCTGCAGCCAGAGCGCGCCGGTCAACACTGCCGCCCCGCAGGAAACCACCGCCGCTCCGCCGCCGCCGCCGCAGGCCGTGCCCGATCCGGACGCCGATCCGGTCTCGCGCGCCTCGCCGCCGATGCTCACGCCGGTGGCGCTGGGCGTGTTCGAACCCGGCAATCCGGTGGCGCAGGCCACCACCGGCAAGCTGACCATCGACGATCTGGAGCTCAAGGGCGAGAACGGCTCGCTGTACAAGACCGAGCGCGTGGCGATCGTGCGCGGCGGCGACCAGTACTCGGCCGGCCAGACCTATGGCGCGACCATGCAGGTCGAAGCCAGCCAGACGGTGGAACTGCGCCGGGTGATCGAGCAGACGCCGCCGAAGGAAACGCCGGCCAATGCGTTCTGCGGCACTACGCCGACGGGTTTCATCGCGTTGGCCAAAGTCAGCGAACCCACGGGCGATGTGGTCAAGCTGATGGCGCTGCAGGGCGGCGATCTGCCGGCGGCGACGGCGCAGGGCGTGGGCTTGTGCGCGTCGATGTTCTATATGGGCAAGGCGGTGGAGAAGGCGGCGTCGTAAGGCGTTTCGTCGCTGCGTTGCCCGATCCACTCGAAGCCGCACAACTTCGCCCCCTTTGAAAAAGGGGGCTGGCGCCCGGCGTTGATTGACGAAGAGGGCGCTGCCTGCTGCGCCGGGGGATTTGCTTTTGCTGTTGCTTAGAGCAAAAGCGAATCCCCCCTGGCCCCCCTTTTTCAAAGGGGGGAACTCGTTTTGGGGCTCAGGCTGGCTGCGTTTCCGATAGCCGCTTCGCCGCAGCCCGCCCCGCGATCAAGCCACTGGCGAAACACGCAGTGAGCAAATAGCCGCCAGTCGGCGCCTCCCAATCCAGCATTTCCCCCGCGCAAAAAACATCGTTCGCCAGCGCCGACACCCGCAGCGCGGAATCCATCGCTTCCAGCCGCACGCCACCGGCGCTGCTGATCGCTTCCGCGATCGGGCGCGCGCTGCGCAGGCGTAACGGCAAACGCTTGATCGTGCGCGCGACCACCGCCGCATCGTTCAATCCGTCCTTGCCCAAGACCTCGAACACCAGCGCGGCTTTGACGCCGTCCAGGCCGGTCTGCCGGCGCAGATGCTCGCCGACGCTGCGGCCGCGCCGCGGCTGGGCGAAATCGTGTTGCAAACGCGTAAGGTCGCGTCCGGGCGCAAGATCGAGTTCGAGCACGGCCGAACCCTGCGCCGCGATCGCATCGCGCAGCGTCGCCGACAAGGCGTACACCAGGCTGCCCTCGATGCCGGTGGCGGTGACCACGCATTCGCCCTGCAGCGATCGCTCGATGCCATCGCCGTCGCGCCAATGCGCGATCACCGGCTTGAGCGGCGCGCCGGCATGGCGCTCGGCGAAGTGCGCGCTCCAGCCGATGTCGAAACCGCAGTTGGACGGCTGCAAGGGTGCGATGTCCACGCCGCGTTCGCTCATCCACTCGGTCCAGGCGCCGTCGGAGCCCAGTTCCGGCCAACTGCCGCCGCCCAGCGCGAATACGCTCGCGCGTGCGCGCGCATGCACCAGGCCCGACGGCGTGTCGAAACGCAGCGCGCCGTCCTGGCTCCAACCGATGCAGCGATGCTGCACGTGGAAGCGCACGCCGTCCTCGCGCAGGCGCCGCACCCAGCCACGCAGCAACGGCGCGGCCTTGCGGTCCATCGGAAACACGCGGCCGGAACTGCCGAGGTAGGTCTCCACGCCGAAACCGCGCGCCCACTCGCGCAGGGCGTCGGCGTCGAATTGGTCGAGCCAGTGCGCGATCGCCGCGCTGCGCCGGCCGTAGCGGTGGTCGAAGGCCGGGCGCGGTTCGCCGTGGGTCAGATTGAGCCCGCCCTTGCCGGCGATCAGAAACTTGCGGCCGACCGAGCCCTTGGCCTCGAACACATCCACCTCCACGCCCATCGCGCGCGCGGCCTGCGCGGCCATCAGGCCGGCCGGGCCGCCGCCGATCACGGCCAAGCCGGGCAGCGGGAGCAGGGTGGAGACGGGCGGGGTGGGCATGGGCGGATCAACCGGGTACGAAGAAACGAGCGCCGGCGGAAACCGACAACGGGCGACGGCGCATTATGCCGCGCGCGCGCCGCCGGCCGCCGGCCTGCCCGGTCTGGACGCCCGGTGCCACCCAACTTCCGGCCTCTGGTGCCGCGCCGCGCGATCGCCGAGAGTGGGCGACTTGCCGATTGCCAGGGTCTTGAAACGATGCGAGCCACCGACTGGAAGGCGCACGGCGCCGGATTGCTGATCTGCGTGAGCGCCGCGGCTGCGGCCGCGCAAACGCCCGTCAACACCGCCGCCGCCGCCGAGCCGCCGCTGCCGGAACAACTGCGGGATTTCGACGCCTACGTCGAATCGGTGCGCAAGCAATTCGAAGTGCCGGGCATCGCCGTGGCCATCGTCAAGGACGGGCGCATCGTGCTCGAACGCGGCTACGGCGTGCGCGAGCTGGGCAAGTCCGAGCCGGTCGATGCCCACACCTTGTTCGCCATCGCCTCCAACACCAAGGCCTTCACCTCGGCCTCGCTGTCGATGCTGGCCGACGACGGCAAGCTCAGTCTCGACGATCGGGTGATCGACCATCTGCCGTGGTTCCGCATGGCCGATCCCTACGTGACCCGCGAGATGCGCGTGCGCGATCTGCTCGCGCACCGCAGCGGCCTGGGCCTGGGCGCGGGCGATCTGCTGTTTTGGCCCGGCACCGACTACAGTAACGAAGAGGTCGCGCGGCGCTTGGCCGAAGTGCCGCTGAGCGGCGGTTTTCGCGGCCAGTACGCCTACGACAATATTCTCTACGGCGTCGCTCAGCTGGTGGTCGAGAAAGCCAGCGGCCGCAGCTATCGCGAGTTTCTCGACCAGCGCATCTTCAAGCCGCTGGGCATGGACGAAACCCGCTACAACGCCGATGCGCTGCGCGCCGGCGACAACGTCGCCAGCGGCCATGCCAAGGCCGATTTCAAGATGTTGCAGACCGCGCCGCGCATGAGCTGGTCGAACGTCGCCGGCGCCGGCGGGCTGTATTCCAGCGTGCACAACATGAGCAAATGGATGCGCATGCAGCTCGACGGCGGCGTCTATGGCCGCGAAGGCGGCGAGGAACAACGTTTGTTCAGCGCCAAGCGCCAGCGCGAGATGTGGTCGGTGGTGACGCCGATTGCGATTTCGGAACCGGCGGTGCCGGAACTGGCGCCGGTCAAGCCGAATTTCTCCGGTTACGGCGAAGGCTGGCAGCTCACCGACTATCGCGGCAAGAAGTTGGTCTGGCATACCGGCGGCTGGCCGGGCATGGTTTCGCGGGTGACCTTGCTGCCCGAGCAGAAACTCGGCGTGGTGGTGTTGACCAACGCCGAACTCGGCGGCGCGTTCCAGGCAGTGACGCTGCGCGCGCTCGACGCGTATCTGGACGCGCCGAAAACCGACTGGAACGCGGCCTATGCCGCCGCCCTGGCCAAGAGCCACGACAAGGCCGATGAGGATTGGAACAAGCACCTCGCCGCGCGCGACGCCAAATCCAAACCCTCGCTGCCGCTGTCGGGCTACGCCGGCGCGTATCGCGATCCGTGGTACGGCGATGTGTTCATCGAGCCGGCCGCGGGCGGCAAATTGCGGGTGCGTTTCGGCCGCACCAAGGATCTGGTCGGCGAGCTCAGCCACTGGCAGCACGACACCTTCATCGTGCGCTGGGATCAGCGCTGGCTCAACGCCGACGCCTTCCTCAATTTCTCCCTGACGCCGGACGGGAACGTGCGCGAGCTGCGCATGGAGGCGATCTCGCCCTTGACCGATTTCAGCTTCGATTTCCAGGATCTTCGGTTGACGCCGGTGGCGAAGGATGCCGAGGCCAAATCCGGCCAGCCGAAGGCGGCGAAGAAATCCTGAGCCGCGCGAGGTTGCCTGCGGATTTCGTTTCCGGCCGATGGCCGCTCACCGTTTTCACAAGGGATGTATCCGTCATGAAGGATCGGGGTTTTCTGCTTGCCGCATCGGTGCTTACCGCCGCGTTGTCGCTGTATGGCGCCGCCGCGAGGGCCGATGAACTCAGCGCCGACGAGGCGCTGCGCGACACCATCGCCGGGCTCGACAGCAAGGTGTTCGATGCCTATAACCGTTGCGATCTGGAAACCTTCGAACAGTATTTTTCGCCCGACGTCGAGTTCTATCACGACAAGGGCGGCGCCAGTTTCGACCGCGCCACGGTCGTGTCCAACACCCGCAAATACATCTGCGACAAGGTGCGCCGCGAGTTGTTGCCGGCAACGCTGAAGGTCTATCCGATCAAGGACTACGGCGCGATCGAGGAAGGCGAGCACCGCTTCTGCGAAGTGAGCAGCGGCAAGTGCGAGGGCGGCGCCAAGTTCCTGATGGTGTGGGCGCTCAAGGACGGACAATGGCGGATGACGCGGGTGATCAGCTACGGCCATCGCGCGCTGACCGAACAGGAAAAGGCCGAGTTGTCGAAAAAGAAGCCGGGCGGCTGATCGCGGAGGCGGTCGCGGGCGCTGGGCGGCGCGAACCGCATCCGGGACGCCGACAGGGCGGGGCGATCGGGACGCCGATTACCGGTTGGATCGCGGGCTTGGCGGCCCGCGCCGACGGGTTTGCTCCGGCCGCGCCTACGGGTCTGCTCCGGCCGCGCCTACCTCCGGCGCCGACTACGCGACGACTGTGGCCCGGCCGAGGTAGGGGGGCGCGCCGCCTGTGCCGTTCTTGCTTATGACTGGGCCCAGTCGAACCGCCGTCATATCTCCAGGATGCCGGCGGCAGCTTGTGGCGGGACGGTACCGTGACCGTCCGCCACTTCCGACCCTGCACCGCGGCGCTACGCGGTGCAGGGTCATCTTCCTTCCAGGCTTTGTCCGCGTGCCGCGCTCAGGCGAACGCCGCGCGCAGCGCCGCGGCGGCCTGCGCGAGCGCCGTGTCGGCGGCATCGACGCGGCCTTGCTGCAGCATGAAACCGTGGATCTGCCCGTCCCAGCGCCGGCTGCAGACCGCTACGCCCGCCGCGATCAACGCCTGCGCATAGGCCTCGGCCTCATCGCGCAGCACGTCGTATTCGGCGCTGAACACCGTCGCCGGCGGCAGATCGCGCAGGTCCGCGGCGCGCAGCGGCGACACCCGCGGGTCGGCCGGATCGGCGCCGTCGAGGTACTGGCGCCAGTACCACTGCATCATCGGCGCGCTGAGGAAATAGCCTTCGGCGAATTCGCGATACGAGGGATGGGCGCAGGCGGCGTCGAGCACCGGATACAGCAAGAGCTGATGACGCAGGCGCGGCCCGTCGCTGCGCGCGCGTTGCGCCAGCGCCGCGGCGAAATTGCCGCCCGAGCTGTCGCCGGCGATGGCGATGCGTTCGCCGTCGCCGCCGAATTCGCCGGCGTGCCGGGCGACCCAGCACAAGGCCGCGTAAGCGTCGTCGAGCCCGGCCGGAAACGGCGCTTCCGGCGCGAGCCGGTAATCCACCGACACCACCAGCGTCCGCGCCCACGCCGCCAGGCTGCGGCACAGGCCGTCGGTGGTGTCGGGACTGCCTAGGACAAAGCCGCCGCCGTGCAGATAGACGGTGATCGGCAGGGCGGCGGCATCGCCAGAGGCCGGGGCGGGGCGGTACAGCCGCAGCGCGATCGACCCGGCCGGGCCCGGCGCGCTCAGGGGTTCGATGACCACGTCGGCGCGTGGCGGCGCGGCGGGTTCGGGGATGGCGAAGGACGCGCGCAGTTGCGCGGCGTCCAGTTGTCGATAGTCGAGGTCGGGATCGGGCGAATAGGCCTCGATCATGGCTTGGGCTTGCGGATGCAGGGGCATGCGACTTCCGGTCGGAGACGATGTCCACAGGCTATCGGCGCGCCAATCGGCGATAAACGAGGCGGCAATCCGGATATCCCGGATCGAAACGCTCTAATGCGCCTCGTGTCCGATCGACCACGGAGTCCCTCTCCCGCTTGCGGGAGAGAGAAGAGAAAGCTGCGCTTATTCCCAGGCCGCTTCACCGCCGCGCGGCGCCAGCCGCTCGGCGACGAAATCGAGAAAACACGCGATCCGCGACGCCAGTTGGGTGTTGCGGTAGTAGACCGCGTTGATCGGCTGGCGCGCGTCCAGCGTTTCGCTCGCGACCAACTGCACCAAGTCGCCGCGACGGCGGTCTTCGCGGGTCATGAAGTCCGACAGACAGACGATGTCTTCGCCGGCCAGGACGAGCTGGCGCAGGGTTTCGCCGCTGGAGGCGTGCAGGCGCGGGGCGATGTCGAGTTCGTTGCCGTGGACGTCGCGCAGCAGCCAACGATTGAGCGTCGCGGTCGGGGCGAAGCCGAGCAGGTTGTGCTCGCTCAGTCCGGCGGCATCGCGCGGTGTTCCGTGCGCCTGCAGATAGGCCGGCCGGTTGCTGATGGCGCGCGCCGGGCCAGGATTTCCAGCCGCCGGTCCCGCGACGCGGATACGCACGGATGGCCCATGGCGTGATTGCTTTCTCATCGTCTTAATAATCCGCGATGCATGCTCGGCCTCTAGTCGCGATGAGGATTCGACATGCGCCATCCGCGCCGCCGTTGGTTTTCGATTCTGTCGCTGTCGCTGCTGTCGGCAGCGGTGCTGAGCGCCTGCGGCGAGAGCGCGAGCCTGCAGGTCTCCGACGGCACCGGTCCCAGGCCGCGATTGCCCGCGCCGAACGCGACGACGCTGCCGACCGTCAACATCGCGCCGGCCATCGGCTGGCCGGCGGGCGCCAAGCCCACGCCCGCCGCGGGACTGGCGGTGCAGGCGTTCGCGCAAGGGCTCGATCATCCGCGCTGGCTGCATGTGCTGCCCAACGGCGACGTGCTGGTGGCCGAAAGCAACGCGCCGGCCTCGGAGCAGAAAGCCTCCGGCTTCAAGGCCTGGGCCGCGGCGCGGGTGATGAAGAAAGCCGGCGCGGCCGTGCCCAGCGCCGACCGCATCAGCCTGCTGCGCGATGCCGACGGCGACGGCATCGCCGAATTGCGCACGGTGCTGCTCAAGGATCTGCATTCGCCGTTCGGCATGGCCCTGGTCGGCAACGCGTTGTACGTCGCCAACGCCGACGCGGTGTGGCGTTTTCCGTATCACGACGGCGACACCGGCATCGCCGACAAGGGCGTGAAGATCACCGACCTGCCGGCCGGCATCAATCACCACTGGACCAAGAACCTCATCGCCAGCGCCGACGGCAGCAAGCTCTACATCACCGTCGGTTCCAACAGCAATGTCGGCGAGAACGGCATGCAGATGGAGGAAGGCCGCGCGGCGATCTGGGAACTCGACCGCGCCAGCGGCAAGAAGCGCCTGTTCGCCACCGGCCTGCGCAATCCCAACGGCCTGGCCTGGGAGCCGAGCACGGGCGCGCTGTGGACCGCGGTCAACGAGCGCGATGAAATCGGCAGCGATCTGGTCCCCGACTACATCACCTCGGTCAAGGACGGCGGTTTCTACGGCTGGCCTTACAGCTATTATGGCCAGCACGTGGATACGCGGGTGCAGCCGCAGAATCCGCAGCTGGTCGCCTCGGCCCTGGCGCCGGATTACGCGCTCGGGCCGCATACCGCCTCGCTCGGCATCGCGTTTTCGCAGGGGACGACGCTGCCGGCGGCGTTCGCCAATGGCTTGTTCGTGGGCCAGCACGGCTCGTGGAACCGCAAGCCCAAGAGCGGCTACAAGGTGATCTTCGTTGCGTTCAAGAACGGCAAACCCGACGGCGCGCCGGTGGATGTACTGACCGGGTTTCTCGACGCGAAGGAAGACGCGCAGGGGCGGCCGGTGGACGTGCGCCTGGACAAGCGCGGCGCCTTGCTGGTCAGCGACGACGTCGGCAATACGGTGTGGCGGGTGACGGCGGCCAGCGTTCGCTGAGCGCGGGCGCGTTCGATTGCCGCGGCCGCGGGCCGCGGCGGCTCAATCGCAACCGTCGCGGCCGCCGTCGAACAACACCACCGCGGCGGAATTCGGCGTGCCCGGCTTATGCGACAGCGCGGCGCCGACGATGCTGAGCTTCAAGTGCTCGGGCGAGACCTCGATGCGCAGGCGCTTGCTCGCGCCGCGTTCGCGGTAGTCCAGGGTGCGGGTGTCCGCCGATGCGGCGGGCGCCGGCGATGCCGTGGTGGGTATGCGCTCGTATTCGATCCGCGCTTGCGGATTGGCGATCAACGAGGCCATCGCGTCGGCGTTGGGCTTGATCGCCTTGGTGTGCGGCAACTGCCGCATCGGCGCGGGCCTGGATGCCGGTGCGGGTGTGGGATCGGTGATCGGGCGGCTGGCCAACAGCGCCGAGCGCCCGTCGCGCGCGAACCACAACTGCACGCGGCGATCGGGATCGTCGCCGTCGGCGCGCTGCAACTGGCCGCTGAGCCATTGCGGGTGTTCGCGATCGGGCAACAGGCGCAGCAGCAAGGTGGCGCGGCCGTCGGGTTCGACTTTCTGAATCCAGCAGCCACGCACGCGGTCGATCTCGTCCGGCGTGGCCTGCGCCGGCGGCGATGCGGGCGGCGCGGGGCGTTTGGCGGCGTCGGCATGGGAGCAGCCGAGCGTGAGCAGCGATGCGCCGAGGGCGAAAGCAATCAGGGAACGCGACATGGCGGGGTTCTCGCAAGGGACCGGTGGCGCACCCGGCCACACTAGGCGTTCGCGCGGTGCATGTCGTGAAGGCCGGCGCGTGCGTGCACGATGGCGTTCAGCGTCGCGGCTTCGGGACGCGGGGATCGGATGCGGGCGCCGGGTCGGCGCGCGGTGTCGGCGCCGTCCGCGCCGTCGGGGAGGACCGCCATGATCAGCTGGGAGCCGCGATTGGTCAGCGCCAGTTGCAGCGAGGGTTCGCGTGGATCGGGGACGACGCGGCGGATTTCGCCGAACAATCCGGACGGCGACGACTTCGCTTCTTGCCAGTTCAATCGGCGCGCGACGCCATCGTCGTCGGCGCCGCGGATGGACCAGCAGCCGTGCGCGAGTGCGGCTACGGCTTGTTCGTTGGAGAGTGCGGCCGCGGAGGCGGGCGATATCGCGAATGCGGCGGTGATCGATACGACTAGCGCCAGCAGGGCGGGCGATAGGCGGACGCTCGGCGACCGGGGCATGAGAGGGCAGCCTTGGGTGATGGCGAAGGTCATCCTAAGCCAGGGTGGGCCGGATCGCGGCATCCGCGGTTTTTTACTCGTCGTTTCCGCGAAGGCGGGCTCCGCTTTATTTCGACGAAGCCGAAGATCCAGCGACTTCAAAGGTTCTCGCACGAAAGGCCCTGGATTCCCGCGTTCGCGGGAATGACGAGCAAAAAAAAGCACGGCGGCTCTACGCTCGAAACGGCGACTTGAACAAATTCATTGCGAAGCGACGCCTCGGCGATGCAGCGCTACTGCACCACCGCAACCTCGATCTCCCGCTCATCGCTGCGTCCGCGATCATCGACCACCGACACCCGGAACTGCCCGGTGCGGTCCGGCGTCCAGGCCAGCGCCTTGCCCGGGTCGGCGCTGCCGATGAAGGTGTTGCCGACGAACCAGTACAGCTTCGACACGTCGGCATCGACCGTCGCGGTCAGGCTCAGGTTGACTTGATCCGGATGCGACAGCCGCATCGTGTAGCGGGTGGCGCGATAGGGCGAGGTGATGCTCGGCGCCGAACCCAGCCAGTCCTGGGCGCCGCCGCAGTCGTGGCCGGACGGCGGACGCTTGCGCGGGATGCCGGCCTGCACGAACACCTGGGCCAGATCCGACGGCCAGAATTCGAACACTTCCGTGCGCATGGTGCTGGGATCGAAGCGGCCGCACACCGGACGGCCGCTGATCTTGTCCAGGGCGATCGCGCGATGCACGGTGCTGATCCGGATCGGCGACTTGCCGGGGATGAACCAGGTCATGCCGCGCTGCGGGCACCAGGCGTTGGGCAGGTCGCCGCTGGCGCGGCAGACTTCCACGCGCTTGAGGTTGATCGGCCATTGCCGCACCGGATCGGCCAGATCCACGCGCGCGGCCTGCAGCCCGTCGACGATGTCGAAGAACAGCGGCGCCGCCGCTTCCACTCCGACCAGGGCCGGATTGCTGGCGCCGTCGAAATTGCCCATCCACACCACCAGCACATATGGGCCGACGATGCCGGCGCTCCAGGCGTCGCGGAACGCCCACGAGGTGCCGGTCTTCCAGGCCACCGGCAAGGGCCGCGAGGCCGATTGCGAACCCGCGTCGGGGCGCGGGTTATGCCGCAGCATGTCGCGGGTGATGAACGCGGCCTCGGCGCTGATCAGGCGCGCGCCTTCTTCCTGCGGATCGCTCTCGCGCCAGCGCAGCGCGCGCAGGCGGCCGTCGTTGCCGAGCATCGCGTACATGCGCGCCAGCTCGTTCATCGTCACTTCGCCGCCGCCGAGCACCAGCGCCAGGCCGTAGTGATCCTTGCTGGCCATGCGGCTGACTCCGGCCTGGCGCAGGAAATCGTAGAAGCCGGGCTGCTTGAGCTGGGAGGCGACATACACCGCGGGAATATTGCGGCTGCGCACCAGCGCTTCGGTCGCGGTCACCGGGCCCATGAAGCGGCCGTCGAAATTCTCCGGCGTGTACGGGCCGAACGCGCTGGGCACGTCGCGCAGCACGGTCTGCGGATGCAGCACGCCCTGATCCAGGGCCAGGGCGTAGATAAAAGGCTTCAAGGTGGAACCGGGCGAGCGCTTGGCGTCGCTGCCGTTGACCTGTCCCTGGATCGAGGCGTCGAAGTAATCCACCGAACCGACCAGCGCGCGCACGCCCATGTCGCGGGTGTCGATCAGGATCGCGCTGGCGTTGCGCAGGCCGCGGCTGCGTTCGCGCTGCAGATGATTGCGCACGCGTTCTTCGAGCAGGCGCTGCAGGCGGGTATCGAGCGTGGTCTTCAGTTCCGGCCCGGCCTCGGGATGCCAGGCTTGCTCGGCCAGCACGCGATCGACCAGATGCGGCGCGCGGAACGGCAGTTCGCGCGCGCTGTGCAGGCGCAGCGGCAGGTTCAGCAGCGCGTCTTCGGCGGCGTCCTCGGGGTGGCGTTCGCGCCAGCGCGCATACAGCCGCGCGCGCGCGGCTTGCAGGCCGCGGCCGATGTAGTAGGCGTCGTCGTCGCTGCCGTCTTCGTGGACGGCGAGTTTGCCGCGGCGCGAAGGCGCTTGCGGCAGCACGGCCAAGGCCAGGGATTCGGGCAGCGTCAGGCGATCGGTGGGCTTGCGGTAATAGATCAGGCTGGCCGCGCCGACGCCTTCGATATTGCCGCCGTAGGGGGCGAAATTAAGATAGGCCTCAAGGATGTCGTCCTTGGAATAGCACAGCTCCAGTTGCACCGCGCGCGCGATCTGCACCAGCTTGCCGCGCACATCGCGGGTCTGCAGGCGCCAGCGCAGGCGCGCAAGCTGCATGGTCAGGGTGGAACCGCCGACGCGGGCCTCGCCGCTGCCGTAGGTGGACCAGGCGCCGCGCAGCAGGCTGACCGGATTGAATCCCGGATGCCAGCGGAACCACGCGTCCTCCTGCAGCATCACCGCTTCGACCAGTCGCGGCGAAATATCCTTCAGCGGCACCCACAAACGATAGCGCTGGTCGCTGGCGAGGGTCAGCCGCAACAGCCGGCCCTCGCGGTCGCGCACCACGGTCGACAGCGGGATCGCTTCCGATAGCGAGGGGCGCGGCCAAAAGCGTATGACGCCCCACATCGCGGCGACGGCAATGAGACTCAGCGCAAGAGCCACCCACTGCCGTCGCCATTCGCGTATGCGAAACAACCCGAGATTCATCGCACAGGCTCGAAGTGCAAAACGTTCTGTAACGCGGCGGCGGCAATGACCCGCCGCCGCCACCTTTTCACCGAAACCCGCCGCGGATTCATGGCGTGGGCGCATTCACCTGCAACACGCCCGCCGGGCCGCCCTGCGCGTACACCGAACGCTCGTACATCGATTCGGCATACACCGGCGGCACCACGAACTTGCCGCTGTTGTTGGCGCGGACCTTGTAGCGGAACTCGCTGGCTTCGCCGCCGACGCTGCCGTACAGCACGATGCGGTCTTCGCGCTGTTCGACATGCAGGGGCGCGAAGGTCGAGCCGGGCAGGGCCAGGGTCTGTTGCGGCGCCGCGTTCGGATCGGGGCCGTCGCGTGAGGGTTGACCCTCCTCGCTTTCGCCGTCGCCTTCGCTTTCGCCGCACTCTTCCTCGCAGCCTTCCTCGGTCGCGGCCTCGCTGTCGCCGGCGTCGGCACTGCCTGCGATGTACTGCATCACCGGCTCGAAACCGCCCGGCAGCAGATCGACGATCGCGATGGAATCGCGCATCGGCACGCCGAGCGCGCGAACCCGCACGCGCACCGTGACTTCCTGGCCCTGCTTGATCGTGGCGACCGGTTTGCCGGCATCGTCGAGGTACTCGCGCACCACTTCCAGCCCCTTGTCCTGCACTTCCTTTGGCAGGGCGCGGTCGAAGCCGCTCTGATTGACCAGATACCAGGCCGGCGCCGGGCCGGCCGGCGCGACCCACAGGCGCAGGTCGCCGCCGGCGAAGTTGCCGCGCGAAATCACGCCCTGCGCCGCGCCGATCGGCCGCGACTTGCCGTCCTTGCCGGCCGCTTCCAGCACCGGCTGCGGCTGCTGCGGCTGGGCGCCGGCGTAGGCGTCCATCGCCAGCACGGTCAGCGCCGAGGACAAGGTGTTGTAGCTGTTGTGACGCAGCGGATCGAGCAGGCGTTCCAGCGCCGTCATCTTCAGGCCGTCGCGTGTCAGCGCCGGGAAATGACGGTTCAGCAGATACACCGTCCAGGCCTGATCGATGCCGTTGTCGTAGTAGGACGCGTAGACGCCGCGCGTGGTCGCCGCCGCGCCGTTGGCGCGGATCAACGCTTTGTTGACCAGCGGGCGTGCCGCCTTGTCCTGCTGCAGCAACTGATAGCTCGACGCGATCAACAGACCGGCGACATCGTTCTCCCAGGTCTTGCGCTGATCGCGCTTGATCTGCTCGTGCACCGCGCTGAGCAGGTTGCTGGCGGTGCGGCCCTGGCGGACCAGCAGATACACCGCCAGCGCGCGGCTGCGCAGCGTCGGCAGGTCGTTGCCCGAGCGATCGGCGGCCAGCTGTTCCAGATAGCCGTTGAGCGACTTGAGCAGGTCCTGCGGAATCGCCTGGCCGCGATCGCGCGCTTCCAGCAGATACAGCGCGGCATAACCGGTGACGAAGTTGTCCGCCTCCGGCGTCGCCGTCCACAGGCCGATACCGCCTTCGCTGTTCTGGCGCGAACGCAGGACGTCGATGATGTCCTGCTTCGCCTCGCCCGGACGGTTATCGACGATCTTGCCCAACTCCGGATGCGAGGCCAGCACCAGCGCCGGGAACGCGCCGCTGAGCAGTTGCTCGCTGCACTGGTACGGGTAATCGCTCAGATACGCGGTCAGCCCGTCCACCGCCACCAGCGGCGACACCGAGGCCGACAACTGCCGCGTGGCGCGCTGGTCGTACATCGCGCGCAACGGCTGGACGACGACGCGCTTGTCGGCGCGGCCGGCGATCAGGTCCTGACGCGCGACCAGGGCCGGGCGCAAGGACAATTCGATCCGGCGTTTGGCCGAATAAGTGCCCGACGCGGCCTGGATGCCGACCGGCAGCGCGCCCAGCGCATTGCCGGCCTTGACCCGGAACCGCACCGTGGTTTCGCTGCGCGGCGCGATCGACACCGCGGCCGGCGCGGCGCCGACCAGAGTCAGCGACGCCGGCAGTTGCAGGCTGACCGTCACCTGCGAGGGCTTCTTCGCGCCTTCGATGGTGTTGGCCACGCCGACCGGCAGGTCGAACTCGTCGCCCGGCGCGACATGGGTCGGCACGGTCGGGGTCAGCACGAAATCGCCGCGCACGATCGCATCGTCCTGGATCACGCCGATGCGGTCGGGGGTGACCGCCACCGCGACCACGCGCACCTGGCCGTTGAAGTAGTCGGGCAGGGTGAACTTGAACTGATGGCGGCCATCGACATCGACGATGCCCGACCACCACACCGCCGGCTTCTCCGACTTGCGCTTGAACGGATTGAGGTGCTTGGCCATGCCGCCTTCGCCGTCGCCGCCCGGCGCCGCCGAGGCGGCGATGCGGCTGAACTCCGGCAGCAGCAGATCGAGGATCTGCGCGGTGTCCACCTGCAACGACTTCTTGCGGAAGAAATGATCCAGCGGATCGCCGACGCGGTAGCGCGCGACCTGCAGGATGCCTTCATCGACCGCGAACAGCACCACCCGCGCCTTGCCTTCGGTGGTGACCTCGGCCGTCATCGGCGTGCCCGGCTTGGTCACCTTCGGCAGCGCCAGTTTCAGCGGCTGGGTGCGCGCGCTGCGATCGACCGCGAACGGCGCCACGCCGAACGACAACGGGCTCATGTAGATCTCGTCGGAGTTCGGATCGCGCAGGAACTGCACGTTGATGTAGCCGTTGCCCTCGAAATCGGCCGGCACGGTGATCTTCTGCACGCTGGCGCTGCTGTCGGCGTGGAACCAGGCGTGGGCGTAGACCTTGTCGCGCTCCAGCGTGATCAATCCGCTGCCGGCATACGGCGCGCGAATGCTGATCTCGATGGTCTCGCCCGGCTTGTAGCTGGGCTTGGACAGATTGAGGCTGAGCTCGGCGTTGCGTTCCAGCGAGCGCGACAGATTGGCCGCGCCGGCGATCTGATAACCGATCTGGTTGAGCACCTTACCGTCGGCGCTGCGCACTTCGAGCAGGAAATCGCCCGGCTGGTCGGTCGGCAGCGACACGGTCTGACGGCCGCCGGCCAGGGCCAGCGGTTCGTCGCGCTTGTCGTAGCGGCGTTCGTGCGAAACGTAGCGATACAGGCCCGAGTCCTGCTTGGTCAGCACCGAGACGTAGCGCTTCTCGACCACCACCGCGCGCAGGCCCGCGACCGCCTTGGGCTCGCCGTCCTGGCCGATGGACACCAGTTGCAGCGCGCGCTTGGCGCCGCGCTTGATGTAGTTCAGATCGTCCTGCGGCTTGATGCCGACCAGGAAGTCATTGTTGGACACCAGCGCGCTGGTCTGAGCCGCGACGTTGCGCCCGCTGCCGGGTTCGAAGGCGCGAGCGAGGAAGCTGAGCTGATAAGTCGCGCGCTCGTACTTGCTCAGATCGAGCTTGAACTCGGCCTTGCCCTCGGCGTTGGTGGTCTGGTCGCTGAGCGCTTCGTCGTAGCCTTCCTTGGCCCGCTGCGGGTCGAAGAACTGATAACCCGGATAGGCGGCGAAGGCCGGGAAGAACGGACGCAGCACCATCGTGCCTTCCACGCGGCGCTGCTGCGCGGGCGTGCCGAACAGATTTTCCGCCGACACCGTCGCCGACAATTGCTCGGGCTTGATCCAGCCCTTCGGATTGTCGGTGGAGAACTTCGCCGTCACCTTCATGGTGTCGGGGGCGAATTCGCGCACCTGTACCGAGGTCGAGCCCAGGGTGGTGCGCTGGTTGTCGCGGCCGAGCAGGAACAACTGGATCTGCCAGGTGCCGCTGGGCGCGCTGTCGCTCGGCGCGAAGCTGGCGCTTTCGAAGCCTTGTTCGCTGAGCTTGAGCTTCTCGCGCTTGGCCACGTTGCCGCGCGGATCGGTGAACTCCCACTCCAGCGGCAGGCCGGCGAGCGGACGCTTCCAGTCGGCGGCGCGCACGATCATGCCGATGTTGATGGTGTCGCCCGGACGGTACAGGCCGCGATCGGAGAACAGGAAGGCGTTGAGCGCGCCGGCCTCCAGGTCGTTGGGCTCGCCGCCGATGTCGAAGCGCGAGTAGTCCAGCTTGCGGCGGTAATCGTCGATGGGCAGGAAGGAATAATCCTCGCCCTGGCTGACGGTCAGCATCGCCGGTTCTTTCTCGCGCTTGAAGCCTTTCAGCGAGGGAATCTGCGCGCGGCCGGTGGCGTCGGTGTCGGCTTCGACCAGGGTTTCGCCGTTGCGCGCCACCGCGCGCACGCGCGCGCCGGCGACCGGCGAGCCGTTCGACAGCGATTGCACGAACACGTCGCGGCGTCCGTCCATCGCCTGCTTGACCACGATGCCCAGGTCGGTGAGCACGACCAGACGGCTGTCTTCCTCGCTGCCGGCGTCGTCGGACAGGGTTTCCTGCGCCGGACGCTTGGCGTCGTCGTCGCTCAGGGTGCGCAGGCTCAGCAGGAACACGCCGCGGCGGTTCGGCTTGAGGTACTCGCCCAGGTCCACGCCCTCGTAATGCGCCTTGGCCGGATTGTCGGCCGGCAGGGTCAGGCGTTTTTCCTCGCGCTCGACCAGGCTGTCGGCGCCGAGATTGTAGAAGCTGGGCTTGGCGTAGCTGCCGCTGTTGTTGAACACCAAGTGCTGGATCTGCTCGGGCAGCACGCGGGCGATTTCCAACCGCGCCGCTGGCACATTGCGCGAGACCACGCTGACCCGGCGTTCGCCGCGCAGCGAGAGCAGGGCGCCTTCGCCGACGAAGCGCAGCAGCTTGGGATACTCGGGCACGGTCTGCACGGCGGTGTGGTTGGCGCCGAGGATGAAACCGCCGAAGGCTTTCAGGCCCTTGTTGACGCGCACATAGATACGCCGGCCGGCGGGGGCCTGGAACTTGAAGCTGTGGGTTTCGATGTACTCGCGCTCGGTCGGCACCGCGCTCAGCGGCAGCGCGGTGGCGGCCTTGAGCACGGCTTCGTCGACGCTCTCGCGCGACCACGAATAGTTGCCGCTTTGTTCATTGGCCGGACGGCGCGGGTCCTTGGCCGGCAGCAGCCAGGCGCGCACCGCGCCGGCGACATCGGTGTCGCGCATGGCGTTGTTGAAGTTCAGCACCAGCACCTGTTCGGGTTCGAAGCGCTCGTTCTCCACCAAGGTGGTGTCGATGTTGTCGACGCTGACGCTGTACAGCGAGGGCAGGCGCACCTGGCTTTGGAGTTTTTCCGCGCTGCCTTCGCCGCCGAGCGCGCTGACGATGCCGGGCGCGAGTTCGAGCTTCAGCGTGCCGCCGTTTTCCGGCAGGGTCAGCGGTTCGGAATGGACCCAGGCCTTGAGCCGGGTGTCGTCGTAGGTGAGGGTGTACTTGGGCGCGGCCATCGCGGTGCCGCCGCCGTCGGCCAGCGACAAGGCGACGCGGCGCTGCAGTTGCGCCTCATCGACCGGATGCGAGAACTTCAGCTCGTACACGCCTTTCTTCAAGGCCGGGTCCTGCGGGTCCTGGTAGAACTCGCTGCTGGCGATCTCGGCCTTGAACGGCGCGGTCTGGAATTCGAACTCGTGTTCCTGCAGCAGCACCTTGGGCGCGAGGGTCTGCCGGGTGTCGAGTTCGACCTTGTACTGGGTCTTGACCGGCCAGTCGGCGGACGGCGTGAACACCAGGGTCTTGTCGTCTTCCCATTTCCAGGCGCCTTTCAGCTCGGGCGTCAGCGTCACGCCGAGCGGCGCGGAACCGATCTGCTTGAGCGGCGCGGCCGAGTCGGAGAAGGTCAGGCGCAAGGTATCGACCGTGGCCGGCTTGCGGCTGTAGTCGGTGAGATCGGGGGTGTGCACTTCCACGCTGAGCGCGCCGGGAATCACCGGCTTGGGCCGGGTGGCGAGCCAGTAGCCGAGCGCGCCGACCACGATCAGGCCGAGCGCGCTGCCCAGGTACAACCCGGGTTTTTGCCGGATGCGCGCGAGCAGCGCGGCGAGCCACGCGGGCGGGGACCAGGCGATATCGCCGAAGACGGCGCGGCTGGCGCGCGTCCAGGGCTTAGGGCGGCCGGGGTCGCCGGCCTCCGCGGGGGGAGCCGGTTGCGACGGCGACGAAGAGGTTTGCATTGCGGAAGTTCCGATCCGTGGTGCGGTGGCCAGTGCCGGGCCGAGCGTTCCGTTGCCCGGCCGGTCCCCATCAGTTGAGATGTTTCGAACTGCGCGCGGGGCGTTTTTTGCTTGTGCGCGTATCGATCGAAACGGTAGACCCAAATGTTAGGAAATTGTTCCTGCCGTTCGTCGGCTTGTCGAGATTTTTTTATCGATGAACTTCCGCGGGTGGTCGAACCGGGCGGCGGCGGGCGCCCGGGCCGGTCGCCTGGCACTTGGTCGCCAGCGCCGCCGCGGTCTAAGCTCGGGGCCGTTTTGGCTGTCGGAGCCTGCATGGACATCGTTGCGCTTATCGCCGTGGTCGCCGGGCTGTATCTGGCCTTCAAGCTGGTCGGTTTCCTGTTGAAGGCGGCGATGTGGCTGTTGGTGATCGGCGGCCTGTACTGGCTGATCGCGCCGTTGGCGGGCTGGCCGCTGCTGGGCTAGGCCGCGCGGCGGCGAGTTTCATCTGTTCGTATTCGACCTTCCAAGGAGCATGCAGCGTCATGAGCGACCCGCAAACCGTCCCCGCGCACTGGTTCGACGACACCCAGGACATCGGCCGCCTGGTGCGGGCGATCTACGCCTGCATCTCCGGCCCGGCCGGCGCCCCGCGCGACTGGGCGCGATTCCGCTATCTGTGCCATCCGCGCAATCTGAGCCTGCGCACCGTGGTCGAAGCCGACGGCTCCACCTGGGCGCAGGTGTTCGATACCGAGCAGTACATCGCCGATGTCGAACCGTTTTTCGCCGCGAACGATTTCTTCGAGGTCGAGACCGACCAGCGCATCGAGCGCTTCGGTCAGATCGCCCACGTGTGGAGCAAGTACGACGCGCGCGCCACGGCCGACTCGCCGGTGTTGATCAAGCGCGGGGCCAACAGCCTCCAGCTGTGCTACGAGAAAGGGCGCTGGTGGGTGTTCTGCACGATCTGGGATAACGAGCGCGAGGGCGTGAGGTTCGATTTGTTCTGAGGTTGCGGCCCTCATCCGGCCCTTCAGGGTGAGCGGACGCTGCTTGCGAGCCACCGGCTCGCGCGTCCGCGAACGCCCAAACGCTATGCGTTTGGGCCGGGTCGAAACTGGGACGGCGACGGGAGGGCGGGACGAGCGCGCGGCCCCGCAAACGCCCATAGCCGCCACTCAGGCAACACACTCGATCCGATCCGGACACGATCCCCAACTGGAATCGCCGCCCGCGGTCCCCACATCGAAAGGATCTTCCCCCGAGTCGCCCGCGCATGCTGCCGTTCTCCGTTCTGGATCTGGCCCCCGTCACTCAAGGCAGTCACGCCGGCCAGGCCTTCGCCAACAGTCTCGACCTGGCCCGTCACGCCGAAGCGCTGGGCTATACCCGCTACTGGCTGGCCGAACACCACAACATGCCCGGCATCGCCAGCGCCGCGACCGCGGTGCTGATCGGCCACATCGCCGGCGGCACCTCGACCATCCGCGTCGGCGCCGGCGGCATCATGTTGCCCAACCACGCGCCGCTGCAGGTCGCCGAGCAGTTCGGCACGCTGGCGTCGTTGTATCCCGATCGCATCGACCTGGGCCTGGGCCGCGCGCCCGGCACCGATCAGGCCACCGCGCGCGCGCTGCGTCGCTATTACGACGGCGCCGACAGCTTCCCGCAGGACGTGGCCGAGCTGTTGCATTACTTCGAACCGGTGCAACCCGGGCAAGCGGTGCGCGCGGTGCCCGGCGCCGGTCTGGACGTGCCGGTGTGGCTGCTCGGATCGAGCTTGTTCAGCGCGCGCCTGTCGGCGGCGATGGGCCTGCCGTTCGCGTTCGCCTCGCATTTCGCCCCCGACGCCATGGACGAGGCGCTGACCTTGTACCGGCGCGACTTCAAGCCGTCCGCGCGTCTGCCGCGGCCGCATGCGATGCTGGCCTTGAACGTGGTCGCGGCCGACAGCGGCGCGCAGGCGCGGCGGTTGTTCACCACGCAGCAGCAGTCCTTCGTCAATCTGCGCCGCGGCATGCCGGGATTGATTCCGCCGCCGATCGACGACATCGAGCGTTTCTGGACGCCTTTGGAAAAGGCCGGCGTCGCCCAGGCGCTGGCGTGCGCGGTGGTCGGCGATCCGGGCGAGGTGCGCGAGGGCATCGCCGCGTTTATCGCGCGGCATCGTCCGGATGAGGTGATGATCACCGCGAACATCTACGAGCATGCGGCTCGGTTGTATTCGTTCGAGTTGGCGGCTCGGGCTTGTAAGGCGATCGGCTGAGAGCAAATCCCCCGGCGCACAGGGATCGGCGTGAATCGTGACGGCGCGGGCGCCAGCCCCCTTTTTCAAAGGGGGCGAATTGACGAAGGGGATGCCGAGATTACATCGCATCCCCTCACAAACCCGTGCTGTTCCCCCCTTTGAAAAAGGGGGGCAGGGGGGATTTGCTTTTAAAACCCAATGCTCAGCGCGGCACCACCCCAAGCAATTCCACCTCGAACACCAGCGAAGTATCCGGCGGAATCGCGCCGCCGCCGGCGCCCTCGACGCCGTAGCCCATGTCCGGCGGAATCATCAGCACGCGCTTGCCGCCCACGCGCATGCCGGCGACACCGTCGTCCCAGCCGCGGATGACCCGGCCGGCGCCCAGCAGGAAGCTGAAAGGCTTGCCGTGATCGAAGGAACTGTCGAACTTCGTGCCGCGCTTGTTCGCGGCTTTTTCGTCGTACAGCCAGCCGGTGTACTGCACGACTACTTCCTGACCCGACTGCGCGACCTCGCCGGTGCCGACGCGTTCGTCGATGGTCTGGAACTGGGCGATGCGGCCGCTGAACACTTTCTTCGGCGCCGCCGCCTGTTCCTGCGCGGCCGGTTTGTCGCAGGCGCTCAGCGCCAGCGTGGCCGAGGCCAGCACCAGGGCCAAGGGCAGGCCGCGGCCGAAAGCGCGCAGCCGCGTCAGGGACACTGGGGAATACACGCACGGGCTAAGAGCGAACGGCACGCTTTACCTCGGAATTTCGCCGACAAGGGACGCACAGCTTAGCCTGCGCCGGCGCGCGCCGCGTGGGCCGTTGGTTAGCGGGCGCGGCCTCAGTGCGAGGCCGACGGCGCCGGTTCCAGGCCGGCGCTGAGCACGCGCATCGCCTGTGTGGTCGCCGCGTCGGCGGGAAAGAACGATTCGATCGCGATCTCCGACAAGGTCACGTCCATCGGCGTGCCGAACACGGTGGTGGTGCTGATGAACGACAGATCGCCCAGTTCGCTGCGCACCCGGAACGGCACCACGACCAGGCCCGAGGCGGGGATGTCGTTGTCGTCGTAGTCGTCGGGCGCCGGATACGCGGCCAGTTCTTCGTACAGCGTCGCCAGCACCGCGTCGCCGGTGGCGGCGATCTGATGACGCAGGCGATGCAGCAGATGCGCGCGCCATTCGCCCAGGTTGATGATGCGCGGCGCCAGGCCTTGCGGGTGCAAGCCCACGCGCAGCACGTTCGACGGCCGCGCCAGCAGGAAGTCGGGCACGCCGGCCAGCAGCGGCGTCAGCGCGCGATTGTGTTCGATCAGGTTCCAGTGCCGGTCCACCGCCAGCGCCGGATGCGGCTCGTGGCCGTACAGCACCAGTTCGACCGCGGCATGGGCCTCGCGCATGGCCGGATCGTCGAGCGAACGTTCGGCGTACATCGGCGCCAGCCCCGCGGCGGTCATCAATTGATTGCGCTCGCGCAGCGGCACGTCGAGACGATCGACCAGCCGCAGCAGCATCGCCCGGCTCGGCAGCGAGCGCCCGGTCTCGATGAAGCTGACGTGGCGGGTGGAGATCTGCGCCATGTCGGCCAGATCGAGTTGGGTCAGACGGCGACGCTGGCGCCAATCGCGCAGCAGCTCGCCCACGGGGCGCTGATCGTTCATGCGGCCACGATAGCCCAGCGCGGTGACGGCAGACATTACCTGGCAGGTAATCGACCGGCCGCGAGCGCGGGTGTGTGATGGCTTCGACTTCAGACCGACGACCCTCAGGAGAACGACCATGGCCATCGCCACGCAAACCCCCGCCAGCCACTTCCTGCGCCGCGTGATCGCCGCCGACGCGGCGGTGTCCGGCGCCGCCGGCCTGCTGCAACTCAGCGCCGCCGAACCCTTGTCGCGACTGCTGGCGATCGACGCCGGCTGGCTGCGCGGCGCCGGTGTGGTGCTGATGTTCTGGCTGGCGTTCCTGGGCTGGGTGCTGAGCCGCCGCGCGATCGGCGCGGCGGCGACCTGGACCATCATCGGCGTCAACCTCGCCTGGATCGCCGCGTCGGTGCTGGTGTTGGTGGAAGGCGTGATCGCGCCGAACAGCCTCGGACTGGCGTTCGTGCTGGTGCAGGCGGCGGCGGTGGCGGTGTTCGCTGAACTGCAGTTCTTCGGCCTGCGCCGGCAGCAGCGCGGCTGAGCGAGCGGTTACGCCGGGCGCGGCGCGGGACGGATCAACGTCCCGCCTGCGCCGTCGCCGTGGGGCTCAGCCATTCGCGCCGGCGTTGTTCGACCTGCGCCACCACGCCGCGCAGTTCGCGCCGCTGCGCGCGCTGTTGCACTTGATCGAGCACGGCCGCGGCTTGATCGCGCTTGCCCTCGGCGGCCAGCACCCGCGCCTGACTGAGCTGGATGGTCAGCGCATCGATGCCGTCGCCGTGGTTGTGCAGATAGGCCAGCGCCGGTTCCAGCGCGGCGCGCGCGGCCGGAATCTGTTGCAGGGCGACCAGCGCTTCGGCGCGGATGCCTGCGGCCTGGGCCAGTTCCATTTGCGCCTGACTCTCGCGCAAGGCCGGTTCGATCCGGTCGAGTTCCTTCAAGGCCGCATTCGCCTGACCTTCATCGACACTGAGCGCGGCCAGTTCCAGGCCGGTCACCGAACCCCAGTAATCCTGCTGGTGATCGCTCTGGCGCTCGCGCGCGTCCAGCAGTTGTTTGCGCGCCTCGGCCAGGCGGCCCTGATCGTGCAGCAACTGGCCGATGCGGAACTGCGCTTCGGCCTGGCCTTCGTAGTCGCGGGTGCGCCGTTCGATGGCCAGGGCCTGATCGAGCAATTCGCGCGATTGCGCATAGTCGCCGCGCAGCCGCAGCACATCGCCGAGGCCGCGCAGCGCCCACGAGCGGCGCGGCTGCAGGCCCGAGCGTTCCGCGATCGCCAATGCCTGCCGGTAGCTCGCCATCGCCGCGGCGGTTTCGCCCATGTCGAACTGCAATGCCGCCAGCGCGCTCAAGGTCCACGACTCGCGATCGGGATCGCCGAGTTCGCGCGACAGCTGCAACAGCGTTTCGGTTTTCTGCCGCGCCGCCGGGCGCCGGTCCTGGGCCCAGTCGATGTTGGCCAGATTCTGCAGCGCGGCGGCCTGCGAGGCTTTCATGCCGGCGCTTTCGAACAGGCCCAGCGCGCGCTGGTAGAGATCGCCGGCGCGGGCGAAGTCGCCGCGTTCGTAATACCAGCCGCCCAGGTTGACGTCGCTGCGCGCCTGGCCGATGGCGTCGCCGATCTGTTCGAACTGGGCGCGCGCGGCGCGGTAGTCGGCGAGCGCGCCGGGCTGGTCGCCGAGCGCGTTGCGGCCCCAGCCGCGTTCGAGCAGGGCGTTGCCGATCAGGTGCGGCGCGCGCAGCGTGCGCGCGCTGCGCAGGGCGCGATCGCCGGCGTCGCGTTCGGCGGCGTAGTCGCCTTGCGCTTCGGCGATCGCGGTTTGCGCCAGATCGATGCGCGGGTCGGCGTTGCCGTGATGGCGGCGCAGATCGGTCAGGCTGGCGTGCGCTTCCTTCAGATCGCCGCCCTGCGATTGCGCGCGCGCCAGGCCCAGGCCGTATTCGATGTCTTCCGGATAGAAGCGGTACAGCGCGCGATAGGTTTCGATCGCCTGCGGCCAGGAGCGGTCGGCTTCGTACATCAAGGCTTCCAGCGCCAGGCGGATTTCGCGCGGCGCGGCGCCGGCGTGGGCCAGGGCGGCGCGCGCGACGGCGCCGGCGCGCGGATGGTAGCCCTGCTGCATCAGGGTGCGGGTCAGCGCGAGCTGGCCGGGCAGGAAGTCGGGCGCGCGTTTCACCGCGGCGTCGAGCTTGCTCTGGGCGGTGCCCAGTTCGCCGCGGCGCAGCGCCTGCACGCCGTCGGCGTAGTCGCGCAGCACGGCGATGTCGTCGCTGGTGGTGGCGCCGCGGGTGCGTTCGATCGCGGTGCTCAGGCGCGGCAGTTGCAGGCGATCGCGCACCTGCGCGCCGGCCGCGGCGATCAGCGCCGCCGGATGGCGGCGGTTGCCGTCGATGCGCAACTGCTGCAGGCGTTCGCCGCTGGCGGCGTCGAGCACGTCCAGTTCCAGGCTCAAGCCGTCCGCGCCTTGCGCCGGCGCCGCGCGGTAGCGCCCGACCATGGCCAGGCGCAGACCGAGCTGGCGACTCATGCGCAGCAGCGCGGCGCTATCGGGCGCGCGCCCGGGCGGCAACGGCAGCAGTTCGGCCAGGCGCTGGCCGTTGATCACTTGCAGGCCGTCGTTGAGCGCCAGTTCCTGCGCGAGCAGTTCCGGCAGCGCGCTGCTCAGCCAGGCGTCGCCAGTGGCGGCGCCGGGCGCGGGCAGGAAGTCGAACACCGCGACGCGCGAGACCGCGGCGTCGGCGAGCGGATTGACCGGCGCGACCGCGGCCGCCGGCGCGGCCGGCCGCAGCCACAAGTAGCCGCCGATGCCGGCGGCGGCGAGCAGCAGGCCGACGG
>NZ_JAGGRI010000036.1 GCF_018612875.1 Lysobacter sp. ISL-50 | reverse complement strand
TTTTGTAGGAGGGGCTTCAGCCCCGATGCTCTTCGTTCCGGTCGCCTTGAATCCCGGAAACCGGTTTGCCGAGGCGATCTGAGCGAAAAGCATCGGGGCTGAAGCCCCTCCCACACAGACTTCGATGCTCGCGCATAGCCCGCACCGTTCCACCGCCATCGCCCACCGCTAACATCGTTTGCGCGAGCATCGACGGATTCGGGCCCTGCCCGCTCCCGGAGTTCCGCATGACCAAGGCGTCCGACCTGTTCGTCGCCGCGCTCGAAGCCGAAGGCGTGCAATACGTCTTCGGCATTCCCGGCGAGGAAAACCTCGACCTGCTCGAATCGATGCGCACCTCCACGATCGAACTCGTGCTCACCCGCCACGAACAGGCCGCCGGTTTCATGGCCGCGACCTACGGCCGGCTGACCGGCAAGGCCGGCGTCTGCCTGTCCACCCTGGGGCCGGGCGCGACCAATCTGGTCACCGCCGCGGCCTACGCCCAACTCGGCGCGATGCCGATGCTGATGATCACCGGGCAGAAGCCGATCAAGACCAGCAAGCAGGGCCATTTCCAGATCGTCGATGTGGTCGACACCATGCGGCCGCTGACCAAGTACACGCGCCAGATCGTCGCCGCCGACAGCATCCCGGCGCGGGTGCGCGAAGCCTTTCGCCGCGCCGAGGAAGAACGTCCCGGCGCGGTGCATCTGGAACTGCCGCAGGATATCGCCGCCGATCCGACCCAGGCGCGGCTGATTCCGGCCTCGTTCTCGCGCCGTCCAGTGGCCGAGGACAAGGCCATCGAACGCGCCGCGCAGGCCATCGCCAGCGCCCGCCATCCGCTGCTGATGATCGGCGCCGGCGCCAATCGCAAGACCACTTCCAAGACCCTGGATGATTTCGTCGCCAAGCTCGGCATCCCCTACTTCACCACGCAGATGGGCAAGGGCGTGCTCGATGAGCAAGGCCCGCTGTGGCTCGGCAATGCGGCCTTGTCCGATCACGACTTCGTCCATCGCGCCATCGATTCGGCCGACTGCATCGTCAACATCGGCCACGACGTGATCGAGAAACCGCCGTTCTTCATGCGCGAAGGCCGGCGCACGGTGATCCATGTCAACTACGCCAGCGCCGAGGTCGATGCGGTGTACTTCCCGCAGATCGAAGTCGTCGGCGACATCGCCCACTCGGTCTGGCGCTTGCAGGAAGCCCTGCAGCCGCAGGCGCACTGGGACTTCGCCTTCTTCGACCGCGTCCGCGCCGCGCTGCTGGAACAACTGCGCGATCGCGCCGACGACGACCGCTTTCCGCTCGCGCCGCAGCGTCTGGTCGCCGACATGCGCGCGGCGCTGTCGCCGCGCGACGTGGTCTGCCTCGACAACGGCCTGTACAAGCTGTGGTTCGCGCGCAACTACCGCTGCCGCGAGCCCAACACCCTGCTGCTCGACAACGCGCTGGCGACGATGGGCGCCGGCCTGCCTTCTGCGATCGCCGCGCGCATCGTCTGTCCGGACCGCAAGGTCGTCGCGGTGTGCGGCGACGGCGGCTTCATGATGAATTCGCAGGAACTGGAAACCGCCGTGCGCCTCGGCTTGGACTTGGTCGTGCTGGTATTGCGTGACGACGCCTACGGCATGATCAAGTGGAAGCAAGCGCACGAGCGCTACCCGAGTTTCGGCATGGACCTGGGCAATCCGGACTTCGTCGCCTACGCGCGCAGCTACGGCGCGCGCGGGCACCGGCCCGAATCCAGCGACGCGTTCTTGCCGTTGCTGCGCCAGGCATTGGATACGCCGGGCGTGGATGTGATCGAAGTGCCGATCGATTACAACGACGACGACCGGATTCTCAACGAAGATATTCCCAGGCTCGCTTCGGCGGTGCAGTAACGCGGTTTGCCGCGTTCGGCCTGACCTCGGTCGGGGCTGAAGCTCCCTCCCACACAGACCTCGATGCCGCGGAATCTTTTGTGGGAGGGAGCTTCAGCCCCGACACCCGAAGCTACGAATCTCTCCGACTTCGCTCATCCTTCAAGGAGCAGCCAATGGCCAAGCCCAACAAGAAAAAACCCGCCAAGGGTCTGAAGTCCAGCTACCCCTACTACCTCGCCAACCGCCCGGTCGCGGCCAATACCGAGCTGGAAGTGCTGGACAAATACAGCGGCAAGCGCGCCACCCGCGTGGCGATGGCCGATGCCGCCGCGGTGCGCAAGGCCATCGTCGCCGCGCACAAGGCGCGCGAGGCGATGGCGCAATTCACCCCCGATCGCCGCCGCGACGTGCTCGAACACTGCGTGCGCCGCTTCGGCGAGCGTTTCGAAGAACTCGCGCAGGCCCTGTGCATCGAAGCGGGCAAGCCGATCAAGGACGCGCGCGGCGAAGTCACCCGCCTGATCGATACCTTCCGCATCGCCGCCGGCGAAGCCACCCGCGGCGACGGCCAGATCATCGAGCTGCAGATCTCCGAGCGCACCCGCGGCTATCGCGGCATGGTCAAGCGCGTGCCGATCGGGCCGTGCAGTTTCATCACTCCGTTCAATTTCCCGCTGAATCTGGTCGCGCACAAAGTCGCGCCGGCGATCGCCGCCGGCTGCCCGTTCGTGCTCAAGCCGGCGATCAAGACCCCGGTCGGGGCGTTGATCATCGGCGAGGTATTGGCCGAAACCGATCTGCCCGAAGGCGCGTTCTCGGTGTTGTGCTGTTCGAACGAAGACGCCTCGCTGCTGGTCGAGGACGAGCGGATCAAGCTGCTGAGCTTCACCGGCGGCCTGATCGGCTGGGATCTGAAGGCGCGCGCCGGCAAGAAGAAGGTCACCCTAGAACTCGGCGGCAACGCCGCCTGCATCATCGATGCCGATCCGGGCGCGAGCCTGGATCATGTGGTCGAGCGGCTGGTGTTCGGCGCTTACTACCAGAGCGGCCAGAGCTGCATCAGCGTGCAGCGCATCTACGCCCACGCCGACATCTACGACAAGCTGCGCAAGAAGCTCAAGGCGGCGATCGGCGCACTGCGCATGGGCGATCCGCGCTTGGATTCGACCTTCATCGGCCCGGTGGTCGAT
Organism: Lysobacter sp. ISL-50; assembly: GCF_018612875.1. Lineage (GTDB taxonomy): Bacteria > Pseudomonadota > Gammaproteobacteria > Xanthomonadales > Xanthomonadaceae > Lysobacter. Next base: position 37,427 of record NZ_JAGGRI010000036.1, on the reverse strand, counting down.
GAGGATGCGGCCAAGCGCATCCAGTCGTGGATCGACGCGGCGGTCAAGGGCGGCGCCAAGCGCATCAACGCCGGCCCGCGCGCCGGCAACATGATTCCCGCGACCTTGCTGGAGAAGGTGCCGCACGATGCCGACCTGTACCGCAAGGAAGCCTTCGGCCCGGTCGCGCTGATCGAGCCGTTCGACGATTTCGACAGTGTCCTCGACGAGGTCAACGACAGCGATTTCGGCTTGCAGGCTGGCGTGTTCACCGGCCGGCTGGATCATGCGATGCGCGCGTGGGACCGGCTCGACGTCGGCGGCGTGATCGTCGGCGACGTGCCGAGCTTCCGCGTCGACAACATGCCTTACGGCGGCGTCAAGGATTCCGGGCAAGGGCGCGAAGGCGTGCGGTATGCGATCGAGGATATGAGCGAGCAGCGGTTGCTGGTGATTCGGGATCCAACCGAAGCGAAGTAACCCCGGACTTCTCCGAAGCCACGATCTACCCATCCTCAGCCGTCAGCCCCTCTCCCGCTTTGCGGGAGAGGGGTTGGGGTGAGGGCCAGCCAGCCGCGCTGCGCCCTCATCCGCCCTCATCCGCCCTCCGGGCACCTTCTCCCGCCTGCGGGAGAAGGAAACAGCAAATATTTTTTGTAGCCTCAACCCCGCCCGTCGTACCGGCCCGTTCGTCTTCCCAGGTCCACACACCAGGGAAGCCGCCATGCAAGCCTCAACCTCGCGCCGTTCGCCGTCCGCCCGCCACTCCATGCACCTGCTCAGCGCCGCCCTGCTGGCCGCGCTGGCACTCAGCGCCTGCCAGGCGCCGGGCGATGTGAATTCCTCCACGAGCAAGAACGAACAAGTCGGCAAGGTCCGCGGCGCGCAAGCCGCGCAAGCCGATATGCGGCGCGACGAGCTCCAGGCCGCCGACGCGGCGGCCTCGGCCGGCGCGGGTTACACCGCCCCCGCCGAACCGGTCAAGTCCATGCCCGCCCAGCCCGTGACCGAATACAAAGCCAAGCCGGTCGGCAACCTCGCTCCGGCCGGCCGCGCGCAAGCGCAGGCGCAGGCGGAGCGAGTGATGGTGACCGGCTCGCGCATTCGCGAGAACAGCGGGCTCATGAAGCACATGGCCGCGCCGATGCCCGTCGCATCGCCGGCGATGATCGCGCCGCCCCCGCCGCCCTCTTACTCGCAGCCGGCCAACACGGAGAAATACGCCGAACGCGAGGACAACCCGGTGGTGCGCGCCAGCGAACAGCCGCTGTCCACGTTCTCCATCGACGTCGATACCGGCAGCTACGCCAACGTGCGGCGCATGCTCAACGACGGCCAGCGTCCGCCCGCCGACGCGGTGCGCGCGGAAGAGTTCATCAACTACTTCGACTACGGCCACGCCGCGCCGAAATCGCTCGCCACGCCGTTCAAGGTGTCCACCGAACTGGCGCCGGCGCCGTGGAACGCGCAGCGCCAGTTGCTGATGATCGGCATCAAGGGCTTCGATGTGCCCAAGCAGACGCTGCCGCCGGTCAACCTGGTGTTCCTGATCGACACCTCCGGCTCGATGGATTCGCCGGACAAATTGCCGCTGCTCAAGAGCGCGTTCTCGATGCTGACCAGGCAACTGCGCCCGCAGGATCGCATCTCGATCGTGGTCTACGCCGGCGCCGCCGGCCTGGTGCTGCCGCCCACGCCCGGCGATCGTCAACAGGAGATTCTCGACGCGCTGGGCCGCCTGCAGGCCGGCGGCAGCACCAACGGCGGCGACGGCATCCGCCTGGCGTATGCGACGGCGAAGCAGGCTTTCGTCAAGAACGGCGTCAACCGCGTGATCCTGGCCACCGACGGCGACTTCAACGTCGGCACGGTCGATAACAACGCGCTGGAGACGATGGTCGCCGATCAGCGCAAGAGCGGCATCGCCCTGACCACGCTGGGCTTCGGCACCGGCAACTACAACGATCAGCTGTCGGAGAAACTCGCCGATGTCGGCGACGGCAACCATGCCTACATCGACACCTTGCAGGAAGCGCGCAAGGTGCTGGTCGAGGAAATGGGCTCGACCCTGCTGACCATCGCCCGCGACGTCAAGATCCAGATCGAATTCAATCCGGCGCAGGTCGCCGAGTACCGTTTGATCGGTTACGAAAACCGTTTGCTCAAGCGCGAGGATTTCGCCAACGACAAGGTCGACGCCGGCGATATCGGCGCGGGTCATGAGGTCACCGCGTTGTACGAGATCACCCCGGTCGGCTCCAAGGCCACGCGCCTGCCGGCGTTGCGCTACACCGGAGCGGCTGCGGCCGCGGGCGGCAAGGACGGCGAAATCGCCAACCTCAAGCTGCGCTACAAGCGTCCGGGCGAAGACCGCAGCCAGCTGATCGAAACGCCGGTGCTGCGTTCGGGCCAGCGCGCGGTCGCCAGCGATCCGATGCGCATGGCCGCCTCGGTTGCCGCTTTCGCCGACGCCTTGCGTGGCGGCAGTCAGTACGACGGCTGGGGTTGGGATCAGATTCTGGCCAGCGCGCGCAGCGTGCGGCTCGATGATCGCTGGGGTCAGCGCGCCGAGTTCGTGCGATTGGTGGAGCGGGCCAAGTCGCAGATCGGTGAGTTGAAGCCGGCCAACGGCGTGGCGGTCAGCGACTGACAGCGCCCCAGTGCTCTTCCCCCCTTTGAAAAAGGGGGGCCAGGGGGGATTCGCTTTTGCTCCTGACCAAACGGAAAAGCAAATCCCCCAGCGCTTCGACCGCTACACAGCAACCACATCCACGCCGGGCGCCAGCCCCCTTTTGCAAAGGGGGCGAATTGACTCGCTCGGTCGAGGTGGAAGGACTGGCTGAAGCAACCGCAAGACGATCCCGCGCCACGAAGTTCTAAGCGTCGCCGGTGCCGGTATGTTCGACGAAGTCAGGCTCGCCGAATCCGGTGCCGGCGGCGCCCTTCAGCGCCGCCGGATCGCGCGATTCGATCCGCGCGCCAATGTCCTGCGCACTCGCGCCGCCAACCTCGGCCGCGGCGACATTCGAAGCGACACCATCCACGCCGATCACATCCGCGACGCCCTCGGGAATCCGCACTTCGCCGCTGACCCGCTCGGCCGGACGCCCGAACAGATAGCCCTGGCCGTAGGTGCAACCCAGTTCGCGCAGGATCAACCGCTGTGCTTGCGTCTCCACGCCTTCGCCGATGGAGTGGATGCCCAAGGTTCCGGCCAGCGCCTGGATCGCGCGCACCACGGCGATGCTCTCCGGGCGCGATTCGCCGATCAAACCGGCGACGAAGCTTTGATCGATCTTCAAACACTCGATCGGAAACCGATGCAAATACGACAACGCGGAAAACCCCGTGCCGAAATCGTCCAGCTGCGCCAGCACGCCGTGATTGCGCAAGGTGCGCAATATCCGCAGCGCGCGCGGCACATCGTCGAGCAACGCGACCTCTGTGATCTCGATGCGCAGCCGGCGCGGGTCGGCGCCGGCTTCTTCGATCATGCGCAGCAACCGGTCGGCGAAATCGCCGGAACGGAAATGCCGCGGCGATACGTTGACCGAGATATAACCGTGGCCGCCGCGCGCCAGCTCGGCGATCACCCGGCCGTAGAGAATCCAGTCGGCTTCCTCGATCAGGCCGCTGTCTTCGCCCAGGCCGATGAACTCGCGCGGCAACAGCAGCCCGCGCTTCTCGTGGCGCCAGCGCAGCAGCGCTTCGTGGCCGATCACCAGTTGATCGTCCAGGCGCACGATCGGCTGGTAATAGGCGACGAAGGCATCGCCGTTGATGGCGCGGCGCAGGTCGGCTTCCAGGTCCAGGATGCGCAAGGCCTGCTCGCGCATTTCCTCGTCGAACACGGCGAAGCGGCCGCGGCCGGCGCCCTTGGCGCGGTACATCGCCGCGTCGGCGTCGCGCAGCAGCTCGGTGCCGTTGCCGTAGCGCGGATGCCACATGGCGATGCCGACGCTGGCGGAGGGAAACACTTCGCGTCCGGCCACCCAGCACGGTTCGCCGAGCGCGCGCAGCACGCGCTGGGCCAGGTCTTCGGCGACCATCAGGCCGTCGATGTTCTCGATCAGGATCGCGAATTCGTCGCCGCCCAGGCGCGCGACCATGTCGGCGCTGCGCACGGTGCCGACGATGCGGCGGCTGCTTTCGATCAGCAGTTCATCGCCGGCCGAATGGCCGACGCTGTCGTTGACCAGCTTGAACCGGTCCAGGTCCAGGAACAGCACCGCGAACGCGCGGTTGTCGCGTTTGGCGTGGGCGATGACGTGGTCCAGCCGATCGAGCAGCTGGCCGCGATTGGGCAGACCGGTCAGCGCGTCGTGCAGGGCCTGATGGGTGAGCTTGAGCTCGGCGCGCACGCGTTCGCCGATCTGCGCGACCAGTTCGGCGTTGGTGTGGGCCAGCTCGCGCGTGCGCGTGGCCACGCGCTGCTCGAGTTCGCCGTGCGCGGTGACCAGCCGGTCCTGCGCCTGCTTGCGCGCCAGGCCGATGCTGATGTGATGGGCGACGAAGGTCAGCAGTTCCTGATCGCGGGCATTGAAGCTGATCGCGCGCGAGTAGCTTTGAATGGCGATCACGCCCACCACTGCGTCGTCGCGGTACAGCGGCACGCCGAGCCAGCAGTGCGCGGCCGAGCCGTGACTGCGCACTTCGCCGCGGCTGTTGAGCTCGGCGATGCGGTGGCGATCGGCCAGCAGCGGTTTGCCCTGGCGGATCACGTATTCGGTCAGGCCGTCGGCGAGCCGGCGGGTTTCGCGGATCACGTCGCGTTCGTCGATCGAATACGGAAACTGCAGGCGCTCGCCGTCGTCGGACAGCAGCGCGATATAGAAGTTGCGCGCGTACAGCAGCTCGCTGACCACGTCGTGGACCTGGGAATAGAAGCGCTCCAGGGTGTCGGAGGTGATGGTCAGCTCGGCGATGCGGAACAGCGCGCGCTGCAGGCGCTCGGAGCGCTGGCGTTCGATGATCTCGGCCTGCAGGTCGCGATTGCTCAGCTGCAGCGCGTAGGTGCGCTCGGCGACGCGGCGTTCGAGTTCCTCGCGCGCGCGGAAGCGGTCCAGCGCGGTGAGGATGTGCTGGGCGACGAACGACAGCAGGGCGCGGTCTTCGTCGCCGTAACTGCCGGCGGTGTCGTAGTTCTGCACCACGATCGCGCCGCACACGCGCTCGTCGCGGCGCATCGGCACGCCGAGCCAGTCGGCGCTGTCGGGGCCGTGGCGCTCGTCGTTGGGCACGTTCAGGCGTTCGCGCAGATCCGCCGAGCTGCCCTGCAGCGATTCGCCGTGGCGCAGCAGCGCCAGGGTCAGGCTGGTCGGCATGTCTTCGCCGCGGATCGACTGCATCGGATTGGCCACGTAAGGGTCGTGACGGTCGGCGAAATACAGGAAGCGCATCGTGTCGGCGACGTCGTCGTAGAGCACGATGTAGAAATTCTCCGCGTACATCAGGCCGCAGACCACGCCGTGGATGCGGCTGAGCAGGTCGGGCATCTCCAGGCCGGAGCCGGCCAGATCGGCGATGCCGTACAGCGCCTGCTGCAGGCGCTCGGACTTCTCCAGCGCCTCGGCGCGGGCGTGGGCGCGGCCGGCGGCCAGGTCGGCGACGACGATGCGCCGCGCCATCGCCAGCCAGGCCGCGCGCAGCGGCGTGGTCAGCACTTGCGGCATCTGCGCGACGATGCTGGCGCGGCTGCGGTCTTCCAGCCACCACGCCGCCTCGATGCGGTCGGCATAGCGATCGTCGGAGGCGCCGACGGCAGGCGGGTCGCGTTCCAGCAGGCGGCGCGCGGCATCGCGCAGAGGGGTATCGGTGCCGGGCGTGAACGAATCCGATACCCGGCCGTGGGCCGGACGCCAGCACACCACCACCTGCGAGCCGGCCGGCAGGGCCTCCTGCAGGGCGCACGCCAGGGCTTCGCCCGCGGACGATTCGCTCACCGCTGCCGCTTGAATCGAATCTGTCCGCACCGGATCGCCGCCTTCCATACAGGACGCAGGATAACGCGAGCTTTACATGTTCGGCAGATCGCAACCCCGCCGCCGGTCCCGATCCGTTGTTCCAGACATGCTACTGGCCCTGCCCACATCGCTATACGACGCCCCGCCGACGCGCAAGCGCTTCCCGTCCGCGCCGAGTCACCGTACCCTGCCGCGAATGAACTCCGGTGCCGACGCGAGCGACGACGTGCTGATGCTGGCCTGGACGGCCGGCGACGCGGCCGCGTTCGAGTTGCTGTACGCGCGCCACCGCGGCCCCTTGTACCGGTTCTTGCTGCGGCAGATCCGCGATTCGGCGCTGGCCGACGAGTTCTTCCAGGATGTCTGGCAGCGCGTGATCGGCGCGCGCCACGGCTGGAAACCCGACGCGCAGTTCAGCACCTGGCTGTTCCGGATCGCCCACAACCGCCTCAACGACCACTGGCGCGGCCTCAAGCACCGCCCGCCGACGCCGGAAGACGGCGACGAACGCGCCGCGCGCGTGCCCGACCCAACCACGCCCGAGCGCGAACTGTCCGAATTCGAACAGCGCCGCCGCCTGCAGCGCGCGATCGAGGAATTGCCCGAGGAGCAGCGTGAAGTGGTGCTGCTGCGACTGGAACAGGAACTGAGCCTGGAGGAGATCGGCGCCATTACGGGGGCGGGCCGGGAAACGGTGAAGTCCAGGCTGCGATACGCGATGGACAAGCTTCGCGCGAGGTTGACCGAATGAACCGCCGTCCCGACGCACCCGATCCGCTGTCGCCGGAAGAACGCGACCTGGCCGACCGCCTGCTGCGGCTGGGCCCGAACGACGGTCCCTCTTCCGCGCTGGACGCGAAGATCCTCGCCGCCGCGCACGCCGCGGTGGCGCAGACGCCGCGTGCGCGCGCGCGCAAAACCCGCTGGCCGGCGTGGATCGGCGTGGCCGCGTCGCTGTCGTTGGCGGTCGGTATCGCCTGGCAATTGCGGCCGATGGACAAGGCCGCCGACGCCATGCGCGAGGACGAGGTCGCCGTCACGGCCGGCGCCGTCCACAGTTCTGCCGCGGCCGACGCCGCCTCGGCCGACAGCCAGGATTCGATCGCCGGCCAGGGCGGCGCGACACCGGCCGCCGATGCCGCCGCCAGCAGCGCGGCGATGGCCGAGAACGCCGCCGTCCCGATCAAGCCGATGCCGGCCGAACCCGCGCCGCCGCACCAGATCGCACCGCCGCCACCGCCCCCGCAGTTCGCCAAGCGCAGCAACGCCGTCGCCGATCCTGTCCCGGCGGCGAGCGCGAACCGCGCCGCCGAGCAACCGCGCGAACAAGGTTATTTGCAGACACAGCCGCGCAACGAGCCCGCCTACCCGGCGAAGGTCATGGCCGCGCCGCCTCCGCCGCCGGCGCCGGTGCCGAATTTCGATCCGACCCCGATCGCCGCGCCCGCGCCGTTCCCCGCCGATGCCGCGCCCGCCGCCGCCTCCTCCGCGCCCGCGGCACCTGCAGCGCCCGCCCGCGACGCCGCCAAGCCCGCCGGCGAGGCCAAGATGCGCCGCGCCGCGCCGGCGCAGGCACCGGCGTCGATCAGCGGGCTCACCGCCACCGATGCCGAAGCCCCCGCGGGCGCGCAGCCGGCGCAGTCGCGGGCCAAGTCGGAGAACTTCAAGGCCGCCGCGGAAGAAGTCAGATCGCCGGCGCCCGTGCGCGAGGAGCCCGCGCTCGACCGCGTCATGGTCACCGGTTCGCGCATCTCGCCCAATGTCGAAGACGACAGCAAGCTGCCCGCCGCGCAATGGCTGGACCGCATCCGCCAATACCGCGACGGCGGCGAGCTCGAACGCGCCCGCGAAAGCCTGCGCCAGTTCCGCCGCAGCCATCCGCACACCCGGATTCCGCGCGACCTGCGGCCGCTGCTCAAATGAGCGCGGCCGTCGGGCGCCGCCGGGCCGCCCTGCCCCCGCCCCTGCCGCGCCCGCAGCCCGCGAGTTGAGGCCGCCGCGATGAGCGCGACCACGCTGGCCGAACGCGCCCGCCACCCGATCGAGATCAAGCACAGCCGCTTCCTGGCCCTGGCCGCGCCGGTGGCCTCGCCCGAGGCGGCGCTGGCTTTCGTCCAGGAGGTCGCCGACCCGGACGCCACCCACAACTGCTGGGCCTACCGGATCGGCGCGAGTTACCGCTTCAACGACGACGGCGAACCCTCCGGCACCGCCGGCCGGCCGATCCTGGCCGCGATCGATGGACAGGGCTGCGATCAGGTGGTGACCGTGGTCACGCGCTGGTACGGCGGGATCAAGCTCGGCGCCGGCGGTCTGGTCCGCGCCTACGGCGGCGCCGCGGCCGAGTGCCTGCGCCGCGCCGCGCGCCGGGAATTGATCGTCTACGGCGAGCTGGATCTGGCCTACGCCTTCGAGGACATCGGCGCCGTGCACGCGGCCTTGAACGCATTCGGCGCGGAAAAAGCCGGGGAACGCTTCGACGCCGACGGCGCGCATGTGCGGATTCGCCTGCCGGCGTCGCAGTTGCCCGCCTTGAAAGAACAACTGCGCGACGCCACTCGTAATCGCGTGCGCCTGAATTCTCCCGGCGAACCGCCCTCCCCTCGATAGACTGCGATCCATGACCGATGCCAGCGCCGGCCCGAAGGCCGCCCCCCGACGCGACAAGGCCCCGATCGGCAGCCTGAGCACCCTTTGGCCGTTCGTGCGCAAACACAAAGGCCTGTTCGTCGCCTGGTTGTTCGCGCTGGCCGCGTCCAGCGCCGCCACCCTGAGCTTTCCGGCCGCGTTCAAGACCATGATCGACCAGGGCTTCGCCCAGAGCACCTCCGGCGGCGGCAGCGGCGCGATCGACCGCGCCTTCCTGATCCTGTTCCTGGTCGCCATCGGCCTGGCCTTCGCCACCGCCGCGCGCTTCTATCTGGTGTCGGTGCTCGGCGAAAAAGTCGTCGCCGATCTGCGCGAGCAGTTGTACCGGCATCTGGTCGGGCTCGACGCCGGCTTCCACGATCGCAACCGCAGCGGCGAACTGGTCTCGCGCCTGACCGCCGACGCCGAGCTGCTGCGCAGCGTGGTCGGTTCCAGCATGTCGGTGGCGCTGCGCAGTTCGGTCACGGTGATCGGCAGCCTGGCGATGATGTTCGTGACCAATCCGCGCCTGGCCGCGTTCTCGCTGATCGGCATTCCCTTGGCGGTGCTGCCGATCGTGGCCGGCGGCCGCAAGCTGCAGCGCATCTCGCGCGCCAGCCAGGACCGCGTCGCCGACGCCAACACTTTGGCGAGCGAAACCCTGGGCGCCGTGCGCACGGTCCAGGCGCATGCGCGCGAGCCTTACGAGCAAGGCCGTTTCAGCCATTCGCTGCGGGTCGCGGTGAAGGCCGCGCGCCAGCGCATCACCGCCCAGGCCTGGGTCACCGCGATCGCCATCACCCTGGTGTTCGGCGCGATCATCATGGTGCTGTGGTCGGGCGCGCACGACGTCATCGCCGGCCGCCTGACCGCCGGCACTCTGGCGCAGTTCGTGCTGTACGCGCTGATCGGCGGCGGCTCGATCGGCGCGCTGGCCGAGGTCTGGAACGACCTGCAGCGCGCGGCCGGCGGCATGGGCCGGATCAGCGAACTGCTCAACGAAGAAAGCGCGGTGCAGGCGCCGGAGCATCCGCAGCCGCTGCCGCAGCCGCTGCGCGGCGAGATCGTGTTCGATCACGTCGGCTTCCACTATCCGCAGCGCCCCGATCTGCCGGCGCTGCAGGATTTCAGCCTGCGCGTGAATCCCGGCGAGACCGTGGCCCTGGTCGGCCCGTCCGGCGCCGGCAAGAGCACGGTGTTCTCCGTGCTGCTGCGTTTCCACGATCCGCAGCACGGCGCGGTGCGCGTGGACGGCGTGGATGTGCGCGACGCCGATCCGGGCGCGCTGCGCGAGCGCATCGCCCTGGTGCCGCAACAGCCGACCATCTTCGCCACCACCGCGCGCGACAACGTGCGTTACGGCCGCCTCGACGCCAGCGACGTGGAAGTCGATGAAGCCGTGCGCGCCGCCTACGCCACCGACTTCATCGAGACGCTGCCCGACGGCCTGTCCACCGAACTGGGCGAACGCGGCGCGCGCCTGTCCGGCGGCCAGCAGCAGCGCATCGTGATCGCCCGCGCCCTGCTCAAGGACGCGCCGATCCTGCTGCTCGACGAAGCCACCAGCGCGCTCGACGCGCAGAGCGAACGCGCGGTGCAGCAGGCACTGGAAGCGCTGATGCAGGGACGCACGACGCTGGTGATCGCGCATCGCTTGGCGACCGTGCTCAAGGCCGATCGGATCGTGGTGATGGACCGCGGCCGGATCGTCGCGGAAGGCACCCACGAGCAGTTGCTGGCCCAGGGCGGCTTGTACGCGGAGTTGGCGAAGTTGCAGTTCCTCGACTGAGGAGCGCTGTCGGCGAAACCGCCGGCCGACTTGGTCGGCGCGGGTAAACGCGGCGCCACACAACCGGCGGCTTACTTGCCGTCAGGATCATTGGCTCGCCCGCATTGCCAGCGCCAATAAAAACGCCCCGCGCAAGGCGGGGCGTCGCGAAGCACTCCGGCCGCGAACGCGCAGCCGGAGAAACGCTCAGGTCAGTTGGTCACCAGGGTCAGACCGTACCGGCTCAGGATCGGATTCAAGGGCTGGAACCAGGCCTTGCGCGAACTTTCCTTCACCGCGCAATTGTCCGGGCTCCGAACGGTATCAAGCCAGTGGAAGTCACGCCCTGGGCCTGGCCGTCCGCGGTGATCCAGGAACCGCCCGAATCGCCGGGGCCGGTGCACACGTTGGTTTCGGTCAACCCGTTGATCCGGTCGACGAAGCCGACCTTCACCGTGACGTTCTTGGCGCGGATGGTGCCGCAATGGTAGCCGGTGGTACGGCCCGAACGGCACAGCGCCGCGCCGACCGGAGCTTCGACGCTGCCCTTCACCGGCAGCAGGCCGCCGCTGTAGTTCTTGACCTGACCGAGCAGGGTGTGCTCGGAATTGACCGTCACCCAAGCCATGTCGGTACCCGGATGGTCCGAAGCGGTGACCGTACCCAACGCCACCGGGGCCGCGGTGTCGCCGGTGAGCAACGCCAGGCCGGGTTTGCCGCAGTGGCCGGCGGTGACGAAGCCTTTGACCACGCCCTTGGTCACCGAGAAACCGACCGAGCACGGGCGGTACCCTTCACCGACATCCCAGTAGTACTGATCGCCGCCGATCACCTCGGACAGCAGCGTCGGCGTGCCCGCGTCGGTTTCGAAGCGCACCGCGCCGGCGTCGGCGCCGCTGAGCGCGACGAAGTCCACGCCCTCCCCGGTCGCGCCCGGAGCGAGGCTGACCACGACCGAGTTGGTGGCCGGATCGACGCGCCAGGAGTGCACGCCGTCGAGCGGCTTGCTGACGCCGGCCACGCGCGAACGCGCCTGCGATTCCAACGCCGCGAACGCAGTCTCGAGTTGGCCCAGACTATGGCGCACGTTGCGCACTTCGACGCCGCCGAGGCTGCGCGCGGCCTTGCCGGTGCCCGAGGTCGCGACCACGAAGCCGAAGCTGCCGTCGGCCTTGCGCTCGATCCAACTGCCGGCGAAGGTCGAACCCAGCGCGCGCTTGGCCGATGCGCCCTGCCGCAGCGAGAGGCTCTGGGTCGTCAGGTATTGCGGCACTTGCTTGGCGGAGATACCCAGGTCGCGCTGCAGCGCCAGTTGCAGGCGCGGGTCGATCGAATCGGCCGCGAATACGGCGCCGGACGCGAGCGAAGCCACCGACGCCAGGGCGAGGACCAAAGAACGCCGGCGGGCGCGACGAACGGATTGACGCAAGGACATGAAAAAACCCCCTTCTTGTATTTAATGGATGGGCCAGCCGGGCTGGCCGGTTCGCCGCGATGGCGCAAGGCCGCTGTCCAGGATCGATATCGAACACGACGATGCCCACGGCGGGCAGTTCTTTGATACAGGCCCGTGCGTTTGTTCAAGCGATGGCGAACGCTCCGCACGGCAGACAGAACGCGACAGGCATCACGCAAAAAATAGATTCAGACTAGTCTGATAGGCCTCGCGCCGTCGCCGACGGCGAACGCCTCCGCATCGCGCCCAAATCGCGCCGCATGCATTGCGTGCGATCAGGCGCAAATCCCGAGTAAACGACTCATGCCGCGGGCGCATGCGCTTTTTTGCGGCCGCGAACAAAACCAAACGAACGACGCGAACGCCGATCGAGATCGAAGACGGGATTCCGCCTGCCGCTCCACCGCGGCCGAACGCACTCGACAGCGACCCGCGCGGCCAGGAAAAGACGCCCCGCGCTGCGGGGCGTCGATATCGCTCAAATCGCGCGGCGCGCTCAGCTGGTGATCAGCTTCAGGCCGTACTTTCTCAGAAGCGGATTCAGTGGCTGGAAATACGACCTGCGCTGTTCGACCGGGAGCGAGCAGTTGTCCATGGTGCTCGTCGTCGGGAGGGTGCCGCCCGCACTCACGCCCTGGGCCTGCCCGGCGCCAGTGATCACGGGACCGCCCGAATCGCCGCGGCCGGAGCAGGCGTTGGTTAGAGTCAAACCGGTGACGACACCGGCGATACTCGTTAAGTCGACGTTCTTGGCGCGGATGATGCCGCATTTATAGAACGTGACGTGGCCCGACCTGCATACCACAGCGCCCATCTCCGCCTCGACGCTGCCTTTCACCGCCACCGTGCTGTCATTGGCCCATTGAGTGACTTGGCCGACCGGCAGGTGCTTGTCGTCGAGCGCCACCCAGGCCATATCGGTCCCGGGGAAATCCGACGCCATGACGACACCCAGCACGGTACGCGAGTTCGGGAAGGCGTCGATGTAGACCATTCGGGCGACGCTGCCGCAGTGGCCGGCGGTGGCGAAGCCTTTGACCTCACCCTTGGTCACCGGAAAACCGACCGAGCACACGCCGCGCCCCTCGCCGAGCGGCCAGTGGTACCCGATGCCACCGCGCACGAGATCGAAGGTCTGCGGCGAACCCACATCGGTCTCGAAGCGCACGGTAGCGGCGTCGGCGCCGCTGGACGCTACGAAATCGACGGCGTCGGCGTCGGCGCCGGGCGCGTGGCTGACCACCACCGAGTTGGTGAGCGGATCGATGTACCACGAATTCACGCCGCCCAGCGGCTTGCTGATGCCGGCCACGCGCGACAGCGCGAGCCTGCGCAGCGCGGCGATCGTGCTTTCCAGGCGACTCAGGCTATGGCGCACGGTGCGCACTTCCGCGCCGCCGAGGCTGCGCGCCGCCTTGCCGGTGCCCGAGCTGGCGACCACGAACTTGAAGCTGCCGTCGGCCTTGCGTTCGATCCAGCTGCCGGCGAAGGTCGAACCCAGCGCACGCTTGGCCGATGCGCCCTGCCGCAGCGAGAGGCTCTCGGTTTTCAGGTATTGCGGCAGTTGCCTGGCGGAGATACCCAGGTCGCGCTGCATCGCCTGTTGCAGGCGCGGGTCGATCGAATCGGCCGCGAATACGGCGCCGGACGCGAGCGAAGCCACCGACGCCAGAGCGAGGACCAAAGAGCGCCGGCGGGCGCGAGGAGCGGATTGAAACAAGGACATGAAAAACCCCTTCTTGTATGGAATGGATGGGCCAGCCGCGCTGACCTGTTCGCCGCGATGGCGCAAGGCCGCTGTCCGGGATCGATCTCGAACATGACGATGCCCACGGCGTGCAGTTCCTTGATACAGGCCCATGCGTTTGTTCGAGCGATGGCGAACGGTCTGCACAACGGTCAGAACGCGACACTCGCCACGCAAAAAAAAGATTCGGACGAGTCTGATAGGCCGTGCGCCATCGCCGGCGGCGAACGCTTCCGCATCGCGCGAAAACCGCACCGCAGGCATTGCGTGCGATCAGGCGCAAATCGTGAGTAAACGACTCGTGCTATGGGCGCGTTTTATTTTTTGCGGCCGCGAACAAACCAGGCGAACACCACGAACGCCGATCCAGACATCGGCGGCGATGTTGTCCGCCGATGTCCGCCGCATTCTCTCGATGTCCGTTGCGCTGCGCGCAGCGGACAAAAACGAACGCCCCGCATTCGCGGGGCGTTCGCACCATCGGCATTGCGCGCGCGAGTGGCGCCGCGTGCCGGACTCAGCCGGTGACCAAGGCCAAACCGTACTGGCTCAGGATCGGCCCGAGGCGCTCGAACAAGCTGCTGCGCTGCGAAGCCGGGATGCCGCAGTTGTTGCCGTTGGACTGCACGTTGCCGCCCGACATCACGCCCTGCGCCTGGCCGGCGCTGGTGATCCACGAACCGCCCGAATCGCCGCGGCCCATGCAGGCGTTGCCTTGGGTCAGACCGCGCACCGCGCCTTCGGCGTAGTTGGCGGTGACGTTCTTGGCGGTGATCGTGCCGCACCGATAACCGGTGGTGCGGCCCGAGCGGCACACGGCCGCGCCGATCGCCGCTTCGGCGCTGCCGCGCACGGTGACGTAGCCGCTGCCGTTGGCCACGCGCGGCAACAGCGTCTGCGCGCTGGTCAGACTGACCCAGGCGCGATCGTTGCCCGGGAACACGCGGCCGGCGAAAGTGCCGACCTGGGCGCCGCCGATGCGCGCGATCGAGTTGACCGTGCCGCAATGGCCGGCGGTGACGAAGCCCTTGGTGGCGCCGCGGGTGACCGAGAAGCCGACCGAGCACAAGCTCGCGTTGTTGATCGAGTACTCGATTCCGCCGATGATGTTGGCGGTGGTCTGCAACTGGCCCGGCGCGGTTTCGATGCGCACCGCGCCGCTGTCGGCGCCGCTGAGGGCGATGAAGTCGATGCCGGCATCGGTCGCGCCTTCATCGACCTTGACCACCACCGTGTTGCTGCGCACGTCGACATACCAGGTCTGCACCCCGGCGAGCGGCTTGCTGACGCCCTTGACCCGCGCGTTGGCGCCGGCGTCGAGCAGGTCCATCGACTGCTGCAACCGCTTCAGGCTGTGGCGCACATTGCGCACTTCCACACCGCCCAGCGTGCTGGACTTGCGCGCGCCGGCGGTGGCGGCGACGACGCGGGAGCTGCCATCGGCATTGCGCTCGATCCAACTGCCGGCGAAGTTTCCGCCGAACTCGCGCTCGATCGCCGTGGCCTGCTCGCGCGCGAGTTTTTCCGTTTGCAGGTACTGGGCGATTTGACCCGGGAAAATTCCCAGGTCGCGCTGCATGGCGAATTTAAGCGCCGGGCTGACTTCGTCGGCGGCCAGGGTGGCGCCGGACGCAAGCGCGGCGACCGCCGCGACAGCGCAGAACACGGAAGCGCGCGCGAACGAACGGCGCGAACGGGATTTCGATACGGACATGCGAGGAACTCCTAGTGGGAATCTGACATGGGATCGATGGAATGAAGCCGAGCGGCTTCTCGACGCCGTCATGGCGACGACGGCCTCTCGTCGGCAAGCTCACGCGCAATCCGGATGCGCGCACGCGCTTGCGAGGCAATCCCAGCTAAAAAGAACTGCCAGCCCTGCGCAAGGTCGCAGCCCAGGCGCGATCACACCCACAGTCCGAGGCGCGTCACAAGAACGCGTATTGGCATAAGCGAATGAACGAAACGCGACGTCGATGCGTTATCGATGCGGGGAGGTATGTAGCGATTTATTCGGCTGTTGCGATGCAGCGGAATCGATCGCGTTGCGATCAGCGACGCCACTGCAAGCGACCGCGACGGAACCTGCCGATGCCGGCGGCTTCACGGGTCGGGTCATAGATCTCAAGCCGCAACTCGATGCCGCGCTCGCCGAGCAGACGCATATTGCGTGGCGAAATCGCCGCGGAATCGTTGCTGGTGTCCATGAACAAACCACAGTACAAATCGAGCTCGAAACGCGATTGCAATGAAGCCCACAGCGCGGGAGCGTGATTGAGCCGGGCAAACAACTCATCGATCTGCTCATCCAGATCGCCCGGGGTGCGCTTTTCCAATGTCAGCTGCCAGGCGCCGGTCTTGGCGATCCGTCCGGCACCGGTCCGAGCGTTCACCACGATCGTGTCGCCCTTGAGATGCGAAAACGATGGCTGCGCGCCGAGCGCGTGGGTGAGTTCGTCGGGAATCAGCTCTTCGCCCCAGATTCGCAGGCACGCCGCCGTGTGTTCCAGCGAGGACATAAGCACGGCTCCAATCGCCGCCGACCCCATGCCCGCGGACGCGCCACTTCAGCGCAAACGCGGCGCGGTTGCAATCGATGGGATCGGGTTTGCGCTGTTGTGCGTGCGCATGCGCCCTCGCCGCATCGGCAAAGACACGCCGATGTCGATACCGGCGCGGACGACGGCTGCCTGCGGGGCTGGCGGCGTTCGCGAACCTCGTCGCGCTGCAAGTCGCCGCGGCTTCAACCCGCGCGCTTGAACTCGCTCACCAGCCACACGCTGAGCAGGCACAGCGCGAACAAGCCCGCGCCGCGGCTCAGCCAGAACAGCGCCAGGGAAAAATCCGAACCGTGCGCCGGCGGCGGAATCGCAGCCAACGCCACCAGCGCCAGCGCCTGGGATTTACGTGAACCACGCATGGTGCACCTCCCGCGACGGCCCGGATGGCCGCCTCACCCGACCTTACACCCAACCGCACTACGGTGGCATGACCCTTGCCGGAACAGGCGACGGCCGGTATCGCGGCGGCGCGAGAATCCGCCGGGTTCCCGGTTCACACATGCCTTCGAAGATGAAGCGATACCTCAACCTCAGCGGCGACTCGGGCGTGCGCGCCTATCTGCCCGGGCCGGATGCGATCGCGATCGAGTTCCTCGACGGCTCGGTCTATCTGTACACCAGCGACAGCGCCGGCATCGACACGATCGCGCGCATGCTCGAACTGGCCGAGCGCGGGCGCGGGCTGAGCGCCTACATCAGCCAGCACGTCGGCGATGCGTATGCGCAGAAGCTGCGCTAGCGGCGGACGGATCGAGCCGATGCGCCAGCGACGAAAAACCGGCCCGCGAACCACAGCGCGAGTATTGGCACGCCACCCGTCGCCAACGCTTGCAACCTCACACACCGCTGCGCGGCTACGTGTTTGACGCGCGGTCGGCCAGCGCTCAGGGATTGATCCGGATCGGAATCCCGTTCGGCACCAGGCTCCACACTTCCTCGATCTGCTCGTTGGTCAGCGCGATGCAACCATCGGTCCAGTCGCGCCGATAGCCCGGCGGGGTGCCGCCGTGAATCATGATGTCGCCGCCCGGATCGACGCCGCGCAGGCGCGCGCGCTTGCGATCGGCTGCGTCCGGGTACGACACCCGCAGCGACAGATGAAAGCGGCTGTTGGGATTGCGTCCGCTGATGCGGTAATCGCCTTCGGGCGTGCGTTCGTCGCCCTGCTGACCCTTGGGCCCGTTCGGCGCGTCGCCGAGCAGGATCGGATAGGTGCGGATGACCGTGTTGTTGCGCAGCAGTTGCATGCGCCGCTCGGACTTGTCCACGAGGATGCGGTCGGCGCGCGCGGCCGCCGGCGCCATCGCCGGCGGCGTGCGTGCCCACGCCGGCACGCACGCCAGGACGGCGGCGAACAGACACAGACGCAATGCCTTCATGCCGGCAGCCCGCGTTGCACGATGGCCTCGAAATCCAGATCGGCCGGCAAGGTGCCAAAACCCAGTCCATGCGCGCCGCCGAGGCGGCTGCGGCAGAACGCATCCGCGCTGGGACTGTCGGCAACGAACAACAGCGCCGACTGCAACGCCAGCGCCAAGCGTTCGACCCACCCGCGCATCTGCGCTTCCTGCGGCGGCGCCTGTCCGCGCAGCGCCGGCGCGAGTTCGTCGATGCGCGCATCCAGCGCATCGTGACGGCCGCGCGCGCGTTCGAGTTCGGTCAGCAGCGCGCGGCCGGCCTCGGGCTCGCGCGCGAGCGCGCGCAGCACGTCCAGGCACTGGATGTTGCCGCTGCCTTCCCAGATCGAGTTCAGCGGCGCTTGCCGGTACAGCCGCGGCAGGATCGATTCCTCGACATAACCGGCGCCGCCCAGGCATTCCTGCGCTTCGTTGACGAAGGCCGGCGCGCGTTTGCAGATCCAGAACTTGCCGATCGCGGTGGCCATGCGCGCGAACGCGGCCTCATGCGGGTCGCGCCCGGCGCGGTCGATCGCGCCGGCGACGCGGATCGCCAGGGCGATGGCGGCTTCCGATTCGATCGCCAGATCGGTGATCACGTTGCGCATCAGCGCATGATCGAGCAGCGGCTTGCCGAAGCTGCGGCGATGGCGCGCGTGATGCAGCGCCTGCGCCAGCGCCATGCGCATCTCGCCGGCCGAACCGAGCATGCAGTCCAGGCGGGTCAGCATCACCATCTCGATGATAGTCGCCACGCCCCGCCCTTCCTCACCGATGCGCTGCGCCCAGGCGCCCTGGAATTCCACTTCCGACGACGCGTTGGACCAGTCGCCCAGCTTGTCCTTGAGCCGCATCAGCCGCAGCGCGTTCTTGCCGCCGTGCGGATGCCAGCGCGGCATCAGGAAACAGCTCAGGCCGCCCGGGGCCTGCGCCAGCACCAGGAAGCCGTCCGACATCGGCGCGGAGAAAAACCATTTATGCCCGACCAGTTCGTACTCGTCGCCGCCGGGCCCGCCGATCGGCGTGGCCACGGTTTCGTTCGCGCGCACGTCCGAGCCGCCCTGTTTCTCGGTCATGCCCATGCCGAGGGTGACGCCGGCCTTGTCGCCGCTGCCGGTATCGCGGCCGTCGTAGTGCGGCGCGGCGGCCTTGCGCATCCACTCGCCCAGCGCGGGCGCGTGCCGCAGCACCGGCACCGCGGCGTGGGTCATGGTCAGCGGACAACTGGTGCCGGGCTCGACCTGATGGTGCAGATAGCTCAGCGCGGCGCGGGCGACGTGCGAGCCCGGGCGCGGATCATGCCAGGACAGGCCAGCGACGCCGTGCTCGATCGCCGCGCGCATGATCGCGTGGTAGTTGGGGTGGAATTCGACCAGGTCGATACGGTGGCCGTAGGCGTCATGGCTGCGCAGGCGCGGCTTGTCGCGATGCGCGTCGAAGCTGAGCGCGTAGATGTCGCCGCCGGCCAGGACGCCGTAGGCGGCGAGCTGTCCGGCGAAATCGTCGCCGCCTTCGCGCCGCACCGCGTCGCGCAGCGCGGCGTCGTCGTTCCAAAGATCGCGCGGCGCGAACGGCGGCGGCTGGTTCTCGACCCGATGGGTGGCGAACGGGGGCAGCGTGTCCATCTACAGCTCTCCGTGCTGGGATGGCTGGATTCTAGTGGCAATGGATGAGGTGGGTGTGTGGTGGGCGGGCTTGCCGGGTTTGGGGTTGTGGGGGTGCGCGGGCGATGGCGTGGGACCGAAGTACGAGACAACAAGGCTTCAGCGCGCCCCCTTCACTTCGTCATTCCCGCGAACGCGGGCTCCGCTTTACTTCGGCGGAGCCGAACATCCAGGGCCTTTCGCGCGCGAACGTTTGAAGTCACTGGATTCCCGCGTTCGCGGGAATGACGGGGTGGAGGTTCGCGGCGAGAACTGGAAATACCCATCAACCGCAGGTTCACGCGGCAGCGCGCGAATCTTCACTAGTGCAACCCTGCAGCCACGCCACCACGCCACGCCATGAGCGTCGCAACCGCGACCCCACAAAAAAAGAAAGGCCCCGCCGAAGCAGGGCCTTGGAAACTGTCCGATACGATCGGGCCAGACATTGCCCCGAGGGGCAACGCGAATCAAACCACCGGAGCCACCTCGGACGCCTGAGCGCCCTTCGGACCCTGGGTCAGCTGATAGCTGACGCGCTGGCCTTCTTGCAGACTGCGGAAGCCTTTTGCGTTGATCGCGGAGAAGTGCACGAATACATCCGCGCTGCCATCTTCGGGAGAAATGAAACCGAAGCCCTTGGCGTCGTTGAACCACTTCACGGTGCCGTACTGCATATCCTTATTGACCTCATGCTGGATGCGTTGACGTGCGTCGTCGCCGGATGTGGCGCGAGACGCAGTGCGAGTATGCAAACTGTGCCGTTGGATGACAACGGTTCAGCGTGACGGCATCGAGCACGTGATTTGAAGAAATTTCCGGCCACGTTTCTTACGCAGATTCGCATTTATGCGACTGCTGTCACCTATGCGGCATCGAGCAACGCGCCCAGCAGCGCGGGCAAACCGGCGGACGCCACCGCGACGTTATCGAGCACATCCTGCAAGGTGATGACTTCATCCGGATCGGGACCGGCGCCCGCGGCCCAGTTCGCGACGATCGCCAAACAGGCGTAATCCAGGCCCATTTCGCGCGCCAGGCCGGCTTCGGGCATGCCGGTCATGCCGACCAGATCGCAGCCGTCGCGGCGCATGCGCGCGATTTCCGCGCGGGTTTCCAGGCGCGGGCCCTGAGTCGCGCCGTAGCAACCTCCATCGACCAGCGCCACGCCGGCGCGCGCCGCCGCCGCGATCACCGCCGCGCGCAAGCTGCGCGTGTACGGCTCGCCGAAATCCACATGCAGCACTTCGGTGCCGGGTTCTTCGCACACCGTGGAGATGCGGCCCCAGGTGTAATCGATCAGCTGATCCGGACAACCGAGCGCGCGCGGGCCGAACCGTTCGGTAATTCCGCCCACCGTATTGAGCGCGAGCACGCGCTGCGCGCCGAGCGCCTGCAACGCGGCGAGATTGGCGCGGTAGTTGATCTGATGCGGCGGCAAGGAATGGCCTTCGCCGTGACGCGCCAGAAACGCGACGCGGCGGCCGCCCAGCAGGCCCACCCGCACCGGACCCGACGGCGCGCCGTAACGCGTCGCCGGCTGATGGGTCTGCACGTCCTGCAGTTCGGCGATGCGGTACAGGCCGGTGCCGCCGATCACGGCGAGGTCGATTTGGGATGTCATTGCGCAAGATCCGATTGAAAGGTGAAGCAAGCGATCAGGGGGATACGGGAAATGAAGGGAGCGAAGGAATTCGCGGAAAACACGGTCGTGCATGCCGGCAAAACGCTAACGCCCCATCCATTCCCGACTCCCTGCATTCCCGCTTGTCATTCCCGCTTCACTTCAACGCATAGATCGCCGGCAGGTTGCGGCCCTGCTCATGGAAGTCCATGCCGTAGCCGAACACATAGCGATCCGGCACTTCGACGCCGACGTAATCGGCGTGCAGGCCCTCGACGCAACGTCCGTGCGCCTTCACCGCGAGCGCGGCGATGCGCACCTCGGCGGCGCCCTGCTCGCGGCACCATTCGCGGATGCCGTTCAAGGTATGGCCTTCATCGAGAATATCGTCGGCCAGCAGCACGCGGCGGCCGCGCAGTGGCGTCGCCGGACGGTGCTTCCAGACCAGGTCGGCGCCGGTGGTCGCGCCGCGGTAACGGGTGGCGTGCAGGTAATCGAATTCCAGGTCCAGCCCGCGCTCGCCCAGTTCCATCGCCAGTTGCGAGGCGAACGGCATGCCGCCGTGCATGATCGTTAAGTAGACCGGACGGCTGCCGGCGTAATCGTTGCGAATCCTTACCGCCATGCGCGCGATCTCCCGCTCCAGGGTGCGGCGATCGAAGATCAGGTCGGCATTTTCCAGGGCCGAAGCCAGGTCGTTAGCGCTCATCAAGCCAGTCCTTCCAAACGGGTGCGGGTTTCGCTGTAGCGGCTGTCGGCGATCAGGCCATCCCAGCCCATCGCGCCGCGGCCGAGCAGGCCGAGCAGCGCGGCGGTGTTGAGGCTGCGGCCTTCGACCGCGGCCAGAGACTCTTCTACCAATTGCGGATGACAGACCAGCACGACGTCGCAGCCGGCGTCCAGGTGCGCGTCGATACGCGCCTTGATCCCGCCGACCGAGAACGCCGCGGCCATGCCGATGTCGTCGCTGAACACCACGCCGCGGAAACCCATCTGCGCGCGCAGGACGTCCTCGATCCAGTAGCGCGAGTAGCCGGCCGGTTCCGGCGCCACCGCCGGATAGGACACGTGCGCCATCATCACCGCGTCGGCGCGGGCGTCGATGCCGGCGACGAACGGAATCAGATCGGTGGCGCGCAGTTCCTCCAGCGTGCGCGGATCGGCGGCCTGATCGAAATGGGTATCGGCGCGCACCGAGCCGTGGCCGGGGAAATGCTTGAGCGTGGCGGCCATGCCGCGCGCGTGCATGCCGCGGACGTAGGCGCGGGTGAACTCGGCGACGATTTGCGGATCGGCGTCGAAGGCGCGGTTGCCGATGGCGAGATTGCCGCGGCCCAGATCGACCACCGGCGCGAAGCTCAGGTCCACGCCGCTGGCCTGGACTTCGCCGGCCATCAACTGGGCGTGTTCTTCCGCGAGCGTGAGCGCGGCCTGGGGATCGGAGGCGTAGAGCTTGCCGAACACCTCCAGCGGCGGCAGCGCGCTGTAGCCCTCGCGGAAGCGCTGCACGCGCCCGCCTTCCTGGTCCACGCAGATCAGCTGCGGCCGCGGCGCGGCGGCGCGGATCGCCGCCGACAGCTCGGCGACCTGGGCCCGGGAGGCGAAGTTGCGGCTGAACAGGATCACGCCGGCGCAGGCATCGTGCTGCAGCCAGTCGCGCTCCTGCGCGGTGAGTTCGGTACCGGCGACGCCGATCACGAGCATGCGGAACTCCTGAAGGAGAAAACAGCGCGGTCTGCGCTGTGCGTATTGTCGCGCAGATGCGGCGGCGGGGCATCCTGCCGGGGTGGCGGCCCGGGAGCCGGCATCCACGAGGCCTTTTGTAGGAGGGGCTTTGTGGGAGGGAGCTTTAGCCCCGATGCTCTTGGCTCAGATATGGCGAATGGCCGCGACCTGAGCGAAAAGCATCGGGGCTGAAGCCCCTCCTACAACAGACCTCGGGGATTCGCCGTTGGGGGCTTTGTGGGAGGGAGCTTTAGCCCCGATGCTCTTGGTTCAGATGGGGCGAATGGCCGCAATCTGAGCGAAAAGCATCGGGGCTGAAGCCCCTCCTACAACAGACTTCGTGGATTCGTCGATGAAGGGCTTTGTGGGAGGGAGCTTTAGCCCTGATGCTCTTGGTTCAGATGTGGCGAATATCCATGACCTGAGCGAAAAGCATCGGGGCTGAAGCTCCCTCCCACAAAGCCCCTCCTACAAAAGACCTCAGGGCGCGCCGTCGCGCTCGGCCGGGGTCCACTGCGCATACGGCCGGGTCGCCAGCGCCAGGTTGTAGTAACGCACCGAGTCGGTGACCTCGGCGCCGGCCCACTCGGGCTTGGCGAATTCGGCGTCGGCGCTGGCCAGTTCGATCTCGGCCACGACCAGCCCGGCGTTGTCGCCGAGGAATTCATCGACTTCCCACAGATGCCCTTCGTACTGGACGTAGTGGCGGCGCTTATCGACCATGCCGCCGACGCTGAGCGCGAGCAGGCCGCGCGCGTCCTCGACCGGGATCGGGTAATCGAATTCCTGCCGGGTATGGCCCAACTCGCGCGATTTCAGGTTGAGGAAGGCCTCATCGCCGGCGATGCGCACGCGCACCGAGGCTTTCATCGCGCCGGTGTCCATCGCCGCCAGATCGTTGAGATACCCCTGCGCCATCGGCACGACCTTGTGCGCGGCGTCGCGCCAGGATTCGCCGATCACCAGGAATTTGCGTTCGATTTCAATGCCCACGGAAATTTCCCTGAAGAAAAAACAACGACCCGTCACCGCGCGAACGCTGCCTCAGCGTTCGAACATCGCGATCGATTCCACGTGCGCGGTATGCGGGAACATATCCATCACCCCGGCCGCGCGCAGCTTCCAGCCCTTTTCGCGCACCAGATAACCGGCGTCGCGCGCCAGCGAGGCCGGGTGGCAGCTGACGTAGACGATGCGCTTGAACTGCTTGAGCGGCAATTGCGTCAGCACGAAGTCGGCGCCCGAACGCGGCGGGTCCAGCAGCAGGCGGTCGAAGCCTTCGCGCATCCACGGCTCGCCGCTCAGATCCTTGCCCAGATCGGCGGCGTAGAACTTCGCGTTGGCCAGGCCGTTGTGCTCGGCGTTCTCGCGCGCACGCTTGACCAGCCCGGCCTCGCCTTCCACGCCGACCACTTCGCGCACGCTGCGCGCCAGCGGCAAGGTGAAATTGCCCAGGCCGGCGAACAGATCCAGCACACGATCCTCCGGCTGCGGCGCGAGCAGATCCAGGGCGTGCTGGATCATGTGGCCGTTCAGCCCGGCATTGACCTGGATGAAGTCCAGCGGACGGAACTTCAGTTCCAGATTCCACTGCGGCAGCGTGAACGACAGCTGCGGATCGGCCGGCCACAGCGGGTGCACGCTCTCGATTCCGCCGGGCTGCAGGAACACCGCGAATTCATGCTGGCGGGCGAAGGCGACGATGGCGTCGCGGTCGTCCTGCGACAGCGGCGCCAGATGACGGAAGGTCAGCGCGATGCCGCTGTGCGAATTCTCGCCGGCGTCCTGGGGATCGCCGCCGATGAACTCCACCTGCGGAATCTCGCGCCGCGCCTGCAGGCCGTCGATGAGTTGCGCGAGCGCGGAAATCTTGTCGCCGATCGCCGGAATCACGGTTTCGCAGCGGCCGATGTCGGCGACGAAACGCGGGTCGGTTTCGCGGAAACCGACCAGGGTCTTGTCCTTCTTCTCGACCCGGCGCACCGAGAACCGGCCTTTGCGGCGATAGCCCCAGGCCGAATCGGTCAGCGCCGGCAGCACGCGCTCGGGCATGACATGGCCGATGCGTTCGAAGTTTTCCATCAGCACGCGCTGCTTGGCGACGATCTGCTGTTCTTCGGCCATGTGCTGCAAGGCGCAGCCGCCGCAGGTGCCGAAATGCACGCAACGCGGTTGCACGCGATCGGCCGAGGCCTGCAGCACTTCCAGCGTCACCGCCTCGTCGAAACTGCGCGAACGCGCGGTCTGCTTGGCCATGACCCGCTCGCCCGGCAACGCGCCGGCGACGAAGATGGCTTTGCCGGCCTCGTTGGGCGCCTTGGGGTCCACGCGCCGGGCGACGCCGCGGCCGTCGTGAGTGAGGCCGGTGATGGCGACCTCGAAGGGAGTTTGATCGATGCGGGCCACAGCTGCTGGCAGGAATCAAAGGGGGCGCATTGTCGCATGGCGCCGGGAATCGGGAATGGGGAATGGGGAATGGGGAATCGGAAGGGCAAAAGCCGTCGTCACGGCCAGATCAAACAAAAAGCCCGCTTTCGCGGGCCTTTGCTTTAACGATTCCCGATTCCCGATTCCCGATTCCCAATTCCCGATTCCCGCCGACAGGCCTTACTTCTGCTTCCAGCCGCCGCCCGCATCCTGATACCACCAGCCGCCCTTGGCGCTGTCGATCCACTGCCGCGCGAATACCTGGCGGATCTGCGCTTCCCATTCCGGGTGGCCGTTGGCGACGGCGATCTCGCGGTAGACCGCGGCCGAATCGCGGCCCTGGTCGGCCACCGCCTGGTTGACGCCGACCCGGTCGGACAGCGGGATCTTGGAGGCGTCGCGCACGCTGACCGTGCCGTTGCTGGCGAAGCCGAGCGCGCCGGAATCGAAGTGCGCGCGCAATTGGCCATCGAAACGCTGCGCCATGCGCGACTGGATCGCCTGGATCGCCGGGGTCTTGATCGAGATGTCGGGCGACTGCGCCCGCGCGCTGCCGATGCCGGCCAGCGACAGCCAGTCGATGCGGCTGGCCAGTTGGCCCCATTCCAATTTGGGCGAGCTCAGGAAAGCGTTGCCGCCTCCGCCACCGGGCTTGCCGCCTTCCTTCGGAACCTCGGGCGTCTGCATCTGCGGTTGATCGCCGATCACCTTCTCCACGAACTCCTTGGCCGCTTCCTTGGCCTCGGCGGCCGGGAAGTAGACGTTGATCGTCACGCAAGCCGTCAACATCACGGCGGCGACCGGTACTCCCATCCAACGGCGCATGAGCGAATCCTTCTGGTTGTGCGCGTCCGGCGCGGTATCCCGCGGGTCCGGTCGCGGGTTGAACGAATGGCGCCTATTGAACCACGGCGCCGTTGAACGACAAGGCTACGTCGAAGGCAAGCCGGCCGGTTACTGAACCACCGGCTTCACATCGCCCTTGCTGACCGCTTCCAGGCGTTCGAGCAGGGTCGGCCAATCGACGCGGCGGTTGTAGCCGACCACGTCCAGGTGCGGCACGCCCGAGCCCTGGACGATGGTGAAACCGTTGTTCTTGGCCGCGCCCAGGCCATCCATGTTGCAGACCTCGTCGGCCAGCCGGCAGGAAATACCGAGGCGGGCATAGCCGAAGTCGTCGAAGAATCCGATCAGCCTGTCCTGCAGGCTGCCGACGAAGGACGAATCGCCGACGCTGGACAGGTCCTGCACGGCGCGCTGGCTGATGCGCTGGCGCACGCCGCGGGTCTTGCGCGTGTGCAGTTCGGCGTCGAACGCGGTGGGCTGCCAATCGACCAGGCGCAGTTGCTCGATCCGGCCGAACAGCCGTCCGGTGATGCTGCCGAAACCGAACACGCCGG
Organism: Lysobacter sp. ISL-50; assembly: GCF_018612875.1. Classification (GTDB taxonomy): domain Bacteria; phylum Pseudomonadota; class Gammaproteobacteria; order Xanthomonadales; family Xanthomonadaceae; genus Lysobacter. The sequence goes on along the minus strand of NZ_JAGGRI010000036.1, from coordinate 11,109 downwards.
TCAGCGACTCCAGATCGATGTTCTCCAGCGCCAGATCCGAGCTCAGCGTCGGCGCGACCCCGAACGGACGCTCCATCGCCAGCGACGACACCGCCACCGTGCCGCCGAACAACTGCATGGTCAGGCCGCCGTTGAGTTCGAGCCGGTCGTCGGCGTAATGGGCTTCGGGCAGGCGGCCGCTGAGTTCGCCGGTGAACGCCGGCCAGTCCAGCGCCTTGGCCAGTTGGCCGACGTCGAGCCGCTCCAGATTCAGGCCGAAGCGCAGGTCCAGGCCCTTGCCGCCGGAGGGCGGACGCAGGCGCAGGCCGTCGAAGCCGGCGCGGCCGCCGAGCATCGGGAAATCCACCGCGCGCCGCAGGCGCAATTCGCCGGCGCCGCTGGAAAACGGCAATCGCACCGCGCCGAATCCGAGCCCGTACAAGGCGCCTTCGCGCCAACTCAGTTCGCTGTCGCGCGGCGCGTCGGCCGAGTAGGCGACGCTGCCGTCGAGGCCTTCGAAGCGGAACCGGCCCTGGTCGTCCTTCAACGCCACCTCATGCAGGTTCGCCTCGGCCTGCTGCAGTTCGCCGCCGCTCATGCGCACACGCGCCTGCAGGGCGCCGGACAGCTCCAGCTTGGCCAGACCGGCCAGGCCGAGGAAACCCGACAGGTAGCCATCGCGCAGCGGCGCGAGGTCGGCGCTGTCGAGGTTCAGGTCGAGCGCCGCCAGCGAGGCATCGGGCGTCAGCGCCGCGCTGCCATCGACCGCGAGGATGCCGCCGTCGCGCCACGACAATCGCGGCAGGCGCCAACCCTCGCCCGGGTTCTGGCTCGCTTCGATGCGCAGATCGACCGGGCGTTGCTGCAGCGATACGTAGGCGTTGCCGAACAGCATTTCGCCGCCGAGCAGGCGACCGCCGATGGCGATGCGATCGCTGCGGTCCAGCGAGGCGTCGATCTGCAATTGCGCGCCGAGTTTCTCCGCCGCGGTCAGGCCGTCGGGCGTGTCCAGGGCGCCGCCGAGCAGGCGCAGCGGGCCGGCGATGCTGAGCGGTTTATGTTCGGGCGTGGCGATATCGAGATGGCCGTCAAGAGTGCCGGCCTTGAGCCGCGCTTGCGGCCAGGCCTGCGCGACCAGGGCCTGCGCCCAGGCCAGCGGCACCCGCGCCAGTTCGATCCGGGTCAGGTCCGGCGAGGCCGCCGCGCGATGCAGCGACAAGGCGCCGCCGCCCTGGCTCAGGCGCGCGTCGGTGCTGGCCACGCCCAGGTCCAGCGCCAGCCGCAGCGGCTTGCCGGCGCCGCCGCGCAGATCGCCTTCGCAGCGCCAGCCGCCGCGGCCGTCGCGCTTGAGCGGGCAACGCCAGACCACGTCGCGGAAGCGGTAGCCCAGGTCCGGCGCCTGGATTCGCGCGGCGCGCAATTCCAATGCCCCCTCGGTGGCCTGCGCCGGCCAGGAAAGACGCACTTGCACCTGTTCCAAAGTTGCAACAGCGGTCGCGACCCGCGCCATCCTGGCGTTCAGCGTGCGCGCCTCAGCATCGGTCGTCGCCGCCCACAAAGCGGGCAGCGACAAACCCATCAGGAGGCGTAACATGGTCCGCAGCATGGATGCAGGATAGCGGGCGGAAGCGAACCGGCAATGAAGAATCCCCAAGTCCCACGCGTATTGCTGGTCGAGGACGATCCGACCAGCCGCGCTTTTCTCACCGCCGCCGTCGAAGCGGTACCCGCCTACGTCGACGGCGCCGACAGTCTCGCCTCGGCGATGGCCCTGAGCGCCTCCCAGGATTACCAGCTGTGGCTGTTCGATGCGCACCTGCCCGACGGCAGCGGCATCGATCTGCTCGAACGCCTGCGCCGCCGCCATCCGCGCACGCCGGCGTTGGCGCATACCGCCACCGGCGAGAGCGAAGTGCGCGATCGCCTGATCGCTTCGGGCTTCTCCGAAGTCCTGGTCAAGCCGCTGCCGGCGGCGGCTGTCCGCTGCGCGATCCGGCGCCTGCTCGGCTTGCCGGAACACGATCAACCCGCCGCGCCCGCCGCCGGCCAGTCCGCGGTCTGGGACGACGACGGTGCCGCGCGCGCGCTCAACGGCAACCGCGCCCACATCGCCACCTTGCGCGGCTTGTTCACGCAGGAACTGCCGAACGCGCGCCGCTCGATTCTGGCAGCCGCGCAATTGGGCAACCTCGAAGCGATGCGCGGGGAATTGCACAAGCTGCGCGCGAGTTGCGGTTTCGTCGGCGCCGCGCGCCTGGGCGAGGCGGTGCAGGCGCTGCAGACGCAGCCCGATTCGCAGGCGCTGTTGAATCAGTTCGATCTGGCCGCGCAGGACACGATCGAGCAGGCAGGCTGATTTGTAGGAGGGAGCTTCAGCCCCGATGCTTTTCGGTCAGTGCATGGCGATCGGACCGAAAAGCATCGGGGCTGAAGCTCCCTCCTACAGTCTCGGCCGCATCACTCGGCGATCGGGCCCGGTTCGCGTTTGACCGATACCCGCGACAGTTCCGCCAGCATCTCCCACGACTTCAGTCCGCGCGGCCCCAGGTGGTGCACGAGCACGCTGCGCATGACGTGGCGCAGGCCGGGCAGATCCGAGGCCTGCGGCACGATGTCGTCGGCCAGCGCGAGCAAGGCGCGGCCGGTCGCGGCGGCGTTGCGTTCGCCGTGTCCGCGATCGCTGAGCAGGCGCCGCGGCCCCTGCTCGGCGTCGAGGCGGTAACGCGCGGCCGGATCGATGGCGACGCCGTCGGCGTCCACGCGCCAATCGAAGCCCGAGCCCAGGGCTTCGAGCAGATCGCGCTCGAAGCGGCGCAAGGTCCAGGCCAGATTGTCGCCGTCCAGCTCGGCGCGGGTGCGGCCGTAGAGATCGAACAGTTCCGGGAACGGATCGCCGCGCGGCACCAGCCGCAGCAGCAGTTCGTTGATGTAGAACCCGGCCAGCGCGGCTTCGCCGTGCAGGCGCGGCGCCGCGTCCACGGCCTCGGCCGCGATCAGCCGCGCGAGTTCGCCGCGCAGCAACGCGTCCACACGAATGAACTGAAACGGTTGCAACGCCGCGCGCAACACCTGCCGCTTGGGCCCTTGCACGCCGCGCGCGATCAGGCCGATGCGGCCGTGCTGTTCGCTCAGCGCCTCGACCAGCAGGCTGGTCTCGCGCCAGGGGCGCGTGTGCAGGACGTAGGCGGGTTCGGCGGACAGGCGCATTGGTGGCCGGGAATCGGGAATCGGGAATCGGGAATCGGTTAAAAGCGGGTTCGCTGGCTTGATGAAAAACCGTTCAAGGAAGTGTTTCGGCGATGCCGCGCATCAGCAACGAACCGCGGCTGTTCCGATTCCCGATTCCCGATTCCCAATTCCCGCCCCCAAGCCTTATTCGTACCCCAACTGCCGCAACGCCGCTTCGTCGTCCGACCAGCCCTCGCGCACGCGCACCCAGGTTTCCAGGAACACTTTCGCGCCGAACAGATGCTCCATCTGCACGCGGGCCTTGGCGCCGATCTCGCGCAGGCGCGTGCCGCCCTTGCCGATCACGATCGCCTTCTGGCCGTCGCGCTCGACCCAGATCACCGCGCCGATGCGCAGCAGCGCGCCGTCGACTTCGAAACGTTCGATCTCGACCGTGGTCGCATACGGCAGTTCTTCGCCGAGCTGGCGCATGACCTGCTCGCGCACCATCTCGCCGGCGAGGAAGCGCTGGCTCTTGTCGGTGATCTCGTCTTCGCCGTACAGCGCTTCCTGCTCGGGCAGCAGCGCCATCACGGTCTTGACCAGCGCTTCCAGGCCGCTGCGCTTGAGCGCGGAGATCGGATGCACGCCGGCGAATTCGCGGCCCTCGCTGACCTGGGCCAGATACGGCAACAGCGCGGTCTTGTCCGCGATGCGATCGACCTGATTGACCACCAGCACCACCGGCAGGCCGGCGCCGCGCAGCGCGTCGAACGCCAGACTGTCTTCGTCCTCCCACTTGCCCGCGCGCACGACCAGCAAGGCCGCATCGACGCCTTCCAGCGAACCGCGCGCGGCGCGATTCATCATCCGGTTCATCGCGCGCTTCTGTTCGCGGTGGATGCCGGGCGTGTCCACCAGCAGCAGCTGGCCCTCGGGAAAGGTGGCGATGCCGAGCAAGCGATGGCGGGTGGTCTGCGGACGCGGCGAGACGATGCTGATCTTGGCCCCGACCAGCGCGTTGACCAGGGTGGATTTGCCGACGTTGGGACGGCCGATGACGGCGACGTGGCCGGCGCGATAAGGAGTGGGGTTCATTGGCGAATTGTCCGCGTGCGGCGCGGCCAGGGCAAACGCGGGCACCGGGCGCGTTCACGAATGGCGGCGGGAAAGGAGGAAATCGGCACCGGCCGGCGGCCGCGAGGGCTGGCGGCGGGGGCCGTTGGATGAGGCTGGACGGTCGGGATGGGACGTAATGCGCGGCGCGCGGCGTTCGCCGGCCTCAGCCGCCTGACTCGACCAATCCGTCGGCGGCGCCGATCCCGGGCAAGCCCGCGCCGCTCAGTCGTCGGCCTTGAGCAGGCGCAAGGCTTCTTCCGCCGCCAGTTGTTCGGCGGCGCGGCGCGAACCGGCCTCGCCTTCGGAGGTGAGCGGCGGCTGGCTCAGGGTGCAGCTGACGCGGAAGCTCTTGGCGTGGTCTTCGCCGCTTTCCGACAACAGGGCGTAGACCGGCAGCGGTTTCTGCCGTCCCTGCAGCCATTCCTGCAGACGCGTCTTGGCGTCCTTGCCGACCTTGTGCGCCGGCGGCAAGGCGTCCATCGCCTCCACGAACCAGGGCAGTACCCGCTCGCGGCAGGTCTCGAAGCCGGCATCGAGGTAGATCGCCGCGACCACGGCTTCCAGGGCGTCGGCCAGGATCGAATCGCGGCGGTGGCCGCCGGACTTCATTTCGCCGGGGCCGAGCGTAAGCCGGGCGCCGAGTTCCAGCGCGCGCGCGATCGGCGCCAACGCCGACTCGCGCACCAGTTCGGCGCGGGCGCGGGTCAGCGCGCCCTCATCGGCCTGCGGCCAACGCTGGTACAGCGCCTCGGCCATGAACAGATTCACCAGCGCATCGCCCAGAAACTCCAGGCGTTCGTTATGCGGCGCCCCGGCGCTGCGGTGGGTCAACGCCTGCTGCAGCAATGCCGGGTTGGCGAAGCCGTGGCCGAGGCGATCAATCACCTTCTTTCGAAGTCAGTTGCTGGACCGCGTTGAACCGTCCGACCACGTCGAGGTTGGCGATCAGCGGACGGCGCACTTCATAGTTGACGGTGATCTGCATGCCGCCGTCGCTACGCACGATCTTGAAGTTCTCCGGCTTCACGCTGTCGACATAGCTCATGTCCATGCGGCGGAAGAACAGGTCGCGCGCCTTGGCGCTGTCCATGTGGCCCGCGCCCGGCTCCTTGGCCAGGTCGGCCAGCGAACGCTTGACCGAATAGAACTCGGTGTACATCGGCACCAGCTTCATGCCGACATAGACGAACACGCCGGCCAGACCCAGCACGATGATGAACCCGATCAGGGTGATGCCGCTCTGATTACGCTTCATACCTTCAATCCCCATTTGATCCATTGCCGATCACGTTCGCCGATCCAGGGCGGCCCCGCTCCTGGCGCCCGCGCGACGGCGGGCGCGGTTACGGAATGCTATTACCGATCCGGGAAAAATCCACGCCCCCGTCGAAATTCATCCAGATCAGGAAAGCCCGGCCGCGCAGATTCTGCTCCGGCAGGTAGCCCCAGTATCGGCTGTCCTCGCTGTTGTCGCGATTGTCGCCCATCACAAAATACTCGCCTTGCGGGACGACCCAGTCGCCCTCGCCCTGGTCGAGCAGCGGCGATTCGGTGCGCAGCAGGATCCGGTGCACGTGTTTGCCGATCTGTTCGCGCAATTCTTGCGCACCGGTCATTTCCGTACCGTTGCCGCGGCCCTGGTAAGTGCCGATCGGCGCATAAATGATCGGCTCGCCGTTGACCGTCAGGCGGCCGTCGCGGTAGCTGACCTTGTCGCCCGGCAGGCCGATGATGCGCTTGATCCAGTCCTGCTCGGGATGGTGCGGTGGACGGAACACGACCACGTCGCCGCGCTCGGGCTCGCCCATCGCGAGAATCTTCTGGTTGGTGATCGGCAGGCGCAGGCCATAGGTGAACTTGTTGACCAGGATAAAGTCGCCGGTCAGCAGGGTCGGCATCATCGAGTTCGACGGAATGCGGAACGGTTCGGCGATGAAGCTGCGCAGGATCAGCACCACGAACAGCACCGGAAAAAAGGCCTTGGAGTAGTCGACCACGACCGGCTCCTTGCCGTCGTCGAGCAGGCCTTCGCGCGCGGCGCGGCGCTTGGCCAGCACCGCCTTGTCGAGCAACCAGACCAGGCCGGTGAACAAAGTCAGCGACACCAGAGCGATTTCGAACCAACGCATGCTTAATCCTTTGGGCGGGAATGGCCGGGAATCGGGAATCGGGAATGGGGAGTCGGCCAAAGCCGTCGCCCCCCATCCTCGAACCTGTCTTACCCGCCTCCCGCGCTAGTTGATGGAGACGAAAACTTCAGAAAAACCGGAGGCCGGCCGACTTGTCGACGATTCCCGATTCCCCTTTCCCTATTCCCGTCCGCTTTACTTGTTGTCGGTGGACAGCACCGCGAGGAAGGCTTCCTGCGGAATCTCGACCCGGCCGACCTGCTTCATCCGCTTCTTGCCCTCTTTCTGCTTCTCGAGGAGCTTCTTCTTGCGGCTGATGTCGCCACCATAACATTTGGCCAAAACGTTCTTGCGCATCGCCTTGACCGTGCTGCGGGCGATGATCTGCGAGCCGACCGCGGCCTGGATGGCGACGTCGAACATCTGCCGCGGAATCAGGTCTTTCATCTTCTCGCACAGGTCGCGGCCGCGCCGGTCGGCGTGGCTGCGGTGGACGATGATCGACAGCGCATCGACCTTGTCGCCGTTGATCAGCGTGTCCACGCGCACGAACGGACCTTCCTGGAAACGCAGGAAGTGATAGTCCAGCGAGGCGTAGCCGCGCGACACCGACTTGAGCTTGTCGAAGAAGTCCAGCACTACCTCGGCCATCGGCAGCTCATAGCTGATCTGCACCTGGCTGGCCATGTAGGTGATGCCGATCTGCACGCCGCGTTTTTCCTCGCACAACTTGATCACGCTGCCGATGTAGTCGGGCGGCGTGAGGATGTTGGCGCGGATCACCGGCTCGCGGATTTCCTGCACCATGTTCACCGGCGGCAGCTTGGCCGGGTTGTCCATGGGGATGATCGTGCCGTCGGTCTTGAGCACTTCGTAGATCACCGTCGGCGCGGTGGAAATCAGGTTGAGGTCGTACTCGCGCTCCAGGCGCTCCTGCACGATCTCCATGTGCAGCATGCCCAGAAAGCCGCAGCGGAAGCCGAAGCCCATGGCCTCGGAGCTTTCCGGCTCGAAGCGCAGCGCGGCGTCGTTGAGGCGCAGTTTTTCCAGGGCCTCGCGCAGCGCCGGATAGTCCTCGGCATCGACCGGGAACAGACCCGCGAACACGCGCGGCTGCATTTCCTGGAAGCCCGGCAGCGGCTTTGCGGCCGGATCGCTGGCCAGGGTCAGAGTGTCGCCGACCGGCGCACCGTGCACGTCCTTGATCGAGGCGTTGATCCAGCCCACCTCGCCCGCGCCGAGTTTGGTCAGCTCCTTGCGCTTGGGCGTGAACACACCGACCTTGTCCACCAGGTGGGTGCGGCCGGTGGACATGACCAGTATCTTCGTGCCCGGGGTGATTTCGCCCTGCATGACCCGCACCAGCGAGACCACGCCCAGGTAGTTGTCGAACCACGAGTCGATGATCAGCGCCTGCAGCTTGTCGGTGTCGCGCGGCTTGGGCGGCGGAATGCGCTGGACGATGGCCTCGAGCACCAGATCGACGTTGAGGCCGGTCTTGGCGCTGATCGCGACCGCGTCCTCGGCGTCGATGCCGATGACCGCTTCGATCTCGGCCTTGGCGCGCTCAATGTCGGCGGTGGGCAGGTCGATCTTGTTGAGCACCGGCACCACTTCCAGGCCCTGCTCGACCGCGGTGTAGCAATTGGCGACCGACTGCGCTTCCACGCCCTGGGCCGCGTCCACCACCAGCAGCGCGCCTTCGCAGGCGGCCAGCGAGCGGCTGACCTCGTAGCTGAAGTCGACGTGGCCGGGGGTGTCGATGAAATTGAGTTGATAGGTCTTGCCGTCCTTCGCCTTGTACGGCAGCGAGACGGACTGGGCCTTGATGGTGATGCCGCGTTCGCGCTCGATCGGGTTCGAGTCGAGCACCTGCGCTTCCATCTCGCGCGCTTCGAGACCTCCGCACAGCTGGATGATGCGATCGGCGAGCGTCGATTTGCCGTGATCGACGTGGGCGATGATGGAGAAGTTTCTGATCAGTTGCATGCAGGGCGACGTAAGACTCGCCGACTCCAAAGAGTGAACGGACAGGAAAATTAACGGGAGATTATCGCACAGCCCCCGCCGCCACCGGCGGTTCTTCGCGCCGGCGAGGCGGCGCCGGCCGGAAATCCGCCTGGCCGGGCTCACACACCGCGACACCGGCCAGGCTCGGCAGAAGGCGGCGGATGCGAAGGCGCCCGCCGAAGCCCGGCGGGCGCCCGATGCCACGGCCGCACCCGCCGCCGCGAGCCCGCGGGTCCTGGCGGACCCCGGCGATCGCGGCGAACGGGCCGGACTCACTTCTCCGCGCCGCCGGCCTGGACTGCGATGAACTGGGTCTGGGTGCCGCGCCGGACCAGCAGCATCACCGTCTGCCCGGACTTGGTCCCGGCCAGGGCCCGGTTCAACGCCGCGGCGCTGCCGACCGGGGTGCGGCCGACCGACAGGATCACGTCGCCCTGGCGCACCCCGGCCTCGCCGGCCGAGTCGCCCGGATCGCGCACCACCACGCCCTCGCCCGGCTTCAGGCTCAGGCGCTGGCGCGCGGCGGGATCGACGTCCTGCGCGACGATGCCCAGCGCGTTGCTCTTGGACTCGGGCGCGGCGGAGTCGCCGGGACGGTTCGGAGCGTCGCCCCCGGTCAGCCCGGCGGCGGAGGCGCCGTCGAGTTCGTTGACGGCCACGGTCAGCTCGACGTTCTTGCCGTCGCGCAGCACCGTCAGCCTGGCCTTGGACCCGGGCGCGATGTTGCCGATCAGCGGCGGCAGATCGCTGGATTCGTAGATCTTCGTACCGTTGACCGAGCGGATGACATCGCCCGGCACCAGCCCGGCCTTGTCCGCCGGGCCGCCTGGCAGGACCTGGTTGATCAGCGCGCCGGCGCTGTCGGGCAGCTTGAAGCCGGCCACCTTCTCGGCGGTCAGCGGTTCGACCACCACGCCGAGCTGGCCGCGACTGACCTTGCCCTTGGCCCGCAACTGCTCGGCCGAGTTCATCGCCACGTCGATCGGAATGGCGAAGCTCACGCCCATGTAGCCGCCGGAGTTGGAGAAGATCTGCGAGTTGATGCCGACCACCTCGCCGCTGGTATTGAGCAGCGGGCCGCCGGAGTTGCCCTGGTTGATCGCCACGTCGGTCTGGATGAAGGGCACGTAGCGCTGATCGGGCGCATACGGATTGCTGCGGCCGACCGCGCTGACGATGCCGGCGGTGACCGAGTGATCCAGGCCGAACGGCGATCCGATCGCGACCACCCACTGCCCGGCCTTGGTCAGGCTGGCGTTGGCGGTGCGCAGGAACGGCAGGTCCTTGGCGTCGATCTTGAGCAGGGCGACGTCGGACTGCTCATCGCTGCCGATTACCTTGGCCTTGAACTCGCGGCGGTCGGTGAGCTTGACCGTGACCGTGTCGGCGCCATCGACGACGTGGTGATTGGTCAGCACGTAACCGTCCTGCGAAATCAGGAAGCCGCTGCCGATCGAACGCGCGCCGCCGCGCGGCTGGCGCGGATTCTGCCCGCCGCCGCCGGGTCCGCCGGGAATGCCGTCCGGGCCGAAGAAGCGGCGGAAGAATTCCGGAATCTGGTCCTCGTCGGGCATCTGCGGCTGGCCGCGCGCGGTGCGCTCGCGCTTGGGCGTGACCTCGGCGCTGATGTTGACCACCGCCGGCCCGACCCGCTGCACCAAGTGGGTGAAGTCCGGAAGACCGGCGACCAGCGGCGCCGCCGGGGTGGCCGCGGGCGGCGGAGCGATCGGCGTGGCCGGCGGCTGCGCGGTGCACGCGACCGGCAGGGCGGCGACGATCGCGCCGACCAGCATCAGCGAATGCAGCGGACGACTGCGCAGGCGGCGGTCGGCGGAAAGACTCGTGGGAAGGCGGTTCATCGTCAGGCGATTCATTGGGCTGCGACCTCGATTACGACGTAGTTTTTCCGGGGAAAGGGACAAGCAGAAGGCAACACGGATCCATTGCGCGGGCGCGGCGCGCATCGAGCGGGGTTTGACGTTGATTGTTTCGGAAGCGCCCGGCCGTCGTGGACGGCGCGGGCGTTGCGCAAGCGACTAAGGCCGGCGCGGCACAGGCAGCTTAGGGCTGCGGCTGCGGCCGTTCCTGGACCGATGGCCGGGTTCGCGCGTCTTCGGCCGACGCGGCCGGCTCGAACGGGTAGAACGAAGGCGAACTCAGGCCGCCGTTGCCGTAGCTGGCGGCGTAGCCGCTGCCGGCGGACTGGTAGTTGGGCAGCGCCGCGCGCGGCCACGGGCGCGAGGCCGGCGGCACTTCGCTTTGCTGCGGACGGAACGGATTGGCGTGCGCCGCGGCATCGGCCACCACGACCGGCGTCGCGGCGCCGGCGGCGGCCGCAATCTGCAGCGGCGGTTGCAGGCTCTGGCGCTCGGAGGCGCGCACCGCGGCGCGCTGGCTCTGGCCGCGCGAACGGCGCTCGTTGAGACGGCGCGGGATTTCCGCGACCGCGATCGCGCCGGCGGCGATGCCCGAGGCATCGGCCGAGGTCAGCGAAGGCTCGCCTTGCACCGGCGCGGCGGCCAGCGTCTGAGCCGGAGCCGGCGCGGGAACGGGCCGCGGCGTCTGCGCGACGGGCGCGGACTGCGCCGCCACCTGCGCCGGATCGCTCGCGCCGCCGGCGGCCTCGTCGGAGAACGGCCGCGCCACGAACAAGGCCGCGACCGCGACCGACGCGGCCAGGGCGGCGCCGCCGATCCAGCCGCGG